>NZ_BDBX01000024.1 GCF_001613205.1 Nocardia sienata NBRC 100364 | reverse complement strand
ATCTCGGCGCCGATGGAGCTGATCGGATAGCCGGCGGGTACACGAGTGTGGGATCGGTTGCACAAGGGCCAAACGAGCCACCCGGGTAGGGATGGGGCCTAGAGTGGAACGCACGTGAACCGTCCGGACCGAGGAGCCCACGCTGTCCACCGAAGACCTGCTCGATATCGGGACATCCGCCGATCGATCGGCGCCGGTGCGTACCCCGCGGACCGACGGGCGCAAACGGCGCTGGCGTCAACACAAGATCGACCGCCGCGAGGAACTCGTCGACGGCACGCTGGCCGCGGTGCGCACCCGCGGCGGGAGCGCCGGTATGGACGAGATCGCCGCCGAGATCGGTGTGTCCAAAACCGTCCTCTACCGCTACTTCTCCGATAAGAACGACCTGGTCAACGCCGCTATGCAGCGGTTCATCGAGATCACCCTGATGCCGCGTGTGTACGGCGCGATCAGCCTCGATGCCGACGAATACCAGCTGGTGCGGTCGGCGCTGGCCGAATACGTCGGGGCGGTCGACGAAGATCCCGAGGTGTACCGGTTCATCATGGGCACCGGGTCGGGTGATCCGTCGTCGCTGGCCGATTTCGAGAGGCTGTTCGCGGAGGTCGTCGCGGCCGCCATCACCGAACGCGGCAGCGCCCGCGGTATCGAGACCGAAGGGGTGATGCTGTGGTCCTATGTGCTGGTCGGCGGCATCCAGCTCGCGACCCACTGGTGGACCACCCACAAGACGCTGCCCCGAGAAGAGGTCATCGACTACCTCACGATGATGGTATGGAGTGCCATCGAGGGAATGGCCCGCGCCGGCGGTTCGCGGACCAGGTTCGCCGAACAGGAGCATGTGCTGCCCCCGGTTTCCCCCGACGACCAGGCCGGCTGAGCCGACGAGCTCGCCCGGCTCGACAACCCGTCCGGGTTGGCTAGTCTGATTGCCGTGCGGTGACGAGGAACCGAGGGTGTTCTTCTGTCGTCGTAGGCGCGGCGTCGGCACCAACGGAGGTTCCTCGATGGCGAAACAAGTGCCGACATCCCGGCTGGCCCGCGGCACCAAGCTGGGTGCGGTGGCGGCCGGTTCGATGATGCGCAAACAACGCGCCCGGCTCTCGATGCGCGGCCGGTCCGAGGCAGTCCGTGCCCGGATGGCCGAGGAGTCGATCCTGCGCAGTACCGAACAGCTGGTCATGGTGTTGGGCACCATGAAGGGCGTGGCCATGAAACTCGGCCAGATGATGTCGGTACTCGACCTGGACCTGGTGCCACCGGAGCATCGGGAACGGTTCCAGAAACGGCTCGCGGTACTGCGCAATGCCGCGCCGTCGGTGTCGTTCGAGGCCATGCGCGCGGTGATCGAAGAGGACTACGGGCAGCCGCTGGACGCGGTGTTCGCCGAGTTCGAACCCGAGGCCATCGCGGCTGCCTCCATCGGGCAGGTCTATTTCGCCCGGTTGCACGACGGCCGCGAGGTCGCGGTGAAGGTGCAGTATCCGGGTATCGATGCGGCGGTCCGGGCGGATCTGAAAAATCTGAACATGTTCCGGCGGGTCCTGCAGTCGGCGATGCCGTGGGTCACTCCGGCGGTCCTCGACGAGTTGCGGCTGAACATGGAAGCCGAACTGGACTATCACATCGAAGCCGAAACCCAGCGCGATATCGCGGAGCTCTACGCCGACCACCCCTTCGTCGTCATCCCGCGGCCGGTTCTCGAACACAGCACCAGGCGGGTGCTCGTCACCGAGTATCTGGCCGGTACCGCGTTCGAGGACATCCGCCGGATGCCGCAACCCGATCGCGACCGGGTCGGCGAGATCATCTATCGCTTCTATGTGGGATCGCTGTTCGATTTCAACGAATTCTGTGGCGACCCGCACCCGGGTAATGTGCTGCTCGCCGCGGACGGCCGGGTCGGGTTCCTCGATTTCGGACTGTTCAACCGGATGGATCCCGACCATGTCCGATTCGAGGCGATCTGCCTGTGCGCGGCCGCCGAGGACCGCGGCGCGGATCTGCGTGAGCTGATGATCCAGCGCGGGATCATCGATTCGGCGGACGAGATCGGGGTCGAGGAATGCCTGGAGTATGTGCTCTCGGCATCGGAATGGTGCCTGGTGGACCAGGAACTCACCATCACCCCGGAACTGGCCAGCGGCGCGTTCCTGCTGGCAGTGGACCCGCGGTCCAGTGAATTCTCCGGGATGAAACAACAGAATCTGCCGCCGGAGCATCTGTTCTCGCGGCGGGCCGATTTCTTGACCTTCGGCATGCTGGGTCAGCTCGAGGCGACCGCCAATTGGCATCGCATCGCCCGGGAATGGTTGTACGGCGAGGAGCCGGTCACCGAACTCGGGCGCCTCCATCGACAGTGGCTGGCGGGGCGCCGGCCGGCCAAACGCGGTAAGCGGCGTACGGGTTAGCCGCGGTAACCGGACATATCCAAGGGGTTCTATCCATGACCGACACTCGCGAATTCGACCTGATCGTCTTCGGCGCGACCGGCTTCGTCGGCAAGCTCACCGCCCGGTACCTGCTGGGCGCGGCGCCGGCCGGGGCGCGTATCGCGCTGGCCGGACGTTCGGCGGGCAAACTCGCCTCGGTACGCGACGAGATCGGGGCCGCGGACTGGGGTCTGGTGGTGGCCGATACCACCGATCAGGAGTCGATGGACGCCCTCGCCGCCCGCACGACCGCGGTCATCACCACGGTCGGGCCGTACCTGCGCTACGGGATGCCGATGGTCGCGGCCTGCGCGAAGGCCGGTACCCACTACGCGGATCTCACCGGTGAACCGCTGTTCATCCGCGACGCCATCGACGCCTACCACGACGCGGCCGCGCGCACGGGCGCCAAGATCGTGAACTCGTGCGGATACGATTCGATCCCTTCGGATCTGAGCGTCTATCAGCTCTATCGGAGGACGGTCGCGGACAACACCGGCGAGCTCGGCGACACCACCCTGGTCGCGACCCTGCGCGGTGGGGTCAGCGGCGGCACCATCGATTCCGGCCGGGCGATGATGGAGGCGGTCGCGGCGGACAGATCGAAAGGCGCGGTACTCGGTCACCCCTATTCGCTGAGCCCCGACAGGTCCATGGACCCCGAGGTGGGCCGCCAGTCCGATCTCACCCTGCAGCGGGGACGCGAGATCGATCCGAGTCTGGACGGCTGGGTCGGCACATTCGTCATGGCCTCGCACAACACCAAGATCGTGCGCCGGAGCAACGGCCTGCTCGGCTGGGTGTACGGCAAGAACTTCCGCTACCGAGAGACCATGGGCGCCGGGAACTCGCTCCTGGCGCCGGTGATCGCGGCGGGTATCTCCGGCGGTATCGTCGCCGGGATGGCGGTCGGTGGTCTGCTGTCCCGGTTCGGCGCCGGTCGCGCGGTGCTCGACCGGGTGCTGCCCGCGCCGGGCACCGGCCCGAGCGAAGCCACCCGGGAGAGCGGCTGGTTCCGCATGCGCACCTACACCCGCACCTCTTCCGGCGCGCGGTATCGCGCCGATTTCGCCGGTCTCGGTGACCCCGGGTACAAGGCGACCTCGGTCATGCTCGGCGAAAGCGGTCTCGCACTGGCCTTCGACGACAAACCCGAGCTCGCCGGTGTGCTGACGCCCGCCGCGGCCATGGGCGACGCGCTGACCGCGCGGCTGCGCGCGGCCGGGATGACGATCGATGTCGAGCCGCTGGGATGAATCTCGCTCGGCGCACCATGAACGCCCCGGCACTGGCGGCGGTCTACGAAAAAGTCTGGCGGCCCACGGTGTTCTATCTGGCCACCGGCCGCACCACCGCCGCCGATCGCCGGTTCGCGGTGGAGTCGCTGCACCTCGACAGGTCGCGGCGGGTCCTCGACATCGCTTGCGGACCGGGTAATTTCACCCATTTCCTGAGTGAGCACGTACCGGCCGACGGTTACGTCACGGGGATCGACTATTCGCCGCCCATGCTGGCGCGCGCCCGCGCCGACAATGCCGGGCCGCGCGCCGGATATGTACGCGGCGATGCGCGCTATCTGCCGTTCGCCGACGAGACCTTCGACGCCGTCTGCTGTTTCGGCGCGCTGTACCTCATTCCCGACCCACTGGTCGCGGCCCGGGAGATGATCCGCGTGCTGGCGCCCGGCGGCCGGATCGCCATCACCACCAGCCATCGCCCGGACAACCCGGTCGGCGAACTCACCCGGCTCACCGCGGGAGTGAGCGGACTGCGCATGTTCGGCGGCCGAACCTTCCCGGAGCTGTTCGCGAAAGCCGGGCTGGTCGATATCGACCAATCCGTACACCGCTTGTTCCAATACGTGACCGCCACCCGCCCGGCCGCGGGAGCGGCGGGCCGCGAGGCCGGCCGGTCGGCGACGTCCGGCGTCTGACGGATTCCGCGAGAGAAGTGCTCGACCCGTTGCCACCCTTCGATACACTGCTGCCCGCGCCCCGTCACGCGTGCGCCAATTCACAGCCGAATCCCTATGACCGGCGGGTTATCCCGCGCATCCGCGGCTACTCGTCGGTAGAGTCGGCTGGCGTACCCACGGGCCGGAAGGGGGATTCCAGATGTCGGTACCGGAGGTGGGGCAGAACACGGCCCGCCGGCTCTACACCGCGGCCACGGCCGGGGGCGAAAACGCCTTCACCCTCGCCGAAGACGTCGCACTGCGTTTGGCGCAGGCATGCGACGTCCTGGTCGCCGACCTCGAAGCGGCGCGAGCCGGCGGCCACCGCATCGCCGAAACCCACGGCACCGCGGGCTTCCCCGATCTGCCCACCGGCCACGCCCTTGCCGCGGGGTTCCGCGATAAGGCGGTGCAGTACCTGGCCACCCTCACCGCGCTCCAGGAGACCGCGCTCTGCTTCAAGGCCGCCTATCTCGCCGCCGGCGGCCGGCTCGCCGAGGCCGATCTCGCCAACCGCGCCGCCCTCTCCGTGGTGGCGGCTCATCCCGGTCTCGACCGCGACCGCCACCATGAGGACAGCCATGGCTGAACCCGCCGGCAACGATCCGCCCTACGCACCCGAACGCGAATGTTTCGGCAGTTTCACCCATCAGGAGATCTGGGACCGGGTACACGAGGCGCTCGATCCCGGTGCGCTCGGCGCTGCCGCCGCGGCGTGGCAGTCGAACGCGGACGCCGTGGCGAATGCCTTCGCCGCGTTCGCCGACACCACCCGTCGCGAATTCGAGCGCTGGTCGGGGCATTCCGCGGATGCGGCCCGGCAAGCGACGCGGGAGTTCATCGCCGGCGGTGACGAGACCTATGCGGCGTGCCGCGCACTCCAGCGATTGATGGAGGGAAATACCGAAGCGGCACAGACATTGCGGTCGGCACTGGCCCCGCCGCAGCCCTATCGGCCTCTCGACGACCCGGCGGCCGAGGCCGTACACGGCGGCCGCCGCCGGATGGACCACGATATCGCCGCCGCCGCGGCCGCCGCCGATGCGCAGGACGCGATGACCACCATCTACAACCCCACCCTCCCGGCTTCCGGCGACCGGGTACCCCGGTTCCCCGACGGATCCACCGGCACCGGCGGGAGCCCGCGCCGGTGAAGTGGATCCTGACTCCGGACGAGTTCAGTTACGTCTGGGCCAATGAGACAAGCCTGGACCGCCGGCCCTACCCGGTGAATCTGGCCCCGGCCAGCGCCGTGCGCACCGAATCGGAACTGGATGCGCTGCGATTACCACAGCGGTTCGCCAGACAGGCCGACCCGGATCTGGCAGCCGCGCTCATGCTCTGCGCCCGCCCGGACGCCACCGCAGTCACGATTTCCGGAGAGCGACCGGCGCTCATCCGCCACGGCGACCAGCCGCATACCGAGCAGATCCTCGGCTTCGCCGCCGTTATCGATCATCACGCCGCCGTTCTGCACGCCACACCCACGAAGGTCACCGTCCATATGTGTCATGCCCGGGACCTCGGGGGCCGGCTGGTGCAGCTGATCGGTTCCGCCCGCCCCGGCGCCCACGGCCCGTTCCACCAGCCCCAGGACGCGGTACTCACCGATGCCCCACTGTCCCCCTGCGACGGAGACGGAGACGCCGCGCGCTTCCGCGCGGCGCTGCGCGAACCCGTCGACGCCCGCGGTTTCATCACCGTCACGGTGGCGCCGGACGAGCCCATGTCACCGCCCACGCTGCACCGTAGCTGGCTCGATATCCGGGACGACGGCCGCTATCTGCTCACCACCGCCGATGTACTGACCCTCGCACCGGTCAGCGATGCCGAGTTCGCCGACAACCTGCAGAGCCTGGCCCGCATCCACGGCAGCACTCCCGGACTGTGATAGGTCTGTCGGATGTCCGAGCTATGGAAAATTCCCGCGAGCCGGGCCCTGCGCGCCGACGGCCTGCGTATCGCCGATATGGACACCTCCGCCCGGCCCGGGTTCGAGGGTCGCAAAAAGGATGGAGAAGCGTTGCTGGCCGAACGCGGCGAGGTGCTGGCCGGTTTACAGGAGAAGCTCTACGCAAACGGACGCTCCGGTGACAAGCGCAGCGTGCTGTTGATCCTGCAGGGCATGGACACCGCCGGCAAGGGCGGGATCGTGCGTCATGTCATCGGCTCGGTGGACCCGCAGGGCGTCGATCACGCCGCGTTCGGCGTGCCGACCGCGGAGGAGAAGCGGCATCACTTCCTGTGGCGGATCCGCAAAGCCCTGCCGCGTGGTGGGCAACTCGGGGTGTTCGATCGCTCACATTACGAGGACGTGCTGGTCGCCCGGGTGCACGAGCTCGTGCCCGAAGCGGTCTGGCAGCAGCGCTACACCGAGATCAACGATTTCGAACAGGAGCTGACCGAGGCGGGAACGACACTGGTGAAGGTCGCCATGTTCGTATCGCTCGACGAACAGAAGAAAAGGCTGCGCGAGCGGCTGGAACGACCGGACAAGTACTGGAAATTCAGCCCCGGCGATATCGACGAGCGCGCCTATTGGCCCGCCTACCAGCAGGCCTATCAGGATCTGCTGGACCGCACCTGCACCGACTACGCACCCTGGTATGTGCTGCCCGCCGACGCGAAATGGTTCTCGCGCCTGGCCGTGACCGAACTGCTCATCGAGGCGCTGGAGAAACTGGATCTGAGCTGGCCGCCGGCGAATTTCGACCCGGCTGAAGAACTGCGCCGGCTCGACACAGCCTGACCGGCGCGGATCGATGGGCTATGGAAACTCTCAGCAAGCCGGACAATGATGGGCGATGCGCCGGGCAACCCGGCGCCCCCTGGTGAACCTACAAGTGGCCGGGGCAGGCGAGGCGAGGGAAAGGCGTGGTGAACGCACGGTGAGCAAAAACCCCGGGCGGCCGAATCCGCTGGCGGCGGGCGCGCGCGCGGACCGCAACCGCAAGATCGCGATACAGGTCGGCGTGGCCGCCGTACTGGTCGCGCTGGTCGCGGCGATCGGTATCGGCCTGGCCGTGCGCAACTCCGGTTCCGGCGAGGTGGGCGCCGTCCCGGCGGTGGCAACCGATAACGGCGCCATCCGGGTGGGGCGACCGGAAGCGAAGGCGATCGTGCGGATCGTCGCGGATATGCAGTGCCCGGTCTGTAAACAGTTCGAGGCCGACCACGGCGAACTGCTGAGCAAATCGGTCGCCGACGGCACCGCCGCGATCGAATACAACATCGTGAGCTACCTCGACCAGATGTCGAGTACCGAATACTCCACCCGGGCCGCGAACGCCTCCTACTGTGTCGCCGAGACCGGTACCGACAAATATCAGGACTGGCTGAAGCTCATGTTCGAGCAGCAGCCGCCCGAACGCAGCGCCGGCCTGACCGACGAACAGCTCATCGCCATCGCCCAGCAGGCGGGCTATACCGACCCCGCCGTCGCCGACTGCATCACCGACCGCAAATACGACGGTTTCGTCGCCGCGAAATCCCAGGAATCGCTGGACGAGGGGATCGACGGTACGCCGACGGTTTTCGTCAACGGTGACAAGGTCGAACTCACGCTGAACCAGGACCGCACGGGCTTCGACACCGCGCCGCTGACCGCCGCGATCCAGGCGGCTGCGGGCCGGTGATCCGCACTTCGCCGCCTGCCGCCTGGACAATGCTGCTGTGCGGCCTGGCCGGCTGGGTCGCCGCGTTCGTCCTGCTGGTCGAGGATTTCAAACTGCTCAGTGAGCCCGGCTACATCCCCTCGTGCAGTTTGAACCCGGTGCTGTCCTGCGGTTCGGTGATGGCTACCGATCAGGCGGCGGTGCTCGGCTTCCCGAACCCGATCATCGGGGTGGCCGGGTTCTCCGTGGTCGTGACGCTCGGTGTGCTCTCGGTCGCGGGGATGGGGCTGCCCCGTTGGATCTGGACCGGGCTGTGGCTGGGGACGGCCGCGGGAACGCTGTTCATCTGCTGGCTGATCTTCCAGAGCCTGTACCGCATCAATGCGCTGTGCCCTTACTGCATGCTGGTGTGGGCGATCATCACACCCCTGCTCGCCGTACTCACCGAACAGCTGTGGGGTAACGATCGGGGCGCGCTGCGGGTGATCGCGGAATGGCGCTGGACCTTCGTCGCGGTCTTCTACGCCGTGGTGCTGGTGCTGGTGTTCCTCCGTTTCCAGGACTACTGGCTGTCGCTGTTCTGAACGCGTCGCCGGCCCGCCCCTAACCCGGTGTGCCGGCGACCAACCGCACCACGACGAACCGTTCGCTGCCGTCCTGCCCCCGCACACCCAGCCGCACCGTTTCGGCCGGTTTGCGGGTGTCGATCGCCGCGCGCAGCGCGCGCGCACTCGTGACGGCGCGACCGTCCAGCGAGGTGATGATCTCCCCGGCTGTCAGGCCCGCCGCCTGCGCGGGCAGACCGTGGATCGCCATATCGATGCGGGCGCCGTGTGGTCGCGCGTCGGAGATCAGTACCCCCAGGGTGGCGGTGGGACCGATGTGCACGGATTCGGTGGGCGTACCGGACCGGATCTGCTGCACGATCCGCATGGCGGCGTCGATGGGGACCGCGTAACCGTTGGGTGGGTCCTCGGCCGCGCCGGGTGGTGGATCCCGATTACCGGATGCCGCGGCGATCACCCCGACGACCGCACCGGTGGAATCGGTCACCGCCCCACCGGACTGGCCCGCGCTGACCGCCGCCTCGATCTCCAGCATCCCGGTCAGTGCCTGCCGGGACAGGTCCTGCTGGTTCAAGGCCATGATCGTGCTGTCCAGATCGCTGATCTCCCCGGTGACCGCGGTGGCCGTGCCGCTTCCGCCGGCGTTACCGATGGCCAGGACCTCGTCCCGTATGCGCAGCCCGGCCGAACTGCCGATACGCGCGGTGGCCAGCCCCCGCGCGCCGGCGAGGGAGAGCAGGGCGATATCGGCGCGGGCGTCGTAGCCGAGTACCTCGGCGGTGTATACGGCACCGTCGGCGACGCGACTGACCCGGACCGTCTTCGCGCCCTTCACGACATGGTGGCTGGTGAGTACCTGTCCTTCTCCGGTGAGAACTATTCCGGATCCGGCCGCCGCGGCCCCGAACGGACGGGCGGCGGCGGTGATGTTCACCAGTACCGGCGAGACACCGCGGGTCACCTCGCTCGCGTTCAGCGGCGGCCGCGGTGCGGGACGGACGGGTGTGGCGACGGCACTGCGGCCGGGCTGCGCCAGGCCGGGTAGTTCGCCCCGGTAGCCGAACAGTGCCCCCAGAGCCAGCACCGCGGCGAAGACGGTAACGAGCACGCGGGCCCCGCCGGTGGGCCCGCGGGAGCCGGCGCTCTGCCACTGGTTGTCCAAGGAGCCTCCCGCTGCCGCAGCCGATCACGACCATTGTCGCCCGGATCAACGCGCAGCAGTCGAGTTTCTTCTCCTTGTCGCAAGTTATCCACAGGCATCCCCGGTTATCCACAGGCGGCGCGGGCCTGGGGAGACACCGGCCGGATACCTGTTGATTCGTTACCATCGGGCCGCCCCGGTCACATCCATGTCACATCCCCGCGGCGGCCCTTTACACCGTCCGGGCGAAAACCGGCCCCGATGTCGGCATCTGCCCGCACGAACCGGCCGATCGGCGCAATCGGTATATGGCCCTCTCGTTATCCAGCGGAAACCGAATCAATAGAATTCCGTATCCCGGGCCCTGCCGGCCGGAAATCCATCCACAGCCGCTCGGCCTTCATCCACACCGTGGAGCGCGGTTTTCCACAGCCTTCTCCACAGTGTGGATAAACGGCGTACACGAGCCGAAACCCTTTGTTCGATGGTGACCGATTGTTCGACGGCGACCGATCGAATCGACTTCGAACCCGGCAATCCGCCGGATCGAACCGGCGGAATCACTCAGATGGTCGCGGTATCGATGACAAACCGATAGCGCACATCACTGGCCACCACACGCTCGTACGCGCTGTCGATCTCGTCCGCGGAAATCAACTCGATTTCCGCGCCGATTCCGTGCTCGGCACAGAAATTCAACATCTCCTGCGTTTGCTCGATACCGCCGATCATCGAACCCGACAGCGAACGCCGGCGGCCGGCCAGCACCCGGGCCTGGACCTGGAGCGGGGCCTCCGGCAGCCCCAGCACGACCAGCGTCCCATCCAGCCGCAGCAGCTTCATGTAGTCGTTGATCGGCAGGTCCGCGGATACGGTGTTGATGACGAGATCGAAGCTGCTGCGCAACTGCCGGAACACCTGGGCGTCGCTGGTGGCGTAGTAGTGGTGCGCGCCGAATCGCTTTCCGTCGTCCTGTTTGCTCAGCGAATGGCTGAGCACCGTCACCTCGGCGCCCAGCGCGGCGGCGATTTTCACACCGATATGACCGAGGCCGCCCATTCCGATGATCGCGACTTTTTTCCCGGGTCCCGCGCCCCATTGTCGTAAAGGCGAATACAGGGTGATTCCAGCGCACAACAGTGGCGCGGCCACCGACAGATCGATGCCCTCCGGGATGGCGACCACGAAGTTCTCGGTCACCACGATCCGGGTGGCATATCCGCCCATGGTGTGCCCGCCCGGCTGCACCTCCTCCGGCACCCGGGAGTTGTAGGTCATCACCGCGCCACGGGTACAGAACTGCTCCTCACCCGCCAGACATGGCTCGCACACTCCGCAGGAGTCCACCATGCAGCCCACGCCCACCCGGTCGCCCACCCGGTGGCGGGTCACCGCCGATCCCACCGCAGCGACGGTCCCCGCGATCTCGTGGCCCGGCACACACGGATACTCCGCGCCGCCCCACTCGTTGCGGGCGGTGTGGATATCGGAATGGCAGATCCCGGCATACGCGATATCGATCAGGACATCGTGGGGTCCGAGCTCCCGGCGCTCGATGGTGACCTTCTCGAACGCGGCCTCGGGTCCGGCCATCGCATAGGCGGCTACAGCACTACTCATGCGTCCATGCCTACCGTCGCATACCGATTCTTGCCAAGGTGTGTGTTTCAGGCGGCCGCGCTCACCGCTCGGATTCCAGGCGGCGGCGGACGCGGCGGGCGGCGGCGACCATATTGCGGAGGGCGGGATCGAGCTGCCAGTGGTGGCGGGTCTTGAGGCCGCCGTCCGGGTTGGCCCAGAGCCGGTCCGGGCCGACCGCCGCGGCAGCCGCGGTGAGCAGCTCGTCCAGTTCGTCGATATCCGGGATCCGGGCCGAACGGCTCTCGTATACGCCCGGACCGACCCCGTGACTGAGCCCGTGACCGGACGCGTAGTCCTCCTCCAGCGCTTTCAGCACCCACTCGATCGACCGGGTGGCCACGATCGCGGTGACGTCGGCGTCGAGCTGTTCGATGGCCTGCACGATCTCGGTACGGCCCGAGTACGGGATATGGGTGTGGATCTGGGTACTGGGCGCCACACCGGAGGTCGCGAGCCGGAATGCCCCGATCGCCCAGCGCAGGTATTCGGCGCGGCCTTCGGGCCGGGCCGGCCACAGCTCCCGCAGCGCCGGTTCGTCGACCTGGATGATGCCGATACCGGCGCGCTCCAGATCCACGACTTCGTCGCGGATCGCCAGCGCCACCTGGTCGGCCGTCTCGTAGAGCGGCTGGTCCTGCCGGACGAACGAACGCGCCACCATCGTGACGGGCCCGGTGACCATGCCCTTCACCGGTTTGTCGGTCAGCGATTGGGCATAGGTGATCCACTCCACCGACATCGGGGCCGGCCGGGACACGTCGCCGTAGATGATCGGCGGACGCACACAGCGCGATCCGTACACCTGGACCCAGCCGAAATGCGTGGTGGCGAAACCGTCCAGTAATTCGGCGAAATACTGGATCATGTCGTTGCGCTCGTGCTCGCCGTGCACCAGCACATCGAGACCGATATCTTCCTGCAACGCGATGGTGGCGGCGATCTCCGCCTCGATCTTCTTGCGGTATTCGTCGTAGGACAACCGGCCCTCACCCAGCTGGTGGCGGGCCTGCCGGGCTTCGACGCTCTGCGGATAAGACCCCAGCGTGGTGGCCGGCACCGGCGGCAGCTGCAATTTCTCCTGTTGCGCGGCCCGGCGCTCGGCATAGGGGACACGTTCCCGCATCTGCGGAGTGATCGCGTAGACCCGCTGGCGCACCGCGTGTTTCTGTTTGAAATGCACTTCGCCGGGGCGTTTACGCCATTTGTCCGAGGGCCCCTCGGTGAGTGCTTTGGCCAGTGAGACGACCTCGCCGACTTTCTGTTTCGCGAAAGCGAGCCGATCGGCCACATTCCCGTCGATATCGTATTCGGCGAGCACATCGTAGGGCACGTGCAGCAGCGTGGTCCCGGTGGAGACCACCAGGTCCGGGCACACTTTGGCGAGTTCGTTCAGGTATTCCAGGGTGACGTAGCGGTCGGCCCGCCACACATTCGTGCCGCTGATGACCCCCGCGTACAGCCGTTTGCGGCGGATACCCGGAATCTGCGCCAGATCTTCGGGCCGCATCCGATACGAGGCCAGATCGAGGCCGATCGCCTCCACGCCGGTACCGGCGAGAATGCGCAGCGCTTCCCCGAAATCGCCGTACTGCCCGGTGACCAGGATGCGCGGCCGCAGCGGCGCCTTGGACAACCGGTCGTAGACGCGTTCGAAGGCGGCGAGTTCGGCGGCGGAGCGTTCGGCGGTGAAACACGGTTCGTCCAGCTGCACACAGGTGGCGCCACGCCGGGCCAGGATCTCGAACAACTGCTCGTAGACCGGGAGCAGCCGGTCCAGCAGATCGATGGTGTCGAACCCGGCCGATTCACCGGGCACACTCCCCGCTTTGGACAGCAGCAGCAACGACACCGGCCCGAGCACCACCGGCCGCTGTTCGATGCCCACGGCCATCGCCCGGTCCCATTCATCCAGCAGCGCCTCGGCATGCAGGGAGAATTCGGTATCGGCATCGAGTTCCGGTTGCCGGTAGTGATAGTTGGTGCCGAAGAAACGCACCAGTTCCAGCGGTGGTAGATCGGGCCGGCCGCGTGCCATCAGGAAATAGAAATCCAGCGGATCCAGATCGGCGCGGAATTCCGCGAAACGCGACGGCACCGCGCCGAAGAGCAGCGCGTTGTCGAGCACATGGTCGTAGAAGGAGAAGGTATTCCCCGGGACCTGGGTGAGCCCGGTGGCGGCGAGCTCGTTGAACTGCTGCTCCTGGATATCGCGTCCCACCGCGCGCAGCTCTTCCCGGGTGATCGCCTGCCGCCAGTACGCCTCGAGCGCGCGCTTGAGCTCCCGGTGCGGACCGATCCGCGGATACCCGAGCACACTCGAGCCGAACCCTTCACCGACGTTGACCATTGCCGACCTCCGTGTCTAGTTGCCCCGCCTGCGGCGGGGCGGGTCGGGGCCCTATGAGCCCCGGTTGTTCACTCCGCCGCTCATCTCGGTGACCGCCGACTGCCTACGCCTTGTTGTACTGGTAGAAGCCCGCGCCGGACTTCTTGCCCAGCAACCCCGCCTCGACCATGCGCATGAGCAGCGGCGGCGCCGAGTACAGCGGCTCCTTGAATTCGCCGTACATCGAGTCGGCGATCGATTTCACCGTATCGAGGCCGACCAGGTCGGTGAGTGCGAGCGGCCCCATGGGGTGGGCGCAGCCGAGCACCATCGCCTTGTCGACATCCTCCTTGGTGGCGAAGCCGGATTCCACCATGCGGATGGCCGAGAGCAGGTACGGCACCAGCAGCGCGTTGACGACAAAGCCGGAACGGTCCGAGGAACGCACGATCTCCTTGCCGAGGACCTCGGCCGCGAATTTCTCGGCCCGCTCGGTGACGGCGCCGCTGGTCTTCAGTGTGGTCACCAGTTCGACCAGCGGCAGCACCGGCACGGGATTGAAGAAGTGCATACCGACAACCCGCTCGGGGTTGTTGGTCGCCACCGCGATCTTCATGATCGGGATGGAGGAGGTGTTGGAGGCGAGCACCGCGCCGGGGTCGGTGACCACCTTGTCGAGTTCGGCGAAGATGGAGGTCTTGACCTTCTCGTCCTCCAGGACGGCCTCCACCACGAGCTGCCGGTCCGCGAAATCGCCGAGGTCGGAGGTGAACCGCAGCCGCCAGGCCGCCTGTTCCCGCTCGCGCTCGGTGATCTTGCCGCTGCTCACGCCCCGGTCCAGGGACCGCAGGATCCGCGATCGGCCGGCTGCGGCGAGATCTCGGGTCTGCTCGTACACGAGCACATCGACATGCGCACGAGCGCACACCTCGGCGATACCCGCGCCCATCTGGCCGGCACCGATGACACCGACACGCTGAATCTTCTCGTTCACGTCCCACTCCTATTCCATGGCGCCGCCTCGGCGGCGCGGGGCTGTGTTCATCGGCGCCGCCTCCGGCAGCGCGGGCTCGGAGCCCTCGTCACTTTCGTCCACAATGCCGACCGCTGAGCGCCTAGGGCGGTCGGGTCCGGCGCGCCGGAGAGACCGAAGCCCCCTCGCCGGGCTGTTGCGAGGGGGCGGTACACCCCTACCGAGGTAGTGGGTCCGGGATACCCGTCAGAAGACGGAGTACCACGATCGGTCCCGAAGGACTCGGGCCCAGAGGCCCGAGTCCGGGCGCCGCAGACAACTCAGTGGAACTGTCCTTCTTCGGTGGAGCCCTTCAGCGCCGCCGTCGAGGTGTTGGGGTCGACGGTGGTGGCGATGGTGTCGAAGTAGCCGGCACCGACCTCGCGCTGATGCTTGATCGCGGTGAAGCCACGCTCGGCGGCGGCCTTGAATTCGCGCTCCTGCAGGTCGACGAAGGCGGTCATACCCTCGCGGGCGTAGCCGTAGGCCAGGTCGAACATGCCGTAGTTGAGCGAGTGGAAGCCGGCCAGGGTGATGAACTGGAACTTGAAGCCCATGGCGCCGAGTTCACGCTGGAACTTGGCGATGGTGGCGTCGTCCAGGTGGGCCTTCCAGTTGAAGGACGGCGAGCAGTTGTAGGCCAGCAGCTGGTCCGGGAATTCGCTGCGGACGGCCTCGGCGAACTTGCGCGCGACCTCGAGGTCCGGCACGCCGGTCTCCATCCAGATGAGGTCGGCGTAGGGGGCGTAGGCCTTGGCGCGCGCGATGCAGGGCTCGATGCCGTTCTTCACGCCGAAGAAGCCTTCGGCGGTGCGGGTGCCGTCGAGGAACTCGCGGTCGCGCTCGTCCACATCGGAGGTGATGAGGGTGGCGGCTTCGGCGTCGGTACGGGCGATGATCACCGAGGGCACCTCGGCGACGTCGGCGGCCAGGCGCGCGGAGGTCAGGGTGCGGATGTGCTGCTGGGTGGGGATGAGAACCTTGCCACCCAGGTGGCCGCACTTCTTCTCCGAGGCCAGCTGGTCTTCCCAGTGCACACCGGCGGCACCGGCGGCGATCATGGCCTTCTGCAGTTCGTAGGCGTTCAGCGCGCCACCGAAGCCGGCTTCGGCGTCGGCGACGATGGGGGCCAGCCAGTTCTCGACGGCGGTATCGCCCTCGACCTTGGCGATCTCGTCGGCGCGCAGCAGCGCGTTGTTGATGCGGCGAACCACGGCGGGCACCGAGTTGGCCGGGTAGAGGCTCTGGTCGGGGTAGGTGTGACCGGACAGGTTCGCGTCACCGGCGACCTGCCAGCCCGACAGGTAGATGGCCTTGAGGCCCGCGCGGACCTGCTGCACCGCCATATTGCCGGTGAGGGCGCCCAGCGAGTTGATGTAGTCCTCGTTGTTCACCAGATCCCACAGGATCTCCGAGCCACGCCGCGCGAGGGTGTGCTCTTCGACAACGGTGCCCTGCAGCTTGGAAACCTGCTCGGCGGTGTAGTTGCGGGTGACGCCCTTCCAGCGCGGGTTGGTGTCCCAATCCTTCTGGATTTCCTCGGCGGTCTTCGGGGTGCCGGTGGTCGACATCTTGCGACTCCACTTCCTTGGTCGGTCGGTCCGCCGTGTCCGCGTCGACGAAGCGTTTCCGCGTCGCACTGCTGGAACGACGATTTGCAGGCTTGCAATGCCCGGTGGGTGTACTTCCACACCATGGCACACCATCAAAAGGCCGTCTACCTGTTGCTTCTGTGAATCTGAGCTAGGATCGCCCACAACTTTGCCAATCCTGCGAAAGTTGCCAGCGCGTAACCACCGTCAAGTCTACTCACCAGTAGCTCTGACATGGGGTTTTAGCGTAACGCTTGTACTGTTAGCGGAGGTGGGGATCGCGGTCGACCCCACCCGGCCCGACTCGGCCCTGTGAGGACGTTCATAACTGATGTCGCGCGCCTTCAGATGCGATGTGCGGCCCTGCGGACTCGCGTGAAAGCGAAAGGCGGACGCGCGCGAAGGACAGAAAGTGGATTGCTCGCAAAGGTGGGGTGCGGGCTTGCGGCCCCCCGGTGGATCCTCTCTCTTCCCGCCGCCGGGGAGTACATCACGGGGGTGAACCCCCAAAATTTCACAACATGCCCAGACAGGGACGGTGTCGGTGCACAACACTTGGCCGACCATTCATGTTCTCGCCCGACGAGATTTTCGCAGGCGTGCCAAATTCGCAGAGAACAGCGCTAGGGTGTCCGTCACGTGCGCGGTCATCGGTGACGGGTGCCGATGGTGAGCGCCTGCCCTCCGTCGCACGGTGGGATCGGAGCTGTTGATGCGCGACATCGTCGACGACCTGCTGCAGGTGTGGCGTTCGGGCCGGACCGGCGGGCTGGCCACCATCGTGCGCACGGGTGGCCAGGTGGACATTCCGGTGGGTACGGCGATTCTGGTGGATCCCGACGGCATGATCTACGGATCCATGGCGGCCACCGGAATAGAGGACACCGTCTACGAATCGACCCTGCAGGCGGCCCGGACCGGGCAGCGCGCTCTGCACCGGCTCCCGGTGCCCGGCGGTGAGGGCGCGGTGATCGATGTGTTCACCGAGCCGTTTTCCCGCGGACATTTTCCGGAATTCCCGACCATCGCCGCCGAAATAGCCGAACATCGGCGGGTCACACTTTTCACCGTGGTGTGGAATCCCGAACCGGGAATGATCGGACAGCATCTGATCACCGATAAAAGACACGCGACAGAACTGGTCTCGCTACCGCAGTCCGATATTTTCGTGGCCTCGTTCGCCCCGCCCCCGCTGCTGGTGGTGTTCGGAGCCAATACCGTCGCCGCGGCGCTCTCGGCGCAGGCGCAGTTGCTCGATTACCGGGTCGCCATCTGCGATCCGCGCCCCGCATTCGCGGTGCCGGAATCCTTCCCCGGGGCCGAGGTGGTCTGCGATTGGCCGCACCGCTATCTGAACATGCTGGTCTCCGAGGGCGAGATCGACTCATCCACCGGTATCGTGCTGGCCTCCCACGATCCACAATTCGAGATTCCGCTGCTGACGGTCGCGCTCCGACTACCCGAGATCGGTTATATCGGTGCGGTCGGCTCGCTGGTCTCCAGCGCGCGCCGCCTCGACGACCTGCGCGCGAGCGGGTTCGACGAGACGCAACTGGCCCGGCTGCACTCCCCCGCGGGAATGGATATCGGTGCGGCCACGGCCACCGAAACAGCATTGGCGGTGACCGCGGAGATGGTGGCCGCACGGAACGGGCGGTTGGGCCGGATCACCGTACCCTTCCCGGCAGAGGCCGCGATCTGAGCGCAGCGCGCCCTCGCCCCCGGCCCCGGCGAGGGCGACCGAAATCACCCTCGCAATCGCGCCCTTGATCTTGTGCCGTGCCGACTCTCGTGGACAGTGGTTCTCGTGATCCTCACCGTGACAATGAATCCCGCCTACGATGTCACCTACCGCGTCGAGAATTTCACCCATGGGCAGGCCCACCGGGTTCGCTCGGTGGAGCAGCGCCTCGGCGGTAAGGGCATCAACGTCACCAGAGTGCTCAACCAATTGGGCCGCTATGCCCGTGCCACCGGCTTCGCCGACCACGCATTCGCCGCCGCCGCCGAGGCCGAGATGCCGGTGGATTTCGTGCATGCCCTGCCGTGGGTCCGGCGCACCGTGGTGATCAGCGAATCCGATACCGGCACCGCGACCGCGCTGCGCGAACCGGGGGCGCGGATATCCAATCCGCACGCCTGCGAACAACTCGAGGTTCGTGTATCGGGCATGCTGACGCATATCTCGGGCCTGGTGATCGCCGGGTCACTACCCGACGGCGTCGATCCCGGCCTTCCCGCGCGCATCGCCCAGACCGCGCTGAACGCGGGCGTGCCCACGGTCTGTGACCTGCACGGACCGGCACTGCGAATGGCCTCCCGGGTGCCCGGGGTGGTACTGCTGCCAGGTCTCGACGAGTTCGAATCGCTCACCCACTGCCGCCCCGAAACGCCGGAGGCGCTGGTCACCGCGACCCGGCCGCTGGTGGATCGCGGGGTGGGCGCGGTGATCATCACCCGGGGACCACACGGCATGGTCGCGGTCACCCCGGACGGGTCGTGGGAAGCCCGGCTGCCCGAACCCCTGACCGGTAACCCGACCGGAGCGGGCGATCCGGTGACCGCCGCTGTGATCGCGGCCCTGGCCACCACGCAGGCTCCGGACTGGCCGGCGATCCTGGTCGACGCGGTCGCCACCTCGGCCGCCTCGGTGGTCATCCCGGTGGCCGGTGAGATCGATCGGCGGCTGCGCGGCCACCTGGCCCCGACCGTGCAGATCTCGGAACTGGAGACTCCGGGCCGGGAATCGGCCTGACCTCGAGGTCCCGCTCACCGCCTACTTCAGGACGTACGGGGAAACCGAACTCCGGTGTTCGCTGATATCGAGGGTTTTACCGAGCGGGGGGAAGGCACGCTGGGGGCAGTTGGCGCGATCGCAGACCCGGCAGCCCGCGCCGATGGGGGTGGCGTTGGCCTCCCGCAGATCGATACCGTCGGCGTACACGACCCGTGCCGCGTGCCGGATCTCGCAACCCAGCCCGATCGCGAAGGTTTTACTCGGCTGCCCGTACCGGGTCGCGCGGCGTTCCACGGTGCGCGCCACCCACAGGTATTTCCGGCCGTCCGGCATCTGCGCGATCTGCGTCATGATCTTGCCCGGATAGGCGAAGGTCTCGTACACATTCCACAGCGGACAGGTACCGCCGCTGGAGGAGAAGTGGAAACCGGTGGCGGACTGACGTTTCGACATGTTGCCGGCCCGATCGACCCGGACGAACGAGAAGGGGACTCCGCGCAGTTCCGGTCGCTGCAAGGTGGACAGGCGGTGGCAAATGGTCTCGTAGCTCTGCGCGAAGAATGCCGATAATCGTTCGATGTCGTAGCGGAAACCTTCGGCTACCTCGTGAAAGTAGGTGTAGGGCAGCACCGTGGCGGCGGCGAAATAGTTCGCCAGGCCGAGCATGGCGAGTCTGCGCGCGTCCGGGCCGGAGAAGTTCCCCTCGTCCACCAGCTTCTCCAGCAATTGCCCGCATTCGAAATAGGCCAGCTCGGCGGCCAGTTTGAACAGGCGCTGGCCACCGGATAGATGCGGCGCGATCTCGAGCACCTGGCTGTCCGGGTCGTACCGGTGCAGCACGCCCTCGCCGAGATCGATACGTTCCATGATCCGCACGCCGTAGCTGCGCAGCACCTTGGGGATCTCGCTGTGCGCGTCGCCGTTGTGGAAGCGGATGCGGTTGGCCAGTTCCTCGGCGGCGGTGTCGAGCTCGTGGATATAGTTCTGCCGCTGGTAGAAGTAGTCGCGTACTTCCTCGTGCGGTTTGCTGATGGTGGCGCTGCCCGCGCCGTCGGCGAATCGGTCCTCGGTGGCCGCGGCCAGCTGGGCGCTGGTGTTGCGGTAGCGGTTGTGCATATTGACCAGGGCCCGGGCCATGCTCGGGTGGGCCGACACCATCTCCGCGATCTCGCGGGCATCGGCTTCGATGCCCAGTTCCTGGTCCATCACCACTTCCTGCAGTTCGGCGATGAGCCGGGTGTCGTCCTGCGGGGAGAAGAAGGTCGCCTCGACTCCGAAGACCTCGCTGATCCGCAGCAGCACCGGTACGGTGAGCGGCCGGACATCGTGCTCGATCTGGTTGAGATAGCTGGCCGATATTTCCAGCTGCTGGGCCAGCGCCACCTGGCTGAGCCCGCGTTCGGTCCGCAGTTGCCGCAACCGGGCGCCGACGTAAGTCTTGGCCATATGTCCAGCTTAGGGGTCGTTCGCACGATGCGATAACCGGGTTAGCAAGAATTTCGCTTCCGTCACCGCGCGCCGGTTCAGTGAGGCCGGCCGGACGGATCCAGATGTGACGGCCCTCGCCGCGGATCCGTCTGCGCGGGTATCTCGCCGGTGACCTCGGTGATCATCATGCCGGGACCGTCATCGGTCCTCTTCCGGCCGGGCGATCTCGGCCAACGGGGAGGCCAACGGCCAGCCGCCGGCAGCCAGATGCGAGGCCACCCGCGCGATGTCCTCCGGACCCGCCTGCTCCCGGGCGTGCCGGCTGACCGCGGCCTCGACTTCGGCGTGGGTGATCTCCCGGTCCCCCCGGTCACGCACCAGTTCCTCGGCGACCAGGACGACCTCGTACTCGGTCAGGTCCCGGTGCAGTACAGCGAACAGGGCCACATAATCCGATTGGGGCACGCCCTGCGGGTACCCGGCCCGCAACCACGCGAGCACCCGGGCCAGCAGTCCCGACCGCTCCGGCGGCAATTCGTTCCCGGTGGCCATCACGCCTGCCCGAACAGGTGGATACCGAGCCGTTCGGCCAGGAACGCCTTCGCGACGAACAGCACCGCGGCGACCACCACCGCGAGCACGGCGACCAGGCAGAGGCCCGCGCCGGCGAGGGCGGTCGGGTTACGCCGTACCGATCCGTCCGGCCCGGTCGTCGCCGCGGCCGACCACAGCCGCACCCCGAGCGCGAACACCATGGGCAACCCGGCGCCCAGCACGAGCGCTGCCAGCGTCACCTCCCCCAGCGACCGCAGATTCGTCGACACGGTATCCATTACGCCTCCTCGGATGTCGGCCCGGCGACCCGTGGCTGCTGCGCGGGCGAGGTGTCCCCCGGCCCGCAGTCGGCGTCGGGAACAGCGTTGACATTGCCGCTGGACACCTTGTCCCGCAGCGAGCGCCGATAGATCACGGTAGCCAGCGCGATGAGCAACGTGAACACCACGAGCACCCCGGCCAGGCCGCCGATGTAGTAGGCGAGCGTCCAGCAGATCGCGCCGACGATGCCGGCGGCGGGCAGGGTCAGCAGCCAGGCCACGACCATCCGCCCCATCACCCCCCAGCGCACTTCCGCCCCTTTGCCGAGGCCGGTACCGAGGATCGCACCGGTGACGGTCTGCGTCGTCGAGAGCGGCAGCCCGAAATGAGCGGAGGTCAGGATGATCGCCGCCGAGGCCGATTCGGCCGCCAGCCCCTGTGGCGAATCGATATCGACGAGTTTCTTACCGAGGGTGCGGATGATCCGCCAGCCGCCGAGGTAGGTGCCGGCCGCGATCGCGAACGCGCACGCGGCCATCACCCACAGCGGCATGACCGAGTCCGCAGAGAGCTCACCGTAGGCGATCAAGGCCAGGAAGATGACGCCCATCGTTTTCTGCGCGTCGTTGGTGCCGTGCGCCAGCGACACCAGCGACGCCGAGCCGACCTGACCCCACCGGAATCCGGTGCTCACCTTGTCCGGGTGGGAGCCGCGGGTGATCCGGTACACCGACCAGGTGCCGATGGTGGAGACCAGACCGGCGACGACGGGTGCGAGCAGCGCGGGAATCACGATCTTGTTGATCACTCCGCCTTCCGCGGATATCCATACCACCCCGCTCCAGCCCAGGGCGGCCAGGGTCGCGCCGATCAACCCACCGAACAATGCGTGCGAGGAACTCGACGGCAGGCCGAACAGCCAGGTGAGCAGGTTCCACAGGATGCCGCCGACCAATCCGGCGTAGACGATGAGCAGCAGGTCGTGCCCGGACACCTGGTCGAGCCGCACGATCCCCTCGGCCACCGTCGCCGCCACCGCCACCGACAGGAACGCGCCCACCAGATTCAGGACCGCGGACAGGGTCACCGCGACTCTGGGGCGGAGCGCCCCGGTAGCTATCGAGGTCGCCATCGCATTGGCCGTGTCGTGGAAACCGTTGGTGAAGTCGAAAGCCAGCGCCGTGACAATGACGACCAAGAGAATGAGCAGCTCAACTGTCACGCCTTGCATTGTGCGGCATGCACCGGCCGGTACGGTCCGGCGGGACCGGCCGGTCGCCGGAAGGTAGCCGCTACCTGCGTGGATCCGCCGGGATCACGCGTGGGCCGGCTCCCGGTCCCGGGGCACCACCGCACCCGCGGTGTCCCCCACCCGCCGCGCGAGGATGCCCAGGCAGGCGCAGACCACGATGGCGACACCCATCGGTACACCGGTGGCGGGCCCGCCGAGACCGACCAGTGGGGATACCGCCGCGCCCAGCGCGAACTGCAGCGCGCCCATGAGCGCCGAGGCGGAACCGGCGGCATGGCGCGCCCGGCCGATCGCCAGTGCGCTGGCGGTGCCCATGACCGTCGGGGTGGCGGCCACCATCACGAAGAGGACGGGCAGCACAAGTGCCGCCGGCGCACCGGTGGCCAGCAATACGAGCAACACGGTCGCGGCCGCCAAGATCACCAGCTGCCCGATCCGCAGGATCGGCGCCGGGCCGAATCGGCCGACGAGCCGGGAGATCACCACTCCGGCCGCCACCATGCCGGCGGCATTGGTGGCGAACACGATCGTGTAGGCCCGGTTGGACATGCCGAGCACGTTCTCGATCACGAAGGGCGAAGCCGAGATATAGGACATCATCCCGGCGAATCCGAGCGCGAAGGCGAAGATGTACCCGAGATAGCCGCGCTCGGAACCGATACCGCGCAGCGTACGGAGCGTTCCACCGGCACCGGCCCGGTGGCGCCGCTCCGGCGGCAGCGATTCCGGCACCACGATCAGCGCGCCCGCGAACATCAGCACGAAGATTCCGCTCAGCACCCAGAACTCGGCCCGCCAGCCGGCGGATACCAATACACCGCCGAGCAGCGGTGCGACCACCGGTGCGATACCACCGATCGCGGAGAACAGGGTGAAGAGCCGGGCGGTGGCCGCTCCTTCGGTGCGGTCGGCGCCGACCGCACGGCCGATCACCAGCCCGGCGGAGGCGGTCAACCCCTGTACGAAACGCATGGCGACGAGCAACCAGATGGTGGGTGCCAGCGCACAGATCACGGTGACGACGACGGTGATCGCGGTGGCCACGACCAGTGGCCTGCGCCGGCCGAACCGATCGGAGAGCGGCCCGATGAGCAACTGCCCCGCGGCGAGACCGACCAGAAAAGCGGTCAGGGTGAGCTGCACACTCGCCGCGCTGGTGTGCAGATCGGCGGCGAGGTCGGTGAATGCCGGCAGATACATGTCCACCGCGAACGGCGCCGCCGCCGAGAGCAGCGCCAGCACCACCAGCAGCAGCCCGGATACCCCGGGGCGCGTTCGAATCGGTAGCACGGTGCCTCCTCCTTGATACTTATTTATGCATACATAAGTTATCATGGCCGAGTGAGCACCAACTCCTCCGAGCTTCGTGCGCTGGACCACGCGCTGCGCGAGGTCGCGCGGGCGGTTCGTAAGGCCACCCCGCGCCTCGCCGGCACCGAACCGCTCACCGACACCCAGTTCGAGGCGCTGCGCATCATCGTGCACAACCCCGGCGCCGCGGCGGGTGAACTGGCCGCGCTGACCGGTATGCAGCCGAGCAATATGAGCGTGACACTGCGTCAACTGGGCGAATACGGGCTCATCGACCGCGAACCCGATCCCGCGGACCGCCGCTGCAGCCGGATCCTGCCCACCGAGAAGGCCATCGCGCACGCCCGCGAGATGGAAACGGTACGCACCCGGCTCGTCCTCGATGCCCTCGCGACCCTGTCGCCGCAGGATCAGCGGAGCCTGACCGCGGCCATCGGCGGTCTGCGCGCCCTGGCCGACGCGCTCACCAGCGCGACACCGGCACGGACGACACGCCCGCGCACCGGTTGACCGCCGCTACCGCCCGCACACCGGCCGGCCCACGCGGACAGGGGTGGGCCGGGCCGGTGAGATCAGAATGCCGCTTCGGGCATGTTCATGATGTCGGTATCGATCGCCGCGATGATCTCCTTGGTCGCGGTGAGTGTGGGCAGCACGTTCTTGGCGAAGAAGCTCGCCACCCCGATCTTGCCCGTGTAGAACGGTCGATCGCGCTCATCCGCCGCGGCCAGTGCGGCGGTGGCGACCTCCGCCTGCACCAGTAGCCGCCAGCCGATCAGCAGATCGCCCACCGCCAGCAGGAACCGCACCGAGCCGAGCCCCACCTTGTACAGCTCGGTGGGTTCGGACCGGGCGGCTACCGCGTAGCCGGTGAGCGACCCCGCCATCGCCTGCACATCCGCCAGCGCGGTGCGCAGCAGGGCCCGCTCGGTTTCCAGGCGGCCGGTGGGCGCCTCCAGGAAAGCGGTGATCTGGCCGAAGATCTGCGCGGCCGCGACGCCCTTGTCCCGGAGGATCTTGCGAAAGAAGAAATCCTGCGCCTGGATGGCGGTGGTGCCCTCGTACAGGGAGTCGATCTTCGCGTCGCGGATGTACTGCTCGATCGGATAGTCCTGCAGGTAGCCCGAACCACCCAGCGTCTGCAGCGACTCGGTCAAGTACTGATAGGCCCGCTCGGAACCGACGCCCTTGACGATGGGCAGCAGGAAATCGTCGATCCGGTGCGCCGTTTCGGCGTCCACTCCGGAAACGAGTTGTGCCACATCGGCGTCCTGATGGATCGCCGTGTAGAGGTAGACCGCGCGCAGACCCTCGGCATAGGCCTTCTGCATGGCCAGACTGCGCCGCACATCGGGATGACGGGTGATCGGAACCCGAGGCGCGGTCTTGTCGGTCATCCGGGTCAGGTCGGCGCCCTGCACCCGCTCCTTCGCGTAGGCGAGCGCGTTGAGGTATCCGGTCGACAGGGTCCCACTGGATTTGACGCCGACCATCATGCGCGCGTTCTCGATGACCTTGAACATCTGGGCGATCCCGTTGTGGCTGTCGCCGACCAGCCAGCCCACCGCGGGCTTCTCACCGCCGAAGGTGAGTTCACAGGTGGGCGAGGACTTCAGGCCCATCTTGTGTTCGACATCGGTCACGTACACGCCGTTGCGCTCGCCCAGTTCCAGGGTCTGCGGGTCGAACAGGAATTTCGGTACGTAGAAAAGGGACAGGCCCTTGGTACCCGGTCCCGCGCCCTCGGGCCGGGCCAGCACCAGGTGGAAGACATTCTCCGCGGTGTCACCGACATCGGCGCCGGAGATGAAACGTTTGACGCCCTCGATATGCCAGGTGCCGTCGGGCTGTTCGACCGCTTTGGCCCGGCCCGCGCCCACATCCGAACCCGCGTCGGGTTCGGTGAGCACCATGGTGCCCTGCCAGTGCCGATCGAAACCGGCCGCTGCCCAGTGCTTCTGCTGATCGGTACCGATACCGAACAGCACCTGCGCCATCACCGCACCCATATCGAAGAACACGGCGGCCGGATTGGCGCAGGTGATCATCTCGCTCACCGCCCAGCACAGTGCGGCGGGGGCGGGCATCCCGCCCATCTCCTCGGGTTTGCCGAGGCGGTTCCACCCGGCATCCCGGACCGCGTGCACGGTCTTGGCCAGCGGTTCCGGGACGATGATCGAACGAGTGTCCGGGACGAACTCAACCGGATCCCGGTCGGCGGCCGCGAAGGACTCCGCCACCGGGCCCTCGGCCAGGCGTTTCACCTCCGCCAGGATTTCGCGCGCGGTATCGGTGTCCAGATCCCCGTACGCATCGGTATCGAGGATTTTGCCCAGTTCGAACACCTCGAAGAGGTTGAACTCGATATCGCGCAGATTCGCCTGATAGTGACCCACGGCTGCCCTCCTGGTCGTTACGGTCGGCGGCCGGGGACCGCCCGGTTACAGGCTTTTTGACATCGTACGAACTGAAGGGTGCCGGACGCTGCGCCGGGTACGCAACCGTAGCCTCACGAGGCCTGGTCCGCGTCCGCGAGCAGTGTCCAGGACGGGTGCCATCGCCTCAGCAATCCGGTTGCAGCGGCCAGCACTCCACCGGGCCTCCGGGCGCGGCGGGCACGGTCGGCTCGACGGTGGTGCTGGGTGCCGCCGGTTCGGCGGCAGGACCGTCGGCGAGCAGGGAACCGGCGATCGCACCCAGCACGATCAGTACGCCCAGTACCGCGACCCCCAGCACCGCCCAGCCGATGATGTCCTGGGTGCGGCCGGAATCCGGGCGCCGCCAACCGGGCCGCTCCCGCGGCGTCTTCGGCGGCTCCGGCAGTTTGTCCTCGAAACCGGCGGCGATGAGCTCGGCACGATCCGGCGCCCAGCCGGTGAGCGCCCGGGTGGCCGCGCAGACCCGGCCCAGTGTCCAGCGGGGCGGCCCGGGTGCGAAATTCTCCAGGAAGATGCGCAGTTCGGTGGATTCGACCGCGTTTCCGACCACCACGTCCAATCCGGGCCGCAGGGTTTCCCGGCCCGGCCGCAGTACCACGCCCCGCATGGGCACCAGCGCCACTGCCCCGCACAACTGTCCGGGGTCGTAGGTGGCGCGTTCGAAGGCCAGCTCGACCTCCCGCACCGCACTCTCCAGCTGCCGTATCGGATTCACACCGAATTCCAGTTCCAGATCCGCTGCGGCCTCGCCCACCTGCCACTGCCGATCCGGCGAAACCGTGAGCACCCCACTCTGCCGGCTGCGGAACCCGACCACCTCGATCACGAGAACGCCTTGGGGCGTCCAGATCACCGCCCCGATCTGCCGGGTTCCGCGTTGGGTGCCGATCCGCAGGTCGACGATGGCCAGGCCGGTTGTCGGCAGCTGCCGCAGGCATGCCACGAATTCCTTTTCGGCCGCGGATAGTTCCGCCCGATCGTCGACCTTCACCAGCATCGCGCTCTACCTCTGCCGTGTGTCGTTGCCCCTCATGCCACCATCGACCCCCGTGTCGATCATGGCCCGCCGGTCACTTTCGTACCACTCATATGCCTTGCGGTTCAGGCGAATCGGGAATCAGCGCACCGGGCCCCGAGGCGCCGGCACCCGGTGCGACGACCTCTGCGGTTCTCAGACCCACTGCACGAGTTGGTAGATGATCCCGTTCCGGTCGGTCGTCTGGAAGTAGCGCTCGCCCCATTCCTCGGTCTCGATGGGGGTGACGATCGGGGCGCCTTCCTTCTGCAGGCGCGCATATTCCGTATCGATATCGGCCACCACGAACACCACGAGCAACCCGTCCCCGGCGGAGCCGGCAACGCGTTCGGGCTTGAAAGTGGACAGGCCGGTGCGCAGGTAGATGAGGTTCATCCCGGCTTCGGGGTGGGCGAGCGAGACGAAACCGTCGGCCGCCATCTGCTCGGCGAAGCCGAAATGGGTGGTGACGAACTCCGCCGATGCGGCCGGGTCGGCGACGTTGAGCGAGATGGCGGATCCGGTGATGCGCATGAGACCTCCGTTTTCCATTAACACCGTATGGTGTACGTAGTATTTGTACCCGACCCGATCGCGGACCGCACCGTGATCCACCGCACGCCGGAAACTCGGCCGGCACCGGCCTTCGGCGATACCGGTCGGTCGCGCCCGGCGGAAACCGCTTCGTCCGGCTAATCTCGTGCCATGTCCGACGCTCGGCCTCCCGCAACGCCCACGATCGCGCTGGTGCTGGGGGGCGGTGGCCCTGTCGGCATCGCCTGGTTGAGCGGCCTGGCGATCGGCCTACGCGATGCCGGAGTCGATCTGGCACTGGCCGACCGCATCATCGGCACCTCCGCCGGGGCGGTCGTCGGCTCGGCCCTCGCCTCCGGAATCGATATCGCCACGCTGCTGACCCCGCGACCGCGCGACGCCGAGCCGACCCGGCACAACTACGCGCCGCTGCTGGAGATCGCTTCGCTGCTGCGCGCCGTCGATCAGGATCGCGACCTGGTACTCCAACGAGTCGGCGAGCTCGCCCTGGGCGCCGGCGCCGGCGACCCGGCAATGCATATCGACCGCATCGGCTCGCTCGTCGGTTTCGCCGAATGGCCCGAGCACGATCTCCGCATCACCGCTATCGATATCGGGTCGGGGACGCTGACCGCCTGGACCCGCGACGGTGCCGCCACCCTCGTCGAGGCGCTCGCCTCGAGTACCGCGGTGCCGGGGGTCTTCCCCCCGATCGAGATCGCCGGCCGACATTACATCGACGGTGGGATCCGGTCCACCGTCAATGCCGACCTCGCGGCTGGCCACGATGTGATCGTGATCCTGGAACCGCTGGCGCATGTGTATCCGCGCACCCGCGCCGACCGGGAACTCGGACCGGCTCGGGAGATCTCGATACGTCCGGACGATATCGCCGTCGCCGCGTTCGGCACCGACCTCTTCGCCGATACCGCACTGGCCCCGGCCTACGAATCCGGCATCCGGCAGGCAGCGACAGCGGCGGCCGAGCTGAAGGAATTCTGGCCCGTCGCACCGGCCACCGCCTAAGACCGGCGTCGGATCACCTGCGGACCGCCAACGGCGCGTAGACCGCCGCGCGCCCGGCCGGCACGATCCGTCACCGGTTGGATGGGTGCCGCGTCCACTCCGCGCCACGGACTCGCCGAGGCCGGGGGGCGGCCCGGTCCACGCCTAGCGGGCCCGCGGTCGTCCACGGACCGACTTGTGCCGGTAGAGCGGTTCCGAGGCGAGTAGTTCGGCCTCGAACAGGACGGCCGGTGCGCGTTCGGGATTGCGACGCCGGGCCCACGCCCGAGCGGATACCCCATGAGTAATCGACCGCGGCGCCAGGGCGAGAGCCGTACCCGCTCGATCTTCCCGGCGCGCCCGATCGCGGTGCCGGCGTCGCCGAGAAGCAGCATTGCGGCAGCTTCGGGAGCTCGGCGTAGCGACCCGGCCGGGTGAGCCCACGCGGTATCGGCACCGTCGGCGAGGCGGTCGATGTACGGCCGGCGCCCCGCCGGTCGCCGCCCACAGGGCGTTGTCACCGGTTTCGCCACCACCGGGTTAGCGAATCGACCCTCTGCCCGCCCGAAGCGGGGAGCATTCGCCTCGGACCGGACCGCGCGCCCGGCCTGGCACCGCCGGCAACACTGCGCTAATATAAGTTGTAACTTATAAAGGGAGGAAGACATGGGTTTGCTCACCGATCCGGCTGCCATCGCAGGACTGGTCACCCGGGAGGTCCGCACCGCCGAACGACAGGGAGCGGTCACGCGGATCGCCGTGGCGCGGCGTACCTACGCCACCGATCCGGACGATCTCTGGGAGGCGCTCACCGATATCGAACGGATTCCGCGCTGGTTCCTGCCGGTGACCGGCGAGTTGGCCGTCGGCGGCAGGTACCAGCTCGAAGGAAATGCCGGCGGTGTGGTCGAGGAATGTGAACGCCCGAAGCGATTCGCGGTGACCTGGGAGATGGGGCCCATGGTTTCCTGGCTCGATATCCGGCTGGAACCCGGCGTCGGCGGGACCACCCTGGAATTGGTGCACGAAGCACCGGTCGATCCGGATATGTGGAAACAATTCGGCCCCGGCGCGGTGGGCGTCGGCTGGGATCTGGCGCTCATGGGGCTCGGCCTGCATCTGGAAACCGGCGCGGCAGTCGACCCGGCGGTGGCGCTGGAATTCCCGGCCACCACCGAGGGGCTGGAATTCGTCCGGACCGCGGCGACCGGTTGGGCGGAGGCGGCGATCGCCGACGGTGACGATCCGGCGCAGGCCCACGCGAGCGCCGAGGCGACCACCGGCTTCTACACCGTCAACCCCGAGGAGGAGGAGCGATCCTGATGGGCCGGCCCTCCCCGGCGAACGTGTTCGAGGCACTCGGCGATCCGGTGCGCCGCGCGATCCTGCAACTGGTGGCCGGCGGTGAACGCTCCGCCGGCACCCTCGTCGAGGAGATCCGCGGGCACACCCCGATCTCACAGCCCGCGGTATCACAGCACCTCAAGGTGCTACGGCAAGCCGGACTGGTCCGCGTGCGCTCGGAAGCCAATCGCCGGTTCTACGCACTGGAACCGCAGGGGCTCGCGGACGCCCGGGAGTGGCTCGCCGAACTGGTGGATCCGCTGGCCCGGTTCGCCCAGCCACTCGACGCCCTGGCCACCGAGATCGCCCGTGGCAAACGCGAACGCCGAGGCAAGAGCGCCGGAACAGGATCGGATCGTAGGGACCGGACCGCCTGACGGCTTCTCCTACGCTGGCCCGCCGGCCCGGCACCTGCTATACACCTTGGATGCGAAAGTGGCTGGCGGCGTCGGTAATTGCCGTCGTGACGGTACTGATCGTCGCGGTCGGCGGTTATTTCCTGATGAACTCGCGGACCTACCAGCTGGCCGGGCGGCTGGTGGACCGCGTGCAGACCGATGAGAAGGTGGTGGCCCTGACGCTGGACGACGGGCCGTCCGAGCGCGCCCCCGAGGTGCTCGATCTGCTCGCCACCGCCGGTATCCCCGCCACCTTCTATCTCAACGGCCGCGATCTGGCCGCCCGCCCCGAGCTGGGCCGAGCGATCGTGGCGGCCGGTCACGAGCTGGGCAACCACACCTACAACCACCGGCGGATGGTGCTGGTCTCGCCCGGCACGGTGGCCGACGAGGTGGAAGGTACCGATGCCGAGATACGCGCCGCCGGTTATCAGGGCGACATCACCTTCCGCCCGCCCTACGGCAAGAAATTGTGGACCCTCCCGAACTACCTCGCCGACCACGACCGCACCACGGTGACCTGGGATGTCGAACCCGAGGACGGCAATACCTCCACCGAGGACATCGTCGAGGCCGCCGTCGACCAGGTGCGCCCGGGATCGATCATCCTGTTGCACACCATGTACGGCTCCGGGGCGGCCTCCCGGGCCGCCATCGTCCCGATCGCGGCGAAACTGCATGCGCAGGGCTATCGGTTCGTCACGGTCTCCGAACTCCTCGATCACGGCGATTCCACACGCTCGTGACACGCTCCGGGAAAGCCACCTGTTCGAGCAGCACACCGGCAGGTAGGTTCGGGAGCACAGCCGCGCCACACCGAGCCGGGCGCTGTGATCGTACGACAGTTACACCGGAGAGGACGATGTGATGGTTTCGCAGGAGCGACCACGGATAGCACCCGGCCGCCTCCGTGAGCTGGGCCCGGTGAACTGGGCGGCCTGGCAGGTGCTCTCGCGTGCCTCGGGCACCTCCGACGCGCAGCTGTTCAGCACGCTGGGCCGGGCCGGGCGGCTGTTCCGCGGCTGGCTGCACTTCTCCGGCACTCTCATGCCGGGCGGGCGGCTGCGCCGGCACGATACCGAACTGGTCATCCTTCGGGTGGCCCATCTGCGCGACTGCGCGTACGAGACCGACCACCACATCCGCCTGGGCCGGCGGGCCGGGATCACACCGGAGATCCTGGAGCGGATCCGGGCCGGAGCCGACGCGCAGGGCTGGACCGACAAACACCGTGCCCTGCTCACCGCGGTCGATCAACTGGTCCGCACCCGCGATATCGACGATGCCGCCTGGGAGCACCTGTCCACCTACTACGACGATCGCCGCCTCATCGAAATCGTGCTGCTGGTCAATCAATACGAGGGTCTGGCCGCCACCATCACCACCCTCCGTATCCGCCGCGACGAGTTCTGATCGCCCGCGCGGCTTGGGCGTGTCTCGCAGTGTGCGAGTAGTGGGCGACGCACCTGCCACCCTTGATCACCCGTACAGGAGATGTTTCCTCGAGTCCTAAGGTCAGCGTGTGGATCGGTCGGAGCTGCTTTCTGGAAGTCCGAGGTTGCCGGCGCGGTGGCTGGAGGGGGTGTTGTTGGGGTCGGTGGTCACGGGGGCGGGTTTGGTTGTGGTCCAGTGGTGGTGGGTTGTAGGGGTGGTGGTGTGCGGTTTTTTCGCGGGCGTCCACGCGCGTTCGGTGTGGCCTGCGGCAGCGGTGTGGGTCGTCGTGGCGGCGTCGGTTGTGGTCGTGGCGTCGGTGTGGCCGACCTCGACGTCTGCTGTCGGTGTCTTTTCGGTTGTATTCGTGGCCGGCGGGATGGTGCCGTGGTTTTTCGGTCGGCTCTGGTATTTGTCGCGCGCGCTGACCAGAGCGGGCTGGGACCGTGCCGCGCAGCTGCAGCTCTCGACATCCAGATGCCCGGACTGGACGGCATCACCGCTGCGGGCCGGATCCAGCAGCTCGCACCATCCACCGGCTTGATCATTCTCACCACTTTCGGTGAGGACGACTACATTCTGCAGGCCTTGAGCGGCGGGGTTGCCGGATTCCTCACCAAATCCGGTGACCCGGAGGAACTCATCGCCGCCGTCCACGCGGTGGCCGACGGCGCCGCCTACCTGTCACCGAAGGTCGCCGCCCGAGTCGTTGCCCACCTGGTGAACTCCGGGCCGCAGTCGGTGACCGATAGCCGGGCGAGCGCCCGCGCCCTGGTCGAAGCGCTTACCGTGCGGGAGCGACAAGTTTTGGCCCTGCTGGGTGCCGGACTGACCAACGGGCAGATCGCGCGCCGGTTGACCGTGGTGGAGGGGACGATCAAGACTCATGTGAGTTCGATCCTGGCCACGCTCGGCGTCGACAACCGCGCGGCCGCTGCGGTCGTGGCCTTCCAGGCCGGTGTCGCCGCGCCGGATACCACCTCGCACAACCGGCGCCGCTGATCTCACCACGGCCAGCAGCGCACCGACCGCGCAGGCCCCGAGCACACAACCCGCGAGGACATCGTGCGGGTAGTGGACCCCCGCCGCCACCCGCGATACCACCACCAGGACCATCAACGCCACCACCGCAGCAGCCGACCTGCGCCACATGACCACCAGCCCCACGGCCAGACCCCCCGCAAGAGTTGCGTGATTGCTGGGAAAAGACCAATCACCGGCCGGCGGACAGGCGACGACATCGGCCGCCGAACCCACCGCGCGGCACGGCCGTTCCTCATCCACAACCAACTTCACCGCCTCGCTGATCACATATGCCCCGACCGTGCCCAGTGCCGTCGTCCCGGCCGCCACTACCCACAGCCACTGTCGGCCCCGAAAGCCCGACCACCCCGACCACGCCCAGAGCACGCCCAAAACCAGCAGGCAACCCTCTCCGAGCCACTCCACCGACCGCGCCAACGCGGGGGAGGAACCGAAGGCACCGGCCAGCCCTCGATACACCGACACCGAAGGTCCCTCGGTGATCTCGATCGGCTCAGGCTGCCCCAAACCTCCTGGGGAGAGCCACACCACAACCACACCACCGGCCAACACTGTCAGTACCGCGACAAACAACCATCGGCCCGTCTCGGCCCACACCCTGATTCGCATAGCGAATGACGTTAAGAGCGGCGACTACCCACCACATCGCCCGAACGACCACCCATCCGGTATGACCATCGTCAGGGTTGACACACTCGAAGTTCCGGCCTCCACAACCGAGATGCTGGGCGATCCCGCTTGGGACCGGGATCACAGAGCGGCCGGGCGCCCCGCAGCGAAGCGCTTTCGAGTACTCGAAAACAGCGAGTAACCGTCGAGACCACCCACCACACCCAGACTGTCGCATGCACGGTTGAAGCCTGGCGAGAAAAAGGCGCGGCCGGCCGACTCGGAAATCGGTGGCACAGTGATGTCGAGAACGGTTGACTGCGTGACCATGATCCCACTCGATGTTCGGCCGCTGTTCCAGCGTGAAAGGCAGACGCTGCTCGAGATGCTCCGGTCGTTGAACTCGGCGGACTGGAAGAAGCCGACGGTGTGCCCTGGCTGGAGCGTGGCCGATGTGACCGCGCACATCCTGAATGACTACATGCGGCGGATCTCCGGCAACCGAGACGGGCACGATGGCGCCGTGTTCGCCGACGACGAAACCTTGCCCGCCTATTTGACGCGCGTGAACGGGGAGTTCGTCCGTGCGATGCGTCAGTGCAGCCCCCAGGTGCTCACAGACCTGCTCGCCCACCTGGGCCCCGAGTTGGATCGGGTCTGGGCAGCGACAGCGGATCTTGCCGGACCCGCACGGCTCAACGTTTCGTGGGCGGGGACTGGTACGAGTCCGTCCTGGCTCGACATTGCCCGTGAGTACACCGAGTTCTGGGTCCATCAGCAGCAGATCCGCGACGCGGTGTCTCGTCGTGGCGCCGATGAGGTCGCACTGATGCGTCCGGTGCTCGTGACTTTCCTGCACGCGGTGCCGTGGGCGCTCCGGGCCGAGGTTCGGCCGGGCGGGACAGCGGTGCAGTTCGAGATCACAGGTCCGGCGGGCGGTTTGTGGTCGGTGATCTCCGACGGGACGAGCTGGAACCTGACGGCCGAGCGGGCCCAGAAACCTACCGCGGTAGTGCGTATGGACCAGGACTCGCTCTGGCGGCTGGCCAGTCGCGGTATAACAGTTGAGCAGGCACGTCAGCGTTCTGAGTTGCGTGGCGATCGGGAACTCACGAAGAAGGCAACAACACTACTTGCGGTGGTTGCATGAATCATGATCACCGCTACATGAGGTGGAGCGGATCCGTTCACACGCCGGTGAAGCCTGCCCTTCCAGCTCTCGCAGTGCGAGATCGAACTCGACTACCTCAACGGCGGCAGATCACTAGCGGCCGCCGGTGAAAGATGCTGCGGGGACGAATATCTCGTGCCCCGAGTCGAGGCGTACCGTGACTCCCTCGGGGCTCCATCGTGCCGATTCGAGCGTGGGGTCGCTGTTGCCGAGGATTTCGAAGTAGACAGGATGTCCGTACCCCATATGCGGGTAGCGACCGACCATGATCACATCCGGAAGCCGCCGGTGCAGCAGCCAACTCTCCTTCCTCAGGAGGCCCGCGTGGTAGGTCGCACCGTCGTATTCGACGGTCGGCGGCTGGGTTTCGACGCGAAGCACCTCGGTGCGCACCATCCGGGCGTCGGCGAAGACCGCGCCGAGCAAGACCACGGACAGCAACAGAACCGCGAAAACCCCGAGAATCGAACGCATGCCGGTCAACCCGAAACGGGCGGACAGCGGTTCCGTACTCATCGCCGGAATATATCCCCGCCCACCGCGCCCCGGGCGGCCGGCTCGTTCCGTCCGGGCCACCGGATACGAACCGACCCGGCACCGTGCGGGCACGATGCCGGGTCGGGAGACGAGAACCGGGCGAGATCAGAAGTTGATCATGTGCCCGGCCAGGCCGTGGATGGCCTCCTGCAGCGCCTCGCTCAGCGTGGGGTGCGTGTGCACATTACGGGCCAGCTCGTTGACCGTGAGATCCCACTTCTGGGCCAGGGTCAGTTCGGGCAGCAGTTCGGAGACGTCGGGGCCGATCAGGTGGCCACCGATCAGCTCGCCGTACTTGTTGTCCGAGATCAGCTTGACGAAACCGGTGGCGTCGCCGAGACCGTGTGCCTTGCCGTTGGCGGTGAACGGGAAGGTCGCGACCTTCACGTCGTAGCCCTCGTCGCGCGCCTGCTGCTCGGTGAGACCGAAGCTGGCGACCTGCGGCTGGCAGAAGGTCGCGCGCGGCATCATCCGGTAGTCGCCCAGGGTCAGCGTCTCCGCGCCGCCGATGGTCTCGGCCGCGACCACGCCCTGTGCCTCCGCGACGTGCGCGAGCTGCAGTTTCGCGGTGACATCGCCGATGGCGTAGATATGCGGCACATTGGTGCGCATATTGTCGTCGATGGCGATCGCGCCGCGGTCGGTGAGCGCCACACCGGTGTTCTCCAGGCCGTAGCCCTCGACCCGGGGCGCGAAGCCGACGGCCTGCAGCACCTTGTCGACGGTGACGGTCTCGACCGAACCGGACTTGTTGTCCTTGATCGCGACGGTGACCTTGGACCCGTCGTCGTCGATGGACTGCACGGCCGCACCGGTGGTGATGGTGATACCGAGCTTCTTGTACGCCTTGGTGATCTCCTTGGAGACATCGGCGTCCTCGTTGGGCAGCGCGCGGTCCAGGAATTCCACGATGCGCACGTCGACGCCGTAGTTGCGCAGGACGTAGCCGAACTCCATGCCGATGGCGCCGGCGCCGACGATCAGGATCGAACCCGGCAGGTCGCGGGTGAGGATCTGCTCCTCGTAGGTGACGACGTTCTTGCTCAGAGAGGTGCCCGGCAGCAGTTTGGTGTTGGTGCCGGTGGCGATGATGACGTTGTCGAAGGTGATCGACTCCGTGCCGCCCTTGCCGAGCTCGATCGAGAGCTCGTTCGGGCCGGTGAACGAACCCTTGCCGTCGTACTCGGTGATCTTGTTCTTCTTCATCAGGAAGTGGACGCCCTTGACCCGGCCGTCCGCGACCTTACGGCTGCGATCGAAGGCCGCTCCGAAATCGAAGGTCGCCTCCCCGCTGATACCGAAGGTTTTCGCTTCCTTGGTGAAGATATGAGCCAGCTCCGCGTTGCGCAGCAGTGCCTTGGACGGGATGCAGCCCACGTTCAGGCACACGCCACCCCAGTATTTCTGCTCGACGATCGCTGTTCGCAGGCCGAGTTGAGCGGCGCGGATCGCGGCGACGTAACCGCCGGGACCAGCACCGAGAACGACGACATCGTAGTGGGAAGTCACGGTGTCGAGCCTAACGCTGTTGCTGGATGTTCACTCGGCTAGCCCCGGCAATGGGGAGGCGCCTCTGGTTACCCGCGGGTCGTCCGCCGGATGGCCGCGATGACTACCGTGGCATCCGTGGCGAGCGCTCAAACCCCTGACCTGGACCCCGTCGACGCCGCCTACACCGCTGCCCGCCCCGGGCACAACGATCCCACGATCGGGACTGTCTCGTCGCAGCTGATCCGCCTGGTCCGCGGCACCGCTCTGCGGACCGGCGCCGACCCGGGACGACTGGCGACGATCCCCGGTACCAGCGATAGCGAGTTGCGCGGCGAACTCGACCGGGTGCCCCTGCACTCGCTGGTCCAGATGTGGCAACTGCTGGCGGACGCCGGCCCCGGCGCGGGTCTCGCAGTCGCCGACGACGCAACGCTCGGCAGGCTCAGCACCTGGGATTATCTCGTCACCACCGGGGCGACCCTCGCGGATTCGCTGGCCGCCGCCCAGCCTTACCACCGACTGGTCACCGCCACTGCCGAAGGCTTCGATCTGCATTACGACGGCGAGCTGACCGTCGGCTTCCGTACCTCCGCGGACGACCCGCGGGTCGCGGCGGTGATCAACGAATACGTACTCGGCTACTACCTGAGGCGCGCACGGGAGGGACTCGGCCGCCCCGTTGTCCCCGTCCGCCTCACCTTCGGCCGTCCGGCGCCGCGCGAACACCGGACCCTCATCGAAGCCTTCGGTACCGGCCACATCGACTTCGACGCGCCCGCCGATACGATCACCTTCGCCGCCGCCGACGCCGAGGCACCACTGGTGCGCGCCGATCCCGCTCTGGCCGAGTTGCTGCGCGGCCACGCCGACCTCGTACTCGCCGCGGCCCGCCCGATCTCCGGACCGCTGGACGATTTCCGCAGCGCACTCGCCGCCGCCATCGATGCGGGTACCCCGACCCTGACCGGCGTCGCCGCCCGCTTGACGGTGAGCCCGCGAACCCTGCAACGACGGCTGGCCGAACACGGCACCACCTGGCGCCGGGAACTCGACGAATCGCGCTACCGCCGGGCCGAGGAACTACTGCGGTCCGGCCGGACCACCGCCGCCGTCGCGGCCCGCCTGGCCTTCACCGACGATCGTGCGCTGCGCAAGGCCTACCGGCGGTGGAGTGGCGGATCGCCGGGGGGCCATCGAAATCGCTGATCGCCGCGCATCCGCCCGGCCGCTGATCCGGATGCCGGAGCCCGGCGTCGTCCCGGCAGTGCCGATAACAGGACAGCACGCATGAGGTGGCGGGTAGACAGCCGAGACCGGCCGGGCGGCGGTGGCGCGGCAGGACCGGATCATGGCGGGCGAGGACCTGGGAGCCGACCCTGAACCGCCATAGCTTCTCGTTAGCGATATCGACAGTCCGTGAAACGAGAGAGGCAGAAGCCGTGCGCGAGGACACCCAGCAGAACCCGACCACCCCGAGGACTCCGGCGACCGGCACAGCCGCCCCGGTGGAATCGGCACCGCCTACCACCACGCGCGAGATCCGTTTGGCCGCGCGCCCGTCCGGAGCACCGACCGCCGCGAACTTCGAACTGGTCACCGCACCGATCCAGGACCTCGCCGACGGTGAGATCCTGGTCCGCAATACCTGGATGTCGGTTGACCCGTACATGCGCGGGCGCATGGACGACCGGCCCTCCTATATCCCGCCGTTCCGGCTGGGCGAGGTGCTGGAAGGTTCGGCGTTGGGCGAAGTGGTCGCCTCCCGGGCCGCCGGTGTCCCCGTCGGCACCATCGTCACGCACTTCGCGGGCTGGCGCGAACATTCGGTGATCGACGCCGCCACCGCCACGCCGGTCGACCCGACCCTCGCAGCACCGCACCACTACCTCGGTGCTCTCGGCACCACAGGGCTCACCGCCTACGCTGCTCTGACCGATATCGCGCCGGTCCGTCCCGGAGACACGGTATTCGTCTCGGCCGCGGCCGGTGCGGTCGGCAGCGTCGCCGGGCAGCTCGCCCGGGTGCTCGGTGCCGGCCGTGTGATCGGATCGGCAGGCGGACCCGTCAAGGCCGAAATGCTCACCGAGGAGTTCGGATTCGACGCCGCCATCGACTATCGCGCGGGCGATCTGTCCGCTCGCCTGGCACAGGCGGCACCCGACGGTATCGATGTCTATCTGGACAGCGTCGGTGGCGACCAGCTGCGGGTCGCGGTCGAGGCCATGCGTCCGCACGGCCGAATCGCACTGGTCGGTGCGATCAGTGGTTACAACGGCGACCCGGGCCGGCGGGGGCCCGATCTGTTCCTGGCTGCCACCAAGGAGCTGACACTGCGCGGGATGCTGGTGAACAGCTATTTGCCGCTGATCGGCGAGTACATCGCCAAGGCCGCGGCCTGGCTGGCCGACGGCACGCTGCACACCCGGGAGACGGTGTACGACGGACTCGACCAGGCCCCGGCCGCCTTCCTCGGTGTTCTGTCCGGCGCGAATGCCGGCAAGATGCTGGTCCGGCTCGCCCCGGAGTGACACTGTCGCGATCCGCCTGGGCCCGGGAGCACCGGACCCGCTCGGCGAATACCGAGTGGGACGGCGGCGGGGCGGGCGACCCGGTACCGGTTCCGGTCAGTTGTATCCCGAGACTCGCAGCCCACCAGGAGAAAGCCGGTCCGATCCGGCACCGATTCCGACGGTGAAGCCGTGCGGCTCACACCCCGCCGGGACGGGCGGCCGCGCGGGACGGTCCGGATGTGCGCATACTCGCCCGTACGGCAGCGGTGAGGGCGAGCAGAGCTCCGACGGCACCGCACGCGACGAATACTGTCCCGGCCGTGGACACCGCCGTCCCGCCGGCCACCATCCCGGCCGGGACCCCCGCCGCACCGGCGAACCCCTCGACCGAGCCGAAGACACCGAGCTCATCGGCCGGGAGTTCGGCCTGGATCAGAGCCTGCCAGACGACCCCGGTGATCGAGATGGCGAACCCCGCGGTCAGACAGCCGATGAACAACAGAACCGGACCGACCACGTCCAGCCCGTAGCCCGCGACGGCGACCGCCTCGAACACAACCGCGGTGGTCAGCACGGTGGACCCGCAGCGCCAGCCGAACCGCACCGCCCCGGCGATCACCGACAACGACCCGGTCAGCGCCGCCACTGCCATTCCGGTGGCGAGGGCCGCCCACAGCCCGCCACCACCGGTCGCGGTGACGGTCAGTGCCGGACCGGCCACCGCTACCAGGCCGATCACGAAGGACACCGCGAACCAGAGCGCGACCGACCAGCCGAGCCATGGCGCACCGGTGACCGTTCCGCGCAGGGTCGCCCAACCCGTACCCAGGGTCGACCGCGGGCAATCCGCCGGCTCATCGGGACGGAGAACAGCGTGAGCCGCCCGCCGCGCGTAGACCAGCGCGACCAGGTTCATTCCGAATGTCACCGAGTCGAACACCAGAATCCAGACGAATCCCACCGTCTCCGACAGGACCACCGCCACCGCCGGACCGATCAGCACACTGATATCGGTGACCAGGGCGATCAGCGCGTTGGCCGGGCGCAGACCGGGTCCGGGCACCACTGTGGGCAGGACGGTGGACAGCGCCGGGGCGTAGAAAGCGGTGGCCGCGCCGAAGAGCGCGGCCGAAACCGCCATTGCCGTCAGCGAATCACGGCCGGTACCCACCAGCACCAGCGCCAGCCCACCCTGCGCGACCATACGCACCACATCGGAACCGATCATCACTGCGAACGGGTCGCGGCGAGCGGCAGCGAGACCGGCGACCGGAGTGCAGGCGAACCGGCCGGCCCACAGAGCGATCAGGATGACGGTGAGCGATGTGGCGGAGCCGAATTCCTGTATCGAGTGCACAGCGAAGGCCACCGGGACGATCCCGTCGGTGACGCCGGAGCACACGGCGCCGACGAATATTCCCCGGAAGGCGCGCACCCGCAACGGCTCCGCCTTGCGGCGGAGTCCGGAGCGGAATGCGTTGGCTGCCATACCTTGCGCATCATTCGCCGGCCGGGCGGGCGAGGGAACCGATTTTCCGGGGGCTCGGCCGATCAGCTCAGCAGAAACGCGACGAGGAACCCGACAGATGTGGCCATGCCGACCCACCAGCCACCCTCCCGGTATGCCTCCGGCATGAGCGAATCGGCGAGGACCGCGATGGTCGCGCCGCCCGCGAAGGCCTGGATCGCGCTGATATGGGTCGGCTGGAGGTGATCGGAGAGCAGGTTTCCGGCGACGGTGACCACGACGAGGACCGCGCCGGTGAGGACCCACAGGGTGAACGCTCCAGCGGGTGCGACGTTTCGCTGCCGGTGCAGCAGCGCCGATCCGCCGATCGCCTCCGGTACGTTGCCCGCGGCGATGGCGACCAGCAGCACGATCCCGCCGCCCGACCCCAGCGATACGCCGAGGGCCGTGTTCTCCGGAACACCGTCGAGAACCGTTCCGAGCATCAGGGCCCAGCCCACCGCACCCGCGCCCTCCCTGCGTTCGAGGAGCCGGTTGGCGACCACGTACACGGCGGCACCGAGAAACAGCGCCACGCCGGCGGTGAATGCCCCCGCTTGCAAGAAGGCGGGTTCGAACAGTTCGTTGGTCACGGCGGCGATCATGGTGCCCGCGCCGAAAGCCATCAGCGAGGCGAGCAATGGCTCGGGCAATGTGGTTCGCAATCCGATGGCCGCACCGATCAGCAATGGAATTGCCGTACCCAGCCCATACAGCAGCGCGGTTCCCATAAGGTGAACACTATGTGTTGCCGGGTTATTGCAGTGGTCATGCCGGGCCCATGGAAATTATTCTATAATTTCCCTTTAAAATCCGCTGTACCAGCGAGATCCAGGCATTGTCCGGTTTGGCAGTTTCCCCGGCGACCCGGGTTGCGGACAGCCAACTTTCGGCAACCCCGTACCGTGCTACCGGCAGGCTACGAAAGGCCCGATCGATGACGAGGTGATCGGGCTTTTCGGTATTGTTCTGCGCGATGTCACAGGAAGCGAATTCGGGACGACGGTATGCCGGGCAGCCCGTAGAAGATCGGCAACGCGAGCGACGCGCTCGTTTTCTCGAATCCGGCCTGACGGTTTTCGCGAGAGACGGGTATGCCAATAGCTCGGTCGGGGCCATTTGCAAAGATGCGGGGTTGTCCTCGCGCCAGTTCTACGAAGAGTTCACCGGCCGCGAATCGCTCCTTGTGGAACTCTTCGCTCTCATCGACCGGGAGTCACGGACCGCGGTGCTCGCCTCCCTCGATCAGAGCACCGAGAAGAGCGCGCTGGAACGGATCGACGGCGCCATCCGCGCCTATGTGCAATCCATCGGCACCGATATGCGACGAGCTCGGGTCGTGCTCGTCGAAGTGGTCGGCGCCGGGGCCAAAGTCGAGAAGATGCGCGGGGAATCGCGCCGGGCCTGGAGTTCGGTGCTCGCCAAGGCCGCCGAGGACGCCGCACTGCACGGTGAGATCCCGACCGGTGACTACGACCTGCGGATGCTCGCCATCATCGGCGCGGTCAACTATGTGGTGGACGAATGGAGCGGCGCCGAACCGCGGCAACCGCTCGACGAGGTGATCCGGGTGCTGAGCCGGATCATCGTGGGCGCGATCCGGGCCTGACCACACCGCCGGGCGAGGACGTTCGGCGGCTAGCCTTGACCCGGTGGAGACCGTTGCGATCCAGATGCCCGACGGCAGCACCGTCACGGTGCGGCTGGTCCCGGCCACGGGATCGGACGGGCGTCCGGTCACTCCGGACACACCTCGTCCGGTGGTCGTCCTGATACCCGGGCTGGGTGTTCCCGCCGAGTACTACCTCTATTTCGCTCGTGCGCTCGCCCGGCGCGGCATCGATGTCGCGGTGGGCGAACTGCGCGGCAACGGCGCCGGCTCATCCAAACCGAGCGCGGCCAGCACCTACGGATACCACGAACTCGCCGCGGTGGACTTCCCGGCGATCTTCGAGGTGGTGCGCACCCGCTTCCCCGACCGCACCCCGTACGTGCTGGGCCACAGTATGGGCGGGCAACTGGCGGCGCTGTACGCGGCGCGGGTCCGCGGCCGCCTCGCGGGACTGATTCTCGTCGCCTCCGGCACCCCCTATTACCGGGGTTTTCGCGGCCTGCTCGGGCCGGGCATGCTGGTCGGCACCGCCGCGGTCTCGCTGACCGCCACGCTGGCCGGGGTCTGGCCGGGCGACAAACTCGGCCCCAACGGTTTCGGCCGCCAGTCGAAGGTGCTCGTCTCCGACTGGGCCCGGCTGGCCCGCACCGGCCGGTTCGACCCGGCCGGTGCCGATATCGACTACGAGGAACGCCTCACCCGGCTGAAACTGCCCGTACTCTCCATCACCCTGACCGGCGACGAACTGGCCCCGCGGACATCGGCCGGGCATCTGCTGGACAAACTGCCGAACGTCGACAAGACGACCTGGCACGTACCCCGGCCGCTGGGCCACAACGGCTGGATCTCCGAACCCGCCGATGTGGTCGACCGTATCGAGAAGTGGTTACACGATCGCTGACCGACACCGGATCACTTCGCGGTCCGGCCCTCGATGAGCATCTGGGTGAAGAACTCGTAGATCAGGGCCGCCTGGAACGCCGACTGCTTGTTGTCGGCGGCGCCGCCGTGCCCGCCCTCGATGTTCTCGTGATACCAGACCCGGTGGCCCTGTTCCTCCAGTAGCGCCGCCATTTTGCGGGCGTGCCCCGGATGCACGCGATCGTCACGGGTGGAAGTGGTCAGCAGGATCGGCGGATAGGTGGCGCCCGCACCGGTTTCCGCGGCCCGCTGATAGGGGGAGTACCGGCTGATATAGGCCCATTCCTCCGGCACATCCGGATCACCGTATTCCGCCATCCAGGACGCGCCCGCCAGCAACCGGTGATACCGGCGCATATCCAGTAGCGGCACCTGGCAGACGATGGCCCCGAACAATTCCGGGTAGCGGGTGAGCATCACCCCCATCAGCAGACCGCCGTTACTGCCGCCGACAGCGCCGAGCCGGTCGGCGGTGGTTATCCCGCGGGCCACCAGATCACGGGCGATCGAGGAGAAATCCTCGTACACCTTGTACCGGTTCTCCTTCTGCACCGAGGTATGCCACTGCGGCCCGTATTCCCCGCCGCCGCGGATATTGGTCATCACATAGGTGCCGCCCTGTTCCAGCCATCCGATACCGGATGCGCCGCCGTAGCCGGGAGTCCGGGACACCTCGAATCCGCCGTAGCCCGACATCACAGTGGGTGCCGGCGTATCCCGGGTCTCGCGGTGCCGGATCACGAAATACGGGATCGACGTTCCGTCATCCGAGCGCGCGAAGAACTGTTCGGTCTCGATACCGGTCGCGTCGAAGAACGCGGGCTCCTGTTTCCACTCGGTCACCGGCGCACCGACCGACCCCGCGAGCAGGGTGGTGGGTGTGGTGAATCCACTGGTCATGAGCATGTAGTCGTCCCCGCCCTCGAGCGGATCGAGATTCATGATGCCGGTGGTGGCCATGGCGGGGGTATCGGCGAGCGGTTCCGTGCGCCAGCCCCCGGCACCCGGGGTGAGGACGTACAGCTTGGTCTGCACATCCTCGAGGGTCACCAGCAACAGATGGTTCTCGGTCCAGCCGTAACCGTGCAGCGAGGTGTGCGCGTCCGGCTCGAACAGCACCTCGAAATCTCGCCCGCCGGCGAGGAACTGGACGAAATTCGTGGCGATCATGGCACCGGCGGAATAGGTGCGGCCCCCGACTTCCCACGGCGATTTCAACCGGACCAGCAGCCATTCCTTGTACCACGACTCGTCGGCGTCCGACGGTGTCTCCAGACGGATCCGGGAACCGTCGTCCTCGAGCAGGAACACCTCTTCGTTGAAGAAATCGGTGGTCTGTGCGATGTAGTGCCGCTCGTAGCCGGGGGTCCGGTCGTAACCCGCCGAGACGGAGACGTCGGTCACCGCGCCCTCGAATACCGTTTCGGCGGTATCGAGCGCGGTGCCCCGGCGCCAGCGTTTCGCGATCCGCGGATATCCGGATCCGGTGAGCGAGCCGGGACCGAAATCCGTTCCTACATAAACGGAATCGATATCGATCCAACTGATCCGCGACTTCGCTTCGGGCAGGAAGTAGCCGCCGTCCTCCGGCGCGATGAATTGGCGTGTTTCCATATCGAATTCACGAACGACCTTCGCGTCCGCCCCACCGCGCGACAGGCTGATCAGCGCCCGGCTCTGGGCCGGTCGCAACACTCCGGCACCGCCCCAGACCCAGTTCTCGTCCTCGGCGGCGGCGACCGCGTCGAGGTCGATCAGGACGTCCCATTCGGGCTCCGCCTTCACATATTCGGCGAAGGTGGTGCGCCGCCACAGACCGCGCGGATGCGCCGCGTCGCGCCAGAAGTTGTACAGCCACTGCCCGCGCCGCCCGGGGAAGGCGATTTTGGCGTCGGTGTCCAGCATGTCCAGTATCCGGCGCTGCAGCGCGTCGAACCGGTCGCCGGCGGCGAACCGCTCCATGACGACCTCGTTGTGCGCCCGTGCGAAATCGAGTGCCCGCTCGCCGGTGACCTCTTCGAGCCAGAGGTAAGGATCGGTTCCGCTGTCCTGTACGCCACTCATCCGACCATTGTCACCCAACCGGACGCGCGGGAATCGGCTACCACCAACATTAGGTAAGGCATTGCTAACCTGATACGCATGGCGACGCGCACCAAATACGTCAAACCGGCACAGCGGCGGATCCGCACCGCCGAAACCCTGGCCGCCGAGCGTATCGGCCACAGCTTCATCCGGGTCACGGTCGGCGGGCCCGACCTCGCCGACTTCACGCCGATGGGCTACGACCAGTGGCTGCGCCTCTTTCTGCCGCGGGCCCGGCAAACCGGCCTGCGCCTGCCCACCGCGGCGGAGAACACCCTCTGGTATGCGCAATGTCTGGCGATGAGCAGCGATACCCGGCCACTGATCCGTAACTACACCGTGCGCGGATTCCGCCCCGCGGGCGCCGGGTTCTTCGGCGAGCACGCCGAGATCGATATTGACTTCGTCGCCCACGGGGATACCGGCCCGGCCTCCGCATGGGCCGGCCGGGTGCGCCCGGGCATGCCCGTCGGTCTGCTCGACGAAGGCATCATGTATCAGGCCCCGCCACATGCCCACTGGTCACTGCTGGTCGGCGACGAAAGCGCGCTGCCCGCGATCGCGGGTGTGCTGCGATCGGCGCCGCGGGATCTGTGCGGCGCGGCGTATATCGAAGTCCCCCACCACACCGACATGCAGGATCTGGGCGAGCCGGCGGGCGTGCGGGTGCACTGGCTGCCCCGCGCCGACTCCCGCGTCCGGATCGGCGCGCCGGCCACCGCGGCCGTGCGCGCGGCGAACCTCCCACACGGGCCCGGCTACGCCTTCGTCGTGGGCGAGCAGCAACTCGTGTCCGGAGTACGCCGCCACCTGGTACGTGACCGCGGAATGGTCAAGTCCGACATCATGTTCAGCGGCTTCTGGCGCCTCGGCAAGGCCGCCGCTGGCTGATCGGCAACGGCCGTCCGTGCCACCGCGGTGAGCTCTAAGCCACCGGCGGGGGCAGATCACCTCTTGCGGCCGCCTCCGCCGGCCCGAGCTCCGGCCTGCCGACGGAGTCGTAGAGCCAGCTCTGCCTACGACTCCCCGCAGCCCAGGGCCGGCGCTCGATCGGTCAGGGGATCAGGTCCTCGCGCGGATCGACGCCGAAATGTTCGGCGAGCGTGGTGATCGAGGCGTGCGCCCCCTGCACACTCACCGAGAGGACGAACGGCTCGTCATCGACGTGAACGACATCGCCGGTGAGGCGCTGCCAGAGCGGATTGCCTTCGAAGGACGCCTGTTGATCCCGGCTGGAGTCCCCTTCGGCGCCCGGCGGGGTGTAGGCCGAAACCATGACGATTCCCGCGTCGGCGGCGAGGATCTGCTCCACCGACAGCGGGGTGAAGATGCTGTCGTCGGCGTCGGGTGCGCCGGCGGGACGCGGGATGCCCATGTCCGCCATGATCTCCCCGATGAACGAACTGCTGGAGTAGAGCCGGGCGGTGTTCTCACCGGCGAATCGGACCAGCGAATAGGTGACGCCGGGATGCGCGGCCCGGATCTGTTCTCCCACCGCGGCGGCGCGCTCCTCATAGCCGGTCACCAGCTCTTCGGCTCGGTCCTTTCTACCCAGCGCCTCGCCGAGAAGTACGACGTTGCGCTTCCACGTCGGGCCGGTGGTCTCGGAGAACACCGTCGGCGCGATCTTGGACAGCTGATCGTAGAGCGGCTCGTGGCGCACTTTCGCCGAGATGATCAGATCGGGTTCGAGCTCCAGGATCTTCTCCAGGTCCGGCTCGGCAATCGTCCCGACGTTCACCGAATCGGCCACCACGTCGTCGATATCGCCCAGGTAGTCCGGGAAGGGATTGTCCCGGTCCTCGCGATACTGGACGTACCCGACGAGCGGGGCGTCGAGCAGCAGCGCGGCGTCGGAGAAACTCGGGTCCAGTGCGACAACGCGTTCCGGTGGCGCGTCGATGGTCGTGGTACCCATGGCGTGCTCGACCGAGATCGGGGCCCCCGCACCGGCGGGAGCATTCGAACTCGAATCACCCGAGCCACCACACGCTCCGGCGAACAGCAGTCCGCCCACCAACAGGGGAGTCAGTGATCGCTGGGCTATCGACCGGCGGGACATCACTCGCATGAGGTCACCTTTCCTTCAGGTGGGCTACCACGCGACATCCGAATAAGGATAGGCTGCCCAATGCGTTGCTGAACCTTAGCAAGGAGAACCGAGATGGCGACAGTGCCGGTGCGAGCGAACCGGTGACCGGCGAGACCACCTCGGATGTCCCGGAATCGCCGGTCGGGTCTGCGGTCCCGCCGCGCCGCGGTGCCATGCCTCGTCCCGGTCGCGCACCGCTGGTCATGGTGGGCGTGCCGGTCGCCGCGGTGGTGGCGGCCGTGCTGGTGAGCGTCTGTGTCGGGAGCAGCCCGTCGAGCCTGCCGGAGGTATGGCATGCGATCTTCACCCCCACCGGCACCGATATGGATGTGACGATCCGCGAACTCCGCTGGCCCCGCACCCTCGTCGGCATCGCCGCGGGCGCCTGCCTGGGTGTCGCCGGAATCCTGACCCAGGGACATACGCGCAACGCTGTCGCCGAACCCGGCCTGCTCGGTATCAATCAGGGCGCGGCGCTGGCGATCGTATCCGCCACGTTCCTGTTCGGCTCCCTGCCGGTACCCGCCCAGGCCGGTCTGGCCTTCGTGGGCGCGCTGCTCGCCGGTGTGGTGGTGTTCGCGGTCGGTACCGCCGCCCGTAACGGGGCGACGCCGATCACGCTGGTGTTGTCCGGCGCGGCGGTCACCGCGCTGTGCGGCGGCCTGGTCACCGGGCTGGTACTGCTCGACAGCGCGTCCTTGGACACGCTGCGGTTCTGGCAGGTGGGTTCACTGGCGGCGCGCCCGGACTCGCTCGAAGCGATCTGGCCCTTCGCGGTCGCGGGGCTGCTGCTCGCCGTGCTCAATATCGGCGCGCTCAACACACTCGCCCTCGGCGAGGACGCGGCGCGATCGCTCGGGACCTCCATCCCCGTCGCGCGGTGTGCCGGCATCGGGGCGATCACACTGCTGGCCGGCTCCGCGGTCACCATGGCCGGTCCGATCGCCTTCGCCGGGTTGCTGGTACCGCATATCGCCAGGGCACTCGTCGGTGCCGACTATCGTCGTTCGGTGCCCGCGGCAGCCGCGTTCGGCATATTCCTCGTCCTCGTCGCCGATACTGCCGGCCGGGTGATCGCCCGGCCGGGTGAGTTGTCGGTCGGGGTCGTGCTCGCGGTCATCGGGGCACCGTTCTTCGTACTACTCGCTCGCCGGCGCCGGCTGGTGACCGTATGAGCGGCCCGGCCCCGAACCTGCTCGCGCCCACCCGCGTCCTGCGGTGGGGTCCGGTCTCGGTGCGCGTCATGCCCCGAGCGCTGTGGGTCGGTGTCGCATTGTCCCTGCTGGCCTTGGCGGCCACCGCGATCCATATCGCCAACGGTGGTTCCGCGCTCCCACTGGACGCCGGCGTCCGTGCGCTGCTGGGCGATGACTCGAACTCCCGGCTCCACCTCGCCGTGACGGAATTCCGGGCGCCGCGCGCCGTGGGGGCCGTCATCGCGGGCGGCTGTCTGGCCATGGCGGGGGCGATCACCCAGACCGTGGCACGCAACCCACTCGCCAGCCCCGACATCCTCGGCGTGACGGCCGGCGCCTCGCTCGGCGCGGTCTCCGTGCTGGTGCTGGCCGGTGGTGGCGCCGCCGGTCTCAGTGGGTTGGCCGCCGGGGTCGGTCTGCCGGTCGCCGCGTTCGGCGGTGGCATCCTGGCCGGAGCCCTGCTCTTCCTGCTCGCCTTTTCCGCGACTCTGGACAGCTACCGCCTGGTGCTCGTCGGGCTCGGCATCAACGGACTCGCGGTGAGCCTGACGACCTGGCTGCTGACCCTCGGTGATGTCAGCAATGCCGCGCAGGCGCTGACCTGGATGTCCGGTTCACTCAACGGCAAGGACTGGCCGCTGATCCGGCCGATGGGTCTGCTGGCCCTGGTCCTGCTGGTGGCCGCGCTGCTGCTGGGGCGGCGGCTGATGCTGCTCACCATGGACGACGATATCGCGCTGGGACTGGGGATCCGGATCGGCCGCCTTCGCCTGTACGCGCTGGCCCTCGCGACGCTGCTGGCCGCCACCGGGGTCGTGGTCGCGGGCCCGCTGGTCTTCGTCGCGCTGGCGAGCCCCCAGATCGCGCGGCTGCTCACCCGGTCGACCGTGCCGCCGATTCTGACCTCCGGATTGGTGGGCATCGTATTCGTCTCGGTCGCCGACACCCTCGCCGCGAACGCGCTCTCGGTATCGCTACCCGTCGGTGTGGCCACCGCGGTGCTGGGCGGGCCCTATCTCCTCTTTCTGGTCCTACGGAACCAAAGGAAGCTGACGTGAGTCACCCGGAAACGATTTCCGTACTGCGCGCGGAGAATCTCGCCCTCGGCTACGACGGCGCCCCGGTCGTCAACGATCTGACCTTCGATGTGCCGACCGGATCGGTCACGTCGATCATCGGCCCCAACGGCTGCGGGAAGTCGACATTGTTGCGCGGCCTCGGTCGGCTCATAGCTCCCCGGGCCGGTCGAGTCCTGCTCGACGGCAAGCCGATCAACACCCTGCCCACCCGGCAGGTCGCCCGGCGTGTCAGTATCCTGCCCCAGTCTCCCGCCGCGCCGCCCGGTCTCACGGTCGCCGATCTCGTCTCACGCGGGCGCCACCCCAGGCAGCGCTGGTACGAACAGTTCTCGGTCCTGGACGAGACAACATTGCGGGACGTCCTGAACAGCACCGGCATGCTCGACCTGGCCGGCGCCAGACTGGAAGAACTCTCCGGTGGCCAACGGCAACGGGCGTGGATCTCCATGACACTCGCCCAGGAAACCGGCATCATGCTGCTGGACGAGCCGACGACCTACCTCGACCTGGCACATCAGGTGGAACTACTGGAATTGATCGTGCGGATGAACCGCGAGCACAACCGGACGGTTCTCATGGTCCTGCACGACATCTCGCTGGCCGCTCGCTACAGCGACCATCTCGTCGCGATGAAGAACGGTGCCATCGTCACCCAGGGCACCCCCGCGCAGGTCGTGCGTCCGGACGTGCTGCGCGATGTCTTCGGCCTCGCCGCGCAGGTGGTCACCGAGCCGACCGCGGGCCGTCCGCACGTCATCCCGCTCTGATCGGTGCCAAGCCGGTCAACACTGCCGGTCGGCGATCGCCAGGCTTTGATCGCGTCGCCACCGGTGCCGATCGACGAACGATGGTCGAAGCACGATCCGGCGATCCGGGCTCAGCCGGAAGCACCGGCTACAAACGCCACCTGTTGCCCGGTGATCCGGGCAACAGTCGCGAAATCGTTGTCATCGGACAGGATTGTGAGTCGGCTGTGTTCGGCGGTCGCCGCAATGAGGAGGTCCACCGGGCCGGCCGAACGGTGTGTTCCCCGCTCCGTCATCAGCTGTTGAACCTCCTCGGCCCGCTCGTAGGCCCGGTCCGGCATCGGGGTCCAACCGAACAGATCATGCAGTAGCCGCCGCTTCTCGAGCCGGTCGGCCAATGATCTGGACGAATACAGGAATTCGAGTTCCACGATCGGACAGGTGGCGATCACTCCCGCAGCCAGCTGATCGGCCCACGCCTTCCGGTAGGGCTCCTGGAGAATCCGGAACAGCCCAGAGATATCAATGAGGTAGATGGCGGGGGTCACCGGCGGTAGGCCGCCTTGTTGCCGAGAAATTCGTCGAAGTCGCCTCCGTCGGCCATCTCGCCGAGGCGGGCGAGAGCGCGCATGCGGACCAATCGTTGACCGACCTCACGAAGGGCGGCATTGACCGTATCCTTCTTCGTCTTGGTACCGAGCACCTCCGCCGCGATCGCCAGCGCTTCGTCATCGATCTCGATCGGCGTCTTGGAAGATCCCATGTCACCACCTTCTCTGGACATCCCTTATGTCAGATATAGATACCTAGGATACCCAAAGTCTCGTCAACGTAGCGATAGATACGCCGAGGGCCGGTCCACCCGTAGGTGGACCGGCCCTCGATTCGAAAAGGATTGCCGGGTGGCAGGACTCAGAAGTCCATACCGCCCATGCCGCCGGTCGGATCGGCCGGCGCGGCGGCCGCCTTCTCCGGCTTGTCGGCGACAACGGCCTCGGTGGTCAGGAACAGGGCCGCGATGGAGGCCGCGTTCTGCAGGGCCGAGCGGGTGACCTTGACCGGGTCGGCGACACCGGCGGCGAGCAGGTCCTCGTACTCGTTGGTCTGGGCGTTGAGGCCCTGACCGGCGGGCAGGTTGGAAACCTTCTCCGCGACGACGCCGGGCTCGAGGCCGGCGTTGAAGGCGATCTGCTTCAGCGGAGCCGACAGCGCCACCTTCACGATGTTCGCGCCGGTCGCCTCGTCACCTTCGAGCTTCAGGTCGTCCAGAGCCGGGGCCGACTGCAGCAGGGCCACGCCACCACCGGCGACGATGCCCTCTTCGACGGCGGCCTTGGCGTTGCGCACGGCATCTTCGATGCGGTGCTTGCGCTCCTTGAGCTCGACCTCGGTCGCGGCACCGGCCTTGATGACCGCAACACCGCCGGCCAGCTTGGCCAGGCGCTCCTGCAGCTTCTCGCGGTCGTAGTCGGAGTCCGAGTTCTCGATCTCGGTGCGGATCTGCGCCACGCGGCCCTGGATGGCCTCCGCGTCGCCCGCGCCCTCGACGATGGTGGTCTCGTCCTTGGTGACGACGACCTTGCGCGCCTGGCCGAGCAGCTCGATGCCGGCGGTCTCCAGGGAGAGGCCGACCTCTTCGCTGATGACCTCGCCACCGGTGAGGATGGCGATATCGGCGAGCTGGGCCTTGCGGCGGTCACCGAAGCCCGGCGCCTTGACGGCGACGGACTTGAAGGTGCCGCGGATCTTGTTCACGACCAGGGTCGACAGGGCCTCGCCCTCGACGTCCTCGGCGATGATCAGCAGCGGCTTGCCGGCCTGGATGACCTTCTCCAGCAGCGGCAGCAGGTCCTTGACGGTGGAGACCTTCGAGCCGACCAGCAGGATGTAGGGATCCTCGAGGACCGCTTCCTGACGCTCGGGGTCGGTGACGAAGTAGCCCGAGATGTAGCCCTTGTCGAAGCGCATACCCTCGGTGAGCTCCAGCGACAGACCGAAGGTCTGCGCCTCTTCGACGGTGATGACGCCTTCTTTGCCGACCTTGTCCATGGCCTCGGCGATCAGCTCACCGATGGACGCGTCACCCGCGGAGATACCGGCGGTGGCGGCGATCTGCTCCTTGGTCTCGACCTCCTTGGCGGAGTCGAGCAGCTTGGCGGTGACGGCCTCGACGGCCTTCTCGATGCCGCGCTTCAGGCCCAGCGGGTTCGCGCCGGCCGCGACATTGCGCAGACCCTCGCGCACCAGCGCCTGGGCGAGCACGGTGGCGGTGGTGGTGCCGTCGCCCGCGACATCGTCGGTCTTCTTGGCGACTTCCTTGACCAGCTCGGCGCCGATCTTCTCGTACGGGTCCTCCAGCTCGATCTCCTTGGCGATGGACACACCATCGTTGGTGATCGTGGGGGCGCCCCACTTCTTCTCGAGCACGACGTTGCGGCCCTTGGGCCCCAGCGTCACCTTGACCGCGTCGGCGAGGCTGTTGAGGCCCCGCTCGAGGCCGCGACGGGCCTCTTCGTCGTACGCAATTGTCTTGGCCATTGCGGTGAGATCCTCCAAGTAATGAGGCTGACACACAGGATGACCGCATTGTCGGGTCACCCTTTAGCTACGCTTGTGGCCAGGTTCGGTGCCCGCGACGGACGACCAGGGGTGTCGTGGTACCCGATCTCACCGTCCCGACCTTTGGCACTCTCCGGTGGGGAGTGCCAATGCCATTTTTAGCACTCACCGGTGCCGAGTGCAAGGTCGACCGCCGCACAGACCACAGCTACTCCCGCTCCGGCCCCCGAAGAGGTTCGAGAGCCCGTCTCGATTCCGGGACGACAGAGCGACGGAGCGCAGCGACTCCAGCGGCGGAGTGCAGAATCGAGACCGAGAGGTCGCGAACCCGCGGCACCGGACCTCAAAGACTGTCGGTGACCCGCAGGGCAAGGGCCAGAAAGGCATCCGCGCGCCGCTCCTCCGGGGTGCGCGGCTCTCCCTCGTCGATCGTGACGAACTCGGCATCGTGCAGTAGCAGTTCGGCCTCGACCCGCATGATGGCGCGAATGAACGGCGGCGCGACCTCCGGCGGTAGATCGCCGTTGACCACATAGCTCCCGTCCGACAACGATTCGGTGGAGACATAGGTCAATGCGCGCAGCAGATCGTCCCGGTGCTCACCGGCCACCAGGTCGGAGTCCGTTTCATCCGCCATTGCTATAGATTACCGGGATACCGCCCCGGATCGAGTGCATCGGAGCCCCCGCCTGCGGTAATACCGGCACAGCGGGCGGTGGCCGCCCACACACCACGCACCACGAACTGTTCGAATCGCGCCGAACGCAGGGCGCACGGCGTCCCGGGTACCCCCGCGGCCGAGGTGCGCTATTTCTTCTCGGCGACGATCTGCTGCAGTAGTTCGATCAATCTGGTCTCGATCGGCTCCTTGCGCAATCCGGTATCGCTCAAGATCCCCGAGCCGTTCTCCAGCTCGAGGACGGCGAGCAGGATGTGCTCGGTGCCGATGTAGTTGTGCGCGAGCCGCAGGGCCTCGCGGAAGGTCAACTCCAGCGCCTTCTTGGCCTCGGCACCGAAGGGGACGAGTCCGCTCATCTTGCCGGCGGCGGTCGCGGCCTTCAAGGCCTCCGGTCCGGCCGTCGCGTCGCCGCCCACCGCGGTCAGCGCCGCGCTCGCGACATCCGCGAGGGCGACGCCCTGTTCCACGATCAGCTGACCGGCGAGACCGTCCGCCTCGCTGAGCAGGCCCAGCACCAGATGACCGAGGGAGATCTCGGCGCTGCCGGTGATGGTCGCGGCCTCCTGAGCCGCCACAACGACCGCGCGGGCACGCGGGGTGAATTTGCCGAAGCCGGCATCGGTAGCCATCTCGGCGGTGGGATCGCCCGGCGGCTTGGGCACAAAGCGTTTCTGGGCCGCCTGTTTACTGACCCCCATGCTCGCGCCGATCTCCGTCCACGAGGCACCCGAACGCCGGGCCTGATCGACGAAATGACCGATCAGATGGTCGGCCAGCTCACCGAGATGCCCCGCGGTGACCACCGCGTCGGCGAGTTGTTCCAGCGCGTTGTCGGGCCGGGCCTTCTTGATGACCTCGATGAGATCGTCCAGACGTACTGTAGTCATGCGTCAACTATAGGTTGACGCATGACCATCGTCAACCTGGGGTTGACGCAGAAATCCCTCAGTTCCGCCCCCCGGGCCGGCGCAACCGCAACCGCGAATCGCCACGTAGAGCCGGCCGCCGGATATCGGGGCGGCGCAGTACCGGCCGCCGGATCTCCGGACGCCGCAACACGGTCAACCGGCGGTCGGCCCGGCGCTGCGCGCGACGCTCGGCCGGTTTGTACTGCCAGGTCTCGGGCCGGGCCGCCACCCAGCGCCGTGAGTACCACGCGAAAGGAATATGTCCGAGATACAGCACGATCAGCACGAGCAACAGCACGATGGGGTAGGTGATCAGCGCCGCGCCGGCCAGCGCGACCAGCACCAGCAGCCCGGCGGCGGCCTGCGGGGCAACCGACACCGACTTGAGTGCCAGCGTCGGGATGGTGCTCACACACAACGCCGCGGTGAAGACGGTCCACGCCGCGACCACCGGGAAACTCGTCCACCAGCCGTCGCCGAACTGTACATACACCGCGATCGGGGCCATCGCAATGAGCGCGCCGGCCGGAGCCGGGACACCGACGAAGTACTCGCGCGCCCAATCCGGACGGGTGTCGTCGTCGAGCAGGGTGTTGAACCGGGCCAGCCGCAGCACGATGCTCACCGCGAACAGCAGCGCGATGATCCAGCCCGACCCGCTGCTCTCGCCGTTGAACAGCACCACATAGAGCACCAACGCGGGTGCCACCCCGAAGGAGATGGCATCGGAGAGGGAATCCAGCTCGGCGCCGATCTTGGTGGTCGCCGACAGCAACCGCGCCAACCGGCCGTCGAGGGTGTCCAGTACCGCGGCCGCGCCGATCATGGCGAGCGCGATCTTCAGTTCACCCTCCAGGCCGAACCGCACCGCGGACAGACCCGAGCACAGCGCCAGGATGGTGACGATACTGGGCAGCAGCCGGATCGATCGGCGCCGCCTGCCTTCGATGACCTGCTCCATCACGCGCCCGCCGCCGGCAGGACCGCCAGCATCGTCTCCCCCCCGATCGTCCGCTGGCCGATGTTCACCAGCAGTTCGGTGCCGGCCGGGAAGTAGGTGTCCACCCGAGACCCGAACCGGATGAGGCCGTAGGTGTCGCCGATGGTGATCCGGTCACCGGCAGCGGCGTCACACACGATGCGCCGGGCCAGCAGACCGGCGATCTGGACCACCACCACCTGCTGCCCGTCGGGGGTATCGATGAGCATGCTGCTGCGTTCGTTGACCTCGCTGGCATCGGCCAGGTCGGCGGATTTGAACTGCCCGCGCCGGTAGCGCACATCGCGTACCACACCCGAGACCGGCGTGCGCTGGACATGCACGTCCAGGACCGACAGGAAGATGCTCACCCGGGGCCGCGGCTGATCGCCCAGACCCAGCTCGGGCGGGGGCGCGGCCGTGTCGACCAGGGCGACCTCACCGTCGGCGGGGGCGACCACCACTCCGGGCCGATTCGGCGGGACCCGATGTGGGTGCCGGAAGAAGGCGGCGCTCGCCGCGGCCGCGGCCAGCGCGGTCCGGCGGACCCAGCGCCGCCTGCGGCCCAGGACCGCGGCCCCCAGCGGAACGGCCACGAAGGGCAATCCGGCCGGATGCATCGGCGGGATCGCACTGCGCACCAGATCGGCCAGATGGGCCGGACCGGTGGTTTCCGGGGTGCCGGGCGGCGTGGGACGGCGTGCCACTGATTCCTCTTTCGTACTCGGTTCGATCGGCGCGGACTCTCGGGTGGCGACCGGTCACCGCGCACGGGCCGGCCGAACCTGTCGGCGCAAGCGTTCACACCTTACGCCGAACAGGCCGGTGGCACCGGGTGTCGAGCCGAGGCCTACCTCCGTACGACCAACTTCACCAGGAACAAGAGGATGACGGCGCCGGCCAGGCAGGTGAAGAAGCTGAAGAACCAGCCCGCACTGTTCACGTCGACACCGAATGCCGAGAGCAGGAAGCCGCCGATGAGGCCGCCGACGATGCCTACCACGATATTGAGCAGAATGCCCTGCTGGGCGTCGGTTTTCATGATCTTACTGGCGATCCAGCCGGCGATACCGCCGATGATGATCCAGCCGATGATGCCGAGTCCGAGCATGAGTTTTTCCTCGCTTGTTCTCCGGGTACACGGCCGCGGCCGCGGGCGTGTACCGCCGCAATACCCGGAGTCGATCTCTATAACCCCGGCGAATATCGAATTGCCGATGCCGTGGCACGTCCGTGGGATAATATGAGGGTGCCTCATGTCTCCGGATTGCCCGGTGACCGCGATCACGCGGTCGGCGGGTGAGGAACTCACATCGAAATCGGGCCCACCCCCGCGGCGGCCCAGCCGCAGGTACATAGGAGAAGCACCATGGCTACTCAGATCGCCCAGACGACCGGGGCGCAGCACACCGCGATCCTGGGACTGGGCGTGTACCGCCCGGCAAGAGTCGTGACCAACGACGAAGTAGCCGGACCGATCGATTCCAGCGACGAGTGGATCCGCACCCGTTCGGGTATCCGCACCCGCCGCTTCGCCGACGACACCGAGACCATTCATTCGATGAGCGTGGCCGCCTGCCGCGGCGCCCTGGACGCGGCCGGTATCGCCGGCGACCAGGTCGACTGCGTCATCGTCGCCACGTCGACCCATCTGCTGCTGACCCCCGCCGCCGCGCCCCGGATCGCCACCGAACTCGGCACCGGCGGCGCCGCCGCCTTCGATCTCTCGGCCGGCTGCGCCGGATTCTGCCACGGCCTGGCCATGGCATCGGACCTGGTTCGCGCCGGTACCGCCTCGCACGTGCTCGTGATCGGGGTGGAGAAACTCAGCGACACCGTCAACCCGGCCGACCGCGGTACCGCGTTCCTGTTCGCCGACGGCGCGGGCGCCGTGGTGGTGGGCCCGGCCGAGGAACAGGGCATCGGGCCGACGGTCTGGGGCTCCGACGGCACTCAGCACCGGGTCATCCGCCAGGACAAGGACTGGGTCGAGTTCTTCGCCGAGATCGAGGAGAAGGGCACCGACGCCGTCCGCCCCTATCTGGCCATGGAGGGCACCGCGGTGTTCCGGTGGGCGGCGCACTCCCTGGAGAAGGTCTGCCGCGACGCCGTCGACCGCGCCGGTCTGTCCACCGACGACCTGGACGCCATGATCCCGCACCAGGCCAACGGCCGGATCATCGAGATCATGGCGCGGGTGCTGAAACTGCCGGAGAACTGCGCGCTGGCCAACGATATCGAGGAAGCCGGCAACACCTCGGCAGCCTCGATCCCGCTGGCGATGGAGACTCTGTTGCGCACCGGGCAGTCCCGGCCCGGCGATACCGCGCTGCTCATCGCCTTCGGCGCCGGACTCTCCTACGCGGCCCAGGTCGTGAACCTGCCGAAGTTCAGCGCGCCTCGGCCGCTGTCCTGATCTTCGCCAGCGATTCGTTCATCCCGGCCACCAGGTTCTCCTCGAACACCGCCTCGCCCCCGAGCACCGCGTTGATCAGCGTCCGCGAGACCCACGTGGTGCCGTTGGGGACATCGCGGCGTTCGATCAGCCGGGTCCCGTTCTCGGTGGGCTCGAGTGTGTAGGTCCACACGGTCCGGTTCTGGCTCACCCGAAAGGCCAGCGCGCTGTTCTTTTCATAGCGCAGGATCCGCGAGGTGGTCGGCCAGAACTTCCATCCGTCCCGGTTGAGGTTGACCGTCAGCGTGCCCGCTTTCGGCTTGCCGATCGGGATCATCCGGACACACTGGGGGCTGAACTCCGGCATCCGGCTCGGGTCGGCGAGCACCGCCCAGACCCGCTCCGGCGGTGCGGCGATATCGATGCTGGTTTCCAGGTTTTTCGGCAACGTTGCCTCCGGGTAGATGAAACTCCAAGTATCAGGAAGAATAGCGATCGGCGACGGGTCGGTCACATTTTCCCCCGCCGCGTATCGATATCACCCATCCGGCAGCAGAATCGATTGCGGGACCCCATCGGTTGCCGTACACGCCACCGCCAGCAAGTCGCGTCGCCAGCAAATACACAGCTACCGTGAGGTGATGGGCCGTGAACCTTCGCTCGCTACTGCGCCGCCAGACCACCGAGGGACTGCCGCAACTCCCGGCACTCCAACCCGATGACCCCTCCGGAAAAGCCAGGATCGACGAACGGCTGGAACGTCTGCTCACCCCCACCGAACTGGATATGGTCCTGCACCACCGAGTCTGAACCCCGGTCCCCGCAGCCCCGGCTACGGCCGGGGCCGCCACGTACCCACCCGGTACGCTGCTGGTCGCGCCGGAGGCTCCGGCGTGGTTGACCACCGGGGAATGCGTTATGAAGCGAATCTCAACTGTTGTGCTCGCCGCTGCCGCCACCGCGGCGCTGGCGCTTTCGGGTTGCTCTTCGGAGGAAGAGCCGGCCGAAGCGTCGGGCCTGCGCAAGAACACCGCGACCGCGCAGACCGCGCCACAGACGGAATCCGGCGACGGCGCCACCGCCGAAACCACCACTCCCGGAGCGGAACAAACCCCCGCACAATCGCCGGAGACCACCGCGACCGAGGACGATTCCGCCGCGGACGCCCCCGCCCCGGGCCGCCCCTCCGACACCACCTGCGGCCAGTTCGCACAGCTCGACGAACCGCAGCAGCAGCAACTCATCGGCCAGATCCTCGCCGAGAACCCCGACAGCGCGTTCGTGAACAACCCCAATGCCGCACTCGGCACCGCCAAGCTGGTGTGCAACTCCCAGAAGCTGGCCGATCAGAAGGTCGCCGTGGTCGCGGGGATCGTCGTCAACGGGTGAAGAAACGGGCCGGTCGGCCCGAGTGGCATACTTTCAGCTATCGATCGCCGCGAGCGTGTCGGCGCCCAGGCCGGCACGTCAACCTCGGCCTGTTGATCGGCGGTATATGCGGTTGCCGTAACCGGGCCGCGATTTGGGCTACCCGCCGGAAACGCTCGCGGTGGCCGGCACCGGGCCGCGAGATCGGCGAACCCGGTGATCCTCGGCGCCGGTCACCGGCCCCGCGCCCCCGCATTCCGGAAAGCGGCGCAGAATGGCACAGTGGCTGAGTTGGCGTTGACCGTTCGTCTGAATCCTTCCGCCGCCGATGCCCGGCGCGGGGTGGTCCGGCTGCATCCCGAGGCGCTCACCGCCCTCGGGTTACGCGAATGGGACGGCGTCTCACTCATCGGCGCACGCCGTACCGCAGCTGTGGTGGGCCGGGCGCCGGCGGGAACTCCGGCCGGCACCGCGCTGCTCGACGACGTCACCCTGTCCAATGCCGGCCTCCGGGAGAACGCGGGCGTGGTGGTGTCACCGGCCGTGGTGTACGGCGCCCGACACATCACCGTGAGCGGGTCCCGGCAGGCCACGCAGTCGATTCCGGCGGCCACGCTGCGCCAGGCGCTGCTGGGCAAGGTGGTGACCGTGGGCGACACGGTGTCCCTGCTACCCCGGGAACTGGGACCGGATATCCCGTCGTCGGTGGCGAGCCAGGCGTTGTCGCGGGCGTTCGGGATCGCCTGGACCTCCGAACTGCTCACCGTGGTCACCACCGATCCGCCCGGCGCGCCGGTGAGTGTGCAGCCGAATACCGCGGTCGAGTGGACGGCAGGGGTCGCCACCGGTGAGCAGCCGGCTCCTGTCCGGGTGAACGAACATTTCGGTCCGGAACAGGCACTGGCGCCGAGCCACCTCGAGACGGTGAGGGGCTGCGAGCTACCCGGATCCGTTCCGGTCGCGACAGCGCCGCCTCCCGAGTTGCGGGTGGAGGATCTGGCCGGGGTGCAACAACAGGCGGCGAAGCTGGCCGAATGGCTGAGCCTGGCACTGGACGAACCCGAATTGCTGAAGGCGCTGGGCGCGACCCCGGGTCTGGGTGTGCTCATCACCGGCCCGGCCGGGGTCGGTAAGACCACGCTGGCCAGAGCGGTCGCGGCGCCGCGCCGGATCGTGGAACTGGACGGGCCGTCGGTGGGTGCGGCGGAGAGCGGGGCCCGGTTGCGCGCGGTCGCCGCCGCGGCCGCGGCCGTGGGGTCGGGCCGGGGCGGCATTCTGCTGATCACCGATATCGATGCGCTGCTTCCCGAGCCGGCCGATCCGGTCGCGACGCTGATCCTGGATCAGTTGCGGGCGGCGCTGGCCGAGCCGTGCGTGGCACTGCTGGCCACCACCGCCCGGCCGGCGGCGATCGACCGGCGATTGCGGGCCCCCGACCTGTGCGACCGGGAACTCGCGCTGACGCTGCCCACCGCCGGGTTACGCCGGGCACTACTCGAGCAGTTACTGCGCAAGGTACCCACCGGTGCGCTGCGGCTGGACGAGATCGCCTCGGCCGCCCCGGGTTTCGTGGTCGCCGATCTCGCCGCGCTGTGCCGGGAGGCGGCCCTGCGGGCGGCCGCGCGGGCGAGCCGCGACGGTACCGAACCACTGCTCGAACACGAGGACCTGCGCGGCGCCCTGGAGGTCATCCGGCCGCTGTCACGTTCGGGTACCGAGGAATTGGCGATCGGCGATCTCGGTCTCGACGATGTGGGCGATATGACCGAGACCAAACAGGCGCTGACCGAATCGGTTCTGTGGCCGCTGCGGCACCCCGATTCGTTCGCGCGCCTCGGTATCGAGCCGCCCCGCGGAGTGCTGCTGTACGGCCCGCCCGGTTGCGGCAAGACCTTCTTGGTGCGGGCGTTGGCGGGTACCGGCCAGCTGAGCGTTCACATGGTCAAGGGCGCGGAGCTGATGGACAAATGGGTGGGCTCCTCCGAACGTGCGGTGCGCGAGCTGTTCGGGCGGGCCCGGGACTCGGCGCCGTCGCTGATCTTCCTGGATGAGGTGGACGCGCTGGCGCCGCGCCGCGGCCAGAGCTCCGATTCCGGAGTCGCCGACCGGGTGGTGGCGGCGCTGCTCACCGAATTGGACGGAGTGGAACCGCTGCGCGATGTAGTGGTGGTGGGCGCCACCAACCGGCCCGAACTGATCGATCCGGCCCTGCTGCGTCCCGGCCGGCTCGAACGGCTGGTGTTCGTGCCTCCACCGGACGCCGAAGCCCGGGCGGCCATCCTGCGCACGACCGGCCGCGCGGTCCCATTGACGGAGTCGGTGGACCTGGACCGGCTCGCGGCCGAGCTGGACGGTTTCTCCGCCGCGGACTGCGCGGCGCTGCTGCGCGAGGCGGCACTGGCGGCCATGCGCCGCGATGTGGATGCCGCGGATGTGACGGCCGCGGATATCGACGCCGCCCGCCGGGCGGTGCGCCCCTCGCTGGACGCCGATCAGGTGGAGTCGCTGCGCCGGTACGCGGAATCCCGTCGCTGATTCGTTCCCGTTCTGTCCGATATGCCTGACCTGGTGAAATGGTTGCCCGAGGGTAGCCGGATACGGGCGCGGATCTCTTAATCTGTACGATTGTCCCAGTTCGTGCTCGCATATGATGAGCGCGCAATACCCCGCCGCCCCTATCTCGACGGAGGTAACGCTTGCTCGCCATCCTGCTCGCACATGCCCTGGCCGCGTTGATCGCGCCCTACGCCGTGCGAGTACTCGGCCGCAACGCGTTCTATCCGCTGGCGCTGGTACCGCTCGGCTGCCTCGGTTGGGTGATCGCCCACTGGAACGACGAGATACGGGTTCGGATGCAGTGGGCTCCCACCATCGATCTCGGCATGGACCTGCGCTTCGACTCCCTGGCCACCGTGATGAGCGCGCTCGTCCTGGGGATCGGCGCCCTGGTCCTGGCCTACTGCGCCCGTTATTTCACCGACGAGGAGCCGAAGCTCGGATCCTTCGCCGCCTGGCTGGTCGCCTTCTCCGGCGCCATGTTCGGCCTGGTGACCAGCGACAACATGCTGTTGCTGTTCACCTTCTGGGAAGTGACCACCGTCCTGTCGTTCCTGCTGGTGGGCCACAACTCCGACAGCGTGCCGGGCCGCCGGGCCGCCCTGCAGGCCCTGCTGGTCACCGGCGCGGGCGGGCTGGCCATGCTCGCCGGCATCATCATCCTCGGCGAGGCCTACGACAGCTACCTGCTGTCGGATCTGCTGGCCGCCACCGACCCTCCCGGCGGCATCGCGATACAGGTCGCCGTGGTGCTCGTCCTGGTCGGCGCACTGAGCAAATCCGCCATTGTGCCCCTGCACTTCTGGTTGCCGGGCGCCATGGCCGCGCCGACCCCGGTCAGCGCCTACCTGCACGCCGCCGCCATGGTGAAAGCCGGTGTCTACCTCATCGCGCGCCTGGCGCCCGCCTTCGCCGATGTCCCGGTCTGGCGGCCGCTCGTCCTCACCCTCGGTCTGGCGTCCATGCTGCTCGCGGGTCTGCGCGCGATGCAGGTCACCGACCTGAAACTGGTGCTGGCCTTCGGCACGGTGAGTCAGCTGGGCTTCCTGGTGACGATGGTGGGTCTGGGTACCCCGGATGCGGCGCTCGCCGGTATCGGCCTGGTCGTGGCGCACGCGCTGTTCAAGGCCGCGCTCTTCCTGGTGGTCGGCATAATCGATCACGGGGCCGGTACCCGTGACCTGCGCGAACTATCCGGGTTGGGCCGCCGCTCACCGGTGCTCTTCGGCGCCGCGGCGCTGGCCGCGCTGAGTATGGCGGGGATCCCGCCGCTCTGGGGATTCGTGGCCAAGGAATCGGCACTGGCCGCCGAACTCGACGCCGCCCCGCTCTCGCCCACCGTGCGGCTGCTGCTGGCCGCCGGATTGGTACTGGGGTCCATGCTCACCGTCGCCTACAGCGCGCGCTTCATCTGGGGCGCCTTCGCCGACAAGCCCGGGGTCCCGGTCCCCCGGTGGCACGCGCCGGGCATCGGATTGAGCGCCGCGCCGGTGCTGCTGGCCGTGGGCTCGCTGGGCGCCGGGCTCGCCGCCCCCTGGATGGACGGTCTCCTGGCGCCCTACGCCGAAACGCTATCCGGCGAACTGACCGGTCACCTACAGCTCTGGCACGGCCTGACCTTGCCGTTGCTGCTCACCGTGGTGATCATCGCGGGTGGTCTCGCCCTGTTCTCGGCACAGGACCGGTTCGGTGAATCGGCGACGCTGCTGGGCAACGCCGACCGCGGCTACGACGCCGCGCTGCGCGCGGCGGACCGGCTCTCCCTGCGGATGACCGGTGCCGTCCAGCGCGGTTCGCTGCCGCTCACCCAGGCGGTCATCCTCGGCACCCTGGTGATCGTGCCCGCGGTGGTGCTGGCGGTCGGCACCCGGGCCGGGGTCGAACTACGCCTGTGGGACTCCCCGCTGCAAATGGTGATCGGCGCCATCATGATCGCCATGGCGCTGGGCGCTACCGTCCTGCGCAACCGTCTGGCCAGCGTGCTCGTAGTCGGGCTCACCGGCTACGGATGCGGTGTCGTCTTCGCCCTGCACGGCGCGCCCGATCTGGCCTTGACGCAATTCCTGGTGGAAACGCTGACGCTGGTGGTGTTCGTCCTGGTGCTACGGGCCTTCCCGGCCGAGATCGGACCGGAACAGCAGGCCGGTTTCCAGGTCGGCCGGGCGTCGATCGCCATCGCTGCCGGTATCGCGGTTCCGGTGCTGGCGGCGTTCGCCGCGGCGGCGCGCAATGCCCGGCCCATCTGGGAGCACATTCCGGATGCGGCCTACGAATTCGGCGGCGGCAAGAACGCGGTCAATGTGCTGCTGGTCGATATCCGTGCCTGGGATACGCTCGGCGAGATATCGGTGCTGGTCGTGGCCGCCACAGGGGTTGCCTCGCTGGTGTTTCGCAGCCGACGGTTCGGTCTGCCGCCGCGTGCCGCCGACGCGCCCAACTATCTGCCCGGGAAAGTGGGCTGGCTGCCCGCGGGCCGGCTGGTCGACCGCCGCGAGCGCTCGATGGTCCTGCAGATCACGACCCGCCTGGTGTTCCCCACCATCATGGTGCTGTCGGTCTACTTCTTCTTCTCCGGCCACAATGCGCCCGGCGGCGGTTTCGCCGGCGGTCTCATCGCGGGGCTGGCCCTGGTACTGCGTTATCTCGCGGGCGGCCAGTACGAACTCGGTGAAGCACTACCGGTGGAGGCCGGCCATCTACTCGGCGCCGGATTGATCCTCGCCGCCGGTACCGCCGGCGCCTCGCTGCTGCTGGGAGCGCCGCCGCTGAGCTCGGCCATCGTGGAGGCGACGGTTCCGCTGCTCGGCCACGTGAAACTGGTGACCTCGCTGTTCTTCGACCTCGGTGTCTACCTGATCGTGGTCGGTCTCGTACTGGACGTATTGCGTAGCCTCGGCGCGCGCCTCGACGACGAGCTGGTGCAGTCATGAGCGCGAATCTGACCCTGCTGATCGTCGTCGGCGTACTGGTGGCCTGCGGTGTGTACCTGCTGCTCGAGCGCACCGTCACGAAGATGCTGCTCGGCATCCTGCTGTTCAGCAATGCGGTCAACCTGCTCATTCTCACCATGGGCGGACCCGACGGGGCGGCACCGATCCGGGGCACGGACGATCTCGAACACAGCACCATGGCCGACCCGCTGGCCCAGGCGCTGGTACTGACCGCCATCGTCATCACCATGGGGGTTTCGGCGTTCGTGCTGGCGCTGGCCTATCGCTCCTACATCCTGACCACGAGCGAAAAAGTCGAGAACGACCCGGAGGATGTCGGGATCGCCGCGCGCCGGCCGGAGGAGCCCGAAGAATGAGCTTGTCGCCCGATCTGGTCCCCGCCTTCGCCCCGCTGCCGGTGCTCATCCCGCTGCTGGCCGCCGCCGCGACGCTGGTGGCCGGGCGCCGCGCCCGGGTCCAGCGGATCCTGGCCACGGTCGCGCTGAGCGCCGCGGTGGCCGTCTGCGCGGTACTGCTGTATCTGGCCGACCGCGACGGTACGGTGGCCGTCCAGGTCGGCGGCTGGGAGACACCCATCGGTATCACCATCGTGGTGGACCGCCTCTCCGCGGCCATGCTGCTGGTCTCGGCGATCGTGCTGCTCGCGGTCGCCCTCTACGGCGCCGGCCAGAACATCAGCGACGCCCAGGTCCGCCAGCCGACCTCCATCTTCTGGCCGACCTACCTGGTTCTCAGCGCGGGTGTGGCGATGGCGTTCCTGGCCGGAGACCTCTTCAACCTGTTCGTCGGGTTCGAGATCCTGCTGGTCGCCTCATTCGTCCTGCTCACCCTGGGAGCGACAGCGGAACGTATTCGTGCCGGGGTGTCGTATGTGATGGTCTCCATGGTGTCGTCGCTGATCTTCCTGATCGGCACCGCCGTCACCTACGGCGCCACCGGCACCCTCAACTTCGCGCAACTGGCCCAGCGAATGGATGCCATCCCGGACGGCATCCGCCAAGCGGTGTACGCCGTCCTGCTGGTCGCCTTCGGTATCAAGGCCGCGGTGTTCCCCCTGTCGAACTGGCTGCCCGACTCCTACCCCACCGCACCGGCGCCGGTCACCGCGGTGTTCGCCGGTCTGCTCACCAAGGTCGGCGTGTACGCGATCGTGCGCACCCAGACCCTGCTCTTCCCGGACGGCGGATTCGACAACCTGCTGATGATCAGCGGCCTGCTCACCATGCTGATCGGCATATTCGGTGCCATCGCGCAGAGCGATATCCGGCGACTGCTCTCGTTCACGCTGGTCAGCCATATCGGCTACATGATGTTCGGGGTGGGTATCGCCAGCTCGATCGGGCTGGCGGGCACGGTGTACTACATCGCGCACCACATTCTGGTGCAGACGGCGCTGTTCCTGGTGGCCGGACTGATCGAACGCCAGGCGGGCTCCACCTCGCTGCGGCGGGTGGGCGGGCTGGCCGCGGCCAGCCCATTGCTGGCGGGACTGTTCCTCATCCCGGCGCTGAACCTCGGCGGGATCCCGCCCTTCTCCGGTTTCATCGGCAAGGTGGCCCTGCTCCAGGCCGGCGCGCAGGACGGCAGCGTGCTCGCGTGGGTGCTGGTCGCCGGGTCGGTGGTGACCAGTCTGCTGACCCTGTACGTCATGGCGCGGACCTGGAGCAAGGCGTTCTGGCGTCCCCGGGAACAGGCCCCCGAGGGCCATCTGGTTTCCGCCACCCTGCCGTCGCTGGTGGAGGACAACACCGACATGCTCTACGACGAACGCACCGACCCGGGCCGGTTACCGGTCATGATGGTGCTACCGACCGCGGCACTGGTCGCGGTCGGATTGGCGCTGACGGTGTGGGCGGGCCCGGTCCTTGGGATCGCCGACCGTGCCGCGGCGGAACTGCAGGACCGCAGCGTCTATATCAGCGCGGTCCTGGGCGGGGGACCTCGATGAGCAGACTGGTGAACCGCGACAATGTGCTGCGCGTCGGCGTCCTGGTCTGGTTGACCGCGGTATGGGTGGCGCTCTGGGGGCAGGTCAGCGTCGCCAATGTGCTGGCGGGTGCCGGCGTCGGGGCGGTCATCATGGTGGCCCTCCCGCTGCCCTGGATACCGACGCGCGGACGGTTACGGCCGGTACCGTTGGTGAAACTGGTCGCGATCAGTGTCTACTACGCGCTGGAATCCAGTCTGCAACTCGCCTGGTTCGCGTTGCGGCCCGGGCCACCGCCACATTCCGGCGTGCTCAAGGTGCAGTTCGCGTTCCGGTCGGATCTGGTCATGGTGTTGTGCACCAACCTGATCAATCTGATCCCGGGCACCATGGTGCTCGAGATCGATCGCGAACACTGCGCGGCCTACGTGCACGTCATCGATGTGAGCAGTACGGAGTCGGTGGCGAAGTTCTACCGCACCATCCGGGTGCTGGAGCGGTTGCTGATCGAGGGATTGGAACGTCGTGCCACCCCGCTCCCGCCGCCGACCGGTCAGGAGGTGACCAGATGATCGTCGTGGCCGTGGTGGCCGCGGTCCTGCTCGGTGCGGCCGCGTTGATCACCGCTTACCGCATACTCGCAGGACCCGACACCCTCGACCGGGTGGTAGGGATCGACTCGATCATCGCGATGGCGATCTGCGGCCTCGCGGTGTGGGCGGCCTACAGCCGCGACACCAGCGTGGTGCCCGCCATCGTCGCGCTGTCGCTGGTGGGTTTCCTCGGCTCGGCCGCCGTCACCCGCTTCCGGGTCCGGGACGATCGATGAACACCGTATTCGACTGGATCTCCGGCATCCTGATCATTTTCGGCGCGGTCCTGTCGCTGACCGCGGCTGTCGGCATCGTCCGGTTCCCCGACACGCTGCTACGGATGCACTCCGCGACGAAACCGCAGGTCATCGGTCTCATTTCGGTGCTGGCCGGCACCTGTATCCGGGTCTACGACGACCCCAATGTCTGGATGCTGGTACTGGTCGGCCTGTTCACGCTGCTCACCGCGCCGGTGATCGCCCACCTGATCGGGCGCACCGCCTACCGGGAGCAGCTACACCGCAAGGATCTACTGGTGGTCAACGAACTCGAGGACGAACTGGATCAACAGCCGTGAGCCCGCCGGCCGCCACTGCCGCCGAATCCGGTGCCGCCGCCGTATCGAGTGGATCGGACGTGGCGACCACCGCGTCCGCGGCCCGCTCCGGCAGTCTCGCCATCTCGGCCGGAATCGGTCGCGCGGGTCGGCGCCGGGCGAACCACGTCGCGTGGAAACCCGCCGCCATCGCCGCGAGCAGGGCCGAGACCACCGATCCCGCGACCACCGGATAGTCGGCCATCTGGACCGCGAGATACCGGTAGCCGACCAGCAGCGTCACCAGGATCACCGCGCCACCGGCGACCAGCCGGACCCGGAACCACCCCCAGCCCCGTTCCGGTTCACGCAGCGCCGACTCCACGGTGAGGCACAGCACCGCCCCGGCGACCAGGTCCACGCCGTAGTGGTAACCGAAACCGAGGGTCGCGGCCAATGTGCACAGCAGCCAGAACATTCCGCCCCAGCGCAACCAGGTCGGCGCGAGCGAACCATCGGGGTGACGGCGGGTGTGCAGGAAAAGCGCCAGCGCCCAGGCGGTGTGCATCGAGGGCATACAGTTGCGCGGCGAGAACGAGTCGAAGTCCATCGCAACCGGCGCGCGGTCGAGCGGCGGCAGCACATCGGGCCAGAAATTGCCCAGTTGGAAGCCGTTCCCGTCGATCCCGTAGGCGAACATCGGGCCGACCACGGGAAACAGTATGTACACCAGCGGCCCCACGAGACCCAGCACCAAGAAGGTGCGCACCAGATAGTGATTCGGCCACCGGCCGCCCGCCGCCACCGACCGCAACTGCCATACCGCCACCACGATGGCCGCCGCCGGCAGCTCGATGTACACCCAGTGCAGCACCGCATCGGGTATCGGCCCCAGTGTTTCCAGTACCCGGCCCATCACCCACGCCGGATCACCGAGCGCGTGATCGGCCAGCATCACGTACTGATCCAGTACCTGTGGTCGCAGATCCACGGTGATGTGCAGCCAGACATCGCCGACCTTGGTCGCGAGGATCAGCAGCGCGCCCAGCGCGGCGGCGTGCAGCGCGTTACGCCGTTCGACGCCCGTCCAGCGCATCCAGGCCACCAGCGCCAACGCGGTGAGCACGAGGACCGGCCCGTTGCCGACGGTGAACGGCTCTCCCAGCAGCAGCCGGACCCCCGCGTACGCCAGATCGATCAGCACGGCCGCCCCCGCGGCGATCCACCGGCGCCGGGCCGCGATACCGACCAACGCGAGAACCAGGCCCGCCCAGGGCACGGTCATGGACTTGGGGGTACCGATGTAGTCGCGGGCCAGGCTCGTCAGCGGCCCCTCGAAATCCCGCCACATCGCCACGCCCTGCAACACCAGCAGCAGTACCGGCACCGCGGCGACGGCGGCGACCCGAACCCCCCGGCGCGGCACAGAACTGTGCGCCGCTGCTCCAGCTCCCATATTCGGGTTTTCGACTAGCACCCGACCATCGTAAACGGCACATGAACGGCAGGTCACCGGGCTGCGGAACAGCAGCGTACCGGCCGGGATCAGCTATCGAGTTCGCGGACCAGCGCGTCCACCACCGCGATCAGATCCCCCTGCGCGGCCGCCGCCACCTGCCGCTGCCGCTGATAGTTGGCGCCGCGCCGTGGAATATCTGCCACCGCGGCGAGTTCGGCCGCGCAATCCAGACGCCGCGCGGTCGGCTCCAGCCGGGTCAGCAGATCGTCGAGATCCTCGGTGACCAGGCGTTCACGGTTGTCGTCACCCACGATCACGATGGCGTCCAGTCCGTAACGCGCGGCCCGCCATTTGTTTTCCTGCACATGCCACGGCGGCAGGGTGGGCAGCGACTCCCCGCGTTCCACCCGCTCGTCCAGATCCACGATCAGACAGTGGATGAACGCCGCCAGCGCGGCCAGCTCCGCCCGGTTGGAGATCCCATCGCAGATACGTACCTCGATGGTCCCCCATTTGGGGGCGGGCCGGATATCCCAGTGCATACCGCCGAGCTGCTCGAACACACCGGTTTCCATCTGATCGTGCACATAGTGTTCGAACTCGTCCCAGTTCTCGAACTGGAACGGCAGTCCCGCCGTGGGCAACTGCTGGAACATCAGCGCGCGATTGCTCGCGTAGCCGGTATCCGAACCCGACCACATCGGCGAGGAGGCCGATAGCGCCAGCAGATGCGGATAGGACAGCAGCAGGGAGTTCAGGATGGGAAAAACCTTGTCGCGGTGCGAAACACCGACGTGCACGTGCACGCCCCAGATCAGCATTTGCCGACCCCACCACTGCGTACGCTCGATCAGTTCGTCGTAGTGCTCGGACCGGGTGAGCTGTTGGGTGGACCACTGCGCGAACGGATGCGTACCCGCGCAGAACAGGTCCACCCCGAGGGCGTCGGCGGCCCGGCGCACCGTGTCCATGGTGCCGGACAGATCCGCCACGGCGGCCCCGACGGTTTCGTGCACTCCGGTGACCAGTTCCACGGTGTTGCGGAGCAGTTCCTTGGTCACCTGCGGAGTGCCGTCGTGTGCCCGCAGCTCACCTACCGCGTCGAAAACGGCTGCCGCCGTATTGGACAGATCGCGGCTCGTCTTGTCGACGAGCGCGATCTCCCATTCGATTCCCACGGTCGGCCGAGGCGAGCCACGGAACGGCACCGGCTCGATCCGCGCCCCACCCATATCGGCCCCTCCGTCGTGCGTCTAGCCGATGACGCCGCAGGCGACCCGGCCGCCCGCGTCACCGGTGCTCATCGTCTGCTGATCCGGGCCGGCGCCACCTTCGCGGCTGTAACGGTCCGGGATATTGGCGAAGTTGTCCGAATTGGCGTGCACGATGATCGCCTTACCCCGGATATCACTCAGGCTGACGGTATCGGTGGTGGTCACCAGGTAGCCGTGGCCGTCCTTGCGGACCTGCAGCGAGGTCAGGTCACCGCTGGCGGGATGCCCGGTGGCACCGCCGACCTGCAGATGTCCACCCGCGGACAGGAAGTCACCGGGCGCACCACCGGCCGGCGGGGCCGAATTCGCCTCGCATTTGCCTTCCTGGTGGATATGCAGGCCGTGGAAGCCGGGGGTCAAACCGGTTGTGTCGACGGTGATCCGCAGATGGTTGCCCTCGTCGGCGATATTCGCCGTCCCGATCTTCGCGCCGCTCGGCGACTTCAGTTCGACCTCGGTCCCCGATCCGGCCGGGGAACCCGGCTGTTCCCCGTGCTCGCCCGAGCCACCGGCCGGGGCCGGGGACGAGGTCCACACCGGCGGAGTCGTCCCCGTCACGTCACTGGATTCCTGACTGTTCGTGCAGGCAACGAGGCCGAAAGCCGCGACAGCCAGCACCGGGGTCACGCTCCGCCAAGACCGGCGACGAGAAGTGGACTGTGCCATCAGGGAACTCCTTTACGAGTACCGAGTTTAAGGGTAGAGCGTTTCGACAACGATCTTTCGACGCACAAGATGATGCCACGCCGCCCCGGCTCGGCCGGGACGCCCCCGACCCCCGGAGACGCGTGTCACCGCCCGGTCACCACCACGACGACTCCCGAACCGTCGCCCAGCCCCGGGATCATCGGCGCGGTGGTGGCCCCGATATCCGCGGCTACCGCGGCGGCGGTGGCCTCGTCGGCCGGCGCCGGACCGTAGTACACGGTGGTGTTCTCGAGCGTGGTGGCGGCATAGTTGCCGGTGGAGGTGTTGGTCCAGCCACGCGCGGTGAGTTCGTTCGCGGTCGTGGACGCCAGACCCGCGACCATGCTGTTGTTGAGCACCCGGACCGGGGCCGATCGATCGACCCCGCCGGCCGCCGCGGTGGTGGTCGGTGCGGCGGCGGTGGTGGTGGTGCCGGTTTCGGCGGCCGCGGTGGTGGTCGGCGCGGCGGCGGTGGTGGTGCCCGCGCGCGGCGCGGCCAGCGCGGTCGTCGACGAGGCCGCCGTGCTCTCGGCGTTGTCCGAACTTTCCGAGTCCGCACTCGACAGCGACATCGCGCCCAGACCGGCGAAAACGATCGACAGGGCGATCAGAACCATTGCCGTCGCACGCAGCGGCGGTCCACCGGAGCCAGGGTTCGAATTGCTCACCCGTCCGAGCCTAGCGCCTGCTGTGTTCATTTGCCCCGCCTCCGGCGGGGCGGGTCGGGGCTGTGTATATCGGCGCGCGGGTCGGGGCCCTGTGTCCCCGATTCTTCCCTCCTCCGCTCAGTCGCTGGGGCGGGCGCCGACCAGGGAGGTCGACCATCCAGAGCAGACACACGGTGCATGCTGTCGTGCGCCTCGACCAACCCGGGGAGGCTCACAACACTGTCAGTGCTCAATGGTCACCGGTCTCTGGACGGTCGACTGCACACGCTCGGTCGCTGCGCTCCTTCGCTCCGTCGGGCCGGCATCGGGCGGGCCCTGACCCCGGATGTCGTCCGTCCGAGGAGCCGTAAAGACGCGAACGGGAGCGATGCGGAGCCGGCTCCACCGCGGCAACCGCCGGGAGCTCGGCGTCAGACCTGGAAGCCGAGCTTTCGCGCCGCCCGCGACTTCTGCCGGCTGGCGCGTAGCCTGCGCAGGCGCTTCACCAGCATCGGGTCGGCGGCGAGGGCTTCGGGCCGGTCGATGAGGGTGTTGAGCACCTGGTAGTAACGGGTCGGCGACAGTGCGAACAGTTCGCGGATCGCCTCTTCTTTGGCGCCCGCGTACTTCCACCACTGTCGCTCGAAGGCCAGGATCTCGTGTTCGCGGCGACTCAGGCCGCTCTCGGGATCATGGGCCCCTTCGGGATTCGTATTCGCTGTGCTGGCCGGAGGACCGCCCTGGATTGCGGAAAGATCCCGCGCTGCTGCGCCGTCCATCTTGCTCCTCGCCGAGTTACCACCGGACGCGATCGCCGTATCAGGGCACGATCGTGTCACCGTGTTACTGCCTCGAGATATTGAACCACGCCGTCCGGGCGAGCGCTGCCGTCGACGTCCGGCGTGTCCGGTACGGGAGTACCACATACTGCGTGAGAACCCGTTCCACCTGCCCGGAACCGGCAACGGCGACCACGCAGAGCAGGCCCTTTTCGTCGGCGGCCGCCGCCCCCAATAAGCTCTTGTCATGTCAATCCTGCCCATCGTGATCGTCGGCGACCCCGTGCTACACGGTCCCACCGCGCCGGTGACCGAATCGCCGGCGGAACTGGCCGGGCTGATCACGGATATGTACGAGACCCTGGACGCCGCCAACGGTGTCGGCCTGGCCGCCAACCAGGTCGGAGTATCCAAGCGCCTCTTCGTCTACGACTGCCCGGATCGGGCCGAGGACGGTACCGTTGCACGACGCCGGGGAGCCGTGATCAACCCCGTCCTGGAAACCTCGGCGATCCCGGAGACCATGCCCGATCCCGACGACGACGAAGAGGGCTGTCTGTCGGTACCCGGCGAGCAGTACCCCACCGGCCGGGCCGATTGGGCCAGGGTCACCGGAACCGATGAGCACGGCGAACCCGTCATCGTCGAAGGCACCGGTTTCTTCGCCCGCATGCTGCAGCACGAGGTCGGTCATCTCGACGGCCACCTCTATATCGATGTCCTGGTCGGACGCCACGCGCGTGCGGCGAAGAAGGCGGTCAAACGCAACGGCTGGGGCGTCCCCGGCCGCACCTGGCTACCCGGCAGCGACCCGGACCCCTTCGGACATGACGACTGACCCACACGAACCCGACGGCGACATCCCGATCTCGCAGATCCCGCTCGGCGAGCGGGTCGTGGTGCGATACCGGCTCCCCGAGGGGAGCAGCCCGCCGCTCACCGATGTGATCGGTGAGGTGGTGGAGACGAATCCGCTGACCGTCCTGGCGGCCGACGGCCATCCGGTGCTGATCCCGGCGGCCAGCGTGGTGGCATTGAAATCGCTGGCTCCCCGGCCGATTCGCACCTCGGAGATCCGCGCACTGGAAACCGCCGCGGCGTTCGGCTGGCCCGGCACGGAATCGGCCTGGATCGACGGCTGGTTGCTGCGTGCCGGACACGGTTACACCCGGCGCGCCAATTCCGCGGTGCCCATAGGTGATTCCAACGGGCCGGCCCGGATCACGCCGGACACCCTGCACCGCATCGGCGCCTGGTACGCCGCACAGGGTCTGCCGCTGCAACTGGCGCTTCCGGACCGGCTGGCCACCGTGCCGCCGGGCTGGAACAGCTGGGGCGAAACCCATGTCCTGGGCATCGACCTGGAGAATTTCGTCCTCCCACAGGGCCCGTCCATGGTGCGTATCGCGCCCGAACCCGATATCGCGTGGCTGGAGATCCACCGCTACCGCGGTGACGAACCGAGCGGCCATTCCGCCACGGTCCCGCTGCCCGAAGTACTCTCCGCCGTGCACGACGGGCAGCTGGGTTTCGCCTCGCTGGGCCTGCCCAATCCCATCGCCATCGCCCGCGGCGCGCTCACGACCGCCTCCGACGGCCGCCGCTGGGTCGGCCTGACCTGTGTGGCGGTGGTGGCCGCCCATCGACGGCACGGCCTGGCCGCACTCGTCTGCGGCGAACTGCTGCGCTGGGGTCGCGATCGTGGCGCGACACACGCCTACGTACAGGTCGAGGCCGGTAATGTGGACGCCCTGGAGCTGTTCGGCGAACTCGGGTTCGTCGATCACCACAGCTACCGCTACGCCGTCCCCGGCAGTTCGGGTCCAGTCGGACAGTAACGCCCCGGACTGCGATCCACCCGTCTCGCGAAAAGGTAATTGTGTTGCGCCTGGCCACCTGGAATGTCAATTCGATCCGTTCCCGGCAGGACCGGGTGCTGGCCTGGCTGGATCGCCAGGACATCGACGTGCTGGCGATCCAGGAGACCAAATGCCGGGACGACCAGTTCCCTTTCGAGCGTTTCGCCGAGGCCGGCTACGAGGTCGCGCATGTGGGGCTGAACCAGTGGAACGGGGTGGCGATCGCGTCGCGGGTGGGGCTCGACGATGTGGAGATCGGGTTCGCAGGCCAGCCCGGATTCGATCGCGACGCCGCCGATACGCTCATCCCCTCACCGACCGTAGAGGCGCGGGCTCTGGGCGCCACCTGCGACGGAGTCCGGGTGTGGAGTCTGTACGTACCCAATGGGCGCGCACTGGCCGATCCGCACTACGAGTACAAACTGGCCTGGCTGGCCGCGCTCCGCGACAACGCCGCCCGCTGGCTGGCCGCCGACCCGCAGGCGAAGACGGCCCTGGTCGGGGACTGGAATATCGCCCCCACCGACGACGATGTGTGGTCGCCGGAGCTGTTCGCCGGAAGAACCCATGTCTCCCAGCCGGAACGGGATGCGTTCACCGCGATCACCGATACCGGTTTCACCGATGTGATGCGACCCTTCGCTCCCGGCCCCGGCGTGTACACCTACTGGGACTACACCCAGCTGCGGTTCCCGCGTAAGGAAGGGATGCGAATCGATTTCGTGCTCGCCTCACCGGCCCTGGCCGCGACGGTGGCCGACGCCGGGGTGGACCGGGAGGAACGCAAGGGCAAGGGCGCCAGCGATCACGCTCCGGTGATCGCCGAATTCACCCTCTGACGCCGCTACAGCCAGTCCGCGAGCGGATCGGTGGCGAGGAAGACACCGAGCGGCTCGGGGATTTCGATATCGGTGCCGAACGGCACGGTCACCTTGGTGCTGTAGCGCCCGTCCTCGGGCTCGCTGTACACACTCACCTCCGCGGCGCCGCGGTCGATCAGGAAGTAGAGCGGGATACCCGTGGCCGCGTACAGGAACGGCTTGTCGAGCCGATCCCGCAGTTCGGTGTGCTGGGCCCGGGAACTGATCTCGATGGTCATGAACACCGGCTGCGGATCCGACCATTCACCTTCACCGGCGAAGGCCGAGGCGGGCGCGAGGATGGCGTCGGGTCGCACACGACTGCCGCCGGTGCGCCCGGCCCGCAGGCCGCGATCGGCGAAAAGCCACAGTTCGGACCGGCGCGGCACCAGGAACCGCGCCAGCCACTGCACGATCCGGGTGTGGTTGGTATCCGGCCGGGCCTTCGCGGCCAGCAGGCCGTTCAGATATTCGAGCCGCAGCCCTTCGGAAATCCGCTGAGCCGCCGCGTCGAGTTCCTCGAACTCGTCCACGGTCATCAGCGATCCATGCGAGAGGGTCACGGATAGACCCTATCTCTCGGTCGGCGGATGCGGCCCGAGGCGGGTATGGTCGGCGGCGGAAAATTTCAGATGCCAACGGGGGCTCGCACCAGCGGGCTGAGAGGACGGCTAGCTCCACGGAGCGCTCAGGGCCGTCGACCGTATGAACCTGACCGGGTAATGCCGGCGTAGGGAGAAAATATGACGACCACACCTGTCGATTCTGTGACCACCGGTCCGATCGAGGGCAGCGTCAAGCACTATCAGGAGATCGACGGTCTGCGTATTCCGGTACGCCGGATCGAGCTGACCAACGGCGACCATTTCGACGTCTACGACACATCCGGCCCGTACACCGACGACACCGCGACCATCGACCTCGAGGCGGGCCTGCCCGCGCTCCGCGGCGAGTGGGACAAGCCGGATGTGCCCGGCCCGCGCACCCAGCTCGCCTGGGCCCGGGCCGGGATCGTGACCCCGGAGATGCGCTTCGTCGCCGCGCGGGAGGGCGTGCCGGCGGAGCTGGTGCGCGCGGAGGTCGCCGCCGGTCGCGCGGTGATTCCGGCCAACCACCGGCATCCGGAACTGGAGCCGACCGTTATCGGCAAGAAATTCCTGGTGAAGATCAATGCCAATATCGGCAATTCGGCCGTCTCCTCCTCGATCGCCGAAGAGGTCGAGAAGATGGTGTGGGCCACCCGCTGGGGCGCGGACACCATCATGGATCTGTCCACCGGCAAGAACATTCACGAGACGCGCGAGTGGATCCTGCGCAACTCTCCGGTCCCGGTGGGCACGGTGCCGATCTACCAGGCATTGGAGAAATGCAACGGTGACCCGACCGCGCTCACCTGGGATATCTACCGCGATACCGTGATCGAGCAGTGCGAGCAGGGCGTCGACTATATGACGGTGCACGCCGGTGTACTGCTGCGCTATGTGCCGCTGACCGCGAAACGGGTCACCGGGATCGTCTCGCGGGGCGGTTCGATCATGGCGGCGTGGTGCCTGGCCCACCACCGGGAGTCGTTCCTGTACACCCATTTCGAGGAGTTGTGCGAGATTCTGGCGCGCTACGACGTCACCTTCTCGCTCGGCGACGGTCTGCGGCCCGGTTCGATCGCCGATGCGAACGACGAGGCGCAATTCGCCGAACTCCGCACGCTGGGCGAGCTCACCAAGATCGCCAAATCACACGGCGTACAGGTGATGATCGAAGGTCCCGGGCATGTGCCCATGCACAAGATCGTGGAGAACGTGCGCCTGGAGGAGGAGCTGTGCGAGGAGGCTCCCTTCTACACCCTCGGCCCACTGGCCACCGATATCGCGCCCGCCTACGACCACATCACCTCGGCCATCGGCGCGGCGATCATCGCGCAGGCCGGGACCGCGATGCTGTGCTACGTCACCCCGAAGGAACATCTCGGCCTGCCCGATCGCGACGATGTGAAAACCGGGGTCATCACGTACAAGATCGCCGCACACGCCGCCGACCTGGCCAAGGGCCATCCGCACGCCCAGCGCCGCGACGACGAGTTGTCCAAGGCCCGGTTCGAATTCCGCTGGCGCGACCAGTTCGCGTTGTCGTTGGACCCCGATACCGCGCGCGAATACCACGACGAGACGATGCCCGCGGAGCCGGCGAAAACGGCACATTTCTGTTCGATGTGCGGTCCGAAGTTCTGCTCCATGCGCATTTCCGCGGATGTCCGCGCATACGCGGAGCGGCACAATCTGACAGATGCCGATGCCATCGAGGCGGGCATGGCCGAGAAGTCGGCCGAGTTCACCGAGGCGGGGAAAAAGGTTTATCTGCCGGTGGTGTCCTGACGGACCGGGCGGCCCGCCGAGGAGTGGGCCGCCCGCGCCCGGAAGAGAGTCCATCACCCGATGATGTTGCCTACTGCCGGTAACCAGGTCGGTCCTTCGCTTTCGCAACCGGCCTCTTCGCCGCACGGTTCGGCTGCCGCCCGGAACGGAACTCCGATAGCGGAACCGGAGCCCGCCGGCCGTGGCACCTTTGCGTCGAAGCCTCCTTCGTCTTCTCAGTTGGAGATCCCGGGCGCACGGTGCACATAGGTGCGGTCGGTGATCTGGTCGAGCAGGAACTCCGCGATATCGGCGCGGGAGATCTTCAGACTCAGCCCGGTCTCGTCCACACCGAAACCCCGCCGGTAGGCCCCGGTGCGGGGGCCGTCGGTGAAGGCGCTGGGCCGCACGATGGTCCACTCCAGATCACTGGCCCGGACATAGGACTCCTGCTGCTGGTGGTCGGCGTAGGCCGGGCGCAGCAGCAGACCGAACATGACGTACTTCCAGACGAAGTTCAGATTGGCGCGGCTGTCACCGGCGCCCAGCGTGGACTGGCAGATCAACCGTTTCACACCGGTGCGGTTCATTGCCTCGATGATCGTGCGGGTGCCCTCCGCCCGTACCACGCCCTTGCGCCCGTTGCCCAGTGCCACCAGTACGGCGTCCTGGCCGTAGACGACGCGCTCGACCGCCCCCGGGTCGAGCACATCACCTTCCACGATGTGCAGGTGTTCGTGGGTGCGGGCGATCCGGCCGGCGTCGCGGGTCAGCGCGGTGACCTCGTATCCGCGCGCCAGCGCCTGCTCGACGATGTGCTGTCCGACGGTGCCGGTCGCTCCGAAAACCGCGATTCGCATGATTGCTCCTGACTCGAAATCCGTTGCCTTGTGGCTGAATCCAGTACAGCAAGCGAATGCGAGACGAACCATGGCTCGTACGCTCGTCTGCATAAGCGAGCGTCTACGGCTATTGGCTGTGGCTCAGCCGGTTCGGAACAGCCGGGCCGTCGCTTCGTCGGCGGGGTAGAAGGCTTCGATATGGAGTTCGTCGATGGTGACGTCGGTGGCCGAGAGGGCCGAGGCGGTGATGCTGAAGAAGGAGAGCTCCGCCTCCCCCACCCGCAACTGCAACGGCACCACCACATCGGTGCGCGCCCGGGCGCCACCGTCGTGGCACGGATAGGCGGATACCTCGTCGAGCAGCGCTTTCAGCCGGCCGTCGCCGGTGGCTTCCAACCGGCCGCGCACCTGGCCGAGCAGATGGTTGCGCCACTGTCCGAGGTTGCGGATCCGGGGCGCCAGGCCGCCGGGGTGCAGTGAGATACGGATGGCATTGACCGGCGGTTCCAGCAGTTCGGGGGCACAACCGTCGAGCAGCGCGTCGGTGGCGGTATTGCGGTCGACCACATCCCAGCACCGGTCCAGTACCAGAGCCGGATGCGGAAGGTGCGCGTCGAGCAGGATCCGGAAGGCGTCCATCACCGACCGCAGTTCCGGTGCGTCCACCTCGCGCTGGCCGTAGCTCGGCGCGTAACCGGCCGCGAGCAGCAGTTCGTTGCGTTCGCGCAGTGGGACGTCCAGGTGCCCGGCCAGGCGTTCGACCATCTCCCGAGTGGGCCGGGAACGGCCGGTCTCGACGAAACTGAGATGGCGGGTGGACACCTCGGCCTGTGACGCGAGCTGCAACTGACTCAGCCGGCGCCGCTCCCGCCAGGACCGCAGCAGGCCGCCGACCGAGGGTTCGGTATCCGTGATCACCACATCCGAAATCGTAGCCGCCGCAGTAACCGATCCCATTACCTCCGAGGTAATCGTCGGGGCCGCCGATCCCGGTGATGCTTATGGCACCTGGTTCACACAACCCCGGAAGGAACTTTGATGAAAGACACCGTCACCGCCTACCTGCAGACCTGGAACACCACCGACGCGGCCGCCCGGAAAGAACTGCTGAATACGCACTGGGCCCCGGAAGCGTCCTATATCGATCCGCTGGCCGAGGCGGCCGGTCTCGACGCGATCGGCGCGACCATCGGCGCGGTGCACGAGCAGTTCCCCGGATTCGTGTTCACCCCGGTCGGAGAACCGGATGCCCACCACCGCCAGGTCCGGTTCCAGTGGGGCCTGGGGCCCGCGGGTGCCGAGCCGGTGATCATCGGTTTCGACGTTCTGGTCACCGACGAGCAGGGCCGCATCGAAACGGTGCTGGGCTTCCTGGACAAGGTGCCGGGCTGATCCCGGACGGTCGGTCCGGCGCCGGTTGCGGCCGGGAGCCTACTCGGCTACACCTGTGCCGACCCGGCCTTCCGCGGTGACGGGTCCGGGGCCGGACGCGACGAAATGCGTCCGCCCCCGGATGCCGAGGGGCTCGGGAATCGGTCATCGCAGCCCGGTCGTGCTTGCGCCGGTCGCCGCGTCAGGCGCGGCCCAGCGCCAGCGTCACATTGTGACCGCCGAACCCGAACGAATTCGTCAGCGCGTACTCGATCCGCTGCGGCCGGGCGCGGCCGTGCACGATATCCAGGTCCGCATCGGGATTCTCGAGGTTGAGGGTGGGCGGTACGACCTGCTCCCGGAGGGTGAGCGCGGTGAGGACGGTTTCCAGGGCGCCGACCGCGCCGATGGAATGTCCGAGCGCGGATTTGGGCGCGTAGACCGAGGCGTCGGGTGTGACCGCCTCGATCGCGGCCGCCTCCGAGGCGTCACCGATGGAGGTCGAAGTGGCGTGTGCGTTGACATGCCCGATATCGGCGGGCGCCAGTCCCGCGACGGCGATCGCCTTGCGCATGGCGCGCGCCGCGCCCTCGCCCGCCGGATCCGAAGCGACGATGTGATAGGCGTCGGAGGTTATTCCGGCGCCGAGCACCCGGGCGTGGATGCGGGCACCGCGGGCGCGGGCGTGCCGCTCCGATTCCAGGACCAGCAGCGCACCCGCTTCACCGAAGACGAAACCGTCCCGGTCCCGGTCGAACGGCCGCGAGGCAGCGGCGGGATCGTCGTTGCGGGTGCTCATCGCCCGCATCATGGCGAAACCGGCGATCGGCACGGCGTGGATATGACCTTCGACGCCACCGGCCACCACTACATCCGCCTCGCCGGTGGCGATCAGCCGCCAGGCCTGCGCGACGGCCTCGGTACCGGACGAGCACGCCGAGACCGGCGCGAAAACTCCTGCCTTCGCGCCGATTTCCAGGCCGACTGCCGCCGCCGGGCCGTTGGGCATGACCATGGGCACCGACATGGGCGAAACCTTGCGGTAGCCACCGGCGCGCATCGCGTCGACCGCGTCGATGAGCGCGTCGCCGCCGCCCAGCCCGGTGCCGATACTCACCGCGAGCCGTTCACCCTCCACCTCCGGCCGGCCCGCCGCGCACCAGACCTGCCGTCCGAGCACCAGGGCGAGCTGTTCGACGTAGGAGTGCCTGCGTTGTTCGACCCGGGTGAGCTGCGCACCCGGATGCGCGGCGAGCTTGCCTCCGATACGTACGGGCAGGTCGTATTCGGCGACGAAATCGTCGTCGAGGGTGGTGATACCGGTCCGGCCGTCCAGCAGCCCCGACCAGGTCTCGTCCATATCCCCGGCGATCGAGGTGGCGCCCGCGTACCCGGTGACGACCACCTGCGCCGCCGCCGGAGTTTCTGAAGCGATCGGTACAGTCACGGGGTCAATGAATACCTGTAGCGTTCGCTACAGTCAACCCATGGCCCGCCCACTCGACCACGCCAAACGCGCCGAGATCCTCGATGCCGTGGTGCGCTATATCGCCGAACGCGGCCTCGCGGACCTCTCGCTGCGCCCCTTGGCCGCCGCCCTGGGCACCAGTTCCCGGATGCTGATCTACTACTTCGGCACCAAAGAAGAACTGCTGGTCCAGGCCCTGGCGACCCATCGCCCGGATCTCACGGCCGTGTTCGCCGAAGTACACGACGCCGCCGCGCTGCGGGAACGGCTGTGGGATTTCTGGCGTTCGAACACCACCGGCTCGGGATCGGTCAGTGTGCGGGTGATGCTCCAGGTCCTCGGCGCGGCCTGCGCACCCCACGGCCCCTACGCGGGCTACGCCGACAAGGCCACGGCGGCATTCGTCACCGCCCTCACCGCGGGCCTGCGCGCACTGAACCCGGACGACGAACCCGAAGTGGTGGCGACGGTGCTGGTTTCCGGGTTGCGCGGCATCCTGCAGGACCGGCTCATCACCGGCGATATCGAACGCACCGACCGGGCGGCCCGCCGGCTCATCGACCACACCATCCGCTGACCCGCCGGAAACCTGGGTCCTACGCCTGCCGACTCGAGACACCCACCCGGGCGCGAACCCCGCCCACGTAGGGTGACCGCGTGAGATTGTTGCCGTTGACACCCCCGGGACAGACGCCGGTCCGGGTGCTCACCATCGCCGGGACCGATTCGGGAGGCGGGGCCGGAATCCAGGCCGATACCCGGACCATGGCCCTGTGCGGAGTGCACGCACTGGTGGCGGTGGCCGCGGTGACCGTGCAGAACACGGTGGGCGTGAGCGGGTTCCACGAGATTCCCCCGCAGGTGGTCGCGGACCAGGTGCGCTCGGTGGTCGGCGATATCGGTATCGGCGCCGCGAAGACGGGCATGCTCGCCTCCGGTGACATCATCGAGGCCGTGGCGGGGGTCTGCCGGGAGGTCGGCATCGGGCACGACGCCGGGGTGCCGCTGGTGGTCGACCCTGTCGCGGCCTCCATGCATGGCGATCCGCTGCTGCACACCGAAGCGCTCGACGCCGTGCGATACACGCTGTTCCCCCTGGCCACCATCGTCACTCCGAATCTGGACGAGGTCCGGTTGCTGACCGGGGTGGAGGTCACCGACGCGGGGTCCGCGCGCCGCGCGGCCGAGGCGCTGCACGGGCTCGGACCGCGCTGGGTGGTGGTGAAGGGCGGCCATCTGCGCACCTCGGCGCAGAGCACCGATCTGCTGTTCGACGGCAACCAGTTCTTGGAGTTCTCCGCCCCGCGTATCGAGACCGGCAATGATCACGGCGGCGGCGACACCCTCGCCGCGGCACTGGCCTGCGCGCTGGCCCACGGCTATTCGGTCCCCGACGCCTTCGAATTCGCCAAGGAATGGACCCGGCGCAGCCTGGAAGCCGCCTATGACCTGGGTAAAGGCCACGGTCCGGTCTCCCCGCTGTGGCGGCTGAGCTGACGTCGGCCGAGTCGGCGAACCTGTCGGTGGGCGGGTCCATACTCGAGGTGTCACGAACATCCCCACAACGGAGTGGAGACCGGAACAACGACGTTCGCTCAGTGACACCGGACGGGTCGGCCCCGGCGCGCCGCCTTCCCGCCTGGTCAGCGCTCACCATCGGCCGGGCCGATGGCCGCCGCCGGCATTCGCGGCCGGGCGTCCACCGGGCACCGGCAGTGCCGTGCGGGGACGGTCGGTGCTCCCGGCCGGGAGCGTGAAGGTCCGGGCCCGGCGGAGCGAGGTACACAGCTACCTCCCAGGTTGGCTGGAGCCGGGCCCCAGCCCGCCCACCGACTCTGGTCCACATGACCGAGACCGTGACCCTCGCCGCAGCGGCGGACCTCAGGGAACACACCGCGGCGCCGCCGGTGCTGGATGTGGTCGTTCCCGTGTACAACGAAGAAACCGATCTCGGCGTGTGTGTGCGCCGACTTCGCGACTATCTCGACCGCGGGTTCCCGTTTCCGGCGCGGATCACTGTCGCCGACAACGCCAGCACCGATTCCACGCTGGCGGTGGCGCAACTCCTCGCCGATGAACTGGACGGCGTCCGGGTGGTCCACCTCGACGCCAAAGGTCGCGGACGGGCGCTGCGCACGGTGTGGCAGGGTTCGGACGCGCAGGTCGTCGCGTATATGGATGTCGACCTCTCCACCGATCTGAACGCGCTGCTGCCGCTGGTCGCACCGCTGGTCTCCGGTCATTCGGATCTGGCGATCGGCACCCGGCTGGGCTCCGGGTCCCGGGTGGTGCGCGGACCGAAGCGCGAATTCATCTCCCGCTGCTACAACCTGCTGCTGAAAGCAACGCTGCGAGCGCATTTCTCCGACGCCCAGTGCGGTTTCAAGGCCATGCGCGCCGAGGTGGCGCGCAAACTGTTGCCGCTGGTCGAGGACGTGGAGTGGTTCTTCGACACCGAACTGCTGGTCATCGCCGAACGTGCCGGGCTGCGGATCCACGAGGTGCCGGTGGATTGGATCGACGACCTCGACAGTCGCGTCGATATCGTCGATACCGCCTACAAGGATCTGCGCGGCATCTGGCGGATGGGCCGCGCGCTGGCCACCGGATCGCTCCCGCTGGCCGAGCTCCGCGCGGCGGTGGGCCGCGAGCCGCTGGTACCCGGGGTGCCGCTCGGCATGGTCGGCCAGCTGGTGCGGTTCGCACTGGTCGGGGTCGGCTCCACCCTCGCCTACATGCTGCTCTACCTGCTGCTGCAACCGATGGCCGGTGCGCAGGTCGCCAATTTCACGGCCCTGTTGATCACCGCGGTCGGCAATACCGCCGCAAACCGGGCGTTCACCTTCGGGGTGCGCGGGCAGAGCGGGATGGTGTCGCACCAGTTCCAGGGTCTGCTGATCTTCGGTTTCGGGTTGCTGGTGACCAGCGGCTCCCTGTTCGCCCTGCACCACTGGGCGCCCGGCGCACCGGTGCAGCTGGAGTTGTTCGTCCTGGTCGTCGCGAACCTGATCGCCACTCTCATGCGGTTCGTCGGGCTGCGCTGGGTGTTCCGTGAGAGCGGCCGCCCCGCACCGGTAGCCGAGCAGGTCGTGCGATGACGGTGACCGCGACTCCTCCCGGAACCGGGGCGCCCCCGGTCGGCACGACCGCTCCCGGACCGGCGCGCGCGAACCGCTGGGAGTACCCCGCGCTGGCGGCGCTGCTGCTCGCCACCGGACTCTCCTACCTGTACAACCTGAGTGCCAACGGCTGGGCCAACTCCTTCTACTCCGCCGCCATCCAGGCGGGTTCGGTGTCGTGGAAGGCGTTCTTCTTCGGTTCTTCCGATGCCGCGAACTCCATCACCGTGGACAAGGCACCCGCGTCGTTGTGGCTCATGGAGCTGTCGGTGCGCCTGTTCGGTTTGAGCAGCTGGAGCATCCTCGTTCCTCAGGTGCTGCTGGGGGTGGCGACGGTGGCGCTGGTCCGGGCGATCGTGCGGCGTTCGTTCGGCCCGGCGGCGGGGTTGATCGCCGGGCTGACAGCGGCGGTGACCCCGGTGTTCGCCCTGATGTTCCGGTTCAACAATCCGGACGCGCTGCTGGTGTTGCTGATGGTCGCCGCGGTGTGGGCGATGATGCGCGCGCTGGACGACGGGCGCTGGCGCTGGTTGGTACTCACCGGGACCTTCATCGGGTTCGGATTCCTGGCCAAACAGCTGCAGGTCGTGCTGGTGGTGCCCGCCCTCGCTCTGGTCTATCTGTTCGCGGGACCGCCGCGACTCGGCAAACGTATCGCGCAGCTGTTCGCCGCCGGTGCCGCCATGGTGGTGGCCGCGGGCTGGTGGATTCTGGCCGTGGAATTGTGGCCGGCCGATTCGCGCCCCTACATCGGTGGTTCGCAGAACAATTCGATCATCGAACTGACCCTCGGCTACAACGGGCTGGGTCGGTTGAACGGTAACGAGACCGGCAGTGTCCGCCCGGGCGGCGAACTACCACCCGGCGGTAACGGTATGTGGGGCCGGACCGGGATAACCCGGATGTTCGACCAGATGCAGGGCGGGCAGATCGCCTGGCTGATCCCCGCGGCGCTGGTCGCGCTGGTCGCCGGACTGCTGCTGCGCGGCCGGGCGGCCCGTACCGACGGTCCCCGCGCGCAGGTGCTGCTGTGGGGTGGCTGGCTGCTGGTCACCGGGCTCGTGTTCAGCTTCATGGCCGGGATCTTCCACCAGTACTACACGGTGGCGCTGGCCCCGGCCGTCGGTGCGTTGGTGGGTATCGGCGCGGTGCTGTTCTGGCGCGAACGGTCCCGGTGGTGGGTGAGGGCAGCGGCCGCGCTCGCGGTCGGCCTGACCACCGCCACAGCCTGGATGTTGCTCTCACGCAGTGCGGACTTCCTGCCGTGGTTGCGGTGGGCGGTACTGGCCGGAGGTATCGTCGCGACGGCCGCGCTCCTCGCACCGCTGCCCGGCCGAGCGACCGCGGCGGCTGCCGTGCTCGCCGCGGCGGTGGGTCTGGCCGGACCGGTCGCCTACACGGTGGACACGCTGAACACCGGCCACGCCGGCTCGATTCCGACCGCCGGGCCGAACACGGGGATGTTCGGCGGTATGCGACCGCCCGGTATGGGTGGCGAGATGCCGGGATTCCCCGCCGGAATGGACGGTGGTCCGGGCGGGATGGCGGGTATCGACGGTAATCCCGGCGGGATGCCCGGCATGAACGGCAATCCAGGCGGGATGCCCGGCACGACCGGAAACCCCGACGAGATGTCCGGCACGAACGACGGCACCGGCGGATTTCCAGGGGGGCCGGCGGGTCTGCCGAATATCGACGGCAGTCCGGGTGGGATACCCGGTATGAACGGCGGGCCGGGCGGCCTGCCCGGGATGATCGCCGGCGGGACCGGGCCCGGAGGCGGCGCGATCGGCGGCGACGGTGGACGTGACGGCAATCGCCGGGGCGGGCCCGGCGGCGGATTCCTGAACGCGAGCAGTCCCAGCGATGCGCTGGTGGCGTTGCTGCGGGAGAACGGCGACGCCTACACCTGGGCGGCGGCCGCCATCTCCTCCAACGGCGCCGCCGGATATCAGCTGGCCACCGAGCTGCCGATCATGCCGATCGGCGGGTTCAACGGCAGCGACCCCTCCCCCACGCTGGAGCAGTTCCAGCAATACGTGGCCTCCGGGCAGATCCACTACTTCATCGGTGGCGGATCCGGACCGGGCGGCCGGCAGGGCACGACCTCCGCGATATCCCAGTGGGTCGCGGACAACTTCACCGCGAAAGAGGTGGACGGGGTCACGCTCTACGATCTCACCGCGCCGAAGTGAGCCGGCACTGAACACTGCCGGCCCGGTCCGTATCGGGACGGGCCGGCAGCGTTCCGACTCGCCGTGCCGCTCGGGCCGGGAGGGACACCGAGCGGACGCGCCGTAGCGCCACTGCCGGACTCGGTTGTCCGAGTCGGACCTCGCGCACCGGGCCCAGCAGGCGACGTCCTGCGCTACCGGTCGGAATCAGGCTGTGGCACAGATGTTCCCACGATCAGACACCGTCTCGGGCAAATATCCGGCGACCAGCTCAGATTGATTCTTCTCCGCTATTATGCGAGGTTCTCCGTCCGCCGTTGGAGTGACGACTCCGACGGGCGGCACCGACCGGTCTCGCGCCGCCCGGCGAACGAGATAATGCCCCGGAAGCGGAGAAGTAACTCCATTCCGAAAACCGGCCGCACTGCACCAACCGACAGGCCGTCCGAGACAGAGAAAAAATCCGAGTGGTACGTGCCCGCGCATTGCCGATAATTCACCAGGTTCTGAAATTTCGGCGTTCCTGACAGACGCATTCCCCTGGACACCGCGCGCCGGACCGTTAGGATCGACCAAGCTGCCTGTCACGACCAGGCAATTCTTCATATCGGTACCGCCCGGCAGGAAACATGGTGATATACGGGAACAGTGGAGTACTCGCCGCGAGAAAGCCCGCAGGCATTGTGGCGAAACAGCAGTTGGCGCCCCGCGACGCGGTGTTCGTCTACGACGAAACCGAGCGGCACCCGTCCAATATCGTTGCGGTCTATGTTTTCGACGCCGCCGGGGCCCAACCGGTGGATACCGACGCGCTGCGGGATTGGGCTCGGGCGCGGCTGGGTTTCGCGCCCCTGTTCCAGCGGCGATTGCGGCGTGTCCCAATGGATCTGGACCTGCCGTACTGGGTTCCCGATCCGGCGCTCGATATCGCCGAGCATGTGGTGGCCGGGCCGTCGGGAGCCGACTGGGACACCGTGCGAGCCCGGCTCGCGGAGATGGCCATGGCACGTATGGATCTCACTCGACCGCCGTGGCAGATCCAGGTGTTCGACAGAGTCCGCGCTGTTCCGGAGATCCCGGGAGACGCCACGGTCGTCGCACTGAAATTCCATCACAGCGCCTGCGACGGTATGGCGACCCGGAAGCTCGAACTGGAACTCTTCGGCGGCCGGGAGGCGCCGGCCGCACCGACGGCGAACCAGTGGTCGAGATCGGCGGCGACATTACGTGCCGCCGTGCTGTTTCCCTACCGTATCGGCCACTTCGCAAGGGGACTGTCGCGTACCCGGGCGGCGAACGCCGCGGCGCGGGCCCGGATCGAGGCGGGGCTGCTACACGAGCCGATACCCGTACGTCCCGCGACCCGCTTCAACCGCGCGATCGGCCCGACCGTACTGATGGAGCAGGTGTACCTGCCGCTGTCCGAGGTGACGGCATTGCGCGCCCGGTGCGCCGAACGCGTCACAGTCAACGATGTCATGCTGACCGTGGTCTCCGGCGCGCTCGCCGCCTACCTGGACGAAAAGGGTGAGACGCCAGCGGACGGGCTGGCGGCGATGGTTCCGATGTCGATGCGCGGTATCGCGCAATGGAATTCGGCGAACCAGCTGTGCCAGATGACGGTCGATCTGCACACCGGCCACCGCGATCCACGAGCGCGATTGTCGGCGATCGGTGAGTCGGTGCGCCGGGAGCGGCGCCGGCACAGCGATCCGGCGGTACTCCGGCACGCCGCGCGGGTCGAGACCGCGCCGGCGTGGTTGTTGCGAGCGGCGGGCCGGGCGCGGGCACATCGCTCGTTCGCCGATCTGTCCTCGGTTCCGCTGCACAACACCACGATCAGCAATGTTCCGCCGCTGGGTGCCGGGCTGACCTTCCGCGGCGCCCCGCTGCTGCGGGTGTTCGGTGTCCTGCCGCCGATGGACGGTGACGGTTTGCGGCATCTGATCTCGGCACAGGGCGAGGAGTTAGTGCTCACCTTCAGCGTCGACAAGGCGATGATGCCGGACCCCGCCCGCTACCGGGAGCTGCTGCGGGAATCGTTCCGCGCGCTGGTGCAAGCCCTGGACTGACGCGCCGCGGGCCCCGCCGGATACCGGCGGGGCCCGGCCGCGAAGGGTTCAGGAGGTCAGTGCACCGGCCAGCAGCGGCCAGGATCGGTGCAGATCGTCTTGCCAGTACCCCCAGGAATGGGTGCCGGAAGGACGGAGATCGTAGACGATATCGGTTCGGCCGAGCTCCTGGGTGCGGCGCTGGAGCGCCCGGGTGCAATAGTCGGCCGCGGCCTCGATTCCGCCACCGATGAGCAGCTGGTTCCACAGCATTCGCTGATTTCCGTCGAGCCGCGGATCGTCGGCGCTGTCGTATCGCCCGGCCAGCCCGGTGCCGCTGGTGATGTACATCGGGATAGCGGGGAGCCGGTGGGCCTGCAGGTAGGGGTCGTGTTCACGCCACCCCGGGCCGCCGGTCGGGCCCCACATGTTCTCGGCATCGCCGCCGCCCAGACTCACCACCAGCGTGACGAACGCCTGACCGAGAAGATCGCTGGTCATCGCGCATCCGCTGTACGCCGCCGCCGCGCTGTAGAGGTGGGGCGCGCGGATGGTGAGGTCGAGTACCGAGGTCGCGGCCATCGAGATTCCCGCGATCGCGTTCCGGCCCGTGGTATTGAACGCGGAATCGACCACGGGCGGTAGTTCCTCGGTGAGGAAGGTCGCCCACATGTTCCGGCCGTTGTTGCCCAGTTTCGCGGCCAGGCCGGCATCCGCCTGCTGCCAGTCGGTGTAGTAGCTGAAGGCCCCCTCCCGGGGGATCACCACATTGACGTGTTCGTCGGCGAAGAAATCGGATACGTCGGTCTGCGCGGACCAGGTCGCGGCGTCCTCGCCGCCGCCGGCACCGTTGAGCAGGTAGAGCGTCGGCGCGGGAGTGCCGGTATCGGCCGGACGCAGGATCTGCAGACCGATATCACGCCGCATGGCCGGTGAATACACCGTGACCTCGACCGATCGCCCGGTGCCGGGCTCGACCGAAACAATGTGCGCTTCCGGTGTGGCGGCGGCGCGCGGTGCCGCGCCGAGGGCGAGAACGAACAGTATCGCCGGCAGATATACCGGCCATCTCCTGCGTCGTGGAATCATGAACCTACACGTGGCTTTCGAGCACGGGGTCCACCCGTCGCGATCGGGCGGACCCCATATGCGACCGTCGAATTATTTACCGGCGGCGGGGGTGCCCCCGCTCAGGGTGATCAGCGCGTTGACGATATTCGTACCGATACCTCCGGCGCTGGCGGTGCCCATGCCCAGAATGTCCATGAGGGATCCCATGTCGTGCTCCTTAGTGCTGAATTATCGAAAATCCGCGTGGAATTTCGATGAAAGTGGGTTTGCCTTTTGCCGGATCAGGCGATGATTCCCTGCAGGGAACCGAGGAAGACATCCAGGAGGCCGTCACCTGCGACGGCCGAACCGAGTGCCGGAATCAACGCGGTGAGCAGATCGCCCATCGAACCCATAGTGAAACTCCTCGAGAGGGTGCAGACGTCCTCACGGATACGGCCCACAGCCGGGGAGGACGGTCACGGCCGCGGTATCTGGCAGTGACCCAGGCAACATATCAAGCGACCAGTTTTACCGCAAGAAATTCCTCTTAATTCCGGTTACGGAAAGCTGGCAACTCATTGGCAATCGGTCGTGACCCGCTGCGCCCGCCACCGGAACCCCGAGGACGGATACGCACGGGGTCCACGACACGGCAGGCCGCCCGGTGGCGAAATCGCCGAACGCGCGGCGCGGAAGCGATAAGCCGGCACCGCATGCGCTGGACTCCGCCGGTGTCTGGGCCGGTACTGTGCCGAAGCGCGCCAGAACAAGTCGGCGCCGGCGGGCGCCTCCTCTTACCAAAACTACCGACCTGGCTCACCCTTCGGGCCCCCGCTCCTGTTACGGCACTAGGCCCCGGACCGGATCACAAGCCGTATCCCGCGGTATCGACGGCGCACGCCACCCGCATCGGGAAGACGCGCCGGTTCCTCGGCGGGCGATGAACTGCGGAGCGCCCCTCCGCGACTCGGGTGCCGGACGTGCCGCAAAACGCATGGGCCGGAGGTGATCGTCGCTGATATGGCGATGGCTCGGACCGGACGGGCCCGAGCCATCGACGTATCAGCGCACCATATGCGGCAGGTTCAGGCGAACACCTGGGTGAGGTCCCCGTAGAGGCGCTGCTCGGTGCACTGGGTGTCCGCGTCGAAGCTCGCGTACACCGCGCCGGGGATATCGAGCTCCTTACCGTTCTTCAGCCAGTAGTGGATGCGGATCTCGAAAGTGACCTCGGCCGTACCGTCCGCGGCCGTCTGCGGCTCCATCCAGTGGAAGACGGTGTGCCGGATCTTGGTGCACTGGTCGAGCACGTACTGGATAGAGGCGGCGGCCGCTTCCCGCCCGGTCACAGGTTCGGCATTGGCGAAGGTCAGCTTCACGTCATCGGTCATCAACTGCACGGCATCGGCCAACCGGCCGGAGTCGATGTGCTCGTAGTAGTCCTCCACGGCCTTCCGGACCGACGTCATCAACCAACTCCTCGCTGAGTTCCCTGCGCAGGGAACGGTTTTCGATTACTGCGAGCACACAGTAGTGGATGCGCACGCGGCGCGCCGAACATCGCGGAGCGCCCTGCGTTCAGCTGAGCCGAGACCTGTAGCAATGGTTTCGAGGCGGCGGCGCGGAGTTTCTTCCGCCGGGCCCCGGACCTACCGCGCCTCGGCCGCTGCCCGGGGCGAGCCCGGTACTGCCGCCCGGATCGCTGCGGCTTCGTGCTCCAGGAGCACATCTCCACCCTGGGTGGAGACGATCGGGCTGTACGGGTCCGGCTCGTAGGGGTCACCGAGCATTTCGCGCAGCACCGCCAGCCCACAGAACGGCACATAGTGCGGGCTGTATCCACCCTCCTGGACGAACGCGATCCGCCCCTCGCAGAGTTCGGCCGCCACATCGAGCACGCGGCGGGTGAGCTGTGCGAATCCGGCACTGGTGACCATCTGGCGGGCCAACGGGTCCATTATGCTCGCGTCGAAACCGGAGGCCACCAGGATCAGCTCGGGCCGGAACCCGCGCAGCGCCGGCAGTACGACCTGGTCCACGGCGTGCACATAGGCGGCGTCACCGCTGCCCGGTGGCAGCGGGATATTGATCGAGAAACCCTCGCCCGCACCGGCGCCCCGCTCCTGCGGATAGCCGGAGTTCGGCGGGAAGCACAGATGCTGGTGCAGCGAAATCGTCAGCACCGACGGGTCGCTGTACCAGATCTCCTGGGTGCCGTTGCCGTGGTGGACATCCCAATCCACCACGGCCACCCGTTCCAGCCCGAGGACGTCCTTGGCGTAGGCGGCGGCTATCGAAACATTGTTGAAAATGCAGAAACCCATCCCACCGGCCCGGTACGCGTGATGTCCCGGCGGGTTGACCAACGCGTAACCGGTCTCGACGGCCCGGGAGACCACCTGGTCCACGAGCCGGATCGCACCGCCGGCGGACAGCGCCGCGATCTCGTAACCCCCGCGCCCGAACGGCGAACATCCGTCACCGGCGTCCCCGCCCTTGGGCCGGAGGCTCTCCTCCTTGATCCGGGCCAGATGCTCGGCGGTGTGTACACGGAGAACATCCGCCTCCGTGGCCGGAACCGCCCGCACCGGTTGCAGCCGGTCGAGCAACCCGGAAACGGCGACCAGTTCGTGGAACCGCCGCTTGGTATCGGGGTGGGCGAGATGGTGACCTATCGGCTGGAGTCCGGCGGTCGCATCGGCGGGGAACAGACTTCCCGAACCGGTGTCGGCCCATCCGTAGACCGTGTTCCAGACATATCCGATCGTCATGGTCGAACTCCTTGGTGTCCGCTACCCGCTCGAGCGAGCGCGGACGGAAAACCGAGCGCAGTCGATCGACAGCGCCGACTCATCGAGCCATAACCACGCCGGGGCCGCAACCGGAACACGGGCAGTCGAGCTTCTGCCCGCGGAGATCTCCCGGCTCATCGCGAGCGGGCGCATGATGCCTTCGGGCAGCGGTCCTACATCCGACAGCGGAGCGGCGGTCCAGTATCTCGGATCTACGGCCCGCCGCCCCTACAGCTACCGACGAGGCGGGCGGCGAGAACTCATCGGTGGCGCGAAAGTTCTCCATCTTCGCGAGGAGGGGCCGGTGGCCGCTCCCGCGCAACGCATACAGCGTCACCGAAGCGGTATCGCACGTCACTACACAGCGGAAAATCATGCCTGACCTGGAGATTTATCTAGATCTTCTGCATAGCTCCAAGCGTAATCGCCGACTCTACCGACCTGCCCCGGAGGGCGCTCGGCTCCCCGTATGGTCCGAAGTGCTCGATCCGCACGCGTACCACTTCCCACCCGATCACCGAGAGAGAAGGGGTTACACATGTCGATCCGCAACACCGCCGCCGTCGCGCTCGCCGCACTGGCCGTCCCCGCCGCGGTCGCCCTCGCCGCGCCGGCGGCCACCGCGCAACCCGCCGAGGGAGCCGTCGATCAGCAGGACAGCCAACCCGGTCTCTTGGGTATTCCGGGCCTTCCCGGTATCGATGACCTGCTTCTGGGTCTGGGCCTGCCCGTCCAGGACGAGGCAGAAGACGAGCCGGCACCCGGTGACACCGACCAACAAGCACCCGGTGACACCGACCAACAAGCACCGGGCGACACCGACCAGCAAGCACCCGGTGACACCGACCAACAGGCACCGGGCGGCACCGACCAACGAGCGCCGGGCGACACCGACCAACAGGAGCCCGGCGACACCGACCAGCAGGCACCCGCCATCGATCAGCAGCAGGATCCCACTATCGACCAGCAGGGCGGCGTGCAGGACTACGGCCCCACGGGATAGCGCGGGAACGGGTCGCCGGGGGTAACGGGACCGGCGCGACCACTGCCGCCGGGTCGGCACGGGGCCCCACCCGGTGGCAGTGCCGTGCACGGCCGCCCCGGCCCGCCGGATATCGGCCCGGGAACCTTCGCGCACCGGAGTCGGCCGCGTATCAGCGATGGACCGGGGATGTCGTCCGTCTTCGTCCACCTGCCGGTATCAGGTCCTGGGCACCCGCAAACCGCGACGTATCAGGTGGGGGCACCCGCGATCGCGAATCATCAGGTGGATGCACCCGCGAATCGCGGCGTATCAGGTCGGCGAGCCCGCCGCCGCGCCGGTTGCCAGGTCCGCGCCCCAGCGCTCGACCGCCGCGTCGAGATCCAGCGGATGGGGCCGCAGGTCCTCGGTATCGGGCCAGTCGGCGCGGGGTACCCGCCACATCACCTCGAACTCGTTTCCGTCCGGGTCTTGCGCGTAGAAAGATTTGGACATCAGATGGTCGGAGGCGCCGACGAGCGCGCCCCGGGACCGCAGCCGCTGCCCGACTTCGGCGAGTTCACCGAGGGTGCCGACCTCCCAGGCGAGGTGGTAGAGGCCGACGCTACCGGGGTGCGGGCCGGGGGCGCGGTCACCGAGCGCGAACAAGCCCAGATCGTGGTCGTTCTCGGTGTCCGGCGCCCGGAGAAAGGCAGCCTTGCCCGGGACCTGGTGGGCGACGACGAACCGCAGGGTGGCGGTGTAGAAGTCGACTGCGCGGTCCAGATCGCGGATGTAGAGGACAGCGTGGTTGAGCCTGCGTACGGCCATGGTGCTTCCCTTCTGGGTCTACCACCGGGATGGTGGGCGGAGTTGTCAGAGCGCGGCGGCGACGGCGTCGTGCAGGGAGGTGGCGGGCCGGCCCAGTAAGTCGACCAGATCGGGTGCGACGGTGGCGAGTGCGCCCTCGGCGATCCGGGTATCGGCGTCGACGAGAAGTTCGACCAGGAATCCGGGAAGACCCGCGCCGGTCAGGATTTCGGCGTACCGGGCGGCGGGGAGATCGGTGTAGGTGACGCTCTTTCCGGATACGGCGGCCGCTTCGGCGGCGAGGTCGTCGAGCGTCCAGGCCGTATCACCGGTCAGCTCGTAGATCTTGCCCGCCTGGTCGTCGGGGGAGGTCAGGACGATGGCAGCGGCTTCGGCCAGGTCGGCGCGGGTGGCCGAGGCGATCGCGCCCCGGCCCGCGGCACCGACGAGGGTGCCGCGCCGCACGGCGTCGGCGAGGCCGGCGGTGTAATTCTCGGTGTACCAGCCGTTGCGCAACAGCACGGTGGGCAGGCCGGCAGCGCTGAGCCGGGCTTCGGTGTCGCGGTGCACCCTGGCCAGGGCCAGCGGGTTGATATCGGCGGCGACGATCGAGGTGTAGGCCACGAGCCCGACACCGGTCCGGGCCGCGGCCTCGACCACGGCGGCGTGCTGGGCCCGCCGGAGGTCGTCGGGGCCGTTGGCGGAGACGAACAGTAGCTTGTCGGCACCGGTGAACGCGGGCACAAGAGTTTCCGGCCGGTCGTAGTCGGCGATGCGCACCGTGACACCCCGGGCGGCCAGGCCCGCGGCCTTGGCCGTATCGCGGACGGCCACCGCGAGCTGCGCGGCCGGTACCCCCCGCTGCAGCAAGGCCTCCACCGCGAGGCGGCCGAACTGTCCGGTGGCACCGGTGACGACGAACATGACGAACTCCTTATCGGTCGGGCTTCGAGTGCGTGGACCCAGCACCAAGGTACACGGTGAAATAGTTAGCGCAAACTATTAGAAAGTGCTCTCCAGTGGTTACCATGACGGTATGGACGTAGCGGAACCCTCACCGGACAGCACGACCGCGGCGTTGCCCTTCGATGTATTCGCTCGGGCCTGCCCCTCGCGCCCGGTGCTCGAACATCTCACGGGACGATGGGGCACTCTCGTACTGGCCGGCCTGGCGGCCGGCCCACTCCGATTCGGTGACCTGCGCCGACGCATCGACGGGGTGAGCGAGAAGATGCTCGCCCAGACTCTGCAGCAGCTGGAACGCGACGGTTTCGTCCACCGCGAAGTCCGCCGCGCCATCCCGCCCCATGTGGAGTACAGCCTCACCGACCTGGGCGCCGATACCGCGCCACGACTCCTGGAACTCATCGGTTTCATCGAGGCGCGCATGCCCGAAATTCTCGATGCCCAGCGCCGCCACGCCCGGTCACGAGCCGACGCCGCCACCCGACCGTAGGCGGCGACTGCCGCGCGGCGGCCGCACCACCCGAACCGCCACCCCGACTCCCCGAAATGGTTCCGCGCGCCATCGATGCCCACCGATGAAGCGTTGATAGCTTTCGCGCATGACATCGATGAGAGCGTATGGCGGCGGGCTGTCACTCGTCGCCGTGATCGCCGGCCTGCTCGTCGGGACACAACCGGCGTCGGCGCCGGATATCGAGTTGACCGGCGGTGGGCCGCCGAAACGCAGCCCAGCGTTTTCGACCATCCACGGATTCCCCGGCGGCAGGTTCGCCCTGCGCAACGAAGAAGCCCGCCTGTGCCTGGCCAGCGAGCCCGGACGGTACTACGAATTCGACGGCACCTGGCAGCTGCGGGAGTACACCCGGCGCAGCAACCGGGCGAGCGTCACCACCGACCCCGGCCTCGACATGCTCGGCTGTGACGGTTCGGCGCGGCAGGGCTGGTTCTTCGACTCCAGTGGCGCGAGCACTTATTCCGGCGCGCACAATCAACTCGTCAATTTCGTCGCCGAGGATTCGCGCGGATACTTCGCCCTCTCCTACGGCAGCGCCCCCTCCCGGGGAGGCACCGACGCGCGGTTGGTCGGCACCGATTCGACTCTCGCGGTGAAATGGGAGATGAAGGACGGTTACCTCTTCGAACAGGGCTACCCGAAATCCGTGCTCACCTACCTGCCCGACACCGGGACATTGAAGATGACTCCGCGCGGCGGGCCGTACCAACGCTGGCGGGCCCAGGTAACGCCGTAGCCCGGACCATGAGCACTCAGGCCCGCAGACCGGCCAGGACTATTTCCAGCCCGCTCCGGAATTCGGTGCCCGGATCGCCCGCGACGGCGGCTTCCGCGATCTCGATCAGCTTCGGGAACCGATCGACGGGCAGCGCCGCGACCCGCCCGGCGACCGCCGCCCGGTCCTCGCCCGTACGGGCCGCGAACGGGCTCGTGAGTTCGGCCTGCGCGAATCCGGTGACATATCCGGAGACCACCCGGAAGGCCACGAGCAGATCCACCCCCGACCTGCCGGAGCGGGCCAGCGCCCGCAGCAGAGCCTCGGCGGGCGCGAGAGTGGCGATATCGGAACTGCGCCGGGTCAGGATCAGCGGGATGGCGTGCGGATGCGCGCGGACGGCCCGCCACATCCCCTCGGCGACCGAGACCACCTGTGCAGGCCAGTCACCAGGCGTCTCGGCCCAGCGCGTCTCGCCCATGACAGCTTCGGTCACCAGTTCTTCGAGCCCTTCCCGGCCGTCGACATAGTTGTAGATCGTCATCGCGCCGGTACCGAGTCCGGCGGCGAGATTACGCATGGTCAGGCCGGTGAGCCCCTGCTCGTCGACCAGTTCGAGCGCGGCCGCCTGCAGTTGTTCCCGAGTGAATTTCCTGGGCGCGGGCATAACCCTCCCTTGTTTAAGTACAACGTACGTGATTAACTTGGTCCCGTTCACGTACAACGTACCTAAATCGAGGTCCCATGACGATCCGCACTGATTTCCCGTCCGGCCACGACCGCTGCGCGGCTTGGCTGACACTGCCCGACGATCCGGGCCCGCACCCCGCCGTCGTCCTGGTCCACGGCGGCGGCGCCACCCACGAGATGATGCTCGGGCAATACGAACGATGGTTCGCACAGGCGGGACTGGCCGTGGTGGCCTTCGACTTCCGCCACCTCGGCGAATCCGGCGGCGAACCGCGGCAGCTGGTCGATCAGCGCCGCTACGCCGAGGATGTCGACGCGGCGCTGGCCTTCGCCCGCTCCCGCCCCGAACTGGATGCCGACCGGATCGCGCTGTGGGGCACCTCCTTCGGCGCCAGCCATGTCCTGGCCGCCGCTGCCCGTCACCACGATCTGCGCGCGGCGGTCGTACAATGCCCGGTTTTCAGCGGACGTGCCGTCGTCGCCCGGGCCGGGGTGGGCCACCTGCTGCGGTTCACGCTGCCGATAGTCTCCGATCTCGTCCGCGCCACACTGGGTCTTTCCCGGCGCTATGTTCCCCTGGTGGGCGAACCCGGCGAGCGTGCCTTCGTCACCCAGCCGGGAGCGCTCGCGGGCTGGCAATCGGTGACACCGCCGGGATATCGCTTCGACAACCGGATCACAGCGGCCTCCGGCCTCGGCATGCTGTTCTACAACGCGGCATCGTCGGCACCGCGGCTGCGGTGCCCGCTGTTGGTCTGCGCCTGCGACCGCGAGAACCTCATCGATCCGGCCATCGCGGCCCGGGTGGCCGCCCGTGCACCTCGCGCTGTGGTGAAGCACTACGATGCCGACCATTTCACCGTCTATCACCCACCGGTGGTCGAGCAGATCGTCGCAGACCAGATCGCTTTTCTCACCGAGCATCTCGGTCGGCGACGCGACGTGGGCAACCGGCGCGCCCCAGGCGCGCAATTCGGCTAAAGTCCCGAACGGGCCCAGCAGGCCGCAGCGGAAGTACAGAGGGTTTTGTTGTGCTGATCCGGTCGGACGACCTCGCGCAGATAGTTCTCCGAGCCGCCCGAGACCTGAGCAGTTGCTTCATGAGAATGGAAGGGCCTGAAGCCACCCGAGGCATCAGGCCCTTCGCCCGGCGATTCGAGGGTGCGGCCGAAAAACTTTCCGGCGCCGACAGAGGTTTTCATCATCCCTCCGGCCTCGGTGACTCCTCACGCTCGTCGTCGGCACATTCGGGCCGGCGGCCCGGGGAGGACGACTCCGGCGGCGGTCCCGGCAGTGCGCCGCTACCGCCCGGCGGATCCGCCGACCCGTATCCGAAGATCGAACTACATGTCCATCTCGAGGGCACGATCCGGCCGGAAAGGCTGCTGGACATGGCCCGCCGCAACGGTGTGGCGCTGCCCGCGGACAATGTGGAGGCGTTGTCGGCGCTGTATCGGTACCGAGACTTCGGCCACTTCCTGGAGATGTGGCGGACCACTACCGGGACGATGCGCACCGAGGACGACTTCCGCCGGGCTGTTCTCGATTACGCTCTCGAGGCGAAATCGCACGGCGTGCAGTACATCGAAGCCACCTTTTCACCCATCAATCGCAATAAATGGGACGGTATCCCCTATCCGGCGATGTTCGACGGTGTCACCGACGGCATCGCCGCGGCGGCCGAACACTACGGCGTCACCGTGCGCGCTATGCCCAGCCTGATCTGGGGAGTCGACCGCGACCTGGCCGAAGAGTGCGCGCAATGGGCAGTGCGCTACCGGGACCGGGGCATTGTCGGCTTGGACGCGGGCGGCAACGAATCGGCGCGCGGTGACGTCTCGGAGTTCGATCGAGCGGTGGCCATAGCCCGCGACGGCGGGCTGGGAATCGTGCCGCACGCGGGGGAGGCCGGGGGCGTGCAGGCCATCCGGGATGTCCTGCGCTGGAATCCGGACGGGTTACAGCACGGCATCGCCGCGGCAGGCGATCCCGCTCTCATGGCCGAGCTGGTGGATCGGGGAACGATACTTCGCGTGACCCCGACTTCGAACGTCGCCACCCGTGTCGTGGCCGATATCGCCGAACACCCGCTACCACGACTGCGCGAGGCCGGGGTCCGCTGCAGTATCGGTACCGACGACCCCGCGCTGTTCGATACCACGCTCGGTCAGGAATACGAGCTGGCCGAGCGACTCGGTATCAGCCCGGCCTCCGCCTACCGGGCCGGCGTCGACGGATCGCTGTGCGACGACGCCGTGCGGCAGCAACTGCGTGAAACCGGCGACGCAGCGTTCGGCGCTACGCCCGGCTGATCGCACTCGAATGCCTTTGCCGATCAAAGACTCCCGGACATCCGCCCGTACACGATCAGCAGTACGACATCGAGAACGGAGATAGCGAGCAGGGCCGGCCACTGCCGGAGCCGGTCGTTGCGCATCACGAGCAACGACGCCGTCACGCCGAGGAACCCGGCGGCACAGTACCCCAGTTTCCAGCCGAGCCCGTCCGAGCTCAGACCCATCACGGCGTTGACCGAGGACAGCACGAGAGCCGCGACCATCAGTTCATTGCGCAGCAATCCCTCGTCGAGCAGTGCGACGGCCCGCTCGATCGCGGCGCCCACGCCGCCCGAACGACGAGCGCGACGTGTATCCCCCATGCGTTACCCCTTCCGCCGGCTGCCGCGCTTCACGCGACAGGTCTGTGTCCGTCTCTCCTGCCGGATTCCGAAAAGATCCCGTGCCCGCCGGACACGGCGTTCACGCCGCCGGTCACCACACCGGGCAGGCCGAGCCGAGGTCCAGGCCGGAGCCGACCTCCACTTCGAGCGACTGTTCGCTACCGATGTTCACGGCGTGCAGTTCGTGCGTGCCGGGAACCTCCGGAGTCCATTCCGCGGTGACGGTGCCGGATGCACCGACGAGAATCACCCCGGGCGGATCGAACGAACCCTTCTGACTGTCGTAGAAACTGACGAACTCCCCGGGTCCCGCGGTAGCCGTCGCGATGTAGGTGCAGTGGGTGCCGTAGGGCGCCGGCGAGCTGCCCGTGCCGCCGCCCGGCGCCAATGCGAATTCGGTGATCGCGGCGGGCGCCGCGGGGGCAGTGACCACAAACGCCACGCCCAGCGCGGCCACGGTCGACGCCACGATTGTCACAGTCCTGCGAAAGCGATGCATCAACAACCCTTTCCATTGCCGACGGATCGAACGAACTGCTGATACCACCAGGTCGAAAAGCTCGACCGGAAAGCAAGGGGAATACCGAGCCCGGATGTGCCGCGCGCTATCCCGGGATCGCGACCCACACGCTACCCGCCCGACCCCGCGGCATTCGCCGCTTCCGGCCATTTCGCCGCGGCCGCAGTGGCAGGTGTCGTGCGCGTAACCGCAGGCGACGCACTATTTTCCCGTGACCGCGCCATATACGTGTGCGCCCGCGCTACCGTCTGGACATGAGTTCTCCGCACTGGACCGCGGCCGATCTGCCCGCCTTCGACGGTCGCACCGTAGTGGTCACCGGCGCCAACAGCGGCGTCGGATTCGGCACCGCCACCCTCCTGGCCCGGGCCGGGGCGCATGTGGTGCTCGCGGTCCGCGATATCGGCCGCGGGAACGAGGCCGCACGCCGGATCGGCGGCAGCAACGAGGTGCGGCGGCTCGATCTCGCCGACCTGTCCTCGGTCCGCGAATTCGCGGACGCGTGGACGGGCGAGATCTCGATTCTGGTGAACAACGCCGGGGTGGCGATGGTCCCGCAGGGCCGCACCAAGGACGGCTTCGAAATGCAATTCGGCACCAACCATCTCGGCCATTTCGCGCTCACCAATCGGCTCCTGCCCCACATCACCGACCGTGTGGTCAACCTGGCCTCGGGCGCGCACCGGGTGGGGACCCTCGATTTCGACGACCTGGATTTCGCCGCGAGCGGCTACGGCCCGGTGAAGGCCTACGGCCGTTCCAAACTCGCCAATCTGCTGTTCACCCTCGAACTCGAACGCCGGCTCCGGCAGGCCGGGTCCACGGTCCGCGCGATGGCGTCGCATCCCGGATACGCGGCCACCGAACTCGGTACCGCGAACCGCAACAAGTTCTTGGTCGGCATCGTGCACCTGGCCGGCCGCTTTCTCGCCCAGACGCCGGAGAAAGCAGCCTTGCCCACGCTCTTCGCCGCGACACAGGACCTGCCGGGTGCGAGTTATGTCGGGCCGGACGGTCGCGGGGAGATGCACGGGTACCCGACCCTCGTCGGCCGTTCGGCGCAGGCCTGCGATGTGCACACGGCACAGCGGCTCTGGGAGGTCTCCGAGGAACTCACCGGCGTCCGGTTCGGTCTGTCCTGATCGGGTCGCGACTTTTCACGATGCCCGGTGCGTTGCGGCCGGGCCGTGGCGGTCACCCGCGAAATAATCATGGCCTCGACGATCGCCGTGCGGGATCGATCAGCACGGGATCTCCGTACTCGCACAGGGAGGTTCCCGATGTCGTTCACCGAGGAAGAGGTCGCCTATCTGCGCTCCCAGCCCCTCGCGCGGGTGGCCACCGTGGGCCCGGACGGGCAGCCCGACGTGGCGCCGGTGGGCTACGAGTTCGACGGCACCCATATCTACATCGGTGGTCACGATCCGGCACGGACCAGGAAGTATCGCAATGTCGAACGGGGCCACACGAAGGTCGCCGTCGTGATCGACGATCTCGTCTCCACAGACCCCTGGATCCCGCGATACCTGCGTGTCTACGGGGTCGCCGAACTCGTGGAGCGGGCCGGCCGGTTCGGGACCGCCCCCTATATGCGGATCACACCCACCGTGTCCTGGAGTTTCAATCTGGCCGGCCGCGCGTTCTCACCCGGCGATGTACAGGTGCGGCGCACCGTCCACACGCCGGCCTGACCGGCCCCGCCGGATCCTGGGGAGATATCCGTTCACCGTGCCCGCCGGCGGATCGCCGTCGATGCGGGCCGACTCGCGTTCTCGACGCCCTCGCCGGACGCGGCCGTCCTTCGGCCGGGCGGCGCGGATCGCGGTGCGTCACTCCCGTGGTGTCCGGCGCAGCACCGCGAGGTAGACCCTGGCGGCCGCCCGCTGCGCCGGTGCGCCCAGTGCCCCGCCCACGCGCAGATACCGGTTCGGGGGGCGGGAGAACGCGGTGACCAGGCCGTACACAATATCGGTTTCTCGGTCGTACTCGACGGAGAACAGTTCTTCCCCGCTCACCGGGTGTCCCGGCAGGGTGCCGTAGGCGAACCCGATCCGGTCCGGTTCGTCCAGTACGTACACCACCCGGCACGGCGCGCGCAGGCCGAACCGGCCGATCCCGAGCCGGACGGTAACCGCCGTGCCCGGCTCGGCGACCGGCGTGTCGGCTTCCTGGAGGATTCCCAGCCCGCGCTGTATCCGATAGCGCATCAGCGCCGCGCCGAGCCGCCGGAATTCCGCCTCGCCGGAAGCCAACGGGCGACGCACCCGCAGGTGCTGATATCCCGGCGGCAACTCACCACGAGTCGCGCCGATCTCGGAGTAGGTGAAAGCGGGACCGTCCGGCGATTCGCTCATACCCCGATCCTCGTCGCCACGAGCCGTCGAAGCGAGAACGGCGGGCCGACACGCCGGAAAGGCCGACTGCACCGGGCCGCGCGACCCCACCGGTCACCGCGGGACCGATCGGCTGCACCGGGCAGCGCGGCCGACCCCGGTCGGCCGGCCGCGAGACCGATCGGCTGCGCGGGGCAACGCGGCCGACCCCGGTCAGCCGGCCGCGGGACCGATCGGCGCGCTGCTGCGCCCGTACCCCCGATCGCTGAGTTCCGCATCGAGGGTCTCCTGCGCCACCCGCATGACCTCGGCATACACCGGTTCCTGCAACCGCCGCCACATCTCGTCCTCGGCGACCTCCTCGACGGGAGCGATCACCCACCAGATATTGCCGAAAGGATCCGCGACCCGGCCGCCGCGTTGCCCGAAGGCGTCGTTCGCGGGCGGGGTGACGATCCGTCCGCCGGCCGCCGTGGCCTTCGCGATCGCCTGGTCCGCGTCGGGCACGAACACTCGCAGCAGACTCGGCAGCAAAGGCCAGTCCTCGTGCCGGTCGAAGGCGAGAACGACGGTATCGCCGAGACGGATCTCGCCGTGCCCGATCTTCCCGTCCGCGGTCCGCACCCGGCCCAGTTCCACGCCGCCGAACACCTGGGCGACGTAATCGAGGAATGCCCCCGTGTCGTCGGTGACGACCCACGGCGCGACGGTGGTGTAGCCCGCGGGCTGGGTGTGTTCCGGCATCTCGATCCTCTCGCTGGTTGCGGTACGACCGTGACGGTAGCGGTGACAGCGGTCGGATTATGTCCTCAATTGCCGTTCCGCAACCGGTGCGCGATACCTCGGCCGCGAGCGCGGTATCGCTACGTCTCAGGGAGCGATTTCGGCACGGAGTTCGGCCAGGGTGCGGGTCAGTTGATGGATGCCGGGGGTTTCGATCGGGTAATGACCGGCGTCGGCGAGCACGGTCAGCTTCTTCGGAGCGGCGATACGTTCGAAGAACCGCTCACTCAACGACAGTGGCGTCCAGGTGTCGGCCCCGGGATGAACCAGCCACACCGGGCAGGCGGTGAAGTTCTCCGGTTCGACGTACGGCGCCGAGCCGAGGTAGGTACGCAAGAACCCCAACGGCATACGAACTCCGCCGCCGAGCGGATCGGTGGAGATCAGATCGCTCAGCGCCGAATTGCCGGACATGGCGGGCATATTCGCCATCCACCGGATCGGGACCCGGATGTTGTCGGCGGCGGGGACGAGCATCCGCGTGCCGTAGCGGCCGAGCCATGGGTGCCGGGCGATCGCGCTACGCACCTGCGGCAGTCGCGGATCGATCAGGCAGGTCGCCATGACCGCGGCGGCCAAATCGGTACGGGCGGCGGCTTCGTAGGCCAGCATGCCGCCCATGCTGGCCCCCAGGAGCACCAGCGGCCGGGGATCGGCGGCGTGCTCGGTCCGGACGAGGTCGGCGATGCAGTCCACCCAATCCGGGTAACGGATACTCCGGCTCGCGGGAACCCGAGTGTGCCCGTAGCCCGGTAGGTCGGGTACCACCACCTCGAAGCCCTGTCCGGCCGCCAACGCCGCAAACGGCCACACCGCCCCGGCGTGCCCGCCCGCGCCGTGCACGAGCAACATACGGACCGGCGCTTCGGGTCGGACCACACGCTCGACATGCACGCCGTGGCCGCGCCAATCCCACCATGTCCGCTCCGGTCGCAGCGCGGGTTCGGGTCGCAGGTCGGTGGGCAGGAAAGCGAGATAGGAGGCGTGCATGCCACAATAATTCGAGCAATACTCGGTTTTGACAACTCGACTTCGGGGCCCAATGTCCACACCTCGGAAAACCCCGCGCCAGCAGCGATCGGAGTTCACCTTCGACGCGATCCTGGACGCGGCTGCTCGACTTTTCCAACAACACGGCTACGCGGCCACCACCACGAATAAGGTCGCTGCGCTCGCCGGTGTCTCGATCGGCACGCTCTACCACTATGTCCCCAACAAAGACGCCCTTCTCTACGCTCTCGCCGACCGACACCTGCGCGAGGCCACCGCCGCCCTACTCACCGAAGCCGCATCCTTACGCGTCGACGAGCCACCATTGGACGAAACCGTGCACCGGCTGATCACCGCGGTCGCCGACCTACACCGTGCCCAGCCACAGACGCACCGGTTGCTGTTCGAACAATCGCCGCGCACCCCCGAAACCCTCGCCCGACTACGCGAACTCGAACGGCGCCTCGCCGCCGAAGTCGCCGGCCACCTGCGCCGCCTCGGGGTCGGCGGCGCCGACCCCGGCCTACACGCCCTGCTGTTCGTCCAAGCCGTCGAAGCACAGGTCCACGGAGCAGTACTCGACCCGCCGGAAGGCAGGACCACAGACGAGTGCCTGGAAGCCGTCATCGCCTTCTGGACCAGATCGCTGACCCACCAGCACCTGCTCTGACCCACAACCGGGCGCTCCCGAGGAGACGCCGCCCGCAGTGGGAGAATGCGCTGGTGGAACTCCATCAGGCAGCTCGCCGGGCCGGTATCGGTGTGGTTGCCGCGAGCGAACACACAGGCCGCCCTCGCGTACACAGAGCTCTACCGGCCTTGTCTGCGCGACTGGTCGTCAGCCTGAGCGGGCCCATGGAGGTTCGGTACAACGGGCGCGTGCGGCACCCCCAGGCGGTCGTTACCGGGCTGATGCGGCCCGGGGTGCCCTCTCCGTCCCTGATTCTCCGGTCACACCAGCCGACGGTGTATGTGGAACTGTCCCCCGCAGCCATGCGCCGTCTCGCCGGGGTACCACTCAGGGAGTTGGATGCCGGCGGGCTCGACGCCATCGCTGTGCTGCCGTGGATGAGCCGGCTGAGCGAGGAGTTGGCGGACCACCCGCCGGAGCGACTCGAGCGGCTGATGCGGACTCGCCTCCTCGAACACCTGGACCGAGCCGGCGAACCGGAGGTATCCCATGACGTCCTCGAGTCGCTGAAGCTCATCGGGACCACCGGCGGGCGAGTGTCTGTCGAAGATGTGGCTCGAAATGCCCACCTGAGCACGCGTCGCTTGCGCCATGTCATGCAGCGTGAGCTCGGGGTCGGCCCGAAATTCGCGGCACGTGTCGCACGCCTGGCCGCGGCAGCCGAGCGGGCCCGCGACGGGGCGAGCTCCTGGGCTCAGGTCGCCGCCGCGAGCGGCTACCACGACCAGAGTCACCTGGTGCGTGATTTCAACACCCTCATGGACACAACGCCTTCGGCATGGCTGGCAGAGGAGGGCCGAAATCTACAAGCCCGGGGCGGCTGTTCCCGGAGATCCTCGAAGCATGACCGGTGAACTCCTTCCCAAGCTGCTCGTATCCGACGCCGACGCGGCGATAGACTTCTACACCAAGGCCCTGGACGCGACCCTGACCCTCCGAGTGGCAGGCGATGACGGTGTGGTCAACCACGTCGAAATCATGGTCGGTTCGTCCACTCTCGCGTTGGCTCAGAGCGTCGCGGAGTGGGGGTGGCACGACCCGCGCTCGGTCGGCGGCTCGCCGGTCCTCATCACAGCCAACGTGCCCGACCCGGATGCCACAGCCGACCGCATGGTGCGACTGGGGGCCGAGCTGGTGATCCCGGTCGAAAACCGCCCATACGGCAAGCGGCAAGGCAGGGTCGAGGACCCATTCGGGCATTTGTGGGTGATCAGCGGTGAGCACCGCTAGAGACCACCACGGGTGGGGCGTAGGTGCCGTGACCGTTGTGGGCGGCGGTCCGGACGCAGTGCGGCGCGGCGCGTGGGGTGCTCGGCACGGCGGCAGCCGAGGACGCCGGCGTCGCGGCTCGTGAACCGCTCTACCTGAACTGGGTGCGCGCGGAGTCCGGTGGGCAGCCGGGTGGTGACCGGCAAGGATCACGGCGGGCTCCGCGATCACCCGGGGCGGTCTCCGTCGTCCGGACGTGGTTTCGGAAGTATGGACAGGTCTTCGTAATCGATGGGTACGTAGTCGAGCGTGTCGTCGAGCGGTTTCGGACTTTGCTCCCAGCGGACGATCTCGGCGTCCCAGTCAGGGTACGTCGGGTCCTCGGGGCCGAGGATGATCGAGCCGTCGACGATATCGCCGTCGAGTTCATGCCCGAAGTAGCGCAGCAGGATACGTCCGTCGTCGAGACGCCGGGCCAAAGGGTGTTCTTCACTCATCGCGTAATCCCCAATTCTCTGTCCAGAGCCTGATAAAAGGCAATCAGATGACGACCTGCGGCGACCGAACCGTAGAACTCTGGTTGCGCGGTGCTGTTGACGCCGCCGGGCGGATTTTGCACGGTTTTGTTATGCCACGCGATGCCTTCGGCGAACAGCTCGCGCTTCCCGGCCTCGCCGGGCCGGGCAAAATATTCCGCAATGTTCGGGCTCGTCTGCTGGATGTGGCGGAGAACGATGGTGTGAAACTGAGAAAACACCGGTTCCTTGCTCGGTCTGCCGAGAGCGTCATCGAGCGCGTGGCCGAATTCGTGCGGCGCGGTATCTATTCTGGAGTGTTGCGTGTGACCGACGAGCAGCGCCCGGAACCTCTCGCTGTACACGCCGCCGACATCGTCCCAGGTCGTACCGTCGGGCCAACCCCCGGGCTTCTGGTCCCGGCGTTTCGTTGCCGACCAAGCCGCATGGCCGAGGTCGTGCAATCGGCCGGCGCCGAGCCAGATCCCCCCTTCGGAATATTCCTTCATATGGTCCGCCACGATGCGATGGAATCGGTCCGGTAATGATGCCAACGAATCAGCATACTCGCGAGCCTTGTCCGAGCCGTCCCCATGATACCGATCGCCGTAAATTCTCTTCAGGTATTCTTCGGCCGAACCCCCTGCCCGATTCAACCCGGCAGCGGAAGCATCGGTATCATCGTAACCTTTTTTGTCGAACTGATTACTGCCGTGGATGTCGGCCTCGGACTCATGACCTGATCCTTTTGAGATACCGTCGACAAAAGTATCTCTGTACATGCGGTTCGCAATATGATCGGACGCCTCTCTCAGGTTGCCGACCAGGCTTTCGGTGACCCGCGAGGCGGCCCCGAGAATTCCATTGTTCAAATCGACCTCGCTGCCACGACGGGCCGGACCACGGGCGCCCACAGTTGTGCCTCGGCCCGGGTAGACCATCCCGATCCTGAGCCTGGATCCCCCGATGGGCCCAGCCCGCCGGTGGACCCATGCTTCGATGATGCCTCATAGCGGGAGTTTCCTGAAGCAAATGAGGGCGGCAGCCGGCCCGGACTCTACAGCCCGTCGCAGTCGGCGGGTCGAGTCTTCGGTGAGCAGCACTGAAACACCTCGATCGGCGGCAGCCGCGTCATGCGTATCAGCTCGGCAGAGTCGGCGTCGGCGCGCGGCGATACGGGACGGGAACGCCCGGGAATCTCGGCACGCGCCTCAGTTGCTGTGCTGGTACCGGTACTCGTACCGCCGCAGCGGGCTGTGTCGTTCCGGGACCGTCGACCGTACGCCCCGACATCGGTGCGGCGGGACCGCCAGGACTGCTCCGGGAGCCACCGAGCGGACTGCCTGGACTACCGGGGCATTCCGTAATGGTGTATCACGGCCGAGATTCGAAACCGCCCGCTCGGATTCCCTTCGTGAAGTCGTCCCACGCTTCCGGCTCAAACCGCAGAGTAGGGCCGGATGTGTTCTTCGAATCCCGCACGCCCGCCGCCCCGGTCAGCAGCCAAGCCACCTCGACACACTCTGTCTGGCCACTGCTGTAACTGCTCTTGAACCACTTCGCTGCGGATAGCTCCGACTTCACGCTTCGTACTCCCTTGCAATGTGCCTCAGCAGTTCTCGCGAGCGCTCTTCGTCGTGCGCTGCGCCTCGGATAACCGAAGCAAGCTCATCGTAGCGCCGTACGTCGTCTGCGTTCTCGAGGTAGAGATCGGGCTTACCGACTCCCTCGAAGTACACCAGGGGCGGCTCTACTGTCCTCCCCTTCTCGTCCACCCCGAAATCGAGCAGCATGAACGGACCGTGCAACAGACCACTGGCACATCCGCTCGTAAACGGGTGGATGCGGATAGTGATGTTCGGCCGCTTACCAACCTCGGCCAGGTGACGTAGTTGGGCCCCCATGATCTGTGGTGTACCCACTACACGCCGGAGCGCCGACTCGTGAAGCAGCACATCCAGTTGAATCGGAGCTGCTCGTCGCGTAGCAATGGCCTGCCGTCGCATGCGCAGTTCTACACGACGGTCGAGATCTTCCGGACCGCTGCTCGAATAGAAACCACCGATCAGCTCACGTGCATAGTCGGGTATCTGCAGAAGACCAGGAACAATTTCGTTGTAGACGGTCAGCTTCCGCGCAGAGGCTTCAAGCCCCACGTACATATTGAACGTCGGATCACTGTAGAGACCCGCGAACGCCGTGTACCACGACGTCACCTTCGCCTGTTCCGCCAGGTCCAGCGCCCGAACCACCTCATCGCGCGGCACCTCGTACAGCTCGCACAGCGCACGCACGTCGACCGCGCGCACCTTCCTCGTCTTGGCGGCCTCGATGCGCTGTAGCGCCGCCTGACTCAACTCCACCAGAGCGGCGGCCTTCGCCAGGCTCAATCCGACGGCCTCCCGGTGTTCCCGTAGGAACCGGCCCAACTGCCGACGCGGCAGGGTCGACGGTTCCGCCCCCTCGTCACTGGTCATACCGCTACCTCCGTTCGGAAAAACGAATCATCGGGCACCCCGAAATCGAATCATCGCCGGAATCGAAATCGAATCACGTTCTGGGACTATGCATCACTTTCGTCCGCACCTGCCGATTCGGCTTGGACCAGCGTATATCCCGTGGTGTGCTGGGTCAGGAGAACGGGTGACACCGCGGGCGGAACCATCGTCACCCCGACCCTCGTGAGCTCTATCGAGTTCCGCGCGACCACCTCCGCGCTCTGCGCGCTCCGTCCGGTCGGTCTCGTGCGGACATGTAACGCATTCGATTCTTACTTTCGGGAGGACCCGTGCCGTATCCGTATGTCCCAGAACGTCCAGCTCAGCGCCGCGCCACCGCGATCGGTTTCGTCCGCGTCGATATCTCTGCCCACCATGCCCCGCGTCACGCGCACGAGATCCAATGTCACGCCAGAAAATCCGGCTATCGGTACCTGTACACCGTGCGCCCACCCGTCGACGAACCGAACCCGCTCACCTATGTGCGCGCACTGGCCACCGAACTCGGGGCCGAGGTGATCATCGCGTTCGACCTCGGCCAGGTGGACGACCGTCCCAACCTGTTCTGCGATCTCGGATACCGGCTGGAAACCGTATGCCCACCCACCGTGTGGACAGCCAGTACATCGGTCGCGAAAGCGGAAGGCGGGCGGGTATGAACGCGTGGAACGTTCTGATCACCAGCGCATCCGTGGCGGTCGTGTGCTTTGCCGTGTCCTCCGCGCTGGGTTGCGTATGGCCCGCCGAACCACCGCCCCCCGCCGACCGTCGCACGCGACGAGCGCGGCACCGGACCTCGATCACCCCGGCGACGGTGGCGTGGACGTGCGCCCTGCCCGGCAGACCGCTGAGCGTCGACGACGCCCACAACGCCATGCGTCACCACCGTGAACACGACTGCCCCCGCAAACGCGCCGCGTTCGCGACTCTGGTCGTACACGGCTGTATCACACCCGACCCCACCCGCCGGCGGTACCGACGAAAAGCACTGTTGCGAACATCTGATCGTCGCGGAGAAGCCGGTCCCTCGGCTCACATCTTTGCCGGCGCCTGCTCGCCCGCGGCGGGAGTGTCACCGCTGTCGACAACTTCGGCACCGGACGTGCCGCGATTATCACCGATCTGGTAAACGATCCGCGTTTCACCTGTACTCCAATGACACCGCAGCCTTCGGCGCAACAACCGGACTCGACGGGGTCACCCATATGGCGCACTTCGCCCACGCCGGGCAGTCGATCTGCGCCGCTGCCCTCCGCGACTAGACCCTGAATATGCGCGGGCTGCGGACAACATCGAGTCGCGTCGTAGCCCCCGATAGACAGCTGTCACTTTCCAGAGCGAGACCTACTCCCGGCCTCGGAGCCTCTTCAGTTGCTGAAACCCGACCAAGCCATTATCGGACAGTTGCCCGACGACCGGCTCGATCATTTCCAGTATTTCCACCTCCCCACCAGCATCCAACTCGTAAAGTCTATTCGCGATGTAATCCGCATCAGGGTCGTCGCGCCGTCGCCCGATCTCGTCCAAGACCAGAAAAAGGCCCTCCAATCCACCCAGTCTCGCCAGTACATCGGCCGAATCGACCTGCATCGTGACGATCTCGTCGTCCAGCATCTCGTGCAGACGTCTCACCGCGCTGTCTTCGTGGATGAAGTTCGCGAGTTCGTAGATGGCGGAGTCCCTGGTGAGGCCATCCGGACTCCTGGAGTTCGACAATGCGATCTCCAGGCTGACGGGGGTCTTGTCGGGATCGGTCACGGGATCTCCTCGGGCAGAGCGGGGCGCACGGTATCACTGAGCGTCTTGGCAAATATTTCGCCGGTCTTGGGATTCACATTTTTCTGCACCTCTACAACATGGGGCACCGGAATATATTGGCCTGTCTTCTTGTCGAGGTGGGGCTTTCCGGTGAGATCAACTCGACTGGTTGCCACACCGTCCTCGTCATAATATGAGTAGTTCGTGATGTTCCCGCTGGCATCCTTCTTCACGATATAGCCGTTTCGCGGCCCATTGATGACCGGAAGGTTCCCATTCGTCCACACCTGTGCTGTCGATAGTTTCTGAGCAAGTGTCGGTTGGGACCCACTGGCATCGATGACATCCTCGATGGTTTCGATGAGGTCGTGGATGCGTTCGAGTTTGGCGCGGGTGTCGCCGGTGGAACGGGTCACGGCGACCACTGTCCGCAGCCCGGCCGCGGCGACGATACTGCGCAGCGCTTTGACCAGATCGTTGACCAGATCGACGGCTTTGCCCGCACGGATGGCCGCCACAGCACCGCCACCTATTCCGAAGCTGACCACGGAGGCAGCGACGGAAAGTGCGAGTGTGATGGCGATCTGCTTCTTCAGTTCGTCGGCGAACTGGGCGAGCAGGTCGTGCAGCCGCGCCTTCATGTTGTCGTGCGCGGTTTTCTGGGCGGCACACGAGGCGGCGATATCGGCGAAGACGGCCAGCAGGTCTTCGGCAGCGGTTTTGATCTCCCGGAGATCCTCGTCGATCGACGCCACTTCGGGGGCTGTGACCTGCTGGAACATCGCCGCCGCGCGTTCCAGCTCCACGGGCAGGTTGGTGGTGCCCGGTGCGTGGGCCAAGCTGTTCCAGACGGTGGCGGCGGTGTTGAGTTTGTCGGTGTCACCGTCGGGAACCGGCAGGTCGACACCGATCTTCTTCGCCAGTTCCAGACCGTCGTCGATCAAGCCGCTACCCGGACCTCCCGCTGACGGCGGTGGCTGGGCGCAGGTGACATAGGCGAGCGGTGGGTCGGTCGGTTTCTGTGGCGCGGGGGTTCCGGACTTGGGGTCGTGGTCGCTACTCGCGTAGACATACCCCGCCTGGTTCAAGACCCGGGGGTACTTGTCGAGCGCCGGCATCAGGGTGGTGACCAGGTTGTTGGTCTCGCGGACCTGGCTGTCGTAGGAGGTCGCCCATTCCTTGCCCGGCCCGGCGCTGCCTACCATCGCAGCGGTGCCTTTCAATGCCTGCAGGTGCTGGTCATAGGCGGTGAAGAAGGCGCTGGCCGCCGCCTGTTCACGATGGTGGCCGCCTCGTAGTAGACGACCGGGTCCACGTTGATGAAGTTCATGTACCGGGCTCGGGTCAGCGCGGGCCGAACATGCGCTGCACGGTCTGGATGGCCGTCGTGTACCGGGTGTGGGCGTCGACTGCGGCCTGACGCATGGCGTCGACACCTTCACGAACGTCGGTGGCCCCGGCGGACCACTGCCGGAACGCGTCGGCCTGCGCGATCGCCGCGTCACCGGACCAGGCCTGGTGCAGGGAAGCCATCCGTTGCTCGAGGCCGGTGAGGCTGTCGTTGAGGAAACCGATGAAGTTCGCGGCACGGGCGGTGAGGTTGTCGAGTTCGTCGAGATCGACCTGGAAGGCCTCGGACGGCTCGGGCATGACGGTTCCCCCTTTATTTTCAGAGATTGAGCGACGGGTAGCTCCGCGAATTGCTGTCGTCCTGCTCGACGAATGTCTGCGTGGTGACGCCCAGCAGTTCGGCGATGGTCGCCAACGCCTCGAGGACTCGGACGGCCCCCTGTTTGGTCTCGTCCCAGCCCGCGCGATACGCGGTGGCGGAGTTGCCCTTCCACACTTCGAGTACGGCATCGATATCGGTATCGAGATCCCGCAGGGCGTTCACCAGGTTGTCGGCGGTCAGCTGGACGTACTTGCCGGCGTCCAGCACATGGTCCGGTACGACCTGAATCGCCGGCGCCGAATCGGCCGGATCGGCCACAACGTCCCCCTCGATGATCGAACCGCGGCTGCCCCGACAATCGCTTCGAGCACCCGAGTATCGACCGAACCGGGCTCCCTGCCAGCACCGCCCCGGCGACTTCCGGCATCCTACCGCCGAGCGGCTCCGCGCCACAGCGCCGTCGCGAGATCGATCTCTGCAAGGACCGACTGCCGCGCCGCCGGGCGGCCCCAGGTCGCCGTGGCGGAGCGGTCACTCCAGGCAGTACACCGAGGTGACCACCGCGAACATCGACAGCTCGTTCGAACTGTCGGCGGAGGCGGTGACCATGGTCATCGCACGGCCGCGGTCCGACCGGAAGGCGTAGGAAACACAGCCGAGTAGCTCACCGCCATGACCCCACACCGAGTCCCCGCACGGCGGATCGAAGCGTTGCAGGCCCAAGCCGTAGTGGAAACCCATACCGCCCATCGAAACGGTCCGCCGCATCTGCGCCAGTGCGTACGGGCTGGTCAGCTCGCCCGACAGCAGGGCGGCGAAGAACTTCTCGAGATCGGCGGTCGTGGAGACCATCTCACCGGCCGCCCAGTCCAGCGACGGGTTCATATCGGTGACCGAGGTCCGTTCACCGTCGATGGTGCGGGACGCGGCGAGCGCGGGCTGCGCGACGCCTGGATCATTGCCGGGGACGGTGGTGGAGGTCAGCCCCAGTGGGGTGAGGATACGGTCGGCGATCTCGGTGCCGTACGGACGGCCGGTGACGTGCTCGATCAGCAGACCGGCCACGATGTAGTTGGTGTTGGAATAGCGGAACCTGGTGCCGGGAGCGAAGTACGGTTCGTGGCGCAGTGCGGTGGCCAGCAGTTCCCTGGGTTGGTAGGAAGCGAAGCGGTCGTCCCCGCGCCATCGGTTCGTCGACATCCCTTTCTCTTTCATGTAGTCGTACAAACCGCTGGTGTGGTTGAGCAGCTGGCGTACGGTGATCTGCTCACCACCGGGGATCGGGTCGGGTAACTGCCGGGCGATCGGCGCATCCAGGTCGATCCGGCCCTCGTCCACCAGCTGGAGTACGACCGTCGCGACGAAGGTCTTGGTGATACTTCCGATCCGGAACCGAGTCGCCGGCCCCGAGTCGGCATTCTGATCGATGCCGCTGCCCGCCGCGGCGATGTCGTGGTGGCCGTCGCGGTCGGAAACCCGCAGTACCACATCGGCGTCGGTCAGTCGCGCCGTCACGGCGACGATATTCGCTGTCACCTGAGCACGGGCGGTGACCAGGACGAGGACCGCCACAACGAGCGCGACGACGGCGGTGGCGGTGACAACCATTCCGAAACGGAGCAACTTCTGCCTCATGAATCTCGAAGCTAGAGATCGGGCGAGGTAGCGGCGAGGGTGCAGGCCCGCCGCCCGAGGTGCGGAAAACCACACTCGCGGCACTGCGGTCGGGCCCACTGAACCGGGTGGACGACACCACTGTGCGTGGCGCCGCCGATTCCTAGCTTCGGAATATGCCTATTGCAATGGAATCCACCGACGAGTTGACCGGGGTAGCCGCCTGGGCGGTCGACCTCATGGAACGGCTCGGCGGGCTGGGAGCGGGCACCGCCATCGCCCTGGAGAACCTCTTTCCCCCGCTGCCCAGCGAGATCATTCTGCCGCTGGCCGGTTTTGCCGCGAGCCAAGGTCGATTCGGGTTGGCGGAGGCGCTCGTAGGGACCACGCTCGGCTCGGTGGTCGGCGCGTTGGCACTGTACGGCCTGGGCGTGCTGCTCGGCCGGGACCGGCTACGGGCGATTATCGATCGGATGCCGCTGGTGCAGTTGTCGGATTTCGACCGCACCGAGGAATGGTTCGCCCGGCACGGCGGTAAAGCCGTGTTCTTCGGACGGATGATCCCGATCTTCCGCAGTCTGATCTCCATCCCCGCCGGTGTGGAGCGGATGCCGATCGGACGATTCACCCTGCTCACCACCGCGGGCAGTCTGATCTGGAATACGGTGTTCGTGCTGTCGGGGTACTTCCTCGGTGAGAACTGGCCGGTGGTGGAGACCTACGCGGGGATCCTGCAGAAACTCGTGATCCTGGTCGTACTGGTAGCGGTGGCGGTGTATTGCGTCCGAGGGTGGGCCCGCTACCGGCGGACGCGGCAAGTGAGAATGTGACGATGAGGACGTTGCCACAGCGCGGCGCGCGCCGCTGCGCTGCCGTACTCATCGGCACTGCGCTCGGTGTCGGCACCGTTGTGCTGGATCTCGCCGCCGCGGTGGCCGGGCTGTTCGGTCCACGCCACCCGCGGCGAGTTATCGCTCTGGAACGGCGCAGGCTGAGCCTGCTGCTCGGTGAGACTCCGGCCGGGGAACCCACCGGGCGGCGCGCGGTGGGTTATCTGAGCCTGCGGATCGCACTCGGACTACTGGGCGGTGTGATGTTGACGCTGCTCGGGGCGGGGGTGGTGGTCGGCGCGGCACTGGTCTACGGCGCCTCGACAGGTGCGGCGGTGCCGGTGGTCGACGCCACCGAACCCGGCCAGATCAGCTGGAAAGCCGTGGTCGTGGCCCTGGTACCGGGGCTGATCTTCGCTTTCCTCACCGTACAAGGGCTACTGGGGGTCATTCGGGCCGAGCTGTGGGCGTGGCAGGTTTTCGCCCTGCCCGGGGCGGGCGAGCTGGCCGAGCGGGTCGCCCGGCTGACCACCACCCGCGCCGAGGTGACCGAGGTCATCGACGAGGAACGACGCCGTATCGAACGCGATCTACACGACGGCGTCCAGCAGCGAGTGGTCGCCCTGTCGATCATCCTGGCGCGGGTGAACCGCGAAACCGACACCGGCGTACGCGCGGATCTGCACCGGCGCGCACAGGCCGAAACCGGTCAGCTGCTCGACGACCTACGCGACGTCTCGTGGCGGATCTATCCGGCGATGCTGGCTCGCGACGGGCTGCACGCCACGCTGGAGGCGCTGGCCGACCGCACCCCGCTGCCGACGCGTCTCGATATCGACCTACCCGCCCGGCCGCCTCGACCGGTCGAATCGGCCTGCTACTTCACTGCCAGCGAAGCCATCACCAACGCCATCAAACACTCCGGCGCCGCTACGCTCGAGATCGCGGTCGGTCGGACCGGCGATACCGTATGGCTGCGCGTCCACGACGACGGTTGCGGCGGCGCCGACCCGGCCGGGCACGGACTGTCCGGTATCGCGGCCAGGATCCACGCGCTCGACGGTACGTTCACCGTCGATTCCCCGGCCGGCGGGCCGACAACCATCACCGCGGAGGTACCGTGCGGATAACGCTTGCCGAAGATTCGGCACTGCTGCGGGAAAGCCTGGCCCAGCTGCTCACGGCCGAAGGCCATGAGATCGTCGACTCGGTCGGCACCGCGGTCGAACTGCTGCACGCCGTTCGGCGGCGTCCGCCGGACCTGGTGGTGGCCGATGTGCGGATGCCACCCGATCACATCGATGAGGGAATCCGCGCCGCCCTGGAGATCCGCCGCGAACAACCCGGAATCCCGGTGCTGGTTCTCTCCCAGTACGTCGAACGCCGGCACGCGGCCGAATTCCTCACCGGCACCGGCGGAGTGGGCTATCTGCTCAAGGACCGGATAGCCGCCATCGATTCCTTCCTCGACGCCGTGGAGCGGGTCGGTGCGGGCGGCACCGCGTTCGACCCGGAAGTGGTCCGGCAACTCCTGCAGCACAGTCGCGCCGGGTCTCCGATCGAACGGCTCACCGCCCGCGAACGCGAAGTGCTCGAACTGATAGCCCAGGGTCTGAGCAACGCGGCGGTCGGCGAACGCCTCTTCATCACTCGCAGCGCTGTCGAAAAACACATCAACGCGATATTCGTCAAACTCGACCTGCCGGCCGGTGAAGCGCACAACCGCAGGGTGCTGGCGATACTGGAACACCTACGTGCGCAGTCGGACGGTTGAGCGAGTCATATCGTCGGGCGGGATCGCCGACAGAGCTACCACCACGGCGGCAGCGACCGCTAGTGCGAGTATCACCACGGCGCTGACGTAGACCCAGCCGAGCTGCACTGTGGCGATCCACAGCGCGTTGAGCAGCAGCGACAGGGCGATCGCCCACCACACATCCCGTACCCGCGGGTTCCCCCGCTGCACAGGTAGGAGTTGCCAGACCGCTAGCGCGAGGAAACCGATGTACAGCACCGACCAGATGACGAAGGCTGTCCCGCCGGGAGCGACGAAGGTGGCGTCGGCCGCGAGCGCCCCGTCGGCGGCCTCGGCGATCGGTGTACCGCCCAGCGCGCCCGAACCGATCACTGCGGCGAGCGCCGCTACCCCGTGTCCGACATCTGCCGTTGCAACAGCCGTTGCCGGGGCGGGGCGAAGGTGGGTCTTTCGGTGGTCAGTCCCCACGGCGCACCGTGCTCGAACAGCGGTTACAACTTCACCGTTGCGGTGTGGCACCCAGTGGCGTCACGTAGCACACCCTTCTATCCTGGTCCTATGAGCGCTCAGCCCGAAATCACGCAGCGGGACCTACGCAACAGATCGAAGGAGATAATGGACGCCGTCCAGGACGGGCAGACGTTCACAGTTACGCGCGACGGCCACCAGATCGGCCAACTGGTGCCCCTGCGGCGCCGCCGCAGGTTCGTTCCGCGGACAGAATTCGCGGCCATGTCACAGACCGCACCCGGTCTCGACCCCGGCACCTTCCGCGCCGACCAGGACGCCACAGCCGAGCAGTACCTGGACGACCCCTATGATCGTTGACCGTCCGGCCCGTACACGTGGGCTGATCGACACCAACATCGTGATTCTCCGTCGCTGGGTGGATCCCGCAGAGCTTCCGGACGAGATGGCGATCACGGCTGTCACACTGGCCGAATTATCGGCCGGACCGCACGAGGTCCGTGGCAATGCCGAGCAGAGCAGCTACGACGAGTACGCCGAACGAGCGCGACGTCTCGACGCGCTACAGCGAGCCGAACACGAATTCGATCCCGTGCCTTTCGACGCGGAGGCCGCTCGTGCCTACGGCCGGATATGCGCAGCCGTCATCGCTGCCGGTCGCAAACCGCGGCGCCGTATCGCCGACCTGATGATCGCCTCGATCGCCCTGGCCGAAGACCTGCCGCTGTACACGACCAATCCGGACGACTTCGAAGGTCTCGACGGGCTGGTCACGGTCCGGGCGGTCACTCGGCCGCGAATATCGCCGGTCGGCCTCGCCGAGTAGTGATATGTCGGTGTCACCGAGTACCGGGCAGCGGATCGAAGTGTTGCGGCCCGGGCGGCCACAAGCAGGTAACCGGGCCGGACGTCAGATCTGCCTGGCTTCCAGGGCTTCGTGCAGGGTGACCGCCCACTGGTGCACGATCTGTTTGCGACGGGCCGAATCATCGGTCAGTACATCGGCCAGCCCCAGGCCGCGAGCGAGGTCGAGGGTGGCCTGGACCAGATGGTGGGTGACGGGGTCGGAGTCGTCGACCCCCAGCTCTTGGACGGCGCGATGGTGTGCGCCGCGCCCGAAACGGGCCTCGAGCGGAACAATACGTTCGCGCAGGGCGGGATCGGCGGCGGCGTGTGTCCACACTTGCAGGGCCGCTTTGAAAAGCCGGCTGGTGTAGGACTCGACCAGGCCGGCGACCACGGCCTCGGTTCGAGCGAAACCGGGTTCGGTGGTCGCCGTCGTCACCGCCCCGGCGTTGCGGGTGTCGAACATGTAGGTGAGGGCGGCGGTGATGAGGTCTTCCCGGGTGGGGAAATGATGCTGGGCCGCCCCCCGGGAGACGCCGGCCCGTTCGGCGACCACCGCCACCGTCGCCGCTGCCCAGCCCTTTTCCGCCAGGCAGTCGATGGTGGCCTCGAGGAGCCGCTGCCGGGTGGCCCGGCTGCGGTCCTGTTTGGGTTCGTGGGGTGTCGCCATAGCGGCCTATTCTGCCGAGGGCGTTTCGGCGGCCGGGACGGCCCAGCGGGGCGGGCGCCGTTGCAGGAACGCGGTCATCCCCTCGATCACTTCCTCGGTGCCGAAGAAACTGCCCGAGCGGGCCGCCAATTCGTCGGCACAGCGATCGAATTCGGCCAGGATCGGCGCGGTGGTGAGGCGTTTGCTCTCCGCGAGGCCCTGTGGGGAGGCTTTGCGCAGTTCGTCCAGTAGTTCGACGGTCCGGGCGGCCGGGTCGTTCGTCGCCAGGGTGATCAGGCCGATCCGCTCGGCGGTATCGGCGTCGAACGTCTCACCGGTCAGGAAATACCGGTCGGCGGCGCGGGGATTCATCCGGGGCAGCAGGGTGAGCGAGATGACGAAGGGCGCCAGGCCCAGCCGTGCCTCGGTGAGCGCGAAACTGCTGGACAGGCCGGCGACGGCGATATCGCAGGCCGCGAGCAGTCCCATACCACCGGCGCGCACATTCCCGTCCACCCGTGCGATCACCGGTTTCGGGAGTTCCAGGATGGTACGCAACAGCCGCACCATCCATTGGGTGCGGATATCGGAGGCGGCGGCGGGGTCGGCGTCCACGGCCTCCTTGAGGTCGGCTCCGGCACAGAAGGTCGCGCCGGTATGGGTCAGGACGACGCCGCGCACGTCCGGGTCGGCGGCCGCGCGGTCGAGACCCGCCAGGAGTTCGGTGACCAGACGCGCGGAGATGGCGTTGCGGTTGTGCGGGGAGTCGAGGGTGAGGGTGGCGAACCCGTCCTCGACGGCATAGTCGACGACCCGGGTCTCGGTATCGGTCACGGCGGCCCTGCCTTTCTGAGGGCCGGAGCGCATACGCCCCGGCCCTCGGGTGCTCAGTAGGACTTCGGCAGGCCCAGCGAATGCTGGGCGACGAAATTGAGGATCATTTCCCGGCTCACCGGGGCCACCCGCGCGATCCGGGCCGCGCCGAGCATGGCGGCCAGACCGTATTCCGAGGTCAGACCGGAACCGCCGTGGGTCTGGATAGCCTGGTCGAGGGCTTTGATACTGGCCTCGGCAGCCGCGTATTTGGCCATGTTGGCGGCCTCCGCGGCGCCCATCTCGTCACCGGCGTCGTAGAGGGTGGCGGCCTTGAGCATCATCAACCGGGCCAGTTCCAGTTCGATCTTCACCTGCGCCAGCGGATGCGCGATGCCCTGGTGCGCGCCGATGGGGGTCTTCCAGACCGTGCGCTCCTTGGCGTATTCGACCGCCCGGTCGATGGCGTAGCGGCCGACGCCGACCGCCATGGCGGCGCCCATGATCCGCTCCGGGTTCAGGCCCGCGAACAGCTGCATGAGGGCGGCGTCCTCTTTACCGACCAGGGCGGTGGAGGGCAACCGGACGTCGTCGAGGAACAGGGTGAACTGATGGTCCGGCTCGATTATGTCCATTTCCTGCGGGGTCTTCTCGAACCCGGGCGCGTCGGTGGGCACGATGAACAGGGCGGGCTTGAGTTTGCCCGTCTTATGGTCCTCGGTGCGCGCCACGATCAGCACCGCCTCGGCCTGGTCGACGCCGGAGATGAAGATCTTGCGGCCGGTGAGCAGCCAGTCGTCACCGTCGCGGCGGGCGGTGGTGGTGATCTGATGTGAATTGGAACCGGCATCGGGTTCGGTGATACCGAAGACCATCTTGGCCGAACCGTCGGAGAGCTTGGGCAGCCATTCGGCCTTCTGCTCGTCGGTGCCGTACTTGGTGATGATGGTGCCGCAGATGGCGGGCGAGACCACCATGAGCAGCAGACCGGCACCCTGCGCGGACAGCTCCTCCATCACCAGCGCCAGTTCGTACATTCCGGCGCCGCCGCCCCCGTACTCCTCGGGCAGGTTCACCCCGAGGAAGCCCAGCTTCCCGGCCTCGGCCCACAGTTCGTCCAGCGGTTCGCTCTTCCGCGCCCGCGGCAGCACGTAATCGCGGTAGTTGTACTTGGCGGCCAGCGCGGCCACGGCAGCGCGCAGTTCTTTGCGTTCGTCGGATTCGATGAAGCTCATTGCCTACTCCTGGTTTTCGGTGGCGGGATCCACCACGGCGAGAACGGCACCCACGTCGACCTGCCGGCCGACTTCGACATTCACGGCACTGAGCACACCGTCGACGGGCGCGGCTATGGTGTGCTCCATCTTCATGGCCTCCAGCCACAGGATCGGCTGGCCGGCGGTCACCGAACTGCCGACCTCGGCGCCCAGCCGGATCACATTGCCCGGCATGGGTGCCAGCAGCGACCCGGTGGCCACCTGGTCGGCGGGGTCGGTGAACCGCGGCAGGCGGCGCACCGACACCGGCCCGAGCGCGGAATCCACGCACACGAGATCGTCGTAGCGGGCGACGGCGAACTGCCGCCGGACCAGGCCGTGCGCCCCGGGCACCGCCAGCACCACCTGATCGGGAGCGACGGAGATCAATTCCAGACCGGCGCACCCGGCGACCTCCACCCCGCTGCGGGTGAACCGGTAGTCGATATCGTGCGAACCGGTGGCGCGGCTTTCGTAGGACTTGCGTTGCGCCTGCGACGGCAGATTGCGCCAGCCGCTCGGCACACCCGCGACCACACCGGCCCGGGCCCGGTTGGCGGCCGCTTCGGCGAGCGCGGCCGCGACGATCGACAGTCCCTCCTCGTCCGGACCGGCCAGGGGCGCGGCCAAGGTGTCCAGACCGTGCGTGGTGAAGAAGGCGGTATCGGTATCGCCGGCCAGGAAGGCGGGATGGCGCAATACCCGGACGAGCAGGTCACGGTTGGTGACCAAGCCGTGGATCCGGGCCCGGTGCAGGGCACCGGCCAGCAGCCGGGCCGCCTCCTCCCGGGTGCGACCGTAGGAGATGACCTTGGCGAGCATGGGGTCGTAGTGCACCCCGACCGCCGAACCGTCGACCACACCGGAATCCAGGCGGACACCGGGGCGGTCGAGCAGGTCGAATTCCGCCGCGACCCCGGGAACCTCTATGCGGTGAACGGTTCCGCTCTGCGGCTGCCAATCCTGCGCGGGGTCCTCGGCGTAGAGCCGCACCTCGATCGAATGACCGTGCGGAGCAGGCGGTTGGGGAGCGAGCCGAGCGCCCTGGGCCACCTCGAGCTGCAACTGGACCAGGTCGAGGCCGGTGGTGCATTCGGTGACCGGATGCTCCACCTGAAGGCGGGTGTTCATCTCCAGGAAGAAGAACTCGCCCGACTCGTCGGCCAGGAATTCGACCGTACCGGCGCCGGTGTAGCCGATGGCGGCGGCGGCCTGGCGGGCCGCCTCGAACAACCGGCCCCGCATACCTGGTCCCGAATCCGGTCCCCGGCCGGCATCGATACGTTCCACCAGCGGGGACGGCGCCTCCTCGACGACCTTCTGGTGCCGGCGCTGGATCGAGCACTCCCGTTCGCCGACGGCCCAGATGGTGCCGTGCGTATCGGCCATCACCTGGACTTCGATATGGTGGCCGGTCTCCAGATAGCGCTCGCAGAAGACGGTGGGGTCGCCGAACGCCGATTCGGCCTCCCGGCGGGCGCCTTCCAACTGCCCGGGCAGTTCGGCCAGGTCGCGTACCACCCGCATACCGCGGCCGCCGCCCCCGGCGGAAGCCTTGATCAAGACCGGGAGCTGGGCTTCGGTGACCTCCGCCGGATCGAGTTCGGCCAGCACCGGCACCCCGGCGGCGTCCATCATCTTCTTGGACGCGACCTTGGAACCCATCTCCTCGATGGCGGCTGCGGGCGGCCCGATCCAGATCAGTCCGGCCGCCTCCACCGCCCGCGCGAACTCAGCGTTCTCGGAAAGGAACCCGTAGCCGGGGTGGATGGCATCGGCACCCGTGGCCCGGGCGGCCGCGATGATGAGATCGCCGCGCAGATAGGTCTGCGCGGGTGTATTCCCGGGCAGACGGACCGCGGCGTCGGCCTCCGCGATATGCGGGGATTCGGCGTCGGCGTCGGAATAGACCGCCACCGTGCCCACGCCCATCCGACGGCAGGAGGCGAAGATCCGGCGGGCGATCTCACCGCGGTTGGCGACCAGAACGCTGGTGATGGGCTGCTGTGAATTCGTCACGACCGGCCTCACATTCGGAAGACGCCGAAGGATTCGGCGCCCTGGACAGGTGCAGTGTGGATGGCCGAGAGGGCCATACCCAGCACTGTGCGGGTATCGCGCGGGTCGATGACCCCGTCGTCGTAGAGCCGCCCGGACATGAACATGGCCAGCGATTCGGCCTCGATCTGCGCTTCCACCATGGCACGCATCCCGGCATCGGCTTCTTCGTCGAACGCCTGCCCGCGGGCCTCGGCGGCGGCGCGGCCGACGATGGATATCACCCCGGCCAGTTGCGCACCGCCCATGACCGCGGATTTGGCACTGGGCCAGGCGAAGACGAAACGGGGGTCGTAGGCGCGGCCGCACATACCGTAGTGCCCGGCGCCGTAGGAGGCGCCCATGAGTACGGAGATATGCGGGACCTTGGAATTGGAGACCGCGTTGATCATCTGGGCGCCGTGTTTGATGATGCCCTTCTGCTCGTACTCCTTGCCGACCATGTAGCCGGTGGTGTTGTGCAGGAACAGCAGCGGAGTGTTGGTCTTGTTCGCCAGCTGGATGAACTGGGTGGCCTTCTGCGATTCCTCGGAGAACAGCACCCCGCGGGCGTTGGCGAGGATGCCGACCGGATACCCGTGCAGTTCGGCCCAGCCGGTGACCAGGCTGGACCCGTAGCGCGGCTTGAACTCGTCGAAATCGGAGCCGTCGACGATCCGGGCGATCACCTCGCGCGGATCGAAGGGTATCTTCAGGTCGGGCGGGACGATCCCGAGTAGTTCGTCCGGGTCGTACAGCGGTTCGAGCACCGAGGTGCGCGCTGCCGGTCCCTGCTTCTTCCAGTTCAGCCGTTTGACGATGCGCCGGCCGATGCGGATCGCGTCCTGTTCGTCGAGCGCGTAGTAATCGGCCAGGCCGGAGACCCGGGCGTGCATATCCGCGCCACCCAGGGATTCGTCGTCGGATTCCTCACCGGTGGCCATCTTCACCAGCGGCGGTCCGCCCAGGAACACCTTGGAGCGTTCCTTGATCATCACCACGTGATCGGACATCCCGGGGATGTAGGCGCCGCCCGCGGTGGAGTTGCCGAAGACCAGGGCGATGGTGGGAATACCCGCCGCCGACGCCTGGGTGAGGTCGCGGAACATCCGGCCGCCGGGGACGAAGACCTCTTTCTGCGTGGGCAGATCGGCGCCGCCGGATTCCACCAGCGAGATCACCGGGAGCCGATTCTCCCGGATGATGTCGTTGACCCGCAATGTCTTGCGCAGCGTCCACGGGTTGGAGGTGCCGCCGCGCACGGTGGGGTCGGGCGCGACGATCATGCATTCCACCCCCTCCACCACGCCGATACCGGCGACGGTGCTGGCGCCCACCTGGAATTCACTGCCCCAGGCGGCGAGCGGGCACAGTTCGAGGAACGGCGAGTCCTCGTCGATGAGCAGTTCGATACGTTCGCGAGCGGTCAGTTTGCCGCGTTTGCGGTGGCGGGCGAGTTTCTCGGGGCCGCCGCCCGCGATGACCTTCTCGAACTCCGCCTCGACCTCGGCGAGTTTGGCTGTCATGGCCGCGGCCGCCGCGGTGTAATCACCGCTCGTGGTGTCGAGGGTGCTGCGCAGTGTCGTCATGACTGGTAACCCAATCGTTTCGCGGCCAAGCCGGTGAGGATTTCGGTGGTTCCGCCGCCGATACTCAGGATCCGCATATCGCGGTACTGGCGTTCCACCTCGGATTCGCGCATATAGCCGAGTCCGCCGAAGAGTTGCACCGCCTGATTCGCCACCCATTCGCCGGATTCGACGGCGGTGTTCTTGGCGAAGCAGACCTCGGCGATCAGATCGGTCTCCCCGGCCGCGGCGCGGGCGGCCACGTCCCGGGTGTAGACGCGGGCGATATCGACCCGGCGGGCCATCTCGGTGACGGTGTTCTGCACGGCCTGCCTGCTGATGAGCGGGCGGCCGAAGGTTTCCCGGTTGCGCACCCAGTCCAGGGCGAGGTCCAGGCAGCGCTGGGCGCTCGAATACGCCTGCACGGCGAGTCCGACCCGTTCGCTGACGAATGCCGCGGCGATCTGCAGGAAGCCGGAATTCTCCGGCCCTACCAGATTCGACACCGGAACCCGGACATCCTGGTAGGACAGTTCCGCGGTATCGGAAGCGCGCCAGCCCATCTTGTCCAGTTTGCGGCCCACCGTGAACCCGGGGGTGCCCTTCTCGACCACCAGCAGCGAAACCCCGGACGCGCCCGGACCGCCGGTGCGGACGGCGGTCACGACGAAATCGGCGCGGCAGCCGGAGGTGATGTAGGTCTTGGCGCCGTTGACGATGTAGTGATCGCCGTCGCGGCGGGCCGAGGTGGTCAGATGTCCCACATCGGAGCCGCCGCCGGGTTCGGTGATCGCCAGCGAACCGATCTTGTCACCGGTCAGCGTGGGCCGTACCCAGCGGTCGAGCTGCGCCGGATCGCCCGCGGCGATGAGGTGCGGTACCGCGATACCGCAGGTGAACAGGGAGGCGAACACTCCACCCGAGACCCCGGCGTAGTGCAGTTCCTCGCAGACGACGGCGCCGTCGATACCGTTTCCGCCCGCCCCGCCCGCGGCCTCCGGGAACTGGATCCCGAGCAGGCCGAGTTCCCCTGCCTTCTTGTGCAGTTCCCGCGGAATCTCCCCGTCGCGTTCCCAGTCGTCCTGGTAGGGCAGGATCTCGCGCTCGGCGAAAGCGCGCACGGTGGCGCGCAGTTCGCGGCGCTCGGCGGTGTTCCAGACAGTCAAGGCAGCAGCTCCAACGGTATGTCGAGATGACGGGACCGCAGCCATTCGCCGAGTCCCTTGGCCTGCGGGTCGAACCGGGCCTGGTAGGCCACGCCTTCGCCGAGCAGACCGGAGATGAGGAAGTTGAGCGCCCGCAGATTCGGCAGCACATGCCGGGTGATCTCCAGGGGGGCGGTTTCGGGCAGTAGTTCGCGCAGCCGCTCGACGGTGAGGGTGTGCACCAGCCAGCGCCACTGGTCCTCGGTGCGCACCCAGACGCCGATATTCGCGTCACCACCCTTGTCGCCACTGCGGGCCAGCGCGATCTCGCCCAGCGGTGCCCGTTTCGTGGGTGTGGGCGCAAGCGGTGCGGGAAGTTCGGGTTCCGGGACCTCGGTCAGTTCGCGGGTCTCCGACGGGGCCCCCACCACGACCTTGCACCCGGCCGGCCGGTGGGCGGTATGTGCGACCTCGGCGGCGTCGACGAATCCCGGTCGGTAGACGCCGTAGGGCGAACCGTTACCGGGCGGGGCGGTAAAACTGCAGCCCGGATAGCTGGCCAGCGCGAGTTCGACGGCGACACCGGAGAACGCGCGACCCACCTTGTTCGGATCGGGGTCGCGGACCACACAGCGCAGCAGGGCGCTGGCCTGTTCCTCGGTGTCGGCGTCGGGACGGTCCAGCCGGGCCAGGGTCCAGTCGAGTTCGGCCGGACGTTCGGGCAACCAGGCCTCCAGCTGCCGCCGCGCCAGATCGGCTTTCGCTTCGATATCGAGGCCGGTGAGGATGAACTCCATCTCGTTGCGGAACCCGCCGAGAGTGTTCAGCGAAACCTTCACCGTCGGCGGCGGCGGTTCCCCCACGACGCCGCGGATCGATACCCGGTCCGGGCCGTCGGCGGCGAGTTCGACCGTATCGAGCCGGGCGGTGACATCAGGGCCGGCGTAGCGCGCGCCCTGGATCTCGTACATGAGCTGGGCCGCGACGGTGTCCACGGTGACCGCGCCGCCGGTGCCCGCGTGTTTGGTGATGACGCTGCTACCGTCCGCGCGGATCTCCGCGAGGGGGAATCCGGGGCGGCCGAGGTCGGGGAGCTCGCGGAAGAACGCGAAGTTGCCGCCGGTGGCCTGGGTGCCGCATTCGATCACATGACCGGCCACCACCGCACCGGCCAGCCGGTCGTAATCGGTACGTTTCCAGCCGAAATGGGCGGCGGCCGGGCCCACCACCACCGAGGCGTCGGTGACCCGGCCGGTGACCACCACATCCGAGCCCGCGGCCAGGCATTCGGCGATACCCCAGGCCCCGAGATAGGCGTTGGCGGTGAGCGGGGAGCCCAGGCCGAGTTCGGCGGCGCGGCCGGTGAGGTCGTCGCCGTCCACGTATCCGACCCGGACCTCCAGGCCGAGCCGGGCCGCCAGCTCCCCCACCTTCTCCGCCAGCGCGGCCGGATTCAGGCCACCGGCATTGGTCACGATCTGGACATTTCGTTCCAGCGCGAGGCCGAGGCACTCCTCGAGCTGACGCAGGAAGGTTTTGGCATAGCCGAGGCCGGCATCCTTCATCCGATCACGGCCCAGGATCAGCATGGTGAGTTCGGCGAGATAGTCACCGGTCAGCACATCGAGCTGCCCGCCCTCGAGCATTTCGCGCATCGCGCCGAAGCGGTCGCCGTAGAACCCCGAACAGTTGCCGATCCGGATCAGGTCGGGATCGGACGCCAGACCACTCATCAGCGGTTTCGCCTCCTACCGCGGCGCCGGGCGGGGTCGCCGAAATGCGCCCGTGGCTGTCCGCGTACCGCCCCAGCATCACAGGCCGCCGGTAAAAAATCAAGCACGCGTGCTTGTTAATTCCCAGAGCCCGGGCCGCGGCGGGGAGCAGCGCCGAGACCAGGCACAATAGGGCGCTGTGTCCACCGATGTCGCCGTAATTCTGCTGTTCACCCTCGCCGGATTTCTCATCGGCGGCGCCTACACCACCTGGAAGACCGCCCGGCCGCTCGCGGTCGCGCTGGGGGTCTGCGCCGCACTCGCGGCGCTGGGCGCGGTGCTCTGGCTGCTCTGAGGCCGGATACGGTGCCGGCACCGGCCGCTCGACCGGCCGGATCGCACCACCGGCAACCACCCGCGACGGGAACCGGCGCCCGGGCAGGTTTCCGATGGGCCGTCGCGGTCAACACTGCGGGCACGGCGTGTTGCGCGACAGGTGGGAAGTCGCGGTGAACCGGCCCGGGGATGCGAGCGGGCCACACCGGACACCTCGCCCGGCACCGCCGGAACACGCGCCGGCGCGCTCCGGAATCAGCGACTCGGTGCCCCGGCGCCGCCGTTGCGTGGCCCTCCCCCATTACCGCAGGCCCATCGGGTCCACGGCACATGCCGCCGGCAGCCTCATGTCTGTGGTCGGCTTGCCGTAAGGTCGCAGCGTGCCGACCGGAATCACGGACCTCGTGCGGGTCTGCGCGCCACCCCCCGAGCCGGTCTCAGTGGACTGGGGAGCCGCCGAAAACGCGGTCGGTCTCACGTTGCCGGCCGACTACAAGCAGCTCGCCACGGTGTACGGCCCCGGCATTTTCTGTGCGTACCTGAGGGTCTATCACCCGCACGGCCCGACCGAGTGGATCGATCTCGCCGGCCCGATGCCGGCCACCCTGCGCCGGCAACTCCGGGACGACCGTGATACCGGCTCAGTTCCGGTGCCGCACGCCCCGGACAGCCTGCTGGCCTGCGGGGTGACCGACAACGGCGAGCATCTCTTCTGGATCACCGAACCCGCGGACGACCCCGATGGCTGGCGTGTAGCTGTCAACGAAGCCCGCGGGCCGCGCTGGTACGCCTTCGATGGCTGTTTGACCGCGTTCCTCGCCGCGAGCTTCAGCGGTCGGATCGATGTGCCGCTGTTCCCCGATGGGCTTCTCGATGACGGGGTCGGCTTCTCCCGTGATCCCGAGCATCAGCCGACGGATTCGGGCTCCGCTGATCTCGGTTCCGGTGCAGCACAAGCCGTCGATTCCCACGTCATTCGTGCGTGGGCTCGCGCCAACCACTACGACTTACCCGACCGCGGACGAATTCCCGCCGCGATTACAGAGGCGTGGGAGCGGGCGAACATCCGATCCGACCGACCATCCCGCCTCAGCGATGACGCGGCCCCTCATACAGCGTGCGAACAGTGAGGCCTTTCCCGACCGACGGCCCCCCTATCACGGCGCAGGCTATGCGAGGCGGACATCCGCGGTGGCGAGGCCGAAGATCTTGCGGCCGGCCGACTTCGCGGCGATGACGACCACAGCTGTCCTCGTCTCGGGATCGACCGCCTTGATGCGCCCGGTGAACTCCACGGTTCCGGCGGAGGAGGCTTCGATGACCGTGTAATTCGACAGCCGGACCCCGTATCTGATCAATGCACCCGGGTCACCGAGCCATCCGGTGACGAATCCCGCTCCCAGACCCATGGTGAGCATGCCGTGGGCGATCACATTCGGAAGACCCGCGAGCGCGGCGACCCCCTCATGCCAATGGATGGGATTCACGTCTCCCGAGACCCCGGCGTAATTCACCAGATCGCCGCGTGTCAGGTTCACAGACCGTGCGGGAAGCTCGTCACCGACGGCGATGTCCTCGAATCGCGGCACGGTGCACGGGATACGCGTGCGGGAGATCGGCGAAAGACGTGCGACGATCTCGGTATCCGGGTCCGGCGCCGACGGCCCGTCGGCGGATGCGGCTGCGGTTCGGGAGGTCGTGTGGAGCCCGCTCATGACGACGCGCTCGAGCGTGTCGCCGAGGTCGGTGTCGACATCCTCGCTGGTGAGGCCGACGACGGTGGTGTGCATGATCTGCACGATATCGCCGGTCCGGTCGGTGAATGTGTTGGTGATGGTGAGCAGGTCCTTGCCCGCGATGCGACGTACCGAGGACAGCTCGACATCGCTGACCAGCCGGTCGCCGGTGAGCACCGGCTTGTACATCTCGAAAACCTGATCGGTCTGCACGAGCACGTCGTAGTGGGTCATGACGGTCTCCGACAGTCTGCGATTGGCCAACATCGCGACGGTGGAAATGAACGTGGTCGGCGCGATCAGACCGGCGTATCCGAACTCGCCGGCAGCGTCTTCGCTCCAGTGCGCCGGGTGGAAGTCCTGCACCGCTCGCGCGTACTCGCGGATCTTCTCCCGCCCCACCTCGTAGTAGTCCTCCGCACGGTAACGATGCCCTACCAGCCCGGCCACGTCGAACGCCGCTTCCACCAAAGCCTCTCCTTCGTCCACATTCCTTCGACACCGCCGGCACCGAATGCGCGAGCGAAAGCCCACCTTCTCACAGGACGCTTCCGTAGGCTCGCCGCTCCGACTGCTGTGCCGAGTATTCGACAATCAATGCGTCCCTGCCCACTGATGCGCCAGATCATCGCTGGTCAACCATAATTTTTCCGAGCACTTGCCGATCAACCGTCCATTTGCCGACATCACCGCACGGGTCGGCGGTTGCGCGCATCGTGATGGCGAGGCAGTTCGTGCCCGGAGGAGCCCTCGACCACGCCCGGGCAGAGGCGTACCCGGCGGGCACGCCGCGTGCGGCAACGGCACGGTTCATCGTCGAATCAGGACGGTAACTGTCCTATATCCGCGACACACTCCAAGCATGAGCGAAACCCAATCGACTGCGGGACAACCGGGACAGACCGATATCACCGACTACAACGATCCGAACGCGCCGTGGAACCAGGCTTGGGACGAGCAGGACAGCATCGCCAACTGGAACGATGATGTGATCAAGGAGTTCCGGGAGAACTCGGGCAAGGTGGGCGGTGCCTACGCGGGCGGGGACCTCATCCTGCTCACCACCACGGGAGCCAAGAGCGGCAAGCGGCACACGACTCCGCTGGGCCCCCTGTACCGGGACGACACCATGTACGTGAGCTCGTTCATCGAGGACAAGTACCCGGCCTGGTGGTACAACATCAAGGCGAATCCGCAGGTCACCATCGAGCTCCGGGACAGAACCTACCCCGCGACCGGCAAGGTGCTCGAAGGTGCGGACTACGACGAGTTCGCGGCCTGGGTGCTGGCCAACAACCCCCTGCTGGCGGACTTCCAGTCCAAGATCGACCGGCCCATGCCGCTGGTCGTGCTGACACCCGACGGCGAGGGCTGAGCGTTCTCGGGAAACCCCGGCCACGGTGCGCCCGATGGTGCGCACCGGGCTGCGCCGCAGAACCGGGACGCCGCCGGAGGTCCACTCAGTAGCAGTGAGGGCCGTTCCGGGAGCCGGCGACGAGCGTGGTTTCGGGTCGGCCGATACCGACCGCGCGCTGCACCGGCTACGGCCGGCCGGCGCCCACGAACAGCTTTCGGTGGCGGCCGCCGACGACGGCCGGACCGGACAATGGGCGGCGTTGGATGTGTCTCACAATTGCCTGAAAGAAATGGGGATGCCCGCCCAGGTGTCGGAGCCTTCACCACCCCCCGGGATTCCGTAGAGCACGTCATCCGGATTCATGTTCGTCCGATGGTTCCGCCACGAAACCACCAGCTTCACCTCGCCGGGGCAATTATTGTGCCAATGGATGGTTGTGGTGGCTGCCGAGGCCTCGCTGTCGGTCCACCACCACCGGATGCAGCCGGCCACACCCTCGTGGCGGTTCACCGCCGATCCCGGTTCATTCTGCGCGACGCAGGCGGGTGCTGAAACGGAGAGGGCGGTGGCCACGACTACGACCGCCAGTTTTCCTGCCGGAACCATCTTCGAAACTCCTGCCCGCCGCGAAATCTATTGGTGCCCTCAGTTCTAGCGCCTTCCCGCGCATGGAGAACCGTCGCGAACAACGAAGCCGCGCACATCGACCTGGACCGTGCGGCCGACGGACACCGGTGCGGGTCAGATCCGTCGGTGTTCGCGCAGGGTTCGGAGGGCGGCCAGTGTGGTCAGGCCGCGCCATTCCACGATCTGGCCGGGAGAGTAGTGCAGGAAGTGGAAGTCCCAGCCGCCGTCGGCCAGTTGTTCGTGTTCGAGTCGCTCCAGTTCGGCGGTGATCGTGGAGTCGTCGAACAGGGCCCGGCTCGGTGCGGTGGGTCGCGGGGAAAGGTCGAGGGGTTTGATGTGTTCGTTCTCGATTCCTCCCTCGACGGGCACCGTGCCGTCGGTGCGGATCGCCGGACGCAGCAACTCGATGGCCGCGGCGGCGCGGGCAGGGTCGGGGACTGCGTCGAGGAACTGTAGGGCGAATTCAACGGTGTAGCCGACCGGTTTGTCGATCGCCTCGATCTGGTTCCAGCACCACGTCGTCGCGGTGTCGAGCCACGAATGCCGGGCGCCGAGTTGCCACAGCCGGGCCGCGAGGGCGTAGGTGAGGAAGCCCGCTTCCGGGCTCGGTGTCATCCAGGGTGCGTGGGGGTGGCCGTCTGCCGAGGGAAGCACGGTGGGGATACCGCCGTCGGGATGGGCGATGGTAGCGATCCAGTCGCTGACCTCGGTGACCATGGGGGCTCGGGTGGCGTTGATGTCGGTGAGGACGTCGAGGGCCGCCAGTGCCGCGGCCGGCTGGCTGTCGGGGCACCGCACGTCGGGCTCCAACGCATGTCCGAATCCGCCGTCATGGTTCTGATACGCCGCGAGTGCGGTAAGTACGGGCTCGACCGGTCCGTTGTCGAGGAGGACGGCGAGCTGGTGGCGTTCCAGGACACGGGCGTTGGATTCGATGAACTGCCGGGCAGCTTCCAGGTCGATACTCATGCACCGCAGGCTAGGCGGCGGTGAGCGTGGCGTCTTTCAAGAAACGGACAGGCGTGAGGCCGGTGAGGCGCCGCACTTCCGCCGTCATATGCGCCTGGCCGGCATAACCTGCCACATGAGCGCGGTCGGCCAGCGAACCTTGCTGCAGGGCAACGAGTTTGCGCAACCGGATCACCCGAGCCAAGAACTTGGGGCCGTAACCGACCGCCGCGGTGACTCGGCGGTGGAGATGACGCTCGCTGACACCCAGGTCATCGGCGACAGCCGCGACACGCGCACCACTGTTGCTCAACCGGGAGATGGCGGCGTCGACGAGCGGGTCCGGTCCGGCCTTCCTGTGCAGCAGGGCCTCGGTCAGCAACCGGAGACGCGTCGATGGGTCCGCGGCCGCGAGGTCATCGGTCCAGTCCGCGACCGCCGGCCACAGCAGAGACAGCGGGATCTGCTGGTCGCGTACTTCATCGGCCGGGATGCCCAGGACGGCTCCGGCCATTCCCGGCCGGAGCCGGATACCGCCCGCGGACTCGCCGGTCGCCGCCCACACCAGCGGTTTCGTATCGGCGCCGACCACAAGAAGTCGGGTGCCGAGCCAGACCAGGTCGACGCACCCATCCGGAACCACACGCTGCGTGCCGCCGACCAGAGCGTCACTATCCCATACACAGGCCGCCACCGCCTCCAACCCGGTCGGCGGCCGATACTCACGGTAAACACCCACCCGGGCACACTATCCAGGCACGAACCGACCAGGATTCCCCTGCAGTGCCGGAGTCCGGTGGGGCCGGTCGCGGTGTGGGGCCGGCCGTGCGTCTACCGAATCAATCCGATGCGGGACCGGCCTCGGCCTCGATGCTCGCGCGGAGTCGGAGAAGCTCGGCTTCCTGGGCCCTGAGGCGGGCGATCCCAGCGCCCAATCGGCCTGCCCGCTCGTCGAGTTGCGTCAACGCGGCTTTCCGGTCGGCATCGGAGGCGCCGGCGGGATCGATGCATGCGACCTGCAGTATCGCGGATGCCTCCGACAGCGACAGGCCGGAGGCCAGCAAGCAGCGTATGTGGTCCACGATCTGAACATCGTCGGGGCGGTAGTTCCGGTAACCGTTGGAGTCGCGTTCGGGCGAGAGAATCCCGGCACCCTCGTAGTGCCGGAGCATTCGCGGGCTCGCCCCGGTGGCCCGGCTCAATTCGCGTATCCGCATCCAGCCGTCCTCCCCTTGACATTGACGTAAGTGTCATACTTTAGCTTGGCCGGCATGATGAACGAAAGCAGTCGACCGAAGGTGATGCTCGTAGTCGCGCATCCGGACCACGACTCGGCGACCTGGGCCATTGCCCGGGCCATCGAGCAGGGCATCGAGTCCGATGGAAATACCACCGCGATAACCCATGACTTGGTGGCATCCGGTTTCGATCCGGTCTACCGAAAGGCAGATCTGGCGCACCACCGAGGGCTTTCGGAACTTCCTGCCGACGTCAGGCGTGAGCAGGAACTGCTCGAATCGGCCGATGTGACCGTCGTCCTCTTTCCGGTCTACTGGTGGTCCATGCCGGCACTCGCCAAAGGCTGGTTCGACCGGGTATTCGGGGCCTACGACGATGTTTCGCACGGTGAACCGAGCGTGGTGAAGCAACTACATCTCGTCGCGAGTGCTGGTCTCGGAGAAGGTACGTTTGCCCGGCACGGATACAAGACGGCGTTGACGACTCAGACGATGCACGGCATCGCCGACTATTCGCAGATCGGCGACTCATCCATCGAGTTTCTCTACGACACCGAGTCCAAGGACTCCGCAGTCCACGAGCGACTGATCGCGCAGGGATACAAAATCGGCGTCGCGATGGCGCAGCGTGCGCACATCGCGTACGACTCGGTTGCGGTCTGAGCGCTCGGGCGTCACAACCCGGATGTAGGACCGGTGGGTGGATCAACGGACCGGCCGCGTCCGCATTCGGGTGTGGAGGGTGAAGTAGAAGCCGAGGTTGGCGATGACGCCGACGGCGGCGGAGATGCCGCATAACCACTGGCCCCGGCATCGACGTGATGCCACGATGACGTGACTTCATTCGTCATGACAACTGCGCTGAGAGGACACCGCATGGTCGCGGATCTTCGTATACGTTTCGCTGTCGACGACGAGATGCTCTCGCGGCTCCACGCCGACGCATTCGGCGGTGACCACGTGCCGAGTTCTTGGACGGCGCGCCTGGAGCGGCACAGCAGATCGTGGGTCGGCGCGTTCGTCGGCGATCGGCTTGTGGGGTTCGTGCACGCGGTCTGGGATGGAGGTCGGCATGCGTTCCTCCTCGACACCGTGGTCGCCCCCGACTTCCGGCATCAGCGCATCGGAGCCGGCCTGGTCACGACACTCAGCAGCGACCTACGCGAACTGGGTATCGAATGGCTCCACGTCGACTACGAACCACACCTCGAAAGCTTCTATCGCGACACCTGCGGATTCCGGACCACCGACGCCGGCCTACTAAGACTGAACTGACACCGCACACCACCTTGGATCCTGCTCCACTCCACCCTTACCCGGACCGGCGGTTCCTGACCGGACGGCCACCAGGTCGCTGCCCCGAATGGACACCGCAACCGTGGGACCAGCGTTCATAAAACGATGGGATCTTGGCCACATGAGGCTGAATCATCGCTGGGTCAGCGATCAATTCCGACACCTAGGTGTCGGAAGATTCATCTTTGCTGAACACCACCGGGTTCGCGCTTCTTCGTCTTGGGTGGGGTGTGCGCTCAGGGGAGGCGATCGAGGATGGCGGCCAGTTCGCGCACTTTGAGAATGACGCCGGCATGGCCGGCGTCCAGCGTGTGGATATCGAATCGGTTGTCCGGAGTGAGGCGGTCGGCGTCCTCGATCATCTTCGTGACCAGGGCAGGGGAAAGCACGTTGTCCCGGGACAGGCGGATGTAGCTGCGGGGCACCCGACCCCACGTCCCGGCGTCCACCCGGGCGTCGGCGAACTGGGTGAGAGCGCCGTCCTCGTGCTGCATGCCGAAGTTGAGTACGGCGAGCGTCTGTTCCAGGGTGGCCTCGGGCATGTTGATGGTCCGGAAGTCTTCGAGTGCTTCGATATCGGCCGAGCGCAGGTCGAACCGGATGATGCCCGGGGGGGACAGCGTCCAGGCACCGAGTTCCCCACTTTCCATGATGGAAAGTATCCGGTACTTTTTCCATTATGGAAAGTATGGAGCAGCCTGCGACGTATACACCCGAACAGGCGCGGCAGGCTTTGGATGCGGTGTCGGCGACTCGGGCGCGACTGGTCGAGCGGGCAGCGATTCCGTGGTGGTACCACGTCGGCATGGCGTTGAGCTTCGGCATCGCGATCTCGTCGTTCAGCCTGGGAGACGGCTATCCTTCCTGGCTGGTGCCGGGGGGAATCCTGGTGGTGCCGTTCGCGCTGAGCTGGCTGGTGGGCAGGAAGACCGGCGTCGGACTCGACCTCTACCGCACCACCCCGAGTGCGGTCGTTCCCGGATGGAAGTGGGCAGGCGCCTTCGTGCCGGCGGTGATCGTCGGCACGGTACTGCAGTGGGGTTTCGATCTGCCTTGGGCCATGGCCGCGGCCGGGGTGGCCGTTTTCGGGCTCACATTGGTCTACTCACCACGCGTCACCGCGGCGATGCTCGAGGATCTGCGCGCCGGGAGGAACAGTGTCGACGACCTCCGTTGAGCCCGCCTTCGACGAAATCATCCACCCGCCCAATCGCTTGCGCCTGTGTGCCGCGCTGGCCGCGGCCGAACTCGTCGAATTCGCCGTCGCGCGAGAAGTACTCGGCATCAGCGACTCGGTGCTCAGCAAACAGGTCAAGATCTTGAAGGAGGCCGGCTACGTGCGGGTCGACAAGAAGACTCGCAACGCCCGGCCCCAGACCTGGATCGGGCTGACGAAGGCGGGCCGCGCCGCACTCGACGGACATCTCGCAGAACTGCGGAAAATCGCCGAGCAGGCGCAAAGCATGTAGTAGGACCGGCGCGCCGCTCTTGAACACTCACCCTCAGCTGTTCGACCGAAGGAACGAGCTGGATGCTCCTATGGATGTCAAGGAGCAGGTTTGGGGTTGTCGGTAGTGATGAGCTGGTGTGGGTGTCCCGGTGGGTATCGACGCCGCCGGCGACCTCGCTGGACATGGCATGTTCGTGTGTAATGGAGGGCATCGTCGTCCTGTTGCTCGCGACCGTGGGCAGGGCGGCACGCACCAGCCGGGCACGCGGACAAGACAGAGATGGGGCCTCTGGCCAGGCTCCTATGAAGTCACAACGCCGCACCTGGCGGAGTGCACGTGAGCGCCTCCGGCCCGGGCCGACAAATCCGGTTGAGGACCCTGAGTCAGTCAGTCGGTGGGGCAAACCCGGGCCGGAGGCGCTCACCTACATCCTCTCTGTCAGTCGGCTTCCAGCAGGGCGGCCTTCAGCTCACGCGCCGCAGCTTGTGGGTTCGCTGCCGCGGTGATCGCGCGCACCACGACCACCCGTTCGGCGCCCACCGCCAGAACTTCGGGAAGGGTCGCGGCGTCGATACCGCCGATGGCGAACCACGGCCGGGTCGGCGCCGCTTCGGCGGTTTCGCGTACCAGCTCCGGCCCGGCCGGTGTGCGCCCAGGTTTGGTCGGGGTCGCCCATACCGGGCCCGTGCAGAAATAGTCGAGGTTCTCGTCGCCCGCGGCCAGCCGGGCCTGATCCCGGTCGTGGGTGGACCGCCCGATCACCACATCCGGGCCGAGGATCTTGCGGGCGTACCAGGGCGGCAGGTCCTGCTGACCCAGGTGCAGCACATCGGCGCCTGCAGCCAGTGCGATATCGGCGCGGTCGTTGACCGCGAGAAGCGCACCGTGGCGGCGGGTCGCGGCCTTCAGTTCGGCGAGCGCCGCGAGCTCGCCCTTGGCCTCGAGGGGACCGAACTGCCGCTCCCCGGGCGAACCCTTGTCCCGGAGCTGGATGATGTCCACTCCACCGGCGAGGGCCGCTTCCGCGAACTCGGCGAGGTCCCCCTTCTCCCGGCGGGCGTCGGTGCACAGGTAGAGCCGGGCGGTGGCGAGGCGGTCTCGCGGGGGCAGCGGTCGGCGAGCGGAGGACGGTTGCACAGCTGCCACCGTAACCGCGCTAACGTGGAGAAGTTGCAGGAGGTGGAACGTAGTGCGAACATCCGCGCGCGCGGCGCGGGCGGCGAGCCGGACCCGACCGGCGCGATGTAGCCCGGCGCCGATCCATCGATCCGGCCGTACCGCCGACGCCGGCCACCGTGTTTTCCGGAGGAGGTGGCGCAGGTGAGCGGCCAGGCCACCGATCCGACCCTCGCCGTCGTCGGCGGCGGGGTGATCGGGCTGGCCGTGGCCTGGCGGGCCGCCGAGGCGGGCTGGACGGTCACCCTGTTCGATCCGGCGGTGGGCAGCGGTGCCTCCTGGGTGGCCGGCGGGATGCTCGCGCCGCTGTCGGAGGGCTGGCCCGGTGAGGACGCGGTACTGGAGTTCGGGGCCGCGGCACTGGCCCGCTGGCCGGATTTCGCGGCGCGACTCGAGGCCGTCACCGGTGTGGACGTCTTCGTCGCCACCGAGACCCTGACGATCGCCCAGGACGCCGCCGATGCCGCCGACCTGCGCACGGTCGCCGAATGGGTCGGCGAGCGCGGCCATGAGCTCCGGGTACTGGAACGAGCCGGGGTCCGGGAGCTGGAACCGGCGCTGGCCCGCACGGTGCGGGCCGGGCTGCTGGCGCCCACCGAACCGGCCCTCGACAACCGCCGGCTGCTGACCGCGCTGCGCAAGGCCGTGGCCGAAGCGGGGGTGACCGTGCACGCGGACCGCGTCCGCGACCTCACCGATCTCGACCAGCGGCAGGTGGTGCTGGCCGCGGGCGCCGCCTCGGCCGAATTGTGGCCCGGCCTGCCGGTCCGGCCGGTGAAGGGCGAGATCCTGCGGCTACGCCACCGCCCCGGCGCCCAACCACCGCCCACCCGGGTCGTGCGGGCGCGCGTGCACGGGCGGCCCGTGTACTTCGTGCCCCGCGCCGACGGCCTGGTGCTCGGCGCCACGCAGTACGAGGCCGGTTTCGATACCGCGGTCACGGTCGCCGGGGTCCGCGACCTCATCGGTGACGCCGAGACCGTGTTGCCCGGGATCGGCGAATACGAACTGCTCGAAGCCGCCGCCGGGTCGCGACCCGGCAGCCCGGACAATCTCCCCCTCGTCGGGCGGTTGTCCGACCGCGTGATCGCGGCCACCGGGCACGGCCGCAACGGCATGCTGACCAGCGCGCTCACCGCCGAGGCGGTGGTGGCCGAGCTGAACGGGCAACCGCTGGCCGAGGTCGCGGCGGCCGATCCGAACCGGTTCACGGCATCCACATCCTCAGGAGGTAGTCGATGACACAGTCGTCCACACAGGGCTCACCCGCGCACGGATCGTCCGTGCCGATCGGGGTCACGGTGAACGGGATCGAGCACGAGTTCACCGAACAGCTCACGGTGCGCCAACTGCTGGAACGCCTCGAACTGCCTTGCCAGGGCGTGGCGCTGGCGGTCGGCGGCGCCGTGTTCCCGCGCTCCCGCTGGGACGAACCGGTGGGCCGCGGCTGGGAGATCGATGTGCTCACGGCGGTTCAGGGTGGCTGACGAAGCACTGCGCATCGCCGACCGCACCTTCGGCTCCCGGCTCATCATGGGCACGGGCGGCGCGGAGAACCTGACCGTGCTGGAGGAGGCCCTGCTGGCCTCGGGTACGGAACTGACCACGGTCGCCATGCGGCGGGTCGACGCCGCGGGCGGTACCGGTGTGCTCGACCTACTGAAACGGCTCGATATCGCGCCGCTGCCCAATACCGCGGGCTGCCGCACGGCCGCCGAGGCGGTACTCACCGCCCGATTGGCGGCCGAGGCGCTGGATACGAACTGGGTCAAGCTCGAGGTGATCGCCGACGACCGGACCCTGCTGCCCGACCCCATCGAACTGATCGACGCCGCCGAACAGCTGGTGGACGCCGGTTTCACCGTGCTGCCCTACACCAACGACGATCCGGCGCTGGCGCGGCGGCTCGAGGACGCGGGATGCGCGGCGGTGATGCCGCTGGGCGCCCCGATCGGCACCGGTCTGGGTATCGGTAATCCGCACAATATCGAGATGATCGTGAGCCGCGCCCAGGTGCCGGTGATCCTGGACGCCGGTATCGGGACAGCCAGCGACGCCGCGCTCGCCATGGAACTCGGCTGCTCCGCGGTACTGCTCGCCACCGCGGTGACCCGGGCCAAACATCCGGCACTGATGGCCGCCGCCATGGCCGACGCGGTACGGGCCGGTTACCGGGCGCGGGAAGCGGGCCGGATCCCCAAGCGGTTCTGGGCCCAGGCGTCCTCGCCCGGGAGGTAGATCCCCGAGGCCGGACCGGCTGCGAGTAGGTGCCGGGCCAGGGCCGGGTCATCCTCCAGGATGAGTACGGAGGCCGACCATCGGGCGACGCGAGCGCTCCACGAATAGGGCATGCTGGTCGGCATGATCGAAGTCCGGGGCTTGACCAAGCACTACGGGCAGACCGTCGCGGTCCAGGACCTGACCTTCACCGTCCAACCCGGTCAGGTCACCGGGTTCCTGGGACCGAACGGCGCCGGTAAATCCACCACCATGCGCATGATCCTCGGCCTGGATCGCCCGACCGCGGGCAGCGCGCTGATCAACGGTAGACCGTACGGGCAGCTGAAACACCCGTTACGCGAGGTCGGCGCGCTGCTGGACGCGAAATGGGTGCATCCCAACCGGTCGGCGCGAGCCCATCTGGAATGGATGGCGGCCTCCAACGGGCTGCCGAAATCCCGGGTGGAGGAGGTACTGCGGCTGGTGGGCCTGTCCGAGGTCGCCGGTAAATCGGCCGGTGGGTTCTCCCTGGGTATGTCGCAGCGACTCGGCCTGGCTGGCGCTCTGCTGGGCGATCCGAAAGTCCTGCTCTTCGACGAGCCGGTCAACGGCCTGGACCCGGAGGGCATCCTCTGGATCCGGCGGTTCATGCAGCGACTGGCCGCCGAGGGCCGCACGGTCCTGGTGTCGAGCCATCTGCTCTCGGAGATGTCGCAGACCGCCGATCATCTGGTGGTCATCGGCCGCGGCCGGCTCATCTCCGACTCCACCACCGCGGAGTTCATCGAACGCGCGTCGGAGTCGTCGGTGCGGGTGCGTAGTCCGCAGCTCGACGAACTGCGCAGTCTGCTCACCTCGAACGGGATGACCGTGAAACAGAACGAGGGCAACGCCGACGGCGCGGCACTCGTGGTCAACGGGGTCACCAGCGACGCGGTCGGCGCACTGGCCGGTGAGCACAACATCACCCTCTACGAACTCGCCCCGCAGCGGGGCTCGCTGGAGGACGCGTTCATGCGGATGACCGGCGGGGATGTCCAGTATCACGGTGAGGTCGGCCCGCAGGGCGATGTCGCGGCGGCCCCGCCGGCAGCCGTCCCGGACCGGACCGAGGTTCTCGGAGGTACCAAATAATGGGTGTGATCGCCGCGGAACGCATCAAACTCACCTCGACCCGCTCCCCGTGGTGGTGCTCGCTGATCGTGGTGGCCCTCGCGGTCGGCTTCGCCGCACTGTTCGGGCTGATCGGGCGGATCGCCGCCGACGACCCGCAGGCCTCGGGCGCCCCCGCGCTGACCGTGGACACCGCCTTCCTCGGGATCAGCGGGTTCGGGGTGATGGTCCTGGCCATCATGGCCACGCTCACCGTGACCAGCGAGTACCGGTTCGGCATCATCCGGACCACCTTCCAGGCCGTACCCAACCGCATCCTGGTGATCGGCACCAAGGCGGGCCTGGTCGGGCTCTACGCGGCCGCGTTGACCACGGTGCTGGCCTTCGCCGCCTACGCGGTGGCCAAGGCGGTCGCCGGGGACGCCGGGTCCACCCTGATCCTGGAGGGCAACTGGCGCGCCCTGTACTCGATACCGGTCCTGGCCTTCCTCAACGTGGTGCTGGCCATCGCCATCGGTGTGCTGGTCCGGCAGTCGGCGGCGGCGATCTCGTTGATCGTGCTCTGGCAGCTGATCATCGAACCGCTGGTCGGGGCACTGGGTAAAGTGGGACGTGAGATCAGCGCGTTCCTGCCGTTCCAGAATGCGAGCCGCTTCGCGCTGATGGACGAGTCGATGGCGTCGGGCAACTGGCACTGGGGTGTATGGGGCAGCCTCGTCTACTTCATCGCCTTCGTCGCACTCGTCACCGGTGTCGCTCTGGTGGTGGTCAACCAGCGCGACGCCTGACCGAATCGCCCGAGCCGCTTCCCTCGCCGCTCGGGTAGTGGGTAGCGCGGCCTTGTCGGGAGGATCGCGCGCCCCGCACGCCGGCGGCCACTGCCCGGTCGTCGGAGTGCACTTACCACCGGCCCGGTGCGCTATGCACCGGGCCGGTGGTCGTAATGGCGACAGTGTGGTTGTTCGCCCCGTCACCGTTGGCGGCGGGCGAACTCTTCGTGAGTTGCCAAATATCTGTAACCAAGCGTTCACCGGCCGCCCTCCGGTCGTCGCTACCATCGGGGGCAGGCACCGAACGTTTTCCATCGGCGGACCCAACGGCGTGCCGCACTCCTCCGATAGAGAGGCGACAGGTGACTATCATCAGCGTTCCCCTCACGTCCGATTCCCTGAGATACCCTCGGGGCGTGAACGAGAAGCCCTCCGGCCGTGCCGTACCGGAGCCGGAGGTCCGCAGCGCCGCCGCGCCGGGCGCCGATCACGCGACCACCGACGAGCCGACGGTCGGATCGGCCGCCGTCGCCGAGAACGGCGCGGCCGCCGGTGCGGTGCGCCGTGTCCATCCGCTGTCGGCCCTGATGAACGTGGCCAACCAGCGACCGGATGTGATCGAGGTCCTGCGGCGGGCCCGTCACCAACTCCCCGGCGACCCCGCCTTCGGTGACCCGCTCTCGGTCACCGGCCCCGGCGGCGCCCGGGCCGTGGCGCGGGCCGCGGACCGGCTGGTCGGCGACAATCCCAGCGCCGCCCGCGAGATCGGGTTCGGTGCGCTGCAGGTCTGGCAGGCGATGCTCGAACGCCTGGGACGCGGTAAGGGCACCCAGGAGATGACGGTGATGTTCACCGATCTGGTGTCTTTCTCCTCCTGGTCGCTCACCGCGGGCGACGAAGCCACCCTGGATCTGCTGCGCAAGGTGGCCAAGGCCATCGAACCTCCGATCGCCGAACGCGGTGGCCAGGTGGTGAAACGGATGGGCGACGGCGTCATGGCGGTGTTCCCCTCCGCGGATCGGGCCGTCCAGGCCGCGATCGCCGCGAAACGCAATCTGGCCGAGGTCGCCGCGGGCGACTACCGGCCCCGGATGCGGATCGGCCTGCACACCGGCTCACCGCGGGAGATCGGCGGCGACTGGCTGGGTGTGGACGTCACCATCGCCGCGCGGGTGATGGAGGCCGGCGGCAATGGCAAGATGATGATCTCCCACACCACGCTGACCGCGCTGAACCCGGAGACTCTGGCCGAACTGGGGCAGACCGCCCGCCCCTACCGCCGCAGTTTCTTCGCCGCACCCCTGAGCGGGGTACCGGAGGATCTGCGAATCTATCGGATCAGTTCGGCCTGACCGCTCGGGTCCCCGCGTCGCCGCCCGACGGGCGCCGGTGTGGACGGTCGCTGACCGCCCGGGCGCGTCCTGCACCCTGCCGGTCGCGCGACCGTGCCGGATGCCGCCGGGCGAGAAGCAGCTGTGGGCGGCCGGCTCGGTTCAGCACGGCGAGCGCGATAGGGCACAGTGACATTGTGGACCGCGGTCTCGACGAGGTGTGGCGAAGTGTGCGCGAGATGCTCGGGGCGACCGCCAAGGACGGCGGTCCTGCGATCGCCGCGTTCCCGAAGCAAGCCAGCGGTCACGTCACCCAGGCCGCCGAAAGGTTCGAGAAAGCCTCTGCCGCGGGAACACCGGATCAGACCGTCACATCCGGTGACAGGCTCATCCCCATGGCACGGTCTTCCGCCTACGTACGCGGCCGGGACCTGGTCGACGAGGTGGATTACAGCGAACTGCGGTGGACGAGAAGACCCGGGTCCTCGGGAAACTCCTCGGCCTTCGAGGAGATCCAACGGCTACAGGGATTCTGCGGCCCCGTCACCACCGTGACAAGACCCGAGGTCGATGCGGTGATCACGCCGGGCAGGCCACCGCTGTTCCGCGGGTTCGAGGAGGACCGCTATATCGACGACTTCATCGAAGGCCCCGTACGACCGGGCGGCGGCCCCTCCGGATCCGGGACGTATGTCACGCCGCTGGAGAGCGTCGCCTTCGACTACACCGATCCCACCCGCACTCAGGAACTCGCCGCCCGGCAGGCCCGCGTGGTGCTGATGGCACTACGCCCGGAGGCCCGGGTGATCACTCTCGACGCACTCATCACCCAGCGTGATCACGCCCTGACCCGAATCGACGATGAACTACGGGTCCTGCGCACCACAGCGGACCCCACGGACGAGGAGACGACTCGCCGCATCGCGCTGCAGGACAAGCAGCTGACGTTCGCCGATATCGGCCAATTCGGTGCCCTGTGCGGCTGGGACGCCATCGACGGATCCAGCGCCTTCTCGGACAAACAGTGGGTCATACTCAACCCGACTGCTCTGTTGGTCCATCACCGCTGAGGAGCATCGCCGCAGGGAGCGCCCGATGCCGGCCGGGCGACGACGCGCCATACGCCGGGGAGCGTCGGCCCCCTCCGATGCGCTCTCCCGGCCGATCCTCCGGTAATGCGCTCCTCTCAACTCGAGGCGCCGATTCACCACCGATATGCGAGCGCGCTGGTCGCCGCCGCCGACCCACCCGGGGCTGCGGACGGCGCGAAGGACGGGACGTGCGCCCACCCCGCTACGCGGATACGAACAGGGGCCGATCGATCTCCGGGATCCAGCAGTCGCGGGCGATATCGCGGTTGTAGTTGTCGTGGAAATACGCGGCCAGATCCGCGATACCCGGATGCGTGTCGGTCCTGTCCCACAACAGCGCGTGTGGATAGGCGGGGGTCGGGTCGACAATCGGCACCCGGCGGATATGCGGATGCCACGGGGATTCGAAACCTTCCGCGCTGAAGGTCGCGAGGGTGTCGGAGCCGGCGATGTGCTCGATCACCATCGCGATCGGCGCCGGTCCGCGACCGGTGGCGACCTCGGGGAACAGTTCGGACCGGCGACTGCTGTCGATCACGACTCCGCTGTACCGGCTCAGCTCGCGGTAGTAGTCGGTCCACTCCGATTCCACCGAGGTCCCCGGCACCCACACCGTCACCCCGGCCAGTTCGGCGAGCGAAACCGCCGCACGTCCGGCGAGCGGATGGTCCTTGCCGACCAGCAGATGCAGCGGGTCCAGCAGGAACGGCATGGCCGCGATGCGCGCCGGCAGCGGCCGGGGCCCGCCCGCGGCGCGGGCGACGGCCGCGTCCACCCGGCCCGCGACCAGGGCGTCGCGGGAGGTGACGAAGGCGTTGGTCAGCACGATCTCGGTATCGCGGTCGGGGTGACGGCCGAGGTAGTACCGCATGGCCCGCATTTCGGTCGCCCGCTCGCCCAGCACCGCCACCCGCAGCGGCCGCGGTCGGCGCATCACCGTGGCCACGGCTTCGTCGGCGACGGCGAGCAGCGAGCGCGCGTGCGGCAGGAACCGGGCGGCGGACGCGGTGAGGGCCGCGCCGGTGGGTGCCCGGTCGAAAAGGTCGAGGCCGAGTTGGTTCTCCAGCCGGGCGATACGTTTGGACACCGCTTGCTGGCTGATCCCGAGCAGCGCCGCGGCCGCACCGAATCGGCCTTCGTCGGCGACGGCGACGAAGGCCCGCACCGTCGCCAGATCGAGCTCGGGCACCCCACCTCCTGATACATCCATCAGTTGTCTCCGTGGTCGTGTCGATTGTTCGACTCATCACTCTTGAGCTGGTCATATGTAGCCGAAACAACCTTATCGGCCCGCCGGTCCGACAACCGAACCGGCTACGGGCCCGGTTCTACGGCACGGGGTGATCGATGACGGGCGCGTCTTTCGTGCATCTGCACAACCACACCGAGTACTCGATGCTCGACGGCATGGCCAAGGTGGGCCCGCTGTTCGCCGAAGCCGAGCGCCTGGGGATGCCGGCGGTCGGGATGACCGATCACGGCAATATGTACGGGGCGGCGGAGTTCTTCCGGCAGTCCCGGGATTCACCGGTGAAACCGATCATCGGTATCGAGGCGTATATCGCGCCGGAATCCAGGTTCTCCGGCAAACGGGTGTTCTGGGGCGAACCCGGGCAGAAATCCGACGATGTGTCGGGGTCGGGCGCGTATCTGCACATGACACTGTTCGCCCGGAACGCGGTGGGTCTGCGCAATCTGTTCCGGCTGTCCTCCCGCGCCTCCTTCGAGGGGCAGTTGGGGAAATGGCCGCGGATGGACGCCGAACTCGTCGCCGAATACGCCGAGGGTGTACTCGCGACCACGGGTTGTCCGTCCGGCGAGGTCCAGACCCGCCTGCGGCTGGGGCAGTTCGACGCCGCCTACGCGGCTGCGGGCCGCTGGCGCGATATATTCGGCCCGGACAACTTCTTCCTCGAAGTGATGGACCACGGCCTGGCGATCGAACGCCGAGTCCGCGACGACCTGATCGCGGTCGGCCGCAAGGCCGGACTCACCGCACTTGCCACCAACGACTGCCACTATGTGCTGCGGCAGCAGGCCGCGGCGCACGAGGCGATGCTGTGTGTACAGACGGGAAAGACGCTGTCGGATCCGGCACGGTTCCGGTTCGACGGCGACAGTTTCTATCTCAGGTCCGCGGCGGAGATGCGCACCCTGTGGGACGAGGAAGTGCCCGGGGCCTGCGATACCACCCTCGCGGTGGCCGAACGCATCGAACCCTACGACGAGGTCTGGGAATTCCGCGACCGGATGCCGGTGTTCCCGGTCCCGGAAGGTCATACCGAGGACAGCTGGCTGCGCCGCGAGGTGGAGGCGGGCCTGCGCTGGCGTTTCCCCGCGGGGGTACCCGACAGTTACCGCGATCGCGCGCAGTTCGAGCTGGACATCATCCGCGACAAGGGCTTTCCCGCCTACTTCCTGGTGGTCGGCGATCTGGTGGCGCATGCCCGCCGGGTCGGTATCCGGGTCGGTCCCGGCCGTGGTTCGGCGGCGGGGTCGCTGGTGGCCTACGCACTGGCGATCACCAATATCGACCCCATCGAGCACGGACTGCTGTTCGAACGGTTCCTCAATCCCGAGCGCCCGTCGGCACCCGATATCGATATCGATTTCGACGACCGCCGTCGCGGCGAGATGATCCGTTACGCCACCGAGCGCTGGGGCTCGGACAAGGTCGCCCAGGTCATCACCTTCGGCACCATCAAGACCAAGGCGGCCATCAAGGACGCCGCCCGCGTCCAGTTCGGTCAGCCCGGCTTCGCCCTCGCCGACCGGATCACCAAGGCGCTGCCGCCCGCGGTGGGCGCCAAGGACATCCCGGTGTCGGGGATCACCGATCCCGGCCACGAACGCTACGGCGAGGCCGCGGAGGTACGGGCACTCATCGAAGCCGAACCGGATATGCGCCGCATCTACGACACCGCGGTCGGACTCGAGGGAATGGTCCGCGGCGCCGGAGTCCACGCCTGCGCGGTGATCCTGTCCAGCGAACCGCTGCTCGATATCGTGCCGCTGTGGAAGCGTCCGCAGGACGGGGCGATCATCACCGGCTGGGACTACCCGTCGTGTGAGGCCGTCGGTCTGCTGAAAATGGATTTCCTGGGTCTGCGCACCCTCACCGTGATCGGTGACTGCCTCGACAATATCCGCGGCAACAGCGGTATCGAGATCGACCTGGACACCCTCGCCCTCGACGACGCACCCACCTACGCCATGCTGGCGGGCGGTGACAATCTCGGCGTGTTCCAGATGGACTCGGCCGGTATGCGCGAACTGCTGCTGCGGATGGCCCCCACCGAGTTCAACGATCTGGTGGCCTCCAACGCTCTCTACCGGCCGGGGCCGATGGGCGTGGGGGCGCACTGGTCCTACGCCGATCGCAAGAACGGGCGGGAAGCGGTGACCCCGATCCATCCCGAACTCGACGAACCGCTGCGCGCGATTCTCGCCGAGACCTACGCGCTGATCGTCTACCAGGAGCAGATCATGCAGATCGCGCAACAGGTCGCCGGATATTCCCTGGGCCAGGCCGATCTGCTGCGCCGGGCGATGGGTAAGAAAAAACCGGAAGTACTGGCCATGGAGTTCGAGAACTTCCGGGGCGGTATGCGCGGCAACGGCTACAGCGACGCGGCGGTGACCGCGCTGTGGGAGGCGGTGCTGCCGTTCGCCGGGTACGCCTACAACAAATCGCACGCCGCCGGCTACAGCCTGGTGATGTACTGGACCGCCTACCTCAAGGCCAACTACCCGGCGGAGTTCATGGCCGCCCTGCTCACCTCCGTCGGTGATGACAAGGACAAATCGGCGATCTATCTGGCCGACTGCCGCAAGCGGGGTATCCGGGTGCTGCCGCCGGATGTGAACCAGTCGGCGGACACGTTCACCAGCGCCGGACCCGATATCCGCTTCGGCCTGGGCGCAGTCCGCAATGTCGGTGAGCCGGTGGTGCGGGCGGTGATCCGGGCGCGGGAGTCGGCCGGCGCGTTCACCGGTTTCTCCGACTATCTGACGAAAACCGACGGTGTCGCCTGTACCAAGAAGGTGGTCGAATCACTGGTCAAAGCAGGCGCTTTCGATTCCCTCGGCCATCCCCGCAAAGGTCTGCACACGATCCACAGCGAAGCCATCGATGCGGTGACAGTCACCAAGAAAGCCGCGGCGCGTGGACAGTTCGACCTCTTCTCCGGTGATACCGCCGACGCCGCGGCACACACCTCCATTTTCGAAGTGCCCGTCCCCGACGAGGAATGGGATACCCGCGAGCGGTTGAGCTACGAGCGGGAGATGCTCGGGCTCTATGTCTCCGGGCATCCGCTCGACGATATCGCCGCCGCGCTCGGCGCCGCCGGTGACACCCCGCTCGCCGCTCTGCACGACGGTCGCGTACCGCACGGGCGCCGGGTGCGGGCGGCCGGCATCATCGCCGCCGTCGATCGGCGCGTCACCCGCAAGGGCGAGCCCTGGGCGGTCGTGCGTCTGGAGGACCTGGAGGCCGGCGCCGAAATCCTGTTCTTCCCCGCCGCCTACGCCACCGCCGCCGGATACCTCACCGAGGACGCGGTAGTGGTGATCACGGCGACGGTCAGCGTCCGCGACGGACGCCGGTCGCTACTGGGCGATCAGGTGACCGCACCGGATCTCACCGCCGATACCGCCGGGCGGCCGGTCACCCTCACCCTCCCCGTGGCGGCCTGCACCCCGCATACCGTCCGCGCCCTGCGCGAGACCCTGCAGCGGCATCCCGGCCCCACCGACCTGCGAATCGACCTGATCGGCGCGCGAGGTCCCCGGCTGCTCGCCCTCGACCCCCGTTTCCGGATCACCCCTTCGTCCGCGCTGATGGGAGAGCTGAAAGCGCTGTTCGGACCGGCTTGCCTGCGCTGACGATCAGGACAGATCGAGATGGCGGTTCACCGCCATGGCGGCCTCGGCGAGTTCCGGGAGTTCGACTACCCGCACCCCGTGCTCGCGCAACTTCTCCACTCCCACACAGTTCTCGACGAACGTGGACGGTTCACGCCACGCGATCACCACGACAGGTATACCGGCGGCGAGCACGCGATCGGTACAGGGCAGCCGCGTTTTGGTCGCCCGCTCCGAACAGGGCTCCAGAGTGCTGTAGAGGGTGGACCGCCCCAGCCGCGGATCGTGTGGATCCAACTTTTCCAGGGCGGACTCCTCGGCGTGCACCTTCGGATCGGTTTCCCGGGAATAGCCGGTGGCTATTTCGATGCCGTCGGCGACGATCACGGCGCCCACCGAGAAAGCACCGGGTGCCCGCGGGCTCCGCCGCGAGAGATCGATCGCCCGGTTCATCCAGTGGTGGTGGTCGGGTTCGGGCACGGGGCCTCCTGAGGTCGATATCGCAACACTGCCACATCTCCGAGCCGCTCCACCTCGACCAAGCGCATCCGATGGGTGGAGCCTCCGGGGAACCGCGCGGGATGCAGGAACCGCGGGGCGGCGGGGTCACCGACCAGCGTGGGTCCGATCGCGAGCAGCAGTTCGTCGGCCAATCCGGCGGACAGGAACGCGGTGTGGATGCGGCCGCCGCCCTCCACCATCAATCGCCTGATGCCCCGGGCGCCGAGATCGTCGAGCAACGGCCGGAACTCGAGTTCGGGGCCCAGGGCCACGATCTGCGCCGGTGCGGTCAGCCGGTCGCGCAGCCGCCGGGCTCCCGCGTCGGTGGTGTAGACCAGCGGCGGGTGTTCGGCGGTACCGTATCGCCAGAAACGCGCCTGCGGGTCCAGTTCGCCGCTCGCGGTCACCGTCACCTTCCGGGGATATTCCGGCCGGCCCGCGGCGACCCGCTGTGCGCGCCGCGACTCGTCGCGTACGAGCAACCGCGGATTATCGCGCCGCAGCGTCTCGGCGCCCACGAGAATCGCGTCCGACCAGGCACGGATACCGTCCACCCGGTCGAAATCGGCGTCATTGGACAGCAGCAGGCGTTCGGGTTCCGTATCGTCGATATAGCCGTCGACACTCATCGCGACCGACAGCAGCACATACGGTCTGCCCGCCCGCGCCCCCTCGTCCGCGCCGTTTCCCAACTCAGCCCTCCGATCCGAGCACCGCACTGCGCGGAATCCCCAGCACTCTGGCCTCCGCGTGCGCGGCCCCGCCGAGTCCCGCTCCCGGGTCGTCCGCCTCGCCCGCGGGGTTCGGGGAGCCACTCGGTTCCGAATCCTCCGGCGGGTACGGCGGGTTCAGCAGGACCGCACGGTCGCCGGGCCCATCGGGTCCGGTGTGCAACCAGACGAACTCCGCACCCAGGTCGACCGTGCGCGGCAGGGTCGCGGCCAGCTCCGCCGCATCCGCCGTCGCCCACTCACCCGGGTCCATCCAGGCGAACGTGGCCCGCAACCCCGGCCAGGCGTGGGCGAACCCGGCATGCAACGGACGCTGATCCACCTCGTCCTCCGGCACCCAGGCCAGTTCCACACTTTCCATGTTCGGGCGCAGCGGCAGCGGTTTGCCGGCATCGGCGATCACCGTCGTGTAGGTCCAGCCGCTCGGGGCGGTGGCGGTGACCCGTTCGGCCCGCACCCGGATATCCGCGGCCTTGATACCGGCCTCCTCGTCGGCTTCGCGGACCGCCGCGTGCACCGCCGACTCGTCGCTGTCACGGGCCCCGCCGGGCAACGCCCAGGTCCCGCCTTCGTGACTCCATAGGGCGCGATGTTGCAACAGCACCGCCGAACCACCACTACCGATCGGGGCGCGCAGCAGCAAGCCGGCCGCACCGAACAGGCCCCAGTGCCGCACACCACCGGGGCTTATGGACCACCCGTCACCGTCACCACGCATCTCGCACCGCCCTCGTCGACCGTTGCCTCCATCCTGCCCCACCCGTGGTGGCGGGTGATGGGTTGTGGAGGTCGGGGCGCGCGCGTGGACAATACCGAATACGCTCATGGCAGCGGTGTGAGCGATCTCGCGCGGCACCGGCGGAGCGATACAGCGCACACGGCGCCCAGAGTTGGAGGGTGGACATGACGCGGTTGGCGGAGGATCGGGTGGTGTCCGAGCCCGACCCGGCCCACCCGGAACCGGCGCCCACCTCCGGGCGGGCGGGGCTCGTCCGACCCCGGCTCGCGCAGGCCTGGAAGTGGTTGAACCCTGCACGTTTACGCCTGTTCGCCCAGTCCTCGCCCGGGCGGCTGCTCGGCGTCGGGCTCCTGCTGATCGTGCTGTGCCTGGGGTCGGGAGGAATCACCGCGGGCGCTGTACACGACCGCCAGCGCGACCTCGACGTTCTGCTCGCCCACACCGAACCCGATGCGAACGCGGCGCATCGGCTCTACACCGCGCTCTCGGTGGCCGACGCCGCCGCGGCCACGGCCTTCATCTCCGGCGGTCTGGAGCCCGAACAAGTACGCGACCGCTACAGCCAGGCGCTGGGGGAAGCGGGCGCCGATCTGGTGACGCTGTCCGGTGACGACGCTCAGGACGTCCTGCAGCGGATGGGTATCGGGTCGGGGCTACCCGTGTACTCGGGTCTGGTGGAGACCGCGCGGGCGAACAACCGGGAGGGCCACCCGGTCGGGGCGGCCTATCTGAGCGAGGCGTCGTCGCAGATGCAGACGGTGCTGCTGCCGACCGCCGAACAGCTGTACGTGCGGCGCGCGGCCGCGGTCGATACCGCCCAGGACCGGCACGTCCGGCCGCCGTGGTCGGCCATCGTGCTGCTCGTCGTCGCCGTGATCGCGCTGGTGTGGGCGCAACGGCTGCTGGCCCGGCGGTGGCACCGCACGTTCAACCCGGGCCTGCTGCTGGCCTCCGGCGCGTTGCTCACGCTGATGCTGTGGACGGTGATCGCCGGATCTGTTTCGTCGGTGGCGATGTCCAGCGGCCGGGCCGACGGGACGGTGCCCGCCGCCCGGCTCACCGAGAGCCGGATCCTGGCGCAGCAGGCGCGTTCGGCGGAAACACTCAAACTGGTGCGTCGCGACACCACCGGCGATTACGATCACGTGTTCGACGCCAACATCACCCGGCTCAACGAACTACTCGCCGGGCACACCGACCGGGCGACCACCGACGCGCGGGCCGCACTGCTGCACTGGCTGGCGGCGCACCAGCGGATGAACGAGGCACTCAACCGCGGCGAATTCGCGCGCGCGGCAGCGATTGCCACCGCGCCCGGCGCCGAAAACGCTACCGTTCATGTGGAAGCACTGGACCACGCGCTGGGCAACGGCATCACCGAGACCCGGGACACGCTACGTAGCAATATTTTCCACAGCGCCCGGGTACTCGACTATCTGGCACCAGGTGCGTTGATCCTCGGCTTCGCCGCCGCGGCGTATATCGCCTTCGGCATCTGGCCAAGACTGCGGGAGTATCGATGAGGTTTGCGCGAAACCCGGTCCGGACGGCGGGCTCCGGGCCGTCGCGGCGATCGTGGCCGCTGCGTGTCGGGGTGGCGTGCACCGCGCTGCTCCTGGCCGGTTGCGCCACCGGCCCGGGCCCACACCACGAGATAGCGCACAGCGACTACTCCGAGCCGCCGCTACCCGCGCAGGCGACGGCGATGGAGGCCGACGGCCCGCTACCCCTGCCCGACGACCCCACCAACTGCGGTGATCCCACCGCCGGCCTGCGTCCCGCCGGCCCCGGGGCGACCGGTCCGGTGCTGGACCGGATCCGGGCACGCGGTCGGCTCGTCGTCGGATTGGACACCGGCAGCAATCTGTTCAGCTTCCGGGATCCCGAGAGTGGGGTGATCGTCGGCTTCGACGCCGATATCGCCCGCGAAGTGGCCCGGGACCTGTTCGGGGATCCCGACAAGATCGAATACCGCAGTCTCGGATCCGAGGAGCGGGAAGCGGCGCTGATCGAGCACCGAGTGGACATGGTGGTCAAAACCATGACCATCACCTGCGCCCGCCTGGCCAGGGTCTCCTTCTCCACCGTGTATCTGAAGGCACACCAGCGGGTGCTGGCCGTGCAGAATTCCGGCATCCAGAGTTTGAAGGATCTGGCGAACAAGCGGGTGTGCACCATCCGTGGCACCACCTCGCTCGAACAGATCAGCCGGATCCAGCCCCAGGCATCCATTCTCACCGTCCCCACCTGGGCAGACTGTCTGGTGGTTCTGCAGCAGCGGCAGGTGGACGCGGTCAGTACCGACGACGCGATCCTGGCCGGGCTGGCCGAACAGGACCCCTACACCGAGCTGGTCGGTCCGAGTATCAGCGAAGAGCCGTACGGAATCGGCATTCCCAAGGGCGACGACGATCTGGTCCGCTTTGTGAACGGCACGCTCGACCGTATCCGCGCGGACGGTACGTGGAACCGCCTCTACAACCAGTGGCTCTCGGCCCTCGGCCCCTCCCCCGGACCCCCGCCCCCGACCTATCGGGACTGATCGCCTTGACGACGGACGAGCCGGTCGACCGGTCCGGCTCCGGAGACGTTCCGGAGCCGCCATCGACCCGTGCCGTCGATGCCGCGCCCATCCGGCAACCGGACGGGCAGCCCAGTGCGTCCACCCGACTCGGGGCGGGCCGCGTGCGTGACGATCACGGCACTTCCGGGACCGTCGCAGGCCCGGCAACCACTCCCGCGGCGGGTACCGCCGCCTCCCCGGAAACCGCCGCCGAAGCGGGTACGGGGGGCTACCCGCAAACTGCCGCCGGCGCAGGTCCCGTCACGCACTCGCGAACCGCCGGCGTCGCCGGTACGGCCGCCTACGCGGAAGTCGCTGCCGAGGCGGGTACGGCCGGCCGCCCGGAAACCACCGCCGCCGGTCCCGATGCGAACCCGGAAACCGCAGCCATCGCCGGTACGGCCGCGTACGCGGAAACTGCTGCCGGCGCGGGCCCGGTCGACGTTGCGGACATCACCGCCGTTGCCCGCCCCGAGGCGCATCCCGAGACCGCTGCCGCAGATGCCGCCGCCTCCCCGAAAACCGCCGCGGTCGCGGATACCGCCGCCTCCCCGAAAACCGCCGCGGTCGCGGATACCGCCGCCTCCCCGAAAACCGCCGCGGTCGCGGGTACCGCCGCGTACCCGGGCACCGCGGCGGCCGTGGCGTCCGCCGACACCGGTGACCGAACGGGTTCGAGGTCCACCGGGAGTTCCGGGCACGGCAGCGGTTCCCAGCTGCGTACCGGCCGCAGCACCCGTACCGTGCGTTCGCGGCCCACGGTGCGCACCCTTGTCGCCGGTCTGGTCGAGATACCACCCGTCGAGGCCGCCGACCCGGTCGCCGCGGTCCTGACCGATCCGGTGGTGCGGGAGGGCAAACGGTTCTGCTGGCGCTGCGGCAAACCGGTGGGCCGGGCGAGCGCGAGTGGTCCGGCCACCACGCGCGGTATCTGCCCGAATTGCGGCGCCGCCTTCGATTTCCGCCCGACGCTGAACCCCGGGGATATGGTGGCCGGCCAGTACGAGGTCCAGGGCTGCCTCGCGCACGGCGGGCTGGGCTGGATCTATCTCGCCGTGGACCGCAATGTCAGCGACCGCTGGGTGGTGCTGAAGGGTCTGCTGCACGCCGACGATATCGAGGCCCAGGCGGTGGCCGTGGCGGAGCGGGAGTTCCTGGCCGAGGTGGCCCATCCGGGCATCGTGAAGATCCACAATTTCGTCGAGCACCTGCCGCCCGGCGGTGAGCCGATCGGTTTCATCGTGATGGAGTACGTGGGCGGCCGTTCCCTGCGCAGCATGCTCGACGACCGCAAGCGGCCCGAACGGATCCCCGTGGCGCAGGCCATCGCCTACATCCTCGAGGTGCTGCCCGCGCTGGATTATCTGCACGCGACCGGGCTCACCTACAACGACCTCAAACCCGACAACATCATGGTCACCGAGGACCAGGTCAAACTACTCGACCTGGGGGCGGTCGCACCGATCGATGCCTACGGGAACCTGTACGGCACCCGCGGTTTCCAGGCACCCGAGATCGCCCGCACCGGTCCGACGGTGGCCTCCGATATCTACACGGTGGGTCGCACGCTGGCCGTGCTCACGCTCAACATGCCGACCGAACACGGCGCCTATCGCGACGGCCTGCCCACCCCGGAGGACGAGCCGATCCTGGCCCGGTACGAGTCGTTCCACCGGCTGCTGCTGTGCGCCACCGATACCGACCCGGACCGGCGGTTCCCATCCGCCGGGGCCATGGCCGATCAGCTGTCCGGGGTGTTGCGAGAGATCCTGGCCTTCGAAACCGGAGTGGAGCGGCCGCACCGGTCCACGGTTTTCGGTAAACAGCGCAGCGCGTTCGGGGCCGAGGAGCTGATCGGCCAGACCGACGCCTACGCCGACGGCATCGCGCGCGACACCCTGCTCTCGGCCGCCGATATCGCCGCGGCGCTGCCGATCCCGCTGCTGCCCCGCACCGAACCGGCCACCGCCCACCTGGCCGACACACTGCAATCCGATCCGGACCAGGCACTGGCCGCGCTGCACGAGGCGCGCGAGCAGCTCGCCGCGGACCCGGCCGCGGACCCCGAAAACATGGAACGCGAACTGCGGCTGGCCGAGGCCCGTATCCTGCTGGATCTGAACCGCGTCGCCGAGGCCACCGATCTGCTCGACGCCATACCGCAGACGGGCCGCCGGGATTGGCGGATCGACTGGTACACCGGTATGGCCGGGTTGCGCGAGCAGGACTACGAGAAGGCCTATTCCGCGTTCGACGCGGTATTGCGGGTCCTTCCGGGGGAACTGGCGCCGAAACTGGCTCTGGCCGCCACCGCCGAACTCGTGCTCCAGCACTGGGCACCGGACGAGACCCGCGCCTGGCGCGATTACGCCGAGAATTTCTACGCCACCACCTGGCGTACCGACCACGGGCTGGTGAGCGCGGCTTTCGGTTCGGCCCGTCTGCTCACCGCCGCCGGCCGCCACCGGGAGGCCGTCACCGCTCTGGACGAGGTGCCGGGTTCCTCCCGCTATTTCACCACCGCGCGGATGACCGTGGTCCTGCTGCTGCTCACCAGCGCGCCCGTGGCGGAACTACCGGAGCACACCCTGCGCGAGGCGGCGGCCCGTGTGGAAGCCCTTCCGCCGGACGAACGCCGGGCCGTCCAACTGCGGGTGATGGTGCTGGGTAGCGCTCTGGCCTGGTTGCAGGCCGGTAATACGCCGCGGCGGCCGCAGCCGCCGATCATGGGAGTCGCGTTCACCGAAAACGCGTTACGCGACGGCACCGAATCCGGGCTGCGCACCCTGGCCCGCTTCGCGCCCGGCCGCCGCCACCGCTACGCGTTGGTGGATCTGGCCAATTACATCCGGCCCAACACCTGGTTCTGAACCGCCGAGCCCGAGGTTTGCCGGACAACGTGTCCGGCCGGGCCGGCGAGTCCACCGGTTCGTCGCCACGAGTTCCACGATCCGGCCGGTGTGGAGTTCCCGTGCCTGTGGGCCGCCGCTCGGGTATGTACGAAGCCGAGCCGACGGCCCACGCCGGTTCGACGACCCGGCTGCGACCGAGGTGGCGGACCGGCGCACGAACCGGCCCGCCCGCGGAGTTCAGTTCGCCCAGATGGTTTCTATCGGGGTGGCCTCGGTGGGCGGCGGGGTGGGCACGCCGTTGGGAGTGCGGGAGAAACGGGGCGCCGGGGCGTGCTGGGTGACGTTGTCCAGTTCGATGAGCGAACCGCGGGCGGCGATATGCTCGTTCTCGCTCGCCTCGTCGAAAGTGAGCACCGGGCTCACACAGGCATCGGTGCCGGTGAAGATCGCGGCCCATTCGTCGCGGGTCTTGCTGCGGAACTTCTCGGTGAACAGCTTCTTCAGCGTGTCCTGCCCGGCCGGGTCCATCTGGAAGGGCAGGCCCTCGGGGTCGATCTCCAGACCGGCCAGCAGCTGGGCGTAGAACTGGGGCTCGATCGCGCCGACGGCCATGTACTTACCGTCGGAGGTCTCGTAGGTGTCGTAGAACGACATACCGGTGTCGAGCAGGTTCGTCCCGCGTTCCGACGACCAGGCACCGGTACCGCGGAAGGCCCAGATCATATTCGACAGCGCCAGGGTCCCGTCGACCATCGCGGCGTCGATGACCTGGCCTTTACCGGAATTCTGGCGTTCCACCAGGGCCGCCAGGATACCGAACACCAGGAACATGGAGCCGCCGCCGAAATCGCCGACCATGTTCAGCGGGGGCACCGGCCGTTCGCCCTTGCGGCCGATGGCGTGCAGTACGCCGGTGAGGCTGATGTAGTTGATGTCGTGCCCGGCCCGGTCCGCCAGCGGACCCTCCTGCCCCCAACCGGTCATCCGGCCGTAGACCAGCCGCGGGTTGCGTTCGAGCAGGTCGTCGGGTCCCAGTCCCATCCGTTCGGTGACGCCGGGCCGGAAGCCTTCGATGAAGACGTCGGCTTTGCCCACCAGCCCGAGGACCTTCTCGATATCGGCCGGGTCCTTGAGGTTGGCCTCCACGACCGTGCGGCCGCGCAGCTGCGGCCGGTCCGCGCCGCCGGGCAGCTGGCCGGCACGCTGGATCCGCACCACATCGGCGCCGAGATCGGCCAGCAGCAACGCGGCATGCGGCCCGGGTCCGATCCCGGCCAGTTCAATCACGCGAATGCCCGCGAGCGGGCCCTGCTTGGTGGCGGTGGATGGTGTACTCACGCCCTACCTCGGTTCGTCGTCGATCCAGTGTCAGCCCCGCGGGGCATATTGACAGTATGACAACAGCGGCTCCGAGTCACGGGGTCGGTGCGATCGGCCCCGGGACCGGTGGTTGTCGGTGGGCACGAGCAGACTGTCGGTATGCCGGACAGTGCGGTCGCGCCGCTGGACGCGACGAATTTCGACACCGCGATCGGCCGCTGTGCCATCGCCTGGCGGGCGGACGCCGTGGCCCGCTTCTCTCTCCCCGGCTACGACCCCGGCGCCGGGTTCCGCGGCGACGACGCTCGCCCGGTCCCCGAGCCGAGCACCGGTCCGCGCGGCGAGGCGCTCGCCCGCATCCGCGCCCACCTCGACGGCGATCTCGACGATCTGCGCTGGATACCGCTCGACCTCACCGGACCGCCGGAGTTCCACCGCGCGGTGTACGCGGTCACCCGGGCCATCGACCCCGGGCACACGCTCAGCTACGGGGAGGTCGCGCGCCGCTGCGGCGCGGCCGGGGCCGCGCAGGCGGTCGGTCAGGCGCTCGGCAGCAATCCGATTCCCCTCATCGTGCCCTGCCACCGCGTCCTGGCCGCCGATCATTCCCTGCATGGTTTCTCGGCGCCGGGCGGTATCGATACGAAATCGAAGCTGCTGGCGATCGAACGCACTCCCGGATTCGGGGAACCGACCCTGTTCTGATCGGACGCGGGCCGGGGCGAGCGGGAAGCGTCATTTCCGGCCGAGGACCTGCACATAGTGGGCATTGCTCATAATGCCGAGGAGGTTCCCGAACGGGTCCACCACCGAGCCGGTGACGAAACCCGGGCCGCGGGTGGTGATCGGCTCGTATTCGGTGGCGCCCAACTCCAGCAGGCGCTCGTAGGTGGCCGCCAGGTCATCGACGTGCCAGTACAGGATCGCGCCGCCCGGCCCCGGTTCGGCGCGCTCCGGTTTGTGCGCGCCGTCGATGAGGCCGAATTCGTGCTCGTAGTCGCCGACCCGGAATTCGTAGTACCCCGGCACCGCGAAATAGGGCGGCGTCCCGAGGAATTCCGTGTACCAGTCCCGGGCGGCCGCCAGATCGTCGGCGTAGAAATTCACTGTCGTCATTCCGCGCAGCATCGTCGTTCTCCTCGGTCGTGGTTCGAGCTGGTGACACCATCCTCGCGAGCAAAGTGCGCAACTTCTGAGCACTTTCCCGGGCAGAATGGGACCATGCGAGCCGATCGATTGGTGGCCACCCTGCTGCTCATGCAGACGCGGGGGCGGGTCACCGCCGCCGAGCTCGCGGCCGAACTGGAGGTGTCGGTGGCAACCGCGCGCCGGGATCTGGAGGCGCTCTCGACCGCCGGTGTCCCGGTATATCCGCAGCCCGGGCGGGGCGGCGGCTGGCAGCTGGTCGGCGGGGCGCGCACCGATCTGAGCGGTTTGACCGCGGGCGAGGCGCGGGCGTTGTTCCTGCTCACCGGCCCGTCCGCCGGGGCGCTCCCGGAGGCGCGCTCGGCCCTGCGCAAACTGTTGCGCGCCCTCCCGGCGACCTTCCGCGGCGAGGCCGAGGCCGCCGCCGACGCGGTGGTGATCGATCCGGCAGGCTGGGGCCGCACCGAACGCGAACTCCCCGAGACGGTACGACTGTTGCAGCAGGCGGTGGTGAAACGCCGCCGGGTCGCGTTGCGGTACCAGGGCCGCGCGGGTACGACCACCGATCGGGTGGTCGATCCATGGGGCCTGGTCGACAAGGACGCCGTCTGGTACCTGCTGGCCGGCACCGAGCACGGCCGCCGGACCTTCCGGCTGGATCGGATCTCGCACGCCGAACCCATCGATCAGCAAGCGCACCGGCCCGCCGATCTCGATCTGCCGGCCGTCTGGGCCGAGGTCGTCGAACAGATGGAACAGCGCCGCGCGACCACTTCCGCCACCGTCCTCGTCGGCGAACAGTTGCTGCCGGTACTGCGCGACAGGCACGGCAGGCACTGCGAGGTCGCCGGGCCCGCCTCCAACGGCCGCGTCCGGGTCCGGTTCACCGCGCACACACCGCGGGCGGTCGCCGAACAACTCGCGGGCTGGGGTGCGACCGTGGAAGTCGTGGAACCGGACTCGGTGCGCCGTGAGCTCGCGGTGCTGGGCGCGGAATTGGTCGAACGCTACGGCGGCGCCCGGAAATAAGTGCTCACTCGGTGCGCACTTATCGCTGGAGGATCGAAACAGACCACCACACTCCAGCCGGAAGAGGCCCGCATATGTCCACTGCCGACCAGACCCGAGCCGCCACCTTCGATACCGCCGAGGACTACGAGAGGTGGCTTTCGGCAAACCACGACACCGCCGCCGAGATCTGGTTGAAGATCGCCAAGAAGAACGCGTCCGTCACCACCGTCACCATCACCGAGGCCCTCGATGTAGCCCTCTGCTACGGCTGGATCGACAGCCACCGCCGCGCCCTCGATGCCCACCACTATCTCCAGCGCTACTCACCGCGCACGCCCAGGAGCCCGTGGTCGGTGATCAACCAGGGCAAGGCGGAGAGCTTGATCGCCGCGGGCCGGATGCGGGAGCCGGGTCACACGGCCATCGAAGCGGCGAAGGCGGACGGCCGGTGGTCGCCGAACAGGTCCTGATTCCGGCGTCGTCGCCGAGGTCGCCGAGGTCGCCGGAAAGGCTACGTCCGCTTCCTCATCCAGGGGCCGAACCCGGCTGCTCGCTTTCGGCCCTCGTATCAGAGGCCGCGCACCACGGCCGCCGTCCCCGAAAACCGTGCCCCCGATGCGCGACCCTGATCGCACCGCACGCACCCGCCGAAACCACCGACAGCAGCACCAGCCCGAGTAGATACGAGGCCAGGCCGTAAAGGAGTCGTGGTGCCGCGATCTCGGCCACCGCGCGCGGCCGAGGCGGCGACTCGGCGCCTACAGCGACATTGCGGATATCGGGCTCGCGGACGAGCGGGGCCGACTGCGGCGCCGGCCGTTGTGGTGCGGGAGCGGGGCCGGGGACGGCCGGAGCGGGGCCGGGGACTGCGGGAGCGGCGGGACCCGGCTGCGCCGGCGGCGGGACGGGGATGCGATCGGTGGCGAGGTCTTCGGCGACCGCCGTGAACCATTTCAGCACCAGGTCGACGGCGGGCCGGCCGTCCGCCGTGTAGCCGGCGTGGAAATAGTCGCCGTGTTTGCGGACAGTATCCGCGTAGCGCAGCCACAGCCCGGGGTCGAGGAGTTCGGCGTTCTCGGCGCTCAATCGGCCGAGCGCGTTGAACGATTTGCTGATCAGGTTGAACACGGTGCGCCGGGGCAGCGGACGACGGGCGGCGGCCACGAGCGCGTCGGTGGCCCGTTCGATACCGGTCAGCGGGTCGGGCGCGGTGGCGATACCGGCGACCTCGGCGGGTTCGAGGGCGATTCCGATGATTGCCAGCAAGGTGTTGAGCGCGCTGGTACCCAGTTTCAGCAGCGCTTCGCGGGCCTGCGGTTCGCTGCCCGAGCGCGGGTCGGCGGCTTCGGCCAGCCGGACGCCGAGCGGTTTCTCCGGTGTCAAACACAGTGTGCCCAGCGAGTATCCGCGTAGATCGTGGGTGACGACCGCGGTCGCGGTGCGCGAGAGCGTCGAGGAGAAACCGTCGCCGATCGACGCCAGTGCCGCCACCGGGTCCGACGGGAGCAGTTCGGCCTGGCCGAGGATATTGACCACCATGTGCAGCAGGGGGGCGTCGGTGGGGGCATCGCAGGCGAGGTCACCGGGTAGGCACAGCGAGGCTACCCGGCCGGTGAGTTCACCGAAGTCCGGCGCGATATCACGCAATGGCCCGATACCGCCGCCCGGCGCGGGATGCCTTGGAAAAACCTGCAGCGCGGAGAGTTTCGCGCCTCGGGTTCCGGGTGCCGGTGCTGGACGTTCGGCGTCCGGCAGTCCGGGAAACACCGGCGCCCCGGGGGCACGGGTGGGATCGGCCAGCAGTGCCACGGCCGCGACCCGGTCGGCCGGCACCGCGCCCCCACCGGTGCCCAGCTCGCGCGCGAACATCGAAACGATATGCGCACCCTGCGAGTAACCGACCAATCCCAGCTGAGAATCCGGACAGCGCTGAGCGACCTCGGTGGCCATATCGCGCAACCGTTCCAGCCCCTCACCCGCCGAGACGGAATACGGTGCCGTGGTGGCACCTGGTAGTGCGCCGCCGAAACCGGCCAGGTAGGGAACATAGGCGCGGCCCACGGCCGACCCGATCGGCATTTCGGTCAGCGGGCCCAGGACCAGCGACAGCAGACCGGCGTCCGCGGCCACCGGGGAATCCGGGGTGGACTCGCCGGTCCCCTGCACACCGAGAACGAATAGGCCGGGGCAGCCCCCGGCCTCCGCCAACGCCACCTCGACACCGTCCTGGGCACGGGCGACCGCGGGTGGTCCGAGCGAGAGCGCGGCGACCGATACGGTCGCCGCCCCCACAGCACAGACCGCTCGTTGGAACGCCGTGCGGGCGCGGCTCATCCAGACCTCCGACTTGATCAGAACGGCGCGGCCCCAGTGCCGCGCGGCAATCGGCCTCGCGCGGACCCCGCTAGGGAACGAGTAGCGCGATAACGAGATCCAGCACCGTGCCGATGAGCTGTCCGACAACACTCAGAAGCAACTGAACTCCTCACAGCGAATGCGAATGCGCCGGGGAGTATGCGAGATGCCCGGCACGAAAGGTGTTGCTACATCGAAATGCCCGCTCCGGCCGTCACCGCGCGGCGATGGGCCGGAGCGGGCACCCAACAGCGAATCCGCCCGCACGGAAATACTCGTCAGGTGCAGTGTTCACGAGCACATCCGTCGGCGGGGCGACCTACTCAGAAGAGGACGCCGCCGAGGTCACCGACAACAGCGGCGAGGTTCGTGACGACGCTACCGACGAGTTCCAGCAGACCACCGAGCAGTCCCATTTCAATCCTCGTTTCTCTGGTTTCGTTGTCCGCCCGGGCAGGCGCCCGGACTTTACGGCTGCGCTCTCACCCAAGCCCCCGACAGCCGATGGACGAGACCTTTAACAGCGCCCTAGCAGCAGTTATGGCTTGAAGCTATGAGACATACCATCTGGTATTCGGCGCCGGTTCAGAAATGGATGGGCAGAATCGCTGGTGCAGCAGTAGTGTTTCGGCCCCGACCATCCCGGTCTCTGCTGCGATTCCGGGACGTCACCACGCGCCGAATCGGGGTCCCTGGCCCCTGAGCCCGATGTCGAGCCCATTCGGGTAAGGGGTCGGGAACAGATTCGCGAGATGCTCTATGGCAGATGGCTTCCGGTGCCGCACCAAGCCGGAAAGCGGTCGGCGCAAACGCTACCGTCAGCAAAGCTGCCCTGTCGGTCGCCATGTCATGGTCACGGTTTGCGGTCGCCGCAGCAACGCGTCAGGATTCGGCCGGTGACGACAGAGTACAAAGCGACATACAACACCCTGGCTGTTCGGTTGGTCTCGCTTGGCATGATCTCGACTGATACCGCGCACAAGGTGCTCCGCGACATCGACGGGCTGGACGAAGGGCTGGACGACGAGCTGGCCGGTGAAGGCTTGTCCGATGCACTGGAATGTTTCGGGGTGGCGATCGGGGTGCACGGCGACAAAGTCGACGATCTGGAGGGTAGCTACGATTACCTGTTGCGCGATGCGGCAGCTTGCACCGGTGGCGCGGTCGTCGTCGACGATGTCGAGCTGAGCAGCGATCCCGACGGTGGGGAGATCCTTCGGTTCGTATGCAACGGCTCTGTCGTGGAGTGGTCACTGCAACACGATTTCGATGGCTATTTCGACTTCATGGGTATCCTGGCCAACATTCATGATCTCAATCCGCCCGGTGCGGATGATCACAGGACGTTCCGGTCGGTCGAGCTCGATGAGCCGGGAACCAACTACTACGTGTTGGCCACCGATGAGCAGGCGCTGGCGCTGGCGAACGAGTTCGGTCTGCGCCTCGACTGAGGCCTGAACGCGACTTTCTCGTCGGCACCGGCATCCCTCCCGACTCCTGCCCCACCACCAGAGAGCCGCCCTTTCGACCAGAGCCCGCTATAGCGGTTTCCGGGACTTGCGATCGTGGTCGGCTGGTGCACGGTCGGGCCGGTCGCTGCGGCGCATCGCGGTGTACTGCGCCCGAGTTCGGACGGACAGAGCGGCCCAGCGGCCGGCGGTGGTGGGTGAGATCCCGAGGAGTTCGGTGTGATCAGGTCCGGAGCGAGGTGGAACATCGCGGCGTGGCGAGCGTGGTGAGGTCGTATGCCGTGGGCGACGAGTTCGCTTCGGATGTTCTCGGCTTGCGGGCAGACGGTGCGCGGCTGCCGCCTGGTCACTCGGTCGGCTCGTGTGGCCGGCGCACCACAGCGCGGATCGGCCGTAGCTCACCGATACCGAGTCCTTCGTCGTTGCGGCCGTCGGTGCCGGTCCCGGGTTGCTCGGCCTGCGCAACGACCGGCTGCAGCAGGTCGTTGGGCCGGCAGGCCAGGATGCCGCAGAGCGCCCGGCCCGAACCGGGGCCCTGGGCCGCTCGGGCCCGGCGCCGTAGGGTCGCGTACGAGCAACCCGTCCGGACCAGGAGTGGCGTGATGAAGATTCGATTCGGTGTCGGTACCGGCTCCGGCAGCGATCCGGAAGACCTGCCGGAGCTGGTGGATCGGCTGGAGGCCGAAGGAATCGATTCCCTGTGGTTCTCCGAATTGATCTACGCACCTGCCGTGGACCCCACCGTCGGGATGGCCTTCGCGCTGTCGCGAACCAGCCATCTGAAGGTCGGGACGTCGGTGGCGATTCTTCCCGGCCGCCACCCTGTACTGGTCGCCGAACAGCTTGCCTCGCTGGCAGCGCTCGCGCCGAAGCGGGTGCTGCCGGTGTTCGGGTTGCAGCCGGCCACCCCGCAGGAACGCGATCTGTTCCCGGTGGCGGGGCGGCGCGGCGACGTGTTCGACGAATCCCTGCAGCTGCTGCGCGCTGTACTGCGGGAAGACGATGTCGACTTCCACGGCGACTACTTCACCGTGCGTGCGGCGCGGGTGGGCAGACGCCCGGCCCGGCCCCTGGACATCTGGCTCGGCGGGCGCGCACCCGCCGCGTTCCGGCGGATCGGCCGGTACGGCGACGGCTGGCTGGGCAGTTTCCTCACCCCCACCGAGGCGGCCGCCGGGGTGGCGGCGATCAACGCCGAGGCCGCGGCGGCCGGGCGAGAGATCGAAGCCGATCATTTCGGGATCACCCTGCTGCTGGCGACCGACGGTATCCCGGCCGACCTGGCGGCGGGGATCGCGCAGCAACGTCCCGGAACCGACCCCGCCGACCTGGTCGCGGGCAGTTGGCCGGACCTGCACCGGCTGATCGACGGTTACCTCGACGCCGGGCTGAGCAAGTTCGTAGTGGTCCCGGCGGCGGGCGGATCGCCGGCCGGCTTCCTGGATCGTTTCGTCACCGAACTGCTGCCACGCCAGAATTGAGACCGACGCCCGGGCGCGAGCCGACTCGTCCGACGCCGGGTCGACAGCCGCGGCCCGGCCCATACCCCGTAGCCGTCAAGCGGCCGCGACCAGGGCGACGGCCGCGACCACCTCCACCCAGAAGTAGAACCAGATGGGGTAGAACGCGACCGAGCCGTCCAGCAGCCGGGAAACGACCCGGCCGACAGCCATCCCGGCGAGCGCGACGGCCACCGCCAGCACCACACCCCGGCCGAGTTCCCCGCTGTGCAGAGCCGCCCAGCCGAGCGCACCCGCGATCGCGAGCCCGAACCCGCCGTACACCGCGCGGACCTCGGAGCGCCCGGTGGCCGTGGTCACGGGAATGCCGAAGGGCGCGGTCAGTTTCGCGGGCACGGCGAGCGCGTACAGACCCATTGCCGCGAAAAGGATTGCCGCCACGAGCAGTACCACCGGCCGCATCACTACCTCCACGTTTCGCCTACTGGTCGGCCCATCATCCGCCCGGCCCGCCGGCCCGGCTTCCGGAAACGTGCTCCCGGCCACGGCCGACAGCCACCGTCGCGAACACACCTCGCGCAGCCGCGGACCGCTGGCCGAGGCGGGTTCGCCGCCGCTCAGCGCGACCCGGCAGCCCGTTCCACACAGCCGCTCGCGGCACCCGCGGGCCGGTCGGGAACGCCCACGGTGAGCGTGCGGGCATGGGCGGCAACCTCGATCGCGTCCACGTGGACACCCGCGACCTCCGACCGGATGTACGCCGGTCTCCATTGGGTGGACACAACCCCGACTGAAGGACGGCCCGCCTGCTCAGAGGGTGAGGATGGTTTTACCGAGCGCGGTACGGGCCTCGAAGGCGCGGTGCGCCGCCGCGGCTTCCGCCAAGGGCAGGACCGTCCCGATCACCGGATCGATTTCGCCGCGCACGACCAGTTCCTCGGCCCGGCGGATCAGTTCCGGCCAGCGCTGCGGGCGGTAGCCGAGACTGAACGGGATCAGCGTGGCGCCGACCGCGAGAAGCCGATCCGAACCGATCTCCACCGGATTCCCACTGGCCGTGCCGAAGACGACCATCCGGGCGCCCGGCGGGGTGAGCAGGCCGTAGGCCTCGCGTGCGATCTGCCCGCCGACGGTTTCCAGCACCACCGATACCGGCCCCACCTCTTCGGTCCAACCGGGTCGTGAGTAGTCCACAGTTGTGTCGGCGCCCAGGTCGGCGGCCAGACGACGCTTCTCCTCGGCGCTCGCACCGGCCACGACCCGGGCACCGGCCCGTTTGGCCAGCTGCACCAGCAGGGTTCCGATACCGCCACCGGCCGCCTCCACCAGGACGGAGTCGCCCGGTCCGATCTCGGCGGTCTCGAACACTCCCACTGCGGTGGCACCCTGCCCGAGCAAGGCGAGCGCGCGATGCTCGCCGAGCCGTTCGTCGAGCGGGGCGGCGTCCGCAGCGGGCACGACCACCAATTCGGCGTAGCTCCCGGCGGCGACCCTTCCGACCACCCGCTCACCGACGCGATATGCCGCGACGCCGGGACCGACGGCGACCACCGTGCCGGCGACTTCGATACCCGGGATATGCGGCAACGGCGAGCCGAGCGGGTCGGGCAGCACCCCGGCACGCACCTGAACTTCGAAATAGTTGACGCCGGTGGCCGTGGCGCGGACGAGCAGTTCGCCCTCCCCCGGTACCGGATCCTCGACCTCTTCGACGCGCAGCACCTCCGGCGCTCCGTACTCGTGATATCGAACTGCACGCACGGCATTCCACCTTTCCATACGGACTGTTAGTCCGTTTATGGTTGGGTATCATACGGACCAACAGTCCGCTTCTGTCAACTGGAGGAGTCCGGGTGCGTGCCGACGCCGAACGCAATCGAGCCGCGATCCTGGCCGTCGCCGGGCGTTTGATCTGCGACGAGAGACGTGACAACGTCTCCATGGACGACATCGCGGCAGCGGCCGGAGTCGGCAAGGGAACGCTGTTCCGCAGGTTCGCCGACCGGGACGGGCTGGTCCGCGCACTGGTCGAGGAGCGCACCGGCCAGGGCTGGGACACCGTGCGCGAACTCGCGGCGGATACGGCAGTGCCTGTGCGGGATCGGATCGCGGCGGTCGTCGCGGCGGTGTTCGACCTCACCGCGATCGAACTCGCCCCGCTGATGCGCGCCCTGCCCGACGTCTGTCAATCCGACAGCTGGGCACCCTGGCGCACCCTGCTGGCCGATCTGATCGCGCAGGTCGCTCCCGATGCCGACACCGAATTCCTGGCATTGGCGATCTTCGCGAGCATGCGTCCGGAAATCACCGATATGATCGGCGCCCGCAGCCACCGCGCCGGCGTGCTGGACCTGACCGCGCGCATCCTGGCCACAGGCGTTGCGTCCTGATCGGCACGCAACCGGTGACATGCGCGAATTCGTACCGGTCGGCGGCTATCCGTCCGGTACAGAACCGACGGTGCCCATACTCCGTTCGCCGGACCGGCGACTGCGCCCGATCCGGGCTACTTTGGTGCGGTGAGCGCTTGGGGAGAAATCGTTGTCGGCCTGGTGATCCTGGTCGGCCTCATCGGCATCGTGGTGCCGATTCTGCCGGGGGTGATCCTGATCTTCGGGGCGATCGCCATCTGGGCCTTCGTCACCGGCGGAACGACCGCGTGGGCGGTACTGGCGGTCGGCACCGTCGCGCTGGCCATCTCCGGCGTCGTCAAGTACACCTGGCCGGGCCGCAAACTGAAAGAAGCGGGGGTGCCGAACCGGACGCTGCTGCTGGGCGGTCTCGCCGGCATAGTCGGGTTTTTCGTGATTCCGGTGGTCGGCCTGTTCGTGGGTTTCGTGGTCGGTGTGTATCTCTCGGAGCTGCAACGGCTCCCCGACAACCGGCAGGCCTGGCTGTCGAGCAAACACGCGATCAAGGGTGTGGGGCTGTCGATCCTGGTGGAGTTGCTGGGGGCGCTGCTGGCGAGCGGGGTGTGGGTGATCGGCGCGATCGCCGCCTGAGCCGCCGCCTCGCGGCGCAGCGCCCGCAACTCCTCCGACAGCAGAGCGGCGGTCTATCGGGTTCTGGGACTCGGCGGTTCGCTCTGCCACGGTAGTTATCCCGCGGCCGATATCGGCGGCGGCGAAATCGGTATAGCCCAGGGCGTGATCCGTGTCGAAGGACGCAGGCGACCGGCCGCCACGGGACCGGGTCAGCTCGGGCCGGAACGTTTTCCGATGATGGGCAACGGACGTGTTGTCCCGTCGTGAGCCGACGGCCGGTCGTCGCGCGGCGGCACGAACAGCGGCAGGGTCGGGGTGGGGTCCTCGGTGGTGCGGTCGATCGCGGGCAGTCCGTAGAACGCGCGGGCATTGTCCTCCAGCACCGCGTTCATATCGGTGCCGACCACATCGCAGATCAGCTCCACATCCGATTCCCGGAACGGCCGGCCCGCGCGGGTGCCGGGCAGATCGCTGCCGAACATCAGCGCCTGCGGATCGACCGCGTGGATCCGGCGCAACGCCGTAGCGACATCCATATCGACCCGCCCGAAACCGGTTGCCTTGACCCGCGCACCTCGGTCGACCAGGTCCAGCAGATACGACAGACCCTCCGCCGACATTCCGAGATGGTCGATGGACACCTTCGGCAATTTCAGGATCACCGGTTGCAGCGAGGCCAGCATCTGGCCGTCGACGTAGATCTCCACATGCCAGCCCGCCAGCTCGTAGGCACGCAGAGCCTGCCGGGTCATGCTGGCGATATCCGCGGCCGCACGTTTGAGGTTGAACCGGACCGCGCGCACCCCGGCCTCGTGCAGGTCGAGGATCTCGGCGTCGGAGGCGTCGAGATCCAGACGGGTCACCCCGACCCAGCCGGGTCCGAGTTCGGCCAGGGCGGCGCGCAGATAGCTCTGGTCGTTGCCCTGGAACGAGGCACTCACCACCGCGCCACCGGAAGGCCGGAAGCGGGCCATCCGCCGCCTGTAGTCGGCGACGGTATAGGGCTCCGGTAGGTAGCCTTCGTTCTCGATCAGCGGAAAGCGCGGATCGATGATGTGCACATGGGCGTCGAACACTGCTACAGCATGCCTGATAGATCGGGGCGTCCGCTGCTCTCGACCGGGGAGCGGGAGCAGCGGACGGTGGGTCAGACCTTGTGGGGTTCGCTCGCGCGCAACATATCTTCGCGCTCGACGACCTTGACCCGCTCCCGGCCCTCGGGCTCGCCCAGCGACCGCTCGTGTGCGTCCAGCCGGTACCAGCCGGCCCAGGTGGTGAACGGGATGCCCCGGCCCTCCAGGAACTCGAGCACGGCCTCGGGCTCCGGGTTCGGCGCCGGCACGAAATTCGCGCTGTCGTCCACGAGGCAGGCGACCGTCTCGTTGGCGTCACCCTTGGTGTGGCCGATGAGCCCGACCGGACCGCGCTTGATCCAGCCGGTCACATAGGTGCCGGGCATATAGCGGGCGGCGCCGTCGGCATCCTCGTCGACCAGGACACGGCCGGCCTCGTTCGGGATGACCCCGGCCTGATCGTCGAAGGGCAGCTCGGAGATGTTCTGCGACAGGTAACCGACGGCCCGGTAGACCGCCTGCACATCCCATTCCTTGAACGTGCCGGTGCCCTTCACATTGCCGGTGCCGTCGAGCTGGGTGCGTTCGGTACGCAGGCCCACGACCCGGCCGTCCTCACCCAGAATCTCGGCGGGGGATTCGAAGAAGTGCAGGAACAGCTTGTGCGGGCGATCGCCCTGGTCGCGGATGGCCCACTGTTCGAGGGTGTTGGCCACCATATCGACCTGCTTGGAATGGCGGCGCGCGGCCTCCGAACCTTCGTCGTAGTCGATGTCCTCCGGATCGACGATCACCTCGATCGTCGGGGAGTGGTCGAGTTCGCGCAGCTCCAGCGGGGTGAACTTGGCCTGCGCCGGGCCGCGGCGGCCGAACACGTGCACCTCGACGGCCTTGTTGTTCTTCAGGCCCGTGTACACGTTCGGCGGGATCTCGGTCGGCAGCAGTTCGTCACCGGTCTTGGCCAGCACGCGCGCCACATCGAGGGCGACATTGCCGACACCGAGCACCGCGACCTTCTCGGCCTCCAGCGGCCAGGTGCGCGGCACGTCCGGGTGCCCGTCGTACCAGGAGACGAAGTCGGCCGCGCCGTAGGAACCGTCCAGGTCGATACCCGGGATGGGCAGCGCCCGGTCGGCGTTGGCGCCGGTGGAGAAGATCACCGCGTCGTAGAAGCGACGCAGGTCCGACAGCGTGATATCGGTGCCGTAGTCGATATTGCCGAGCAGGCGCACCTGCTCCTTGTCCAGCACCTTGTGCAGGGCGGTGACAATGCCCTTGATCCGCGGATGGTCCGGGGCCACGCCGTAGCGGATCAGTCCGAACGGGGCGGGCATCCGCTCGAACAGATCGATCGAGACGTCCGCATCGGATTTCATCAACGCGTCGGCGGCATAGATACCGGCCGGCCCGGCCCCGACGATCGCGATCCGAAGCGGGCGGTTCGCTTCCTTCTGCTCGGTCATCTGTTACGCGCACCCTTATCGGTCGAAAGAATCACTGGCGTTGTTGTTAGCTTAGGCTAACTTGACGCTCGGCTCGTATGCACCTACATCGCGCCGTCCGTGGGTGGCTGTTCACCGTTCGTCGTCCCACGCCTACGCGGGTAGCGCTGTGCTGCGGTACCCGCTGTACCCGCGATTCTATCGGGGTGCGGGCACGGTGCGATCCGGGGACCAGGGATGATCGTCGGTATGAGCGATCCCGGAGCGGCCGGCGAGCAGCCCGCCAACGAAACGGGCGGCGACGAGCGACCACGCTCGATCACCCCGTTCGTCGTGGCCGCGGCGGTCGCGGCACTGGTCCTGGCGGGTGTACTCATCGCCGGCCTGGTGGCGCCCGCTGAGAAAAATGTCACAGATTCCGACCGGATCGCCGGCGCGGTCCGGGAGTTCGCCGATGTGAGCAACCGCTACGGGCCCGAACCACCCCGCCAGGCGGTCTGCCCCGGTTTCGTACCCGCCCGCTCCCCGCTGGCCGGGCAGTTGAAACCCGGCGAAACCGGGAAAGATATCGAAATCACGAGATTCGGCCCGGTGCACATCACCGGCGATACCGCGAACATCGAAGTGACCAGCCGTGTCGAAGGCGAGGAGCGGACCGCGACCTGGTGGTTGTTCCAGTCCGACGGCGACTGGCTGGTCTGCAACCAGCCGGCCGAATGAGCCCGCCTGCGGCGTCAACCGAGGTTTGACAGCGCCCGACTCGCCGGGCAATCTTTTCGGTTGGGTCATGAGTGCCAGTGCCAAGCCCCGGCTCGCTGGTCGGCAACCCTCCTCCGCGGTGGGGTGCTCCGGGTGACGACCTGGCGCGCATCGATCGGATGCGGCAAGTGCGGATTCGCAGGAGGTGCCAGTATGAGTTACGCAGGGGATATCGGCCCGGAGCAGGCATGGGAACTGCTGACCGGGAACCCGGACGCAGTCCTGGTGGACGTACGGACCGAAGCCGAGTGGAAGTTCGTCGGGGTACCCGACACCAGCTCCATCGCCAAGCCGACCCTGCTGGTGGAGTGGGTCGACGGCACCGGCACCCGCAACGCCGAATTCCTGGACCAGCTGCGTAGCGCCCTGTCCGACCGCCCCGCGGACGCGCCCGTGCTCTTCCTGTGCCGCTCCGGTCAGCGTTCGGCGCATGCGGCCGACGCCGCGACCGCCGCGGGTATCGCACCCTCCTACAACATCAGCGACGGCTTCGAGGGCCCGCTGGACGAACTCGGGCACCGCGGCGGCTCCGGCTGGCGGGCCCACGGACTGCCCTGGCGGCAGTCGTGATCGGCGGCGGTTCGTTCGAACGGCCGTTACCCGAAGGAGTCGGCCCGGCGACCCTGGGGGTGCGCGGCGGCCTGAGCCGCTCGGGGTTCGACGAGACCTCCGAGGCCCTGTACCTGAACTCCGGGTTCGTCTACGCCAGCGCCGAAGCGGCCGAGGCCGCGTTCACCGGGGACAACCCGCACTACGTGTACTCCCGCTACGGCAACCCGACGGTGACCACCTTCCAGGAACGCATGCGCCTGCTCGACGGCGCCGAAGCCTGTTTCGCGACCGCCAGCGGTATGGCGGCCGTTTTCGTCGCCCTCGGGGCGCTGCTGAAGGCGGGCGACCGGCTGGTGGCCGCGCGCAGCCTGTTCGGCTCCTGTTTCGTGGTGTGCAACGAGATCCTGCCCCGCTGGGGCGTCGAAACCGTCTTCGTCGACGGCGAAGACCTCGACCAGTGGGAAGCGGCGCTGTCCGAACCCACCGCCGCGGTCTTCTTCGAGACGCCGGCCAACCCGATGCAAACCCTGGTCGACGTGCGCAAGGTCTGCGAGCTCGCGCACGCCGCGGGCGCGCAGGTGGTCCTGGACAATGTGTTCGCCACCCCGCTGCTGCAGCGCGGCTTCGAACTCGGCGCCGACGTGGTGGTCTACTCGGGCACCAAACACATCGACGGTCAGGGCCGCGTACTCGGCGGCGCGATCCTCGGCACCTCCGAGTACATCGAAGGCCCGGTCAAGACGCTCATGCGCCACACCGGCCCCGCCCTGAGCCCGTTCAACGCCTGGACGCTGCTCAAGGGTCTGGAGACCATGCCGCTGCGGGTCCGCCAGTCCACCGAGTCGGCGCTGCGGATCGCGCGCTACCTCGACGAGCATCCGGCCGTGAGCTGGGTCCGGTACCCGTTGCTGGAATCGCACCCGCAGTACACGCTGGCGACCGCGCAGATGAGCGGCGGCGGCACCGTGGTGACCTTCGAACTCGCGGCCGCCGCGGACCTCGCGAAGAAGCGGGCCTTCGAGGTACTGAACAAGCTGCGGATCATCGATATCTCCAACAACCTGGGCGACGCGAAAAGCCTCATCACCCATCCGGCCACCACCACCCACCGGGCCATGGGCCCCGAAGGCCGGGCGAGCATCGGCCTCTCCGACGGGGTCGTCCGGGTCTCGATCGGCCTGGAAGACATCGAAGACCTCCTCGGCGACCTCGACCACGCGTTGAGCTGATCACGCAGAGGCCCGTCCACGCCTACGGCCCGCTCAGGTCAGCGGATTCGCTGCCTCCGTGAACGGGGTACGAACCCGCCCGACCAGGTCGGCGACCGAGCTCAGCACCGACGTCGGCCGATACGGATACTGCTCGACCGATACCTTCGTCGAGATACCGGAGGTCACCAGGATGGTGCGCATACCGGCTTCCATCCCGGAGATCACATCGGTGTCCATCCGGTCGCCGATCATCACACTGGTCTGTGAGTGCGCGCCGATGCGGCGCAGCGCCGAGCGCATCATCAGCGGGTTGGGTTTGCCGATGTAGTAGGGGTCGCGGCCGGTGGCCCGGGTGATCAGGGCCGCCACCGAACCGGTCGCGGGCAGTACGCCGTCCCGGGACGGTCCGGTCGGGTCGGGGTTGGTGGCGATGAACCGCGCCCCGCGCTCGACCAGCCGGATGGCGGTGGTGATCGCCTCGAACGAATAGGTGCGGGTCTCGCCCAGCACCACGTAGTCGGGGTCCACCTCGGTCAGAACGTAGCCGATCTCGTGCAGGGCGGTCGTGAGTCCGGATTCGCCCACCACGTAGGCGGTACCGCCCGGTCGCTGCTCGTTGAGGAAACTGGCGGTGGCCAGCGCCGAGGTCCAGATCGAATTTTCCGGGATCTCCAACCCGGTCTGACGCAACCGGGCCTGCAGATCGCGGGGTGTGCGGATCGAATTGTTGGTCAGTACCAGGAACGGGATCTCCTCGGCCCGTAATTCGGCGAGGAACTCGTCGGCGCCGGGCACCATATGGTCCTCACGCACCAGCACCCCGTCCATATCGGTGAGGTAGGACAAAATCCGGTCATCTGGGCTCACCCCGTCATTCTGCTCTTCGTGGCGCGCGGGCCGGGTATGCCGCGCCCCGGAGCGGGGAACACGCGGCGGGAACGAGCCCGCCGCGACCGCCCGCGCCCGTCTACGACGCGCCCGTCCGAGGCGGACCCGGCGCGCTTCCGCCTTCGCTCCGGCCGTCCGTGGGTTGCGGGTGGGCTCGGCCCAACTGCGCCTATTAGGGTCGAATCCGGGCCGGAGACGGTCCGACCACAATGCGACAGGAGTGGGCGCAAATGGGCGAACTGAAGCTCGGATACAAAGCATCGGCGGAACAATTCGGACCCCGTGAACTGGTAGAGCTGGCGGTACTGGTCGAGGAGCACGGCCTCGACAGCGCCACCGTCAGCGATCATTTCCAGCCGTGGCGGCACAAGGGCGGCCACGCGCCCTTCTCCCTGGCCTGGCTTGCCGCGGCGGGTGAGCGTACCGAGCGGATCCTGCTCGGTACCTCGGTGCTGACCCCCACCTTCCGGTACAACCCCGCCGTGATCGCGCAGGCGTTCGCGACCCTGGGCTGCCTGTATCCGGGCCGGGTGATGCTGGGTGTGGGCACCGGTGAGGCACTCAACGAGATCGCCACCGGTTACTCCGGGGAATGGCCGGAGTTCAAGGAGCGCTTCGCGCGGTTGCGCGAATCGGTGGATCTGATGCGCGCCCTGTGGACCGGGGCCCGCACCGATTTCGACGGCACCTATTACAAGACGGTCGGGGCCTCCATCTACGACGTCCCCGAAGGCGGGATCCCGGTCTACATCGCCGCCGGCGGCCCGGTGGTGGCCCGCTACGCGGGCCGCGCCGGCGACGGGTTCATCTGCACCTCCGGTAAAGGCATGGAGCTGTACACCGAGAAACTGATGCCGGCGGTGGCCGAAGGCGCGGCGAAGGTGGACCGCGAGGTCGGCACGATCGACCGGATGATCGAGATCAAGATCTCCTACGACACCGACCCCGAACTCGCGCTGGAGAACACCCGCTTCTGGGCGCCGCTATCGCTGACCCCGGAGCAGAAGCACAGCATCCACGACCCGATCGAAATGGAGGAAGCGGCCGACGCGCTGCCGATCGAGCAGATCGCCAAACGCTGGATCGTCGCCAGCGATCCGGACCAAGCGGTCGAATTGGTCAAGCCCTATGTGGACGCCGGGCTCAACCACCTGGTCTTCCACGCACCCGGACACGACCAGAAGCGCTTCCTGGACCTGTTCCAGCGCGACCTGGCCCCGCGGCTGCGCGAATTGGGGTAGGCCGGGGACCCGGGTGATTTCCACCCCGAGCCACTATGGCCGGCTCCGCGACCCGGCCGGCTGTCGTGCCACGGGTGCCCGGATGATCGATCGGTGTCGAAGTATGTTGTCCCGGAACAGGAAGGATTCCGAGATCTCACGATATTCCCACAATGGGATGTTCGGTGCCGTGGCCCGTCGGCGGTGGAATCAACGCTGATGCCGCCGGCCTGGGTGGGCAGGCCGAGGGCGGCGGCCTGTTATTGGTGGCGCGTTGCGCGGCCTGCGCCAACGTTGTCGTGCCAGGTCCAGACGAAAGGGTGGCGCTGCCCTGGTCCGGACGCTTGGGCGGGTCGGACCGTGAGATCACGCACGGCAGCCCGGTACCGGTATTCGGCCCTGTGACGCATGGCGCGCCAGGCGCCGCGACGACCGGGTCCGCGTGCGCCACGATGCCGGCACCTGTCCACATCGCAGCGGCCGCTAACAACATTGTGACCGCACGGTGCATTGTCATCACAGCCAGGCCGGTTCGCCGTAGGCCGCGATCGAATTGTCCGCCGTGGCCGTGGATATCGCCGCAATCGCGTACGAGCGCACACTGACCGGCCCCGCACAGGCATCCACCTTGATTTGTACCTGTTCGACGTCGATGGAGCCATGAGCTCCGGTCAGCGGTTTCGTCCCGAAGGGCAGGCTGGTGATCGTTCCCGGTTTCGGGTTCACCGAGATCGAGGGCATCATCAGCGCGCTACCGCCGATATTGATCCCCGGGGCCGGCGCCACCGTAACCCCGATATTCGGGCCGACCAACGCCGATATGCCGACGGACATTCCGTTCGACACATCGATCTGACAGCCCACCTGGTATCCGAGGGTCAGGCTGCCCGAGCTGACCGCCTGCCGCCCGGACCCGGAGATATCGGCGATCGCGGTGAGGCTCACAAAACCCTCTCGAGTGAACGGCGTCGCCGCCAAGTTCGGAACTCGGTCGAGATTTGCCTCGGTCATGGCCACCCGTAGGTGCCAGCCGTCTTCCGTTGTGGTCTCTCGTGACGTATCCGGTATCGGTACTGCGTAGGCGATACCAGCAAGGCACACACTCAGAAAGGCGGCGGTCGCCGAACTGATCGAAACTGTAAGCGAACGCATTATCGGCGTCCTCCGGGCGTTGAGTTTGTGTGCTTTCCGCAAAGAACGCCACCCTGGTCTGCGCATGAAGCACCAGTTCTGTGTGCGCAGTGCTCGATCGCGGTGGGCGAAATCGGTGAAACTGTCGCCGTTCACGGGGATCCTTCGATCGGAGTCGTTTGCGGTTCCACCGGAAAGTCACGGATAAACTCACCGACGGCGCCACCGATCAGGTTATTTCCGGTAACCCGGGTCGGACAGTAGGGAATCCCCTACATCGGATAACGTACTCGATCGAGTTGGGGCGGAGTGCCCTGTCGCAATCCGTCCGGCTGGACAGTTGTGGCGCATTCGCCGGTGGTCCGATGCGTTCGGTTCCGGCGGAGTGCGGCCGGTTCGGTCCGTGCAGAGACGCCGAGTTCGGTGGACCAGCGGGTGCGATGGGCTTGCGTCGTGCTTCGTTCACGCACAGCTCTTCGGAAATCTGCCGGTTCGTATGCCCAGCGGTTGATTGTAGGGAATTCCCTACTGTCGATCCCTCCAGGCAGTGGACACACTTGGCCTCGAGCCCATTCGGCATTACCGAATTCGATATCAGAACGTAGGTGAGAAGTGTTCCCTCACGACCCCGGCATCGCCGATGCCGTTATGGATGACCGGCGGAATCCACAATCGCGCGTGTGGAGCGAAAGATCGCGGCTGTCACAGGTGTCGCAGCGATGACCGGTGCGCAGCATACCCAGGGCCGGCATTCGGCCGATCTCGGTGAACACCACCCGCGACAGATCCTGGGGACCTGTTACCCGGAGTCCACCGAGGAGGTTCGGCAGACAGTCGTCTCGGCGGCGCGGACGGGTATCCCGGTATTCCCGCTGAGCACGGGCCGTAACTGGGGCATGGGGTCGCGGTCGCCGGTATACGACGACTGTTCGGTCCTGGACGCCGGCCGGATGACCGCAGTCCGGACACTGGATCTGGATCTCGGCTACGCCGTTGTCGAACCAGGTGTGACCCAGCGACAACTCACTCAACTTCTCGACGGCACACCATGGATGCTGAACGTGACCGCGGGCTGCGCCGATGCGAGCATCGTCGGAAATACGCTCGAGCGCGGCGACGGTACGATCCGGCCCCGGATCGACGATCTCCTCGGACTCGAAGTAGTGCTCGGTACCGGCCGGGTGATGACCACCGGTGGCCTGGACCGCAACGGTCGACGCCCGGGAGCTGTGGCGGGTCCCGATCTGACCCGGGCCTTCGTACAAAGCAACCTCGGTGTGATCACCGCCATGGCGATCAGCCTCATACCGCGCCCGCAGACAACCCTCTTGGTGCACGCCACCTTCACCAAGTCCTCCCTCCTCGAGGTGGTGGATGCGATGATCCGCGTCGGCCGATCGCGCAACGCGAGCGACGGAATGCTGCGTTTGAAGGACCTCTTCGTGGTACCCGAAGCCGGCCGCGCCGCGATCCCTGTTACCGCCGACGTAGATGCTGTGACCGTCCAGGTACCCCTGCTCGGCTCTCGAGCGGCCGTCGAGCACGCCGAGACGATCATCCGCGAAACCTTCTCCCGCGTCCACGGCCTGCTGTCCTATCGGTCGCTGGATACCGCGGAGACGGCCACAGACGACCCGCTCTATACCCGAACTCTGTTCGCGCGCGGCATTCCGTCCTGTAAGAACGTCCTGGACGGGCTGGGCGTCAGTTCCTGTTCACAGGTAGACCGATCCCGGATCGGCCGGTTGATGTTTCTGCCCGTGGTGCCGTTCCGCGGGACCGACCTGGGTAAGGCGATCGAACTGTTCGAGATCGAGGCCGAGCGGTACGGCACAGCGGGCATGCTCGAGTTCAACGTGGTTTCGCAGCACTCCACCAATATGGTTACCCAAATCCCTTTTTTGCGGGATCCGAGTGGTATCGAGCGGGCACACGAACTGCGCCGGGCGGCGCGTCGCTCGTTCTTGCGCGCGGGATTCCTGCCGTACCGCTCCGATATCGATCACGAGCCGTGGGAGCTACCGGATCGTTCGGCAGACTACGACGACGAGCCCTTACGCATGCTCAAACGACTGTACGACCCCGCCGCGATCATCGCCCCCGGGCGATTCCTGGTGTCGGATCGATGAGTACGGCCCGGACCTCGACATCCCCCACGACCCCGGTGCTGGATTGCGTTGTCCTCGGCGCCGGAGTCGGCGGTGCGCTCCTGGCTTTGCTGCTGGGCCGCAGCGGTCGTCGCGTGCTGGTGATCGAACCCGGTGCCGGGATGCCCCGACGTGGTGCCGATATACTCAAGCCGCGTGGCATTCGGATTCTCGACGAACACGGCCTGCTCGATCAATTGATGCTCCGGGACGCGTTGAAGCGCGATGTCATCGACTTCTACCACGATGGATCTTTGCTTCTCTCCTACAATTTCGCCGAGCACACCGATACCGGCTACTTTCTGACCGCGCCGTACGCCGAGACGCTGGGTACGATTCACTCGGCATGCGGCGAGCTGTCGAATATCGATATCCGTTTCGGCAGGCGGCTGGTCGATATTCACACCGCAGATTCTCGGGTCACCGGGGCAACGCTGGATGACGGTACGTCGGTGCGGGCACATATGTTCGTCGATTCCGGCGGATCACCCTCGCCCCTCAGCGACTTCGTCGCCGCGACCCGCCATATGAGCCGGCACGATCACGTCCTACGGATGGCAACTGTCCCGGTCACGCCCAGTGTCCTCGCCCGTAACCGGCTCTATTTCGATTCCAGCGGCTGGTTCGCCTACTTCTATCCGGTGGACACCGAACTGGCCAGGGTTTTCGTCGGCCTCCCGGCGGTTCTGGATGTGCCGGTATTCCACGAATACGGGACCGACCTGAACACGCAACTGGCCTGCTTCGTCACGCACAGCCAGGACGTGCTCGCTCAGCTCGATCCGCGTCAGTTTTCCCGCGTACCGGTATCCGTCTATCACAGCACGCCCTATCACCGCGGCAACGTGATCCTGCTCGGTAGCGCCGCGTTCTCGCCACATCCGATGACCGGCCAGGGCATGAGCTACACCATGGAAGACGCGACGGTGCTGGCCGAGATCCTCACCGAGTCGTGCGATGGCTACAGCTCGGAGCAGTTGATCCGGCAGCGCTACCAGCCTCGGAGTGCAACGCACTCCGAGCTGATCGCTTATGGCGATGCCCTCGCCGGCTCCTATTGCGATCGTGACGCCTACCTCCGGGCGCACCACCCCGCCCTCCATGGTGGTGACCGTTGATGCCATGGAGCCCGATACCTGTGGGAGAAGGAACGTCCGATGACCGGACACAACCCCTGGTTCGCGCATTCAGCGCTGGTTGTCGGCTTCTTCATGGTTCTGGTGGACATGACGATCGTCGCGGTCGCCAATCCGGCCATCATGCGCAGCCTGGACGCGGATATCCCGGACATGCTGTGGGTGACCAGTGCCTACCTACTGACCTATTCCGCGCCGCAGCTGATCACCGGACGGCTCGGTGACCGTTTCGGGCCCAAGAATATCTACCTGCTCGGCCTGACGGTGTTCACCGCCGCCTCGCTGTGGTGCGGGCTGGCCGGGACCATCGGAATGCTCATCGCGGCCCGCTCCGTTCAAGGATTGGGGGCGGCACTGCTGATGCCGCAAACGATGGTGGTGATCACCCGCATGTTCCCGCCCGAGCGCCGTGGGGCGGCCATGGGCGTGTGGGGAGGGTGCGCGGGCCTGGCCACGCTGATCGGCCCACTGCTGGGCGGCGTGCTCGTGGACGGCCCGGGCTGGGAATGGATCTTCTTCGTCAATGTCCCGGTCGGTATCGCGGCGCTGGCACTGGCAGCGCGACTGGTTCCGGCCCTGCCCACCAGATCGCGTACCTTCGACATCCCCGGTGCGGTTCTGAGCTCTATCGGCATGTTCGCCCTGATTTTCGGAATCCAGGAGGGCTATCACCAGGACTGGTCGGAGTGGATTCGGCTTTTGATCGGCGCAGGTGTACTGCTGCTCGTGGCGTTCATCATGGTCGAGGCCCGTGGCGTCGACCAGCCGCTGCTCCCACTGGGTTTGTTCCGCGATCGCAATTTCGCCCTGTCCACTGTGGCCATCGCAGCCATGAATGCTGCGACCACCGCATTCCTTGTGTCGATCTACTTCTGTCTACAGTCGGTGTGGGAGATGTCGCCCACCGACTCCGCCCTGGCGATCGCTCCTATGGCGATCGTCACCGCGATCAGTGCACCGCTCATCGGCCGGCTCGCCGACCGGCTGCATCCCCGCATCGTTCCCACGTTCGGCTTCGGCCTCTTCGCGCTGTCGGTGACATGGTTCGCGCTGCTGATGCAGAATCCGCAGGCCTCGACAGCCGCTCTCCTGATCGCCTCGGCAGTGGCCGGCGTGTCCAACTCCTGTATCTGGGCTCCGCTGGCGACCAATGCCACCCACAACCTGCCCACCCAGCAGGCGGGCGCGGGCGCGGGTATCTACAACACCACCCGGCAACTCGGCGGTGTCCTGGGTAGCGCCGCCATCAGCGCATTGGTCGCCGCTCGGATGAGTGCCCATGGCATCGGCGACGTGCCGGTGGCCGAGCGGCTCGACACCGCCCCGATCCAGGACTCGGTGCGGCATGCGCTCGGTTCGGCGCTCCGCGAGTCCACCTTTCTGCCCGTCGCAGTCCTGGTTGTCGGCACGGCCACTGCGGCATTGTTCACCCGGCATACCCGCCCGGCCCTCGCGGGGGAGTCGGCGAAAGCAGATGTAGGACGGCCCCTCGCCGAGCCGGACCCGATATCCAGCACAGGGTGGAGTGGTCCACGACTGGTATCGGGGCTGTGGCGCAGCAGCAGGTGGGTTCGGGGTCGATAGGTGCAGAAGCCCGTCGCGGCCGGCGTTGTGGCTGCCGGTCGTCGGCTCGGCGCTGCTACTGATGACAGCACAGCCAGCGTCTCGCGCGAGGGTTACCCCGAAGTGTCGATTCTGACCTTGACCGCCTGCGGCCGGTATTTGGCAGTGTTCTCCAGAACGCCTTCGACGCTCCCGTTCAGGTTGTAGGTGATGGTCAGCTCGTTGCCTCGTCGTAGGTCGGGCTGTTCATGAGCGTTGTAGACCACCGCTTCGGGGTCGCCGAAGAAACCGAGCGGGCCGGATTCCGTGGCCCGATACAGCAACGTGGGTGAATCGAACGGACCAGCGGGCGAATCCGACAGATATCCGAGGATGTCCGGACTGTATGGAGCGTTGGTGTCCTGGGTGACGAGCAGAAATCTGTCGCCGTCGAATCGCGAAACGCTGTACTCGTTGGCTACGCCCGACATCACCGGCGCCGAGTCGGTCTCATGAGGAGACCATCCCCCGGTACCGTCGGAGAATTCCCACCGCGTCCGCAGATCATCTCCGTTCACCCTTGCGATGTGCATGAATTTCTCGGCCCACGGTCGTCGACTCCGTACACGTAGGTTTTATTCGTGTGCTGGTCGAATTCGACCCACGATGCCCAGTGCACCCCCGATTCGGAGGGCATCGCCGTCACGTCCAACTGCCGGAGGTCGTGAGCGTCGAATCTGACCAGCAGATTCTCTTGGAAATCCAGTTCCCCTTGCCCACCCGGAATCAAGGCCATCCGGAGACGCTCGGCGTCGAAATCCCCGCCACGATCCACCACACGGGAATCGCCGGTGAATCCCAAGAACATCGTATCCAGCGTATTTCTACTGGTCACGTGCGATCCGCCGAGCCAATGGAACTGTTCGCCACGCGGCGGAAACACCGCTCGAACACCACCGTCCGGCGCGGAGCCGAGCACGGTACGCATACTGCCGTCCCGTTCCACGAGGACGAAGCTGTTGCTCACGAACGGTGTATCCCGCGAACGCGCGCCGAACTCGTCGACACGGCCGAGGAATGTGTCGGAGAACATAAAGACATGGCGACCATCCGGTAGCCGTCGCACATATGTGCTGTCTGCCCCGGTCCAACCGTTGTCGTCGGTATAGGCATACCTGGAGAGCAGTGTGTTCAGATCGTAGTGCGGGGTACTGGACAGAACTCGCAGATTCGAAGCAGCCGGCGAATCGTTCCCGAGACCTGTTATGGAGCGCTCGGACCGCTGGGCCGCGTCCTCCATGACACCGGCGCCGCCCCGGAGCGTATGCGAAGTCTTTCCGTACTCCGTCTTGAAGACGGCGGCCAGGTCCTGGATCGGCGGTACGGCTCTTTCGATTACGTTCTGCCACAGCCTGTCCCAGGATGACACCGAACGATTTTCGCACGAGAATTTTCGAAACATCCGGGAATCGCCCGATACCGAATCCGGCGCTATCTTCGCGCACCGGACTCGCACAAACTCCAGGTACTGCGGGCCCGTCGCGGATGCGTCGTATCCCGCGAGGCCGACCGGAGGCTGGGTACGCACCACTCGACCCTCGACGCCGCGCACCACAAACACGCCGGTGAACACAGCTAGGCTCTCCGTATGGCCGAGGTTGCTGCGTCCAGTGTGTACATCGCATCGCCGGAGGGCGATACCGGTAAGTCGACCGTGGCGCTCGGCGTGCTGCAGATGCTGTGCGCGACCACCGCGCGGGTGGGGGTGTTCCGGCCGATCACCCGTTCGGCCACCGAACCGGATTACATTCTCGAGCTGCTGCTCGAGCACAGCACCGCCGATATCGAGTACGAGCAGGCGGTGGGGGTCGGCTATGAGCAGGTGCACGCCGACCCGGATGCCGCTATCTCCGAGATCGTCATGCGATATCACGAGGTGGCCGCGGTCTGCGATGCCGTGGTCATCGTGGGCAGCGACTACACCGATGTGGCCGGTCCGAGCGAGCTGCGGTTCAATGCCCGGATCGCGGTGAATCTGGGGGCGCCGGTGCTGCTGGTGGTGCGTGGGGCGCGGCGGTCGGCCGAGGAGGTCGAGCAGCTGGTGGAGCTGTGCACCGCCGAGCTGAAGTCCGAGCACGCGCAGCTGCTGGCAGTTATCGCCAACCGCTGCGCACCCGGCGAGCTCGAGGCGGTCCGGGAGGCTCTGGCGCCCTTCGGCGTGCCGTCCTGGACTCTGCCGGAGGTGCCGCTGCTGATCTCGCCCACCATGGCCGAATTGCGCGAGGCGCTGGGCGGCGAGCTGTACAGCGGCGATCCGGAACTGCTGGATCGCGAGGCGCTGGGGGTGATGGTCGGCGGGATGACCGCGGAACACATTCTGGAGCGTCTCTCCGACGGTGCGGTGGTGATCGCTCCCGGCGATCGCTCCGATGTGCTGCTCAGTGTGGTCAACGCGCACGAGGCCGAGAGTTTCCCCTCGCTGGCCGGGATCATCATGAACGGCGGACTGCTCCCGCACCCGGCGATCGCCCGGCTGATCACCGGGCTCAAACCGCGATTACCCATCCTGACCACAGATCTGGGCACCTACGAGACCGCCGGGGTGGCCCATCGCACCCGCGGCCGGATGTCGGCGCACAACCCGCGCAAGGTGGATACAGCGCTGGCGCTCATGGAAACCCATGTGGACGCCGCGGATTTCCTGCGCCGGCTGGAGGTTCCGCTGTCCAGCGTGGTGACCCCGCAGATGTTCGAATACCAGCTCATCGAACGTGCCCGGGCCGACCGCAAGACGATCGTGCTGCCCGAGGGTGACGACGACCGGGTGCTACGCGCGGCGGGCCGGGTACTGCAGCGCAAGATCGCGGATCTGATCATCCTGGGGGACGAGACGGCGATCCGGGCCCGGGCCGCGGAGCTGGGCGTCGATATCGCCGACGCGCGGGTGTTCGACCCGCGGAGCTCCGAACATCTCGACGATTTCGCCCGCGAGTACACCGAATTGCGCAAACACAAGGGCATGACCCTGGAGCGGGCGCGGGAGACCGTCACCGATATCTCCTATTTCGGCACCATGATGGTGCATCGGGGGATCGCCGACGGCATGGTCTCCGGGGCGGCGCACACCACCGCGCATACGATCCGGCCCTCGTTCGAGATCATCAAAACGGTGCCCGGTGTCTCGACGGTGTCGAGTGTGTTCCTCATGTGCCTGGCCGACCGGGTGCTGGCCTACGGTGACTGCGCGGTGGTCCCCGATCCGAGCTCCGAACAGCTCGCCGATATCGCCGTCTCCTCGGCCGCGACCGCGACCAGGTTCGGGATCGACGCCCGGGTGGCCATGCTCTCCTATTCGACCGGTGAATCCGGTAGCGGCGCGGATGTGGACAAGGTGCGGGTGGCGACGGGACTGGTCCGGGAGCGGGCGCCCGAACTTCTCGTCGAGGGCCCCATCCAGTACGACGCGGCCATCGAACCCACCGTCGCCGATGCCAAACTCCCCGGCTCCGAGGTGGCCGGCCGGGCCACGGTTTTCATCTTTCCCGACCTCAATACCGGCAACAACACCTATAAGGCGGTGCAGCGCAGCGCGGGTGCGGTCGCGATCGGCCCGGTGCTGCAGGGATTGCGCAAACCGGTGAACGACCTGTCCCGCGGCGCACTGGTCACCGATATCGTGAACACGGTGGCCATCACAGCTATTCAGGCGCAGCAGCAGTGAACGCGCCGCGGTACGGAGAGAAGGAGCCGACGGTGGGCGGCAACCTGGTGCTGGTGGTCAATTCCGGTTCGTCCTCGATCAAATATCAACTGCTCGCGCCGGAGTCGGGCACCGTGGTGGCGGCCGGACTGGTGGAGCGGATCGGTGAGGACGGCGGCGCGATCGAACACACCACCGACGGCCGGACTCTTTCCGACCGGGTCGCCATTGCCGACCACACGGCCGGGTTGCGGCTCGCGTTCGAGAAGTTCGCCGAAACGGGCCACGATCTGACCGGCGCGGGCGTGACCGCGGTCGGGCACCGGGTAGTCCACGGCGGCGAAGTGTTCTACCGGCCCACACTCGTCGACGACCGGGTGCTGGCCACCATCGACGAGTTGTCGGCACTGGCACCGCTGCACAATCCGGCGAACGTGCGCGGGATCGAGGCGGTGCGCACCCTGCTGCCCGAGGTTCCGCAGGTCGCGGTGTTCGATACCGCGTTCTTCCACGGGTTGCCCGACGCCGCCAAGACCTACGCGATCGACGCGCAGGTCGCGGCCGCACACGGTGTCCGCCGCTACGGCTTCCACGGCACCTCGCACGAGTACGTATCGGGTTGCGTCGCCGAATTCCTGGGCCGGCCGGCCGAATCGCTGAAACAGATCGTTTTCCATCTCGGCAACGGCGCGTCGGTGTCGGCGCTGCGGGGCGGGCGCCCGGTGGACACCAGCATGGGACTGACGCCGCTGGAGGGCCTGGTGATGGGGACCCGCCCCGGAGACCTGGATCCCGGCATCATCCTGCATCTCATGCGCACCGCCCAGCTGGACGTCAACGGCGTCGACCGCCTGCTCAACCGTCGTTCGGGCCTACGGGGTATGGCGGGTGTGAACGATTTCCGGGAGTTGCGGCGGCTCATCGGCGAAGGCGACGAGGCGGCCCGAGTGGCCTACGACGTCTACGTACACCGCCTCCGGCACTACCTCGGTGCCTACCTGATCGAACTCGGCGGGGTCGACGCGATCACGTTCACGGCCGGGGTCGGCGAGAACAACCCGGATGTGCGCGCCGACGCGCTGGCCGGCCTGTCCGCGTTCGGAATCGCGGTGGACCACGGCCGCAATACGGCACCGGAACGGACCGCGCGGCGGATCTCCCCGCCGGACGCGAAGGTGGATGTCCTGGTCGTGCCCACGAACGAGGAACTCGCCATCGCCCGCGCCGCCGCCACACTGACCGCGAAGATCTGAGCCCGCCGGCTTTCTAGTAGCAGGTGAGCGGCTGGAACGAATCGCCGGCCTGTGGCCCGAGTGTCGCGTAGGCCGTCGCGATCGAGGTCACCGCGCGCCGCAGCTCGGATTCGGGGCTGGTGTAGGGCAAGCGCAGGAACCGTTCGAACGCCCCTTGGACACCGAATCGGGGGCCCGCCGCCAGCAGCACCCCGTGGTTCGGAGCGGTCGCGGCCAGTGCCGTCGACACCGGCGTGGGCAGCTGCGCCCACACCGACATACCGCCGACTCCGGGAAGCACGTACCAGCCGGGCAGTTCCTCGGCCATTGCGGCCAGCAACGCTTCCCGCTGGTTACGCAACTGCGCGCGCCGGCGCTCGAGGATGGGGTCGGCGTGTTCCAGCAGATGGACCGCGGCCAGCTGGTCCATCACCGGGGTGCCCAGGTCGACGGTCGCCCGGATGCCGAGCAGCCGGGTGATCAGCGATTCCGACGTCCGGATCCAACCCACGCGCAGACCGCCCCAGAAGGACTTCGAGGCCGAGCCGATGGTGACGACCTCCGACCCCTTCGCGAACGCGGCGACCGGCGATACCCGCGTCTGCGCGTCCAGGGACAGATCGGCCATGGACTCGTCGATGATCAGTGTCATCCGGGTGTCCCGGGCGATGGCGGCCAGGTCGGCCCGCGCCGTGTCGTCCATGAGGAACCCGGTGGGATTGTTGTGGTCGGGGACGAGATAGGCCAGCGAGGCGGCGGTCTGCCGGGCGGCGCTGCGCAGTCCGTCGAGGTCCCAGGCGGCCGCCGGATCCTCCAGGCGCAGCGGCACCGGAACCGGGCGCGCGCCCACATCCCGGATGGCTTCGATGGCGTTGGGGTAGGTGGGGTGGTCGATGAGGACCCGGCCCGCGGACGGAGCCAGCACATTCAGCAGCAGCCGGAGTCCGTGCTGGGCGCCGAGGGTCACCAGGATCTGGTCGGCGATGGTGGGCAGGCCGCGTTCGGTGTAACGGCGGGCCAGGGCTTCCCGCAACGGCAGGATGCCCACCGGATCCATGCCGTGCGTACCCAGGTACGACGGAATGCCCTGTAGCGCTTGGGCGTATGCCTCTTCCATCTCCGGCGGCGCGGTCATCGCCGCGTAGGTCAGATCCACGGCCGGCGCGGCGCCGGTGGCCATGGTGGCGAGGATGCCGCGGGCGGCCCGGGTGCCGTCGTGCGCGACGGCCGGCGGCAGGGCGACGGTGCTGCGCGAGCCCTGCCGGGTGATGAGATAGCCGTGTTCGCGCAGCAGGGCGTAGGTGGAGGTGACCGTGGTACGGCTGACGCCGAGGGTGGCGGCCAGATCGCGTTCACTGGGCAGGGCTATCCCGAGGGGAGCGCGCCCATCGTGGATCAGCAACCGGATCCCCTCGGCCAGCGCGAGGTAGGCAGGCCGGGCCGATTTGCGGGCACCGCCGTCGGTCGCCCCCTCGGCGCTACGCCAGTGCCCGAGATCGCGAGCCAGGCCTGTTGCACCGATCACTCTTGTCGCCATAGGGTCCAGTATTAAGCGATTGGCTCTTTCGCGGCAAGTCCAGTTGCCGGATGCTGAACACATGACACTCTTTGTGGCACTCGTGGGAGTGGGAACCTTCGGCTTCATCGCATACGACTATCTCGTGCACGAATCCCGGATCGGCGAACTACTGGAACACTACCGACCACTCGGTTCTGTTACCGAGGACGCAGCCGACCGATACGACCTCGAGCGGATGTACCGAGACCTGGACGCAGCTCGCTCCTACCGGGAACGGGACGCGGCCTGACTCGGGGCGAACCGAGGCAGTCGACGCGGATCGGCCAGTCCAGTTGCGCAACTGGACTGGCCGGTTGTCAATTCAGCGGATGCGCGCGGTAGAACTCGCACGCCTGCCCGGAGAGCAGGCCGTCCTCACAGGCGAAATAGGTCTGAATACAGGAATTGGTATCACAACCCAGCCGGACCAGTTCGTCGCGTACCCGCAGGTTGCGTTCCTGGGGACTCTCCGGCTGCGACGACGCGGCGGCCGGGGACACGGGGACCGCGGCGCCCTCGTTGTCCGAGCACGCCCCGAGTAGCAGCGTCCCGGCGCACAGTGCCGCCACGGCGGCGCATCGACCAGCGACTTTCGTAACCATGCGCACCTCCACATACCCCGGAGTGTTCGACGAGCGGCCAGCGTAACCGATACCCGGGCCGATGGGTACCGGGCACTTCGCTACCGATCCCGCGACGGCGCGGCGAGGACCGAAGACCCGCGGGCAAACCGCAGTGCTGCCGTCAGGAAGACGGATTTCGGCTCAATCCTCCCCCACCTCGCAGGCCACACCGTCACCGTCGGCGTCGAGTTGCCAGGATTAGCCGGGCTGACCACCCAGCAACGGGGTTTCGGATTCCCGGCGGGCGTGCGCGCAATCGATGTAGTAGGGCTGCCCGTCCTGTTCGGGTTCGGCTCCGGCCCGGTCGGCGGGCAGCGGATGGGAATCCTGGCTCCGGTTCGACGACTGCGGGGTATCGGCGGCGGCCGGGACGGCGGCGAGCATCGACAGCGCGCATCCGGCGATCAAGAGGCGGGCCGGCATTCTACGAGTTCTCATGACGAAAGTCCTTGCAGCGAGGTGACACCACCATCCTCGCGCCGGCCCGCCGATTGCGAAGACCTATATTTCGCCTGCCCGTTCGCACGGCGACCCGGGACGAGCGCCCCGGTCGGTGAGTGGGCGAACGCGAAAGTTACCGGCCCGAGCCGGAAGAGCACGCACCACCCCGGGTCGCTGCTACGAACGCGAAAGCTGCCACATGTGCGGGTGTACCGGGTGGCGCCGACCGCCACCGTGGCCGATGGAAGCGAGGACGGCTTCGTAAAGGCGCGTCCGAGGCCGCGGTCGGCGCCGGTGACGAACCGGGTCGCCCTGGCGACGGTCCGCCGGGGTGCCCGATCGCCGTGTGGCGCAGCGGGTTACTGGGTACCGGCCGGCGGGTCGCAGACCTTCCAGCCGTCGTCGGTCTCCTGCAGATCGAAGGTCCGGGTGGTCTGCTCGGAATCCGCCTCGGTCTGCACGGTCACCTGGGCCAGCGCGGTCCGATCGGTGATCTGCACGGCGTCGACGCCGGTCACCTCGGGAATACTGCCCCCGTCGACGGCCTGCTGATGCACACCGGCGAACTGCTCCTCCGACAACCCCTGGTAGTAATCGTGCAGACCACCGCAGGTGCTGTCGCGCAGGCCGGCCAGATCGCCGCTTTCCAGCGCGCCGGTGTAATCGCCGATGGCCGTACGGATCCGGGCCTGCGGGGAATCGTCACCGGAGCCTAGGCCGGCCACGATCGCGATCGCCGCGATCACGACCACCACGGCCGCCCCCGCGGCGATGAGCCACTTCCGATTACCCGCGGACCCCGCCGGCGCGGCCGCCGGCTCCACCCGCTGCGGTTTTGCGATCTGTCCGGAGGCACCGTACTGCGGCACCTGCGCGACCCGGTGTTCGGCCACAGTCGGTTTGATATCGGCCGGTGACGGCGCACCGGCCGCACGCTGCGCCCCGGCCGGCGGCCGCGCGGGACCACCGACCGGACGCGGGGCGCCCTGCGGTCCGCCGGCACCCTGCGGTGCGGGGGCCGGCCCACCCGGCCGCTGCGGTGCGGACTGGTCCGGACGGCTCGGCGCCTGCGCACCGGGGCGCTTCGGGCCCGGCTGCGGACGGGGTGTGTTCGGCGGTTTCGACAGTGGTCCCGCCGTACCCGGCCCGACCCGATCGGTGCGGGCCGGACCCTGCGGACCGCCGGGTTGTTTCGTTGCGGGACGGCCGGGGCTGCGCACCTGGGTCATATCGATGCGCTCGGTAGCGTTCGGGTCGGGTTTGCGCACCGAAATGGATTCGGTCGGTGCTTCTTCCGGCCGCGGCGGCCGCGGGATCACCACCGTTTTCGCCTCGTTGCCGGCCGGCGCCTCCAGTTCGACGGTGGGGTCGGTGGTCGCGGCGTCGTCGCTCTCGGTGGCCGCACCGGTATCCCCGGATTCGGCCGGGGCTTGTTCCGCGGCGGTCGGGTCCTCGGCCGCGCCGGTTCCGGCCACCTCGCTCGCGGTCTCCACCGTCTCGGCATCCGGCTCGACTCCGCGCGCGGTGATCTCGGCGGTCGCGTCCTCTCCGGCGCCGGCCGCGGCGATCGTCTCCGCCCTGTCGGTCGAGTCGGCAGCCTCCTCGGCAGTACCGGACGACGCGACAGGTCCGGCGGCATCCTCTTCCTCGGTACCGGCCGACCCGACAGGCCCGGCGGCAACCTCCTCCTCGGTACCGGCCGACGCGGCAGTTGCGGCGGTAGGTGTCTCCGTATCACCGGGCGAGGCGGCAGTTTCCTCCTCGTCTGCGGCGGATGCGGCCGGCGCCTCCATCGCGTCGGCGACAGGTTCGGTGGGCTCGGCGTCGGTGTCCGAAAACGCTGCCGTACCGTCCGAACTCGGCTCCTCGCCACCGGCTTGCGGGGTGGTCACCTCAACGGGTCCGGCCTGCGCCGCCGGTGTACCAGCGGTCTGCCCGGCCGCATCGGCGGACTTGCCGGCAGGCCGGTCACCACGCTCGTCGGACGCCGTTGCCGCCGCGCCCGGCACCTCTTCTGTGTTCTCCTCGGCCGACGCCGCGGGCACCTCGGCGGTCGCATGGTCGGGAGAGCCGGGATCGACCTGCCCGGCATCGCCGTCGGTCCGACTGTCGGCAGCTGCCGCTCCCGCTTCCGCGCCTGCCGACGGCGCCCGCACGCCGGGATCTTCGGCGGACGAACCATCCACGGCGCCCGCTGCCGGCTCGTCCGATCCGGCACCCTCACTCGACGCTGTCTCCGACCCCGCCCCGTTTTCCGCGACCGGCACCGCGGACTCGGTCCCGGCATCCGCACCCCGAGCCGTCGCTTCCGCGGGCCCACCGTCCACGCTCTCCGGGCCGCCGGACTGCTCCGCCGCCCGGCCGCCGGACTCCATGGCCGCTCCCGACGCCATATCCCCGGCCTGCGCATCACCGTCTGCCGACTCTCCGCCCGAGTCCCGCGAGTCGTGTTCGAATGTCCCGGTCGGCGCACCGCCCTCCTCGTCAGGGCCTGCTTCGCCGGCCTCCCCCACTCTTCCGGTCGCTTCCCCGCCGGTCGCCGAGGCCACCACATCCGCCGCCCGCGACTGTTGCGATCCGGTTTCGGACGTCTGCGGCTTCTGCGCGGCGGACGAACCCGCGCGGGATCCGCCCTCTGCGCCGGAGTCGGATTCGGAGCGGATCGGTTCCTTGTCGTCGGTCGGGTGCGACACCTATACCCCTCGTTGCTGGCTAACAGAATGTGACGTAGATGGCCAGCCTATCGAGCATTCCCGATACCCGTGCACAATGAAGCTCATGACCTCGTTCGGTGATCTGCTCGGCCCGCAACCGGTACTGCTTCCTGAACTACACGACGCGGAGGACGCGCTCGACGCCGGCACCGATCCGGTGCGCGTCGCCGCCGACAATCCCGCCGCCTCGATCGCGTGGGCAGCCCTGGCCGAAGCCGCGCTCGAACGCGCGGCCGACGCCTCGGAAGCGGTCAACCACGATGTCGTCGCCGCCTACGCGTTCGCCCGCACCGGCTACCACCGCGGGCTGGACCTGCTGCGTCGCAACGGTTGGAAGGGCTTCGGTCCGGTCCCGTGGGAGCACGAACCCAACCGTGGCTTCCTGCGCAGTGTCGCGGCCCTGGCCCGAGCGGCCAAGGCCATCGGGGAATCCGACGAGTACGCCCGCTGCCTGGACCTGCTCGAGGACTGCGATCCGCGAGCGGCCGGCGAACTGGGTCTGGGCTGAACGCACCCGCGGCATTGATCGACCCGAATTCCCCGGTGGGCCGAGCCCGGGCCAGGGGTGCCGACCGGATGCGGCGTTCCTGGAAGCGGCTCCGCCTCTCGGCGATCCCGATTCTGCAGTGCTCACTGGCGGCGGCACTGGCCTGGTTCCTGGCCAAGGACGTGGTCGGCCACGCGCTCCCCTTCTTCGCGCCGACCGCGGCGGTGGTGTCCATCGGCACCGCCTTCGGCGCGCGGCTGCGCCGCTCGCTGGAGTTGGTGGTCGGTGTCGCGGTCGGTATCGGCGTCGGCGATCTGTTCATTTCGCGTGTGGGTACCGGGGTTTGGCAGATCGCTCTGGTGGTGGCGGTGGCCATGGCACTGGCAGTGTTCCTCGACGGCGGAGCCATCATCGGTATCCAGGCCTCGGGTTCGGCCGTGCTGGTGGCCACCCTGATGCCGCCCGAGACCGGCGCCGGCTTCTCGCGCATGGTGGACGCGCTGATCGGGGGGCTGGTCGGGGTGGTGGTCGTCGCCGCGGTGCCGTTGCATCCGGTGCGCCGGGCCCGCGAGCAGGCGGCGGCGATTCTCGGCGTCATGGCGAAATCGCTCACCGACGGCGCCCACGGCCTGCTCGAACAGGACCCCGGCAAAGTACACAGCGCGCTCACGGCGGTCCGGGCCACCCAGGCGCAGCTGGATGCGCTGCGCAAATCGCTGGAAGGAGGCCGCGAGGTGAGCCGGATATCTCCGCTGTACTGGAATTCGCGCGGCCGGCTGGAGCGTTTACGCGCCGCGGCCGATCCGCTGGACAACGCGGTCCGCAACACTCGGGTGCTGCTGCGCCGTTCGCTGACCCTGGTGCGCGATGACGAGATCCTCGATCCGGGCCTGATCGTGGAAGTGGAGCAGCTGGCCGCCGCGGTCGAGGTGGTACGGCGCATGATAATCACCGATCCGGGCGAACAACCCGACCGCGCGGAGGCCGCCCGGGTGCTGCGCTCGGTGGCCAAACAGGCACGCCCGGAACTGGTTGCGGGGGCCGGTCTGTCGGCGCATGTGGTTTTCGCCCAGATCCGGTCCACGCTGGTGGACCTGCTGCAGGTATGCGGGGTACAACGCGTTTCCGCCCTGGCGCTGCTACCGCCCACCGTTCCCCATCCGTATGTGACACCGACCAATCGGCCCGCCGATACAGCCGGTTAGGCACCGGTCGCCGGCATCGTCGACTACCGGATCGCCGGAATCGGCCGATTCCGCGATCGCAGGCCGCGGCACCTCTTCGCCCGGCCACAGCCGGTATCCGAGTAGTCGACCACTGTGCCGTGGCGGCCGGTCTCCACTAATCTGAAACGTGACCGCACCGGCCCACAGCCGGTTCGGTCGGACCCCTCCCGTGTGCCGCGTCGCCGACACGGCGCAGCAGCGTCGAATGTTTCGGATACCCGGACGCCGGCCCGGGCGGGGAATCCGGGCCCGTCCGGCCGGCGCCGCGCCGGGCGGGCCCTCTCGGATCGGCTACGCCCAGAACCTTGTCAGATATCCGCCGTAACGCGACCACTGCTCCGATACCCCGGACAGGTCGTAGAGCGCGTACACGGCATCGAAGAAGACCTGATTGATCGCCGGGGTGAACAGCAGCGCGAACAGCATCAGCATGCCGAACGGTTTGAACTGTTCGAGCCCGCGCCGGGTCTGGTAGCTCAGGGACGGTTCCACCACGCCGTAACCGTCCAGGCCCGGGATGGGCAACAGGTTCAGCAGGGTGGCGGTCACCTGCAGGAAGGCCAGGAAGCTGAGCCCGAACCAGAACGCCGGATGCTCCTGCGCGCTGCCGAAGAACCGCACGATGAGCAGCAGGACCACCGCGCACACCGCGTTCACGGCCGGGCCCGCCACACTGATCAATCGCTGCGTACGGGTCGGCACCTGATGGGTGTGCACATACACCGCACCGCCCGGCAGCCCGATTCCGCCGAGCGCGATGAAAACCATCGGCAGCACGATCGACAGCAGCGGATGACTGTATTTGAGCGGATTCAACGTCAGGTAGCCGCGCAGTTCCACCTCGCGGTCTCCGGCCCGGTAGGCGATATAGGCATGAGCGAACTCGTGCAGACACAGGCTCACCACCCAGCCGAACACCACCAGTACGAAAACACCGGCCTTTGCCCATACCGAATCCAGATCCGCGCCCCAGGCGAGCACACCGCCGGCCACCGCGAGAGCCACGACCAGCAGGAAGACCGGACTCGGACGGATCGCACCGCGCCGCAGAGCCGGTACGCCGGGGGTCACGGCCGCCCACCCATCCGCTCTTGCGGACCGATCCGCCGACGGCGAAGCAACCCTTGTCCGCCCACCGCAGTCCGTCCGAACTGCGCGGACCGGCCGGCCCCCGGACGGCGGAGGACGAAGCGTCGGCGGGGGTTCCGCATCAGCGGACCAGTCGCCAGGGTTCGTGATGCCGGTAGAACGTCGACCGCGGGACCACCCGGTCGCTCTGGATACCGTCGCGGTTGATCACCGCTGCGGGTGTACCGAGCTGCGCGGCACGACCGTAGGTCCAGCGGCGGCGCCGGAACCGGCGCGGATAGCTCGCTCGGACTCCGGGCAACTCCAGCGTGGGGGTGACGAACATGGCCCGGATCGAGCCGGAGAACAGGCAGGTGTCGTCGACATAGGCCTCACCGCTCAGTTGACCGCCCCCTGGCCCGGTGATCTTGGCGCGCCCGACCAGCACGGTACCGGTGTCGTCGCGTATCAGCGGGGTTTCGATGGCCGAACCCTCCAGTGCCCGTTTCGCCGCGGCGTTTCCGGTGGCGAGGTCATAGGCCTCGGCGGCGTAGGTCCGCTCCAGGGGTACATAGCCGACTTCCACGTGCAACCGCTCGGTACGCATGAGGTGGGTGAGCACAGCGGCCAGCGCCGCGTCGCCGCCCAGCACGATCAGCCGCGGCAGGCTGTCGGCCGCCAGCACCGGCAGGAGCTCGTCGATCAGGCCGGTGTCCGGTATTGCCCCGGTCTGCGCGGTGGGCTGCGCGGCGAGGGCGATGGGTACCGGTGCGTCGGCACAGCGGAGAACCTGGGTACTCAAACGCCCAACACCCTCCCTCGGACCGGTCACCCATGAGTGTAAAGGGTGCCCGGTGGCGACCCGCGCAACGGCCCGGCCCCGGCGACCGTTCCCCGGCGCCCGCACGGTCTCGGCTAGACTGTGCTCCCGGCTTCCTCCGCATTACGGCAGGTAGCTGCAGCACTCGAGTGTTGCGCGTCGAATCGTAGGAGACACGACCATGCCGGCAATCGTCCTCATCGGAGCCCAGTGGGGTGACGAGGGCAAGGGCAAAGCCACCGATCTACTCGGGGGCCGCGTGCAGTGGGTGGTGCGGTACCAGGGCGGTAACAACGCCGGCCATACCGTGGTGCTACCCAACGGCGACAACTTCGCGCTGCACCTCATTCCGTCCGGCATCCTGACCCCCGGCGTCAAGAACGTCATCGGCAACGGTGTGGTCGTGGACCCGGGCGTATTGCTCGACGAACTCGCCGGGCTCGAGGACCGGGATGTCGACACCTCGGGTCTGCTGCTCTCCGCCGACGCGCATCTGATCATGCCGTACCACGTGGCCATCGATAAGGTCACCGAACGGTTCCTCGGCAACAACAAGATCGGCACCACCGGTCGCGGTATCGGCCCCTGCTACCAGGACAAGGTCGCGCGGGTCGGGGTCCGGGTCGCCGATGTACTGGACGAGAAGATCCTCACCCAGAAGGTCGAGGCCGCGCTCGAGTTCAAGAACCAGGTGCTGGTCAAGATCTACAACCGGCGCGCCCTGGACCCCCAGCAGGTTGTCGAGGAGGTTCTCGGCCAGGCGGAGCGATTCGCGCACCGCATCAGCGATACCCGGCTGGAACTGAACCTGGCCCTCGAACGCGGTGAGACCGTGCTCCTGGAGGGTTCGCAGGGCACCCTGCTGGACGTGGACCACGGCACCTACCCCTACGTCACCTCGTCCAACCCGACCGCCGGCGGCGCCGCAGTGGGCGCGGGCATCGGACCCAACCAGATCGGTACGGTGCTGGGCATCCTGAAGTGCTACACCACGCGGGTGGGCTCGGGCCCGTTCCCGACCGAGCTGTTCGACGAATCGGGCGCCTATCTGGCCAAGACAGGCGGTGAGGTCGGCGTCACCACCGGCCGGGCCCGCCGCTGCGGCTGGTTCGACGCGGTCATCGCCCGCTACGCGACCCGGGTCAACGGCATCACCGACTACTTCCTCACCAAACTCGACGTGCTGTCGAGCCTGGACCGGGTGCCGATCTGCGTGGCCTACGAGGTGGATGGCGAACGGGTCGAGCAGATGCCGACCACCCAGACCGGTTTCCATCACGCCAAGCCGATCTTCGAGGAGATGCCCGGCTGGTGGGAGGACATCTCCGGCGCGCGGACCTTCGAGGAGCTGCCCGCCAATGCCCAGGCCTATGTGCGGCGGCTGGAGGAGCTCTCGGGTGCCCGGATGTCCTGTATCGGGGTCGGACCGGGCCGCGAGCAGACCATCGTCCGCCACGACGTGCTGGGCTGATACCTCAGCGGACGGCCTGGAAGGCCAGCACGGTATTGCCGATCCGGATCGCATCGCCGTCGGCCAGCAGCGCGGAATCGATCGGCTGCTCGTTGACGAAGACTCCGTTGGCGGAGTCGAGGTCTTCGATCAGCAGTCCCGCCCGGCCCAGTTTGATCAGGGCGTGATACCGGCTGGCCTTCGGATCGTCGAGGATCAGATCGTTATCGGTCATCCGGCCGATCCGGAAGCCGCCGTGGGCGACCACCACTGTCCGCCCGTCCGGTAACCGCAGCTGACCGCTCCGTACCGTGCGCGGCACCTCGGTGACCGTATCGGTCATCGCCGCGGCCATCCGCTCGACACTCTTCATCTCGACGGTGCTCAGTGGTTCCTGGCGCAGCACCCGCCGTTCCAGCTCCACCAGCGCGGGCCCGGGGTCGATGCCGAGTTCCTCGGCCAGTACCGCCCGCACCCGCCGGCACGCCTCCAGCGCGTCGGCATGACGTTCGGACAGATAGAGCGCCGTGATGAGCTGGCCCCACAGCGGCTCCCGCAGCGGGTGCTCACTGGTGAGCGCGACCAGTTCGCCGATCACGGCGGCGGCCCGGCCACACGCGATCTCCGCGTCGAACCGGGCCGATACCGCCAGCAGCCGCTCCTCCTCCATGGCGGTGGCGAAACTGTCGGCGAAACCGAGTCCGGCCAGATCCGACAGCGCCCGGCCGTTCCACTCACGCAGGGCGGTGGCGAACAGCCGGGACGCCGAGGCGTGGTCGCCGGCCCCCGACGCCCGGGTGCCCGCGTCCCGGGCGGCTTCGAAGCGGCCCAGGTCGCAGGCATCGTCGGCGATCTCGAGCCGATAGCCCGAGGACTCCGTGCGCAGCACACCCGCCGGGTCGATCCCGGAATTGCGCAGCGCCTTGCGAATATTCGAAACGAACACCTGCAGACTGGCCGCGTAGGCATCCGGCGGCTCCTCGTTCCAGACCATATCGGCCAGGGTCGAGGAGGACACGGCGCGGCGCCGGTTCACCGCGAGTGCGGCCAGCAGGGCCCGGGGTTTGGGCCCGCCGACCGGCACCGGTTCACCGCCGACCAGTAGACGCACGGGCCCCAGCACGCGGAGATCGAGTGTCATCCGGCTACGGACGGTGCGAAGAGATCAGGCACTGATGGAACGCCCTGCGGACCGCAGGTCGTTGCACGCCTGCACCACCCGCTGGGCCATCGACAGCTCGGCCTTCTTGAGGTAGCTGCGCGGGTCGTAGGTCTTCTTGTTCCCGACCTCACCGTCGATCTTCAGCACACCGTCGTAGTTGCTGAACATATGCGCGGCGACCGGCCGGGTGAACGCGTACTGGGTGTCGGTGTCGACGTTCATCTTCACCACGCCGTAACGCAGCGAATCGTCGATCTCCGACTTCAGCGACCCCGAACCGCCGTGGAACACGAAATCGAACGGCTGGGCGTCATTGGCCAGGCCCAGCTTGGCCGCGGCCACCCGCTGCCCCTCGGCCAGCACCTCGGGCTTGAGCACCACATTGCCCGGCTTGTACACACCGTGCACATTGCCGAAGGTGGCGGCGAGCAGGTACTTGCCCTTCTCGCCGGCGCCGAGCGCGTCGATGGTCTTCTCGAAGTCGGCGGGCGAGGTGTAGAGCTTCTCGTTGATCTCGGCCTCGACACCGTCTTCTTCACCGCCGACGACGCCGATCTCGACCTCGAGGATGATCTTCGCTGCGGCAGCGGCGGACAGCAGCTCCTGCGCGATGGAGAGGTTCTCGTCGATCGGCACGGCCGAACCGTCCCACATATGCGACTGGAACAGCGGATCGCGCCCCGCATCCACCCGCTCCTGCGAGATGGCCAGCAGCGGCCGGACGAACCCGTCCAGCTTGTCCTTGGGGCAGTGGTCGGTGTGCAGCGCGATGGTGATGTCGTACTTCGCGGCCACCACATGGGCGAATTCGGCCAGCGCGACCGCACCGGTGACCATATCCTTCACGCCCTGGCCGGAACCGAACTCCGCGCCACCGGTGGAGAACTGGATGATCCCGTCACTACCCGCCTCGGCGAAACCCTTGATCGCCGCGTTGATCGTCTCCGACGATGTGCAGTTGATGGCCGGGAAGGCGAAAGAGTTCGCCTTGGCCTGACCGAGCATCTCGGCGTAGACCTCCGGAGTCGCGATCGGCACTGTGAAGACCTCCGTGTTGTGCGGCAGACGTGGGATTGTCTGTTTCTGCACATACCCTAAGGCAGGCAGGTTTCATCCGGTATAAGGGGATTGTTTGCGCCGCCGCACCGTACAGCGGTCGATGTAACCGGTACTGTGGGCCGGGTGATTGCGCTGGCAGCTACCGACGCGGTGACGAGCAATCTGGCTCTGACCGAACTGCTCGACCCGATGCACCTGTTGACCGAGACCTGGCTGAAGAACGCGGTGCTTCCGGCCATCCTCGTGATCGTATTCATCGAGACCGGCCTGCTGTTCCCACTGCTGCCCGGCGATTCGCTGCTTTTCACCGGTGGTCTGCTGGCCGCGCAACCCAACCCCCCGGTGTCCATCTGGGTACTGGTTCCGGCCGTCGTCTTCATCGCTTTCGCCGGTGACCAGTGCGGGTACTGGATCGGCCGGGCCATCGGTCCCGCGCTGTTCAACAAAGAGGACACACGCTTTTTCAAGAAGAGCTACGTCACCGAAACGCACGAATTCTTCGAGAAGCACGGCCCCAAAACGATCATCCTGGCCCGTTTCGTCCCGATCGTCCGGACTTTCATGCCGGTGCTGGCCGGGGTCTCCAAGATGAGCTACCAGCGCTATGTCGCCTTCGATATCGTCGGCGCCGTCGCCTGGGGCGGCGGAGTGACCGTTCTCGGGTATTTCCTGGGCAATGTCGCCTTCATCCGCGACCATGTCGAGGCCATTTTCCTGCTCATCGTGTTCGTCTCGATCCTGCCGGGCATCAGCGCGGTCGCCAAGAAGCTGCTCGGGCGCAAGGCGGGCGATCCCGTCGCCGACGGCGCCCTGACCTCGACCGCGGAGCTTCCCACCATGGACCTGCCCGGGCAGATCGACAGCACTATGCCCCTGCCGGTGGTACATCACGCGGGGCCGGTCGGCGCAAACGATTCCCCTGTTCGGTAAGTGGTGAGCGCCCAGGCCGTGCCCCATGCGATGGGCAGCTTCGAACCCCTGATCTCCGCGGGACCGGCACTGGTCTGGACCGTGGTCCTGACCTTCGTCTTCCTCGAATGCGCCTTCATTCTCGGGTTGTTCCTGCCCGGCGATTCGATGTTGCTGACCGCGGGAATCGTGATGGCCTCCCACACCACGGGCGAAACCCAGGTGTGGCTGCTCGCGGTGGGCGCCATGGTCGCCGCCATCGCCGGCAACCAGGTCGGCTATATGGTCGGGCGACGAACCGGCCACCGGCTCGTCGCCCGTAAGAACGGGCGCTATATCAATACCCGCAATCTGGTCCGGGTCGCCGAACTGCTGCAGCGGCACGGTTTCGTGGCGGTCCTGATCGCCCGCTGGATTCCCTGGGTGCGCACCCTGTGCCCGATGGTGGCCGGCGCCGCCGGCATGGACCACCGCCGCTACACCGTGGCCAGCACCATCGGCGCGATCATCTGGGCCCCGGTCCTGCTGCTGATGGGGTACTACGCCGGCGGCTTCATCCAGCGGATCTCCTGGCTCATGCCGATCGTGATCGGTTCGCTGGTGGTGTGCCTGATCGTCGGCACCATCATCGGCATCCGGCAGTACCGGCAGGAGATGTCGCAGCCGATCGAGGACTTCGAACTCGATTCCGCGTCCGCCGATGCCGACACCATGCCACTGCCCGGGCTCGGCCAGGCGAACCACCACCCCGGCAACGGGCACAGCCGCTACGAACTACAGGCCGGCCGCGGTGACCATATGGGCGGCTTCCATGAGCATCCATCCCGACAGCTGTACCGATAGGTCCCGTTCGGGTACCCGGGAGGAACTGACCGCCCCGTTGGAGGTGAGCCCTCCGGCACCGCGGCTACCGCTGGGCAGCTGAGTCGATACGGACCAGTCGTGGCCGAAAAGCGGTTCGCCCTCCACATCGAGCCGGTTCTCCCAGGCCGCGGCCGCCGACTCCTTCACGATGCGCGCGGCCGTGCGCCGGTCGGCGACTTGTTCGTGCTCGTTCCCGGGCAGCATCAGCGCGACCTGCGCGAGATAGCGGATGAGAATACCGTTGAACAGGCCGCCGTCCCCACCGGTACCGCCGCGCACCACGCCCTCGACGGTCAGGTGGTCCTCCACGGCGTCCAAGAGGCGGTGCACCCGGTCGAGATGCGCATAATCGCCGGTGTGTACCGCGAGCTCGGTTTCCAGGCCGAGCACGACACCCTGGCAGTAGGTGTAGACCGGGCGTTCCAGCTCACGGGCGGGGAGGTGGATACCGTCGAAGATCAGACCGGTCTCCGGATCGCGCAGCGTCTCGTCGATCCAGCCCGCTATTTCCGCTGCCCGCTCGTAGCGGCCCAGCCGCGCCAGCGCGATACCGGCGGGACCATTGGCCGGAGCATTGTAGAAATCCGCTCCCACCCGCCACGGGATGCCGCCACCCACCGCCGGGTTCCACGCCGTGTACAGCTTCTGTTCCAGCGGGCCGAGCCCGCCGACGGCCTCCTCGTTGTCGCGGATCCGGGCCGCGCGCTCCAGGGCGATGGCCAGCCAGGCCATATCGTCGTAGTAGCGGTTGGTCCACCCGGAAATATTGCGGAGCCGGTGGGACCGGACCAGGGCGGCCACCCGTTTGCGGCGTTCGATTGTCGGCGCCCGGTTGGCGGCGTCGACCGCGCAATCGATCAGATGGGCCTGCCACCAGTAGTGCCAGGTGAAGAAGAAGCGCTCGCGCCGGATCGACGGCCAGCCCACCACGCCGAGCGCGGTCCCCGGCAGCAGCCACACCGGCCGCAGATGGCGGGAGATGATCGCGGCCTCGGCCCGGTCGGCCCGCTCGGACCAGCGTGTCGCGGGGTCGCCCAGCGGCCTGCGCTGTTGCCCGGCGCAGCGCCGGGGAACGTCGAGATCGTCGCTGGGCGGGGTCATGAAACCCATATTGCCAGGCGAATCGACTTTTCCGCCGCTCAATTGTTACCGACTCGACGCGCAACCGTTCGACTCCGCCCGGATTCGGTCCGGACCTCGTGGAATCAGCGCCGAACAACCCGAGGAACGGGTAGGAGCATATCGTCAAGCCCGGTTTACGCCGGGCGTGTCGCGCGGACTTCCCGAATGCTCCGACCTGGCGAGTGAACCGTTCGCCTCCAGAACCTGCGGGCCCCAACATGTTTCGAGTGGACCGGACCGAGCCGGCAGCACCCCGTTCCGCCCGCACTACGATCGTGCCGTGACCAACCCAGCGCTAGGGGCCGAGCCGGGCCCCGCCCGGCTCCGGATATCCGGCGTCGCCACAGCGCCCAGCCCGGACCCGCAGCCGGCAGCGCGACAGGAATCCGACGATCCCGACCCGGACCCCGAGCCCGGACCCGGCCCGACCGAATGGGGCGAGAACCCCAACGGGGTCGGACCGTGGACGGCCGAGCACGACGGGCCACCGCCGGAGGACGATCGGCTCGATCCGGTTCTGCTCGCCGAGGGCGACCGCCGCAATGTCGTCGACGCGTATCGCTACTGGACCCGGGAAGCGATCGTGGCCGATATCGACCGCCGCCGCCACCCGTTCCACATCGCCATCGAGAACTTCGGACACGACGCGAACATCGGCACGGTCGTGCGTACCGCCAACGCTTTCGCCGCCGGGGCGGTGCACATAGTCGGCCGCCGCCGCTGGAACCGGCGCGGCGCCATGGTCACCGACCGCTACCAGCACATCACCCACCACCCGGATATCGAGGCCCTGCTCGAATTCGCCCGGTCCGAGGACCTGAGCGTGGTCGCGGTGGACAATGTCCCGGGTTCGGTACCGCTGGAAACCGTCCGGCTACCGCGACGCTGCCTGCTGCTGTTCGGGCAGGAGGGGCCGGGGATCACCGAAAGCGCGCGGGACGCGGCGGTCCTCACGGTGTCCATCGCCCAGTTCGGCTCCACTCGCAGTATCAACGCGGGAGTCGCGGCGGGGATCGCCATGCATACCTGGATCCGCCAGCACGCGGACCTCACCGCCGCCTGGTGACTGCGGGTGCCGTCCGGGTGTTCGGGCGCTAGTTCGACCCGAGCGCGATGGCGATGAACACGATGTAGGCGATGACCGCGAGCACTCCCAGGATCAGCAGCACCGAGCCGATGATTCCCAGGATGTAACCCACCAGCACATTGCTGCGACCACCGACGGTGCCGCCGGAGGCGTCGATCTCGTTGAGGGTCCGGCGTCCCATCACCCACGCGAACGGGGCGCAGACCTGGCAGAACATCATTCCGACGATGCCGAGGACCAATACGGTGATCGCCTGCGGGTGAGCGGGCGGTGGCGGATAACCGTACGCCGGATAACCGTACGCGGGCGGCGGGTAGCTCATGCGGGGATGATATCGGGTGGCGCCTAGGCGCTACCCGCGGAAATCCGTTCGGGCTCAGCGTTGCCGAGCGGTGTGCGCTCGTGTGCGGCCGGGTCGGCGAGCAGGAACTGGGCGGCGCCGTAGGTCGCCAGGATGACCGCTTCGATCACCCGCCGCGACCGTTCACCACGCGCGAAGAGCCGCCGCAGCACGATGAGCCCGTCCGAGACCGTGAACAGCAGCGCCCCCACCCCGAGCCGGCTGCGCGGATCGGCATTCGGAATATTCAGCCCCGCAACGTTGTCCGCGTCCGCGGCCAGGGCCGGATCGGAGGCGAGTACCGCCGCGGTGCCCAGCGTCGCGCCGTAGGCGCTCAGCGGCGCGGCGAGTGCGGGCGCCTTGGCGCGGAGCAATGCAGCGGCGCCGGCCCAGGCCAGCATCCTCGGTACCGCCACCGCGGGGGACGGCCGCGCGCCGTGACGCCACCACAGCGCGGCATACCCGGTCTGCATCACGGCGAACGAGGACGCTCCGGCGATGAGCCGGCGATCGTCGTCGGGGTCGATGAGCAGTACATCCCCGACGGTCGCGGCCCCCAGCGAACTCAACAGCAGAGTCCGGTCGGCGGGCAGGATATCGGCTCGGCAGGTGGCGATATCGGCCGCGAGCAGCGGCATCATCAGCGGTTTGGCCATCCACTGCCAGCGCTGTCGACCGGTGAGCGCACCCGCCACGGTCACCGCGGTGGCGGCGAGGAATCCGGCCCGTAGCGGGCGCATATCAGAGACTCGACTCGGCGGGCGCCGGCGGCAGGATGACGACCTGACCCGCGTAGCTGAGCCCCGCGCCGAAACCGAGCAGCAGCGCCAGCTGACCGCCCTTGGCCTTACCGGTGGCCAGCATCTCCTCCATGGCCAGCGGGATCGAGGCCGCGGACGTATTGCCGGTGTTCTCGATATCGCCCGCCATCGGGATCTCGTCGGCCAGGCCCAGATTCTTCTTCATCAGCTCGTTGATCCGGGCATTGGCCTGGTGCGGAATGAAGACCTCGATATCGTCCTTGGACACCCCGGCCACATCGAGCGCGGTGGACAGCGCCCGCGGCAGCGTGACGGCGGCCCAGCGGAACACCCGCGGCCCCTCCATACGTAGCGCCATCCGGCCCACCGGTTCGACCTTGGGGTCGGTGCCCTGCAGGTCCTGGGCCCGCTGCATGTAGTCGACGAAATTGACGTCCTGTTTGATCGCTTCGGCGTTCTCGCCGTCGCTGCCCCAGACCGTCGGGGAGATCCCGTTCTCCTCGCTCGGGCCGATCACCACCGCACCGGCACCGTCACCGAAGATGAATGCCGTACCGCGATCGGTCGGGTCGATGCCGATGGTCATGGTCTCGGCCCCGATGAGCAGCACGTACTCGGCCGAACCGGCGCGGATCATATCGCCGGCGACCCCGAGCCCGTACCCGAAGCCACCGCACCCCGATGTCAGGTCGAAGGCGGCGATACCGTTCATACCCAGGTCGCTGGCGACGATCGGGGCGCCGTGCGGGGTGAGCATCGGCCAGCTGGAGGTCGCCAGGATGAGGGCGCCGATCTGCGAGGGGTCCACACCGCTGTTGCGCAGGGCACGCCGGCCCGCGGCCACCGAGATGGAGCGCAGCGACTCGTCGCCGCTGATCCAGCGCCGGTTACGGATACCGCTGCGTTCGAAGATCCATTCATCGGTGGAATCCAGGACCTTGCACACTTCGTCATTGCTGACCACGCGCGTCGGCCGGTACGCACCGATGCCGAGCATTGCTACGTTGTCGTGCCCCTTCTTGCCGGCAATGCTCACCACGACTCCACGACCCTTCACTTGCAGTACTGTCGGATTCTCAGGCTAACCGAGCGGGCCGGACCGGTGCACAGCCGCCGTGATCGGCAGCGGTGTTCAGCCGAGCTCGAGGTCCCCGAGGCTCAGGATGGAGCGGTACTCGAGGCCCTCGTCGGCGATCACCCGGTCGGCGCCGGTCTCCCGGTCCACCACGGTGGCCACCCCCACCACTGTCGCGCCCGCGTCGCGCAGCGCCCGCACCGCGGTCAGCGGGGAATTACCGGTGGTCGTCGTGTCCTCGACCACCAGGACGCGTCTGCCCACCACATCGGGGCCCTCGATCTGCCGCTGCATCCCGTGGGTCTTCGCCGCCTTGCGCACCACGAACGCGTCGATCGGCCGACCCGGGGCGTGCATCACCGCGAGCGCGACCGGGTCGGCCCCCATCGTGAGGCCACCGACGGCGTCGAACTCCCAGTCGGCGACCAGGTCGCGTAGCAGTTTGCCGATCAGCGGACCCGCCCGGTGGTGCAGGGTCGCCCGGCGCAGGTCGACGTAGTAGTCGGCCTCCTTACCCGAGGACAGCGTCACCTTGCCGTGCACGACGGCTAAGTCGCGCACCAGTCCGGCCAAAACGTCCCGGTCGGTCGTTGCCTGGTCGATCATCGGTGTCCTTCCGCCCACGTAGGCGAGTCACGGCAGTAATGTCCCGGCGCCCGCTGCGACGCCCTGCGAAGCAGGATACGGGGACGCTCCGCGCAGAGTTGTCGCAGGTCGCGCGGAGTGCGTATCGGGGAAATCTACTGCGGGACCGGACCCTGGTAGGGGCGGAATCCCGGGTGGAACGGACCGCCCGGCCGGGGTGGGTCCTGGTCGTCACCGGGGGCGGATTCCCGGCGCTCCCGCGGGCCGGAGTCGCGGTCGGCCTCCGAGCGCGCGGGCCGGTTCGCCGGCCGGGCATCGGGCACCACGGCCAGGCTCGGCCGCCGCGGCGGGGCCTCGCCGGTAGCGGAGTCGCGCCGGTCCGGTTCGTCGATATCCTCGGAATCGTCCTGACGGTACCGGACATTGGGAACCGGCCGCCCGTAGCGACCGTCTTCGCGGTCGTCGGCGAAATCGTCGTAGTCTTCGTCCCGGTCGTCGTATTCCGCCGAGCGGATCCGGGGACGCGGGCGCGAGGCCGCGGGTTCGGCATCGTCGGAGCGGGGTTCGGTGACCGGCGGCAGCACGTGCAGCAGGCCCGACAACCGCAGGACGGCGTCGATACCGGTCTCCCAGTCCTTGGCCGTGGTGCCGACCGGAAGCATGCCGAGGGTCCAGTTGCCCTCGCTCCACAGCATCTGCACGGTATCGGCCAGCGATTCGATGAACGCGACCATCCGCTGATCGACCGCGTGCCGCGCGATCTCGGGATTGGTCGCGAAAACGACGCGGTCGCCGATGGCGCCGAGGAGTTCGAGGTCGGCGTCCTTGGGCGGGTTCATCGTCTTCAGCCGCATATCGACATCGATATCCGAACCTATCTGCCGGCGGACCGCGACCAGTGTCGCGGAGTCCTCGAGATCCAGCAGCACGAATTTCTCGCCCTTGCGGATACCGGTCACCACGTCCACCGCGGTCAGATACCCGAGCTTGGCCAGCGCACCGCGCCGCCACGTCGAAGCGAGCGCCGGTTCCACCGACACATAGGTGTATCCCTGGGCTTTCGCCCACACCTGGCGCGCGTGACCGGTCCGCTGTCGCTGGCGCCGGTCGAAGTAGAGCAGCACTATCGCACCCGCGAGGGTGATTGCCGCCAGCCCGAACCACATTGCCGTCATCGTCGCCTAGCCTATCGACCCGCCCGGCGTAATGCCGGGCACCCACACTGCGCGCCGCGGTTTTCTCTCATCGTCCGCCCCCTTCGAGGGCGGTGCTGATGATGACATCGGCCTGAATTGATCCATCCGGACTCTTCTGACCCTGCACGATCACCAGGTCGCCGGTCGGCAGCGCGTCCACGGTGGCCCCGGCCAGCGAGATCACCTGAGTGGACGGGCTGGTGTGCACCGTGACCTCGGCGCCGGTGAGTGTACTGATCGTGAGCGTACCGCCGGAATTGGCACTGATGGTGCCCATGGTGGTGCCACCGGTCTCGGGATCGCCGGTATCGGGCATATCCGGTAGACCGGGCAGACTGGGGAGCACGGGACCGGAATCACCCGGGTCGGCCGGTAGTCCCCGGGCCGTCGGACGAGCGCTGGTCGTGGTGTCGCTCGCCGTGGTGCCGGAGTCACCGCCGAAGAGCATCCCGGCGGCGATACCGGCGAGCCCGATCAACACGATGACCGCGAGCGCGATACCGACCCACACCCCGCTCTTCTTCGGCGGCCGCGGCGGTTCGGGCGGCATCTGCCCCGGCGGTAGCTGGCCCGGCGGCCCGTACCCGCCCCACTGGTTCTGGTAGGGCTCGCCCGGATAGAGCGGCATCTCCCGGGTCGGGTTCGGGCCCGCCCCCCAGCCGCCGTAGGGATCGTCGCCCGGATAGGCCGTGGTCGACTCCCCGTAACCCGCCGGGCCGTAGCCCATGGACAGCTTCTCGGTCGCCGATTCCCCCGCCTGACCCAGGTGCTGGGTCGGATCGTCGTCCGGCCGCCTCGCCCAGGGATCGTTCGGGTTGGTCATGCCAACCAGACTAAGCGCACCTCCGCTTCCGCTCCGGCCCTGCGCGCCGACATGCGGACGATCCGCACCGGCACCGGCCGCTCGACCCGCGGCCGAACCGGTTTCGGGCGAACGCGGTCGGCCGGGACCGATGCCGGTCTGCGGCGCCGACGGTGGGCCGGCGCCGCACGGTCGGTGGAGTTACGGGCCCGTGGTGACCGCGGCGGGGTCGCGATCACGCGGCCCGACGACGAGCCCGTCCCCACCCGGACCGACGCCCACGTCGACCGTATCGCCGTCGGTGACCTTCCCGGCCAGCAGTTCCTTGGCCAGGGTGTCACCGATGGACTGCTGGATCAGGCGCCGCAGCGGGCGGGCGCCGTAGACCGGGTCGTATCCGCGCACCGCCAGCCAGAACCGCGCCGAATCGCTCACCTCCAGGGTCAGCCGCCGCTGCGCCAGCCGCCGCTGCAACTGATCGAGCTGGATATCCACGACATGGGCGAGCTGGTCCTCGTCGAGAGCCTGGAACATGACCACATCGTCTAGCCGGTTCAGGAACTCCGGTTTGAACGCGGCGCGTACCGCGTTCATCACGAATTCCGCGTCGGCTCCGGCGCCCAGGTTGGAGGTCAGGATCAGGATGGTGTTGCGGAAGTCCACCGTCCGGCCCTGGCCGTCGGTGAGCCGGCCCTCGTCGAGTACGGCGAGCAGGATGTCGAAGACATCCGGATGCGCTTTCTCGATCTCGTCGAACAGCACGACCGTGTACGGCCGCCGGCGCACCGCTTCGGTGAGCTGACCGCCCTGGTCGTACCCGACATATCCGGGCGGGGCACCGACCAGGCGGGCGACCGCGTGCTTCTCGCTGTACTCGCTCATATCGATGCGGACCATCGCGCGTTCGTCGTCGAACAGGAAGTCCGCCAGGGCCTTGGCCAGCTCCGTTTTACCGACACCGGTGGGACCGACGAACAGGAATGAGCCGGTCGGCCGGTTGGGGTCGGCGACACCGGCCCGCGCCCGCCGCACCGCGTCCGAGACCGCGCGCACCGCGTCGTGCTGCCCGACCACGCGGCGGCCGAGTTCGGATTCCATCCGCAGCAGCTTCTCGGTCTCCCCCTCGAGCAGTCGGCCCACCGGAATTCCGGTCCACGCCGATATCACCTCGGCGATATCGTCGGGCCCGACCTCTTCCTTGAGCATGACCTCACCGTCGGCCGCCGCACCGGATGTCTTCTCGGCCTCGGCGAGTTCCTTCTCCAGCGTCGGGATCCGGCCGTACCGCAGTTCGGCGGCCTTGCCCAGGTCACCGTCGCGTTCGGCGCGCTCGGATTCGCCACGCAAACTCTCGAGCTGCTCTTTGAGCACGCGGACCTGGTCGATCGCGGTTTTCTCGTTCTGCCAGCGGGTGGTGAGCTGGTTGAGCTTTTCGCGATCGTCGGCGAGTTCGGCGCGCAGCCGCTCCAGCCGCTGCTTGGACGCCTCGTCGGTCTCCTTCGTCAGCGCCACCTCTTCGATCTCGAGCCGCCGCACCGCGCGTTCGACCTCGTCGATCTCCACCGGACGGGAGTCGATCTCCATCCGCAGCCGCGACGCGGCCTCGTCCACCAGGTCGATCGCCTTGTCGGGCAGGAACCGGGAGGTGATGTAGCGATCCGACAGCGCGGCCGCCGACACCAGGGCGGAGTCGGTGATCCGCACACCGTGGTGCACCTCGTAGCGTTCCTTGATTCCGCGCAGGATGCCGACGGTGTCCTCCACGGAGGGTTCGCCGACGATCACCTGCTGGAAGCGACGCTCGAGCGCGGCGTCCTTCTCGATGTGCTGCCGGTACTCGTCGAGTGTGGTCGCGCCGACGAGCCGCAGTTCGCCACGGGCCAGCATCGGCTTGATCATGTTGCCGGCGTCCATCGCCGATTCGCCGGTCGCGCCGGCGCCGACGATGGTGTGCAGTTCGTCGATGAAGGTGATGATCTGGCCGGCACTGGATTTGATCTCCTCGAGGACGGCCTTGAGCCGTTCCTCGAACTCGCCGCGGTACTTCGCGCCCGCGACCATCGCACCCAGATCGAGCGAGATGACGGTCTTACCGCGCAGCGATTCCGGGACGTCGCCGGCCACGATGCGCTGAGCCAACCCCTCCACGATCGCGGTTTTACCGACACCCGGCTCGCCGATGAGCACAGGATTGTTCTTGGTGCGGCGGGACAGCACCTGCACAACCCGGCGGATCTCGGTATCGCGGCCGATGACGGGGTCCAGTTTGCCGGCGCGCGCGGCGGCGGTGAGATCGGTGGAGTACTTTTCCAGCGCCTGGTAGCTGCCTTCCGGATCCGGGCTGCTCACACGGGTGTTACCGCGCACGGTGGTGAACGCCTCGCGCAGTGCCGTGGCGGTGGCGCCGTACTTGTCCAGCAGCATGGTGACATCGGAGTCACCGGAGGCCAGGCCGACCATCACATGTTCGGTCGAGACGTACTCGTCGCCGAGTTCGGTGGCCAGATGCTGGGCGGCGGTGATCGCGGCCAGCGCTTCGCGGCCCAGTTGCGGAGCCGTGGTGGCGCCGGTGGCACGCGGGAGCCGGTCGACGATGTCCTGGGCCTCGCGCCGCACTGTGGCGGGGTCGGTGCCCACCGCTTTCAGCAGGGGCGCGGCGATGCCGTCGGTCTGGTCCAGCAGTGCCACCAGCAGATGAGCCGGCCGGATCTCCGGGTTACCGGCGGTCGAGGCCGCCTGCAGCGCGGCGGTCAGCGCGGCCTGGGTCTTGGTGGTGGGATTGAACGAGTCCACGAAGCACCTTCCTGCTAGTCGATATCTCATCCGGCATCCGCACCGGTCCCGGTGCCTCGTGCCGTCCTGCCCGATTCAACGTCCGAAAGATTGAGTCTGTTCCGCTCAACTTCAGTTTTTTCCACGACTGACGCCGGCCGCCGGGTTGCCAGAAAAGTGCTGGGTCACGGCTCATAACGACGCGTCGTTACCCGCGAACAAGATCAGCCAAACCCGGTAACCGTATTTCACACCCACCATCATCTCTTTTTTCGGGGATACTGGTCGGGTGAAGGACCGCCGGTAACGGTTACGTCCCTCCGGGTCGGAATCCAGGGAAAGGAAGCTCCACGCCGTGGATGCGCGTTCGGCAGCGCTGGTCCGCGCCAATTTCCAGTCGGTGATCGATGCGCCGAGTGGTCCCGAGCGGTTGGTCAGCGCGTTTTACGGTCACCTGTTCGCGGAGAACCCGCGGCTGCGGGAACTGTTCCCGCCCGCCATGGATATGCAGGCGAAGAGAATCGTCACCGCGGTCCAGTACATGCTCGATCACCTCGAGGATTGGGATCGCGCCCAGAAGTTCCTCGAACAGCTGGCCCGCGATCACCGCAAGTACGGCGTCGAGGCCGCGCACTACGACCAGGCCGGCCCCGCGCTCTACGCCGCCTTCCAGACCTACAACGGCCCGTACTGGACCAGAGAGCTCGCCGAGGGCTGGCGCGATGTCTGCCTGCTCATCTCCGCCGCCATGGCCATCGGGGCCAACTCCGATGATTCGCCGCCTTACTGGGAGGCCACTGTGGTCGGCCACCGGCACGTCCTCGACGACCTCGCCATCGTCCGGTTGCAGTCCGACGACCCGATCCCCTACCTGGCCGGGCAGTACGTTCCGGTCTCGGTCCCACAGCGGCCACGTATGTGGCGCTACCTCTCACCCGCCATCCCCTCGAACCCCTACGGCGAGATCGAATTCCACGTCCGCAAGGTCCGCGGCGGGTGGGTGAGCCCCTCCATCGTCAACGAGACCAAGGTCGGCGACCGCTGGCTCATCGGCGGACCGCTCGGCGGCCTGCAGGTCGATCAGGACAGCGGCCGCGATGTGCTGATGATCGGATCGGGCACCGGTGTCGCGCCGCTGCGCGCCCAGCTGATCGAGATGGGCCGGCGCGGTATCAACCCCCGCGTGCACTTCTTCATCGGCGGGGTCTACCCCTGCGACCTGTACGACGTGGACAACATGTGGCAGCTCTCGCAGAGCAATCCATGGCTCACCGTCGTCCCGGTCTGCGAGCACAAGACCAACCCGTGGTGGTACCCGCATCCCACCGAGGACGCGCCCTACGGAATGCATCGGCGGCTGGTCGGCAACCTCGGCGCCGTGGTGGCCAGTTTCGGTGCATGGGAGGATCGGCAGATCCAGATCGCCGGTTCGGCGAAGATGATCGCCGACACCCGGCGCGCGCTGCTCGCGGTCGGCACCCCGGAGGAGATCATCAGTACCGATCCGGTCTGATCGGTATCGGCACATCGAGCACCCGGCGGTATCCCGTCCGGCCCGGCCTGTCAGCGGAGTGAGGTATGACGAACGACCCCAGCGCGTCCCCCGCCCATTCGTCCCAGCGGTCGTACTGGCTGGCCGATGTCGTCGAACACCACCGGTTGCGCCACGATATGGCGGTCGTCCGCTTGATCGGTGAATACGTACCGTTCCACGCGGGGCAGTCGGTGCAGGTCGAGGTCCCGCAGTTCCCGGGCATGCGCCGCCGGTTCTCCCCGGCGCTGCCGCCGTCGCTGGACGGCAAGCTGGAATTCCATGTGAAGACCGTGGCGGGCGGCTGGTGCAGCGGTGGCATCGTCGCCGACACCGCGGTCGGGGACCGGTGGAAATTGTCCGCCCCCGAGGGGCTGTTCACCGTCGACCCCGACGGCGACGAGGTGGTGATGATCGCCGGTGGCACTGGTCTGGCCCCGCTGCGCGCCCAGATCCTGGAACTGGCCCGGCAGCAGGACCCGCCCACCACCTATCTGTTCTTCGGCGGTTCCACCCCGCGCGACCTGTACGCCGCCGATATGCTCGTCCTGCTCGCCGCCGATCTGCCCTGGCTCACGGTGGTGCCGGTGGTGGAACGGCTCGAGGATCCGTCCTGGCCCGACAAGTGGTACGAAAGTCACCGGGTCGATATCGGTTTCGACGAGGACGACCTGCTACAGGGCACCCTCGCAGAGGTCGTCGGATCTTACGGGTCGTTCGATCGGCACCAGGTCCTGGTGTGCGGTTCTCCTGCGATGACCCGCTCCACCGTGGAACGCCTCCTCGACTCCGGCACCCCAGCCGAGCGAATCCAGTTCGAGGGCGCCTGAACCACGTCGCCGGTGCGATGCGGTTGCCGAGGGCGCGGCCTTGCACGGCCCAGGCGCGCTTACTGGTCGAAGAGCCAGCGACCGGCTTCGCCGGCTCCGGGCCGGTGCGGGGGGCTCGCATTCGGCGGCGGCAGGACTCGCAGATGCCGGAAGGCCTTATCCTGCCGGGCTTTCGGCGATCTCGGCGATTCGCACAATCGTGACCGCAGATCTCGGCTGTTCGAACCACGAACCCGGAGGCGATGATCGGCGCACTCGTGCGGGAGCCGGCCCGCCGTGCTGTTCGAGGAAGTGAGGGAAGGCCAGCGAGCGTAGACCTCTCGGGCGTCCACTATTACGTCAGCTCGGTCCACTACGCGCAGGTACTCGCCGTCCAGATGGTCCAGATGTGGCACGAAGACCGCCTCCGCGCTTTCGATCTCGATCCACTCGAGCACGCGGTCTATCCGGCGGTCGGAGGCGGCGGATAACACGAGGATCGCGCGGAGCTCGTAGCCGAGTCGTGCGGCCAGGCGACGCATGCGGCATTCGTCCCAGTGCTGCCAGGCTCCCGACAAGTCGGTGCGCAAGTAGGCGATGGCGGGCGCTTTCTCCATGACCTTCTCCCTGAGGAAGACTAACTAGTCCTAAACCATCCCAAACAAGACTGATGATAGGACTAGTTAGTCCACTTTGAGTTGTTTTCGGTCGATGGAGAAGATGAGGCCATGAGCAAGACAGCTGATGTGATCCGCGTACGGCGTAGTCAACTTCGTCTATCGCAGGATCGACTCGCCGAGCTCGTCGGCGTGACACAACGCCAGATCGGTCGCTACGAGTCCGGCGAACAGTCACCCAGCCTCGCGGTCAGCGTCCGGCTGGCCGACGCACTACAGGTATCACTGGCGCAACTGGCCGGCGCGGAGCCGGCCGGCACCGATTTGTCCGGTGAGTGGTGGGTAGCGTGGCAGAATTGGCAGAACGACGTCGAAAACGTGAGCACACACCTGATGGCCGTGGCGCAGGACGCGGAGATACTCCAACTGGCGGATGGAGATCGCGCCCATCCGGTCGGTGATGGCTCATATGCGTGGCGTGGGGAGCTACGAATATGGGACGAAGAAGTGCTCATGGGGTGGTATCGGACCTCGGGTGGGCATGTTCGCCACATCGGGACGCTCTACTTCGCGCTACACCCCGACGGTTCGCACATGATCGGCTCGTGGACCGGCTTGCGCCCGGCAGGTGGGCTGGTCCGCGGCTGGGGCGCCATCGCACGCGAAAAGCGCTCTGCCATCCAGTCGGTCACGTCACTCATCGACACGAATGGGAAATCGCCGACATGGCCGAACAGGAGCACTCGGTCGTCGCACTGATCCGGAGTTTGCGAGACACTAGTGCCGCCGGTTCCGCGGCTGCCACACCACCAGGGCGGTATTGCGCTGCGGGGGAATCAGTTCCGGTCGGTAGTCCGGCCGGGCCCGCTCTCGTTCCAGTGCCGCGGTCAGTTCGACCACCCGCTGCTGGAGTTCGGTCACCTGATTGGTGAGTTCGATGATCCGTTTGATACCGGCGAGATTGACGCCCTCGTCCTGGGAAAGCCGCTGAACCTCACGTAGCAGCTCCACATCCCGCTCCGAATAGCGCCGGCCGCCGCCCGACGTGCGCTGCGGTGTCACCAGACCCAGCCGGTCGTAAGTGCGCAGGGTCTGCGCATGCATACCGGCCAGTTGGGCGGCCACCGAGATCACGAAATATTCGGTGCTCGATTGCCGCCCCTCCCTGGCCCCCAGGTGATTACGCTGCGCTGCCGCCTCCGGGCCCATCGCTCGGGCCGCAGGACGCGCCGATTTCGCCTCCGGTCCTCGTTTCGGCTCCATCACGCACCTGCCCATCCCGCTCTCGGATCGAAGCCGCTGGCCTTCTCCGCCTCCTGCAACGCGCGCAGCGCCGCAACGGCATCGTCGTCCAGCTTCGGCGGCACGGCGACCTTCACGGTGACCAGCAGATCACCGGCTCCGCCACCACGTTTGGGTACTCCGCGGCCACGCACGCGCAAAATGCGCCCGTCCGCGGTACCCGGCGGCACCTTCACGCCGACCCGGCCCTCCAGAGTGGGCACCGATACGGTCGTACCGAGCACCAATTCACTGTAGCTGACCGGCAGTGCCAGGGTCAGGTCGTCGCCGGCCCGGCCGAAGACCTTGTCCTGGCTCACGTGGACCGTGACGAACAGGTCACCCGAGGGCGCGCCCCGCAGGCCCGCCTCGCCCTGTCCGGCGAGCCGGATCCGCTGGCCGTCGGCGATACCCGGGGGAATACGGACGTTGATGGTGCGGGTACGGTTCTGGATACCGCTGCCGTGGCAGTCCACACACGGGTCGTCGATGATCGACCCGGAGCCGCGGCACTCGTCACACGGTTCGCTGAAGCCGAACGCGCCCTGATTGCGGCTCACCACGCCGCTGCCGTTGCAGATAGGGCACACGCGCGGGCTGGTGCCCGGCTTGGCCCCGCTGCCGTGACAGGTGGTGCAGGGCGACGGGCTGGTCAGGTGCAGCGGCACCGTGACCCCCTTGGCCGCCTCGCGGAACCCGAGGGTCGTCTCGGCTTCCACATCGGCGCCCCGGCGGGGCCGTCCGCCGGTGCGGGTGGCACCGCCGCCCCGGTTGAACAGGCCGCCGAACAGATCACCGAGCCCGCCGTCGGCGCCACCAGCGGCCTGGCCGAAGATATCGCCCAGATCGAAACTCTGGGAGAACCCGCCACCGGCACCCGGGGTGAAACCGCCGCCCCGCCCGTATCCGGCGCCGGAGAACAGACGGCGGGTCTCGTCGTACTCCGCGCGTTTGGCGGGATCGGACAGGACGGTGTGCGCCTCACTGACCGCCTTGAATCGTTCCTCGGCCGCGGCGTCGCCGGGGTTGGCGTCCGGATGCAGATCACGGGCCAATTTGCGGTAGGCCTTCTTGATCTCCTCGGTGGAGGCGCCCGCGGAGACACCCAGCTCCTTATAGAAGTCCTTCTCGATCCACTCCCGCTGGCTCACCGGGCATCTCCTCCTCTCGATACTGTTCCGCGGCCCGCGCGGGGCCCGTGTTCGTACTTTCCTACCGCCTCCGGGTCCGTCGCGCGCGGCGTGACGGGGGCGCGACGCGCGCGGATCGATCCGTACGCACGCCGCGCCACCCGGTCCGTGGCTTTCGCCGCGGAGTCGTTACTTGTCCGAGCCGGCATCAGCATCCGATGCCTCCCGAGCGGGTTCCGCGGTATCCGCGACACCCTGGTCCGCCCCGAGATCGCCGACACCGTCGGTGACGCCGACCAGCGCGTGCCGCAGCACCCGCTCACCGAAGCGGTACCCCTTGCGCATCACCACACCGATCACCGGATCGTGTCCGGAACCCTCGTGCTGGACCGCCTCGTGCAGATTCGGGTCGAAAGGTTCGCCCTCGGCCCCGAACTCCTCGAGCCCCTGTTTGCGCAAGGCCTCGGTCAGCTTGTCGGCCACCGAGCGCAGCGGCCCGGATTCCAGGTCGCCGTGCGCCTTGGCGCGGTCCAGATCGTCGAGGACACCGAGCAGTTCGGTGACCACGGCGGCCTTCGCGGAATCGACCGCGGTCTTGCGATCGCGCTCGACCCGGCGCCGGTAGTTGGTGTACTCGGCCGTCAGCCGCTGCAGATCGGCGGTGCGCTCGGCGAGTTCGTCCGAAGCCGGGGCCTCGGTGGGCGCCGCCTCGACGCCGTCACCGTCGAGGCCGGCCTGGGGGGCCTGGGGGGCTACGCCCTCCTCGGCCCCGGCCGGGGCGGCGCCGTTGGCCGCCCCGGCCTGTTCGCGGACCTCACCGGTCTCCGGATCGATCTTGCGCTTGTCGACGAAGCTGACCGGCTCCTCGGATTTGCCTGTATTTCCCGAATTCGTCACTTCTTCTCCGTGTCGACCGGCTCGTCCACAACCTCGGCGTCGACCACCTGGTCGTCGCCGGCGCCCGCACCCGCGGCGCCGTTACCGGAGGCCGCGCCCTCGGCGGCCTGGGACTCGTAGATCGCCTGACCCAGTGCCTGCGATTCGGTGGCCAGCTTCTCCACCGCGGCCTTCACCGCGGCGGTGTCGGTGCCCTTCAGCGCCTCCTTGGCCTCGTTGATCGCGGACTCGACCTTGGACTTCACATCCGCGGGAACCTTGTCCTCGTTGTCGGAGATGAACTTCTCGGTCTGGTGTACCAGCGATTCGGCCTGGTTGCGGGTCTCGGCTTCCTCCCGGCGCGCCTTGTCCTCGGCGGCGTGCGCCTCGGCGTCCTTGATCATCCGGTCGATCTCTTCCTTGGACAGACCGGAGCCGTCCTGGATCTTGATCGTGTTCTCTTTACCGGTGCCCTTGTCCTTCGCGGTCACGTGCACGATGCCGTTGGCGTCGATATCGAAGGTGACCTCGATCTGCGGCACCCCGCGCGGGGCCGGCGGGATACCGGTCAGCTCGAAGGAGCCGAGCAGCTTGTTGTGCGCGGCGATCTCGCGCTCGCCCTGGAACACCTGGATCTGCACCGACGGCTGGTTGTCGTTGGCCGTGGTGAAGGTTTCCGAACGCTTGGTCGGGATGGTGGTGTTGCGCTCGATGAGGTTGGTCATCACGCCGCCCTTGGTCTCGATACCCAGCGACAGCGGGGTCACATCGAGCAGCAGGACGTCCTTGACCTCACCCTTGAGCACGCCGGCCTGCAGGGCGGCGCCGACGGCGACGACCTCGTCCGGGTTCACGCCCTTGTTGGGCTCCTTGCCACCGGTCAGCTCCTTGACCAGTTCGGAGACCGCGGGCATGCGGGTGGAGCCACCGACGAGCACGACATGGTCGATATCGGAGACCTTGATCCCGGCGTCCTTGACCACGGACTGGAACGGCGCGCGAGTGCGGTCGAGCAGGTCCGAGGTGATCTTCTGGAACTCGGCGCGGGTCAGCTGTTCGTCGAGGAACAGCGGGTTCTTGTCCGCGTCGACGGTGATGTAGGGCAGGTTGATCGAGGTGCTCTGCGAGGAGCTCAGCTCGATCTTGGCCTTCTCGGCGGCCTCACGCAGCCGCTGCATGGCCATCTTGTCCTTGGTCAGGTCGATGCCCGAGCTGGACTTGAACTTGTCGACCAGCCACTTCACGACCCGCTCGTCCCAGTCGTCACCACCGAGGTGGTTGTCACCGGAGGTGGCACGGACCTCCACGACACCTTCACCGATTTCGAGCAGCGAGACGTCGAAGGTACCGCCACCGAGGTCGAAGACCAGGATGGTCTGCTCCTTGTCGCCCTTGTCCAGGCCGTAGGCCAGGGCGGCGGCGGTGGGTTCGTTGACGATGCGCAGCACATTGAGGCCGGCGATCTGACCGGCTTCCTTGGTGGCCTGGCGCTGGGCGTCCTCGAAGTAGGCGGGCACGGTGATCACCGCGTCGGTGATCTCCTCACCCAGGTAGGCCTCGGCGTCACGCTTCAGCTTCATCAGCGTGCGCGCGCTGATCTCCTGCGAGGTGTACTTCTTGCTGTCGATCTCCACGGTCCAGTCGGTGCCGATATGCCGTTTCACCGAGCGGATCGTGCGGTCGACGTTGGTCACGGCCTGGTTCTTGGCCGGCTGACCGACCAGCACTTCACCGTTCTTCGCGAACGCGACGACAGAGGGCGTGGTGCGCGAACCCTCGGAGTTGGCGACGACGACCGGCTCACCACCTTCGAGAACGGCGACGACCGAGTTCGTGGTCCCGAGGTCGATTCCGACCGCACGAGCCATTTGTTTCCTCCTCATTTTCGACTGCTTGTGTCTGTCCGGGCACTGTGCCCATTGCGCCGCGGGCCCATGGGACCCACCGCGTGGACCAGCCCCAGGCAGAACATAGAGCACGGTCCCGGCAATACTGAGCGGGGTCGGCTCAATCCTGCCCCGGCCACGGGAGGCCGTCAAGTCAAACTTGAGCCGATGTCACTCAACATTGTCGATCTGCTCAACCCCCGGCCCCGGCGATCTATTCCCGCCCCCGCGCACCCCGCTCCACCCTTCCCCGCCCCTGCCGCCGTGAACCGCCTCGACGCGCCATCGTGACCCAGCTGTAAGCGCCGGCACCCACCGCGCCCGCGCCCCGATCCCCACGACCCGCTCATCGGCGCTATTGTCGAAGCTCCGCCCATGGTGACCGCGGCGCCCCACGTCGCGGGACGGCGACGTGCGGGTGAACCCGTACCGTGATTTTTGGATGAGGAAGTCGAAGCGAGGATCCGAGAATGGCCACTGGGGTGGGCCTGCACATCGCCGAGTACGCGTGCACCGCGGCGGTCGTCGACGACGACGGAGATCCGCACTTCATCCTCCGTGAGCCGGTGCTGCACATGTCCGAGGAAGGCGACGCGGTCCTCGGCGGCGCCGTCGCCCCGCCCGGCCACAACCATACGATCACCGGTTTCGTCGCGGCCGTGGGTGATCCGGCGGGCGTCGTCGTGGACGACGGCGAGGCCTATCGCGGCGAAGACCTGCTCGCCACCGCCCTGTTCTGCCTGATCAACCTCACTGCCGAACACCTCAACGGCCCCGCCGAGTTCTACGCCGCCCATCCGGCCGGATGGGACGCCGGACAGGTGCTGGCGCTACGCGGCGCACTCGACTATCTGGGCCTGAAATCGGTGGCCCTGGTCGGCGAGGACGAACTACCCTCGGGGCCCGCCCATCTCACCCCCGCGGATACGGGCCGGCATTTCGCCGAGAGCGCGGGCCGGGCGGCACTCGCGGTCGTGCTCGACACCCCGGCCGGTGCCACTCCCCCCGACCCCTCCACTGCCCAGAACTCTGCGCTGGACACCGTCGTCATGCCGAAACTGCGCGAAGGCGACACCCCGGCCAAGGCATACTCCGCGCTGGTTCCGGCCCTGGATCCCGAAGCCACCTACGGCGGACCGAGTCTGGCGGCCATCGCCGCCGGGCTGGCCCCCGCTACGGGATCGGGTCCGGCCACCGGATCGGGACCCGCGGCGGGCCTGCGGCCTGCGACCGGCACCGCGGCGGCGGTTTCCACTGCCACCCCGGCGAAGCCCACTACCGAAGCGGCGAAGACCGACCGGAGCGGCGATCGCGGCCCCCGGCGTACCGCCGCCCTGGTTGCGGCGGCGGCATTCGGCGGCCTGTTGATCGGCGCTCTCGGGGTCACCGCGATCCTGCGGCCCGGCGCGGCGGAGCCGGGCGATCCGGTCACCACCTCGACGACCGAGGCCCCGCCCGCTCCGCCACCGGTTCAACCGCAGCCGATCGCCCCGGCCCCCGAGATCCCCTCCTACACACCTGAGCCGACCTACGAGCCGGAACCGACCTACACCGAGGAACCGCTGCCCGCTCCACCTCCGGTTACCGTCACCGAGACCACCCCGGCGCCCACCGCGGTCCCCTCGACGACCACCCCAGAGCCCAGCGGCCCGACCCTCACCGAGCCGACCACCGAGACCGAGACCACGACCACCCGGGCCCGGCCGAGGATCTTCCCGTTCCCCGTTCCGTTCCGTACCGAGGACCCGGATATGGACCTTCCCGACACCGGATCCAAGGAAGGTCGCCAAGAAGAGGCCAGATAGCGATTTGTGCCCTAGAGTGATCCGCTGACCGGTGTTATCTCCGGCCACCCCGGCAACTCGGTCGAAGCTCGAGCAAACTTGTGCGCCAACGGATTCGATCTCATGGCCACGGATTATCCGGCACACAGTGCCGACGAAGGGATTCCATGCGCAAGTCGGTGGCGCGTCGCGCCGCGGTCAAAGCTGCCGTTATCGGCTCGACCGTTCTCCTGGCTCCCCTGTTCGGCGCGACAGCGGCGATCGCCGCACCCGAACCGGAACAACTCAGAGCCGAGGACCTGCCGGCCGAACTGGTCCAAGCGCTGTCCCGCGATCTGAATATGACCCCGACCGAATATCTGGACCGCGCCGCGCGTGCCCAGCAGTTGCAGACCTACGCCGCCGAATTCCGCGCCGAACGTCCGGATGTCTTCGCCGGCGCGTGGATGACCCCGGAGGGTAAGCCCACCGTCGCCGTGACCTCGCCGGACGCCGCCAAGGTGGCCAGCGAGGACGGCTATTCCACTCGCCTGGCCCCGGTCTCGGCGGCCGCGTTGGAGACCTCGCTCACGCAGATGAATCAATGGGTCGCCGCACAGCCCCGGGATATCTCGCAGTTGATCAATTCCATCGCCATCGACTTCCTCAACAGTCAACTGGTCGTCAATGTCGCCAATACGCCACTGGCACATATGCTCAACCTGCCGACCCTCATCGCCAACATCAAGGTCGTCCTTTCCCCGGACGGCGGCGGCCCGGTGGAGCGCCACCCGATGGGCGGCGACACCTATATCAGCGCCCCCGGCCCGCTCGACGATACGGAGCTCAAAAGCGTCGACGTCTGCTCGTTCGGCTTCAACAGCGTCGATTCGGCCGGTAACGCACTGAATATCAGTGCCGGACACTGCAATCCGAATATCGACAAAGGCGACGAACGGGCCGCGGTCTACGGGCCGAATATCCGCAATATTCCGGCGAGTCCGCAGCTGGGCACCTTCGTCCAGTCGGAACTGGGCGGCCCCAGCACGCTGGACTATTCGGTGATCCAGTTGAATGAGCGCGCGGTGGGCGCGGGTATGGACCAGCCCTCGGTGCGCGGCGCCAACGGCACCACCATCACCATTACCGGCACCGCCGATCCGGTGATCGGCGCCCCGGTCTGCAAATCCGGACAGTCCTCCACCTTCACCTGCGGTTTCGTGGTGGCCGACCGCGTCGAGACCCAGCTGTTCACCACCGAAGGCGACTCGAAGATCATCCGCGGTTTCGCCAGCTCGGCCTGCACCCTGGGCGGTGACAGCGGCGGCGCCATCGTCACCGGCACCCTGGCACTGGGTATCACCAGCGGCTCCAACGCCGCCGACGCGCCCGATTGCGAGAAGGCCAATATCGCCCTCGCCCAGTACGGCGGCACCGCTACGCTGGGCATTCCCATCCGCGGCATCCTCTCGCACGCCGACGCGGCGGCCGGCGGCGGCATCGGTAGCGGTATCACCGTACGAACCAGGCCGAATGCCGGGTGAGCCCGATATAGTCTCTGCATGCTCATGCCACGCATAGGTAAACGAAGGTCGGCGCCGACCAGAAAACGCATGCAACGTGTCGCGGTCGCCGCCTCGGCGGCCGTCCTGCTGTTCGGCCCGACCGCCGCGGTCTCCTCGGCCGCCCCCGACCCGGGCATCGGCCTGCCCGCCGACCTGGTGGCGGCACTGAACCGAGATCTGCACATCTCCGCCGAGGAGTACTTGGCGCGCGCCGATACCGCGCAGCAGGTGGCGGCCTTCGCCACGACCGCCCAGCGTCAGTACCCGCAGGTGTTCGGCGGCGCCTGGCTCGACGAGCAGGGCCGCGGGGTGGTGGCGCTGGCCAACGGTCCCGGCGGTGACGAAGCCCGCGGCGCGGCCGAATCGAGCGGTTTCGTGGTCCGCAATGTCGCCAAGAGCGAAACGACGCTGCGCGGTGAGAAGAGCGCCTTCGAACGCTGGCTCGACGACCAGCCCGAAGCAGTGTCCGCCCTGGTGCGCGGTGTCGTCATCGATACCGTGAACAACAGCATCGCGGTGCGGGTCGACAAGGTCGGCCTGCCCATGCCGAACTTCATCGACCCGGCCCGCGTCATCGTCATGGCCCCGCCTGTCGCGGCCGAAACGCTGCCCCAGGCGGCCGCGGTCGCCGAGGCGGGCGACGCCGCGGTCGGCGGCGGCGACGGCTTCGCCGCCATCGCCGGTGACAGCTCGCTGCGCTGCTCCTTCGGTTTCAACGGGATCGGCCCGGCCGGCAACACCGTCAACATCACCGCCGGCCACTGCAATCCGAACCTCGACGATATCGGTGCCGCCACCGTGCACGAGTCCCTCGGTGGCAACAAGGTGGGCCCGCAGATCGCCACCTACCAGAAGTCGGTGCTCGGCGCCCAGGACTACTCGATCATGAGTATCGCCGACGGTGCCGCGGGCCGCTTCCAGAACAATCAGGTCAAGGTGCCCGGCGCGGCCCCGATCGCGGTCGACGGTGTGGCCACCCCGGTGGTCGGCGCCCCGGTCTGCAAATCCGGTTCCCGCACCGGCTTCAGCTGCGGTGTGGTGAACGCCGTGGACCAGACCGTCCAGGTCGGTGACCGGCAGCTCACTCAGAGCTTCTCCGCCAATATCTGCGCCCTCCCCGGCGACAGCGGCGGGCCCATCGTGACGGGACGCCAGGCTCTGGGCATCTCCAGCGCCTCCTCGGTCGCCGATTACCCCATCTGCGAGATCCCCAACATCCTGGGCGTGCTCACCGGCAATGCCCCGCAGCTGTTCGCGCAGCCGGTGAGCGTCGTGCTCTCCGACAACCCGGGCCTGCGCATCCGCACGAGCTAGAGGTCGTCCTGGTCTCCGCTCCGGCCGCACACGGGCCGGAGCGGAGAGTGAGATATCGGCACCGCACCCGCGGGTGCGACTCGCACCGAGCATCGAGCAACGAGAGGGCCGGCAGCGTTACGCTGCCGGCCCTCTCGCCTGTCCTGCCCGACCTTCGGTGCTGCCGTTATCCCGCGCGGGTCGGACCCCTTTCCCGGGTGGTTTCAGGGACACCCTGCCGGGGCCCGAGCGTGCGCCACGCGATGGCGCGGTCCACGGGACACCACGCCAGGGACGAACACGCCCGGCTGCGGCTCATGCCGACGGGAGGACACCAGCAATGCCAGCCGACCGCACATCCCCGGTAGGCAGTAGACGAGAGGGCCGACAACTCACGGGCTGTCGGCTCCTTCTGTCTGATCCGGGGACCCCCGAGACGCAGATCGGCCCGCCCCCGGAAGGGACGGACCGATCAGAACAGGCGCGTCGACTTACTTCGGCGCGTCAGCGCCCTCTACTACTGGATTCCCATCGTTCGCCCACTTGGTAGTGCCCGCCGGGGCCTGCAGCGTGTTGATCAGCTCGATACCCGCAGCAACCAGCGTCGGACCACCGACAGCGATGGTGCCCAGGATTCCACCGACACCCGCGCCGGTAATCAGTCCGGGTACGCAGCCGGCCACGATCGTCACGACACAGCCGATAACGGCACCGATAGCGGTACCGACAAAACCGCCGATCGCCGTCGCAATGCCGAAGTTGCTGGCGAACTCATTCTGGGCCTGCTGGTTTTCCTTCAACGAGGCAATGGGCTTCACGGCCAAGGGCTGGTTCGTAACCAGGCCGGCCGGCTTCTCCGGAGTGATCTCGAGGACGGCGCCTTCCTTCTTGACCTCTGATTTCACCGGAATTGCCACACCGTTGGCGGTGAACTCGAGCGGCATCGAAGCGACAAGGTCGCCGGCCTTGTCCTTGATCTCGAGCACCTGAGTCTTGGCCGCTTCCGCAACCGGCTCGGCCTCCGGGACGGCCCCGTCCTGCGCTACGGGCTCCTGCTCCTTCTCGACGATGGAGAAGGTTCCGCCACCCAAGGTGGCGACAACCGTCTTCTCGACGAGTTGCACGGCGTAGTTGACCGTCTCTTTCGGTGCCGGCGCCGCCGGTTCGGCATGAGCTGTGCCGAATCCCATAGCGAGCGAGCCGGTGACCAGTGCGGCGATCACAGTGGATCTCGGGATTGTCATCCATTTCCAATCGGGTGTGGTGCGTCCCATCTCAACGCGAGGTGGTCATGTGACCGAACCCGGAATCCGCCCCGAGCGTTATGAGATGTCACGCTTCCTGATAGATCGGGCTGAGCGTAGTCGAATGCACTGACAAAAGGCGACATTCGTTTCCCAAGCGTAAGAATCGCGCGGGTAAGCCTGGCCTTATCACCGCCCGCGGCAGCTGGCCCTTTACGGTGTTAATCAGCCCTTATGCGCTTTGGGTAGTCAACTGAAAAGAGTGATATTGATCACGCCGCGATCCACGTGGATAAGCCCAGGCAGACGCGCCCGCGGGCCGACGCAGATCGTACAGTGGACACCGTTAGTTACTGGTGGGTAACTTACTGGCGGTTACGATACGAGCCGGACGGGGTACTGCTCAGTTCCTCGTACCTCGTGTTGCTTCGAAAGAAAGGTCGCGACATGAATGCCCTGACAGTGACGCTGGGCACCCTCGGAGCGGCGCTCAGCCTGCTGTGTTGGGCGTCGTTCTTCGGCGGCGTCCGGGATATCGTCCGCGCCATCATGCTGGGCCAGCCCGCCCCCGACCGCTGGCGGCCGTTCTTCCCGCGTTTCAAGCAGATGCTGGTGGAGTTCCTGGCACACACCCGGATGAACAAGTTCCGGACGGTGGGCTGGGCGCACTGGCTCGTCATGATCGGCTTCCTGGGCGGCGCGATCCTGTGGTTCGAGGCCTACGGGCAGACCTTCGACCCGTCCTTCCACTGGCCGCTGATCGGCAATACCGCGATCTATCACCTGTGGGACGAGATTCTCGGCATCGGCACTGTCGTCGGCATCGTGGCACTGATCGTCATCCGCCAGTTGAACCATCCGCGGGTGCCCGAGCGGCTCTCCCGGTTCAGCGGCTCCGCGTTCGGCCCCGCCTACGTGATCGAGGCCATCGTCCTGCTCGAGGGCCTGGGCATGATCTTCGTGAAGGCGGGCAAGCTCGCCACCTACGGGCACGCCCATGCCGGTACCGACTTCTTCACCATGCAGGTGGCCAAGCTGCTGCCGGCGAGCCCGACCATGGTGTCGCTCTTCGCCTTCGTGAAGCTGATGTCCGGTATGGCCTTCCTGTACTTCGTCGGCCGCAACATCACCTGGGGCGTGGCCTGGCACCGGTTCTCGGCCTTCTTCAACATCTATTTCAAGCGTGAGGACGACGGTGATGTCGCCCTCGGTGCGGCCAAGCCGATGATGTCCAAAGGCCGCGCCCTGGACATGGAGAACGTTGACCCGGACACCGATACTCTCGGCGCCGGCCGGGTCGAGGATTTCTCGTGGAAGGGTTGGCTGGACTTCACCACCTGCACCGAATGCGGTCGCTGCCAGTCGCAGTGCCCGGCGTGGAATACCGGTAAGCCGCTCTCGCCCAAACTGCTCATCATGTCGCTGCGCGACCACGGTCGCGCCAAGGCGCCGTATCTGCTGGCCGGCGGCAGCAAGGACATGGGCGGCGACGAGGTCGGCCTGGTCGACGCCGAGGGCAACCCGGACGAGAAGAAGCTGGCCCGGATTTCCGAGGCCGCGCGCGCCGAGGCCGAACGCCCGCTCGTCGGCGATCACGAGGTGAACGGCATCATCGACCCGGAGGTGCTGTGGAGCTGCACCACCTGCGGTGCCTGCGTGGAGCAGTGCCCGGTCGATATCGAACACGTCGACCACATCATCGATATGCGCCGCTACCAGGTGCTCATCGAATCGGATTTCCCGTCCGAACTCGCGGGTCTGTTCAAGAATTTGGAGAACAAGGGCAACCCCTGGGGCCAGAACGCCAAGGACCGGCTCAACTGGATCAACGAGCTGGACTTCGATATCCCGGTCTTCGGCCAGGACGCCGACAGCTTCGACGGCTACGAATACCTTTTCTGGGTCGGCTGCGCCGGCGCCTACGAGGACCGCGCCAAGAAGACCACCAAGGCCGTCGCCGAACTGCTGGCGACCGCTGGAGTGAAATTCATGGTCCTCGGCCAGGAGGAGACCTGCACCGGCGATTCCGCCCGGCGCGCGGGCAACGAATTCCTGTTCCAGCAGCTGGCGATGCAGAACATCGAACTGCTGAACTCGGTGTTCGAGGGTGTCGAGCAGAAAAAGAAGAAGATCGTCGTCACCTGCGCGCACTGCTTCAACGCGCTCAACAACGAATACCCGCAGGTGGGTGGCACCTACGAGGTGGTGCACCACACCCAGCTGCTGAACCGGCTGGTGCGCGGTAAGCAGCTGGTGCCGGTGGCGCCGATATCGCAGAACGTCACCTACCACGACCCGTGCTACCTCGGCCGGCACAACAAGGTCTACAACGCCCCGCGCGAGCTGATGGCCGCCTCCGGGTCCACCCTGGTGGAAATGCCCCGGCACGGTGAACGGTCCATGTGCTGTGGTGCCGGCGGCGCCCGCATGTGGATGGAAGAGCAGCTGGGCAAGCGGATCAATATCGACCGCGTGGACGAGGCGCTGACCACCTCGCCGGCCAAGATCGCCACCGGCTGCCCGTTCTGTCGGGTCATGCTCACCGACGGTGTGACCGCCCGGCAGGAGTCGGGTCAGGGTGAGGGCGTGGAGGTCGTGGACGTCGCGCAGCTGATGCTCGAGTCGATCGAGCGGCAGCAGCCGGAGCGGTTGACCGCCAATCTGACCGTGGTCCAGGAACCCAAGGCCGAACCCGAGCCGGAACCCGAACCCGAGCCCGAACCTGTCGCCGCCGAGACCGAAGCCGCCCCCGCGGCCGAGAAGGCGGCACCCAAGGGTGGCGGACTCGCCATGAAGGGCCCGGCCAAGGCACCCGGTAAGGGTCTCGGCATGAAGGGTGCCGCCAAGGCCCCCGGCGCCAAAGCTGCCGCTCCCGCGGCCGAGACCGAGGAGAAGGCGGCACCGGCCGCGAAGGGCCTCGGTATGAAGGGCGCGGCAAAGGCACCCGGCGGCAAGGGCCTGGCCATGAAGGGCGCGGCCAAAGCGCCCGGCGCCAAGGCCGAATCCGCTCCGGCGGAGGTGGCGGAGACCACCGAGACTCCCGCCACGCCTCCGGTGAAAGGCCTGGGTATGAAGGGCGCCGCAAAGGCACCCGGCGGCAAGGGCCTGGCCATGAAGGGCGCGGCCAAGGCACCCGGTGCGAAAGCCCCGGGCGCGAAGGCACCCGCCGAGGCCTCCGCCCCGGCCGCCGAACCGGCCACCGAGGCGCCCGTGGAAGCCACCGCGAGTTCGGCTCCGACCGAAACAAAACCCACGGTCGCGGCCAAGGGCCTGGCGATGAAGTCCGGATTCAAACGCCCCGGCGCCAAAGCCCCCGGTGCGAAGGCCCCGGCGGCGGCACCGAAGGCCGAGTCGGCTTCGACGGAGGTCCCGGCCGCGGAATCGGATGCGGCGAACGCCGAGCCGGCCACCACGACGGCTCCCGCCGAGAGCAAGCCGTCGAAACCGGCCAAGGGTCTGGCGATTAAGTCCGGATTCAAGCGTCCGGGTGCCAAGGCACCTGGCACCACGGCGCCGGCTCCCGCACCGGAGTCGGAGCCCACCGCGGAATCCGGGCCTGCTCCGGACGAGGCCACCGCCGAACCGGCCGCCGAGGTCGCTGCGGGATCGGGCTCGAAGGCCACTGCGGATTCGTCTTCGGAAACCGCGGCAGAAGCGGCGCCGGCGAGCACGGGCGAAACGGCACCGGAGGCCGCGACCGAGACCGGCGGGGCCTCCGGTAACGGCAACGCGGGCAACGGTTCGGGGGCGACCCCGCCGCAGGCCAAGCCAGGTGCGCTCGGCTTCAAGTCCGGAGCCAAGGCGCCGGGCCGTAAGGGCTGACCGAAGCAGAAAACGCACAGCAGGGCCCGGCGGAGTTCCGCCGGGCCCTGTCCAATTTGCAGGTCCCGGCCCGTCGCCCCGAACGCCAGGCAATGGAGAAGACGCACATCCTCCGGTAGGACCCGTCCGGCTTCAGCCGCGCAACTCGCCCACCACGTCGGCGAAGTCGTCCAATCGACGCAGCGCCGCATCGTGGGACAGCACCGGGACGATACCGAGCAATGTCCGGTAAATGCCCAGTTCCGCCAGACGTTCCAGCTCGTCGCGGCGGGGCTCGAAGACAGTGGCGATCACCGGAACCGGTGCCCGGCCGCGGCGATCGGCGAGCGCCCGCAGTTCGTGAACCCCCCGTTCCAGTTCGGCGAAGGGGATGCCCACCGGAGCCAGCCAGCCGTCGGCATGGTCGAGAATCCGCTCGTGCGTGGACGGTCCCCAGCCGCCCAGCCAGACCGGCGGGCGTGGCCGCTGCACCGGTTTCGGCCAGGAGTACAGCGGATCGAAATCCACGTGGTCACCGTGGAATTCGGCTTCCTCCCGGGTCCAGATGGCCGTCATGGCGAGCAGCCGTTCCCGTTGCAGAGCGAGCCGGGTGCGCGGATCGGTCCCGTGATTGCGCATCTCCTCACGCAGCCACCCGGCACCCACGCCCAGTTCGAACCGCCCACCCGACGCCGCGTCCAGGCTCGCCACCTCTTTGGCCGTGGTGATCGGATCACGCTGGACGAGCAGTGCGACAGCAGTACCTATCCGCAGCCGCTGGGTCGCTGCGGCGGCGAAGGCCAGCGAGATGAACGGATCGAAATTCCGGTAGTAGTCCCGCGGGATATCGCCTCCGCCGGGATACGGCGTGTCGACGGTGACCGGGATATGCGTGTGCTCGGCCACGAAAAGCGATTCGAAGCCACGGTCCTCGACAGCCCGGGCGAGGTCGGCCGGACCGATACTTTCGTCGGTCACGCCGGTGAAGATTCCGATCTGCATCCGGCTACGATAAACATTGACATAAGCGTCAAGGTCAAGTCGAGGTGAGCGGCATGCGGATCGGCGAGCTGGCACAACGCACCGGCAGCAGTACGCGGGCCTTGCGGTATTACGAACGACAGGGCCTGCTGACGGCAGTGCGCGGCGGCAACGGCTATCGCAGCTTCGACGAGTCCGCGGTCGGTACCGTGCTCCGTATCCGGGCGCTGCTTTCGGCGGGACTCACCACCGAGGTGATCCGCCGGGTACTGCCGTGCACCCTCGACGCGATCGGAAGGATCGAGCCGTGCGCGGAAGTCGTCGCGGTCCTGCAGACCGAGATCGCCCGAATGGACGCCTTGGCCTCGGATCTGGCCCGTTCCCGGGACCTACTCGCTTCGATCCTGCTCGACTCGGGCGTGCCGCAGCCCGCGGCCGGGCGGCGGCACGTGCAGGCGCCGCCACAGTCGGTGTAGGTCTCAACGTTTGTGGTACCTTGCGATACTCCGAACTGGGGCTCGGTGGCCGGTCTCGCGCCGCCGCCACCGCTTCCGGTTTCGGTTTCGGTTTCGGTGTCGTGGCATTTCTTCCGCGTGAGGTCGGTCGTCGCGTCGCTTGGGCCGGCCCCGTACCCCGGCTGGACCGATTCCGCCGATGCCGGTGTGGTGAACCGCTCGCGTTGTCGCGAACTCGCGTTGCCCTCGTGAACGTGATGCACCAGGGCTGAACGCTCACGACTCCAGGAGAGACGAGCTCAATCGATGTCCAGTACCGCCTTACCGTGCAGGCGGCGGCCGAGCAGGGCCTGGGCAGCCTCGTCGTAGCGGGTCCACGGGCCGCGCCAGCTGATTCCGGGGTCGAGGCGGCCGGCGGCCACCTCGGCGGCCAGCCAGGTCAGATCTGCGGAGAAGTCGGTACTGGGGTCGGCGATCAGGAAGAACGTGCGGATCGACCGGTCGTGCCGCCCTTGGGTTGCCAGCAACGCCTCGGGCGGGAAGACTGCGTCCGCCTCGGATGACCGGCCCACATTCACCAACACGCCACCGGCTTGCAGAGCGGCGAAGGCGTCCACCAACTGCCCGCCGCCGACGTTGTCCAGCACCGCGAACACGGGGCGGTCCACCTCGGCCGGGTCGGAGAATACCTCGTGCGCGCCCAACGCCCGCAGGCCGTCCGCCTGGGCGGGACTCCCGCTGATCGCCACGACCTCCGCGCCCGCACGGGCGGCGAGCTGCACCGCATAGCGACCGACACCACCGGAGGCGCCGGTGATCATCACCCGCCGACCGAGAAGCTGCCCCATGCGGCGCAGCACATGCAGTGCGCTCAGGCCGGCGACCGGAATCGTGCTGACCGCACCGAGGTCGGCGTCGCCAGGCACCACACCGAGCTTGCCGGCCGGGACAGCGCGCAGTTCGGCCCAGCCACCGCCCTCGCCCAGAGTGACCACCGGGGTTCCCACGGCGGGACCCGATCCGTTCGCCGCCGACTGGACGACCACGCCCGCCGCGTCCCACCCGATCACGGCGCCCCCAGGCGTATGCGGATCGGTGGCGCCCTTCACTTCGCCGGCATTCAGCGAAACCGCTTCGACTCGGACCAGCGCCTCGCCGGGCGCGGGCACCGGTTCGGCCACCTCTGCCGGCGAGAGGTGTGCCGTCGCGGTGTGGTCGACAACGAGTGCACGCACAGTCGGATCTCCTTCGGATCAATCTGCCACATTGTGGCGTTTGCTCCATTAGAGCACATGCTCAATGGGGGCATAGCCGCTAGACTGTCGTCGATGACGCCCACCGGACAGCCCGCCACACTGCGAGAACGCAAGAAGCTGCGCACTCGCCAGGCTCTGGCGGAAACTGCGATCTCGATGTTCAGTGAGCGCGGTTTCGACGCCACGCCGCTCGACGCGCTGCTCGATACGGTGGAGGTGTCGAGGCGGACCTTCTTCCGCAACTTCCGTTCGAAGGAAGATGTCGCGCTCACCGCCGTCAAACAACTCTGGAGCACCTACCTCGATGTGCTGGACGAAGCCGAGAAGTCCGGGCCGCTGGTCGAGGTCTTCCGCGACGCGATCCTGGCCACCCTCGATCGCATGGACGAGGACTGGTACCGGCGCTTTCCGGCCACACTCAGGTTGATCGAGCAGTCGCCCTCGCTCGACGGGCATTCCCTACGGCATTGCGCAGAGATCCAGGAGGAGATAGCGCACCGACTCGGCGACCCGCGCCGCCTCGAACTGCGACTACTCATCGAGTTCTGCGTGGCTACCTGGCGCTGCGCGCTCGATGACTGGCTCCCCGCCTGCACCCCGGGCGAGTTGCCCGACTGCGTGCGGCGCGCGTTCGCCACCATGGACGACGGCATGCGCCTAGAGGCGTAAGCATCACCGAACGGCAACACAGTGGTCGGAACCTCTTGCGAGCCTGTGGATTCACATCGATCACGACCAGACCCGACTCCACGACCAAGCAAGAAGACCGAGATGCGGCGACCCGACCCGCGACCTCGGGATCGTGGCGGATCCGCCACGTCACCGCCGAACATTCAGGGAGCGGATCCCGTCCCAGCGGTCCCGCAGGCAAGCGATACGACCGCCGTACGAGATCGAGACGGGGTGCGGTTCAGCGCAACGCCGCGCCGTACACGTTCTCCACCGCGAGTTCCATCAGGACCCGGCGGTCGGAGACCATGACCGTCCGGTACTCGTCCCAGTCAGGATGTTCGCCCGCCGCCTTGCGGTAGTAGTCGACCAGGGCCTCCACCTCCGGGCCGTGCGGGTCGGTACCCGGGCCGGTGAGGGTGACCGTGCCCTCCGCGGTCGCCCAAGCCCAGCCGTCGGCCCGGGTGACCTCCAGCGCGGCCCGCGGATCACGGCGCAGATTCACGGTTTTGGCCCGGCCCTCGGTCATCGAGACATAAATTATCTCGGCCGCACGGTCGTAGTACGGGGTCACCGGGGACAACTGCGGCAGACCGTTGGATTTGATGGTGGCCAGGACGCCGAGCCGGCTCTCGCTGAGCAGGGTGCGCGGATCGAACTGCGTATTCGTCATATCCGGGTCCAAGTCGGCGGGACGAAACGGTATTCCGGAACCGATGGAAACAAGGGCCGGCCGCACAGATCGGCTCGGGCGTTCGGGTGGACGAGACGCAGCGGGCGCCGTCACGCCGGGCGTGTAACCCCGGCGTGCGGGAAAATCACTGGCGCGGGGCATCGGCACCGGTTGCAATGGGGCCCGTGCTCGACGACGTACAGGTGGCCTCCTTCATCGACAACGGATATGTCCACATCCCCGACGCGTTTCCGCGCGCACTCGCCGAGGAGTGCCGCGAGATCATCTGGCGGGACCTCGACGCTTCCCCCGACGATCCCGATAGCTGGCCCACCCCGGCGGCCTTCCGGCCGGATTACCCGAGCGCGCCCTTTGTCTCCGCCGCGTCCACCCCGCGGCTGCGCTCGGCCTACGACGCGCTCGTCGGTCCCGGGCGCTGGGCGCCGCGCCGTAGTCTCGGCGGTTTCGTGATCCGCTTTCCAGGTCAGGAGACGGCCGTCCTCGACGGCTGGCATGTCGACGCGAGTTTCCCCGGCCCCGATTCGTCGCCCACCGATTATCTGAGCTGGCGCATCAATATCCATTCGAGGAATCGAGCGCTACTGATGCTGTTCCTGTTCTCCGATACCGGCGAGCGGGAGGCGCCCACCCGGCTGCGGGTAGGCTCGCACAAAGCGGTGGCCCGGATACTCGAACCGGAGGGGGACGCCGGTCTCGACGCCCGCGAGCTCGCCGCCCGGGCCGACCCGGCCACCGCCGACCTACCGACGGCCCACGCCACCGGCCGCGCCGGCGACGTCTACCTCTGCCACCCGTTCCTGGTCCACGCGGGACAGCCGAACCGCGGATCCCACCCCCGGTTCCTGGCCCAGCCCAACCTCGAGCCGGCCCAACCGTTGTGTATCACCGGGCCCGGGCCGTTCTCGGCGGTCGAGACGGCGATCCGGGCCGCGATAGGGTGACCGGGTTCCGATCGATGCGGCGAATACGGGCCTGACCAGGCATACGCTGGTGCCATGTCCCTGCCGCCCACCGAACGGCCCGAGCTTCCGGAGTACATGACCTGGGAGGAGCTCGAGCAGCTACCCGAAGAGATCGCCGAACAGATCGAGCTGTGGGACGGGCGCGTGGTATGGCTACGCCGGGGGCCCATGGAGCACCAAGCTTTCAGCCGCCGCCTGACGAATGCTCTCGAAAGCTGCGCCCGGAAGACGATGGCAGCAGACCCGCAACATTGCTGGCGGGTAGAATCCGAGACCAACGTATTCCTGGGCAGTCACGGCAAGTCCGACTTTTTGACCCCCGACTTTCTGGTGTGCCGGTGTCCGGAGACGCCGTTCGAGGATATTCGCGCAAATACAACGCTGCTGGTCGGCGAGGTTCTCTCACCGTCGAATACTCAAACCGACATGGAGGCGAAAAAAGGCCGGTACGCCAGCGCAGGCATCCCCTGGTATTGGGAGGTCACCTTGGCCCGGGAAGTGAGCGCGATAGCAACGGTTCGCGCCTACGGGCTGGAGACCGGACCCGGGCGGCTGCCCGGAGGCGTGCGCCCGCTTCGGTCGGCCAACTATCTCCTGGCCGGCGAATGGAGCCCAGGGGACCCGGACGGCATACGCATCGAATTCCCTTTCCCCATAACGATTCCGTGGACGGAACTCGAGTATTGATTTCGGCCCCGGTCGCGCGGTGATCCCCCTCTGGACGAACCACCACGCGACCGGACCTTCCGCACCGCGCCCGGGCGCACAGTTGAGCGCGGTGCGGTCCGATCAGGGTTTCGTCGCCGCGATATAGCGCGCGAGATGATCGGAGCTGGAACCGAATTCGTATTCGATTGCGGTGAGGCGCTTGAAATAGTGACCGATGGCCAATTCCTCGGTCATACCCATCGCGCCGTGCAGCTGGACCGAATTCTGGCCGATGAAACGGGTCGCCCGGCCGATCGTCACCTTGGCGGCCGATACCGCGCGGGCCCGTTCGGCGGGTTCGGCTTCCACGGCGTAGGCGGCCAGATAGGCGGCGGCGATACTCTGTTCGAGTTCGATCAGCATATCGACCATCCGGTGCTGTAGCGCCTGGAAACTGCTGATCGGGACTCCGAACTGCTGCCGCTGCTTGGTGTATTCGACGGTATCGTCGAGGACCTTGCGCATCAGTCCGACGGCTTCGGAGGCGACCGCGGCGATCGCCTCGTCGATGGTGGCGTCGATGGCGGGCCACGCCTGCCCCTCGTCGCCCAGCAACGCGCTCGCGGGCACCCGGAACTCGCTGAAGGTGAGGTCGGCGGCGACGCGGTCGTCGATGGTGCGGTACTGGTGCACCTCGATTCCGGCAGGCGGCGACGCCGGATCGAATTCGACCAGCAACAACGAGATCCCGTCCTGATCGCGACGCTGCCCGGAGGTCCGCGCGGAGAGGATCAGATGCGTCGCGACGGGCACGCCGGTGACCACGATTTTCGATCCGTCGATCACCCAGTCGTCGCCGTCGCGGCGGGCTGTCGTCGACACATCGTGACGCACTTCGCCGGACTGCGGTTCGAGCGCGGCGAAGGCCGGCCGGACATCACCGCGTGCGATACCCCGCAGCAGCTCCCCGGCCCGCTCGCCACCCGAACGGCGCAACAGACCACCCCCGACCACCACGGTGTCGACATAGGGTTCGACGACCAGGGCGCGGCCCAGCTCCTCGGCGATGATCATGCCTTCGATCGGGCCGCCGCCCGAACCCCCGAATTCCTCCGGCAGGGTCAGGCCCAAAACATCCAGTTCGGCCAGCCCGCGCCAGATCTCGGGCTGCCAGCCGGGGCCGGATTTGACGGCGGTACGGCTTTTCACCAGGTCGTATCGGGCGGCGAGAAAACCGGATACCGCATCGCGCAGCATCTGCTGTTCGTCGGTGAAGGTGAAGTCCATCAGAGCCCCAATGCTGCCTTGGCGAGGATATTTCGCTGAATTTCGTTACTACCCGCGTAGATCGAACCGGCGCGATCGTTGAAATAGCGCAGCGGCGCGACGGCCTGCCAGTCGGCGCCGCTGAGGTAGCCGTCGGCGGGCGGGGTGTATTCGGCGATCGGGCCGCCGGGCGCGGTGGCGTGCGGCTGGTAGACCCGGCCGCGCGGACCGGCGGCGGTGAGCGCGAGCTCGGTGAGCTGCTGGCTGAGTTCGGTGGACAGGATCTTCAGCATGGACGAGGAGGTACCGAGATCCTTGCCCTGGGCCATGGCGGCCAGGGTCCGGAACTCCAGTACCTCCAGTACCTCGGTGCGGATCCGCGCGTCGGCCAGCTGCGCCGCGAAATGCGGGTCCTCGCTGAGCGGGTTGCCGTCGCGTCCGGGCTGCCCGGCCGCGGCGGTGGCGATGTTCTGGGCCATCGCCTGCAGCGCCGGGGCCATGGCACCGCCGCCGCGCTCGTGGACCAGAAGATATTTGGCGACGGTCCAGCCGTCGTCGATCCGCCCGAGCACATTGCTCTTGGGCACCCGCACATTGTCGAAGAAGATCTGGTTCTGGACCTGCTCACCCGAGCTCATCACCAGCGGCCGGATCTCGATACCGGGCGCGGTCATATCCATCAGCAGGAAGGTGATGCCCTGCTGTTTCTTGCCTGCGCGAGAGGTGCGGACCAGCGCGAAGATCCAGTTCGCCTCGGTGGCGTGGGTGGTCCAGATCTTGCTGCCGGAGATGAGGAAGTCCTCGCCGTCGGAGACGGCGGACATATTCAGCGCGGCGAGGTCGGACCCGGCTTCGGGCTCGGAGTAACCCTGGCAGAAGAAGACCTCACCGGTGAGGATGCGGGGCAGGAAGTAGTTCTTCTGCTCGTCGGTGCCGAACGCGACAAGGGCGGGGGCGACCATCCGGATACCCATCGGCGACAGCGCGGGGGCGCCGGCCAGGGTGAGTTCCCGGCTGAAGATGTAGTGCTGGGTGAGCGACCAATCGCAGCCGCCGTACTCGACCGGCCAGTGTGGCGCCGCCCAGCCCCGCTCGTGCAGGATGCGCTGCCATTCCAGGCTCGCCTCGTGATCGGAGTAGACACTGGTCATCAGCCGGCCCGCGGTACTCAGCTCGGGTGTCAGCTTCTCGGCCAGGAACGCCCGTACCTCGTCTCGGAAGGCCCGCTCGGCCTCCGACCAGTCGTAATCCATACACGCTCCCGAAGGCTTCATGCGTCGTCGCAGCAGATCCGGCGACTACCGGTGCTGGTGCGAATGTAGCCAGGTCACCGACACCGCGTCAAACTGAAGGCATATGCCATCACAGCTTCGGGAAATACTCCGGCCTAATCCCCGCAGTCCTCGAAAATCGCCTTCGCATATCCCACTGATTGATAGACGTAGTCATAGGCCCAGCGCGGCACCGACAGCCGCGGGCGGGTGTCCACGAACAGCAACTGTCCGTCCCAGCACTTCCCGACAACGAACCTCGCCCGGGATATGTGCGGGGTGAAGGTGACCACGATGACCCGCTCCCAACCGTGCTCGCGCGCCTGATCGGCGAGATAGCGTCCCTCTCCCCGAGTCGTACGTGGCGACGGATCGAAGCAGACCACCTCGAAGCTGTACCCGCCGTGGCAGATCCGGTTCACCAGCGGACTGTCCTCGTAGGGGTTGGAGATCAGCACCCGCGGCGCGTATCCCGCGCGGGCCAGCCCGAGCCCCAGCTCTTCCCGTCCGTCGTGGGCACCGCCGAGCACCAGGATCGCATCGGCGGGCGCGGGCTGCTCACGCTGCGGGCTCACATAGACCGGCCACAATCCGCAGACCAGCACGACGACAGCGACCACCCCCGCGGCGAGGACGAGTCGGCGGCGCACCGCAGCGATCCTAACGGGCACGGTCCATCCACAGAGATCCACAGGACGCGTATGCCCGGGCGCGAGCTCGGCATGCGGACCGCACGCGGCCGGAGAGAACCCTCAGGTACGCACGGCGCCCCGGCCGGAGCCGACGCAGAGGTACGCGCAAAGCCCATGACCGAAGCAAGAGCAGAGGAGCGCACAAAACCCGCGACCGCAGGCCAACACAGAGGTACGCCCTGGTCAGCGCCGTTCGACGAGCCGCGTCGCCCGGTGTACATCTGCTGTTGCCCGGCACCTCGCCTCGGTTTTCTGGTGTGTGCACCGGCGGGGATTACCAATCGATCATGCGATGCACAGTCTTCGGAACCGGGTACCTGGGGGCCACGCACGCAGCGTGTATGGCCGAGCTCGGACACGATGTGATCGGGGTCGATATCGACCCGGGCAAGGTCGCGAAACTGTCCGACGGTGTCACTCCCTTCTACGAACCCGGCCTCGAGGCGGTGCTGCGCCGCAATCTCGATTCGGGCCGGCTCAGGTTCACCACCTCCTATGCCGAGGCGGCCGAACACGCCGATGTCCATTTCCTCGGGGTCGGCACTCCGCAGAAGAAAGGCGAGTACGCCGCCGACCTCAGCTGTGTGCACGCGGTCGTGGATACACTCGCACCGCTGATCACCCGCCCGTCGGCGATCATCGGCAAGTCCACCGTCCCGGTGGGGACCGCCGGAGAACTCGGTCGCCGCGCCCGCGCCCTCGCCTCGGTGGATGTGGAGGTCGCGTGGAATCCCGAATTCCTGCGGGAAGGTTTCGCGGTGCGGGACACCCTGCGGCCGGACCGGCTGGTGCTCGGCGTGGACGAGCGGCGGGAGCGGTCGGCCTGGGTCCGGGAGGTGGTCGAGGAACTGTACGCGGAGCTACTGGCCGCCGAGATCCCTTTCCTGGTCACCGATCTGGCCACCGCGGAACTGGTCAAGGTGTCCGCCAACGCATTCCTGGCGACCAAGATCTCCTTCATCAACGCCGTATCGGAGGTGTGTGAGGCCACCGGCGCCGATGTCAAGGTCCTCGCCGACGCCCTCGGTTACGACGCCCGCATCGGGCGCCGCTTCCTCAATGCCGGGGTCGGCTTCGGCGGCGGCTGCCTGCCCAAGGACATTCGCGCTTTCATGGCCCGGGCCGGGGAACTCGGCGCGGACCACGCGCTGGCCTTCCTGCGCGAGGTCGACAACATCAATATGCGGCGCCGCACCAAGATGGTGGATATGGCGGCGCGGGCCTGCGGCGGGTCACTGCTCGGCGCGAACGTGGCGGTACTCGGGGCTGCATTCAAACCCGAATCCGACGATGTGCGCGACTCTCCCGCGCTCAACGTGGCCGGCATGATCCAGCTGCATGGTGCGGTTGTCACCGTCTACGACCCGAAGGCCCTGGAGAACTCTCGTCGCGTATTCCCCACACTGAACTACGCGACCTCGGCGGTGGAAGCCTGTGAACGCGCCGATGTGGTGTTGGTACTCACCGAATGGAATGAATTCGCGCAGCTGCACCCGCACGATCTGGACGTCGTGGTCCGGACACGCTCGATCATCGACGGCCGCAATTGTCTCGATCGGGCCGTGTGGCGCTCGGCCGGATGGGTGTACGCGGGGCTGGGCACCCCGTAGCATCGTGAGGCCGGTCGGCGCACGCCGGTGGCTGCTGCCTCCCGCGGCGACGGGACCGGGCGGTACTGTCGACACGAGTGGTTCGGGGGATGAGCCGTCACCATCGACCGGGCGACGCTCGCAGATCGTGAAGCGGGAAGTACGGATGGGCTGCCGATGAGTTCAGCACTGGGAGTGTCGGTGGGAACCGGCGCGATCCGCTTGGCGCGCCCACCGGCGGGTGGCCCGACGTCCGACCCGCTGTCGTTCGAGCTGCGGACCTTCGTCGTCCCGGTCGAGACCCAGAGTGCCGAGCGGGCCGCGCTCTCGGTGGCCGCCGCGCTGAACTCCGACCCCGGGATAGCCCGGACCGTCCTGGCCTGTCGCGACGAACTGCAGGCGGAGGCCATGCAGGTGGCAATGGCCGAACACGGACTCGACGACTACGACATCGTGCCCGATATCGAGGCCACGCTCGAATTCGCCACCGCCTCCGGCGCACTGGCCGGGGTGAGCACGCTCGGCGTCTACGACCTGGGCGCATCGGGTCTGTCGGTCACCGTTGTAGAGGTCGCCGGCGGGCAGATCGTGCACACCGAACGCACGGGCGATATCAGCGGCGAATACTTCGATTCGCTGATCCGGGAGCAGCAGATCAACTCCGGCCGGATCGCCCATCCACCCGGCCCGGACGGTCTGGCCCGCCTGGATGCGCTGTGCCGCTCGGCGAAGGAAAAGCTCTCGGGGACCTCCGCGGTGGCACTGCCCAGCGATTACGGACCAGTACTGCTCACCCAGGAGAATTTCACCGCCCTCATCGCTCGGGCCGTCGAAACTTCGGTCCACTCCACCCGCGAGGTAATCGGCCGTTCGGGACGACCGGTACAGGCTGTGCTCGCGGTGGGCGGTGGCGTCCGTATCCCCCTGGTCAGCCGCACACTCCGGGAAATACTGGAGATGCCGGTGCTGGTGCCGCCGGAACCGGAGGCGGCGACGGCGCGCGGCGCCGCCCTGCTGGCACAGCGGGCGCCGGAGTCACGTCCGGCCGCCGGCCTGCCCCGCTCGGACAGTTCGGTGCCGCCACCTGCGACCGCCGCGGCGCGGGCGACCGATACCCCGGCACCGCCGCTCGCACCACAGGTCGGAATTTTCGGAGCCGAACTCGCAACCCCGCCGATGGCACCGGATGACGCGGCCATCAAAGCGACCGTTGCCGTGCCGACTGTCGCACGCGCGAATGCGCCTATGCCGCAACCCGGAATCTTCGGCCCGCCCGCCGGTAGCGTGGACGACCTGCCGGCCGACTCCGTTGCCCACACCGCTCCCGCCCCGGAGCGCCGTGCCCCCGAGCGCTATCCCAGCGGCGCCGCGGCGGCGCCGCAGACCGTAGCGGCGCGCCCGGTCCCGTCCACGAGTCCGCAACTGACCCCCGAAGAGGATCCGCCGACCGTCGCGCTGCGGATTCCGCAGAAATTGATGCCCAAGCGGTCGTTCCGGGAACCCCCGCAACGGCCGCGCCGTGAGCTCGGCGTCGCCGCGGTGGCCGTGAGCGCACTGGTGGTAGTGGCCGCGATCGGTATCGGTCTCGGCTACGGCCAGCACATGTTCCGCCAGGAATCGACCACCGTCGAAGGTACGACCCCGCCGCCGGCGACCTCCGCGACCTCGCCCACGGCGCGGCCCGGCATGGCGGGAGCGTCACTGACCACCGCGCCGGAGCACGAATCGCTGGCCGAACCGCCTCCGGTGGCCGCGCCTCGGGAGACCGAGACACCCACAACCACCGCCGGCCCGAACACCTTCCAGGTGCCGGGTCTGCCGCCGATCATCGTCCCGACCATTCCCCCGCTGTTCCCGCCGCCGCCGAGCCCCTGACCGCCCGACCCGGCTGAGCTGCGGGCCGCGCCGGCAGCTCAGCCCTCGCCGTACCCCGGCCCCGGCCGGCCCGGACGCCGGCGGCTCTCACCTTGCTCACTGCTGTACGGCCATTGGTTGTCCGGACGCGGCGGCCCGGGTTGCCGGTCCCCCGGCTCCGGTCGTCCGGGATATCGCTGCGCGGACCGCGGCGGCCCGTACCGCCCGCCCCGCGGGGTCGGCGTCTCACCGGTTCGCGGGCCCGGTCGCGGATCGCCGGAGCCGCCGCGCGGTACCCGCGGCTGTTCCCCGGTCGTCGGCCACGGCTGATAACCACGGCCGGACCGGTTGCGCGGCGCACCGCCTTCGGAACCGCCCGGGCGGGCGACCTTGCGGTGCGTACCGGTATCGGAGCGCCGGGCCGCCGCGGCCCGCCGGGCCGAGGGGGCCGGGCCGCCGGCGGGTTTGCTGCCGAAGGGCCGGGCCAGCATGACCGCGATACCGGTCGTCAAGGGCACCGACAGCGCCAGGCAGATACCGCCGACGGCCGACCGCGCGATCTCGATGGCCACCGCGTCGCCCACCAGCACATCCCGGATCGGCCGACCCGCCACACTGAACAGCAGCAGCAGCGGGAGCGCCCCACCGGCATAGGCCAGGACCAGGGTGTAGACGGTGCTGGCGATATGATCGCGGCCCACCCGCATGGCCGCGGCGAACACTTCGCGCCGGCTCGCCTTCTTGTCCAATTCCGCGAGTTCGAATGCCGCGGACGCCTGGGTGATGGTCACATCGTTGAGCACACCGAGCGAACCGATGATGAACCCGGCCAGCAGCAGACCGGTGATGCTGACGTGCTCGATATAGGTGGCGACATTGGTGTTCTGCTCTTCGGACAGACCGGTCAGCGTGGTCGCCTCGATGGTCAGCCAGGACAGCACCGCCGCCACCACCATGGAGGTGAGGGTGCCCAGCAGCGCGGAGCTGGTGCGCAGATTCACACCGTGCGCCAGATAAAGGACCGCGTACAGGATCAGCGAGCCGGCGACCAGCGCCACCGGTATCGCGGGCTTACCGTCGAGCAGTGCGGGGAGCAGGAAGACCACCAGCACCGCGAACGCGAATACCAGGCCGAGCAGCGCCCGTACCCCGCGCCAGCGGGCGACCACCACGATCACCACGACAAAGGCCAGCACGATCAGGCTCAGTGGCATACCCCGCGCGTAATCGTCGAACGAGTACAGCGGAGTCCCGTCCGGACCGGTCTGCCGCACGATCCGCAGATCGTCGCCGGCGGCCAGATCGGGTTGCCCGGGGCCCGGAGCGATTTCCAGCAGCGTGTGCTTGCCCTCGTGCGGACCGGATTCGATGGCGATAAGACTGCGCTGACAGTCGTAGACCTGCATGGCGGGCGGCTGGGGTTCACCGTCGAAGACCCGGCCGATGGACGGACTGCCGCAGGCCCCGATATCCTGCCGGATCACCTTCCCCGCCTCGGTGACAACCGCGGTCCCATCGGCGTTCTGCATGGGCAGCGGGATCTCGACCTGTTGCCGGTCGGGCCACAGGGCGATCGTGGCGACGACCACAATGATTCCGATGGCGACCAGGAGACCGACCACGACGCGGGCGGCGGTCGCGCCGATGGCGATCGGCCGAGAGTGGTCGTGATGGTGATGGTGGTCGCTCACCCCGGTCAGCCTAGAGGATTCGCAGACGGCCGACGTTATCGGCAGATGCGGCCTACGCTGCGATTTCGCTGGATTTCCGGGGACCTCGGGAAGGGGCGGCGGAGAGCAGGGGGATGTCTCCGCCGCCCGCGGGCAGGCGGCCCAGGGGGGTAGGCGGCCTAACCCGAGGACCAGGTTGCCCAGGGGGGGTAGACAACCTGGCCGGGCACTTTGAAGTGCCGAGGACCACTGTACACACAGGATCCGCTCTTGTGCCAGTAAGTTCAGAAAATTCGGTTTAATCCGGATGGCGAGTCTGTTTTGACCATGGTTACCCGGCCCGCTACTGGCGATAGCTCGTGAGGAAATTGCCGAAACGCTCTATGGCAACGGCGAGATCGCGAGCCCAGGGCAGGGTCACAATGCGCAGATGATCATGGTGCGGCCAGTTGAAGCCGGTGCCCTGCACCATCAGGATCTTCTCCTGCAGCAGTAGGTCCTGCACCAGCTTCTCGTCATCGTGGATCTCGTGTACCTCGGGGTCCAGCCTAGGAAACGCGTACAGCGCGCCTTTGGGTTTCACGCACGACACGCCGGGAATCGCGTTCAGCCGCTCCCAGGCCACATCCCGCTGCTCCAGCAACCGGCCACCCGGCAGGATCAGATCCTCGATGCTCTGATAGCCACCGAGCGCGACCTGAATGGCGTGTTGCGCAGGAACATTCGGGCACAGCCGCGAGGACGCGAGCAGATCCACCCCCTCCAGGAATCCGGCCGCGTGCTCCTTGGGCCCGGTGATGGCCAACCAGCCGGACCGGTAACCGGCCACCCGGTATGCCTTCGACAGACCGTTGAAGGTGAGGCACAGCAGATCGGGCGCCAGTGACGCGAGGGAGATGTGCTTGGCGTCGTCGTAGAGGATCTTGTCGTAGATCTCGTCCGCCAGCAGCAGCAGCCGGTGCTTACGTGCCAGGTCGACGAGTTGCTGTAGCACCTCCGCCGAGTACACCGCACCGGTCGGGTTATTGGGATTGATCACCAGCAGCGCCTTGGTGCGATCGGTGATCTTCGATTCGATATCGGCGACATCGGGCTGCCAGCCACTGGCCTCGTCGCACAGGTAGTGCACCGGAGTACCACCGGCCAGGCTGGTCATCGCCGTCCAGAGCGGATAGTCGGGGGCCGGGATCAGCACTTCGTCGCCGTTGTCCAGCAGCGCCTGCATGGTGATGGTGATCAACTCGGAGACCCCGTTGCCGAGGTAGACATCGTCGACATCGAGTTCGGGGAAACCGGGGACCAGCTCGTAGCGGGTCACGATCGCCCGGCGAGCGGGCAGTATGCCCTTGGACTCGGAGTAGCCCTGCGCGGTCGGCAGGGCGGCGATCATATCCCGCATGATCACATCGGGGGCCTCGAACCCGAACGGCGCGGGGTTACCGATATTGAGCTTCAGGATGCGGTGACCCTCGGCTTCGAGCCGTGCCGCGTGTGCGTGTACCGGTCCACGGATCTCGTAGACGACATTCTGCAGCTTCTTGGACTGCTCCAGAATCCGGGGCGCGGGGTGCGAATGGCCAGTACTCACCCGATCCATGGTGCCACCAGGGGCAAGCGGATATCCTGCCCGCCCCGCCCGGCGCGGTACGGTTACCGCTGACGGGAGGGGTGAACGGCGGCCCGACGGCCCGCTCGTCCCGCCAGGCGGTCCGGGGCTATCCGCTGCCCGGGGGCAGGCTGCGGGCGACGGTCGATCCGCAGAATTCCTCGATCCGCTCATCGAGGGCCCGCGCCTCGGCGACCCCGCGGAAAGCCGGCGCGCAGATCCGCCGCCGCAGGCCCGTGAGGCGTTCCTCCAGCTGGGCGATCCGCTTGTCCTCGTCGAGCGCCAGGACCGGCAGCAGCGCCGCCGCGGCGCCGTCGATGCTGCCGTTGATCAGATGGGCGGCGGCCGAATCCACGCGCGCCAGGGATTCGGCGCCGTAAGAGCGCTGCCGCGCGGGACCGGTCCGGTAGAGCTCGATCGTGCGCGCGGTGGCCGCCAGCGCGGGTTCGGCCAGACCGAGATGGATATATGTCGCGCCCGCGTAATAACTGGCCTTGGCGTCGGAGAAGCCGAACACCCCGCCCACCTCGTCGTGCAGACTGTCGGTCCCGGCCCCGGCACTCGCGTCGGCGGCGGCGCGTATACACCGCTCGGTATCGGCGGTACTGCCGATCTTCGACCAGATCCGGGCCTCGATATTGTGCAAGCGCACCGCGGCGGTGGCCGAATCCGCGTACTCCTGCCCGTGCTGCGCCAGTTGCAACGCCCGGTGCGGCCGTTCGGACCAGTATTCGATCAGCGCGTGCATCCCGCGGGCCCAGGCCCGTAATCCGTTGTGGCCACACAGTTCCCCGTACGCCCAGGCGGCCCGGATCTGTTCCCCGGCGGCGTCCAGGTAGCCGAGATCGGTACTCGCGTTGGCGAGCAGTCCCGACAGCGAGCCCGCCAGTAGATACAGGTGGCCGGTATCCGAGGGCCGCTGATGGCCCTCGAGCAGCCGGTACACCCGGCGCCGCACCCGCAGCATCTCCACCATCATCGGCATCGGCGGAGTGTGCACGTAGTCGTTGGCGATCCGCGTGACATCGGCGTCGAGTTGGTCCAGCGTGCTCGGACCGATATTCGTACTCTCGGCCCGGCCCGCGTGTTCGCTCGCCTCGTGCGCTGCCGCCATGATCAGGTCCCTCTCCGAAATCGCCGCCAGCCCTTCCCCGCGGGCCGCACCGTTGTCGATGAGGGCCAGGAGTTCGGCGTCATTGGAATATCCGCCGGGCGTGGCGTAGCGGCCGGCGTACAGAAGCGGACCGGGAACAGGTTCGGGGACGGTCAACGCCGCGAACCGGGTCCGTTCGACATCGTCGGATCGGGCGAGACAGGTATCCAGGGCAGCCTGGTTGACCGGACGCGGATGCACCCGGTCGCCCCCGGCCTCCCATTTGGACACCAGTCGTTCGTGCACACCCAGATGTGCCGCGAACTCCCGGATACTCATTCGCTTGGCCTCGCGAAGCGCCCGGGCCTCCCTTCCAGACCACTGGCCGACCACGTTGTCACCCTTTCCGAACGATTTCCGTCTCCAGGGTACGAGCCGAATGTGACTGCAACCACAAGGAAATCCGCCACTACCGGCAATGGCAGTGCAAGGGCAGTGGAACGGGAGCGTGTAGGCGGTTCCGACGCGCCGGTGCGGACGCGATCCTGGAAGGACAGGTCGGCGAGTCCGGCACAGGCCGTGACTCGGCACGCCAGGGAGGCTCGGCAGCAGGAGGCAAGGGGATTCACCGTGAACGTGGAAAAGCTCAGAACGGTCGATGACTGGGCCGCTTACTATCGCCACGAATTCGGGTTACCGGTCACCGAACGCGGCGGTTTCGTCATGCTGCCGATCACCAGCCGGGCCTGCATCGTCCACCTACCGACCGAGCGCGCGAAAGCCGTACGCGACCTGCTGGATTCACGGGAGATTCGAGTGCCCATGCTCGCCCGCCAGATTCGCTGGAGTTTCCTGGCCTACCCGGATCGCCGGCCGGATCCGGAAGTGGTCGAAATGCTGCAGCGTATCGATATCGACATTCCGGGGGTGGGCAGCGCCGTCATGCTGCCCACCGGACTGGGCCGCTGGAACCGCGAGGGATGCAACTGGGTCGTACCACCGGAACGCGACGGCCTGCTCCCCCCGCTGTCCACGGTGATCAACGCCGCGTTGCTGGCCGGTGGTGCCGCGCAATGACCGGGGATGGGGCTACGTCCGGCGGCCGGGCCCGCCGGACGTAGCCCGCCCGGCCGCTACGGCGTGTCCGGCCGGCCTACCCCGGCTCCCCGGCCCAGGGGCCGTCCGGCCGCCGAACCGATGTACCGAAGGGTCGGTCACGTTCGGGTCGGCAGGATCCGTGACGCCTCGGTCAGCAGCACCGGCACAAAACGTCGATGCCCAGGTGATACGGCGCCCCAGACCCGCCCGCCCATCGGACGCTCGTAGTGGATGAAAGTGCCCACCGAAGCGGTGCCGTCGGCTACCTCGACCACCAGACGGCCGCTGAGCAGCCATGACCGGGCCTCCAGGGTGATCCAGGTGGCACCGCGTTCGACGATCGGCCATCCGGCCACCTGCCCGGCAGCCGATCGGCGCCGCAGCCGCAGGCCCAGCACGACCCGCCAGACGAACTGCCCCCGCGCGCCGGCCACTTCGCCGAGGACAGTGCGCGCCCACTCTTCCGGTGTCGCCGATGCTGCGTGCGACGTGTCGATCGTGAACTGGTCGGCGTAGTCGTATACCACCATCCCGCTGTGCGCCCGGATCGATTCGTCGATCTCGTGTTGTTGACGGGCGGCCGGCCCGACGGCCGGGGAAAGCTCGAAATTCTCGCTCATCTTCGGCACCCACTTCCTGTTATACGCTGCCGTATATAAGACGCTAGCGGGAATATACGGTGGCGTATAGATCCTGAGATCGTGAAGGGAGACACATGGGCGCGGTACGGACGACGAGTGCCGGCTGGATCGACGAAGGGCTACGCGCCCTGGCCCGCGGCGGCCCCGACGCCGTCCGCGTCGAAGCGCTCGCAAAAGCGCTCGGCGTGACCAAGGGCGGTTTCTACGGGTACTTCGCCGACCGCAACGCACTGCTCGAGGCGATGCTGGACACCTGGGAACGGCACAGCATCGACGACGTACTGGAAAGCGTCACGCGTGAAGGCGGCGACGCCCGGACCAAGATCCAGCGGGCCGGGGCACTGACCCTATCCCCCGAACTGCTGCCCATCGACCTCGCCGTGCGCGACTGGGCCCGCCGCGACGATGAAGTCGCGGCCCGCCTGCGCCGGGTGGACAACCAGCGCATGGCGTTGCTACGCGAGATGATCGGCACCTACTTCGACGATCCCGTGGAAGTCGAGGCGCGCAGCCTGCTCGCCTTCTGCGCGCGCATCGGTATGCATTTCCTGGCCGCCGACCCGCTCGACGGCGCCGACCGCGCGGCGGTGCTGGCCCGGGCCAACGACCTCGTGCTCGGCCCGCGTGCCACGGACGACCTGTAGCGACGTCCGCTCAGCTCCGGGACGCGGTCACCGGCTGGGCGCCGGGAAATTCAGGTACGCCCGCGACGGCGTCGGTCCGCGCTGCCCCTGGTATTTCGATCCGGCACCCGCGCTGCCGTACGGATTCTCGGCCGGACTGGTCAACCGGAACAGGCACAGCTGCCCGATCTTCATACCCGGCCACAATGTGATCGGCAGATTCGCCACATTCGACAGTTCCAGTGTGATGTGCCCGCTGAACCCGGGGTCGATGAACCCGGCGGTGGAATGCGTGAGCAGCCCCAACCGCCCCAGACTCGACTTACCCTCCAGCCGCCCGGCCAGGTCGTCGGGCAGGGTGCACACCTCCAGGGTGGACCCGAGCACGAACTCACCCGGATGCAGTACGAACGGCTCGCCCTCGGCGGGCTCCACCAGGCTCGTCAGCTCGTCCTGGCGCTGGGCCGGGTCGATATGGGTGTAGCGAGTGTTGTTGAAGACCCGGAACATCCGGTCCAGCCGCACATCGATACTGGACGGCTGTACCAGGTTGTCCTCGAACGGTTCGAGCCCGAGCCGTCCGGCGGCGAACTCCGCCCGGATGTCACGATCGGAAAGCAGCACGCCACGAGCGTAGCGACCGTCCCGCAGGGGGGAGCCCCCGGTCCGCGCGGTGCGGTTTCCTGTCACAGTCCCCGGGCATACTCCTGCCGTTGGGCGAAGCCATCCGCAGCCCACGCGAGCCCGCAGCGAATCAGGAGGTAAGCCCGTGTCCGAGACGAGCGCCCACACCCATCACGGCATCGACTACATCGAACTCGCCGTCACCGACCTCGACGCCGCCAAAACCTTCTATCGCTCGGCGTTCGGCTGGGAGTTCAACGACTACGGGCCCGCCTACGCCGGTATCCGCCGCTTCGACGGCTCCGCGGGTGAAGCGGGCGGGCTGGCCCCCACCGACGAGGTCCCGACCGGCGGCGGCCCCCTGGTCCTGCTGTATTCCGATGATCTCGACACCACTCTCCGCAGCGTCGGAGCGGCCGGCGGCACGGTCACCGAAGGCCCCTTCGACTTCCCGGGCGGCCGCCGCTTCCACTTCACCGACCCGAGCGGCAACCAGCTCGGAGTCTGGTCCGAACGCTGACCTCAGGCGGCACGGATGGCCGGAGCGTGAACCGAAAGATTTAGAGCTCCGGCCCGCCCTCTGCTAAGCTGCCCATCGCGCCCGTGGGCGCAGGCCGGTGTAGTTCAATGGCAGAATCTCTGCTTCCCAAGCAGATGGCGCGGGTTCGATTCCCGTCACCGGCTCCACCCTCACTTCGGTCGAATACCGTTCGTCCTACTTCTCTCTGCGCCACCGACCCCGAGCTGTTGCGTGCCGCCCAGGGAACGCAGCGGCTGCACGGATCCGGCGACGACTGCCACCCGACCGGCGAAAGTCATACCTGGACAACTTCTTCCGAGTTCGGCGCTCGGCCACCGACATCAGCCGGGCTCGCGTTCGGCGGCCTGCAGCCGCCGCCACTCGACCATCGACTGTTCGATCTCTGCGCGCAGGAACTCGAAGAACCGGCGGGTCTCGTCCAGTCGCCGCCCGGCGGGGGAGGCGGGATCCAGCAGAGCGGCACCCTCGGCGGCGCCGACCTGCACCTGGACCAGGACCGGGTCGGACTGGCTGATGTAGTGGCTCCAGGTGTGCTCGTGGACCCGGCAGAAGTCACGCCGGCTACCGGGTTCGCGGCCGCGTTCGACAAGCCGTACCTGCACCAGGTATTTGACCGCCCCCGAGATGGCCGGAGCACCGACACCCAACCGCTCCGCGAGTTCGGCGGCCGATAGCTTGCCGGAGTCGGTGACAAGCAGTGCGGCGAACACACGCGAGGCCATCCGCGGCATGCCGGATTCGATCATGGTTTGCGCGAACCGCTCCTGGAAGGCGGCTATGGCGTTCTCATCCGCTCGCGTCACTGAAATGGTCTCCTCGTCGTATCTTCCGCAGCTATACATCACATACTTCACGAAATTCGTGAAATATCAGTAGTATATGCGAGCATGGAAGACAGCGGACTCGTTGGAGTGCAGAAGACCGCCCGTCCCGTCCTCGCGGCCAAAGCGCTGGACAACCGGCTGCCGGACCCGATACTCGGTGACGAGTACGCCGAGCAGGTGATGCGCCGCCTCGACCCCGGCTACGACGACCGCAGATTCGGCACCGGCCAACTGGGCCTCGTCGCCGTTGTGCGCGCCAAGGCCCACGACGACTGGGCTCGAAGTTTCCTCGCCGATCACCCCGACGCGGTGGTGCTGCACCTGGGCTGCGGCCTCGACGCCCGGGTCTACCGGATCGATCCGCCCGCCACCGTCGACTGGTACGACCTGGACTACCCCGCCATGATCGACGTGCGCAGACAGTTCTTGCCGCCGCGCGATCACTACGCCTTGATCGAATCCAACGTCACCGATCCGACCTGGCTGGACCGCATCCCCCGCGGCCGCCCGGTGCTGGTGATCGCCGAGGGACTGGTGCCCTACCTGACCGAGACCGACGCCCGGCGCCTCCTGACCAGCGTTGTCGACGCATTCCCCACCGGGCAGATCCAGATCGACACGGTGGCGGTTTGGGCGTGGCGCACCTCGCGATGGGACCCCACGCTGCGCAAGTACGACACCCGGTTCCACTGCGGCTTCGACGATCCGGCCGCACTGGCCGACTGGCACCCGCGACTCGAGTACATCGACGAGGCGCCGATGAACGACTCACCACTGCTGATGGCCAAGGCGCCCGCGAACGCACGCCGCGTATTCCGCCTCTTGAATCTGCTGCCGGGCATGAAACGGTCCACCCGCATCGTGCGGTTCCGGTTCTGAACAGCGCACCCGTTCTGGAAGCGGTGTCCCATCACGCCGGAGCGTCGACACGCGGATGCGCCGAACACTGCGCGGACCCCACGGACGAATGGCGAGATCACCGCCCGCCGGCGTGGATTTCACGCCCGGAATGTGGGAGGGCCGGGTATCGGGACGAGCGTGGACGTGCTGGGCCGGGAGCCGGTGCCGGTTCTCGAGGCCTAGTAGATGAACTCCGCGAGAGTCCTCGCCACGGTTTCCGGACTCGTCGACGGCGCGAAATGCGACTGCCCGGGAAACGTCTCGAGCCGCGCGTGCGGCATTCCGGTCGCCAGCCGCTCGACCGTCTCGGGTATCGGCTGCCAGGTATCGGAGCCGCGCATGAGCAGCGTCGGGGTGGTCACACTCGACCAGCGGTCGAGATAGGTCGTATCGGCGATCATCGACTCGAGATCACGGCTCCAGCCGTAGGAGTCGTCGGGTTCGTTCGCGTCCGGTTCGATATCCTCCGCGGTCTCCAGCAGCGCCGCCGGAACACGGGATACCTTCTCCGCCAGCAGGCGGACCGCCCGTCCGCGTTCGCCCTCGGCGATGAGTTCTTCGAACCTGGTCAGCACCGGCGCCAGTTCCGCGCCGGCCGCGTACAGCGGCGGCTCCCACAGTGCCAGCGAACGGATCGGGAGTCCGGCCGCCGCGGCGTGCAGGGCGACTGTGGCGCCGTAGGACATACCCACCAGATGCGCGGGCCGGCCGATCATATCGATGATCACGCCGAGATCGCTCACTTCGTCGGCGTAGTGCTTGGGAGCGTGGCCGGGGCCGCTCGGTGCGTAGCCGCGCCGGGCCGGCAGCCACAACTCGAACCGGTCCGCCAGGTATTCGGCCACCGGCTGCCACGAATGCAGGCCCCCGCCGGACCCGTGGATCATGATCACCGGTGAGCCGGACCCCACCCGCCGGTAATAGATACGCGTTCCGTCGAAGGAATCGAAGGACGCCGGCGGCTCGCTGGTGAACTGTGACATGCCGCTACTCTCGCAAAGCCGGGCGCACTCCTCCAGCGAATTGCCGCCGGTTTCGCCGACTTCTCCTGGATGCCCGGCATGCCGGCCGGCCGGCGGCTCACAACCGTGCGGGGACGCTCCGCAGCGCACCGGCGTGGCTCGACGGCATCGGCGGGTGGGCGACCCCCTCGCCCAGCGAACCCGGCCGGCGGCATCCGGGGCGATACCGTGCCGCCCCGCCGGTCAGCTGGCGTGCAGTAGGCGGAACCGCGAGCCGTGGAAGACGAGGGGTTCGCGGTCGGGGTGGATGGCCAGCCGATTGATCCGCAGGATCACCACGGTGTGATCACCGGCCGGTACATGCGCTTCGGGCGACCCCTCGATCCATACCGAGGCACCCTGGATGAACACCGCTTCGCCGGTGCCCTCGTGCAGCTCCAGATCACGGAAACGGTCTCCGGTGCGGGAGCTGAGCGAGCGTGCGGCCTCCTGCTGGTCGGTGCCGAGCAGACTCAGGCCGAGATAGCCCGCGTCGACCAGCTTGGGCCAGGTCGAAGAGCTGTTCTGGATACAGAACGACACCAGCGGGGGATCCAGGGAGACCGGGACGAAAGTGCTGACCGCCAGGCCGACCGGTTTCCCGTCGACCTCTGCGCAGACCGCGACGACCCCGCTCGGGAAGTTGGCGAAGGCGCGACGCAGGCCGGTTCCGTCGGCGGGGGTTTCGAAGACATCGTTCATGATCAGCCCTTCACTTCGAATGGGTTGCCGTGGCCGCCAGCGCCTGCGCCACCGGACGCCACCGCTGCGCGTAGGCGTCCAGTACGCCGTCCTCGGCGAAGGTCCGGTCGGACAGATACAGCCCGGGCAGGGCGGTGGTCGCGCCCAGTTCCACCAGGACCGGTTTGAGCAGCAGATCGGGGGCGAGCGCGTGCGCGGGACCGGCACCCAGCATCAGGGGCACGGCCAGTACTCCGGCCAGGCCGGTACCGCCGTCGAACTGCTCCAGGAAAAGTTTCAGCAGACCGGTGTAGGTGGCCTTGAACGTGGGGCTGGCGAAGACGACCAGCTCGGCGGCCGCGACGGTGCGGGCGGCCTCGGCGACCGCGGGGTCGCCCCAGCCCAGCAGACCAGGCCCGAATTCGACCAGATCGATGACCACCGGCTCGGCATCCGGCCGCAGCGCCGTGGCGAGGGCGACGGCCGCGGAGAGAGTTCGAGATGCCGGTTTCGGGTTGCCGACCACAACTGCCACGGACACGCCGGCGCCTCCTGTCTCCGGCGCGGGCCGGACTCGACTGGTGCTGTGCTTCTCAGTGCACCATTCTCGGCCCCGCGGCGGGAGGGTTCGGCTCGACGCGATCGGAACCGGTGGTCCGGGTGAGCACGTAGAGCCCCCGCAGGGACCGGGGCGAGCCCCGGTGCACGGGCCGGCCCGCGACGGCCGGAAAGTATCCGGCCAGGCGGCCGCGACCGGCGGCGACCAGGGTGAGATCGGTGGACGCGGCGATCGCGCCCAGCGATTCCGGCGTCACCGATTCCACCAGGAAGGCACCGCCGCGCTCCACGAAAGCGGCGATCGGTCCCGAGGTCTCGAACGAACTGTCGACCGTGACACCGACATACCCGTCGAAGGCGATACGGCCGGGCGGCCGCGGCGTACGACCCGGGCGGCGGCCGCTCCCGGCCGGCCCCGTCGGCCGCGGAGCCACCGCGACGGCCCGGACACCCGGCCGGGTGCGATCGCGCAACGCGTTCTGGTCACGATCGCTGTAGAGGGCGACGTCGAACCCCGCGTCGAGCAACCCCAGCGCGGCGGTGACGCCCGCCGGGTCGGCGCCTATCACCGCGGCCGTACGGGCCGCGGCGAAGGGCGGCTTCTGTGGTGTCATGCAGGCATGCTGCTAGGAGGTGATTCCCGAAAGCAGTATTGCGCTCAGCGAGAATCATTTCCGCATGAGGACTACTGCGACTTACCGAGACATTCGGTGACGATCTTGTTGGTCGCCGCCCGGGCTTTGTCGGCGTCCTCCTGGCTCATACCCAGGGTTTCCGGATCCGCCATCCGGGTATCGAATTCGTCACTGACCATGGTCCGCAGGCCGTCTTGCGAAATACCTTCGCCGATGTACAGTTTCGCGGCGCAGTCCGCGAAGGCGGGGTCCTGGAGTCCCTTTTCCTGCAGGGATTTGGACAGGTCCGCTTCGGTCAGCGCCGGCGCGGAGTCGGTATCGCTACCGCAGGCCGCCGCGAACAGCGGCAGAATGACGAAGGTCGCGGTAATCAGTGTCTTCCGCACCGGGTTCCTCTCTCAGATGTATCGCACGAACGCCGCGTCGACCGGGGAACAGCACCCGCGGCCACCCGCCGACGTCCACGCATGTGTGTAGTCGTAGTCACATACGGCGTGCAACCCGGGGCCGGAAATTCCGACGTGGCTCACAGCCGGCGCGCCCCGCACGGCCGACGCCGAGCACGCCCGCCCGGCTCCGATGCCGCACGCGAAGCAAACTGAGGGCTGCTGCCTGCTGTTAGTGTGGGAACCCCGGAATCGCGTCCCGATCGGAGAGCGGCGAACATGACGATCCTCGAGCACCATCGCGAAGGCCGCGGTGAACCGCTGGTGCTGGTTCACGGCGTCGGCAGCAGGTGGCAGGTCTGGGAGCCGGTCATCGGCGCACTGGCCGCCCACTACGAGGTGATCGCGGTGGATCTTCCCGGTTTCGGCGGCTCCGCTCCGCTACCGCGCACCACCGTGGACACGCTCACCGACGCGCTCGCCGATTTCCTGGCCGACCAGGGCATCGAACGACCCCATCTGGCGGGCAATTCGATGGGCGGCGGTATCTCGCTGAACCTGGGCGCCCGCGGCCTGGCCCGCTCGGTCACCGCCTTCTCCCCGATCTTCTTCTGGGACACCGCCGGCCGGGTGTGGTGCCAGCAGGCGCTGGGCCGGTCGAAGAAACTCGGCCGAATTCTCGGTCCGGCCATGCCCAGGGTGCTCGCCACCCCGGCCGGCCGGACCGCCTTCCTGGGCCTGGTCTTCGGCAAACCGTGGGCCGTCGACGCCCAGGTCGCGTTGGACACCGCCCGCGGCGCCATCGACTCTCTGGGTTTCTCCCCGGCCCTGGACTCGTTCACCGACGCCCGGCTGCACGACCCCGCCGCACTCGCCGAGGTACCGGTGACGATTGCCTGGGGTAACCGCGACATCCTGCTCACCTACGCCACCCAGAGCAGGCGGGCCCGGGAGGTGCTCCCCCAAGCGCGGCACGTCACACTCGCGGGTAGCGGCCACACACCCTTCTACGACGACCCCGAGGGCTGCGCCCGCGTACTCCTGGACTGGCTGCCCACCCTGCGTGACGACGCCCCCTGACCAGGGTCCGAGGACGTGCCCGGATCGCTGTGGGGTGCTCGGCCGACAGGTGCCGGCGGTCGACCACCGATCACCCGGCCGACCTCCCCGGACACCACGCCCACCGGGCCGGCGTAAGCGGCTCTCGTGGAACTTCCGGCCTCGCGGAGCCGGATCACCGCTCCGGCAGGCACCTGAGAGAACCCGGGTCCGCAGACGCGAGTTGCCGGGCGCCGACTGCGACCCGGCCTACTCCGGCCACCGACCTCAGCGGCCCTGCCACACCGGATCGCGTTTCTCCGCGAAAGCCAGCGCGCCTTCGGCCGCATCCTTGGAAACCAGCGCGGGCAGCGCGATTTCACCCTGTTTGGCGAAACCCTCCGCCGCTGTCCAGTCGGGGGTCTCGTCGATGATCCGTTTACTGGCGGCCACCGCCAGCGGGGCGGCGGCCGCGATCTCACCGGCCAGTTCCAGCGCGACCTCGAGCGCCTCACCCGGTTCGGTCACCCGATTGACCAGGCCCAGCTGGTAGAGACGTTCGGCGCTGATCCGCCCGCCGGTGAGCGCCAGTTCGGCGGCGATACTGCGCGGCAACCGCTGGGTCAGCCGCATCACGCCGCCGGCCGCCGCGACCAGACCGCGTTTCACCTCGGGGAGGCCGAATTTCGCGTCCCGGGCGGCCACGATCAGGTCGCCGGAGAGCGCCAGTTCGAAACCGCCGGCAAGAGCGAACCCCTCGACCGCGGCGATCATCGGTTTGGCCGGCGGATTCGAGGTGATGCCGAGCGGGCCGCGCCGCTCGGTCACCGGCACCTCACCGCGCGTCATGGCGATCAGATCCATTCCGGCGCTGAAGGTCCCCTCAGCGCCGGTGAGCACGAGGACCCGGGCCGAATCGTCGGCCTCGAACTCGTCGATCGCCGCCTCGATCGCCTTCGCGGTGGCCAGATCGATGGCATTGCGCGCCGCGGGCCGGTTCACCGTGAGCACGGTTATCGCATCGCACCGGTCCAGGAGCACGGTCTCGGTCATCAGGCGGTCCTCTCGCTACGCAGCATGAAACGGTCGGCGGCGGTGATCTCGATGGCGGCGCCCAATCGGTCGCCCGCGGTGACCGCCGCGATCGTCTCACTGTCCGTCGCCCGGACAAGTATGCGGGCACCGGCGGGGTTGAGCGCACTCACCACAACGGCTTCGGGTTCGTCACCCGCGCTGCCCTTGCGATACGGAACCGTGTAGGCCTCGACGACCGCCGGACCGGTGTAGCCGGGGGCGGTGTCCCGCCGCGCGACCGGCACCTCGGCCTCCACCGGCCGGAACAGCTCGGCGGGGGGTTTCGCCGAGTAGACCCCTACCCCGTGTTTGGTGATGTACCAGCCGAGCGCGGTGGTCAGGCCGTAGTCGCCCGGGTTGCGCCGCAGGATCTCGGCCATGGTGGCGATGCCGTGGGTGCTGTAGTTGTTACCCGGGCCGCCGCCGAAGGTCAGGCCGCCGGTCACCGTCAGGGGCCGCGCCGGATCGTCGATGCACAGCCCCAGTGCCGCCGCGCCCACCTGTACGGCCACCGGGAAGCACGAGTACAGATCGATATGGGCGATATCGTCGATGCCGATACCCGCCCCGCCCAGCGCCGCCCGCCCGGCCGCGGCGATGGCCGGGGACGCGGCCATATCCGTGCGTTCGGAGACGAACCAGGTATCGGTGGCGGTGGCGCCACCGTGCGGGAAGACCCACAGCTCCCGCGGCACCCCGGCCGCGTCCGCCGCCGCGGCGCTGCACAGGATCAGCGCCGCGCCCTGGTCGACCGTCAGATTGGCCATCAGCAGCTTCGGATACGGGGTGGAGACCATCCGGTTGTCGGATCCGGGGGTGATCAACTCGCTCACACTGCGCTCCCGGGGCAACCACGCGTACGGGTTGCGCGCCGCCACGGCGGAGAAGCGTGACCACAGCCCGCCGATCCGGGCCTGATGGGCCTGTTCGTCGAGGCCGAGCCGATTGCGCATGGCGGATTCCATCAGCGCGTACACATAGATCGGGCCCCACAGTCCCGCCGCGTGCTCCATCTCGGTGTTGGGGGCGGCGTCGGAGCCGACGATCTGGTCGGGCCGGGCGCTCTGGTCCTGCTCCGGCCAGGCCGGGTCGGTCCCGGACCGCTTGGCCGCGTTCCACGAGGCGACCGATTCCGCCCCGCAGAGCAACGCGATATCCGATCGGCCCTCGGCGATTTCGCGGGCCAGTAGGTTGAGCAGCCGCTGCGGGGCATCCCCGCCATAAGGTGCCGATTGCAGTGTCCGCTTCGGCGAGATCCCCAGGTCGGCGGCGACGAGGGCACCCAGGTCGGCGTACTGGCGGCTCACCGGGGCCACCGAGGCGATCGCATCCGCGGAGCGCAGCAGCGCGTCCCCGGTCCCGCTGTCCGCGCCGGCCCGGCGCAGCGATTCGGTCGCCAGCTCCACAGGTCCCGGCAGGCCCGGTTCACCGGATCGGTGCACAACCTGTCCGACGCCGACGAGCACCGGTGTGCGCGGGTCCATTCCGGCTGGCAGCATGCGTCCTCCGCTTCCTCGCTGAAGTCTCCCGCTGAAATACGCGGTTAACTTCCGATTAGACCATGGAGTGATCTATGTCGCCCGGGGGCCGAGGCCCCGCGACCGTACCGCCGAAGCAGGGCAACGTCGCTGTCGCGGCCGCGAATGACACCCGCACAGAACCGCCGACAATGCGTCTGATCAGGCTCGATGCGCTGATAACATGGCCGCGTTCTGTCTGCCAGTCGAAATGTTCCGTGTATCCATCGAGGCGCCGCGAATACCCCCGCGGTGTCTTTGACATGACCCGGAGGTCCGACGGAGTTGAAGAGAACCCGCTCGATACTTATTTCTGTGCTGGCGGGCGCATCGGCTGCCCTGATCGCAGTCACCGCACCGGCCGCGGCGAATCCCAACGCCATCAATCCGATTCCCGTTCTCAACGGCACCAACGGTCTCCCCCAGTTACACGGAGCCACTCGGGCCGTTTTCCAGGTAACCGGTATGGCGAGCCCGAACAATACCCACAACTACAACATGATCGGGACCGACCTGGGCATCATGTGGGACAACGGGCAGGGAGAAATGCTGACCGCTTTCGGCGATACCGCCGGGGTCGGTTTCCCCAACCTGCTGGCGGGCAGTATGTGGTCCTGGCGCAGCAATGTGCTCGTGCGCAGTCATACTCAGGACCCACGTCAGGGAATCTTCTTCGACAGTGTCGTCCGAGATGTGTTCGGCCAGGCCAGAGACCTCATCCCCAGCCCGAAGATCCCGCTGCTGGAGATCAGCCGCATTCCTACCGCCGGAATCTCGGTGGGGGGCGTGCAGTACATGAGCCTGATGTCGGTGAAAACCTGGGACACCCCCGGAGAATGGACAACCAACTACTCCGGACTGGCGGCCTCGGCGGACAACGGTGAAACCTGGGCGGATCTCGCCTTCACCCGACGGCCCAACGAGGGCGCGAACCGGAATTTCCAGATGAACGCCTTCCTGAAGGACGGCGGCTTCGTTTATGTCTACGGCACGGCATCGGGTCGCGACAACGCCGCCTATATATCCCGGGTCCGGGAGCCGGATATACAGAATCTGGCCGCCTACGAATACTGGGACGGCGGTGCCTGGAAACGCGATGTGAATGCCGCCCGGCCCATCATGCACGGCGTGGGGGAACTGTCGGTGATGTGGAACGACTACCTCGGCCGATTCGTCTCACTTACCACCGACCCCTTCAACTCGGTGGTGATGCGTTCCGCGCCGTCACCGGCCGGGCCGTGGAGCGAACCGCGGGTATTGATCGATACCCGTGAATTGCCCACGGCATACGCGCCATCGATTTTTCCCTACCAAACCGGAGATGATCTCTACTTCCTCACCACTTTGCACAATCAGTACAACGTGGTCCTGATGCGCACCCAACTGTGAGAGTCCCGGTGCGACTCACCAATTTGACCTGAACAATAGTTGAGGTACAAGGCTGGTTCGCGACACTCCATCGACACCTCAGGAGCTCTCGTGACCACCACCTCGAACCCGACCGGCGCCACCGAAGCGGTGCACGAGTGGCTGCGCGGCGCAGCGCAGCCCATACTCGGCACCGACGCCGCCGACACCGGATCGGACCTGCGCGGATTGACCGACCGCCTGGCCGCGGCCACAGTGGTCGGAATCGGCGAATCCACCCGGTTCTCCCGGCAGACCTACGGTGTGCGGGATCGGATCTTCCGCGTGCTTGTCAGCGAACACGGTTTCCGGACGCTGGCCATCCAGGACAATGCCCGGTCCGGCGCGCGGCTCGATGCCTACGTCCGCACCGGTGCGGGCGATCCCCACCGGGCGCTCGCCGGCGCGTGGCGACCGCTGCGCACGAGCGAATCCGTCGCGACCCTCGAATGGATCCGCGCCTACAACGCCGAACACCCCGGCGATCCGGTCGGCATCCTCGGCGTGCAGCCACCGGCTGCCGAACCGGCCGACTACGACGAAGTGCTCGCCTGGGTGCGCCGCTGGGCGCCCGGCCGGCTGGCGGAACTGGAATCGCATCTGGCGCCGATTCGCACCGCGCACCGAATCGACGAGCACGTGCAACGCCATCAGGGCATCCACCCCGGGCGCCCGTTCGCCGAAGACGCCCGGGCCGCGTTCGACCTGGTGCAATCGCTGCCCCGCCCGGCCGATACCGACGCGGCGGCCGAATTCGGCACCGTCACCGAACTCCTGCGCTCGATCATGGATTTCCACGAGCGCAGTGTGGCCGGCCGGGGCGGCTTCGGCGGTGGCGACCCGGACCCCGCCCGGAGGTTGATCGATCATCACGTACGCACCGGCGCGCGGATCGTGTACTGGGACGGGACAGCGCATATCGCGGCGACCACTCCGAATGCCACGGCCGCGCAGCCGATGTACACCGAGGGCGCCGGGCTGCGCGCCTATTTCGGTACCGCCTACCGATCGGTGGCGATCGGTTTCCATCACGGCGACCTCGGCCTGGTCCAGGCGCCGGATCCGCTGCCCGGTCTGCTCGATACCACCCTCGGCACCGTGGATCTGCCCGCCTGGTTCGTCGATCTCGGCGGCGACGCGCCCGCGGCGGTCCGGTCCTGGGCCGCCGCACCCGCCCTGTTGCGGGTGATCAGCGGCGTGTACGACCCGGCTCGCGACGAGGAAGCCCGATTCCGGGTGGAATCACTGCGCGAGGCCTTCGACGCGCTGATCCATATCCGCGAAACCAGCCCGGTGCGATGGCTGCCCGAGACCGGTGCGGCCTGACCGATCCGCGATCCCCGGCCGCCTCCATACACTTGGCCGTATGAAGGCGGCCGAATGGGATGCGCGCTATGTACAGAGCGAACTGGTGTGGGGCGTGCCCCCGAACAACACCGTGGTGGAGTTCGTCCACGGTCTGGACCGGCGCGTACCACGTCTGCCCGGTCCCGATGGGGAGATACCGGAACTTCCCCGTGCGCTCGATCTGGCCTGCGGCGAGGGTCGGAACGCACTGTGGCTGGCCACGCACGGCTGGCGGGTGCACGGCATCGACTTCTCACAGGTCGGCATCGACAAGGGCCGAACCGTGGCGACCCGGCTCGCCCGGTCGATCCGGGAACGGATCACCTGGCAGTGCGCCGACCTCACCGATCCCGGCCTCGACCTCGGCGGCCCATGGGAGTTGATCCTGCTGGTCTTCCTGCACCTCCCGGCTCCCGAACGCCGGCGACTGCTCCGGCGGGCCGCCGCCGCGCTCGCCCCCGGAGCAATGCTGCTGGTGCTCGGTCACCACAGCGAGAACCCGGCCCGGGGATACGGGGGTCCGCAGGATCCGGCGATCCTGTTCACGCCGGAGGACATCGTGGCCGATCTGGGCGCCGATTCCGGGCTCGATATCGACACGGCCCGGGAGGTTCTGCGCCCGACCGAGGGCGGGGACGCGATCGACGCCTTGGTCGTGGCGCGCAAACCCCTGCCCGAGCAGTAGCCGGGGGTCGAGCCGGTTACCCGGCGTCTACGGCGGACTATGGCGTCAAGAACTCCAATGCCGGAACCACGGCACAAGGGTTTCGGCGATGGTGTCGAAACCCTTCCGGAAGGAATGCGGCTGGCCCGGTATCACCCGCACCTCGGCGGCATCGGCGGCATCCGGGATACCGAACGGGTCGCTGCCGCCGTTGATCACCACCACCTCGGCGGCGCCGGCGGCCAGTAGTTCGTCGCGGCGGGATTTCTCCGGCTTTCCGGGCGGGTGCAGCGGAAACGATACGGCGACCACCCCGCGCGCGCCGACTTCGACCGCGGTCCGGCACGCCACCCGGGCTCCGTTGCTGCGCCCACCCTGTACCAGTGGCAACTGTGGCCCGAGTTGCGCACGCAGCGCGCCGACGAGTTCCACCCACGCCCGATCCTGGGGCTCGGGCTTGCCGGGCGCGCGGCGCCCGGCCACCCGGTACGGCTGCAGCACCCGGGCCACCACCCCACCGGCGGCCAGCGCGCTATCACGCACTGCCGAGATATCCGCGGAGTCCACACCGCCGCCGGCGCCGTGGGTGAAGACCAGCAGAAACGCGGGGACATCCGGGTAATCGATCTCGGCCTCGGCGGGCCCTGAGTCCGTTTCGATCCGCACGCCCCACCCTAACGGGCGGAGCCCGCCGCGATCGGCGCACCGCACGCGGGTGGAAGTAAAGCCGACCAGGCCGTTATGTTGGCGAACCCGGCGGGCCACCGCCCGAGATCGGACCGAAACCGCTGGTGAGGACGTCGCGCCTGTTCCGCGCGTCACATTGCGGCACGAGTCCGTTGCCGACCGCCTTACTCGCCGGTAATATAATGAATAAGTTACCCGTGAGTAGCCTGCCGTTATGCGACAGCTACCCGACGGCAACCGACGGGCGGGAACGGTATGAACACCGACCGCACCCGACTCAACGGAGAGTGAGTATCACAATGGGTCATTACAAGAGCAACGTCCGCGACCTGGCGTTCAACCTCTTCGAGGTACTCGGCCTGGGCAGCATCCTGGACTCCGGCGCCTACGGCGATCTCGACGCCGACACCGTCAAGGAGATGCTGAACGAGGTGCGCCGACTGGCCGAGGGACCACTCGGCGAATCCTTCGCCGACGCCGACCGCAACCCCCCGGTCTTCGACCCCGAAACTCATACCGTCTCCATCCCCGAATCGTTCAAGAAGAGCTACCGCACCCTGCAGGAAGGCGGCTGGGACTCCTACGCCGTCGATCCCGAGCTCGGCGGTATCGACTTCCCCCGCGCCGCCTACTGGGCCATCGCCGAACTGGTGCTGGGCGCCCAGCCCGCGGCCTTCATGTACGCCGCCGGCCCCGGCTTCGCCAACATCTTCTACAACAACGCCACCGAAGAGCAGAAGAAGTGGGCCAAGATCGCCGTCGAGCAGGGCTGGGGCGCCACCATGGTGCTCACCGAGCCCGACGCCGGCTCCGATGTCGGCGCCGGCCGCACCAAGGCGGTACAGCAGGAGGACGGCTCCTGGCATATCGAGGGCGTGAAGCGCTTCATCACCTCGGCCGACTCCGACGACCTGTTCCCGAACATCATGCACCTGGTGCTGGCCCGCCCCGAAGGCGCCGGCCCGGGCACCAAGGGACTGTCGCTGTTCTTCGTACCGAAGTTCCACTTCGACCACGAGACCGGCGAACTGGGCGAGCGCAACGGTGTCTTCGTCACCAATGTCGAGCACAAGATGGGCCTGAAGGTATCGGCCACCTGTGAGGTCACCTTCGGCGGCCACGGTGTGCCGGCCAAGGGCTGGCTCGTCGGCGAGGTCCACCAGGGCATCGCGCAGATGTTCGAGGTCATCGAACACGCGCGAATGATGGTCGGCACCAAGGCGATCGCCACTCTGTCCACCGGTTACCTGAACGCACTGGACTACGCCAAGCAGCGCGTCCAGGGCGCCGACCTCACCCAGATGACCGACAAGACCGCGCCGCGCGTCAGCATCACCCACCACCCGGATGTGCGCCGCAGCCTGGCCACCCAGAAGGCCTACGCGGAAGGCCTGCGCGCGGTGTACCTCTACACCGCCGCCCACCAGGACGCCGATGTCGCGGCCGCCGTCTCCGGCGCGGACGCCGACACTGCCGCCCGTGTCAACGATCTGCTGCTGCCGATCGTCAAGGGCGTCGGCTCCGAGCGCGCCTACCAGTACCTCACCGAATCCCTGCAGACCCTGGGCGGTTCCGGATTCCTGCAGGACTACCCGATCGAGCAGTACATCCGCGACGCCAAGATCGACTCGCTGTACGAGGGCACCACCGCCATCCAGGCCCAGGACTTCTTCTTCCGCAAGATCGCCCGCGATCGCGGTGTGGCTCTGGCCCACGTGGCCGGCCAGATCCAGAAGTTCATCGACGCCGAGGCGGGCAACGGCCGCCTCAAGGGTGAGCGGAAACTGCTCGCAACCGCGCTCGAGGATGTGCAGGCCATGGCCGCCACTCTCACCGGCCACCTGATGGGCGCCCAGGAACAGCCCGAAGAGCTGTACAAGGTGGGCCTCGGCTCGGTCCGCTTCCTGCTCTCGGTCGGCGACCTGCTCATCGGGTGGCAGCTGCTACGCCACGCCGAGGTCGCGGGCGCGGCCCTCGACGCGGGCGCCGAAGGCGCGGACAAGAGCTTCTACCAGGGCAAGGTCGCCGTGGCACAGTTCTTCGCCCGCAACATCCTGCCGGAACTGACCGCCACCCGCACCATCCTGTCGAACCTCGACAACGACATCATGGAGCTCGACGAAGCCGCGTTCTGAGTTTTTGGCGCCGCCTCTGGCGTC
>NZ_BDBX01000023.1 GCF_001613205.1 Nocardia sienata NBRC 100364 | reverse complement strand
GACTCGACCGCCCGGGTGACCTGGCGGCTCATCACCTTCACGAACAGCAGCACCCTCTCGGTGCCGAGTTCAGCGAGGCCGTGAAGGGTCGAGACCCGTCCCGCCGTTCAGCGCCCGAAGTGCATGCGGCGAAGCCGCGAGTCTCGGGCGCTGAACGGCGGGACCAAGGGGGCCTCGACCCCGCCCCGCCGGAGGCGGGGCCGATGAACACAGCACATGGCAAGATGGCCCCTGAGTCGCCGCGCCACCCAGCAGGAGGACATCGAGAATGACCCCCCGCCCGCTGTCCCTCCTAATGCGTACCGGGGTCGCCGGTGCCGTCGCGGCCCTGGTGCTGGCCGGTCCGGCGGTAGCGGATCCGAACAATGTGAACCCCATTCCCGGTATCAACGGCGAACCCCGCGGTCTGCCGACGCTGCCCGGTGACACCCAGGCCATCTATCAGGTGACGGGTATGGACAGCCCCAACAGAACTCAGCGGGTGAATGTGCTGGGCACCGATCTGGGGGTGATGTGGGACGACGGTGCGGGAACGCTGCTGACCGCGTTCGGCGATTCCGCGGGTCTGGGGGTGCCGAACCTACTGGCCGGCAGTGTGTGGGCGTGGACCAGCAATGCCCTGTTCTTCAGCCACACCAAGGATCCGGCCCATGGCATCGTCTTCGACGGCGCGGTCCCGAATCCACTGCCGAGCCCGAAGATTCCGGGTATCGAGATCAGTTTGATCCCGACCGCCGGGATCTCGGTGGGCGGCGTGCAGTACCTGAGCATGATGTCGGTGAAGGAGTGGGGCGACCACGGTTTGTGGACCACCAACTTCGCCACGCTCGCCGCGTCCGGTGACGGCGGACGGACCTGGGCCCAGCTACCGACCACGCGCCGGGCGAATGTGGACGGCCACGAGCGATTCCAGCAGAACGCGTTCGTGAAGAGCGACGGATTCGTCTACCGCTACGGCACGCCGGCCGGCCGCAACCATCCCGGGTACGTGTCGCGGGTACGGGAAGCCGATATCGCGAATATCGATGCCTACGAGTACTGGGACGGGCACGGCTGGAAGTCGAACGACGCCAGAGCTGCCGCGCCGGTCTTCGAGGGTGTGGCCGAGCTGTCGGTGCAGTGGAACGAGCATCTGCGCAAGTTCGTGATGCTGACGACCGACCCGTACAACTCGGTGGTGCTGCGCACCGCGGACGCGCCGGAGGGTCCGTGGAGTACGCCCCGGGTGCTGCTGGAAGCAGCCGCCCTGCCGACGGCCTACGCACCGATGATCTTCCCCTATCAGACCGGCAGCGACCTGTACTTCCTGCTCACCGTGCATCGCCAGTACAACGTGCTCCTGATGCGCACACCGCTGTAACCCCCTTGGAGACAACAGTGCCCGCCCCGGCTACCGGGGCGGGCACTGCGGTGTTTCTCAGCGCGAACCGGGGCGGCTGCTGGGCCGGCTGCTCGGAGCGCTACCGCTGGGCCGGCCGCCGCCGCTGGGCTCGTCGGTGGATTCCTCCGGCTTGTCCTTATCCGGCGACTCGCACTTGACCTCCGGCACCGGGTCGTATTTGACGGTCCGGGTGTGGCGGGAGATCTCCGCGCCGGTGTTGATATCGGTGATCACCCGGGTGTCGGAGATGGTGAACCCGGGAGCGCCCGTGGAGGCGATACAGTCGTCGCCCTCGGGCAGGGTGATGGTTTCCGGTTCCGTCGGCTTGGTCTTGTCGCCGGTGATCGATTCCACGTTCACCGTCTTGGTACCCCAGATACGGACGGTCACCTCGGAGCTGTCGGCGAAGGCCTGGATGTAGATGCCGTGCGGGGTGTTGTTGCGGAACTGCAGGTCGATGGCACCGTCGAACACGGTCGCTTCACGAGCCGCGGGATAGCGGGAGATGTAGTAGCTGTGCTCGGTGTGGCCGGCGTCCTCCAGGCCCGCGAAATAGGCCGCGTTGTAGAGGGTGGTGGCGAACTGGCTGATCCCGCCGCCCACGGCCTTGCTCGGGCGGCCGTGGTCGATGATGCCCGATTCCACATAGCCTTCGGCGGCGGTCCGCGGGCCGGTATGGGTGTTGAGCGAGAAGGTGTCGCCCGGTTTGACGACCGCGCCGTCGACCTCCTGGGCGACCGTGCGGATGTTCACCCCGGACGGGCCGGTGAAACCGCTGGTGGTGAACTCGCCCATCGTTTCGTTGATACCGAGCGCCTCGGCGGCCTGCGTGGTGAGCTTGGGTTCGATCCGCTCGTAGACCGCCGGCGTGGTGCGCGGGGCGCCGGTCGCGGCGAGCATCGCCGGCAGCTGCTCCAGCGTCTTGGCCCAGTTGACCTTGTCACCGACCACGGCGGGCACGACGGTGGGCGCACCGGAGAAGGTGAATGTCGCGTCCTTCGGTTCGACTTCGGTGGCGGCCAGTTGCGGAGCGAGCAGGTCGGTGGCCACCTTGTGGTCGAACTCGACCCGCAGCCCGCCGTGCCCGTCCGGGACGAAACCGACGATGGTGGCGATCTGCTCGGGACTCAGAGCGGCGGTGGCGTCTCCCTTACCGGTGTAGGACACCGGCGCGCTCACCGCGGGCTCGGCGATCTGCCGCATGGCCGCGTCGATCGCGTCCTTGCGGACCGCGGGCGGCGCCACGGCGACCGGCAGGTCCAGGGTGCTCGCGGTCGCCCACTGTTCGGTGATGACCGTGCGGGCCGCGGCGAGGTCCAGGACCCGGCCCGGGACAGGGTTCACCTCGACCGGCCGGGTGCCCTCGAAGTGGATACCGCCTTCGACGGGCGGCTGGTCGTGCACCTTCAGTTCCTCGAAGGTCCGGTTCAGCGCCGCCTCGTCGACCGAGCTGGCCACCGTAACCTTGCGGGTGGCGACGAAGGACAGCAGCCGCGAAGCCGGGTTCAGCGGTTGACCGCCCACCCGCTCCCAGGTGGCCTCCCAGTCCACGCCGAGGCCCGACGCGGCGGGCACCAGCTGGGTCTGCACATCGGCGATCTTCACCGGGACGACGGCACCGGAACGAGGGTCGAGTGTTTCCTGCAGCTTCGCGCGGGCGTCGTCCTTGTCCATTCCACCGATGGCGACCCCGGCGACCTCGACGCCGCGCGGAATCTTGCCCGAGGTCATCACCAGATCGGCGATATAGCCCACGAGTGCGACCCCGAACACGATCGCGGCGACCAACAGAACGCGCCGCGCATTCGCGGAATCGCGCAGCCAGGTACGGGCAGCGGCGAAACGACCGTTGTCGTCACCGGACCCGCCGGTGCCGCGACCACCGCCCGGTCGGCGCGGCGGCGCGGGCGGCTCGGACTTTTCGCCGTGCGACAGGATATCGGCACTGGTCGGATTGTTCGGATGGCCCGGCCACGAGGAAGGTCCCCCGGAGAGCCGCTGGGTCAGCGCGCTCGAATCGAAGACCTCGGTCGGCGCATCGTCGGGATCCGCGTCGGCGAAAACGGCGGGCGCGGACGCGACGGTGGGCCGCGAGAACTGCTGGGTGGTGTACTCGGGCCCGGTTGGGTCGGCCGGGGTGGGGCCGGGCGGGGTGGACGATCCGGGGCCGGAAGGCCGGCCGGGTCCGGGCCGTGCCGGGCCGGCGAGCCCGCCGGGGCCCGAGAGGCCGCCGGGGCCCGGCGGGATCCCGGGACCGGCGTTTGTTCCGGGACCGGCGTTTGTTCCGGGACCGGCTTTGGGTCCGGTACCGGAATTCGGTCCCGGACCGGCGGTGGGTTCGGGACCGGTGGAAGGTCCCGGACCGGAGGGCGCCGTCGCGGCGGGACCTGCGGAAGGCCTGATATGGGGGGATGCTGCCGGACCGGGACCGTGGGCAGGCCGGGCACCAGGAGGTACCGCCGGTCCGGGAGCGCCGACAGGCCGGGCACCGGGAGGTACCGCCGGTCCGGAAGGGCCGGCAGGCCGGGCACCGGAGGGAGCTGCCGGTCCGGGGCCGGAGGGGGCCGGGTCGCCGGAGCCCCGGGCGGGCGGTCCCGGCCGGGCGGCGGGATGGGAGGCCTCCGAAGCGTGGGGCGAGGTGTGGGGAGACGCACCGCCGGAACCCGGTGACGATGGGGCCTGGTCCGGCTCGGGCCGCTGCGCCGCGGAGCCGGCGCTGGGGTTCAACCAGGAACTGCCGCCGCGCCAGCCGGGCGCCACATTGTCGGCCTGTTCTACCGGTTCGGTCGGTGCGGGCGGCTGCTGCCCCTGCTGGGCGCGGCCGGTATCGAGCAGCTGACGTAGGCCGCCGTCGTTGCGCTGCGGGTGGCCGTGGTCGCGTCTGTCACCTCGGTCGGTGTTCGATTCGCTGCTCACGAACCGTCCTCCCCAATCGATACTTCGGGGACTCGCGGGGTGCGAGCCTTCGCCAACGATAGTTGTCCGAACTGTAATCTTCAGTGCCGGATCGATCACAGCTGCGCCATCTGGATAGCCGTGGACGTCGCAGTTGGGACATATCGCCCGAACGAGCCCTGGACAGCAAAGCGGCCCCGTGCAGTCGCCGGGTCGGGGGTCAGGCGATTGCACGGAGCCGACCGGTATATCGGTGCCGCGCGCGGGTCGTTACACGCGAACTCGACGAAAGTTCTCGAGAGGCGGGCACAATCGGGGACGGCATGCGATCCGACCTCTATCAGTAAGGGGACGTGAGATGCAGTTGGGCATGATCGGGCTCGGCCGGATGGGGGCCAATATCGTGCGGCGGATCGTCGCGGCCGGTCATACGGCGGTCGGCTGCGAACGCCACGCCGAGGTGATCGACAATCTCGCCGCCGAACTCGGCGACAGCTTCCGAGGCAGTACCGACCTGGCGGAGTTCGTCGCCGACCTCGACACGCCCCGCGTGGTGTGGGTGATGATTCCGGCCGGTCTCACCGGCCGCACGGTCGACCAGCTGGCCGAACTGCTGGAACCCGGCGATATCGTCATCGACGGTGGCAACAGCCGCTACCACGACGATATCGCCCGGGCCGCGCAGCTGGCCCCCCTCGGTATCCACTACCTCGATATCGGGACCTCGGGCGGGGTGTTCGGCCGCGACCGCGGGTTCTGCCTGATGATCGGCGGGGACGCGGCGCCGGTGCGGTACGTGGAACCACTGCTGCGGGCCATCGCGCCCGGGGTCTCGGCCGCGCCGCGGACCCCGGGACGGACGGGGGAGCCCGGCCCGGCCGAACAGGGTTATCTGCACTGCGGGCCCGCGGGGGCGGGCCATTTCGTGAAAATGGTGCACAACGGGATCGAGTACGGCGTGATGGCGGCCTACGCCGAGGGATTCAACATCATGCACAAGGCCGACTACGGCAACCGCGCCGGCGGCGAGTACTCCGCGGAGGAGACTCCACTCGAACATCCGGAGTACTACCGGTACGACATCGATATCGCGGAAGTCGCGGAGGTGTGGCGGCGCGGATCGGTGGTGGCGTCCTGGTTGCTCGATCTCACCGCCACCCAACTGCACGCCGACCCGAACCTGGATTCCTTCGGCGGCCGGGTCTCCGATTCCGGAGAGGGACGCTGGACGCTCGACGCCGCGGTGGATATCGGGGTACCGGCCCCGGTGCTCTCGGCGGCACTGTTCCAGCGCTTCGCCTCGCGCGGTGAATCGGCGTACGCGGACAAAGCCCTGTCCGCGATGCGCGAGGCCTTCGGCGGACACCACGAACTGCCCGGGTCGAGCTAGGGAGAACCCGACCGCGACAGGCCCCGGCGTACCCGGGAACCGCCGCCTTCTAGATCGGCATCTCGCAGAAGGGATCGCGTATGCGCGAGTGCGGGACCACCGGAAACGGAGATGCCCCGATCCGTGCGATCGAGACATCTCCGGTCCCCTGCGCCGGCCCGGGGCCCGCCACGGCTGTGGGCGCTTCCCTCACCCGCCGGATGGACCCGTGCCCGGCCGGTTCAGCGTTCCAGAATGGCGACCACGCCCTGGCCCCCCGCGGCGCAGATCGAGATGAGCGCCCGGCCCGACCCCTTCTCCGCCAGCTGCTTGGCTGCCTGGGCGACGATCCGGCCGCCGGTGGCGGCGAACGGGTGCCCGGCGGCCAGCGAGGAACCGTTGACGTTCAGCTTGGTGCGGTCGATCGAGCCGAGTGCCCCGTCGAGGCCGAGCCGCTCCTTGCAGTACTGATCCGACTCCCAGGCCTGCAGGGTGGCCAGCACCACCGAGGCGAAGGCCTCGTGGATCTCGTAGAAATCGAAGTCCTGCAGGGTCAGGCCGTTGCGGGCGAGCAGCCGGGGCACCGCGTAGGTGGGGGCCATGAGCAGGCCGTCGGGACCGTGGATGTAATCGACCGCGGCGACTTCGCTGTCCACCAGATGCGCGAGAACCGGAAGATTGCGCTGCGCCGCCCATTCATCGCTGGACAGCAGTACCGCCGAGGCGCCGTCGGTGAGCGGGGTGGAGTTACCCGCCGTCATGGTGGCATCGCCCAGCTTCACCCCGAAGACCGGCTTCAGCGTGCCCAGCTTCTCCAGCGAGGAGTTCGGGCGCAGGTTGTCGTCGCGGGTGAGCCCGAGGAACGGGGTCACCAGATCATCGAAGAAGCCGCGCTCGTAGGCGGCGGCCATGTTCTTGTGCGACAGATAGGCCAGTTCGTCCTGGGCGTCCCGGGAGACCCCGAACTCCTTGGCCGTGATGGCGGCGTGCTCGCCCATCGACAGCCCGGTACGGGGTTCGGCATTGCGCGGGATCTCGATACCGAGCATGCCCGGGCGCAGCTGACCGACCAATTTGAGCCGCTCGGCATTGGTGCGGGCGCGGTTGGCGTTCAGCATCCACTCGCGCATCCGCTCGCTGACCCCGATCGGCGCGTCGGAGGTGGTGTCGGTACCGCCACCGATACCCACCTCGATCCGGCCGGCCGCGATCGCGTCGCCGACGGTGACGACGGCCTGCAGGCCGGTGCCGCAGGCCAGCTGCAGATCGTGGGCGGGGGTGTAGGGGCTGAGCCGGCTACCCAGCACGCTCTCCCGGATCAGGCCGTGCTCACCGACCCGCTTGAGTACCGCGCCGCCGGCGACCATGCCCAGCCGCTCCGATTGCAGGCCGAAGCGGCTCACCAGTCCGTCCAGGGTGGCGGTGAACATGTCCTGGTTGGAGGCGTGGGCGTAGGCCTTGTCGGAACGCGCGAACGGGATGCGGTTACCGCCGAGGATCGCTACCGGACGGGTCGAACGGGGTGTGGTGGTCACTCGGGTCTCCCAGGTTGTCGAGTTGGCGAGAGGGTCGGGTGCTCCGGGCCCGGGCCGCGGCTGCGCGCCGCTGCTTCCGACGCCCGCCCGCGCTCGGTTTACGATAAACTTACTCCGGAGTAAGTTCAATGTCGACACCGCCTCCGGCGACTACCGACACACCACATCGAGCAACAGAAAAGGTGGGAACTGTGGCAGCCAAGAGCAAGGGTGCACCCAACCTCTACGGATCGTTCGTCAACTCCGCGCCGGGCGGGTTCCTCGCGAACAAGCTGGGCCTGCCGAAACCGGAGAAGTTGCGGCGCTACGTGGCCGGCGAGCCGCCGCTGCCGGGACCGGTACTGCTGGGCGGCAAGGGCCGGGTCGCCGAACCGCTGCGGGCGCTGCTGGCCGAGGACTATACCTTCGCCGATTCCCTCACCACCGGGACCAAATACGGCGCACTGGTCTTCGACGCCACCGGCATCGGCACCATCGAGGATCTGTCGCAGCTGTTCGAGTTCTTCCAGCCGGCGATGCGCAGCATCGCGCCGTCGGGCCGGGTCCTGGTCATCGGCACCACCCCCGAACTCGCCGGCAGTGTGGACGGCCAGATCGCCCAGCGCGCGCTCGAGGGCTTCACCCGGTCGGTGGGCAAGGAACTGCTGCGCGGCGCCACCGCGCAGCTGGTGTACCTGCACCCCGACGCCTCCCCGGCGGCCACCGGCCTCGCCTCGACGCTACGGTTCGTGTTGTCCGCCAAATCGGCGTTCGTGGACGGCCAGGTGATCCGGGTCGGTAAGGACGACGCGGTCGCGCCCGCGAACTGGGACAAACCGCTCGACGGCAAGGTCGCCGTGGTCACCGGTGCCGCCCGCGGTATCGGCGCCACCATCGCCGAAGTCTTCGCCCGCGACGGCGCGAAGGTCATCGTCGCCGATATCCCGGCCGCCGGTGAGGCCCTGGCCGAGACCGCGAACAAGGTGGGCGCCACCGCCCTCGCACTCGACGTCACCGCCCCCGACGCCGCGCAGCGGCTCGCCGAATTCGCCACCGAACGTTTCGGCGGGATCGACATCATCGTGCACAACGCCGGGATCACCCGGGACAAACTGCTGGCGAATATGGACGAGGGCCGCTGGAACGCCGTCCTGAACGTGAACCTGGCCGCGCCGCACCGCATCACCCAGGGCCTGGTCGCCGCCGGCGCGCTGAAGGAGGGTGGCCGGGTGGTGGACGTCTCCTCCATCGCGGGTATCGCCGGTAACCGTGGGCAGACCAACTACGGCGCCTCCAAGGCCGGCGTCATCGGCATGGTGAACGCCGAGGCGCCCGAACTGGCCGCCAAGGGCATCACCATCAACGCCGTGGCGCCCGGTTTCATCGAGACCGCCATGACCGCCGCGATCCCGCTGGCCACCCGTGAGGGCGGTCGGTTGATGGCCTCGCTGAATCAGGGCGGCCAGACCGTGGACGTCGCCGAAACCATCGCCTACTTCGCCAGCCCGGCCTCGAACGCGGTGAACGGCAATATCGTCCGGGTCTGCGGCCAGAGCATGATCGGCGCGTGATGACCGAGACCATCACCCTCGACGCACCGCCGAAGAACGGCGGCCTGTACGCACAGGCCGTGCTCGGCGCGATACCGCTGGTCTCGGCGCGGAAATCGGAGATCCCCGACCGTGCGGTCCGGCTCGACGGCTTCCGGGTCGATCCGGAACACCTGGCGGCCTACTGCGCGGCCACCGGTCAGCGCTTCGGCGACACTCTGCCGCTGACCTACCCGTTCATCATCACCTTCCCGCTGGTGATGAAACTCGTGGTGCAGCGCGACTTCCCGTTCGTCGCGGTCGGCGCGGTACACGCGGAAAACCTGATCGAACGCACCCGGGAGATCTCGCTGAGCGAGCCGCTCGATATCACCGCGCATATCGAGAACCTGCGGGAACATCCCAAGGGCCTGCTGGTCGACGCGATCAGCGAGATCCGGGTGGGCCGGGAGTTGGTGTGGCGGCAGGTCACCACCTTCCTGCACCAGCAGAAGACCTCGCTGTCGGGCGGGCCCAAGCCCGAACCGAAACCCGACGAGGTGCCGCCGCCCCCGCTGCGGACGTGGAAGGTGGACCAGAAGACGATCACCCGCTACGCGAATGCCTCCGGTGATCAGAACCCGATCCACACCTCGGCATTGGGCGCCAAGGCTTTCGGCTTCCCCCGGGCGATCGCGCACGGGATGTGGTCGGCGGCGACAATCCTCGCCACCGTCGAGGGCCGGATCCCGGACAAGGTCTCCTACGCGGTGAAATTCGGCAAACCGATCCTGCTGCCGTCCACCGTGAACGTGTACGCGGACAAGGTCGAGCAAGGCTGGGACCTGGCGCTGAAGCACCCGAAGAAGGGCTACCCGCACCTCACCGCCACGCTGCGCTGACGGGTCCCACGACGAACCCCGCTCCGGAATCTTCGGGGCGGGGTTCGAACTTCCAAATCCTCAGGACCATGCCGCGAGCAGTTCGTCCGGCGTCAGCACCCGCACACCCGCTGTCGAGCCTCCCGCGCGCGCGACGGCCAGCATCGGAGTATCGACATCGGCGCCCGGTAGTTGTGACCGATGAGTGATGAGAGCCGCGAGGTCACGCTGATCGAACGGTTTCTTCTCCAACCACTTCACCGATCCCACACATGTGATCCGCTGGGCGATCGGCCCCCGGTCAGTGGCGACAATATCTATCTCCGGATCGTTGGTCCGCGTCCAGTAACCGCCGATCGCTCCCGTCCCCTCGGGCAGGTACCTGTCCACACCCCTCCACAGCGCCTCCCGGATAACCGGCTCCACGGCCCGGCCCCGCCAGGATGTCCAGCCCGCCCGGATCGTCTCGAGTACCCGATCCCCCCGTCCACGTTCGATCGCGGGCATACCGGGTCCGAGAAAGTACAGCCAGAACCGCAGATATGGATCTTCGACGCGATAGCGGGTTTCCTTACTCGGCCGCACCGAGAGCGGACGCTCGGCCGCCACCACACGTCGCTCGGTGAGCAATCCGAGCGATCGAGTGAGCGAGGTCGGGGGCAGATCGCCTGCTGCCCGGCCGATGAGACTGAAAGTTCGCTCGCCGTGACCGATGGCACCGAGAACCGTGCGCGCCTGCGCCTCGGTCGGAAATTCGGCAGCCAGTGCCCGTTCGGCACTGACCAGCAGGGCCGAGGTGGGGCGGCGGAGTGCGTAGTCGAGGTATTTCCACAGCCCGGCCCCCCGCGGCCACTCCTCGAGAATCAGGGGCAGACCCCCACTGACGAGGTAGGCGTCGAACGCATCGGCCGGCCGAAGATCGAGCATGGCCGCGACATCGTGCGGATTCATCGGGGGCACGATCATTTCGGTACCGCGCTGATAGAACGGCCGACCGTAGGTGTTGAGCTTCTCCATCATCGCGATATCGGAGCCGATGAGCACCAGCAGCACCGGCAACTTCGACAGGGTTCGATCGAACACCTTCTGCAGCGTGCCCTCGAACGCTCGATCTTCCCGCACCAGATAGGGCATCTCGTCCAGTACGACCACGCTCGGACGATCCCGAGGCAGCACGGTCGCGAGTAGGTCGAACGCGGCCCGCCACGTCTTCGGCGCCGCGAACTCCGAGACCCGTTCGGCGCCGGGTAGGTCCGAGGCGGCGATATCGGAAACGAATCCCGCCAAATCCTCGTCCCGCGATCCCCCCACCGCCGTGAAGAACACGTGCGGCACCCGTGCCCGCTCCAGAAACTCTTCGACGAGCCGCGACTTCCCCACCCGCCTGCGGCCCCGGATCAATACCGCTCGGCCCGGCCGTCCCGACCTACCGCCCCCACGCACCGGCTCGAGCAGTTCGTCGAGAAGGGCGAGCTCGGTGCGCCGCCCGATGAATCCGTCCACAGTACCTCCCGGGATACTATCATCAATGATAGTATCAGACATGATAGTTATCCGGTCGGTACTGTCATTGAAGCCAACCACCATCGGCGGCGAGGATATCGGCCAATCCGCTCACTGCGCGCCAACACCGCTCGGCCCGGATTTCGGCCGCGCTGAGATGCGGAACAACCACCACCTCGGCATCGTGCTCGAACAGATGCTGTACGGCGATCCAGCGTCGCCAGTTTCGGCGCCGAGGGCGCGGTGATCGTGAATACCACTTGCAAGTGATGACGAGCGACGAGGCCGTCCAGATCGGGTGTGTCGGTGTTGTACTGCCCACGACGATCGCGCATCGTCGATTCTCGCGGGTCATGACCGACTCGTCCTGGCGACCGAGCATTCACGGATCGCCGCGACCAGCGCCATCCCCGAAGGTCGCGTCCCGGTGACGCGTGGTTCCGCTATCCAGGTACGGAACGCCGCGCTACGTCGGGTCGGTGCGGGCAACACGATTGCGCCGCTCCGTACCACCGATACGTTGCGGCGGAGCAATTCGGCGAAAAGCAGGGTCTCGTCGGGAATATCGGGAGTGATCAGAAATGTCCACCGGCCCGAACGGGGATGCGAGACCACCGGCCCTGAAGTCAGGCCACGCCTGAGCAATAACCAACGTGTCGCCGCACCCAACCCGGCGGGCATCGTAACCGCACCGACGTGAGGCCCAGCCGCGACGACGATCATCTCTGTTCCCGGCTGCACCACTGCCGCCAGCCCGCACGAGCGGTAGAAGACGCACCGGGTCGTGAGCGTATCTCCACAGGCAGAAGCGGCATTCTCATTCATGACGAAGCGTCCCTCGGGTCGGCGGCAAGGCCGTGGACGGCAGGAAGCAGCGACAGCGAGACATCTATCAATGTGCGGTTCGCGATACTGGCGCGCTCGGCACAGGAATGCCGATACGGTGCCTGTTCCAGCAGGGACGGGAGCACATCCATTAGCGGACTGCTCCACAAGGTGGAGATGGTTGCGGCGAAGTCGGCACGTACTCGAGTTGCTCGCTCGTTGTCCGCCTGCGGCATCTGGCCGGTGGATGCCGACCGCAGCCGTGCGGCGATTCGACACAGGACCGCAGTCTCAGCAGGCACGCCACACCTCGAGCAGACGTGCAGCACGCCACCGGGCGATCACACCGTCTACCTCACGTTGCGCGGTAGGTTGCTCGGAGGAAGTCTGCGTATTGCCGGTGAGAGCCCCTTGAATACCTGAGCGATCGCGACTTTCACTCTCACTCCACAGGCGCAGCGTCGTGGACATCGCCTGGTTTGTCACCGCCGGTGGCAGCGGCGGGGTCGGGGTTGTCTCATTGCGCTCGCGATGCAAAGTGTCTCCTGACGGATCTGGGTTGACCGGCACCCGACGCCGGGGCCTTACCTCGGCCGGCGGTATTCGTCTCCGTTTCGACCGTTGATTTCTGTTTTCACCCGGCGTCGGGGCCGCTTTCAGCCTCACGCACCCGAAGCTGCTGTAGGAGCCTCGAAAAGCCCACGGAGGGAATACGCTTCGGATAACGAGTACGTTGACCGCTGCTCCGAGGGGGTGGGATGACTGTCAGCAGATGGACGAGCACGGAAGTGCGGGCACTCCGCGTGGCCGCACTCCGTGAAACCCAGGAGGAATTCGCCGAACGCGCCGGATACATGCTCCCGACGATCAAAAAATGGCATCGGGCGACATGGGACAAGCCGGTGCGGGGTCGTTCCGCCGAAGCACTCGACACGATGCTGCGTGAGTTGGACGATGAGCAACGTGCCCGGTTCGATACGGAGACCGCCGCTGTGGGTGATTCGACACCCCGCGACGCCGAGGTCGTGGGCCGGTCGAGCACGGTGCTCGGGACATATGCGTGGGAAGTCGACAGTGACGTGAGACGTCGTGAATTCGGAAAGCTGGCCACTACGGTCACCGCGTCAGCGATTGGCTGGCAGTTCGGAGAACACATCGGACATTCGGACGCACAACGGCTGCTGGCGGCTGTCGGCGAGCTGGAGGAGAAGGACCAGCAGGTAGGTGGCGGAGCCCTGCTCCGATTCGCGCTCGAACAGCTCGAACACGCCAAAAACACCCTCGACACCGCGAGTTACGACACCGGGACCGGTCACGCTTCGCTTCTGCCACGGGGCATTTGGCTGTGCTCACCGGCTGGCTGGCACACGACTCGGATCGCCACATGGTGGCCCGACGTTGCTATGCCGACGCACTCTCGCTGGCGAGCGAAGCAGGCGACGAAGACCTCATTGTCCATACCTGCCTGAATGCGGCGAATCAGTCGATAGATCTCGCCAGAAGGGGGCAGGGCAGCCCGCACTACGCCTTGAAGCTGATCGACCGCGCCCGCACACTGGCCGGTGGCCGGCCGCCGGGCCGGATTCATGCTCTGATTGCCGGTCGGGAGGCCCAGGCACGCGGGTTGCTCGGTGACCGGATCGGATTCGGTCGCGCCGTCTCTACTGCCTGGCGGGAGGTAGAGCACGCCATCAGCTTTGAGTCTCTGGAAGAGTGCCCACCGTGGCTGTGGTTCGTGACTCCCGCGGAGATCCGTGGGCACGAGGCCCGCGGGTACGGCGAGATCGGCGAGTTGCGCAAGAGCATCGAACTTCTCGCTGCCAAGTCATCGGAGAAGAGAAGCACTCGCAATGCCGTCAGCGATCGAGCGCACGCGGCGGTGGCGCATGTCCGCATGGGAGATGTTCAGACGGCCCTCACCATGGGAACAGGCGTGCTGTCCGAACTGGAAAAGGTTACGTCGGGCCGGACACTGCGAGTGCTGGAGCCGATACGCGCCGTCGACCATCCTGCGGCTGAAGAGTTTCGCGACCGTTTCACGGCCCTGGAAGACGCCAGACGTAAGGAAGCCGTATGAAGCAATTCGAATTCCGGCGTTACGATGCCGCCCAGGCCCGCGAAATGCGCGACACCGTCGAAGACATCTACCGGCGCTCCTACGTCGATGCGATCGCGTCCGGGGACCCGTTCGAATCGCCTGCCGCGTTCATGCACAGGTTCGATACCTACACCGACCCCGCCCGACACCGGGGGTTCGACCTGGTGGCGGCTTACGTCGACGGGACACCGGCAGGGCAGACATGGGGCTGGCCACTGTCACCAGGTACGGCGGGATGGGGTGGGCTGCACTTGGACGACGGCGGTCTGAACGACTCTGATCTGGAGGAGTTCACAATCGAAACCGGTGAACGGACCTTTGCTCTCTCGGAGATCATGGTGTGCGTCGAGTACACCGGCCACGGACTCGCCCGCGCCCTGCACGACAAGCTGTTGGCCGGTCGCCCCGAGCAGCGGGCGACACTGCTGGTGAACCCGGGCAACGAGCGCGCCTACGCCCGGTACCGCAAGTGGGGGTGGTATCGGGTCGGTTGGCAACGTCCGGACTGGGACAACGCCCCTAGGTTCGATGTGCTGATGCGAGACCTGCCGCTCTGACCTGAGACAGCCCTACACGAATTCCTTTGGACGAGGGTGCACAGCTCGGTCGCTCCGATGCCCGCCAGCAGCTGCGGGGAATATGCCCCCTTCGGACCATGGCCAGCGGGAAGCACTGGACCGCATAGCGAACCGATTCCGTGCCTTTTCATTACGAGGGTCGAGCAGGTCTACTGGCATAGCAATCCATGTGAGCGTTCGTCTCGTCTTCGGAGTTGGCACGGGCGGTAGTGGTGTCGGCGTTGGTGTCACGGCTGGTGTCATCTGGGACTGTAAGACCGGCCGACCTGGACTGGACGTATGGCTAACCGCGTGGCAGAAACAACCACTCCACACTGCCAGGTACGGGCCAGGGCAGCGATCAGGGCGTTTCGTGCTTCGTACGGTGTGAAGCTGAGGGCGCAATCGGTTCAGCTGTCGTCGGCCGTTGTCATCAGTTTTGTCGTCGCCAACCCACTTGGCCGCCGGGAGCGGCGACGGATCATTCACGCGGGTCACGCACATGGTCCCCGGCGGCGACAACCGTTAGACCTCGGGCCGTTCAGCCCCGGGTACGACGTGTGGTCACCAGTTGTCCCCAGCGCAAAGAGCGTTACGCACTTGGTATCCCAGGTCGACGGCATCAGTGCTCCATCTTCAACCTGTAACGGTCTCGCTGACGCGCCGATATGGTCAGGCAGCGTTAGGGTTTGGAGGAAATCATCGTTAAGCCGAGAACACTCACCGGCGTGACAGGCGCGAACACGTGAAGCTGACACCGGGAGCGAATGCCCCCGTACCTACATCGGAGATGGCTGTCACCCTCACTTGGTCCGCGGAACGCGCGGTGGATCCGCAGGCACTCCTCGTCACAGAAACGGGCAAAATCCGCCACGACAAGGACTTCGTGTTCTACAACGCACCCCGCCATCCCTCCGGAGCGGTATCGCTCACCGAGGCGTCGGCGGCCCGCGCGGATGTGACCGTCGCGCTCGCTCAGGTCGAGCAAGAGATCTTCCGGATCGTGATCACAGGGTCGGTCGAAGACGGGTCATTCCGCGATATCCGCGGACTCACCGTATCCGTACGAGATCAGGGCAGCGAAAATGCGTCTCTCTCGTTCGACGTCAATCAGGCCGAAGCGGTGACCGCGATCGTCCTGGGTGAGTTCTACAGACGGAACGGAGCGTGGAAGTTCCGCTGCGTGGTACAGGGATGGAGCAGCGGTCTGCGTGGACTCGCCGAGGAGTTCGGCGTCCAGGTCGACGACGAGCCCGAACCTCCGCCGGCTCCCGCACCCATCCCAGCGCTGCCGGCGTCCGTCCCGCCTACACCGCACGACCGTGCGTCAGCCACAGCTTCCTCGAGGGTGACCGCGCCTTCCACCCAGCCGAATCTGCAACCCGGCTGGTATGCCGACCCGGACCGCCCCGGGTGGTACCGATGGTGGAACGACAGCATCTGGAGCGAGGACCGTCGCCAGATATTTTTCGCCGGACAAGGGATATGCGAACGGTGCGGGCGCCCCGTACAGTCTCGATTCCGCGGGACACGACCGTGCCGCTGGTGCGAGAACGATGTTCAGCAGATCATGCAGGGCTGGCGCGCCCAGGCATGGCAGGTACTCACCACAACCGGACCTCACGGGCCGGACTGGGACGCGCTATGGGTTTCGCTGAAGTTTCACCAGGTGCACGCGGACACCGGCAGGGAAGCTTTGACCCCGTTGGCAATCGCGTACCTCGAGCGTGTGGTAACCTTCGCGTTCGCCGACAGCCAGATCGAAGAACACGAACTCGACGAGTTCGGACGCGCGGTGGCCACTCTGGGCGCAGTGACCAACCTGAATCTGGCGCAGCACCATATCGAGGAGCTCCGCCGGCGGATGCTGCGCGGCCGATCCCTTACCCAGGTGCGGGCCGGGGAACTACCTCGGGTGCAGTCGCCGCGCGTGCACCTGGAAGCCGACGAGTTCACCTACCTCGAAGCCGACGCCATCCACGTCAAGTACCTAGCCAACGGACCCAAGCACACTGCGGGGCGGATCATCGCCAGCAACAAGAAGCTCCGGTTCGTCGGTCCCGGCGCGGGCAGCGAACTTCCGTGGGCCAAGATCGTGTCGGTCACCAGCGAATACGGCAACGTTATCGTCTCCGCGACCACCGCCCGCGGGGGCGGTACCTACCAAGTACACGACCCCGAATGGGTCGCGGCGGTTCTTGAGGGCGCGCTGCGCGTCGCCAAACGCTTGGTCCTCGCACCCGGGCAACGCGACACCCGCTCGATTCCGCCGCACGTCAGGGCTGAGGTGTATCAACGCGACGGCGGCAAATGCTGCCAATGCGGAGCCATCCACTATCTGGAGTTCGACCATGTGATCCCACTCAGCCGCGGCGGGGCCACCAGCGTGAACAACCTGCAGATCCTCTGCCGCCAATGCAACCTGGAAAAGGGAGCACGGCTGTAGAAGTGACCAGGGACTTCCCGCGTTGGCAACGTTGGCGGTTGTTGGCTGAACTCAGACCGTCTGCGGACGGGTTGCGGACGGGCGGCTCCACACTCCCAGGCACGGAACCGGTCTACGATCAGGGCGTTTCGCCCTGACGGGACCCCGGTGATCGGTCCACGGACTGTGAGAGCCGGTCATTGATGTGTGCAGATCGCAGCGTATCCGGCCGGGGTGCGATAGCCCAGGGCAGAGTGCCGCCGCCGGTGGTTGTAGTCGGATTTCCAATCGGTGATCACGACCCGGGCCTGGGTCAGTGATCAGAAGCTGTTGATGTTGAGGCATTCATCGCGAAGACGTCCGTTGAACGACTCGATATAGCCGTTGCGCCAGGGCTGACCAGGCGGGATGAACGCTAGCCCGACCCGTTCACCGGCCCAGTCCGCCATCACCGAGCACGCCAGTTCGGGTCCGTTGTCGCAGCGCAGGACCGCCGGATAACCCCTTTCGGCGGCGATGCGGTCGAGTTCGTCGATCAGCCGATCGGCGGTGATGGAGCGTTCCACCAGCCCACCCAGGCATTCACGGGTGTGTTCGTCCACGATCGACACGATCTTCACCGGACGCCCGTCGGTGGTGACGTCGAACTGGAAATCGAGTGCCCACACCCGTTTCGGCGCGTCCGCGGTCACCCCGGTGACGGTGGAGGCACCGAGGCGTTTGCGGCGCCGCCGCACCGGCACCCGCAGCCCTTCCGCCCGCCACAGCCGCTGGACCTTTTTGTGATTCACCCTCCACCCCTCGGCGCGGGCATCGTGATAGGTGCGGCGGAACCCCTGGCGAGGATGGTTTTTCGCCCACAGGCGCAACCATTCCCGCAACCCGGAATCCGGGTCGGTGACCCGCTGATCGGCCGGCGACCGGCGCTGGGTACTGCGATGCTGCCCGGTCACCCGGCACGCGGCGCGTTCACTCATCCCGAACAGTCGTTGCAGGTGAGCCACCGCCGCGCGCCGGCGTTCCGGGCCTAGAAGTTTCCCTTCGCGATCTCCTTCAACGCCGCTCTCTCCAGCTCCGCCTCCGCCAGTAGCCTTTTGAGCACGCTGTTCTCGCGTTCGAGTTCCTTGAGCTTTTTCGCGTCATCGGCCTTCAGTCCGCCGAACTGGTTGCGCCACCCGGTAATAGGTCGCCTCGGTGACCTGCAGAACCCGGCACACCTCGGCCACGTCCTTGCCCTCGGCCAGTAGCCGATCGGCCTCGGTCAGCTTCCGAACCACCTGCTCAGGGGTATGTCGTTTACGCGTCGCCATGATCCTCGTAAAGCCTTCCCACCCAAAATCTGGGCATTCAGACTCTCACAAACCCCGGACCGAACCAGAGGGGTCAGGTCAGGACGGGCCCACGGCCAGTCACCCCGGGCGTTGCCGGCCGATTCGTGCTCGGGCTACGGGAGACCAAGTCGGGTACGGCTCTCGTCGTGCCCACACTTCTCGGTTTATCGAAAATCAGCCATCTCGGACCGGTGGCTATGGCGCCAGCCGCGCCGCTGTCGGCCGACGCGCCGCGCTGGCCAAGCCTGCGCCGGTCTGCGCGGTTGCGTGGCGGACGGCGGCGGCGCGTAAGCGCCGTCGCTCTTGATCCTGTATGGCGATATTCGGCAACAATTCGCGCCAGGTGAGTGTCGTGGTTCAACTGATGCTTGACACACCGGACCGCTGGTCGGATCGACCGGACGTAATCGCTCTTTGCACGAGATCGAACTGAAAGCAAATGGGCTTCGCTACATCCCCTGTTCGCTTAAGGTCGCCGACCACGACGTTCCGGTCAGAGACGGGCTGGTGCGGCGATGCCGAGCAGCCCGAGTCCGTGGGCCAGTGTGCGGGCGGCGAGTTGGCATACCGCGAGTCGGTTGCTTCGGGTCGGTTCGGGGGCACCTATCACCGGGCAGGTGTCGTAGAACGTGGTGAACGCGCGGGCCAGCTCGTAGAGGTAACCGGCAAGCCGGTGCGGTTCTAGGGTGGTGGCGACGTCGGTGACGACCGTGCCGTAATCGTCGAGGGTCAGTGCGAGTGCACGCTCGGCTGGTTCGATCGTGGCTGTGGTGTCTACCGTGACCGCTAGCGGTTCGCCTGCCCTGCGCAGGATCGAGCACATCCTGGCGTGCGCATATTGGAGGTAGACGCCGGTGTTGCCGCCGAACGCGGTCATACGTTGTGGATCGAAGGTGTAGTCCTTGACCCGGGAAGTGGACAGATCCGCGTACTTCACCGCGCCGATCCCGGCTTGTTCGGCAATAGCGTCGAGTTGGTCGGCGGGAAGGTCGGGGTTCTTGTCTGCCACTACTGCGCGGGCGGCCGCGACGGCGTCGTCGAGCAGGTCCATCAGGCGCACGGTGCCGCCGGCTCGGGTTTTGAATGGTTTGCCGTCGGGGCCGAGGATCGTGCCGTAGGCGACGTGGTCGACCGTGACGGTGTCGGTGAGCCAGCCTGCGCGGCGGGCGGCTTCGAAGACGAGCTGGAAATGCAGGGCTTGGCGTGAGTCGGTGACGTACAGCAGCCGGTCGGCACTCAGTTCGGTGATCCGGTAGCGGATGGTGGCCAGGTCGGTGCTGTCGTAGCCGTAGCCGCCGTCGCTTTTTCGGGCCATGAGCACGGCGGGGTCGCCGTCGGGGCCGGTGACGGTATCGGAGGCGATGACGACTGCGCCGTCGCTGTGGATGGCGACACCTTTGTCCAGCAGTTCTGTGACGGTATCGGCGAGCAGCGGGTTGTAGAACGATTCGCCGGTGTAGTCCTCGGGGGTCAGCAGCACACCGAGCCGGTCGTAGATCGCGCCGAATGCCTTCTCCGATTCGGCGACGATCTCGTTCCAGCTGGCGACGGTCGGTTCGTCGCCGTTCTGGAGGGCGACGACGCGGGCGCGGGAGCGGTCGGCGAAGGCGGGGTCGGCGTCGAAGGCGGCACGGGCGGCCTTGTAGAGACTGTCCAGCGCGGACACCGAAGATCCGTCGGCGAGGTCATCGGTCCGCCAGGGCTGGTCGGGGTGTTCGTCGATGTACTGGATGAGCATCCCGAACTGGGTGCCCCAATCGCCGAGGTGGTTGGCGCGCACGATATCGGCGCCGAGAAAACCGAGGACGCGGGCGAGGCTGTCGCCGATAATCGTGGTCCGCAGGTGTCCGACGTGCATTTCTTTGGCGACGTTGGGCGCGGAATAGTCGATCACGATGCGTTGCCCGGCAGCGGCCTCGGCGATACCCAAGCGCGGGTCGGCGAGCCGATCGGCGATCCGGGACCATACCACGGAGTCGGTGAGGGTGATGTTCAGGAACCCCGGCCCGGATGGCACTGCCGCGGCTACCGGCGCGGTGGAGCCTTCGGCGGTCAACTGTTCGGCGAGTTCGCCGGCCAGATCACCAGGTTTGAGCCCGTACTTCTTTGCCAGCGGCAGTGCGGCGTTGGATTGGAAGTCGGCTCGATCCGATCGGCGCACCACCGGGTCGGCTCCCGCCAGTTCGGGGCGGACTCGCTCGATCGCCTCCGACACGGCGGCAGCGACAGTTGCGAGCAGCGGTGCGACACCGACAGAACTCACCGGGGTTCCTTTCATCAGTGGGAATCGAAACGAATGGCCAAGTATCTCAGGTACCACCAGTGAGTTCCGAGCGCGCCGATCGGTGTGGAGACAAGCGATATCGGTGTCCGTCGATCACGCGGACCGATCCGCAGGTTGCGAGGGTGGTCATGCCGTACTGCACGGTCGAACACAGGTGGGATGTCGGCTGGTACCCGAGCCAATCCTTGCCGGCCGCGCCGTCCGGTGCCCGCACGAGCGTGTCGACCGCGTCGGCGAGCGTTGTCTCCGTGGCCGGTGCGCGGATGGCAAGAGCAAGCCGTGCGACTGCTGCGGCGGCGCGGCGGCAATCGCGCTGGTAGCGTGCGGCGTTCCCGCCCAGAAATACATGCTCGGTGGTCAGTGCGTTGAGCAGCAGGCGTCGGGCGAAATGGCGGGAATTGAGCCAGGCAGGGTCCAACCGCACCGGTTCGGGAATGATGGCCGGCCCGGCGCGTTCAAAGCAGTCCAGGCTCACCGCGGCCTCGACGTCGACGCGGTCGGCGACGAGCTTGGCTTCGTAGTCGACCTCGGTATCTACAGTGAGTCCGTGTTCGCGGTGCAGCTTGTCCACCGCTGCCACGAGCGCCTGGATCTTCTGGAAACCGGGCCGGGCGTCGGTGACCAGGACCAGGTCGAGATCCGAGTTCGGGCCCGCGCGTCCAGCGGCATGAGAGCCGTAGGCCAGCGCGTATGTGCTGCGAGTCTTGGTGAGTTCACAGCACGACCGGGCGGCAGCGGCGATCAAGCCGGGTGTTGTGCTCATCATGATTTGCCCCGAGGTAACGCGGTGAAGGGGTGGCGGCCGGCGTGGAAGGCGATGATGTGGACTCCGCTCGGTATCGCGGAACCGCCCTCGGGTAGCTGGTAGCGATCCAGGAAAGCGTCCACGGCCGCATGCAAAGCGGTATCGGTCATCAGTTGCGGGTGGTGCTTGAAGTGCTCGCCGAAGAACCATTCCCGCCCTGCTGCCCGGTCCGGCGCATACGCGACGCCCCCGAGTCGGGTGTGGGTAAGAGTGCCGAGCCCGTCCCGTTCTGCGTCGTGGAGTGCGTCCAGCAGCTGCCACCGCGTGTAGGCGCGACCACCGGCCGGGAACGGCGCGACCTGCTCCCATGCCTGGGTGACCAGTCGTTGTTCGGGACTGTCGGAGTCGAACAGCCACACCAGCAGATGCCCACCCGGCGCCAGTAGTTCGACCAGCCGGCGCACGAATCCTGCCGCCGACTCCCAGGCCCGAGCCGGATCCATATGCGCGACGATCCCAGCGGAAGACATGGTTTCGAAGAACTCGCCGATCGGATAGCTCAGTGACCAGAACGACGCGACCAGATCGAAGCTTCCCGCCCTATTTTCGCCGATCAGAGTAGTGACCGCGTCGCGTGTATCAGCTTGGAAGGTGCGTGCGTCGGGGAATCGGCGCGCGGCCACGGCAACCATGGCTGCGCTGTAGTCGGCCAGCACCAACTCACTGGCATAGTCGGCCAAGACATCGGTGATCCGGCCCGTACCGCATCCGAATTCGGCAATCCGGAGAGCCGAAGGTGGCTGTCCGTAATGGTGGGTCATCCAATCTGTCACCAGCTCCAGATCGGTGGTGCCGCCGAAGTAGTGCCGCAGCAGCAACTGGTCGTAAACCCCATCGGCCTCGTACACGTCGCGGAATGCCGGAGTCGAGTTCATTGCTGGATACCTTCCGCCTCGGCGGCGAGGTCATCGAGATATGCGAGCACAGCACGCATATGGTCCTCGGTGACTTTCGGATTGTTGGCCATGAACCGCAGCGGTTGCAGTATCGCGCCGCGCCGCAGTCGGCCCAGGTCGTCGGGGACCGTGAATTGATGAAGATGCCACTGCCCTTGGTCGATGATCCGGTCGTGAATCGCGACATTGAGCGCATTGACCCGAGCGATCGCAGGGTCGTCGGCGACGCCGTCTGCGGCGATACCGACAGGCAGATACGCGAAGGCCACCGCGGCCAGATCCGGTTCGTTGATCCTGACCAACCTCGGATGGGCGTCTACCAGGCCCGCGAACCGCGCGGCAGCGGCGACCCGGCGCTCGGCGAGGGCGGCCAGCCCGGCGCGGCCGTGACCGAGCATCATCATCCACAGCTTCAGGCTCAGCCACCCCTTGGTCCCGATGAATGGAGTGACCTGCCCGAACGCGAAATCCTCCTGCATGATCAAATCCGAGTACGTCGACACAAGACGCAACACTGACGGGTCACGCACCAACAGCGCGGACAACCCATACGGAATCGCCATGATCTTATGCGGGTCAACAGTGACGCTGTCGAATTCGGCGATGCCGTCGACCAGCCCCGACAGCCGCGGGCTGAATGTGGCCAGCAGACCCCAGCAAGCGTCGGCGTGCAACCAGATCCCTGGATCGGAATCCCGCACCAAGTCTGCGACCGCTCTGAGATTCTCGACGGTCTGCGTGCGGCTGTCCCCGGCGTAGGCGACCACCGCCATGACCGAACCCTCGTGCTCACGAAGCGCTTCAGTGAGCGCGGCCAGATCATAGCGAAATCCGTTAGTGGCAACCTCGATCAGGTTCGCACCACACCCGATCCAGGTCAATGCCGCCTTGACGCTGTAGTGACCGATGGCTGCCGGCACAACGACCGCGCACCGCGAGGGGTCGCGCACGCCAGTGCGCATAGTGTCCGGCGCCGCATTCTCACGGGCGAGCATCATCGCCACGCTATTGCTCGTGGTGCCGCCCGGGGTGATGAAGCCGCCCACGTCCCATACCGAACACACCTGCGCGACTGCCGGGTTGTCGTAGCCGAGCAGTTCACGCAACCACCGCACGGTGGCGATCTCGACGAACGTGGCCGATGGGCTGTCGAAGGACTGGTTGATCATGTTCTGCTGCGTCAGATCAGCCAATAGCGTGCCCATCAACGCACACTGGTCATCGCCGGTGTCACCGAATCCCATGAACCGCGGACTGGCCTCGTTCTTACACAGCGGTAGCAGCGTCGACTCGAACTCCGCCAGAACTGCTTCCGGGCTCATCGGTGCATCCGGAAGATCGGTCAGCAGTCGATCCCGAATCACAGTCGCAGCCATTCTGCGCCCGTAGATATCGGGCCGGGCCTTGAACCGTAGCCCTAGGTCGAGAGCTCGGTGCAGAATCGCGGCCCGGTGTGCGGCCCGGCGGGGTGGATATGGCGAGGTATGAAATGTGGAGTGGGGCTGCGTCACCGGATGTACCTCCTCATGTGCCCTGGCCTGCGGCGAGCACGTTCCGGTCGGCAGCCGTGGTAGGCGCCTCACCCGGCCCGGCTCAGCAGGCCTTGCTCGTACCGACTTCGCTGGATTGCGATTTCGATGCCCCATTTCCTCACTGCCCCGTGGTGTTTCGGCAGAGTGGGCGCATACTCACGGTGTACTTACGCACACGCACACCCACGCGGACAGGAGCGCGCGACAGTGACCACGGCCAAGACTCCGCCCGGCAATGAGCCCGCAGAACCACAGGTCAACGTCTTCGCACTCGAGTTGCGTCGCTGGCGCGACGTCCGCGGTCTGTCTCGGAGCGCATTGGCAGCCAAACTCGGCTACAGCCGTCCTTACGTATCCAAGATCGAGTCCGGGACGGAGAAACCTTCCCGCGAGTTCGCCGCATGCGCCGAATCGGCGCTTCAGGCCGGAGGCGCCTTGAGGGCGGCCTTCGCCGAGTTCACAGCCAAGCGATCAACCGTCTCTCGCACACCGGCCACCGTCCAAACAACCAACACGACCGGGTCTTTGTTGGTCGACCACGACGACGCGAGCCTGTCGTTCGACGGACGCGTCTACCGGCTGCGCCAGCGACGGCGGCTGATCAACGACGGCCCCGACCCGATCACCCGCTACCTCATCAGAATCTCCGTGGACCGCTACCCCGGCGACCCCGAACGATCCAACCAGCTCTACCAGGAGAATCCTTTGACCTGGGAAGAGACCGACCTGCACGCCTGGCACGGCGATCACCGGATCGAACCGATGGCTTGGACCGCCCACCACGATCGCGACGCCTTCAAAGAAGTCTGGCTGTTGTTCGGTGAACCAGACGGTGGGCGCCGCTTCCCGCTCTACCCGGGCCAGGCCTGCTGGATCGAATACGAATACACCGTGTCGGAGATCCACTGGGGCAATTGGTTCCAGCGGGCTGTCCGCCTGCCCACCAACCGCCTGTCGGTCCAACTGGACTTCCCGGCTGCACTCGAACCCTCCGTATGGGGACTACAAACCTCTATGACCGCCGAAGGACAGCCGTTCCGCACACCCATCTCCTGCCGAGTAGACGAAGGACGGTGCCGGTACTCCTGGTCTACCGATCACCCGCCACTGCATGCGCGCTATCGCCTCGAATGGGATTTCCGTGGCCGCAACGACGACGAACGGACGCCACCCAGCAGGGTTATGGCAGGCCTGGGCATCGTGCAGGAAGGAGACGAGATTCTGCGCCGAATCGCGCGTCCGTTCGAACTCCCCGCCGAAGCCGAAGACGCCCGCCGCGTGGTCGCCGAACTCAACTCGGCCGCCCAGCGCGTCGCACAGGCCCACGTATTCGGCAAGGGCATGGGCATCGCGGCACCTCAAATCGGTATCGGCAGAGCCGCCGCGATCGTGCACACCCCCGACGGCAACACCATCACTTTGTTCAATCCGCGCATCGTCGAAACCGGCGGCGGCGAAGATGATCAGTACGAGGGCTGCCTGAGCTTCTTCGACCTCAGGGGACAGGTGCCACGTGCCTTGACGATCCATGTCGAACACACCGATATCGACGGCAGCACCCGAATCACCGTGTTCGAACGCGGAGTCGCCCGCTTGGTCGCCCACGAAATAGACCACCTCTACGGGCAGCTCTACCTCGATCACATGCGCCCCGGCGTAGAACCCATCCCCGTCGAACAATACCGGGCCACCGGCAAGAACTGGACCTACTGATCGAGCAGCCGACCGCCACGCTGCGGCCGGATAGAAACAAAGGTGCCCCGGACCTTTCGGTCCGGGGCGCTTCGCTGTGCTCGTACGCTCAGAGGTTCTTCGGGAGCTTGATGGTTTCCGTCGGAGCGTCCGCGTTACCCGTGCGGGGCAGCGTGGTGGTCGGTGCGTCGGCCGACGGAGCGGCCGAGGAGCCCCCGGTGGGGCGCCGGGCCGGTCCGGCGGGCCGAGCCGGCTGACCGCCGCGACCGCCGGTCAGACCGAGCACGAGCCCGGCGATCAGCGCGAGTACGCCCAGGACGCCGAAGACGATCGGCAGGACCCGGCCGAACAGCGACAGCTTGTCGATATTGTCCTTGGCCACCGCGAGCTGGGATTCCACGGTGTCGGTATCGAAGACCATATTGGCCTTGAGCGCGGGCACCTCGACCTTGTCGGCGGTGCGGCTGTAGAAGATGTTGAGCTGTTCGCCGCCCTTGACGATGGTGCCGGTCTCCGGCTCCACCCAGACATCGCGGGTGTTGCTGTAGAAGCGGTACATGGTGACCGGCTCCTCGCCACCCTCGACGCCCCACTTGGCCGCCGGCAGTTCCAGCTTGTTGGTCGGCGCCTTGGAGACATCGGCCAGCCTGGTCACCGGGACCTGCTGCCGGAAGTGGTAGACCTTGGTGCCGTTGATCTCGGTCTCTTCCTGGAACTCCATATCGGTGGTGGTCCGGGCGAGCACGTCGAAGTACGGGTAGGTCTTCTGCTCGGTGCCGATCGGGAACCGGTACTGCAGACCCGTGTGCTGGACCGGATCGGCGATGCTCTCGCCCTTGGAGTTCGTGGTGATCGCGATCGAACCGTTGGGATCGGTGGCCACCGGCTCACCGGTCTTCCGGTCGATGGTGACCCGGTCGACGTAGGCGGTGAGCACGCCGGTATCGCCGGATTTGTCGATCCGGCGCAGGGTGTTACCGGCCTGGATGGTCATCTCGTCGGCGTTGGAGGGATCCTCTACGGTGAGGAACCGCTGGGAGACCAGGGGTACATCCTTGTTGACCTCGGCCGAGCGCCCCTCGGCCGTCAGCGACGAGGAATCCAGGACCAGGCTTTCCTGATCCTTCTGATTGACCGCGACGGTAGTGATCTCGAGGTCCAGAGGAGTCTTGGCCATTTTGCTGACGGTGTAGGTGGGGATCATCAGCGCGGCGACGATCAGCAACGCGCCGAGACCCACGAGCACGCAGGCAACCGTCCTTCTGGTTCCGGCACTCAGTGCCATGCAAACTCTCCTCGTCGTAGAACACAGGTCGTTCCGCGGGTACAGCGGGGCGCCGCGGCACTCGTGAGCCCTGACACTAACAGCCTGGGGGTTACCCAGGGGTTGGCGAGGCCGGAATCCGACCGAAATCGGGGGGAGTCTAACCCGTATTGTGAAATACCGGCTTCCTACGAGCGCGGACGGCCCGGCAGACTGGGATCCGATGACGACGACCCCGACCACCGATACCGGCCCGTGGCCACGCGCCGAACAGGGCGAACGCCGGGCCCGCCCTGCCCGCGGCACCTCGACGGCGCCGGTACCCGTGGCGCGTCAGCGGGGCTTTCTTCCCGCACTCGAGGGTATGCGCGGCCTGGCCGCCCTGGGTGTCCTGCTCACCCATGTCGCTTTCCAGACCGGTGCCACTGCTGTTCCCGGCCTCGGCCGCCTGCTGGAACGCTTCGATATGGCGGTCGCGGTGTTCTTCGCACTGTCCGGTTTCCTGCTGTGGCGCCCACACGCGCTCACCGCGCGCGGACTCGGCGACGCTCCCGGCCTGGGCTACTACCTGCGCCACCGGGTGGCCCGGATCGTTCCCGCCTACTGGTTGGTGGTGTGCGCTGTCCTGGTCCTGGTCCCGGCCGCCGCAGGTACCGCCGGGCTGCAGGTGTGGATCTCCAACCTGCTGCTCCTGCAGGTCTTCGTACCGCTCACGCTGACCGACGGGCTCACCCAGATGTGGAGTCTGTCGGTCGAGGTGGCCTTCTATATCGTGCTGCCACTGTTGGCCTGGCTGCTGCATGGGTTGCGCGGCCGCGCGGCCGCGGCACGGGTACCGGCCGTCCTGATACTCGGGCTGGTCTTCCTCGGCTGGAACTTCATCCCGGTCCCGACTCCGGATGCGATCCACGCCGACAACTGGTTGCCCGCCTATATCCCCTGGTTCGCGGGCGGCATGCTGCTCGCCGAGCTGACCTGCGACGACCGGCGCCGGGCGCGACTGCGCCTGCTGGGCAACCAGCGGTTGATGTGGGCGATCGCCGCCGTGGCGTTCGTGGCGTCGGCGACCCGGCTGGGCGGGGTCGCCGGGCTGACCCGGGCCGAGCCCTGGCAGTACGCCGCCAAGATGGGCCTCGGCGCGGTGATCGGGTTCGCGCTGCTGGCGCCGCTGGTGCTGGGGCCGCCGGACAAACCGCATCGCTGGCTGACCGCGGCGCCGGTCGCGATGGCGGGACGCTGGTCCTACGGAATCTTCATCTGGCATCTCGCCGTGCTGGCGGTGATCTTCCCGGTATTCGCCATCCTGCCGTTCAATGGCAACTTCGGGGTGGTGCTGGTGCTGACGGTGGCGTTCACGCTGCCGATCGCCGCGGCGAGTCACGCCCTGGTGGAGGAGCCGTGCCGGCAGTGGGCACGGCGGCGGGACCGGCCGCGGGCCGCGAAAGCCTGAGCCGCCGGCTCAGCAGTCACAACAGCAGCCGTCGCAACAGCAACCATCACCGCAGCAGCTGCCGCAATCCTTACAGCAGCCGCCACAATCGCAGCAGCTGCTGCAGTCGTCGCAGGTACACCCCCGATCGATCCAGGACTGCTTCCGATCGCCGCTGCACGGCCGGGTGTGCTCGGCGCAGCAGGCGTAACCGGTGCAGTACTGGGTGCAGATCAGCTGGATCGACTGGGCGACCCCGGGCCGCTGCGGGCCGGGGGGTGCCTGTGGGTGGATGAGGTGGACGCCCGAGGGGTTCTTCGGGGCGGACTCGGCGGGCGGCGGCGCGATGGTGCGGCCGAGCCGGCGTAGTGCGGTGGTGAGCGGATCGAGTAGCGCCCAGCGCAGCGTCGGCAGCGCGCTCAGGCCGGCGGCATCCAGCGACGACCGCAGCGAACGATCCGATTCCCGGACGAGCGCGTAGGCCTCGGCCCGGGTGGTGCCGGTGGCGGCGAGCGGGTTGAAACGATCCGCGGCGGCGTCGGCGTGATAGTCGGTGAGCGCGTCGGCCAGATGCGCGATCCGGCCGAATTCGTCTCCCGCGGTGCGCAACGCCTCCACATTCTCCGGGCGATCGGCCAGCACCGCCGTATGGGCGAAGAACTCCGCGGCGCAGCGGCGGCCGGCGCGGGTCAGTTCGTCGAGAGCGGCGGCACCCGAGGGCCCGGCACCGGCGGCGACCCGGCGTTCCGCGCCCGCCTGGGCCTCGATGGCCGCCACCAGCGGAGCGATATCCAACCCGATGGCCGCGGCCCGGGCGTGCGCCCCCGCCGACCAGCCGGTCGCGATCCGCCGCATGGGGCGGTGCAACCAAGGGCGGGTGTCACCGTCGTCGATATGGTCGGCGACCTTGGCCGAACCCAGCAGCAGGGACGCCGTGGCGGCGAGCTGGACCGGCGCCGAGGCACCGACGGGGATCCGCGCGGTACGCATCCCGCGCAACGGGCAGGGTCCGGCGGT
>NZ_BDBX01000022.1 GCF_001613205.1 Nocardia sienata NBRC 100364 | reverse complement strand
CAGTGGCCGCGGCCCCGGTCGCGCCCGCGCCGATGGCTCCGGCCCCCGTTCCGCCGCCGGTTGCCGTACCGGCCGCCATGGCACCGGCGGTGCAGCCGGTCGCGGCGACCCCGCTGCAGACCACGGTCCAGCCCGATGCGGCGACCACTCCGATGGCCAATGTCCTCCATGCGCCGGCCGGACCGTCGCCGCTGACCGCGCCCGCCGCGCAGCTGCCGGAACTGTTCCACCGGCCGCCGCGGACACCGGAGCCACAGCCGCCGGCCGAGCCGGCTCTGCCCGGGCCCTCCACCCCCGTCGTGCCGACAACGACCACGCCGACGACCACCGGCGACGCCACGTCCACCACCGGCACCACGACCACCGGCCCCGACGGCACTACGACCACGTCCCCGGACGGCAGCACCACGGTGGACGGCAGCACCACACCGCCGCTCGGCGGGAGCACCACCACATCTCCGGACGGTTCGGTCACCTCGCCGGAGACCACCACCGGCACCGAGGGCCCGTCCACCGGAAGCACGATGCCGGAGACCACCACCTCCCAGGGCGGGGCCACCGGCAGCACCGGCGAATCGACCGGCGCCACCACCACGAGCCCCGGCGCCTCCACCGGTGGGACCGAGACCGGCGGTACCACCACCGACCCGATCGGTGGTACCGGCTCGAACGGCCCGGGCGCCGGTGATCAGACCCCGGACGGGACTCCGTCCACGGTGGAGATCCCCACGCAGCCGGTCCCCACGCAGCAGGTGCCCACCGCGGACCAACCGTCCGTCCCGGTGCCCACCGTGAGTGTGCCGACCCAGCAACCGGTCCTGCCGGACGCCCCGGTGGCGCCGCACCCGCTGCCGACACCGCTGCCGGTAGCGCCCCAGGTGCAGCCGATCGCCGAGCACGGTTCGCCGGTTCCGTACGATGTGCACGCGGTGGCCGTCACGCCAGATAGCGAGCCGATCGCGCTCGGTATCGCGAGCGGTGGCCTGGCCGGTGATCTGTCCGGCGGATTGCTGCCGCATACTGTGGCGGTGACCGAGGATTCGATTGGCGATCACGGCCACTGGGTATTCATGTGACGGTTCACGACCGGCGGGGGGTTCCGTCCGGTCGTACGGGGGGTCGATTCGACCGAGCGCGGTCGGATGACGGGATTTTGTGACCGAGAGTGAGGAGAGGGCTTGTCTGCCGTAGCCGGACCGCGGGCCGCCACGGTGAAGAACCCGGATGTGATGGCCCCCCTCATCCAGATCATCGATGAGCTGCGGGACGTATCACGCACCGCGAGTCGTAACGACTTGCGGGGCCGGCTCGGGATGGTGCGCGCCCGGGTGGCCGACACCCGGGTGCGGCTGGTGGTGGTCGGTCCGCCGAAGAGCGGGATGAGCACTCTGGTCAACACCATGGCGGGGGCGCCGATCAGCGCCACCGACAGCGCGATCAGCGTGCCCGCGATCGTGGAGTACGGACCCGAACCTTCCGCCACCCTCATCCGCCGCGAGGGCGGTGGGCGTATTCGGCGTCAGCCCGTCGATCCGCTGAACCCGGCTCCGGCGCTCATGGCCAAAGGCGTGATCCGGGCCGATTTCACCCAGCCCAGCCCCCTGCTGGCCGAGGGGATCGTGCTGATGGACGCCCCCGGAGCGGCCGTGCAGGACCGCAGCACCTGGTCGATGATCGCCGCCGCCGACGCCGTGCTCTATGTGAGCGACGCGGACAACGAGTACAGCCGGGAGCAGATCGAGCATCTGCGGCGGATCGGTCAGGTGTGCCCCACGGTGATCTGCGTACTCAACAAAATCGATCGGAACCCGCACTGGACACACGTGCAGGAACGTAATCGCGAACTGCTCGATGCCGCCGGGCTGGGCTTCGCGGTGGCGCCGGTCTCGGCCGCCCTCCATCAGGAGGCGCAGCAGTCCGGTGATCAGCAGCGTGCGATCGAATCGGGTCTGCCGCAACTTGTCGAACATCTGCGCGACTACGTGGTCGCCCACGCCGACGCGGCGGCCGTACAGTCCGCGGTGCGCGATATCCGGCTGGTCGGCGACCATCTCGGTGTCACGCTGCGCACCGAGGCCGACGCCCTGCGTGATCCGCGCCGCCGGGCACATGTCACCCAGCAGCTGGCGACCGCCCGGGACCAGGCCGATCAGCTACGCCAGCGCACCGCGACCTGGCAGATCACCCTCGCCGACGGCAGCACCGAACTCATGGCCGATATCGAACACGATCTGCGGCATCGGCTGCGGATCCTGGTGCGCGATGCCGAGGCGGAGATCTCGCGTACCGACCCGGCGGCCCGCTGGGCGCGCTTCGGCACCGATCTCGAGGCCAGGATCGCCGAGGCGATCGCGGAGAATTTCGAAACGGCCAACTATCGCGCCGAGGAACTGGGCGAGCAGGTGGCCGCGCGGTTCCCCGCCGACCACCGACGCCCGGATCTGCCCGATATCCGTCCGCAGTATCCCGCCGAACTGCTGGAGGACGTCGCGGCGCTGGAGCCGCTGCAGAGCGCGAAAGCCGGTGTGACCGAGCAGTTCCTGTCCGCGCTGCGCGGTTCCTACGGCGGTATCCTGATGGTCGGCCTGGCCACCAGCCTGCTCGGTATGTCCCTGGTGAACTGGTATTCGGCCGGCGCCGGCATTCTGCTGGGTCTGCATGCCCTGTGGGAGGACCGGCGCACCCGCCGGCAGCGGCGACAGGCCGAGGCCAAGGTGGCGCTGGCGCGTTTGATGGACGATGTGGTGTTCCAGGTCGGCAAGGAGTCCCGGACCCGCCTGCGTGAGGTGCAGCGGGTGCTGCGGGATCATTTCACCGATATAGCCACCGACGCGTTGCGCACCGCGGACGAGGCGCTACGCGTCGCCGAGGAAGCCGGCGCCCAGTACGGCGATCGGGGCGCCGAGCGGCTGGCCCGGTTGGACAGCGAGATGGGTAAACTGCGCGACCTGCGCCAGCAGGCCGACAGTTTCGTCGCCGCCTGACCGCTCAGCGCCGGGGCCGGCTGCGCCACGGGGTGCCGCCGGTGTTGCTGTGGGCCGGCCGGAACGTTCCGGCCTCCTGGGAGCCTTCGGCCCGGATCAGGTGGGTGACCGCGTTGATCAGGGCCAGGTGGGTGAACGCCTGGGGGTAGTTGCCCAGATGCCGGCCGGTGGACGGGTCGATTTCCTCGGCGTACAACTTCAGTGGGCTGGCATGGGTGAGCAGCCGTTCGCACAGTCTGCGGGCGCGGCCGATCTCGCCTATCTCCACCAGCGCCGATACCAGCCAGAACGAGCAGATGGTGAAACTGCCCTCGGGGCTGACCTGCCCGTCGTCAGTGGTCTCGTTGCGGTAGCGCAGTACCAGGCCGTTCTCCGTGAGCTCCTCGGCGATGCCGAGCACGGTGGCGCGAACCCGCCGATCGTCCGGGGGCAGGAACCGGGTGAGTACCACCAAGAGCAGCGAGGCGTCGAGGGTCGTGCCGCCGTAAACCTGGGTGAAGCGACCGCGGTCGTCCACGCCGTGGGCCAGCACATCGGCCCGGATCTCCTCGGCGATCCGATGCCATTCCTGGGCGATATGGGCCTGACCATGCAGTTCGGCGATGCGCGCGCCGCGGTCCAGCGCCACCCAGCACATCACCTTCGAGGAGGTGAAGTGCTGGGGTTGGCCGCGGACCTCCCACAGACTCCGATCGGGTTCGCGCCAGTGGTCGATGGCCGCACCTACCTGGCGTTCCAGCATCGGCCACAATGTTTCCGGCACATGCTGACGGGATTTCACGTGCAGGTACACCGCGTCGAGCATGGTGCCCCAGATATCGTGCTGCTCCTGGTTGTAGGCGCCGTTGCCGATCCGGACCGGCCGCGCGTTGCCGTAGCCGGACAGATGATCGAGAGTGCGCTCGGTGAGTTCGCGCTCCCCGCCGATTCCGTACAGCACCTGCAGGGGCACTGCCTCACCGTCGGGTCCGGTGGTGGCGTCGTGCAGGAAGGCGAAGAAATCGTCGGCTTCGCGGTCCAGGCCCAGGGTGTACAGACCCCACAGGGCGAAACTGGCATCGCGCACCCAGGAGTAGCGGTAGTCCCAGTTGCGCTCGCCGCCGGGGGACTCGGGCAGCGAGGTGGTGGCGGCGGCCATCAGAGCGCCGGTAGGGGCGTAGGTGAGGCCTTTCAGCGTGAGGGCGCTGCGTTGCAGATAGCGACGCCAGGGATGGTCCGGGAAATCACCGAGGGTGACCCACTGCCGCCAGCATTCTATGGTCGTCCACATCTTCTCGGTGGCCTCGGCGAAGGTTTGCGGCGCCGGCAGTTCCGACCAGGTGAGCGCGACATAGGCGCAGTCGCCCTCGCGCATCCGGGTCCGCGCTCGGGCCTCGCGCCCCTCGAGACCCAGCCGCAGATCGGTGGTGAGCACCAGGGTGGGCCCGGCCGTCGGGTCGGCGGCACAGACCGCGGAGGCCTCCTCGTACACCTTGCCCGTGTACTCCCAGGTGGCCGAGGCCCGGTGGTAGTCGAACGACGGTTCACAGCTCAGTTCGAGTTCGACCGTACCGCTCACGCATTTGACCGTGCGCAGCAGCATATGGGCGGCGTCCCAATCGGTCGGCGTGCGGCGATGGGTGCGGCTGCGCTGTTCGGTGCTGTGCCATGGGCCCAGCACCAGCGCGTCCCGGACGATCAGCCAGCCCGCCTCGGTCTGCCAGGTGGTCTCCAGGATCATTCCGCCGGGCAGATAGCGGCGGGCGGCGGGCACGGTGCGACCGTAGGGGCCCAGCCGGAAATGGCCGGCGCTGCGATCCAGGATGGCGCCGAAAACACTCGGTGAATCCGGGCGCGGGACACACATCCACTCGACCGCGCCGTTACTGGCGATCAGACACGTGGTTTCGCAGTCGGACAGGAAGGCGTAGTCATCGATGACCGGGAAATTGCTCTGCGGCAGCTTGGTTTGCGGCGGAAGAGCCGGGAAGGTGCCCGGTTTCCCGTCGGCCGACGGTGCGTGCTCGGGACTCGGCATACCCCATCATGGGTCGCGCGGCCCCGAGCCGTCCACCACGGCTCAGCCGACGCGTCGGATCCGGGCCAGCCAGGCGGCGAGTTCCACCTTGCCCGCGGCGTCGGGAGTGAGGTCCCCGGCCCGGTCGGCGACCGTCTCGGTGATCCGGCCGTAGTAGTGCTCGGGCCGCAGGTCCTCGACCTCCCAGCCGGGGCCGGCGAACGAGTCGCGGATCATCGCCGCGCCGATCCGCGGACCGAACCCGGGTTCGGTGTCCGAGAGCGCCAGGATATGCACGTACCCGCCCGGCGCGCACAGGCGGTGCAGTGTGCTGACGTAGTCGGCCCGGGCCCCGGCGTCGGAGACGAACACATGGAACAGCGCACTGTCGACGATCGTGTCGAAGGTGCCGAGCGGGTTGTCGCCGGAGTGGGCGAGGGCGACCATATCGGCCACGTCGAACCGCGCGGTCGGCACATTCTTGGCCGCGGCGTTGCGGCGCGCGTAGGCGACCGCGCTCGGGGACAGATCCACGCCGAGCACGTCGTAGCCGAGGGCGGTGAGCGCGATGGTGTGCTCACCGGCACCCGCGCCGGGGTCCAGGACGCGGCCGCGGATCCGGCCGGCGCGTTCGAGGGCGACGATCGCGGGCTGGGGTTCACCGATGATCCACGGTGCGGTGTCGTTGTCGTAGGCGGAGTTCCATACCTCTGGTGCCTGTGTCATGACCTCAGCCTGCAATCTCGAGTCGGGTTGAGGTCAAGGCACGGGTCGGAGTGGGCGCTGTGCGGTGTTCTACGCTGGTCGCCGTGGAGCGTATTGCCGACTGGTGGGACGGGTTCGAGATGTGGGTGGCGGGTCTGCCGTTCATACCTCAGTTCCTCGTGGTGCTGGTGGGTATGGTGCCGATCAGTTTCGCGATCGCCTACCTGATCGACCGGTTCCTGCACGTGGCGGGCGTCGCGTTGGGCCGCGACGACGCCGACGGTGACCGCGAGGCCGGAAACGAGGTGTACTGATGCCGCGCTCACGGGTGCAGATCGCGCTGCTGGCACTGTTGGTGCTGGTGATCGTCGCCTGGTTGTTCACCCGGTGACGCGGGCTGTCGTGCGCGCCGGTGCCCGGGCCGTATCGGGCGGGCGCGGGTTCGGTGAGCGGGCCGGTACCCGAGTCGGCCGGCCGGTACCTCGCCTGCTGGCGGTGCTGGTCGCGGTGCCGATACTGGTGGCCGGGTGTGCCGGGGGATCCAGCGACGAGGTCGGCGGCGGTGGGGCCGACGGCAGCGGGGGAACCGTCGATCTGTACGCGTACGCCATCCCCAAGCCCGGCTACGACGAGGTGATCCCGAAGTTCAACGACACCGAGGTGGGCGAGGGCGTCGAGGTGCGCCGGTCCTACGGCGCGTCGGGGGATCAGTCCCGCAAGATCGCGCGCGGCGCGCCGGCCGATGTGGTGAGCTTCTCCCTCGAACCCGACATCACCCGCTTGGTCGACGCCGGACTGGTGGATCCCGACTGGAACGCCGACGCCACCCGCGGGGTGCCCTTCGGCTCGGTGGTGGCGCTGGTGGTGCGCTCCGGGAACCCGAAGAACATCCGGACCTGGGACGATCTCCTACGCCCCGATGTCGAGGTGGTGACCCCGAACCCGTTCAGTTCCGGTTCCGCGAAATGGAACCTGCTCGCCCCCTACGCCGCGGCCAGCGCGGGCGGGCAGAACCCGCAGGCGGGGGTGGACTACCTGAATCAGATGCTGACCCGTGTGCGCGTCCAGCCGAAGTCGGGGCGCGAGGCCACCGAGGCCTTCCTGCAGGGTACCGGCGATGTGCTGATCAGCTACGAGAACGAGGCGATCTTCGCCGAACGGCACGGCGACCCGGTCGAGCACATCGTCCCGGAGACCACTTTCAAGATCGAGAACCCCGTCGCGGTGCTCGAACACGCCCCGCATCCGGAGAAGGCGATCGCCTTCCGCGATTTCCTCTACACGACCGAAGCGCAGCGCGCCTGGGCCGATGCGGGCTTCCGGCCGGTCGACCCGGGGGTGGCCGCCGAGTACACCGATGTCTTCCCGCAGCCGCCCGTCCTCTACACCGTCGCCGACCTCGGCGGCTGGGAGAGGGTGGAGGCGGAACTGTTCGCGCCCGAGACCGGAACCATCGCCGTCGCCTACGACAACGCGACCGAGTAGCCGGGTGACCCGGCCCACACGCGATACTCGATACTCGTGACCGAACGCAGCACCGCCACCGAGCCCGCGCCCGCCGGCGCCGCCGGCCCGGACGTGTCGACCCGCCGACCGGTCCGATCATGGTTGCGGTTCACCGGTTCGGTGGGCCCGCTCGGTATCGCCACCGCGATGCTGTGGCTCAGTGTGATCGTGTTGCTGCCGCTGGCCGCGCTGACCTTCAGTGCGTTCGACGACGGCTGGTCCGGGTTCTGGGGCGCGATCACCGATCCGGCGGCGTTGGCGTCGCTGCGGGTGACGGTGCTGGTCTCGGTGGCGGTGGCCCTGCTGAATGTCGTGATGGGCACGATGATCGCCTGGGTTCTGGTCCGGGACGACTTCCCCGGCAAGGGCCTGGTGAACGCGCTGATCGATCTGCCGTTCGCGCTGCCCACGATTGTCGCCAGCATTGTGCTGCTGGCCCTGTACGGACCGCAGAGTCCGGTCGATATCCATCTCAACGCCACCCGGCCGGGCCTGGTGGTGGCACTGGCCTTCGTGACCCTCCCGTTCGTGGTGCGCTCGGTGCAGCCGGTGCTCATCGAGGCCGATCGCGAGGTGGAACAGGCGGCCCTGTCGCTGGGCGCCGACAACTGGACGACCTTCCGCCGCGTGGTGCTGCCGACTTTGGCGCCGGCCATCATCAGCGGCGGCGGTCTGGCGTTCGCGCGCGCCATCGGTGAATTCGGTTCGGTGGTGTTGATCGGCGGCAATATCCCACGGGAGACGCAGGTGGCCTCCCAATACATCCAGCAGCAGATCGAGATCGATCGGCCGGTGAACGCGGCGGCGGTCTCGGTGGCGCTGCTGGTGATCGCGTTCGTCGCGCTGCTGGTGCTGCGGGTGTTCGCCGAGCGCACGGCGCGCAAGGAACGTGAGGCCCGGTGAAACTGTCCGCTCCCGGCCGGATCACGCTGCGCGTGCTGGCCCTCGGCTACCTGTTCGTCCTGCTGGTGCTGCCGCTCGGGATCATCCTGTATCGGGCGTTCGGCCAGGGGATCGGGGCGTTCATCGATCAGATCAGTACGCCCGCCGCCATCTCGGCCTTCAACCTCTCCATGATCATCCTGGTGATCGTGGTGCCGGTGAACGTGATCCTCGGCGTGGTGATCGCCCTGGCGCTGGTACGCGGAGATTTTCCCGGCCGCCGGTTGCTGCAGGGCGTCGTGGACCTGCCGTTCGCGGTCTCGCCGGTGGTGGTGGGTGTCGCGCTGATCATGCTGTGGGGTGTCGACGGCTGGTTCGGTGTGGTCACCGACTGGGGTTTCCGGGTCATCTTCGCGCTGCCGGGCATGGTGCTGGCGACCATTTTCGTCACCATGCCGTTCGTCGTGCGCGAGGTGGAACCGGTGCTGCACGAGATCGGCGACGATCAGGAACAGGCGGCGGCGACCCTGGGGGCGTCGCGCTGGCAGACCTTCTGGCGGATCACCGTCCCCGCCATCCGCTGGGGGCTGACCTACGGCGTGGTACTCACCGTGGCCCGCGCGCTGGGCGAGTTCGGCGCCGTCATCATGGTGTCGTCCGGGTTCCCGGGTGTATCGCAGACGCTGACGTTGCTGGTGCACGAACGCTATATCAACGATCACAACGATTTCGGCGCGTACTGCGCCGCCACCCTGCTGATGGGACTCGCGCTCATCACCCTGCTGTTGATGACGCTGCTGGAACGTAAGCGGAACGCGTCGTGAGGCGACACCTTCGCCGTCGCCGCGGCCTTCGCGGGCCGCATGTCCCAGCTTCGAAGAAAAGCACCTCGACTGTGTATGCCGGAGGCCGCCCGTGATCACCGTGACCAATGCGCGCAAGAGCTACGGTTCGTTCGCCGCCCTCGACGATGTCAGCCTGGATATCCCCTCGGGTGAGCTGACGGCGCTGCTCGGTCCCTCGGGGTCCGGGAAGTCGACGCTGCTGCGGTCGATCGCGGGGCTGGAGAATCTCGATTCCGGGGTGGTCACCATCGGCGGCCGGGACGTGACCCGGGTACCACCGCAGAAGCGCGATATCGGTTTCGTCTTCCAGCACTACGCGGCGTTCAAACATATGACCGTCCGCGACAATGTGGCCTTCGGGCTGACCATCCGGAAACGGCCGAAGCCCGAGATCGCGAAACGGGTCGACGAACTGCTCGGCATCGTCGGTCTGGACGGTTTCCAGCACCGGTATCCGGCGCAGCTGTCCGGCGGGCAGCGGCAGCGGATGGCACTGGCCCGGGCGCTGGCGGTGGACCCGCAGGTGTTGCTGCTGGACGAGCCGTTCGGCGCGCTCGACGCGAAGGTCCGCGCGGACCTGCGGACCTGGTTGCGCCGCCTGCATGAGGAAGTACACGTGACCACCGTGCTGGTCACCCACGACCAGGAAGAAGCCTTGGACGTCGCCGACCGTATCGCGGTCATGAACGCCGGCCGGATCGAACAGGTCGGCAGTCCCGAGGATGTCTACGACCGGCCCGCCAGCGAGTTCGTCATGTCGTTCCTGGGCGCGGTGGCGCGGCTCAACGGGCACCTGGTGCGGCCGCACGATATCCGGGTGGGCCGGGATGCGAATATGGCGCTGGCCGCATATGAGGGGACCGCGGAATCGGCGGGCGTCACCCGGGCGACGGTCGAGCGGGTGGTGCGGCTCGGGTTCGAGGTCCGGGTGGAGTTGCGCAACGCCGCCACCGGTGACCTGTTCACCGCCCAGGTCACCCGCGGTGACGCCGAGGCGTTGCGCTTGGCGGAGGGGGAGACGGTCTACGCCCGCGCGACCCGGATTCCCCAACTGCCGGTGCGGTGATCGAGGGCCTGGCCTTCGGTGTCGCGCGGGTCCGGCCGCTCGTAACCCCGGGTCCGCACACCGGTGCCGGAGTCGCTGCGCTTCTTCGCTCGGCCCTCCCGAAGCCGGGGCGGGCCTCGGACGCCGACCATCCGACGTAGGCGCACCGCCCTCCCTGTCGGCCCGCGCGGTGTCCGGGTGTCACTGCGGGCCACCACCTGTACTCCGTGCTTCTCAGCCTGTTCGGCCCCTGCCCACCCTGTGCTGAGCTGGAGTGATACTCGCCACGTCCATGGTGTGACCCGGCGCCCGCGGGTAGTCGTGTTGACGTACCCGGGCGTAGCTGTAACTATGGGAAACAGTTAAGCCCGAATCATCGACGAGAGGCAGTGACGATGACGTCTTCAGCCACCACGGTCTCCGACGACCAACTGGTCGCGCAGGCTCAGGAATACGCGGAGAAGCTGTTGCTGCTGTCGGAGGGCTCGGTCAACCGGAACTTCGATCCGTTCACCGATATCGACTGGGACAATCCCGACTTCGCCGCCGATGCCCGGCCGGAGCGCTGGATTCTGCCGGTCTCCGGTGACACCGTCGGCCGCCACCCCTGGTATCAGGCGCTGCCGGACGACAAGAAGATCGCGCTCGGCAAGTACCGCCAGGCCAATGTCGCAAAAGTGGGCCTGCAGTTCGAGGCCATCCTGATCAGCGGCATGATGCAGCACATCTTCGGCCTGCCCAACGGTGACCCGGAATTCCGCTACTGCTCCCACGAGATGATCGAGGAGCACAACCACACCCTGATGTTCCAGGAGATGGTGAACCGCATCGGGGTGGATGTCCCGGGTATGGGTCCGCTGGTGCGTCAGATCCGGCATATCGCCGTCCCGGTGGCGGTGGCTTTCCCGAACCTGTTCTTCATGGCAGTGCTCGGCGGCGAGGAGCCGATCGACCACATCCAGAAGGAAGTTCTGCGCTCCGGCGAGGAAGTGCATCCGATCATGCGCGGCGTGATGGCCATCCATGTGGCCGAAGAAGCGCGGCACATCTCCTTCGCCCACGAATTCCTCAAGAAGCATGTCCCGGAGTCCTCGGCGCGGAACAGGTTCGTGCTGTCACTGGCCATGCCGATCGTCATGTGGATCCTCGGCCGTGCCATCGTGACGCCGCCCAAGGCGTTCTTCGACGAGTTCGATATTCCCGACAGCGTGCGCAAGGAACTGTTCTACGGGTCCGACGACGCCAAGCAGACCTTCAGCGACTACTTCGGCGATGTCCGCGCCCTGGCCGAGGAGATCGGCCTGATGAACCCGATCGCCAAGCGGGTGTGGAAGGCGCTGGGGATCGACGGGCACACCACCCGGTACCGCTCCGAGCCGCTGCGCGCGGTCTCCGGCAAAGCGGCCTGAGCGGCGGTAGTACTTCCATGCCCTATGTCGTCACCCAGTCGTGCTGTAGCGACGCGTCCTGCGTGTACGCCTGCCCGGTCAACTGCATCCATCCCACCCCGGACGAGCCGGATTTCCGGACGGCGGACATGCTCTACGTCGATCCGGCGGCCTGCGTGGATTGTGGCGCGTGTGCCTCGGCCTGCCCCGTGGACGCCATCACCTCCACGAAGAAACTGACCGCGGAGCAGCAGCCGTTCATCGAGATCAACGCCGACTTCTACCGGCAGGCGCGCCCGCGTCCGCTGCTGGCACCACCGGTGCCGGCGCCGGCGATCGATACCGCCGCGCGCGGGCCGCTGCGGGTGGCCGTGGTCGGCTCGGGACCCTCGGCCATGTACGCGGCCGACGAACTGCTCACCCAGCCCGAAGTGCAGGTGACGGTGTTCGACCGGCTGCCGGTCCCGTACGGGCTGGCCCGGTACGGTGTGGCGCCGGACCACGCGAAGACCCGGCAGGTGGCCGACCTCTTCGATGTGATGTCGGAACAGCCGGGGTTCGGGTCCTATTTCGATGTCGAGGTGGGCAAGCACATCTCGCACGAGGAACTGCTCGCCTATCATCACGCGGTCGTCTACGCGGTCGGCGCCTCGACCGACCGCAAGCTCGGTATCCCGGGTGAGGGTCTGGCCGGTAACGTTTCCGCCACCGACTTCGTGGCCTGGTACAACGGTCACCCCGACCACCGGCACCACGATTTCGATCTCTCCCGGCGCAAGGTCGTCATTGTCGGCAACGGCAATGTGGCGCTCGATGTGGCGCGCATTCTGACCAGCGATCCAGAACGGCTGGCCGGGACCGATATCTCGCCGATCGCGCTCGAGGCGCTGCGGCGCAGCAGCGTGGAAGAGGTCGTGGTGCTGGGCCGGCGCGGCCCCGCCGAATCGGCGTTCACGGTGCCGGAGTTCGTCGGATTGCTGGGCGCGGAGGTGGATATCGTCGTGGACGGCGAACTGCCTCCGCCCGCGGAGGGCCTGCCGTATCAGGTAGAGCGCAAACTGGATCTGCTGCGCCGGGCCGCCGGGCGGCCGTCGACCGGGCGGCGGCGCATCGTCTTCCGGTATCAGAGCGCGCCGAGCCGTATCCTCGGCCCCGACGCCGTCACCGGCATCGAGGTGGAGCGCACCGATCTGGTGACCGGTGAGGACGGCCGGGTACGCGCGGTGGGCACCGGCGAGCTGGATCTGCTGGAGACCGGGCTCGTGCTCACCTCGGTGGGTTACCGGGGAGTGCCCACGCCGGGCCTGCCGTTCGACGAACAGCGCGGAATCATCCCGAATCAGGCCGGGCGGGTGCTGGAGGCGCCGGACGGGGCAGTGTTCCCGGGCACGTATGTCACGGGCTGGATCAAGCGCGGGCCCACGGGATTCATCGGTACCAACAAGTCCTGTGCGCAGGAGACGGTGCAGCAGTTGGCCGACGATTTCAACGCGGGCCGCCTACCCGAACCCGCGGGCAGCGCCGAGGCCTTCGACGGCCTGTTGCGCGGTCGAAGGCCGCAGGTCCGACCGGGCGGAGCGGTATTGCGCGCCGGGCGATCGGCACGCCGCCGCCTCTTCGGTCGCATCTGAATCCGCTGCGCGGCGGACCACCCGACCCGCGGCGTGTTCCGCCGCGGAGTCGCCCGCGCGGTCACGCCGCCGCGCGGGTGGGCTACGCGCACAGCTGTCTCGGCCGCGGTATCGCTGCGCCGATACGGCATTCCGGCCTGGGTCCGGCCTGCAGACGATCGAGGTCATGGCCGCCCGGCACCGCCACGACCAGTAAAGCCGGCTATCCGCCGCGCCGTATCACTCGGGGCGCCGCCATGTTCTCGTCGCCGGGACCGCGCACCTCACCCGATGCGGTCAGCCCATCCGGCTCACCGGGGCCGGGGCGAAACGTTTCGCGTACGCGGTGATCGGCGCGGTCTCCACCTGCTCGACCCCGGGTAACGTTCCGATCCGCTCGCTCAGATAGCTGTACAGGGTGTCGGCGTCACGGCTGAGCGTGACGGCCAGCAGATTGTGCTTGCCGGTGGTCGCGCCGAGATAGGCGGTTTCGGTGTCCGCGGCAAGGCGCGCGGCGACTGTGTTCAGCCGCGACGGGGTGACCGAAAGCCAGAGCAGGCATTGTGCGGAGAAGCCGAACAGCTTGGGCTCCACTTCGACATCGAACAGCAGCATCCCGGCGGCCCGCAGTTCCGCCAGCCGCCGCCGGACCGCGGATTCCGACCAGTCGATATGCCGGGCCAGATCCGCGTAGGCCGTCCGGCCGTCGGCGGACAGGGCGCGGAAGAGCCTGCGGTCCAGATCGGTGAGCCGGATCGGATCGTGAGGCGTTGTATCGGGCGGGTGTATCCCGGCGAGCTGGTCCTCGGTGAGGGCGGACATACGTCCGCGCCAGCGGTGGTTCATCAGATGGCGCAGCACGCGCTGGGCGGTCACCTCGACGATGCCGGGATGCGCACTGAGCATTGCCAGCGGTGCCGTGCCGTCGCCGGGTACCCGGAACAGGCAGACGATCTCGGTGCCGCCGGATAATTCGGTGACCCAGGCGGTGTCGTGGCGGGCGGCCAGCGCACGTGCCACGCCGGTGGCGGCTCGGGGATGGACCCGCAGGCGCACCAGCCACTGTGCGTCCGCGGCGAGAGGACTGTGCGGTACGGCGCTGACGCGAAGTGCGCCGGCGGCCCGGAGCCGGCCGAAGCGGCGGGCGACAGTACGGTCCGAGACGTCCAGGACAGCGGCGATCCTGCTGAACGGCGCGCGCCCATCGATCTGCAGGGCGTGCAGCAAGCCGTGGTCGACGGGGTCCAGCGTGACCGATTCCACCCGAACAGGATAGGACGCTGCCGGAATCCCCCGATGGTCGCTTTCACAGAGGCGCGGTGTGCGCGGACAGGTCTGCGAGGCGACGAGTTCGGTGCGGTTTCCGTATCGGGGGAGGGCTTGGGCCGGGTACTGCCAAAGGCATTTGCGCGGACTGTTTTCCTGCCAAATGATGCTTTCCGATAAGGCTACCGGTCCGTTACCGACGGGTAGGAATGGTGTTCGAGTAATGCTGCGCCACCGGGGTTTACGAATCCATCGGCCCGTCGACATAACAGAAACCGTGCCATAGGCCGATATATTCGCTGATAAGAAGCTGTTTCGTGGAATCATCGGCTGCTTCGGCCCGATAGGTGACTCCGGTCGGATACGGGAAAACCTCTCCGCAACTACGGATTTACTTCTCGTTTATTCGGTATTCGAGCGGAGATCCAGCTAACCTGTGGTCGCTGTTTGGAAGACGACCGCGCCCATGGCTCTTTCGAGGACGTGGTCACGGTGCGTTGACGGGATGGCAGATGACTTCTGGGCTGGGTATCAGCATCGGTACGGTGAACGTGGTTTCGGCGTGGGTCGGGGCACAGGACGCGCGACCGGTGGTCCGGACTCGACGGACCGCCGTCGGATTCGACAGCGGGGGCACCGCGAGACTCGGGGGTATCACCCGGTTCTCCACGGCGATAAACGAATTCGCCGATCTGGGCCGGAATCCGGATTCGGTGTACGTGGACGGGCGGATCTGGTCGCCGGCCACCATCTTCGCCTCGGTGGTCCAGGGGCTGGTGGCCGCCGAACCGGCGACCGGGGTGGTCGCCACCCACCCGGCCGGGTACACCCGCAAACAACTCGGCCTGCTGCGGCAGAGCCTGGATCTCGCCGGGGTCGGGCATGTGGAGCTGGTCCCGGAACCGGTGGCTGCCGCGCACTGGCTCGATACCGAACACGGGCCACTGGACACCGGATTCGTCCTGGTCTACGACCTGGGCGGAAACAGTCTCGATGTGGCGGTGGTGCGGACCGGGCCGGACTGGCCCGACCACCCGGTGGTCGGCAACGCGGTCCGCTCCTATGAATTCGGCGCCCGGCCGCTGGGCGCGATGATCGCGCGTTGTGCCGGCGACCGCGCCATCGGCCCGGCCGAACCGGCCACCGGCGCCGTATCGCTCATGTCCTTCGTGAATCCGGAGGGCCTGCGGCGTGAACACGTGCGCGATTCCCTCGAGGTGGTCCGGGCGGCGGTGCGCTCGGCCGGTGTAGCGCTCTCCGATATCGATCGGGTGCTGGTGGTGGGCGGCGCCGCGCGACCCCCACAGGTGGCCGAAACCCTCGCCGAACTGGGCCTGCCGGTGACCGTCGCCGCCGATTCGGGGCAGTGCGTGGCGCTCGGTGCCGCCGCGATGGCCGCGGAGAGCGTGGCTCCGGCGGCCTCGGGTGGGATGAAGCATCCGCCGATCTTCTCCGGCGCCGCCCTTTTCTCGGCGGTCGCCATGTCCGCGGCCACCATCCTGGGCAACGGTCCGGCGGATACCGAACATTTCGACCAGGACCGGGTTCCGCTGCAGAGCCCGGGGGCGGTGCAGTTCGAGATCCACGGTGAGGCGCAGGTGGAGCGGTCGGCCACCGGATGGACGGTGTCCTACGCGCCGCTGCGCGCCCCCACGGTGATCTCGCCCGCCGCGATGACACGGCCGTACGGGCCACCCATGCCCGGTCGTGCACCCGCTCCGGCGACATCGGTTCCCGAAAGGTCCGCGGACGCCGGGGCCGGACCACACCACACCCGACAGGACGAACACCCCCAAACCCGGCCGCCGTACGACGACCCCGCGCGATTCGGCCATCCCCCGTTCGGGCACGGTGGTGTCCGGCTTCCACCGCACATCGGCGCGGGCCCGGATCGGCCCGCGCCCGGTGACGAGGGACCGGGCAGCCCGGCACCGGGTGACGAGGGACCGGGCAGCCCGGCACCGGGTGATCCGCCGGTGGTGGACGAACCGGGTGGGGATACCGGTGGTCCGGCCGATGGTGGCGGTGAATCCGGCGGCGCCGGCGGTTGGTCGCCCGGTATCGAGCCGCCGGAGCCAGGAGACGACTCCGACGGCGGCGGCTGGACCGGCGGCTTGCCGGGTGGCGGCTGGACCGCTCCGGGTGGTGCCGGTTCGGGTGAGGACAGCGGCGGTGGGCTCGGTTCGGGTGGTGCCGGTTCGGGTGAGGACAGTGGCGGTGGACTCGGTTCGGGCGGTGCCGGTTCGGGTGAGGGCAGCGGCGGTGGACTCGGTTCGGGCCGAGCGGGTTCGGGTGGTAACAGTGGAGGTGGATACGGTTCGGGGGCTCCGGGCGGCTCCGGCGGCACGGACAGCGGGGCCGCCGGGTTCGGTGCCGACCACGGCGGAACCTCCTCCGGTCCTTCGGCAGGATCCCATCCCTCCGCTCCGGGTGGATCCGGTGACTCCGGCGGGTTCGGCGGGTTCGGCGGGTTCGGCGGCACGCACGGATTCGGGGGGCGTTCGGGACCGGGTGGCGCGGGTGCGAATTCCGGCACCTTCGGCGGTGGTTCGGATTTCTCCGGTGGGTCGCACAGCAGTGGATCCACGTCCCATGGCTCGAATTCCATCAGTGGTGACGGTGGGGCCACCCGTGGTGGGAACACGCGTGGCGGCTCCTCCCGAAGCGGATCACACCGCTGAGCACCCGCGTCGCCGCGGAGCGGTCGAAGCCTTTCGGGAAAACCCGGTGCGGCCCGGCGGCGCTGCACGGCACAATTGACGGGGTGGACATTGACGGGGGCCCACCGCGGCTGATCGCGCTCGATGTGGACGGGACACTGCTGAAAACCGGCACCCAGGTGAGCACTCGGGTGACCGCGGCCGTGCGCGGGGCGGTCGGGTCGGGCGCGCACGTCGTGGTGAGCACCGGACGTACGGTCATCTCGACCCGGCCGGTGCTCGACGAACTCGGCCTCGTCCAGGGACACGCCATCTGCTCGAACGGCGCCGTCCACATCGATATCGAGCAAGCCCTCCCGGTGGCGGTACACCATTTCGACCCCGCGCCCGCGGTCACCGCCCTGCGCCGGCTGTTCCCGGACATGATCTTCACCGCTGAACGGGTCGGCGAGGGATTCTGGGCCACCGGAATGAGCCCCGGCGAGTACTACGCCGGTGGCGATTACGTGGTGGTCGACGATCTCACCCTGGGCAGCGAACCCACTCCGCGCCTGAACTGCTGGTGGCCGCAGGGCGCGCCGGAGGAGATGCACCGGCTGCTCGAGGGGCTGGCACTGCCGGAGATCAGCTGGGTCTATGGCGAATTCGGCCCCTGGCTGACCATTTCCCGGCACGGGATCTCCAAAGGGTGGGCGCTGGAACATCTGCGCCGCCTGCTCGGTATCCCGCGCGAGGCCACCCTGGCCATCGGGGACGGTTTCAACGACCGCGAAATGTTCGCCTGGGCGGGTCATTCGGTCGCGATGGCGAACGCGCCGGCCGAACTCCACGGTCTGGTCGACGAGGTCACCGATGATGTCGCGGCCGACGGTGTGGCAACCGTGCTGGAGCGCTGGTTCTGAGTTCCGAGCCGCTCCGTCCCTGGTGAAAGGCCGCCGGCCTCAGGCCGACAGCGGCAGTGCGCGAGCGAGCGCGGCGTCGTAGCGGTCCCAGACGATCGCGGCGAGCGCGGAGTCCGCGCCGAGGACCTCGGCATGCGGAAGCAGCGGATCCTGGTCGCGCAGCCGGTCGGTGAGCAGGCCGGGCGCCAAGAACCAGGGCGCGACGAGCACGCGGTCGGCGCCGCGGGCCCGCAGTCGTGCCGCCGCCTGTGCGAGGGTGGGTTCCGCGGTGGCGAAGCATACTTCGGTGAGATGGCCGGTCCGGGCCGCGAAACGGCCGGCCAGGCGGGCGGTCCGGCGGTTCGCCGCCGCCGACGACGAGCCGACCGCGGCGAGGGCGACACCGAGTCGTGCGGGTGGGGCGTCCCAGCCGTGCCGGTCACGCACCGCCCGCACCCGCGCGTGTAACACCTCGATCAGGCGGGGGTCGGCGCCGAACACCTCGGCCTGGGTGAGTCGCAGGCCGGGGTTGCGGGCGGCGGCGCCGGCCAGCAGAGCGGGCAGATCCACGCGGGCATGGAAGGCGCTGCCCAGCAGCAGCGGGACGACCACCGCGTCGGTTTCGCCGGTGGCCGCGACCGAGTCCAGCACCTGCCCGACCGAGGGGGCGTTCAGGTCGAGGAAGGCGAGGCGGGCCGGCGTCCCGGGACGCGCGGCCCGCACCCGGTCCAGGAGCGCGGCGACGGTGGCGGCCGACCGGGGATCCCGGCTGCCGTGGGCCACCGCTACCAGCGTGGGACTGCCCGGCATCAGGCTTCGGTTCCGACCTCGACCGCGGTGAGCACATCCCCGACCAGGCCCGCCGCCAGCGTGTTCCCACCCGCCGGGTCGATGAGCAGGAAACTGCCGGTGTGCCGGTTGGCCCGGTAGTCGTCGGCCGCGATCGCCTCGGCGACCCGCACCGAGATCCGGCCGATATCGTTGAGCGACAGCGATTCCGGGTTCGGTTCGGCGGCCAGGCGCTGCTCGTCGAAACGTTCGGTGAGCGCGCCCACGATCGCCTGGGTGGTGCGGGTGCCGTGCTTGAGCAACAGCCGGGCGCCGGGGCGCAGCGGTTTGTCACCGAGCCAGCACACGGTGGCGTCGAAGGTGTCGACGGGTTCCGGCGCGTCGCCGGGTGAGGCGATGGTGTCACCGCGTGAGATATCGACCTCGTCGGTCAGCACCAGCGTGACACTGCGACCGGCCTGCGCGACGGCCAGTTCCCCGTCGGGAGTGTCGATCCGTTCGACGGTCGTGCGGATACCGGAGGGCAACACCACCACCTCGTCGCCCGGGGCCACCGAGCCCGCGGCGATCTGGCCCGCGTAACCGCGGTAGTCCGGGTATTCCGGAGTGCGCGGCCGGATGACGTACTGGACCGGGAAGCGCAGCCCCACCGCGTGCTCCCCGGAGTTGTCCGCGTCCACCGGCACCGATTCGAGATGCTCGATCAGCGACGGGCCACTGTAATACGGGGTCTTGTCCGAGCGGGTGGCGATATTGTCGCCGTGCAGCGCCGACACCGGGATCTCGAGTACATCCTCGTCCGACCAGCCGAGGGTCCGGGTGAGGTGGGAGAACTCCGCGGAAATCTCCGCGAATACCTTGGCGGCCGCGGCCTGCCGGCCCTCTTCGGTGGGCTCGTCCCCGCCGATGAGGTCGATCTTGTTCACCGCCAGCACCAGCTTGGGCACACCCAGCAGCGCCAGGACCGCCGCATGCCGCCGGGTCTGCTCGATCACGCCCTTGCGCGCGTCCACCAGCAGGATCACCAGCTGGGCGGTCGACGCCCCGGACACGGTGTTGCGGGTGTACTGCACATGGCCGGGAGTGTCGGCCAGCACGAAAGATCGGCGCGGGGTCGCGAAGTACCGGTAGGCGACATCGATGGTGATGCCCTGCTCGCGTTCGGCCCGCAGACCGTCCACCAGCAGCGACAGGTCCGGGGTGGACAGTCCCTTGTCCACCGACGCCCGGGTCACCGCGTCGATCTGGTCGGCGAGCACGGATTTGGTGTCGTAGAGCAGGCGTCCGACCAGGGTGGACTTGCCGTCGTCGACAGAACCGGCGGTGGCCAGCCTCAATAGGTCGGACATATCAGAAGTAACCCTCTCGTTTGCGGTCTTCCATGGCGGCTTCGGAGACCCGGTCGTCACCACGGGTCGCGCCGCGTTCGGTCAGCCGGGAGGCGGCGACCTCGGCCAGGATGGCCTCGTTGTCGGCGGCGTCGGACAGGATGGCGCCGGTGGTGGACCCGTCGCCGACGGTGCGGTACCGCACCGACCGGGTCTCGAGGGCCTCGCCGTCGCGCGGGCCACCCCAGACGCCGGGGGTCATCCACATACCGTCGCGCTGGTACACCGGCCGCTGGTGCGCGTAGTAGATGGTGGCCAGTTCCACGTTCTCGCGGGCGATGTAGCGCCAGATATCGAGTTCGGTCCAGTTCGACAGCGGGAACACCCGGACGTGCTCGCCCGGGGCGTGGCGGCCGTTGTACAGGTTCCACAGTTCGGGCCGCTGGCGTTTGGGATCCCACTGGCCGAAGGCGTTGCGCAGGGAGAAGATCCGCTCCTTGGCGCGGGAGCGCTCCTCGTCGCGGCGACCGCCGCCGAAGACCGCGTCGAAGCGGTTCTCGGTGATGGCGTCCAGCAGCGGCACGGTCTGCAGTGGGTTGCGGATACCGTCGGGGCGTTCGGTGAGCCGGCCGTCGGCGAGATAATCCTCCACGCTCGCCACGTGCAGGCGCAGACCGTACTTCTCGACCACATGATCGCGGAACTCGAGCACCTCGGGCAGGTTGTGCCCGGTGTCCACGTGTAGCAGCGCGAACGGCAGCGGCGCCGGCCAGAAGGCCTTCAATGCCAGATGCAGCAGGACGGTGGAGTCCTTACCGCCGGAGAACAGGATCACCGGGCGTTCGAATTCGCCCGCGACCTCGCGGAAGATATGGATGGCTTCCGATTCCAGCGCGGCCAGGGTGTCGAAATCCGAGAGTCCGACGGAGCGTTCGGTGGTGATGGCTTCGGTCATGAGGCGTGTAACCCGCATTCAGTCTTGGCGAGGCCGGCCCAGCGGCCGCTTCGCGGATCGGAACCCGGCTCCGGCTTCCGCGTGCACGGAGCGCAGCCGATGGACGGATATCCCTCCTCCACCAGGGGATTGACGAGAATCGAATGCTTTTCGATATAGGCCTGCATCTCCTCGTCGGACCAGGGCGCGATCGGGTTGATCTTCACCAGCCCGAAGCCCTCGTCGAAGGAGATGAGCGGGGCGCCTGCCCGGGTGGGCGCCTCCACCCGGCGGATGCCGGTGACCCACGCGTTGTAGGGCGCCAGCGAATTGCGCAGCGGCACCACCTTGCGCAGCCGGCAGCATTCGTTGGCGTCGCGGGCGAACAGATCCTTGCCCAGCAGCGCGTCCTGTTCGGCGACCGTCTGCTCGGGGCGGGCGTTGACCACGTTCACCCCGTACACCGCCTCCACGGCGTCGCGGGTGCCGATGGTCTCGGCGAAGTGGTAGCCGGTGTCCAGGAAGAGGACGTCCACGCCCGGCCGGACCTGGGCGGCCAGCTGCACCAGCACCCCGTCCTGCATATTCGAGGCGACGATATAGCCGCTGCCGAAGTTCTCGTCGGTCCAGCGCAGCAGCTCGTCGGCCGTGGCATCGGGGCCGAGTTCGGCGGCACCGCGCTCGGCCAGCGTCCGGAGTTCGTCGGCGCTCAGTTTGGTGGGCAGCGGTTTCTGCTCGGTGGTCACAGTGGGTTCTCCCGTCACGACGCTCGCGGGTTTCATCGCAGATCGGCTTCCTCGGCGCGGACGGCCCACTGCGCGAACCGTTCCCCGCCTTCGCGGTGCTTGACGAAATTGCGGACCACGCGCTCGATGTAGTCACCGAGTTCGGCGCTGGTCACCTTGTGCTGGCGCAGTTTGCGTCCGAAGGCGCTGTCCAGGCCGAGGCTGCCACCCAGGTGAACCTGGAAGCCCTCCACCTGATTCCCGGCGCCGTCGTCGACCAGCTGGCCCTTGAAACCGATATCGGCGATCTGCGACCGGCCGCAGGAGTTCGGGCAGCCGTTGATATTGATGGTGATCGGCACATCGAGTTGGGCGTTGATATCGGCCAGCCGCTGCTCGAGCTCCGGCGCCAGCACCTGGGAGCGTTTGCGGGTCTCGACGAAGGACAGTTTGCAGAATTCGATCCCGCTGCAGGCCAGCAGATTGCGCCGCCAGGCCGAGGGACGCGCCTGCAGGCCCAGCGGTTCCAGCTCGGCGATGAGCTGCTCGACCTTGTCGTCGGCGACATCGAGCACGATGATCTTCTGGTACGGCGTGAAACGGATCCGATCCGACCCCGCGCGCTCGACCGCGTCGGCGACCGCGGTGAGGACACTGCCCGAGACCCGTCCCGCGATCGGGGAGAAGCCCACCGCATTGAGGCCGTTGCGCAGCCGTTGCACGCCGACGTGGTCGATGGGGCGGCTGGGTTGTTCCGGCGCCGGGCCGTCGATCAGCTTGCGCTTCAGGTACTCGTCCTCGAGTACCTGGCGGAACTTCTCGATACCCCAGTCCTTGATCAGGAACTTCAGCCGCGCCTTGGTACGCAGTCGGCGGTACCCGTAGTCGCGGAACAGCGAGACGACCGCTTCCCAGACCTCCGGCACCTCCTCCAGCGGCACCCAGGCGCCCACCCGCTGGGCCAGCATCGGGTTGGTGGACAGTCCGCCACCGACCCACAGATCCAGGCCGGGCCCGTGCTCGGGATGCTCGACGCCGATGAACGCGACATCGTTGATCTCGTGCACCACGTCCTGCTGACCGGAGATCGCGGTCTTGAACTTGCGCGGCAGGTTGGAGTACTCCTTCTTGCCGATGTAGCGGCGCACGATCTCCTCGACCGCGGGCGAGGTATCGAGAACCTCGTCGAGCGACTCACCGGCCAGCGGCGATCCGAGCACCACGCGGGGGCAGTCGCCGCAGGCCTCGGTGGTCTGCAGGCCCACACTCTCGATCCGGCGCCAGATCTCGGGAACGTTCTCGATCTCGATCCAGTGGTACTGGAGGTTCTCGCGGTCGGAGAGGTCGGCGGTATCGCGGGCGAACTCGGTGGAGATACCGCCGAGGGTGCGCAGCTGCGCGACATCGAGCGCGCCGCCGTCGCAGCGGATCCGCATCATGAAGTACTTGGCTTCGATCAGGTCGGTGTTCTCGTCGCCGGTCCAGGTGCCGTCGTACCCCTGCTCACGCTGGGTGTAGAGACCCCACCAGCGGAAACGGCCGCGCAGATCGCCCTTGTCGATACTGTCGAAACCGTTTTTCGAGTAGATGTTCTCGATCCGGGTGCGGACGTTGAGCGGGTTGTCGTCCTTCTTGGACTGCTCGTTGGGATTGAGCGGTTCGCGATAACCGAGCGCCCACTGGCCCTCGGCGCGGCGGCGCACCGGTTTGCCGGTACGGGCGCGCGTGGGCCGCTGGGCGGGGGCCTCGGGCTTCGCGGTGGGATCGGCGTCGGTGCTCGACGTCATGAAGTGGCTCCTGCTTGTGGTCGTACATCCGGGCTGAAGGCGCGAGGTACTCCGCTCGCGCCCGCGGTGTCAGCGGGCCGAAATCCTCGAGAGGGAATCGCCGGAGATCCGGAGAGGGCGCAGCTGAGCTACCGGGCGGAACCGGGCAGACAACAGGCGCTGCAGACACGCTTGAAGTCGACGTGGCGACGTGCCACAAGTCGTACTCCGGATGCGCGCATGCGGCCTATTGTGCCATGCCGGAGCTCGCGTTCCGATGGCCCTACCAGTATTTCCCGCGAACAAGCGGGAAATACCCTGGTATTACGGGCTTATTTGTGACAGTCGTCATATTTATTCGATGGGGCGGTATCCGGTGGTCACCGCGAACCAGAACACCCCGATCGTCGAGGACTGATCCGCGCCCGGTCACACTGGAGGGGTGAGTCCCGCCGCCCCCACCGCATCGCACACCGACGCCTCCGCTCCGGTGCTGCGTGATTTCGGCGGCGGTCCCTTCGGGATCTACGTGCACGTACCGTTCTGCGCGACCCGCTGCGGATACTGCGACTTCAACACCTACACCGCCGGTGAACTGGGCACCTCGGCCTCCACGCAGTCGTGGGCGGAGGCACTGCGCGGGGAACTGGCGACCGCCGCGCGTGAGTTCGCCGCACTGCCCACCGCGACACCGCCGGTGGCGACGGTGTTCGTGGGCGGTGGCACCCCCTCGCTCCTCGGCGGCGACGGTCTGGCGGCCGTGCTCGACGCGATCCGCGCGGAATTCGACCTCGCCCCGGACGCCGAGGTCACCACCGAATCGAATCCGGAATCGACCTCACCGGCGTTCTTCGAGAAAATCCGGTCGGCCGGATTCACCCGGATCTCGCTCGGAATGCAATCGGCGGCCCCACATGTGCTGGCCGTACTGGACCGCACCCACACCCCCGGACGCGCGGTCGCCGCGGCCCGGGAGGCGCGAGCGGCCGGATTCGACCACGTGAACCTCGACCTGATCTACGGCACACCGGGCGAACGCGACAGCGACCTCGATGCCAGCCTGGACGCGGTACTCGACGCGGGCGTCGACCACGTATCGGCCTATTCGCTCATCGTCGAGGACGGCACCGCACTGGCCCGCCGGGTGCGGCGCGGTGAACTGCCCGCCCCCGACGAGGACGTGCTCGCCGCCCGCTACGAGCGGATCGACGCGCGGCTGGAAGCCGCCGGGCTCACCTGGTACGAGGTATCGAACTGGGCGGCCGGCGAGTCCGCGCGCTGCCGGCACAACCTCGGTTACTGGGACGGCGGCGACTGGCTCGGCGCCGGACCCGGCGCGCACAGCCACCTCGGGGGAGTGCGCTGGTGGAATGTGAAGCATCCGGCCCGCTACGCCGACCGGGTTGCCCAGGGCGGACTGCCCGCCGCCGACTGGGAGGACCTCACCGCCGCCGACCGCTACCTGGAACGCGTCATGCTCGCCCTGCGCCTGCGCACCGGGCTACCGCTGGCCGACCTCGACGAGGACGGAAACGCCGCGGCACAGCGCGTCGCCGTGGAGGGACTTGTCACGCTCGCGGGCGGCCGGCTGATCCTCACCGATCGCGGGCGGTTGCTGGCCGACGGCGTGGTCCGGGATCTGGTCGGCTGAGCAGCCGCCTCAGCCGAATGCGAGCTCGGCAAGGCAGTAGACGATCATCACAGCGCGGGCCGGGCACACCGCGGTGACCACCGGTGCCACCCCGGGAACCGTTCCCGCGGTTCGGGTCCGAGGCCACCGGCGGGGACGTCGCATCATCGATCACGCGGTCTTCCCCCCTCTGTGTATCTTGTCTGTGCGGATCCGACGCTGACATGCGCGCTGTGACGCACACCGGGTGAATCGGGCGGGCGCAATTACACTGGGTGACGAACCCAGCGGTATGTGAGCAGGGTTCACAGGAAGCGGTGTGCCGGGCGACCACCCCGACGCGCGGCGGAGCTAGGAGGTGGGTCGATGTCGAGCACCGAGGATCGGCGCTTCGAGGTCCTGCGAGCAATCGTCGCCGACTACGTATCCACCAAGGAGCCCATCGGTTCGAAAACCCTGGTCGAACGGCACAACCTGGGTGTTTCCAGCGCGACGGTGCGCAACGATATGGCGGTTCTGGAGGCCGAGGGCTACATCACCCAGCCGCATACGAGTTCCGGTCGCATCCCCACCGACAAGGGCTACCGCCAGTTCGTGGACCGGATCGCCGAGGTCAAACCGCTGTCGGCGGCCGAACGCAAGGCGATCATGCAGTTCCTCGAATCGGGGGTCGACCTGGACGACGTGCTGCGCCGCGGCGTCCGCCTGCTCGCGCAACTGACCCGCCAGGTCGCGGTCGTCCAGTACCCCACGGTATCCGCGTCGACCGTGCGCCACCTGGAAGTGGTGGCTCTCAATCCCGCTCGATTGCTGCTGGTGGTGATCACCGACACGGGCCGGGTCGACCAGCGAATCGTCGAACTCGGCACCGTGGTCGACGACGAGGATCTCGCCGCGCTACGCGGCATGCTCGGCGCGGCCATGGACGGCAAACGCCTCGCCGCGGCCTCCGCCGCCGTCGCCGAACTGCCCGAGCAGGCGCCCCCCAAACTCCGTGATGTGCTGATCAAGGTTTCGACCGTCATGGTCGAGACCCTGGTCGAACACCCCGAGGAGCGCCTGGTCCTGGGCGGGACCGCCAACCTCACCCGCAATGCCGGCGATTTCGGCATCCACGGCTCCCTGCGCACCGTGCTCGAGGCGCTCGAGGAGCAGGTGGTGGTTCTGAAACTACTGGCCGCCGCCCAGCAGCCGGGCATGGTGACAGTGCGGATCGGCGAGGAGACCCAGGTCGAGGAGATGCGCGGCACCTCCGTGGTCACCACCGGTTACGGTGCCGCGGGCGCGGTCCTCGGCGGTATGGGGGTTCTGGGTCCCACCCGGATGGACTATCCGGGCACGATCGCCTCGGTGGCGGCGGTCGCCCGCTACATCGGCGAAGTTCTCGCCGAACGCTGAATGCTGTGGTTCTCCGCACGGGAGCGGGGGCTTTCCCGCCGCGGAAGGGGGCTTGCGTGGCTCGCTGTTAGGCTCGTGTTCTCCGCCGAGATAAAGTTGAGTCGACCCGACTAAGCTCACGGGCGGGCGGCTCAAATCCATCAGGAGCCACGCGGCCGGTCGTGTGAAGCCGGAGCCGTGGACAGCGACCAAGGACTAAGAGAACTCAAGTGGCACGGGACTACTACGGATTGCTCGGTGTCGGCAGGGACGCCTCCGACCAAGAGCTCAAACGCGCGTATCGCAAACTGGCTCGCGAACTGCATCCCGATGTGAACCCGGACGAAGCGGCGCAGACCCGGTTCAAAGAGGTCTCCGCGGCGTACGAGGTGCTGTCGGATCCGGAGAAGCGCCGCATCGTCGATATGGGCGGTGACCCGCTGGACGCCGGTGGGGGTGCCGGCGGCTTCAGCGGCGCCGGTTTCGGTGGCCTCGGTGATGTGTTCGAGGCGTTCTTCGGCGGGATGAGCGGCGGCGGCGGTGCCGGCGCTCGCAAAGCGCGTGGGCGGGTGCAGCCGGGCGCGGATTCGCTGGTGCGAACCCGGCTGAGCCTGGCCGAGTGCGCGGTGGGGGTCACCAAGCATCTGACCGTCGATACCGCGATCCTGTGCGATCTGTGCCAGGGCGCGGGGACCAACGGCAATTCCAGCCCGGTGCGCTGTGAGACCTGCGGCGGTGCCGGTGAGGTGCAGTCGGTGCAGCGATCGTTCCTCGGCCAGGTACTGACCTCGCGTCCGTGCCCGACCTGCCGCGGCGCGGGCGAGACAATTCCGGATCCCTGCCACAAATGCGGCGGCGACGGCCGGGTGCGGGCGCGGCGGGAGATCGCGGCGCCGATTCCGGCCGGGGTGGCCAACGGGATGCGGGTGCGCCTGGCCGCGCAGGGCGAGGTCGGCCCCGGTGGCGGGCATGCCGGCGACCTGTATGTGGAGATCGTGGAACAGCCGCACGACGTGTTCGTTCGCGACGGTGACGATCTGCACTGCACCGTCCGGGTCCCGATGGTGGACGCGGCACTGGGCACCACGGTGGTGATCGACACCATCATGGACGGTCCCACCGAGCTGACCATCGGTCCCGGCACCCAGCCCGGGGAGATCTCGGTGCTGCGCGGGCACGGTATGCCGCGGCTGCGCTCCAGCTCCCGCGGTGACCTGATGGCGCACCTGGATATCGTCGTGCCGACCAAGCTGGACAGTAAGCAGACCGATCTGCTGCGCAAATACAAGGGTTTGCGGGCCAAGGACAAAGCCGAGGTGATGTCGGCGCAGTCCGAGCACAACAGCGGCCTGTTCGCCCGGTTGCGCGCGTCGTTCAGCGGACGCTGACCCTATGGCCGCCACGGTCTTCTACCTGGACGAGATCCCGGAACCGGGCGCCGTCGCGGTGCTCGACGGCGCGGAGGGCCGACACGCGGCCACGGTGCGCCGGATCCGGGCCGGTGAACCCGTCACGCTCTCCGACGGCCGCGGCGTACTGGCGGATTCGGAAGTCGTCGCCGCGCAGAAGAACCAGCTCGAACTGCTGGTCCGGGACCGTCGCCGCGCCGAGCCGGCGTCGCCGGCGGTCACCGTGGTCCAGGCATTGCCGAAATCCGAGCGTTCCGAGCTGGCCGTCGAGCTGATGACCGAGGCCGGTGCGGATGTGGTCGTGCCGTGGCAGGCCGCGCGCTGTGTCTCGAACTGGGAGACCAAAGCGGACAAGGGCGTGGCCAAATGGCGGTCGGCGGCGAAGGCCGCCGCCCGGCAGTCCCGACGTGCCTACATCCCCGAGGTCACGGCCCTGCACCGGACACCGGAGGTGGTGGACGCCGTGCGCGCGGCGACGGCACAGGGCGCGGTGGTGGCGGCCCTGCACGAATCGGGCGTGGGCGCCTTCACCGACCTGCCGTGGCGCACCGCCGCGGCGATCACGCTGATCGTCGGCCCGGAGGGCGGCCTCGACGATGCCGAACTGACCGCGTTGAGCGCGGCGGGAGCCGAGGTGGTTCGGCTCGGGCCCACGGTGCTGCGCACGTCCACGGCTGCCGCGGTAGCGCTCGGGGCGCTGGGGGCGCTGACCACCCGCTGGTGACCACCGGGTGAACAGCCGGTCACCGCGGTCCGCGACGCCGGGTCGGCCGGAATTCCACTGGGACCTGTCGGGGCCGGGAGTTAGACTCGTGCCAGCGACTCCCATTCGCACCCATCTCCACCAGCGGCGCATCACCGCAGCTCCGAGACCGGAAAGCAGGCCATAGCGACTACGTGCGATCACAAGGCGATAGCGGCGACCAGAATCCCTCCGCGGGCGTGAACGGTGCCTCGGGGCCCGCGGCACGCACCGTCCGTTCCAGTATCGAACTCGCACCCGAATCGGTTTTCCCCTTTCTCGGTTCCGCGGACGAAAACCTCCGTGAACTCGAAGGTCTGCTCGTCGCGGATATCCATGTGCGCGGCAATGTGGTCACGCTCACCGGCCCGGCGGCCGATGTGGCGCTGGCCGAGCGGGTCATCGAGCAACTGGTCGCGCTCACCGGCCGCAACCGGGTGATCACCCCCGAAGCGGTGCGGCATACGGTCTCGATGCTCACCGAGGGCAGTTCCGAATCACCCGCCGAGGTGCTCAGCCTGGACATCCTGTCCCGCCGCGGTAAGACGATCCGCCCGAAAACGCTGAACCAGAAGCGCTATGTCGACGCGATCGACGAGAGCACGATCGTCTTCGGTATCGGTCCGGCCGGTACCGGTAAGACCTACCTGGCCATGGCCAAGGCGGTGCAGGCGCTCCAGACCAAGCAGGTCAACCGCATCATCCTGACCCGCCCGGCGGTCGAGGCCGGAGAGCGGCTGGGTTTCCTGCCGGGCACCCTGAACGAGAAGATCGACCCGTATCTGCGCCCGCTCTACGACGCGCTGCACGACATGATGGACCCGGAAGCCATCCCGAAGCTGATGGCGGCCGGTGTGATCGAGGTCGCGCCCCTGGCATATATGCGTGGTCGTACGATCAATGATTCGTTCATCATCTTGGACGAGGCGCAGAACACGACCGCCGAGCAGATGAAGATGTTCCTCACCCGGCTCGGGTTCGGGTCGAAGATCGTGGTGACCGGTGACGTGACCCAGGTGGACCTGCCGCACGGTGCCCGGTCCGGGTTGCGGGCGGCCACCGAAATCCTCGGCGATATCGAGGATATCCATTTCGCCCTGCTCACCAGCAGTGATGTGGTCCGGCACCGGTTGGTCTCCGATATCGTCGACGCCTACGAGAAGTTCGAGGCAGAGACCCGGCCGCCGGTGGGCCCGCCGCATATGTCGGGGAACCGGGCGCAGCGGCGAGCGGCGGGGCGTACGGCACGGCGGTGACCCGGCCGTGCGCGAGTGCGAATGGGCCGCGCCCGACCGCACCCATTAGGCTGACCAGGTGAGTATCGAGATCGCCAACGAATCGGGTATGGAAGTGCCCGAAGAAGACCTGGTGGGTGTCGCCCGGTTCGTGATCGACCGGATGGATGTGCACCCGGCCGCCGAACTGTCCATGGTGCTGGTGGATCTCGACACCATGGCCGACCTGCACATGCGCTGGATGGACCTGCCCGGCCCCACCGATGTGATGTCGTTCCCGATGGACGAACTCGAGCCCGGTGGCCGGCCGGACAGTCCCGAGCCGGGTCCGTCGATGCTGGGCGATATCGTGCTGTGCCCGGAATTCGCCCTGGACCAGGCGGCCAAGGCCGGCCATTCCCTCGAGCACGAACTCGCCCTGCTCACGGTGCACGGGGTGCTGCATCTGCTCGGTTACGACCATGCGGAACCGGCCGAGGAGAAGGAGATGTTCGCCCTGCAGGGCCGGTTGCTCGAACAGTGGTACGAGGAGCTACGGGAGGCGCAGCGGCGGGCCGAACTGGCCGCCCGGGACGCCCGCCTGCTGGGTAAGACGGGGTTCGCGGCCCCGGAGGGCGACCGCGCGTGGCCGGGTGACGCGCACGCGTGAACGAGATGACCCTGCTGTTGGTCGCCGTCTTGCTCGCTGCCGTGGGTGGTGTCTTCGCCGCGGTGGACTCGGCCCTGAACACCCTGTCCCCGGCCCGGCTCGACGATATGGCGCGCAGCGACCGCCCCGGGGCGGTGCGGCTGGGCCGGATCGTGGACGATCGGCCCCGCTATGTCAACCTGATGGTGCTGTTGCGCATTCTGTGCGAGATCACCGCGACGGTGCTGCTCGCGGCCGCGCTGAGCAGTTTCCTGGACAGCGGATGGGCGCTGCTGGTGACCGCGGTGGTGATGGTGCTGGTCTCCTACGTGGTGATCGGGGTCGGGCCGCGCACCCTGGGGCGTCAGCACGCGTACACCATCTCGCTCGCGGCGGGCCTGCCGCTGCAGTTCATCGGCGCCCTGCTGGGCCCGGTGAGCCGGTTGCTGATCCTGCTCGGTAACGCGATCACACCGGGTAAGGGCTTCCGCAACGGCCCGTTCGCCTCGGAGATCGAATTGCGCGAAGTGGTCGATATGGCGCGGGAACGCGGGGTGGTCGCCGACGACGAGCGCCGGATGATCCAGTCGGTGTTCGAACTCGGCGATACCGCGGCGCGCGCGGTGATGGTGCCGCGGACCGAGATGGTGTGGATCGAGGCCGATAAATCGGTGGCGCAGGCGATGTCGCTGGCGGTGCGCAGCGGGCACTCGCGGATTCCGGTGATCGGGGAGAACGTCGACGATATTCTCGGCGTCGTCTACCTGAAGGATCTGGTGCCCTACGCCGACCGCGGGCGTAGCGTCCGGGTGCGCGAGGTCATGCGGGACGCGGTGTTCATGCCCGATTCCAAACCGCTCGACGATCTGCTCGACGAGATGCAGCGGCGGCGCAATCACATGGCGCTGCTGGTGGACGAGTACGGCGGTATCGCGGGTCTGGTGACCATCGAGGATGTGCTGGAGGAGATCGTCGGGGAAATCGCCGACGAATACGACACCGATGAGACACCGCCGATCGAGGAGATAGAACCGGGCCGGTTCCGGGTGTCGGCGCGCCTGCCGATCGCCGATCTGGGGGAGTTGTACGGGCTGCCGATCGACGAAGAGGAAGTCGACACCGTGGGCGGGCTGCTCGCGCACGAACTGGGCCGGGTGCCGCTACCGGGCGCCGAGGTGGTCGCGCACGGGCTGGAGCTGCGCGGTGAAGGCGGCGCCGACGCGCGCGGGCGGGTCCGGGTGCACACCGTGGTGGTGGGCCGGGCGCCCGAGCACAATACGGAGACCGATCCGGGACCGGCGCGGGACAACGCGTCCGCCCGGCACGACGAGGGAGCAGCCGATGAGTGAACTGGACGCAGAGGACAACAAGTTGCTGGTGCTCGCCCGGGGCGCGCTCGGTCGCACCGGCGGCGCGGCGGGCGCGGCGATCCGCGATACCGACGGGCGCACGTATGCCGCCGGTGAGGTCGGCTTGCAGGCATTGCGGCTCACCGCCCTGCAGTCCGCGGTCGCGGCCGCGATCTCCAGTGGTGCGGAGGGGTTCGAGGCCGCGGTGGTGATCGGCGGGAAGTTCGCGGACGCCGGGGTGGCCGCGGTCCGCGAGGTGTCCGCCGGAGCGAATATCATTTTCGCCGACGCCTCGGGCGCGGTGTTCGATATCGCCGAGGGTTACGAGGCATCCGATGCCTGAACCCACCGAGGGGGAGTTCCGTTCCGGTTTCGTCTGCTTCGTCGGCCGGCCCAATACCGGCAAGTCGACGCTGACCAATGCGCTGGTGGGCGCGAAGATCGCGATTACGAGTTCCCGGCCGCAGACCACCCGGCACACCATTCGCGGCATCGTGCACCGCGAGCACACCCAGCTGATCCTGGTCGACACTCCCGGGCTGCATCGCCCCCGTACCCTGCTCGGCCAGCGGCTCAACGATCTGGTGCGTGACACCTATTCCGAGGTCGACGTGATCGCGCTGTGCATCCCCGCGGACGAGAAGATCGGACCGGGCGACCGCTGGATAGTGCAGCAGGTGCGGCAGATGGCGCCGAAGACCACCCTGCTCGGGGTGGTCACCAAGATCGACAAAGTGGGCAAGGACCAGATCGCGCGCCAGTTGATGGCGGTCTCCGAACTGCTCGGGCCGGAAACCGATGTGGTGCCGGTTTCGGCCGCCAAGGGGGAACAGGTGGAGGTGCTGGTCGATGTGATCGCCTCCCGGATGCCGCCGGGTCCGGCGTTCTATCCCGACGGTGAACTCACCGACGAGCCCGAGGAAACCCTCATGGCCGAACTCATCAGGGAGGCGGCGCTGGAGGGGGTGCGCGACGAACTGCCGCATTCGCTGGCGGTGGTGATCGAGGAGATCCTGCCGCGCGAGGAGAACGAGGACATGCTCGACGTGCACGCCCTGCTGTACGTGGAGAGGCCGAGTCAGAAGGCGATCATCATCGGCAAGGGGGGCGCCCGGCTCAAAGAAGTCGGGACCAACGCGCGCAAGCAGATCGAGCATATTCTCGGCAGCCGCATCTATCTACATCTGCATGTGAAGGTCGCCAAGGACTGGCAGCGCGATCCCAAACAGCTCGGAAAACTGGGGTTCTGAGGTCGCTCGGCGTATCGGTCGCCAGGCATGGTTCCGGGGTCGGAGCGGTGGCCTCGGGGCCTCCGGTTTCGCGCGGTACGCGAGTCGGATTGCGATGCGCACGCGGTGATTTCGCACCTGTTTGCGCGCCGGATACCGACCCGCTCACGACACTGAAAGTTAGCTGAGATTCCGCTTTCTTTGAGTGGCGGAGGTTGGACTAGGCCGATATGCTTCGGCCCGTACCCGAATTGACCGGAGCGAAACCCTTTTTGATCCGACGATTCGGTAACGGGCACGATGTGGTGCCGCATGCGGGCTCGGCTTTGGGTCGGCAGGACCAAGCGCGAGCGGGGGGACCCGACTTATGTACGAATCGGCGCCGGTGGCCTCGGCGTGGGCGACGGGCCGGAGACAGTTGGTGGCTCCGGCGCTGGCCTTGGGGGTCTCGGTCACGCTGGGTATCGGGCTGCTGGCCGCCGCCGTACTGTCGGTCGCGCCGGCCGACCGGATGGTCACCGCCGTATGGGTCTCGATCGCCGTGGTGGCGGCCTGTACCGCCGTCGCCACCGCCACCTACTTCCGCGGCCTGATCACCGCCGAGCAGCGCCGCACCGCCGAAGCGCTGGACCTGCTCGCCCGCAGCGAACAGCGCGCCGCGGCCGCCGAACACGCGGTGGCGGCGGAGAAAGAGGTCAGCGCGACCAGCGAACGCCGCCGGTTGGCGGCCATCGCGTCGCTGGCGAACGCCGCCGGCCGGATGCAGGCCATGACCACCAGCATGCTGGCGAATCTTCAGGAGCTGGAACACCGCTACGCCGATCAGGCGGTGCTCACCGATCTGCTCGAAATGGACCATGCCACCGCCCAGGCCGGACGACTGGCCGACAGTATCGCCATTCTCAGCGGCGCCCGCACCGGTCGGCGCTGGGCCAAACCGATCCTGATGGAACGTATTCTGCGGGCCGCGATCGGCCGGGTCGGCGGATATCAGCGGGTACGGCTGCGGGCGATCGTCGATATCGCCATCGCCGGGCACGCGGCCGAGGGTGTGATCCATGCACTGGCCGAACTCGTCGACAACGCCTGCCGGTTCTCCCCGCCCACCACCGAGGTGCACATCTACGCCGCGGAGATCCCGGCCGGCCTGGTGGTGACCATCGAGGACAGCGGCCTGGTGATGAGCGAATCGTCGCTGCAGCGGGCGCAGCTCACCGTTTCCGGCACCGAGGGGGACGCGACGGAGGGGCTCTCCTCGCTCAACGGCACCCGGTTCGGTCTGGCGGTCGTGGGGCGGCTGGCCCGCAAACACGGTCTCACCGTCAGCTACCGGCCGTCCGCGATAGGCGGGACCGCGGCGGTCGTGATGATCCCGCGCGAACTCACCGCCCGGATCGAACCGCCCGCCACCCCGGCCCTGCCGACCGGCCATTCGGCAGGCCAGGCGATCCTGCCACCCGGCGTCGGGGACGCACCCGACTCCGGTCCGTTCGCCGTGGTACCGGAAACCGGCGCGCGGTACCGGGCGGCACCGGCGGAAGCCGCCGCGGCCGATTCGGACCGCGCCTGGTACAACACCACGAGCCGACCGGCGGGACAGTATGTTTCGGGCCGGCACAGCGTCCCGCAGCACAGCTTCGGCGAATTTCCCGCGGTGGCCGCGGCCGAAACCGAAGCGACCGCCACCACCGTGCTGCCCAAGCGGCGCCGGGGCAGCACCCTGGCCGCCGCGCATCCCGGGGGTCTGCCCGATCCCGACTCCTTCGAGGGCGCCGCCGCGCACGATCCGGTTCCACAGCACCGGTCGTCGGCGTCGTCGCTGGGTGCCTTCCAGCGGGCGGTCACCGGCCGTGCCGGGGAGGACGCCCAGCCGTTCGGCGGACCGATCCAGTCGCCCGGCAACGGCGCCGCGCGACCGTCCCGTCATTCCATGACAACCGACTGGGAGAACGATCGATGACGATGACATCGGATCCAGCGCAACTGGATTGGCTGTTGCAGCGGCTGCTGAGTGAAACCGCCGGCGCGCGGCACGCGGTCCTGCTGGCCGCGGACGGTATCCAGATGTGCCATACCGCGGGACTGTCCATGGACCAGGCCGACCGGCTCGCCGCGATCGCCTCGGGCGTGCAGGCGCTGGCCGGTAGCGCCTCGGCCGAGTTCGGGAACGGCCGCGGCGGGGTCCGCCAGTCGATGACCGAGTTCTACGGCGGCATCCTGTTCATCGTCGGCGCCGGCGCGGGCGCCCAGATCGCGGTGCTGGCCGACGACGACGCAGACGCCGGTTTGGTCGGGGCCCAGATGGCGGCGCTGATCGAGCAGGTCGGGGAGTATCTGTCCGCACCGCCGCGAGGGAGCCGAGCGAGGCTGCTGTGAACCGGCCCGGCCGCGACGACGAACCCGACCGTTTCTACACGCTCACCGGTGGTCGCGCCGCCCCCACCACCGACGAATTCGATCCGGTGACCCTGGTGGTCAGCGAATGCGCGCCCGTGGCCGCCATGCAGTACGAACACGCGGCGATCCTATCCATGTGCTCGCAACCCACCGCGGTGGTGGAGATCGCGGCCGAACTGCGGCTGCCGATCGGCATCGCGACGGTTCTGGTCGCGGATCTGCTGCACGCAGGCAAAGTCACCGTTCGCCACCCCGAGCTGGATACGGGCCCTTACGGTGACACGTTCGATATCGACATGCTCGAGAAGGTGCTAGTTGGACTCCGTAGCCTATGACGACCGCCCCACGCGCGCCCGGGCGCCACTGAGCAGTTCGGTGCGGCACGCCCTGAAGATCGTCGTCGTCGGCGGCTTCGGGGTCGGTAAGACGACCATGGTCCGCGCGGTGAGCGAAATCCAGCCGCTGGACACCGAGGCGGTGATGACAAACGCCGGTGTCGGAGTGGACGATCTGTCCGGGGTGACCGGTAAATCGACCACCACCGTCGCCTTCGACTTCGGCCGGATCACTCTCACCGACGAATACGTGCTGTACGTGTTCGGCGCGCCCGGCCAGGAACGGTTCTGGTTCCTGTGGGACCGGTTGTTCACCGGGGCCCTGGGTGCGGTGGTGCTCGTCGATCCGCGCCGGATCAGTGATTCCTGGTACGCGATCGACCGGCTGGAATACCAGGGCACCCCGTTCGTGGTGGCCTGCAACTCCTTCGAGCCGATCCCGCCGGCGTTGGACGAGGTCCGCGACGCCCTCGACCTCGATCCCCACGTGCCGCTGTTCGCCTGTGACGCGCGTTCGCGAGCGGCCGGCAAACAGGTGCTGATCGGTCTGGTGAAACATCTCATCGAGCGGCAGGCCCCACCCGCGGCGACAGCGGAGGCCCGACCGTGACCCGTCCGGCCTACAACACCGGGATGTCGCCGGGCGGTTGCCCGGTCGCCCCGAGCGGAGCGGTCACGCTGGACGGCCCCGGTTTCCACTCCGACCCCGCCCTTCTCTATACGCGGATGCGGTCCGAGTACGGGCCGGTCGTCGCGGTGGAGCTCATCGGCGGGATTCCGGCGTGGCTGGTGATCGGCTATCGGGAACTGCACCAGGTCACCACGGACGGCCTGCTGTTTCCGCGGGATTCGAGCCTGTGGAACCAGTGGCCGGTGATCACACCGGATTGGCCGCTGCTGCCCATGGTCGGCCGTCCGCAGCCGGGGATCTACTTCACCGCCGGCGCCGCGCACGCCCGGCATGTGAGCCTGGTGGAACCGGCTCTGGAATCGGTGGATCCGTTCGCCCTGCGCACCGCCTGCGAACAACTCGCCGACGGGCTGATCGACCGGTTCTGCGGTCGCGGTTACGCGGATGTGGTCACCGAATTCGCCGAGCTGCTCCCGGTGCTGACGCTGGCGTGGATCATGGGTGTGCCCGAATCGGACGGCCCGTATCTGGCGCAGACCATGCAGGCACTGTGCGACGGCGGTCCAGAGGCGCCCGCCGCCTACCAGCGGTTCGCCGAGTACATGCAGAAGCTGCTGGCGCAGAAGAAGGCCGTCGCCGGACAGGATCTGGTGTCGCGGATGCTGGCGCATCCCGCGCCGTTCGCCGACGAGGAATACGTCCTGAACATGCAGTCGGTGATGGCCGCGGGTCATCTGCCGACCGCGGACTGGATCGGTAACTCGATCCGCCTCATGCTCGTCGACGACCGATTCGCCGCCGCGTTCGGCGCCGCCCGGCACAGTATCGGCCAGGCCATGACCGAGGTGTTGTGGGAGGACACCCCCACCCAAATCCTGGCCGGCCGCTGGGTTTCGCGTGATACCCGGCTCGGTGAAGCCCTGGTGCGCCGCGGCGATATGTTGCTGCTCGGTCTGGCCGCCGCGAACGCGGATCCGCATATCCGCCAGTACTCCGGTGACGGCGCCGAACCCGCCCATTCCGGCAATGCCGCGCATTTCGCCTTCGGCCACGGCGAATACCGCTGTCCCTATCCGGCACAGCAGATCGCGGAGATCATCGCGCGGACCGGGATCGAGGTGTTGCTCGACCGGCTGCCCGATCTCGACCTCGCGGTCCCGGCCGAATCCCTGGTCCGCCGGCCCTCGCCGTTCCTGCGCGGATTCACCGCGCTCCCGGTTCGATTCACACCCGTTTCCGCCGTTGGAGGTGGCTCGTGAGCCAGCAATGCCCGCACAGCGCGGCCCTGACCATCGATCCGATGGTCGCCGATCTCGCGGAGGAGACCCGCACCCTGACCGAGGGGCCGGCGCTCACCAGGATCGAACTGCTCGGTGCGCCCGCCTGGACCGTCACCCGGCACAATCTGGCCCGGCAACTGCTCACCGACACCCGCCTGGTGAAGGACCACACGCAGTGGAATCTGTGGCAGTCCGGCGCGGTGACCCGTGAGTGGCCGTTGATCGGCATGATCGACGCCGGACGTTCCATGTTCACCGTTGACGGCGCCGAACACCGCCGGCTGCGGATAAAGACCACCCGGGCGCTGGCACCGCGCCGGCTGGGTGAGCTGCGACCGAAGATCGAACAGTTCACCGCCGAACTCCTCGACGACCTGGCCGCCGCAGGCGCCGGGAACGAGGTGGTCGATCTCAAGCAGATTTTCGCCTATCCGCTGCCGATGCGGGTGGTCAGTGAGCTGATGGGGGTGCCGCGCTCCGATCACACCATGCTGCTGGAGTCCTACAAGGCATTCTTCTCCCTGCTGACCCCGCAGGAGGAACGGATGCGGGTCATCGCCGAACTCGACGACTATTACACCGGTCTGATCAAGGAGAAAATCGCCCGGCCCGCCGACGATCTGACCTCCGATTTCCTCCACGACGTCGCCGAGGGCGAGACCCCACTCACCGAGGCGGAGGTGCACGGCAACCTGAAGGCTCTCGTGGCCGCCGGGCACGAGACCACGGTGAGCCTGATCGTCACCACCGTCCGCGCCCTGCTCGGTCACCCGGATCAGCTGGCGGCGATCAGGTCCGGCGACCGCACCTGGGAGGAGGCGATCGAGGAGACACTGCGCTGGGACGGCCCGGTGATCCACCTGCTGATGCGCTTCGCCACCGAGGACATCACCGTCGACGACTTCACCATCGAGAAAGGTGACGGTGTGGTCATGTCCTACCGCGCCATCGGTCGCGATCGGAGCCTGCACGGTGAGGACGCCGACAGCTACGACATCACCCGCCCCACCGCCCACCGCAACATCTCCTTCGGCTACGGCCCGCATATCTGCCCCGGCGCGGCCCTGGCCCGGCTCGAGGCGTCCATCGCCGTGCCCGCACTCTTCGACCGGTTCCCGGACCTACAGTGCGCCATGCCGTTGAGCGAGATAGGCAATCTGCCCGTTCTCACCCAGAACGATCCGGCGGCCTTCCCCCTCCGGCTGGGGAACTAGAACGCCGGTCGCCGGGCCTCGATGCCGAACGGTTCGACTGTCGAGCGGACTACGCCGAGGTCGTGCCACGGCTCGGTCAGGTATTCGTGGTCCGGTGGAGCGCGTCGAGCAGATGGCGCAGGGACGGCCCCGGTGGTCCGGGCGCGACGGCGAGCGAAGTCGTCACCGATAAATCGGTGAGGGGCCGGATCGCGATGCGGTGGACGGCCGGCAGCGAGGCCACCTCGTAGAACACCGTCCACGACGGCGGACCCACGGCGATATCGGCGAGAGTCTGCTGCAGCGTGGTGAACGGCGGGCCCACGGGCGGGTCGATTCCCGCGGCCCCGCATGCCTCGGTGACCAGATCGTGGAAAGGCGGGTTGGCCTCCCGGGCGGCCAGGCGTAGCGGGAGGTGCCCGAGTCGGCCGAGCTGTAGCCGGGGTGAGTCGGCGAGCGGGTGGTCGGCCGGGAGCGCGACGTACAGTGGATCGGTCCATACCTCGAGTGCTTCGAGGCCGGTCGAGGGGCGCAGGGCGCGCACCAGCGCGGCGTCCAATTCCCCGGACCGCACCGCGGCGAGTCGTTCGGCGGGTGCCAGTCGCCGGGGCCGGACCTGAAGCTGCGGGGCGATCGCGGCCAGCGTGTTCAACACGCGATACAGTCGATCACCCGGTGCGTGCAGGGTGCCCAATCGCAGCGTGCCGCCGTCGCCCGCCGCAATATCCCCGGCGATGTGACGCATTCGCCGCGAGGCCGCGAGGACGAGCCGCGCCTCATCCAGCAGTCGTTCGCCTGCGCCGGTGAGTCGGACATGCCGGGTCGATCGGTCGAACAGCAGAATCCCGAATTCCCGCTCCAGCCGCGCGATCTGCTGGCTCACCGCCGACTGGACGATATTCACGCGCTGGGCCGCCCGGCCGAAGCCGCCCTCTTCGGCGACGGCCACGAAGTACTCGAGTTGCCGCAATTCCACCGCGCCTCCATTGATCTGGATCCGTGATCACTGCCCGGCACAACTGCGTCTGGTTCGCGCTTTCTTCCCGGTGTGCACTGGGAGCAACAGTGAGCGAAGGAGACGAGATGCCCTACCCCACCCCCGACACCCTGGTCGTACCCGCCGCTACCGCGGAAATCGTGGACCTACCCCACGGCGGGGCCTTCCATCTGCTCGCCGACGCCGTCCACACCGGCGGCGCACTGGGCGCGAACCGGCTCGTCCTCGGCGCCGGTGCGGACGGGGCCGCGCCGCACTACCACGGGCGGTCCACGGAGCTGTTCTACGTGCTCACCGGTATCGCGGAGTTCTTCCTCGACGGCACTACCACAACTGCGCACGCGGGCAGTCTCGTCGTGGTACCGCCGGGTATGCCGCACGCGTTCGGGGCCGCGCCCGGCTCCCCGGTCGACCTGCTCATCGTCCTCACCCCCGGTGTCCAGCGGTTCGAGTACTTCCGTCAGCTCGGCCGGATCCGGAGCGGACACGCGGACTTCGACAGCCTGCTACCGGAACAGCAGCGCTACGACGTCCACTTCCTGCCCGCGACGACCTGGCGCCGTCCGGCTACGCAGACCCGGGACGCGCCTGCGTAGCCGGGGACCGGACTCACGGCGTGGGCGCGGCCGAGCCGGGACGGCTCGAGGCGACGAGATCGTACCCGTGCAAGACTGGTCGCGTGCGCTTGTATCGTGACCATGCCGTCGTGCTGCGCCAGCACAAGCTGGGCGAGGCCGACCGTATCGTCACGCTGCTCACCCGGCAGTACGGTCTTGTGCGCGCCGTGGCCAAAGGGGTGCGCCGTACCAAATCGAAATTCGGGGCCCGGCTCGAACCGTTCGCCTATATCGACGTGCAGCTGCATCCCGGCCGCAGCCTCGATATCGTGACCCAGGTCCACACCGTCGAAGCCAACGCGTCCGCCATCATCGCCGACTACGGCCGCTACACCACCGCCTGCGCCGTATTGGAGACCGCCGAACGCCTGGCCGGTGAGGAGCGCGCCCCCGTCCCCCGCCTGCATACCCTCACCGCGGGTGCCCTGCGCGCGATCGCCGAAGGGCAGCGTCCGCACGAACTAATTCTCGACGCCTTCCTGCTGCGCGCCATGGACTACGCGGGCTGGGCCCCCGCCGTCGACGAATGTGCCCGCTGCGCCACCCCCGGCCCGCATCGCGCGTTCCATGTGGGCGCCGGCGGAGCGGTCTGCGTCCACTGCCGCCCACCCGGCGCCGTCACCCCGCCTCCCGCGGTCTTCGACCAGCTGCTGGCGCTACGCCACGGCCGCTGGGACCGCGTCGAGACGATCCCCGAATCGGCCCGCCGGCAGGCCAGCGGACTGATCGCGGCCCACCTGCAATGGCATCTCGAACACAAACTCCGCACCCTCCCGCTGGTGGAGCGCAGCGGTAGCACACCCCGCATCGGAAATACCGACGAAGAACTGCGCACGGTAGATCAGGTCGCCGGCGCGGCGGGCCCAGGGTAGTGGTGAATCGGCCCGGCTTGCTCCGAGGGGGCCGCGCACTCGTCGAAAGCCGATGCCTCACCCGCAAGGGTCGACATGCGCC
>NZ_BDBX01000021.1 GCF_001613205.1 Nocardia sienata NBRC 100364 | reverse complement strand
ACAGCCTCAACCCCGCGCGCGTCGGCGCGCCATGAACACAGCTAGTCTTTGGACGTGATCCTGCGTCGTGACACCACCGGTTCGGACGTGCCCGCGTCCGATACCGCCCGTACCATCCGACCACCGTCACCGCACCCTTCCGGGGCCCGCCCGCCGGAGATTCCCGCGGAACTGGTCCCCAGGCATGTCGCGCTGGTGATGGACGGCAACGGGCGCTGGGCGCAGGAGCGCGGGCTGCCGCGCACCGCGGGCCACGAAAAGGGCGAAGCCGTGCTCATGGACACCGTCGAGGGTTGTATCGAGATCGGTGTGAAGTGGTTGTCGGCATACGCGTTCTCCACCGAGAACTGGCGGCGCAGCCCGGACGAGGTGCGGTTCCTCATGGGATTCAACCGGGATGTGATCCGGCGGCGGCGCGACGAGATGCACGAGATGGGGGTGCGGGTGCGCTGGGCGGGACGGCGGCCGCGACTGTGGCGCAGTGTGATCCGGGAGTTGGAGACCGCGCAGGAGTTGACCAAGGACAACTCCGTGATGACCTTGACCATGTGTGTCAACTACGGCGGCCGTGCCGAGATCGCCGATGCGGCACGGGAGATCGCGCGCCGGGTGGCGGCGGGGGAGATCGATCCGGAGAAGGTCGGTGAGGATACGATCGCCCGGTTCCTGGACGAGCCCGATATGCCGGATGTGGATCTGTTCCTGCGGCCCTCGGGGGAGTTCCGTAGCTCGAATTTCCTGATCTGGCAGTCGGCGTACGCCGAGTTCGTCTATCAGTCGACATTGTTCCCGGATTTCGATCGGCGCAATCTGTGGGAAGCCTGTCTCGAGTACGCGCGGCGGGATCGCCGGTTCGGGGGTACCAAATGAGTGGCGAGGCCGAATCGGGTGCGCTGGCACCGGATCTGGAGTTGCAGGCCCGGGCCGGCGCCGGGCTGGGGCTCTACGATATCGACGTCCGGGTCGACAACGACGGTTCGCTGCGTTTCGATTTTCAGGGCGCGCTGTGTTCGTTGAGCGCGTTCACATTGACTCCTGGGCTGGATGTGCTGTCGCTGACGTGCGTGCTGGCCTGGGATCGGCCGCTCAAACCGCAGTTGCACAAGCGGGTGGCCGAACGGAATGCGTCGCTGCAGTTCGGTTCGATCGCGGTGATCGCGCATGACAAACTCGCCGATGTGATCATGCGCTATACCTTCCCGGCGGCCGGCCTGGACGATATGGCGTTGACCACGATGCTGTTGCTGGTGCTCGGTGGCGCCGGTGAGGCGCGCAAGGGTCTGGTGCCCTGACCTGATCAGGCCGGGTCGGTGGCTGCTGTGGAACCGGTCGCCGACCGGGTGCGGCGGCTTTCCGGGTCGCCGTACGGGAACAGGATGTCCACACCGCGCAGGTACTGATCGCGGACCGGATCGCCGAGCAACAGATGCTGGAGCACATATCCGGGGAGCAGCCCGAAGAGCGCGGCGGCGACCGCGTCCACGTCGGCATCGGGCGGTAGCCATCCGGCCGCGTGCATCCGTTCGGCGTATTCGTGCCACATTCCCCGGATGCCCGCCAGCGTGCGGCGTACGGGTTCGGCCGCCTCTTCGTCGACGAGGGCCAGTGACCATGCCTGCGGCGCCAGCCGTATCCGGCCCTCGGGGCCGCTCTGGGCGTCGATCCATTTCGTCATCCGCCCTAGCAATTCGGCCGGGGTGGGGAGCGGGTCGCTGTGGATGGCGGCCGTCATCTGCGCTCGGATATCCCCGGCGGCGGTCGAGGCGAGCGCGATGACCAGTTCGTCCTTGCTCTTGAAATAGCGGTAGACAGCGCCCGCGGACAGGCCCGATTCGGTGAAGACGTCCTGCATGGAGGTCTGGTGGAAGCCCTTGCGGACGAAGCAGATACGGGCGGCGTCCAGGATCTGTCGCCGACGGCGTTCCAGGTGTTCGTCACTGACTCGGGGCATGTCTCCAAACTAAAACGAATGTTCGTTCTTGACAAGGTTCGGGGGTGGTGGGACGGTGAGTACACCTAAAAAGAACGAGCCTTCGATTTTCTGGGGAGAACGTCATGAACGTCATCCAGCGCGCCGTGGCACTCGGGGTGGGCGCGGCCCTGCTGCAAGCGTTGATGCTGATCGCTTTCGCGTGGCCGGCGACGAATATCGCGCCCCGGGATCTACCGCTCGCCGTCGCCGGTCCGCAGGCCGCGATGGTCGAGGCCCGGCTGACCGGCCAGAATCCCGGCGCCTTCGACCTGACGGTCGTGCCCGACGAAGCGGCGGCGCGCGCGGCCATCGGCGACCGTGAGGTCTACGGTGCGATCGTGACCGGGGGTGGCGCGCCCCGGGTGCTGGTCGCCTCCGGCGCGGCCCCCGCGGTCGCCCAGCAACTCACCCAGATCGGCCAGCAGATGTCCGGCGCGCCGACCGCGCCGGTGGAGGATGTCGTCCCCGCCGACCCAGACGATCCGCGCGGAGCGGGCTTCGGTGCCATGGCGCTTCCGCTGGTCATGGCCGGTATCGCGGGCGGTGTGCTGCTGACCCTGCTGGTTCCCTCCGCCGGTGGTCGGGCGCTCGGGGCGTTCGTGTTCGGTATGGCCGGTGGTCTGCTGAGCATGCTCGTCGCCCAGACATGGCTGTCCATCGTCCCCGGTAGCTACCTCGCACTGTCGGTGGTGGCCGGACTGGTCTCCTTCGCGGTCGCCGGCACGGTCGCCGGTCTGGCCACTGTGATCGGCCGGGCCGGTATCGGCATCGCCGCGCTGACCATGCTGCTCATCGGCAATCCGTTCTCCGCCGCCACCGCCGCTCCCGAACTGCTGCCGCAGCCGTGGGGCACGATCGGGCAGTTGCTGCCCCCGGGTGCCGCGGCGTCGCTGCTGCGCTCGGTGGCGTTCTTCGACGGCGCGGGCGCGCAGCGTCCGGTGCTGGTCCTGCTGGCGTGGGCGGGATTCGCACTCGTCCTGTTCGGCATAGGGGCGATCCGCGATCGTGCCCGTGCCGAGTCGGTGCCGCCCGCCGAGCCGGCTCCGGTACCGGTCACCGCGTGAGACGCGGACGGAATACGGCGAAGGCCGCTACCACCGGGTGGTAGCGGCCTTCGCCGTGGTTCGGTGGTTGCTCCGGGTTGCTAGCCCCGGCCGACCGCGGAGCAGGAGTGGCAGGTTCCGAAGATCTCCAGCGTATGGCTGACCTCGGTGAACCCGTGGCTGGAGGCGGTGCTGGCCGCCCACGCCTCCACGGTCGGCCCGGCGACCTCGACCGTGCGGCCGCAATGGCGGCACACCAGGTGGTGATGATGGCCGGTCGAGCACTGCCGGTAGACCGATTCGCCGTTGTCGGTGCGCAGGACATCGACCATCCCGGCGTCGGCCAGTGATTGAAGTGTGCGGTAGACGGTGGTGAGTCCGATCCCCTCGCCGCGCCGGCGTAGCTCGTCGTGTAACTCCTGAGCCGACCGGAACCTGTCGATATCCTCCAGTAGCGCGGCGATCGCATTGCGTTGCCGCGTGGTGCGAATACCGACTGCTCTCTGTGTGGCGGTCCCTTTGCCGGTGACCAGGTTCTCGGACACGAATTACCCTTCTTCTTCGGCGTGCGCTACTGCGTCGACCACGATATGCGCCAGATGGTCGTCGACGAGTTCGTAGAGGACCTCCCGGCCCGATCGCTCACCGTGTACCACCCCGGCCGATTTGAGAATCCGCAGATGCTGGCTGACCAGCGGTTGTGTAACGCCGAGGGCATCCACCAGCTCGTGCACACAGCGCGGCGACTCCCGCAGTTGTAGCACGATGGCGATGCGAACGGGTGCCGCGAGTGCGCGCAGCAGTTCACCGGCGTTCTCCAGTACGGTCCGGGTGGGTATGGGGACCGGTGCCGGGGAGCGGTAGGGATTGTGCTGCCCGGCGGCGGCGGTGTCGGTTGTCATGGTCCACTCCTTATTGGAAACCGGTCCCATTTTGATATGCATGGGTATGCATGTCAAATATCCATGCCGGTGCCGGCGAATCGCGCTCGCGTGGATACGCCGGCGGTGCTCCGGGCACGCGGGGCTGCGGATGGGCCCGGCCCGCGGCCACCTACTAGGCTGTACCCGATCAGCCGCGCACGGCAGAGCAGCTACCGTGGGCAACTGCGATCACGTCGCCCGGTCCGGGCAGCGTAACTACTGGCGATTCGTAGTGGATGGAGAAATCTCGCGTGGCACCCAAGTCGAAGGTGGACACCGTTGCCAACCTCGCCAAGCGCCGGGGCCTGGTGTACCCGTGTGGTGAGATCTACGGCGGTACCAAATCGGCGTGGGACTACGGTCCGCTGGGCGTCGAACTCAAGGAGAACATCAAGAAGCAGTGGTGGCGCTCCATGGTCACCAGTCGCGAGGATGTGGTCGGCCTCGACTCGTCGGTGATCCTGCCGCGCCAGGTCTGGGTGGCCTCCGGCCATGTCGAGACCTTCTCCGATCCGCTCGTCGAATCCCTGCACACCCACAAGCGTTACCGGGCCGACCATCTGCTCGAGGCCTACGAAGCCAAACACGGCCACCCTCCGGCCAACGGACTCGCCGATATCAACGACCCGGAAACCGGCCAGCCCGGCAGCTGGACCGAGCCGAAGAACTTCTCCGGCCTGCTGAAGACGTTCCTGGGCCCGGTGGACGACGAAGAGGGCCTGCACTACCTGCGGCCGGAGACCGCCCAGGGTATCTTCGTGAACTTCGCGAATGTGATGACCACCGCGCGCAAGAAGCCGCCGTTCGGTATCGCCCAGATCGGCAAGAGCTTTCGCAACGAGATCACCCCCGGCAACTTCATCTTCCGCACCCGCGAGTTCGAGCAGATGGAGATGGAGTTCTTCGTCAAGCCCGGCGGAGACGCCGAATGGCACAAGTACTGGATCGACACCCGTTTCTCCTGGTACACCGATCTGGGTATCGACCCGGAGAACCTGCGCCTGTACGAGCACCCGAAAGAGAAGCTCTCGCACTACTCGGCCGGTACCACCGATATCGAGTACCGCTTCGGTTTCCAGGGCGGTGAATGGGGCGAGCTGGAAGGCATCGCCAACCGCACCGATTACGACCTGTCCACTCACGCGAAGCATTCCGGCGCGGAACTGAGCTACTACGACCAGACCACCGAGGAACGCTACGTCCCGTACGTGATCGAGCCGGCCGCCGGTCTCACCCGGTCGCTGATGGCCTTCCTGGTCGACGCCTACGCCGAGGATCAGGCCCCGAACGCGAAGGGCGGCGTGGACACCCGTACGGTGCTTCGCCTGGATCGTCGCCTCTCGCCGGTCAAGGCCGCGGTGCTGCCGCTGTCGCGCAACGCCGAGCTCACCCCCAAGGCCAAAGACCTCGCCGCCCGGCTGCGCAAGAACTGGAACGTCGAGTTCGACGACGCCGGCGCCATCGGCCGCCGCTACCGCCGCCAGGACGAGATCGGTACCCCGTTCTGCATCACCGTCGATTTCGACACCCTCGACGACCAGGCGGTCACGGTGCGCGAACGCGACACCATGACCCAGGAGCGGATCGCCCTGGACCAGGTCGAGGGATATCTGGCGCAGCGGCTGATCGGCTGTTGATTCCGGGGTCCGGCGCTGAGAGCACGAGAACGCCGGCGCGAGACGCGGACCGTGTTACGGTCGCTCCCGCGCCGGCATCCGTGCTCGAGCAGGGCGGATCAGGTCGGGCGCCGTGGGGTTGTGGTGCTGTCGTAGCGCGTCGTGTCCTTGTTACGCTTCGCCAGCCCCCCGAGCCCGAGTAGACCGAGCAGGCCCAGCAGGCCCCACAGGCCGGTCTTGTCGCTTTCCTTCTCGTGATCGACGTCCACGTCGTTCTGCGCGATCACCGTCGGCTGCGGCTGTTCCAGTGGCTCGGCGGCGGCAACGCCGACTCCGCCGAAAGTCAAAACGAGGGACGACAGAGCAACTGCAATGGTCTTGCGCATGTACGTCTCCTTTTCCTCGTTGGGCGAGTCGGCAGTACCCGGGCCCGATCGCACCAAACCGCACGCGGAACAATGAGCTGCCGACCTGGCCTCACGCCGGTAGGACGGCCGGGCATTCTGGTTCGGGGTGCGAGCCTGCCGCATTTCGAGCACTGCCGTGGTCCCGGCGCGGCCCACCGGAGCCGTCGACGATTTTCGCCTCCGTCCCACCGGCCCGGTTGGCCGCACCCGGCTGCCGGATCGGGCAGGCCCCGCCGGCCGGGCCGGTTCCCCGACGGCTGCCGCGCACATCGCTAGCATCGGGGGCGTGATCACCATCGAAACCTCCTACACCGGCCATGTCTCAGCGGGTTCGGCGCCGCAGCGCCGCGAGGTCCCGGGCGCCCGGGTGACCAAGATGTCGGTCGGCCCGATGGACAACAACACCTACCTCGTCCAGTGCGCCGCCACCGGAGCCGCCCTGCTCATCGACGCCGCCAACGACGCCGACCGGATCATCGAGCTGATCGAGCAGGAGACCACCGACGGGGTCGGCCTGATCGTTACCACCCACCAGCACGGCGACCACTGGCAGGCCCTGGAAGCCGTAGCCGCCGCCACCGGCGCCCCGACGGCGGCCCACGCACTCGACGCCGACCCGCTTCCGGTGACCCCGCGGCGCATCCTGGCCGAAGGGGACACGGTCACCGTGGGCGACCTTTCCCTCGAAGTGATCCACCTGGTCGGGCACACCCCGGGGTCGGTCGCCCTGGCCCTCACCGACGGCTCCGGCCGAACCCACCTCTTCACCGGCGATTGCCTGTTTCCGGGGGGCGTGGGGAAAACGTGGCGCTCCGAGGATTTCACCACGCTGCTCGACGGCGTGACGACCAAGCTTTTCGGTCGCTACGGTGACGATACGGTCGTATATCCGGGACATGGCGACGACACCACTCTCGGTGCCGAGCGGCCGCGGCTGGCGGAATGGAAGAGCCGGGGCTGGTGATCCCGGCGTGAGGCCGCCCCGGCGCCGGGGGCGCGGAGTGTCGGCCGCGAAACTGTCCAGAAGGGGCCGGTCGGCGCCGGTATGTCAGGGGCCGAGGCCGAACTCCGCCGGTGGATCGATCGCGGGATTGCCGACGGTGAAGGACTTTCCTGAGGGCACTGCCAACGAGCTGTGCCGGCGGTCGCAGGGTGAGGTGATCGAGCTGCTCGGCCGAAGGCTCTGCGGCCCTTTACCGCACCGTGGACGTGGTTTCGAATCGCGCCGATCAAGCGGCGCATACGTTTCGAGTCGCCGAAGAACGCGGCACGCCGCGATTACCGGCGGGGCCGCGTGATTCGGATCGGTCACTGCCGATTCCCGGGGAAGGCCCGCAACACGCCCTGCGCCCGCACCACCTCCGCTGGAAAAGGAAACTTCCTCGCCGGAGTGATAGAAGCGCCATCAGCCGCTGGGGAACGCCCCCGTAGGGTCGTGTTCGGGCATTCGACGTACGCCTGCTCCAGGCGGCCGTTACCGGAGCAACGGCGCCGCGTGCGGTGCGTTTCAGGACAGTTCGACGAGTTTCTGTCGGAGCCAGCTCAGGGCGGTGGCGCCGCCGGCTACCCGGTAGCTCGGGTAGCTCTGGTGGATACCGGACTGCACGAAATCGTCGACCTGCTTCTTACGTTCCTCGTAGGCGTTGTTGTTGAGCTGGTCGTGCAGCAGACCGAGCCCGCCCGCCGCCAAGGCGTCGTTGAGCAGCTGCATCCCGAGGGTCTGGTAGTTGCCGAACTGGGTGGGGTCGGCATTGGAGACCTGGGCGAAGAATCCGGCGATCCGGGCGGCGAAATCACCGTCGGGGGTCGAGCAGTACAGGTCGCCGACAGCGCAGAACGTGTAGGTGCGGTTGCTCAACCAGCCGAAACCGGTCAACCGGGGGCCGCCGGCGCCGGCGCCCTGTACCGGTGGGCCGACGAGGTTGTCGAGGGGGGAGCGGCGGGGGTCGGCGATCAGACCGACCAGGCCCACCCGATCCGGGGGGATCACGCCGAGGCCGGTGCCGATCTCGGAGGCGAGGTCCCCGGCGGCGTCGGCGCCCTGGCTGTAGCCGAGGAGCGCGAATCGGGTGTTGCCGCAGCGTCGTGCCACATCGGAGATCAGTCCGCGCGCACCGGAGACCGCCTCGTTCTTGGAACGGCCGTAGACCTCGCCCTCCCACGGGAAGGCGGTGGCGGTGTAGGCGACGTAATCGGTGTGGGCGCTGCCCGGCAGATCGTCGGCGGCCAGGGCGAGCATTCCCTTGCCGGGCTCGGACTTCGACGTCTCCCAGGTGCCCGGGATCGCGACCACATACAGGTCGGGGCAGTTCGCGGGCGCCGCATGTGCGGTCGTGGCCACGGCGGGCGCGAGGACCGACGCGAGGGTTACCGCCATACCGGCGGTGGCGCTCTTCCATCGAGAAAACATCGTGTGCTCCATGTGCTCACCGAGACGGCCACCGGCCGTTCGCCTGTTCCCAGAATTCCCAAAACAGTCGACGGGCATGCCACGCCTTTGTGGTGTGACGTGTGGTGCGAGGTCGTGGTACCCGATGGATGGATCGGAGGCACTTCAGATCTCGCCGGGGGATAGCCAAGCACATCGGCGCCCGTTCCGAAAGTCGAATCTACCGGTGTTCGGCCCTGATCAACGGGATATTCACCGTCCGGCGCGCTGTGCCGTGAAAAGCGCCCGCTCACTGCGGTTTCGGTAACCGATCGGTGTGCCGCGCGCACTCCGTACCCGGGGCGTGCTCGAGGGAGCGGGTGGGGTCCGGCGTTCACGCACCAGCGGCTCGGTCCTCACCCGATCGGGGGGCGGCGGTGGCGACCCGTTCGCGGCCGTGTCGGGTGAGGTGCGCGGCGAAGCTGCGGTCGGGGTGCGGAACGCCGGCGAGTCGCGCGGCCGGCTCACCGAGTGGACCGGGACGCCGGTGACGCGGCCGGGGCGCGTGAAGCGAGATGCTCGACTACGGTTTCCCGGCCGTGGCGGGGTCGCTGCGCGGTGGGAGCAGCCGGCGAGCGGGGTTTCTTCCCTCCGCGGGAGGGTCGCTGATAACGATTCGGGACCCAAGAAGCGCCCCCGTCTGGCCGGGGGACCGGTGCCCGGGCCGCTCGGTCCACGTCCCGCCCGACGCCGCCGGCCGTTCCGTCTCCACATGACCAGCGCAAATATCGAATCCTCGCGTTACGGCGGTGTGCGGCACCTGTGCTCGCGCGGTGTCAGCGGCCCGGAACCTGCCTGGCAGACTTGTGGCGTGACTTGGACACCAGTGCCTACACGACCGGATTCGCGTGCCGATTCCGGGTCTGCGCGCGGGATCGGTGCCGAGATCCTGCGCTGGGCCGGGCGGCTGCTGGGTGGCGCCCTGGTGGTGGGGATGATCCTGGTCGGCGGTACCGCCGTGCGGGTGTGGCAGGTGGCGCGGATCGAGGACTACACACCTGCCGACGCCATCGTGGTGCTGGGCGCCGCGCAGTACTCCGGAACACCGTCGTCGGTGTTCGAGGCGCGCCTGTATCAGGCAGCGAGCCTGTACGAGCAGGGAGTGTCCGACCTGGTCATCACGGTCGGTGGCAAACAGGAGGGCGATCTGTACACCGAGGCCGCCTCGGGAAAGATGTACCTGATGGACGCGGGCGTCCCGGAGGACGCCATCCTCGCCGTCGAGACCGGCTCCGACACGCTGCGCAGTGTGGAGGCCGTGGCCGCCGCGATGCAGGAGCGCGGACTCGGTTCCGCGGTGCTGGTCAGCGATCCGTGGCATTCGCTGCGGACCCGCACCATGGTCCGCGACGCCGGACTCGACGCCTGGACCGCGCCCACCCGCACCGGTCCCGCGGTGTACACCCGGGAATCGCAGGCGCACGGTATCGCCCGGGAGACCGCCGCTCTGCTCTGGTATCAGCTCACCCACTTCTCGGCGGATTTCAACTACACCGCCGGGCAGTGAAACCTGCACCCGCCGGTGCCGGCGGGACCTCCCGGCCGGTCACTGCCCGATGGCAGACTGGGTGCGGTGATCTACACCGAGCACGACCGCGAACGCCTGGTCGGTGAGGCGCCCAAAACGGCCGGCCTCGCCGGTGCCGGAGCCCACGGAAACGGGCACCGCACCGAATTCGCGCGCGACCGTGCGCGCGTACTGCATTCGGCCGCGCTGCGCCGCCTCGCCGACAAGACCCAGGTGATGGGTCCGCGCGACGGGGACACGCCGCGTACCCGGCTCACGCATTCGCTGGAGGTCGCCCAGATCGGCCGCGGTATCGCCGACGGCCTCGGCTGCGACCCCGATCTGGCCGAACTCGCGGGTCTGGCGCACGATATCGGGCACCCGCCCTACGGTCACAACGGCGAGAAAGCGCTGGATATCTTCGCCACCGATTTCGGCGGGTTCGAGGGCAACGCGCAGAACCTGCGGATCCTCACCCGGCTCGAACCGAAGGTCCTCGATTCCTACGGTGGCAGCGTCGGGCTCAACCTCACCCGCGCCGCGCTCGACGCCGCGATCAAATATCCGTGGCATCGCACCGAGGCGGGCGGCAAATTCGGCGCCTACGAGGCAGACGCCGACCGGTTGTCCTGGGTCCGCAAGGGGGCCCCGGATCGGCGGCCGGCGCTGGAATGCCAGGTGATGGACTGGTCCGATGATGTGGCCTACTCGGTGCACGACGTGGAGGACGGCATCATCGCCGGCCGGATCGATCTGCGCGCCCTGGCCGATCCGGTGGAGCGGGTCGCGCTGGCCGAGCTGGGGCATGTGCAGCATCGCGGCCTCTCGGTCGACGATCTGGTGGCCGCCGCGCAGCGACTCTCCGAACTGCCCGTCGTCGGGGAGGTGTTCGTCTACGACGGCACCCTCACCAGTTCGGTCGCCTTGAAACGGCTCACCAGCGAACTCGTCGGCCGGTTCGCCAACGCGGCGGTCGTGGCGACGCGTGCGGCCCATTCCGGTCCGCTCGCCCGCTACTCCGCCGACCTGGTGGTGCCGCCGGTGGCCGCCGCCGAGGTCGCCGTCCTGAAGACCGTCGCGCTGCGCTACGTCATGTCCGATCCCGACCACAAGCTGCGCCAGGCCGAGCAGCGCGCCCGCCTCACCGCCGTCGCCGAACACCTGCTCGCCACCGGCCCCGCCGAGCTCGATCCGCTGCTGCTGCCCTGGTGGGAGACCGCCGCCGACGACAGCGCCCGGGTCCGGGTGATCGTCGACCAGATCGCTTCCTACACCGAGAGCCGCCTGGAGCGGATCGCCGCCACCCTGGATTGAGACGGTGCTCACCGCTGTCGGGCCCCGGGCCTTCGCCGGCCGGTGGCTACGGCTCCTCCTCCTCCCGGCCGCTCCGAAGCCGGGGCGTACGCGCGGTCGGGGTGCTCGGGTTCCGGCGTGTACCCGCTCGCTTAGACTCGACTCCGTGACCGGACGAATACCTGCTCGCGATATCACCGCCATTCGGGAGCGCGTCCGGATCGAGGATGTGGTGGGCGAGTACGTGGCGCTCAAACGGGGCGGCGCGGACTCGATGAAGGGGCTGTGCCCGTTCCACGACGAGAAGTCCCCGTCCTTCCACGTGCGGCCCAACCACGGCCTCTTCCACTGTTTCGGATGCAACGAGGGCGGCGATGTGTACGCCTTCCTGCAGAAGATCGAGCACATCGGTTTCGTGGAGGCCGTCGAGCAGATGGCCGACCGGATCGGCTACCGGATCAACTACGAGGGCGGCGGGACATCGGTCCAGCGCGACCGCGGCACCCGGTCCCGGCTGGTGGCCGCCAACGCCGCCGCCCACGAGTTCTATATGGAACGGTTGCGCGGCCCCGATGCCACGGTCGCCCGTAAGTACCTCACCGACCGCAACTTCGACGAGGCCGCCTGGACCCAGTTCGGCTGCGGCTACGCCCCCGACGGCTGGGACACCCTCACCAAGCACCTGCTGAACCGGGGTTTCGATTTCAAGGAACTCGAGGCGGCCGGTCTGTCCCGGCAGGGCCGGCGCGGCCCGATCGACAGGTTCCATCGGCGGCTGCTGTGGCCGATCCGCAATCTCGGCGGCGATGTGATCGGTTTCGGCGCCCGAAAACTCTTCGAAGACGACACCATGCCGGGCAAATACGTCAACACCCCGGACACCCTGCTGTACAAGAAATCCCAGGTACTGTTCGGCCTCGAACACGCCAAACGCGAGATCGCCAAGGGGCACCAGGCCGTGGTCGTCGAGGGCTACACCGATGTGATGGCCATGCATCTGGCCGGGGTGAAAACCGCCGTCGCCGCCTGCGGTACCGCCTTCGGTGACGACCACCTGGCGATCCTGCGCCGGCTGCTCATGGACGACAACTTCTGGCGCGGTGAGATCATCTTCACCTTCGACGGCGACGCCGCCGGTCAGGCCGCCGCGCTCAAGGCCTTCCTCGGTGATCAGAAGGTCGCCGGGCAGACCTATGTCGTGGTCTCGCCCGACGGCCAGGACCCCTGCGAGATGCGCCAGCAGTCCGGTGACGCCGCGCTGCGCGATATGGTCGCCCGCCGCGAACCGCTGTTCGATTTCGCGTTGCGCCAGGAGATCGCCAAACGCGAGGACAGTCGCACCCGGGCTCTCACCTACGACAGCCAGGTCGAGGTGATGCGCTGGGCGGTTCCCATCGTCGCCCAGATCAAGGACCACGGCCTGCGCAAACGCTACGCGACCCAGCTCGCCGAATGGACCGGTTGGCAGGATCCGCAGCTGGTGTACCGCCGGGTCGACGAGGAGGCCCGCAAGTTGCGCGGCGCGGCGGCCGCCCCACCCACTCGTACCCCCCGCAGCGAGCAGTCCGGTCCCACGCCGCCCGCCGCCCGTCCCGACCCCCGGGACCCGGTACTGCGTTCCCAGCGTCAGGCCCTCGCCGCCGGTCTGCAGTACCCGGAGATCGCCGGTCCGGCGTTCGACGCCCTCGAGGTCGACGCCTTCACCCACCCCGCCTATATCGCCGTCCGCACGCTCATGGCCGACGCCGGGGGAGTGGCGGCGGGCCTGTCGGGTGCGGACTGGGTAAGCGCGATCAGCGACCGCACCGACGACCTCACGCTGCGTGCCCTGGTCTCCGAGCTCGCCAGTGAACCGCTGCCGGTGAAGACCACCGGCGATATTCCCCGGTTCATCACCGGAGTCCTCGCCAACGCCCAGGCCGCGCTGGTCGGCCGGCAGATCGCCGAACTCAAGTCACGGCTGCACCGTGTCTCCTCCGTGGACGAACCGGAGACCTATATGGCGCTGTTCGCCGACCTCGTCGCTCTCGAGCAGTATCGCAAGAGCCTGCTGGAACAGGCCATGGGCACCAGCGAATTCGGCGCGGCCTGAGCCCGCGGTGGGCTATCGCCGCCGCAGTTGATCGTGCGGGACCATCACGGTGGTGCGCTCGTCGAGCGGCTCCATCGGCTCCAGCTTCGGCTGGGTACTCAACTTGTCCGACAGCTTCTGTCTGCTCACCTGCACCAGCTTGCGCGTCACCGGGCTCCCCGCGACCGCTCGGGCACTCGCGCTGATCTGCTCATAGCGTGCCCGCCCGGCCTTACTGCCCAGCACATAACCGGCAGCGATACCGATGATCAACCGCAACATTGTGGGTGGAGCTCCTCCCAGTAGTCCGTGCCGACCCATCCTGCCCGACGGCACCGACACCTGTCGATCCGGTCCCCACGGCCGGTCGGACCCCGTTTCGGCCTCCCACCTCGGCTCGACCCGGCGATTTGGGCGCGCACCGACCCATACGCTAGAGTTTCCTCTCGGTCGGCCCGGTACGGGCGCGGCCACCGAGCAATCCCCTATAGCTCAATTGGCAGAGCAGCCGACTGTTAATCGGCAGGTTACTGGTTCGAGTCCAGTTGGGGGAGCATAAACAGCAGGCAGGCCCGATAGTAAGGCTTGACCTGCTGTTCTTTTTGGCCGATCACCAAAAGCACCAAAGGTTCCACGCCGAACTTCCATTCAGTCGAACGATATGGCGATCGTCGCGGCCCGATGAGGGGGCAGTTTCACGGTCGAGGTCGCCATGAAACGGGTCCACCCCGGAAACCGGCCGAGTACGACGACGCCGTGTCGCTGCGCACCGATGTGCGGGAGCATTGACCGAGTGGAGACGCTGTGCACGGCCGGTTCTCCACAGCTGGAGATTCCGCGATCTCATTAAATTAACTTTAGGTACTCTAGAGTTAGGTTTCCGACGCGATGCTTAACCTCTAGGAGTCTCCGTGGCGAGGTGCGAGGAACGGGTGTGGCAGCCGTCGGACGAGGGCATGCTCGCCCGCCGTGACCGGCAGACCGGAATCTATCGGGCCTACATCCCCGATCCGCTGGGGGTGGACCTGCCGCGGATCGGCCCTCGGGCCCAGCAGGCAGCTGAGGACGCGCTGGCGGTGCTGGCCAGGGCTGATGAACGTATCGGGTCCCGGGGTAGCTACCTCAATCACTTGCTGATCCGGTCCGAGTCGATCTCCTCGTCCTGGATCGAAGGTAACCGGATCACCCCCAAGGAACTTGCCATCGCCGAAACCCTGGAATCGGGTACTCGCACCGCGCTGGACGTGGTTGCCACTGTGCACGCCACCGAACAGGCCATCGATTCGCTGGCCGACCGATCCAGGTCGATCACGACACAAGACATCGTGGGCCTGCAGCACACCATCGAACCCCGCTTACCGGCCGGTCTGCGTACCGAACAGAACTGGGTGGGCGGACCCGGGTGGAGCCCATTGCGGGCCGATTTCGTACCCCCGCCCGAGTCCGAGGTTCCCGAGTTGGTCGCGGATTTGGCTTCGTTCCTGACCGCCACTCACGGCAACCCGGTCGTGCGGGCAGCGATCGCCCACGCGCAGTTCGAGACGATCCACCCGTTCATCGACGGCAACGGGCGTACCGGCCGCGCACTGATCCACACCGTGCTGCGGCGCTGTGATGCCCTGCGGCACACGCTGGTCCCGATCAGCACCGTGTTCGCCGCGCGCACCGACGTCTACCTGGCAGGCCTGACCTCCTACCGCGATCCGGAACCGCACACCGACGAGTGGGTCATCGGGTTCGCCCAGGCCGCCGAGCAGGCAGCGCAGACCGGAGTGCGGCTGGCCCGAGACGCTGCCGCACTTGATGATCAGCTCCTGCAACGTCTGGTCGAGCACCGTCGCCGACGGGGTACCAGGCCCGCCCTACCCCGTCGTGATGCGGTCGTCATGAAGATCCTCGCGGACCTGTCCACCCACCCCGTACTCACCACAGAATCGGCCGCCACTCGGTATGGCGTCTCGGCTGTCGCCGCCCACCGTGCCCTCAACGAGTTGGCCGACGCCGGAATACTCGGCCGCTCGAAGAATCACAAGGGCAAAATTGTGTGCTACACAGCCGATGCCCACTTGGGCCTTACTGCCCTGGCTGAGCGCGCCAACCGGGTCGGGGCCGGCGATACCGACCATCGGCGACCCGATCAGGGACCACCGGCGCCGGTGGTGGCCCGTTTCGGCCGACTGCATACCGATTCACCGAAATAACTCCGGGCTCGGTCAGCGACTACATCTGCCAGCGGCCCGGTCATGGACCACTCGGGTGCTCGATCAACGCACCTTTTGGGCTCGGTACCGCTGTTGACCGGCAACTGCTCGGCACTGGCGAAAGGGATAAGCCGGTGTTCGTCAGCGTCACGGTGACGACGAGGGAGTAGGCCGCCGCGGGGTGATCCTGGACGATGGAGAACTTCCATTATGAATGCGATACCTGTCGGCTATCGGTATCCAGAGTTGGGGTGGCAGGCACGGGGCCGGTCTTGCCGCGGGCAGATAGTTGTGATCCGGGCGGTCGGAGCGACCTCGCGCCGGATCCTCCGGCCTTCCGGGAGAGCTCAGGGGTCGAGGATTTCATCCGAGTTCATCTGTGCGGCAGTTGACTCTGTTGTTCCTCCGTGCGGGCAGGCTCGGGAGTGTAGGTTTTCCCCGGGGCGACCACCGGCCGTCGAAGGGCGAGACCGTCGGGATTTCGAGTGCGGCGGAGGTTCCCGCTCTGCGCAGCGCTTCGATCTCCAGGGCGCGTCGGCGGTGACTCCGATTGAAAAATACCGGTCGGTTGCATGAATGTGATTGAGCTGGCAAGCTGCTGGAAAGCAGGCGAGTCAGATCAGCTACCGCCGGCGTAGGTGAGGGATTGTGAATGAGCGTCGATCAGCCCCCGGTTTCGAATCCGGTGATACCTGTGCCCGAGCTTGATCGGTTGTCAGAGCGAAGAACTCGTTGAATCGAGTCGTTGATCGCTACTGATTCGGCTGCCTGACGCCGTCGAAACAGTCGGACGGCCCGATTTCCCACAGCTGAAAAACCTGCTGATCAGTGGGATAACGTTCCGCCAATCCGGCCCTCGGAACCATCGGTCAGTCGCCGATCCCTCTCGTAACCGACTTACTTACCGAACCCGGCGTGATTACGTCCCCCGGGTTTCTTTGCCGACCCTGAAAAACCGGGATGTGACACGTGGACAACAACAGCAGCGCTTCGTCGGACCGCACACTGGAGTACCTCAAGAAGGTCACGGTCGAATTGCTCACCACCCGAGACGATCTGTCTCGGCTGCGGGAAAAACTCGACGAACCGATCGCGATCGTCGGCATGGCGTGCCGCTACCCGGGTGGTGTGGAGTCGCCCGAAAAGCTGTGGGACCTTGTCCGCTCCGGGGGCGATACCGTCACCGAGTTTCCCCGTGACCGTGGCTGGGACGCGGACCAGCTGTACGACCCGGATCCGGATCGGTTCGGCAAGACCTACACCCGGTCCGGCAGTTTCCTGGACGGCGTCGCCGATTTCGACGCCGGCTTCTTCGAGATCGGCCCGCGTGAGGCGGCCGCCATGGATCCGCAGCAGCGGTTGCTGCTGGAAGCGGCGTGGGAGGCGTTGGAGGACGCCGGGATCGACCCGGTCTCCCTGCGGGGCTCCGACACGGGTGTCTACACCGGTGTCATGTATCAGGACTATGACCACACCGCGCGAGCCGCCGGTCCGGCCGCCGAAGGCTACGGCGGTGTAGGTACTTCCGGCAGTGTGGTGTCCGGTCGGGTCGCCTACACACTCGGTCTGGAAGGACCGGCCATCACGGTGGATACCGCGTGTTCGTCCTCGCTGGTGGCGATCCACCTGGCGTGCCAGGCACTGCGCCGGGGCGAGACATCGATGGTGCTGGCCGGCGGCGTGACGGTCATGTCGACACCCCAGCTGTTCATCGAGTTCGCCCGGCAGCGGGGATTGGCACCGGACGGCCGGTGCAAGGCGTTCTCGGCGGCCGCGGACGGGGCCGGTTGGTCCGAGGGCGTCGGGCTGCTGGTGCTGGAGCGGCTTTCGGATGCCCGGCGGCTGGGTCACGACGTACTGGCGGTGGTCCGCGGTTCGGCGGTGAACCAGGACGGTGCGTCGAACGGGTTGACCGCGCCCAACGGGCCTTCTCAGGAGCGGGTGATCGCCGCGGCGCTGACGGCGGCCGGACTGGGACCGACTGATGTGGACGCGGTGGAAGCGCACGGGACCGGCACGGCGCTGGGCGATCCGATCGAGGCGCAGGCGCTTATCGCGACCTACGGGCAGGACCGCCCGGAGCCCCTGCGGATCGGGACGCTGAAGTCGAATATCGGGCACAGTCAGGCGGCCGCCGGGGTGGGCGGGATGATCAAGATGGTGCAGGCGTTGCGGCACGAGGAACTGCCCGCGACGCTGCACGTCGACGAATTGTCGCCCCATGTGGACTGGTCGGCGGGTACGGTTCGCGTGCTGACGCAGGCGGAGCCGTGGCCGGCCGGCGCGCGGGTGCGACGCGCGGGGGTGTCTTCGTTCGGGATCAGCGGCACCAACGCCCATGTGATCGTGGAGGAGGCGCCTGCTCGCGCCGAACCGGTCGCGGACGAGACCACAGCCACCGGTGATTCGCCGGCCGTCGTGTCCGCCGAGGTGACTCCGCTGATGGTGTCGGCCAAATCCGATGCCGCCCTGCGGGCTCAGGCCGAGCGGCTGCGGCACTGGTTGTCCGACCATCCGGACGCCGACGTCTGGAGTGTGGCGTCGACTCTGCTGGAACATCGGACCCGGTTCGCGCGACGGGCCACCGTGGTGGGCCGGGACCGGGCCGAATTACTGGCGGGGCTGGCGGATCTGGCATCGGGCTCGGCGTCACCGGCGGTGGTGACCGGCTCGGCGGGTTCCGGTGACACGGCCTTCCTGTTCACCGGTCAGGGGGCGCAACGGGTCGGGATGGGTGCCGGTTTGTACGCGGCGTTCCCGGTTTTCGCACAGGCACTGGACGAAGTGTGCGGACAATTCGATGCGCTGCTGGGCGGATCGCTGCGGGAGGTGATGTTCGCCGACCCGCAGGGTGTACTGGAGCGGACGGAGTGGACGCAGCCGGCCCTGTTCGCGTTCGAGGTGGCCATGTACCGCCTGGTCGAGTCGTTCGGTCTCGCGCCCGACGTGGTGGCGGGGCATTCGATCGGGGAACTGGTCGCGGCGTACGTGGCGGGCGTCTGGTCTTTGGCGGACGCGTGTGCGCTGGTGGCGGCTCGGGGCCGATTGATGGGTGCGTTGCCCGAGGGCGGGGCGATGCTGGCCGCCGCCGTTACCGAGGATCGCGCGCTGGAGATCGTGGCGGCTTTCGGGGATCGGCTCGCGCTTGCCGCTGTCAACGGCCCCGCCTCGGTGGTGCTCTCCGGTGACGTCGACGCCGTCGAGGAAGCGGAGCGCCGGCTTTCCGGGGAAGGGGTACGTACCTCGCGGCTGCGGGTCAGTCATGCGTTCCATTCGGCGCGAATGGACCCGATGCTGGCCGAGTTCCGCGCTGTCGCCGAGCGGTTGACCTACCGGCAGCCGGCGTTGGCACTGGTGTCGAATGTGTCCGCCGGTGTCGCCGCGACAGCGTTGACCGACCCCGGCTACTGGGTCGAACAGGTCCGCGGTTGCGTCCGGTTCGCACCCGGGGTGGACGCGTTGGTGGCTGCCGGGGTACGACGATTCGTCGAGGTGGGCCCGGACGCGGTGCTCTCGGCGATGTCGCGCGAATGCCTGGCCGAGCATCCGGGGGTGGACGCCGAGTCGATGGTGGTGGCCGCGTCCCGGCGGTCGGCCGATGAGGTGGGCCAGTTCGTCGCCATGCTGGCGCAGGCCGCCGCCGTCGGCCTGGAGGTGGACTGGCGCCCCTTGTTCGCCGGCCGGGAGATCAACCGGGTAACGCTGCCCACCTATGCATTCCAGCGGCAGCGGTACTGGCTGGAGCCGCTCGGCCGGGGGGCGGTGCCGGGATCTTCCGATCACCCGATCCTCACCGGTGTGGTTCCGCTGGCGGGCAAGGACGAATGGCTGTTCACCGGCCGGATCTCCACGGCCGATCAGCCCTGGCTGGCCGACCACAGTGTATTCGGTTCGGTCATGGTGCCGGGGACCGCGTTCGTGGAGCTGGCGCTCACCGCGGGGGCGCGGCTGGACGCCGGTTCCGTCGAAGAGCTGCTGCTGGAGAGTCCGCTGGTGTTGATCGGCGATGCGCCGATGGATATCCAGGTGGGTGTGGAACCCGCCGACGAAGCGGGCCGGCGCCGGTTCTCCGTGCACTCCCGCATGGCCGGGGACAGTGAGGTCACCGGTGGTGTGTGGGTCACGCACGCCAGTGGGGTGCTGGTCCCCGATTCCGAGGCCGTACCGGCTTGGGTCGTCTCCGAGACTTCGGCGGACCGGCCGGCCGCGGGGGCGGAACCGGACGCCGCTGCCGCGCTCTACGACCGGCTCGCCGATCTGGGGTTCGGCTACGGGCCGGCATTTCAGGGATCACGGTCGATCTGGCGGGATGCCGGGGATCTGCTCGCCGAGGTGGCACTGGCCGACGACACCGGTGCGGCGGCCTCGTACGCCATCCATCCCGCGTTGTTCGATGCCGCATTCCATGCGGCCATCGCCGAACTCGCACAGGATCTACCGGCGGGCCGGCTACCCCTGCCGTTCTCATTCGGTGGGGTGCGGTTGTATCGCACCGGAGTGGCGGCTGTCCGGGTGCGCGTCATACCGACAGGCTCCGACCGGATCCGGCTCGTCGCCGTCGACGACGCCGGTGCTCCGGTGCTCAGTCTCGACTCGCTGGCTTCCCGCCCCGTGGACGCCGAAGCGCTGCGCGGCGCGGCCGGCGCACGTCCGTCGCTGGCGGAGGTCGAATGGGTGCCGGTGTCGGCCGGGTCCGGTCATTCGACGGTACCGGTGGCGGTGCTGGGATCCGGCGCGGTTCCCGGGGCCGGAAGCCGGTTCGCCGATCTGGCCGAGCTGCTGGCCGCCGAGACGATTCCCGAGATCGTGGTATGGGCGCCCGTCGGCGGCGATTCCGCTGCCGACGATGTCGTCGCTCGCGCGCATACCGGGGTCACCACGACGCTGGAGCTGTTGCGTCAGTGGCAGAACGATCACCGATTGTCGGCTGCTCGGCTGGTCGTCGTGACCCGGGGCGCCGCTGCGATATCCGGCGAATCACCGGATCCGGCCGCAGCGGCTGTCGCCGGTTTGCTGCGCAGCGCGCAGTTCGAATACCCGGGCCGGTTCGTGCTGTTCGACGCGGCACCGGGCGCGGACCCGGACGCGGAGACGGTCGCCGCGGCGGCGGATTCGGAAGAACCGGAGCTGGCGGTCCGTGACGGTGTGCGGTACGTGCCCCGGCTGCGCCGCCGGGCGGACCGGGCCGCGGCACCGGATTTCGGCACGGGCTCGGTGCTGATCAGCGGCGGCACCGGTGGACTCGGTGCCGAGGTGGCCAGGCATATCGTGGCCGCGCACGGAGTGCGTCGCCTGGTCCTGGTGTCGCGTCGCGGCGACCGTGCCCCCGGCGTGTCCGAGCTGGCCGGTGAACTGGCCGCGGCCGGTGCGCAGGTGCGGGTCGCCGCCTGCGATGTCGGTGATCGCGCCGCACTGGCTGCGCTGCTGGCGGATCTCACCGGGGAATTCTCCCCGACCGCGGTGATCCATTCGGCCGGAATTCTCGACGACGGCACGGTCGAAACCCTGACAGCCGAACAGGTGGATCGGGTACTGGCGGCGAAAGCGGACGCCGCGTGGAATCTGCACGACGCCACGCGTGACCGGGAGCTGGCCGCCTTCGTGTTGTTCTCCTCGCTCGCGGGTGTCGCGGGATCACCGGGGCAGGGCAATTACGCCGCGGCGAACGCATTCCTGGACGCGCTGGCAGCGCGGCGGCACGCGGCGGGTCTGCCCGCGGTGTCGATCGCGTGGGGGTCGTGGAACCAGGGCAGCGGTATGACCGAGACGCTGGACGACACGGCGATGGCGCGAATGGCGCGGATGGGGGTACGGCCGCTCGCTACCGCCGACGGTCTGGCTCTGTTCGATCGGGCGACCGATGCCGCGGTGCCGGTGGTCGTCGCCACCGATTTCGACACCGAGGCACTCGTGGCGCGGGCACGTGAGGGCTCGCTGCCCCGGGTACTGCACGCGATGGTGCCGGTACCGGTGCGGCGGGCGGCGGATACCACCGGTTCACTGGCTCGCCGGCTGGCGGCGGCCGCGCCGGCCGAGCACGAGGCCATTGTTCTCGCGGTCGTCTGCGCGGAGGCGGCCGGCGTACTCGGGCACATCTCCGCCGACGCGATCGATCCCACCGCGCCCTTCAGCGAACTGGGTTTCGATTCGCTGGCCGGTGTCGAGTTCCGCAATCGGCTGGGCAGGGCGACCGGCGTGCAACTGCCGTCGACGCTGGTTTTCGACCATCCGACCGCCACGGCGGTGGCCGCGTTCGTGCTGTCGCGGGTCGGTGAGCTCGCCTCTTCCGGTGCCCGGCCGGTGAACCGGGTGGTACGCCGGGCCCGGACCGATGAACCGATCGCGATCGTCGGTATGGGCTGCCGCTATCCAGGGGGTGTCGAATCGCCCGCCCAGCTGTGGGATCTGGTGACCGCCGGAACCGACGCGATCACCGACTTCCCCACAGACCGGGGCTGGGACCTGGACCGGTTGTTCCATCCGGACCCCGACAACCCGGGCACCTCGTATCTGCGTTACGGCGGGTTCCTCACCGATGCGGGCCATTTCGATGCGGGATTCTTCGGTATCGGTCCTCGGGAGGCGGCCGCGATGGATCCGCAGCAGCGGTTGCTGCTGGAGGCGTCGTGGGAGGCGCTCGAGCACGCGGGAATCGACCCGGCATCGTTGCGGGGCAGCGATATGGGTGTGTTCACCGGCGTCTCGTACCTGGACTACGAGGAGATCGCCAAAGCCTCGGGTGCGGGTGTCGAGGGCTACATCGGCACCGGTTCGGCGAGCAGTGTCGTCTCCGGGCGGGTGGCGTACACCTTGGGCTTGGAGGGCCCGGCGATCACCGTGGACACCGCGTGTTCGTCCTCGCTGGTGGCGATTCATCTGGCCGCCCAGGCATTGCGTCAGGGCGAATGCTCGATGGCGCTGGCCAGCGGTGCCGCGGTGATGTCGACACCGTTCCTGTTCACCGAGTTCTCGCGCCAGCGCGGCCTTTCGCGGGATGGCCGGTGTAAGGCGTTCTCGGCGGCCGCGGACGGGGTGGGATGGTCCGAGGGTGTGGGTGTGCTGGTGTTGGAGCGGTTGTCGGATGCGCGGCGGCTGGGCCATGAGGTGTTGGCAGTGGTGCGGGGTTCGGCGGTGAATCAGGATGGTGCGTCCAATGGCATGACGGCGCCGAACGGTCCGTCGCAGGAGCGGGTCATCGCGGCGGCGCTGGCGGCGGCGGGGTTGGCGCCGTCGGATGTGGACGCGGTGGAGGCGCACGGTACGGGTACGCCGTTGGGTGATCCGATCGAGGCGCAGGCGTTGATCGCGGCGTATGGACAGGATCGGGCCGAACCGTTGTGGATCGGTTCGTTGAAATCGAATATCGGGCACAGCCAGGCGGCCGCCGGGGTGGGTGGCGTGATCAAGATGGTGCAGGCCCTGCGGCACGGGATGCTGCCGAGGACGCTGCATGTGGACGCCCTGTCACCGCATGTGGATTGGTCGGCCGGTGCGGTGCGGTTGCTCACCGAGGATCGGGGGTGGCCGGGTTCGGGGGACCGGGTGCGCCGGGCCGGGATCTCCTCGTTCGGCATCAGTGGTACCAACGCGCACGTCATCATTGAGGAAGCGCCGGTCGGGCCGGGGGGCCCGGCAGCGCCCGTAGCCGATGGCCGCGGTCCGGTAGCGGGAGCCGTACCGCTGTTGCTTTCGGCGAAGTCGGTGCCGGGGCTGCGTGCGCAGGCGGCCCGGTTGCGCGACTGGCTGCTCGCGCGCCCGGAAGCGGAACTGCCCGATATCGCCTACTCGCTGCTGACAACTCGCTCTCGGCTGAATCGGCGCGGGGTAGTGGTCGCCGGGGACCGGGAGTCGGCACTGGCGCGGTTGACGGATCTGGCCACCGGTTCGACCGGCGCGGGCGTCGTCGAAGGCACCTCTGTCGACGGCAAGATCGCGTTCCTGTTCACCGGGCAGGGCGCCCAGCGGCCGGGCATGGGTACCGGGCTGTACGCGGCCTTCCCGGTCTTCGCGGCTGCCTTCGACGAGATCTGCGCCGAGTTCGATCAACTGCTGCGACCGTGGCCGGACGGTGCCGGCCTGAAGGACATCGTCTTCGGTTCGGCCGAGCCGGAGTCGATCCATCGGACCGAGTACACCCAGCCGGCGTTGTTCGCCTACGAGGTGGCGCTGTTCCGGCTGGTGGAGTCGTTCGGCCTCGGCCCGGATCTGCTGATCGGACATTCGATCGGTGAACTGGTCGCGGCGTATGTGGCCGGGATGTGGTCGACAGCGGACGCGTGTGCGCTGGTGGCGGCGCGCGGCCGGCTGATGGGTGCGCTACCGGAGGACGGGGCGATGCTGGCGGCGGCGATCTCGCAGCCGCGCGCGGAGGAGATCATCGCCCCCTTCGGTGGGCGGCTGTCGGTCGCCGCTGTCAACAGTCCGGCGGCGGTTGTGTTCTCCGGTGCCGAGGAAGCCGTCGCGCAGGTGGAGGCGCTGCTGTCCGCCGAGGGAGTGCGGGTTTCCCGGCTGCGGGTGAGCCACGCCTTCCACTCCGCGTCGGTGGAGCCCATGCTCCCCGAGTTCGAGAGTGTGGCGGCCGGGGTGACCTACCGCCGTCCGCTGCTTCCGGTGGTGTCCACTGTGTTCGGGGTCGTCGGCGGTGAGGCCTTCTCCGATCCGATGTACTGGGTGGGTCATGTCCGGGACACGGTGCGGTTTGCCTCCGGCGTCGACCATCTGGTGGACAGCGGGGTGACGCGGTTCCTGGAAATCGGCCCGGATGCCGTACTCAGTGCGATGGTCCGGCAGTGCCTGCCCACGGACGTGGAATCGAAGGCTCTGGTGGCGGCCGCCGGCCGGCGCGGCGCCGACGAGGTGACGCAATTCCTGGCGTTCCTCGGCCAGGCGCACAGCGCGGGTATCGAGGTCGATTGGACGCCGTTGTTCGCCGACCACCTACCGGCGCGGGTCGAACTGCCGACCTACGCCTTCCAGCGGCAGCGGTACTGGCTGCACGCCGGCCGTCCGGCCGCCCTGGGTGGGTTGGGCCACCCGATCCTGACCGAGGCCGTGCCGGTGGCCGGTAGGGACGAGTGGTTGTTCACCGGAAAGTTGTCCGATCCGGGTCAACCCTGGATCGCCGAGCACCTGGTGTTCGGCACGCCGGTGGTGCCGGCGACCACCTATCTGGAAATGGCATCGGCGGTCGGGGTGCGGCTCGGCGCCGGGATGATCGAGGAGCTGCTGCTCGATATTCCCTTGGTGCTCACCGACAACCCGGTCGATATCCAGGTCGCGGTGGGCGAGGCCGGGCCCGACGGCCGCCGCCGCTTCACCGTCTACTCCCGGTCGGAGCGCGCCGAGGACGCCGAGGCCTGGGTCGCCCACGCCGGTGGCGTGCTCGCCGAAGCCGACGCCACACCCGATGCCGCCACCGAGTGGGACGAGGTCTGGCCGCCGGAGCACGCCGAGCCGCTCGATGTGACCGACCTGTATCACCGGATCTCCGGACTGGGTATGGAGTACGGGCCGGTGTTCCGTGGGGTCCGCGCGGCCTGGCGGCGTGGGCGGGAGATGTTCGCCGAGATTTCGCTCGACGACCCGGTGGTTCCACAGCCCGGTTTCGGGATCCACCCGGCGTTGTTCGACGCCTGCCTGCACCCGGCGCTCGACTTCGTCATGGACGATGTCCCCGCCGACCGGGTTCCGCTGCCGGTGCGGTGTACGGGTGTGCGATTGGCCAGGACCGGTTCCGGACCCCTGCGGCTGCGGATCGATTGGCACGGTGGCTACGGGATCCGGATGGAGGCCGTCGGCGAGGCCGGCGACCCGGTGCTGAGCATCGACTCGGTCGTGGTGCATCCGGTCGAGCGGCGTACGGTGGCGCGGGTCCGCGCGGCGGGCGCAGTGCCGCTGTACGGTCTGGAGTGGTTGCCGGTTCCGGCTGCGACCGAGGTGCCCGAGGTGTCGGTGGCGGTGCTCGGCGGGGCCGATACCGCCGGAGCCGCAGCACGATTCGCCGATATCGCCGCGGCTGCCGAAGCAGCGCGGGGGCCGGCGGCACCCGAGGCGATGGTGTGGTTCGCCGAGACGGTGCCCACGGCCGCCGAGATCATGCCCGGCGTGGCCCGGCGCGGCGTCGGGGAGACGCTCGCCGTGGTGCGATCCTGGCTGGCGGAGACCGGACCGGCCCGGACCCGGCTGGTGGTGGTGACCCACCGGGCGATGGGACCGGCCGGGGAATCGCCCGACCCGGCGGCGGCGGCGATCGCCGGACTGGTGCGCAGTGCGCAGGCCGAACACCCGGGCCGGATCGTCCTGCTCGACCGGGACGGCGAGCTCGACCGGCGGACCGTATCTGCGGCCCTCGCCGCGGACGAGCCGCTGCTGGCCGTACGCGACGGCGTTCTCTCGGTGCCGCGCGTGCACCGCCTTCCCGCCGCGGCCGATTCCGCGCCGATGTCCTTCGGCACCGGCACGGTGCTGGTCACCGGCGGCACCACCGGTCTGGGCGCACTGGTGGCGCGGCATCTGGTCACGGCACACGGGGTACGCCGGCTGCTGCTGGTTTCCCGCCGGGGTCGCGACGCCGAAGGGGTGGCGGACCTGGTCGCCGAGGTGTCCGCGCTGGGGGCCGAGGTGGAGGTGGCCGCCTGTGACGTGGCGGACCGAGCAGCCCTGGCACAGGTGCTGGCACAGCTGCCGGCCGAGTTCCCGTTGTCGGGAATCGTGCACGCGGCCGGGGTGGTGGACGACGCCACTGTCGAGAACCTGACCGCCGACCAGATCGATCGGGTGTTCCGGCCCAAGGTCGACGGGTTGTGGTCGCTGCACGAGGTGGCCGGCTCTGCCGGGGTCTCGGCGTTTATCGTCTTCTCGTCCGTGGCCGGGGTGGCGGGCGCGCCGGGCCAGGGGAACTACGCCGCCGCGAACGCCTTCACGGATGCGCTGGTGGCATTGCGGACCGCGGCGGGGCTTCCGGCCGTATCGATCGCCTGGGGCCCGTGGAACGCGGGCACCGGTATGACCGCCGAACTCGGTGCGGCCGGTTTGGCGCGACTGCGCCAGCTGGGTTTACGGCCGCTCGAGAACACGGCCGGATTGGCGCTGTTCGACGCGGCTGTCGCCGGGCCGGTCGCTCTGGCGGTGGCCGCCGATTTCGACATCGCCGGACTGACCGAGCTGGCCCGGGCAGGTTCGCTGCCGAATGTGCTGAGCACGCTGGTGGCCGCGCCCCGGTCCCTGCCGAATGCGGCACCGGTCGGACGATTGGCCACTGTCGCGGCCGCCGAACGGGACGAGGTTGCGCTGTCGGTGGTGCGGGAGAACGCGGCCGCGGCGCTGGGGCACACCTCGGCCGAGACGATCGAGCCGGATCTGCCGTTCACCGATCTGGGGTTCGACTCGCTGGCCGGGGTCGAATTCCGTAATCGGCTCGCCAAGGCCACCGGATTGCCACTGCCGGCCACCCTGGTCTTCGACCATCCGACCGCGCGGGCGGTGGCGGTGTTCCTGGTCTCGCTCATCGATGAGGCGCCCGATGCGCGGAAGCCGGCGCCCAAGGCATTGCGCCGCGGCCGCACCGACGAGCCCATCGCCATCGTGGGAATCGGTTGCCGCTACCCCGGTGGCGTTGCCTCCGCCGCGCAGCTGTGGGACCTGGTGGCCGCCGGTGCCGATGTGATCACCGGTTTCCCCGCCGACCGGGGCTGGGACCTGGACCGGCTGTACAACCCGGACCCGGATGTTCCCGGCACGACCTACGTGCGTGAAGGTGGTTTCCTCACCGACCCCGGTGATTTCGACCCCGGCTTCTTCGGAATCAGCCCGCGCGAGGCCACGGCGATGGACCCGCAGCAGCGGCTGATGCTCGAAGCCGCCTGGGAGTCGCTGGAAGACGCGGGTATCGATCCGATATCGCTGCGGGGGAGTGACACCGGCGTATACGTCGGCGCCACTCCTTCCGGCTACGGCGAGCGGGTCGTAGGCGAGAACGAAGGGTTCCGGATGACCGGCAACTCCGAGAGCGTGATCTCCGGCCGCGTCGCCTATGTTCTCGGGCTGCAGGGTCCGGCCATGACCGTGGACACCGCCTGCTCGTCGTCGCTGGTCGCATTGCACCTGGCGTGTCAGGCGCTACGCAACGGTGAGACGTCGCTGGTGCTGTCGGCCGGAGTCAGCATCTCCGGTAGCCCCGAGTTCTTCGTGGACTTCGCCCGGCAGCGGGGCCTGGCATCGGATGGCCGGTGTAAGGCGTTCTCGGCGGCCGCGGACGGGGTGGGCTGGTCCGAGGGTGTGGGTGTGCTGGTGCTGGAACGGTTGTCGGACGCGCGGCGGCTGGGACACGACGTCCTGGCGGTGGTCCGGGGTTCGGCGGTGAACCAGGACGGCGCCTCGAACGGTTTGACGGCACCGAACGGTCCCTCGCAGGAACGGGTCATCGCCGCGGCATTGGCAGCGGCGGGGTTGGCGCCGGCGGAGGTTGACGCGGTGGAAGCGCACGGTACGGGTACGCCGTTGGGCGATCCGATCGAAGCGCAGGCCCTGATCGCCGCTTATGGACAGGACCGGACCGAACCGCTGCGGATCGGGTCGCTGAAGTCGAACATCGGGCACTCGGTGGCGGCATCCGGCGTGGGCGGCGTGATCAAGATGGTGCAGGCCTTGCGCCACGGCATGCTGCCGAAGACCCTGCACGTGGACGAGCTCTCGCCGAAGGTGGACTGGTCGGCGGGTGCGGTGCGGGTGCTGACCGAGCCCGAGCCGTGGCCCGCCGACGCCGGGCGTGCGCGCCGGGCCGGGGTCTCGTCGTTCGGTATCAGCGGCACGAACGCGCATGTGATTCTCGAGGAAGCTCCCGCCGAGGCTCGGACGGCCTCCGGGCGGACCGTGCCGGACGAAGCGAACGCGGCCGTGCGGGTGGAGGCGGTACCGCTGCTGATATCGGCGAAATCCGAGGCGGGTCTGCGCGCGCAGGCCGATCGCTTGCGGCAGTGGCTGACCGAGGCCCCGGAGGCCGATGATCTGTGGCGGGTGGCCTCCTCGCTGGTCGGTAGCCGAGCGCAGCTGGATTGGCGCGGTGCGGTGGTCGGTCGCGACCGTGACGAGGTGTGCCACGGCCTGGCGGAGCTGGCTTCGGGCGCGTCGGTCGGGCGGGTGGCGTACGGGAAGGCGCGAACGGGTCGCACCGCGTTCCTCTTCACCGGCCAGGGCGCGCAGCGGGCCGGAATGGGGGCGGGGCTGTATCGCGACTTCCCGGTGTTCGCCACCGCGCTGGACGAGGTGTGCGCCCAGTTCGATCCGCTGCTCGGGCGGTCGCTCCGGGATCTGATGTTCGCCGCGGACCAGGGGGATCTGCTCGGCCGCACCGAGTTCACCCAACCCGCACTGTTCGCCTACGAGGTCGCGATGTTCCGCCTGGTGGAGTCGTTCGGGATCGTCCCCGACGTGCTGGCCGGGCATTCCATCGGCGAGCTCGCGGCCGCGCATGTGGCCGGCGTGTGGTCGCTGGCCGACGCGTGCGCACTGGTGGCCGCACGCGGCCGGCTGATGGGTGCGCTACCGGAGGGCGGGGCGATGCTCGCGGCCGCGACCACCGAGGAGCGTGCCGAGCAGTTGCTGGACGGCTACCGGGACGATTTGTCGATCGCCGCGGTGAACGGCCCGTTCTCGGTGGTGTTCTCCGGGACCGACGCCGCGGTCGAGGCAGTGACGAAGCTGTTGGACGATGCCGGGATCAGGACCTCGCGGCTGCGGGTGAGTCACGCGTTCCACTCGGGGCTGATGGACCCGATGCTGGCGGACTTCCGCGCTGTCGCGCGATCTCTGACATATCACGCGCCCGCGGTCCCGATCGTTTCCAACCTCTCGGGAACTGCTGCCGGCGACGAGGTCACCGACCCGGAGTACTGGGTGAACCAGGTGCGCGGATGTGTCCGCTTCGCCGCCGGTGTGGATACGCTGGCCGCTTCCGGCGTGCGGCGTTTCCTGGAACTCGGGCCCGACGCGGTGCTCACCGCGATGACCCGCGAATGCCTGGCCGGTGCCGAGAGCGAAGCCGAGTCGCTGGTGGCGGCCACCTCCCGGCGCACGGCCGATGAGGGCACTCAGTTCGTGACGTTCCTCGCGCAGGCCCGGGTTTCGGGGCTGCCGGTGCTGCTGGATCCGCTGTTCGCGGGCCGGGACACCCGTCGAGTCGCGCTGCCGACCTATGCTTTCCAGAATCAGCGGTACTGGCTCGAGCCGGGACCGCAGATCACCCGGCCGGTATCGGGTCATCTGCTGACCGAGGTCGTGCCGGTGGTCGGGCGAGACGAATGGCTGTTCACCGGCCGCTTCTCCACCCGCACCCATCCGTGGCTGGCCGACCATGTGGTATTCGGGTCGGCCCTGATCCCGGGCACGGGTTTCGTGGAGATGGCGCTGCACGCCGGGAGCCATCTGGGCATGGACACGATCCAGGAACTGGTGCTCGAGTCACCGATGCTGTTCGACGACGACGTCACGCTCGACGCGCAGGTCGTCGTCGAGCCGGCCGACACGACCGGCCGCCGGCGGTTCGTGATCCATTCCCGCCCTGTCCGGGCCGAGTTCTCCGGCGAAGCCGACTGGATCACCCATGCGATCGGCACGCTGGCTCCCGCCGGCTCGGTGGCGATCGACGCGCAGTGGGACGGACAGGTGCCGGCGGACGGGGTGCGGCCGCTGGACCCCGGGCAGTTGTACGAACAACTGGCATCGATCGGCTTCGGTTACGGTCCGGCCTTCCGTGGCGTGCGCGCGGCATGGAGTGCCGGCGATGTGATGTATGCCGAGGTGGCGCTTCCCGACAGCACCGCGGCGCGGGAGTACCGGATCCATCCGGCGTTGCTGGACGCGAGTATCCACCCGTCGCTGGACCGGCTCGACGATCCGGGCCGGGTTCCCCTGCCTTTCTCCTACACCGGGATCCGGCTCTACCGGGCGGGCGCGGATATCGTGCGCGTTCGGATCGGCGTCACCGACCAGACCAATACCGCCCGGCTCGACCTCACCGACACCGAGGGCGCACCCGTCCTGACGATCGCCGCCGCGCTGGCCCGTCCGGTCGATATCGAGACGCTGAACCGTTCCCGGGCCACCGCCGGCCCGCTCTACACCCGCAGCTGGAAGACCGTGCCGCTCCCGGCCGCCGGGTCGGGGACCGCGGTGGTAGTGCTCGGCTCGGCCCCCGTGCCGGGATCGGTGATCATCCACCAGGATCCGACCGGGCCGGCCACCGTCCCGGAGGAATCCGGGTTGGTGGTCTGGGATTCCGGAGTGGAGACGGTCGCGGGCGACCAGGCGCAGGCCGCGCGGCTGCGGGTCAGCGCGGCGCTGACGCTGGTACGCGACTGGTTGGCCGACGAACGCACTGAGCGCGCAACCCTGGTGGTCGTCACCCGCTGCGCCGCCGACCTGCCCGGTGAGCCGGGCGACCCGGCGAGTGCGGCGGTCGCCGGCCTGATCGACTCCGCCCAGGCGGAATACCCGGGCCGGATCCTCCAGCTCGACCTCGACGACCGGACCGCCCCGAGCGCGGACCTGATTCGCGCGGTCGCCGCGCTCGGTGAGCCCCGGGTCGCCGTACGCGATTCCTCGGCCATGGTGCCCCGGATGGTCAAGGCCGGGGCGGGCACCGAACCGGTATCGTTCGGCACCGGGACGGTCCTGATCACCGGTGGCACCGGTGGCCTGGGCGCATTGCTGGCCCGGCACCTGGTGGCCGAGCACGGGGTGCGCAGGCTGCTGCTGGTGTCCCGGCGCGGGCCGGCCGCCGAGGGTGCCGACGAATTGGCCGCCGAACTCACCGAGGCCGGTGCCCAGGTGCGGGTTGCCGCCTGCGATGCGGCCGATCGCGCGGCCTTGGGTGACCTCCTGCGCACGGTGCCGGCCGAGTATCCATTGACCGCTGTCGTGCACACCGCGGGCGTTATCGATGACGGCACCATCGCGACCTTGACCGCCGATCAGGTGCATCGGGTCATGCGTCCGAAAACGGACGCGGCGGTGAACCTGCACGAACTCACCCGGGACGCGGATCTGTCGGCCTTCGTCCTGTTCTCCTCGGCCGCGCCACTGCTCGGCGGTCAGGGCCAGGGCAATTACGCGGCGGCGAATGCCTTCCTGGACGCGCTGGCCCATCAGCGTCGCGAATCCGGGCTGCCCGCCCACTCGCTGGCCTGGGGACTGTGGACCGTCGGCATGGGCAGCGCGCTCGCCGGTGCAGGCGCCGAGCAGATGGTTCGCCAGATTCGCACCCGGCTCGGGTTGATACCGATCACCGCCGAACCAGGTATGGAGCTGTTCGACAGGGCACTCGGCACCGGCCACGCCTCGGTGCTGACCGCACTGCTGGACATGTCCGCGCTCAGCGACCTCGCGGGCAGCGGAGCATTGCCCAGCCTGCTCCGGGATATCGTTCGCGCTCCGGTGGCGGCGCTGTCGGCCGAGGACACGGGATCGCTGGCCCGGCGGCTGGCGGCCGTTGCCGAGTCGCAACGTTACGACCTGGTGCTGCACGAGGTCCGGACGCTGGTGGCCACCGTGCTGGGCCACCCCTCGGCCGAAGCGGTGGACCCGGACGCGTTGTTCACCGAACTCGGGTTCGACTCACTGGGCGGCGTGGAATTCCGTAACAGGCTCGCCACGATCACCGGACTCACCCTGGCGTCCACGCTGGTATTCGAATATCCGTCCCCGGCCGCCGTGGCCGAGACGCTGACCGAGCAGCTCAGTGGCCTCGTCGGGGTCGAGGGCGGGGCTGCGCCGGCGACAGGCCCGAGTGCGCCCGGGATTCTCACCGAATTGGTCACCGAGGCGCTGCGGCGCGGTGATGCGAAGGTCGCCCTGCCGGTGCTGATGCAGACCGGCCGGCTCATCGTCGATCTGGACGAGTCGGCCGATCGGCTGGTCGCGCCGAAACCGATGTTGCTGGCGCGCGGCGGGGCCGGGCCGAAGCTGATCTGTATCCCGTCGTTCGTGGTCGGTAACGGTCCGCACCAGTTCGGCCGGTTGGCCCGGGAGCTGGGTTCGGAGTTCGGGATGACCGCGCTCTGGCTGCCCGGTACGCGGCCGGGCGAGTCGCTGCCGCCAGACTGGGATGCCCTGTTGGACTGCCTTGCCGACGCCACCCTCGACACGGTGGGGGCGGATCCGTTCGTGCTGGTCGGCTATTCGATCGGTGGCGCGATCGCGCACGGGCTCGCCGGTCGGCTCGCCGAACGCGGACGGGCGCCGAGAGGTGTCGCCATGATCGACACCTATTCGCCCGACAGCGAAGAGGACAACCTGGAGGTGTTCGGCAGCGCACTCGAAGTGGCCTTCGGCCACGAACTGGTGACCGTCGACGATCGGGGCCTGGTGGTGATGGCGCACTACGGCCAGGTCTACGGCGGCCGCGCGGCGGAGCCGATCTCCGAACCCACGCTGCTGCTGCGGGCCACCACCCCGATGCCGGGACTGGCGGATATGCCGGTGCCGGTGCCGGATTGGCAGCACGCCGGCCCGACGGTGCGGATCACCGCGGACCACTTGTCGGTGCTGGACGGGGCCGCAGCCGATGTGGCCACACATATCCGGCGGTGGCTCAGCGCTGTGACCGGCGCCGATCCGCAGCGGGCGGCGGTGGAGCCCGGGTCGTGACGACGATCGGAGAGGACCGGCGCGGCCGGCCGCGGTCGGTGGTGTGGCGGTGGCGGCGTGGCTGCTGACGAACACGAAAAAACTCAGTATTCACCTGGTTGGACGGGAATTTCCATGATCGAGTCGGCGAACGATATCGCTGTTGTCGGGATGTCGTGCCGTATGCCCGGAGCCCCCGATCTCCAGGCATTCTGGCGACTGCTGCGGGAAGGAGAGGACGCGATCGGCACCGCCGGGCCGGACCGTCCGGGAATCGACGAAATCGCGGGGTTCCTGGATACCGCGACCCGATACGACGCGGACTTCTTCGGCGTGCCCCCGAACGAGGCCCGCGATATCGATCCCCAGCAGCTGCTCGGTCTGGAACTGAGCTGGGAGGCGCTGGAGGACGCGGGTTTCGGCGCCCCGGCCGAGGTTGCCACCGGTGTGTTCCTCGGGAGTACCGGTACCGATTTCGCCGAAATCGTGGCCGCGCGGGGACGAGCCGCTATCAGCCGGCATTCGCTGTGGGCGGTGGGCCGGGGTGTGGCGGCCAACCGGATCTCGAATTACTACGGGTTCACCGGGCCGAGTCTTGTGGTCGACAGTGGGCAGTCCTCGTCGCTGGTGGCGGTGCATCTGGCCGCCGAAGCGATCCGCCGTGGTGACTGCGAGGTCGCGCTCGCCGGTGGCGTCAACCTGATCCTGTCGCCGCTCAGCGGGGAGCGCTACGAACAGTTCGGCGCCCATTCGCCGTCGGGGAAGTGCCGCACCTTCGATGCCGACGCCGACGGGACCGTCCGTGGTGAAGGCGGGGGCATCGTCGTGCTCGAGCCACTGCACCGGGCGGTGGCCGCCGGCCGCCGGGTCTACGCGGTGATCCGTGGAAGTTCGGTCAACAACGGCAACGATCGTCAGGTGCTGAGCGCACCCAGTCCGGCCACTCAGGCGGCGGTCATCCGGGACGCGCTCGCGGCCGCCGCGGTCGAACCGGAGTCGGTGGACTATGTGGAGCTACACGGAACCGGCACCCCCGCGGGCGATCCGGTGGAGGCGGCCGCGCTGGGCGATACCTATGGCGCCGGACGACCGGCCGGGCGGCCGCTGGCCGTCGGCTCGGTCAAGACCAATATCGGGCACCTGGAAGGTGCGGCCGGAATCGCCGGGTTCATCAAAACCGCACTGTGTGTGCGGTACGGCCGGCTGGTACCCAGCCTGAATTTCCACACGCCCAATTCCCGGATACCGCTCGATGAGCTGGGCCTGACCGTGGTGACCGACAACCGGCCCTGGCCGGCCGCCCCGGTGCGCCGCGCCGCTGTCTCGTCGTTCGGTATGGGCGGTACCAACGCGCACGTGATCCTGGAAGGAGCTCCCGCCGGGGCGACGGTCGCGGCAGGGACGGACCCCGGCGATCCGGATACCGCGCCCCGGCAGCCGCTGACCTGGGTACTGTCCGCGCGCAGTCCCGAGGCGCTGGGCGCGCAGGCCGCTCGGCTTCGGGACTGGCTCGGCGATCATCCCGACCTCGCAGCCGCGGCGGTGGCCTCCTCGCTGGCCCGGTCCCGCGCGCACCTGGAGTGGCGCGCGGCCGTGGTCGGCGGGGATATCGCCACCCTGGCCGACGGGCTGTCCGGGCTCATCGACCCGGCACCCGAAACCGGTCCGGGGGTGGTCGCACCGGAGCGTGCCGCGGCCCGTCGGGTGGTTTTCGTCTTTCCGGGTCAGGGTGGCCAATGGGCGGGAATGGGTGCCCGGTTACTGACCGCCGACCCCGTGTTCGCCGCGTCCGTGGCCGAATGCGAAGCGGCGCTGGCACCGTTCGTGGACTGGTCGTTGACCGAGGTGCTGCGGGCCGAACCGGGTGCCCCCGGACTGGACCGGGTGGACGTGGTGCAACCGGCCCTGTTCGCGGTCATGGTGTCACTGGCGCGATCGTGGCAGGCGCGGGGTGTCCGGCCGGCCGCGGTGCTCGGACATTCGCAGGGTGAGATCGCGGCCGCGGTGGTGGCCGGCGGCCTGTCGATGGCCGATGGTGCCCGGGTGGTGGCGTTGCGCTCCCAGGCGGTGGCCCAGGAGCTCGCCGGATCCGGCGGCATGGCCGCGGTGGGCCTGTCCGCGGATACTGTCGCCGATCGGCTGCGTGCGTTCGGCGGTCGAGTATCGGTGGCCGCCGAGAACGGTCCGGGGCAGACGGTCGTATCCGGCGATGCCGAGGCGATCGGGGAGTTCCTCGACCAGTGCGCGGCCGAGGGAGTCTGGGCGAAGCGGGTTCCGGTGGACTACGCCTCGCATTCGGCCGCGGTGGAACGGATCCGGGACCGATTACTGGCCGAACTGGAGCCGATCCGGCCCGCTTCGGGATCGATACCGTTCTTTTCGACCGTGACGGGCGATTACCTGGATACGGCCGGCCTGGATGCCGGGTACTGGTACCGCGGTCTGCGCCGGCAGGTCCGGTTCGCCGAATCGGTGCGCAGGTTGATCGATACCGGAATGAACGCGTTCGTCGAGGTCAGCCCGCATCCGGTGCTGAATGTGGCGATCGAACTGACCGCCGGGTCGCTGGGACTGTCCGAGCGGGTGGCCGTGCTCGGCACGCTCGAACGCGAACGTGGCGGTGCGGAGCAGTTCGGCGCCGCGCTGGCTCGGGCGCACTGCGTGGGCATCGATGTTCCGGCCGAGCTGCTCGCGCCACGTACCGTCCCCGTGGATCTGCCGACCTATGCCTTCCAACGGCGGCAGTGCTGGACCCCGGATGCGGCTGTCGGAGCAGGCGATGTACGCGCGTACGGGCTGGTCCATCCCGATCATCCGGTGCTCGGCGCCGCGATGCCCGTCGCGGATACCGGCGGTTGGCTGTTCGCCGGCCGGCTGACCACCCGTACCCATCCGTGGCTCGCCGACCATGTGCTCGCCGGTACGGCGGTGGTACCCGGCTCGGTCTGGGTCGATATCGCCCTGGCCGCCGGCGCCCGGGTCGGCGCCGAAACGGTGTCGGAATTGCGGATCCACCCACCGCTGCCCGCTGCCGAAGTCCTGGATTTGCAGGTCGGTGTGGCAGTAGCGGACGACCACGGGCAGCGGGCGTTCACCGTGCACGTGCGACCCGGCACCGAGGCCGCCGGTGACGAGGGCGGCGCGCCGATGTGGGTGCGGTGTGCGTCCGGCGTGCTCGCCTCCGCCGTGGACACGGCGGACTCCACCGGGGCGGCGATCGGTGACCGGCCCCCCGCGGCCGACCGGGTGTCCGCCGGGCAACTCTACGACCGGCTGTTCGCCCGCGGCATCGACTACGGCGTGGCGTTCCAGGGCGTCACCGCCGCCTGGGAACAGGACGGCGAGCACTTCGCCGAGGTTTCGCTCGACGAGAGCCTGACCGATGAGGCCGGCCGTTTCATGGTTCATCCGGCGCTCTTCGATGCCATGTTGCATCCCGCGCTGGACTCCTCCACCGCCGGATCCGACAGTCCGGCGATACCGATCGCGGTGTCGCTGCGCGGTATCCGCCTGTACGACCGTGGTGAGCCGGCCGCGCGCGTCCGGATCGGATGTGGCGAAGCGGGTGCCACGCGCCTCGCCGCGACCACCGAGAACGGCCGGCCCTTGCTCACCATCGAATCGGTGCTGATCGAGCCGGCGGGACCCGTACCCGAGACCGCCGCCGCGGTGGCCGACCGAACCAGCCCGGTACGTGAACGGCGGACCGTGGTGGCCGGGTCCTTCGCCGAGCGGCTCGGCGCCGTGGCCGGGCCGCAGCGGCAGGCGATGGTGCTCGCGGTGGTCACCGAGCAGGCGGCGGCAGTACTCGGTCACGATTCGGGCGACGCGATCGATCCCGACCTGCCGTTCACCGCCTCCGGCTTCAATTCCCTGAGCGGGATCGAATTGCGGCATCGGTTGGCTCGCGCCACCGGAGTCGACCTGCCGATGACACTGATCTTCGACCACCCGACACCGACCGCGGTCACCCGGCTGGTTCGTTCCCGGTTGGAAGGCCACGAGCGCGACGCACCGCGGGCGGCGCGACGCGACCGCACCGAGGAACCGATCGCCATTGTCGGAATCGGTTGCCGATTCCCGGGCGGCGTGCGGTCGGCCGATGACCTGTGGGACCTGGTCGCCGGTGGCGTCGACGCGGTCACCCCCTTTCCGGCGGATCGCGGCTGGGACCTGGACCGCCTCTTCGACGCCGATCCGGACAAGCCCGGCACTGTGTACACCCGGGAGGGCGGCTTCATCGAGGACGTGGCGGCTTTCGATGCGGCGTTCTTCGGCATCGCACCGCGTGAGGCGGCGGCGATGGATCCACAGCAGCGGTTGATTCTGGAAGTGTGCTGGGAGGCTCTCGAGAACGCGGGGATCGATCCGGCCACATTGCGCAACACCGACGCCGGTGTCTACATAGGCGCCGGTTCCTCCGGATACGCACCCGGCGTAACCGGTGAATACGAGGGATTCCGGCTGACCGGCAACTCGCACAGTGTGGTCTCCGGCCGGGTCGCCTACGTCCTGGGCCTGGAAGGTCCGGCCGTCACCGTCGACACCGCGTGTTCCTCGTCGCTGGTCGCGTTGCATCTGGCCTGTCAGGCATTGCGGCAGGGGGAGGTGTCGCTGGCCCTGACCGGTGGTGTCACCGTCGCGGCGAGCCCGGATCTGTTCGTCGACTTCTCCCGCCAGCGCGGACTGGCCGCCGACGGGCGGTGCAAGCCGTTTTCCGCTGCCGCCGATGGTGTCACCTGGGCCGAGGGCGCCGGGTTGCTGGTGGTCGAGCGATTGTCCGATGCGCGGCGGCTCGGTCATCCGGTGCTGGCGGTCGTGCGTGGCAGCGCGATCAACCAGGACGGCGCGAGCAATGGACTGAGCGCGCCGAACGGCCCTTCGCAGGAACGGGTGATCGCCGCGGCCTTGGCGAATGCCGGGCTGGACCCGGCCCAGGTGGACGCGGTCGAGGCGCACGGCACCGGTACGGCGCTGGGTGATCCGATCGAGGCCCAGGCTCTGATCGCCGCCTACGGATCCGGTCGTGCGCACCCGCTTCGGATCGGATCGCTGAAATCCAATATCGGGCACGCGGTGGCCGCGGCCGGTATCGGCGGCGTGATCAAGATGGTGGCGGCCCTGCGCCACGAGACCTTGCCCAAGTCCCTGTACGCCGATCCGCCGACACCACACGTGGATTGGTCGGCCGGTTCGGTTCGGTTGCTGGCCGAGTCCGAGCCGTGGCCGGCCGGTGTGGGTGTCCGGCGCGCGGGTGTGTCCTCGTTCGGGATCAGTGGCACCAATGCTCACGTGATCCTGGAGGAAGCACCCGCGTTGGCGGCGGATGCGCCCGCGAGCGCTGCGGTTGCAGACGGTGGCGCCGCGGGGGGCGTGCTGCCGTTGTTGTTGTCGGGTAGGTCGGAACCGGGTCTGCGCGGCCAGGCGGAGCGGTTGCGGCAGTGGCTGATCGAACATCCCGAACTGGATGTGGACAGTATCGGGTATTCGCTGATCGAGACCCGGGGGTGGCTCGAGCGCCGGGCGGTGGTGGTCGGCGCCGACCGGGACGAGTTGATCGCGGGGCTGGCGGCGCTGGCGTCCGGGACGGTGTCGCCGGCTGTCGTCGAGGGCGGTGCGCGGGCGGGGAGTACCGCGTTCCTCTTCACCGGTGGCGGGGCCCAGCGAGTGGGCATGGGGGCGGGTCTGTACCAGGCATTCCCGGTGTTCGCGTCGGCGCTGGACGAGGTGTGCGGGGAGTTGGACCGGCAGCTGGGCGGGTCGTTGCGGGCGGTGATGTTCACCGATCCCGACGGGTTGCTCGACCAGATGGAATGGATGCAGCCGGCGTTGTTCGCGTTCGAGGTGGCGCTGTTCCGGTTGCTGGAATCGTTCGGTGTGGTGCCGGATGTGGTGGCCGGGCATTCGCTGGGTGAGCTCGCCGCGGCGTACGTGGCCGGGGTGTGGTCGTTGCCGGACGCGTGTGCGCTGGTGGCCGCGCGCGGCCGATTGATGGGCGCGGCGCCGTCGGGTGGTGCCATGCTGGCGGCGGCGGTGTCGGAGGCCGAGGCCGCGCAGTTGCTGGACGGTTACGGCGAGCGGGTGTCGGTCGGTACGATCAACGGCCCGAATTCGGTGGTGTTCTCCGGATACGCCGACGCTGTCGCCGAGATCCAGGCGCGGTTGACCGAGGCGGGGCGCAAGAATTCGTTGCTGCGGATCTCGCACGCGTCGCATTCGGTGCTGATGGAGCCGATCCTGGACGAGTACCGGGCGGTGGCGCGGGGTTTGACGTATCGATCGCCGTCGATCCCGATCGTGTCGAATGTCTCCGGTGCGCTGATCGGTGAGCGGCTGTGCGATCCGGAGTACTGGGTTTCGCATGTACGCAGCTGTGTGCGGTTCGCACCCGGGGTGGATTCGTTGATCGACTCCGGGGTGCGCCGGTTCGTCGAGGTCGGACCGGATGCCGCGCTGACCGCGATGATCCGTGAGTGCTTGGCCGAGCGCCCGGAGCTGGAGACCAGGTCGGTGGTGGTGGCGTCGTCGCGGCGCTCGGTCGATGAGGCGGCGGCGTTCGTGGCGGCGCTGGGGGCGGTGCGGGTCGCGGGGGCGGAGGTGGATTGGGGTCCGCTGTTCGCCGGTCGTGCGGTGGGCCGGGTGCCATTGCCGACGTATGCGTTCGATCGTCAGCGGTACTGGCTGGAACCGGGGCCGTCGGTGGATGTGTGGCAGTCGGGTCTGGATGATCCGGGCCACCCGTTGCTGGGCGCGATGGTGCAGGTTCCCGATTCCGGCGAGGTGGTTTTCACCGGGCGGTTGTCCCGGTCGGGGCAGTCGTGGGTGGTCGATCACGCGGTGGCTGGTGTGGCCCTGTTGCCAGGGGCGGCGTTCGCCGAGCTGGTGCTGCACATCGGCGCGGTGATCGGATGCCCGCGGGTGGCCGAACTGGTGATCGAGGCGCCGTTGCCGTTACCGGCCGCCGATACCGTCGAGTTCCGGGCGGTGGTGGTGGGGAAACCGGACGAGTCCGGAGCCCGGCGTGTCTCGGTCCATTCACGTACGCGGCCGGCCGACGACTCGGGTCGTACAGGTTCCGGCGGTTACGAACACACGCCGGTCTGGGTGCGTCACGTGGTGGCCACACTCGTGCGCCAATCCGCCGGCCGGGCAACGGACCCGGCTCTGGGGGTGTGGCCGCCGGTCGGCGCTTCGCTGCTGGACATCGGCGATGCCTACCGGGATCTGGCCGCGCGGGGCTACGAGTACGGGCCGGTCTTCCGTGGTCTGCGGGCCGCGTGGCGGCGCGGCGACGAGGTGTTCGCGGAGGTGGAGCTACCGGCCGGTGCCGGCGGCGACGAATTCGACCTGCACCCGGCCCTGTTGGACGCCGCGCTGCACGTGATCCTGGTGACCGGGCTGTTGCCCGATACCTGGTCCGGACAGGTCGCTGTTCCGTTCGCCTGGGAGGATGTCGAGCTGTACGCGACCGGTGCGACCGAGGTGCGGGTCCGGGTCGTGGCCACCGATCCGGGTTCGGGCCGGTTCGCGGTGACCCTCACCGATGCAACCGGTGCGACCGTTGCCGAAGTGGGCGCCCTGACGATGCGGCCCATATCCACGGATGCGCTGTCGGCCACCCGGCGACGAACCGATGTGGGTTATCGGGTCGATTGGGTCGCGCTCCCCGAGGACGACGGCGCGTCCGGCGACTCCGGTACCTGGAGTCCGGCCGAGATCGGTGAAACCGTGACCATCGCCGGCCGGACCGTTTCGGTGCTGCGGCTCGACGACGAGACCGGTGGCGACGTTCCCCGGGATGTGCGCCACACCGTCACCGCGCTGACCGAGCGGATCCAGCGGCTGCTGAGCCACGACGATCCGGTAGTGGTGGTGACCTGCCGGGCGGTGGCGGTGCACCCGGGCGAGCCGGTCGATATCACGCAGGCCCCGGTGTGGGGCACGGTGCGGGTCGCGCAGTCCGAGCGCCCGGACCGGATCGTCGTCCTCGATATCGACGATCGGTCGCTATACCGCCGCGCGGTGGCACTGGCGGTGGCCAGGAGCACCGAACCGCAGCTGGCACTACGCCGCGGGACCTGGTACGCGCCCCGGCTGAGTGCCGGCGTCGGCGATATCGTGGGTGCCGCGGATCTCGTCCGGACCCAGGGTTGGGCGATGACGCACCTGCAAAAGGGCACCTTGGCCGGCGACAATATCGTGCTCGCCGAGGCACCGGCGCAGCCGGCCCTGGCGCCCGGTCAGGTGCGGGTGGCGCTGCGCGCCGTCGGGGTGAATTTCCGGGATGCGCTGATCGCGCTGGGCATGGTGGCGAATCCGGTTGCCGGATCACGACCGATCAGCGCGACCTTCTGTGTGGAAGGCGCGGGCGTCGTGCTCGAGACGGCCCCCGATGTGACCGAATTCGCGCCCGGCGACAGGGTTTTCGGGTTCACCTCCGGTGCCGGTTCGGTATCGGTGACCGACCGTCGGCTGCTCGCCCCCATCCCGGAGGGCTGGTCCTTCGTGCAGGCCGCCGCTGTTCCGGTTGTCTATGCGACGGCCTACTACGGTTTGGTCGATCTCGCGGGCGCCGAGCAGGGCGAAACACTGCTCCTGCATGCCGCCACCGGTGGTGTCGGTCTGGCCGCCGTCCAGCTGGCCCGGCACCTCGGATTGCGGCTGCTGGTGACCGCCGGTGAGTCGAAGTGGGGCGTGCTGCGCGACCTCGGCTTCGCCGACCACGAGATCGCGGATTCGCGGACGCTGGATTTCGAGCGGAAGTTCCTCGAAGTCACCGACGGGCGCGGTGCGGACATCGTTCTGGACTCGCTGGCCGGTGAGTTCGTGGACGCGTCCCTGCGATTGCTGCCCCGCGGTGGCCGGTTCATCGAGATGGGGCTCCTCGATGAACGCGACCCGGTTCAGGTCGCGGCGCAATACCCGGGAGTGGAATACCGCTCGTTCGTGCTCCTGGATGTGCACCCGGATCGGTTGCGGGAGATCCTGACCGCTGTCGTCGGCCTCTTCGAGTCGGGTGCCTTGACACCGTCGCAGATCACGGCCTGGGACATCCGGCGGGCGCCCGAGACTTTCCGGTACATGAGCCAGGCCAGGCATATCGGCAAGAATGTGCTCACCGTGCCCACTCCGTTGCGGCCGGACGGGACGGTGCTGATCACCGGCGGAACCGGTGGACTGGGTGCGGGCCTGGCGCGGCATCTGATCACCGAGTACGGCGTCCGCAGCCTTGTGCTGACCAGCCGGCGTGGGCCCGAGGCCCCCGGTGCCGGGGAATTGCGGGCCGAGCTGGCCGCCCTCGGCGCCCGGGTGGATATCGTCGCCTGCGACGCGGCGGACCGAGCGGCGCTGGACGCGGTGCTGGCCGCGATACCGGCCCGGCACCCGCTGACCGCGGTCGTGCACGCCGCCGGTGTGCTGGCCGACGGACTGCTCGACACCATGACCCCCGAGCGGATCGCCGAGGTGTTGCGGCCGAAGGTCGACGCGGCGTGGAACCTGCACGAGGCGACCGAGTCCATGGACCTGGCGGCCTTCGTGCTCTACTCCTCGATCGCCGGTGTGATCGGTAACCCGGGCCAGGCGAACTACGCGGCGGCCAACGTCTTCCTCGACGCGTTGGCCCAGCACCGGCAGACCATGGGCCTTGTGGCTACCTCGGTGGCGTGGGGACTGTGGGGGGACGGCACCGGTATGACCACCGGTCTGGGGTCGGCCGATATCGCCCGGCTGCGGCGCGACGGTTTTCCGCCCCTGGGTACCGAGGAGGGTCTGGCGCTTTTCGACGCGGCCCTGGCCGGTGGCCGGGCGGCCTTCGTCGGAGCCCGGATCGATCGGGCGGCGCTCGCCGAGTCCGGCTCGGCCGGCACCCGTTCGATCATGCGTGGGCTGTTGCGGCCGTCGCGCCGGCGGGCGGCGGCGGGCCCGGGTGAGTCGTCGACGCTGGCCGACCGGCTGGCCGTCCGGCCGGCCGGCGAGCGGGAACATCTCGTTCTGGAAGTGGTACGGACCCAGGCGGCGGCGGTGCTCGGACACGAGACCGCCGAATCCATCGACCCCGGTGTGCCGTTCAAGGATCTGGGGTTCGATTCGCTCAGTGTGATGGAGTTCCGCAATCAGCTGGTCAAGGCGACCGGTCTGGCGCTGCCCTCGACTCTGGTGTTCGACTATCCGACCGCTACGGCGATAACGGAGCTGCTGCTGTCCCGGATCGCGCCCGATACCTCGGGGGATGCCGGCGAGCCGGCCGCGCGGTCGAGCGCGAAGGCGGACCCGCGGCGCGTCGACGAACCGATCGCGATCGTCGGGATGAGCTGCCGGTTCCCGGGTGGCGTCTCGTCACCGGACGATCTCTGGGAGCTGGTCGCGGCCGGAATCGACGCGACGGGGGAGTTCCCCGCGGACCGTGGCTGGGATCTGGCACGGCTTTTCGATCCCGATCCGGACAGCCCGGGCACGACCTACACCCGGCGTGGGGGCTTCCTCACGGATGTGAGCGGGTTCGATGCGGAGTTCTTCGGGATCAGCCCCCGGGAGGCGTCGGCCATGGATCCGCAACAGCGATTGCTGCTCGAAGCGTCCTGGGCGGCGATCGAGAGTGCGGGTATCGACCCGACCACCCTGCGCGGCAGTGACACCGGAGTGTTCATGGGCGTGTGTGATTCCGGGTACGCCGAGCGGATACCCGAAGAACTGGAGGGCTACCGGCTCACCGGCACCGCGCACAGTGTGGTCTCCGGACGGGTGTCCTATGTCCTGGGCCTGGAAGGGCCCGCGGTCAGTGTGGACACCGCGTGTTCGTCGTCGCTGGTCGCGCTGCATCAGGCCTGCCGCGCGCTGCGCGATGGGGACACCTCGCTGGCTCTGGCCGGTGGGGTGACCGTCGCCGCGACCCCCTGGCTGTACATCAATTTCGCGCGGCAGCGCGGGCTGTCCCCGGACGGGCGGTGCAAAGCGTTCTCCGCCGACGCCGACGGTGTCGCTTTCGGCGAAGGCGTCGGTGTGCTGGTACTGGAACGATTGTCCGACGCGCTCCGGCTCGGTCACGACGTGCTGGCGGTGGTACGCGGAACCGCGGTGAACCAGGACGGTGCGAGCAACGGGCTGACCGCTCCGAACGGTCCGTCCCAGGAACGCGTGATCGCGGCCGCGCTGGCCGACGCCGGACTCGAACCCGCCGATGTGGACGCGGTCGAGGCGCACGGAACCGGTACCACGCTGGGAGATCCGATCGAGGCGAACGCGCTGATCTCGGCCTATGGCCAGGATCGCGAGCATCCGGTGCGCATCGGCACGGTCAAGTCGAATATCGGGCATACGGTGGCCGCCGCCGGCGTCGTCGGGGTCGTCAAGATGGTGCAGGCGCTGCGGCACGAAATGTTGCCCAGGACCCTGCACGCCGAAGAGCCGAGTCCGCACGTGGAATGGTCGGACGGCAATGTGGCGCTGCTGACCGAGGCCGTGCCCTGGCCGGCCGATGGCCGGATCCGGCGCGCCGGAGTGTCCTCGTTCGGTATCAGCGGTACCAACGCGCACGCCATCCTGGAGGAGGCGCCGCGAGTCCGGACCCGTGCGGCCGAGCCGGCCGACCCACCGCGCACGGCAGTGCCGTTCCTGGTGTCGGCGAACTCGGAGCCGGGTTTGCGGGCTCAGGCGCAGCGATTGCGGCAATGGCTCATCGAACACCCCGACCTCGATCTCCGGGACGCGGCCCGGGCCCTGGAGACCACCCGGGCCCGACTCGATCGGCGCGGCGCGGTGGTCGCCGCCGATCGCGACGAACTGCTGGCCGGTCTGACCGAGATGGCGGCCGGAGCGCCCGGCACGATCACGGCGACGGCCGGCACCGGCGCGACAGCGCTGCTGTTCACCGGACAGGGTGCTCAGCGCACCGGCATGGGCGCGGGACTGTACGCGGCCTTCGATGTATTCGCGGCCGCCTTCGACGAGGTCTGCTCGCATATCGATCCGTTGCTGGGCCGCTCACTCGAAGACATCGTGTTCGATCCCGGCAATGCCGATCTGCTCGACCGGACCGAGTTCACCCAGCCGGCGCTGTTCGCCTTCGAGGTGGCGGCCTTCCGGCTGCTGGAATCGTTCGGCGTGGTGCCCGATGTGCTGATCGGGCATTCGATCGGCGAGCTCGCGGCGGCGTACGTGGCCGGTGTCTGGTCGCTGCCGGACGCCTGCGCGCTGGTGGTGGCCCGGGGCAGATCGATGGGCGCGCTGCCCGCCGGCGGCGCGATGCTGGCGGCGGCTGTCACCGAGGACGTCGCCGTGAAGGCTGTCGCCGACTTCGCCGACCGGGTGTCGGTGGCGGCCGTCAACGGCCCGTCGTCGGTGGTGCTGTCGGGCGATCTCGACGCCATCGTCGAGATCGAGGCCGAGCTGACCCGGGCGGGTGTGAAGACCAACCGGTTGCGGGTGAGTCACGCGTTCCACTCCCCACGAATGGATCCCGTGCTGGACGAGTTCCGGCGGGTGGCCCAAGGGGTGACCTATCACCGGCCCACCCTGCCCATCGTGTCCAATGTCTCCGGCTCGGTAGCGGGCGCCGAGCTGACCGATCCGGACTATTGGGTCGATCAGCTGCGTGGCTGTGTGCGGTTCGCGCCGGGAGTGGAAACGGCGACCGCGCTCGGCGTGCGGCGATTCGTCGAGAACGGGCCGGACGCGGTACTGAGCGTGATGGCACGGCAGTGCCTGGCCGCAACACCCGATATCGAGGATCGCTCGATATTCGTGGCGGCGGCGCGGCGTTCGGCGGACGAGCCGACACAGTTGCTGTCGGCGCTGGCGTGGGCTCATGTCGCCGGTGTCGCGGTGGATTGGCGGCCGCTGTTCGCGGGCCGCCCGGGGAGCCCGGTGTCCTTGCCGGCCTATGTGTTCCAGCACCAGCGCTATTGGCCGGCGCCGATCACCGTCTCCGATGTCCGGCAGCCGGATATGGACCGGGCCGGCCATCCGCTGTTGAGTGCGATGGTGCGGCTGCCGGATTCCGATGGGGCCGTGTTCACCGGGCGGTTGACCGCGGACGGTCATCCGTGGCCGGCCGACCACGCGGTCGCCGGGACGACGCTGCTTCCGGGCGCGGCGTTCGTCGACCTGGTCCTGCACATCGGGACGACGATGGACTGCCCACGGCTGGCGGAATTGGTGGTCGAGTCGCCGTTGCCGCTGGCCGGTGAGACGGCGGTCGAGTTGCGGGCGGTCACGAGCGGCCCGGACGAGTCCGGGGCGCGGGCGGTGTCGGTGTACTCGCGCCCCGGCGGCGGCGGTCCCGGCTCCGGCGCGGACGGTGATGACCGGTCCGGCCGATGGATTCGGCATGTGTCGGCGACGGTCGTGCCGGAGCCGCAGGTCGCGGACACCGCTGACGATGACACCGAGCCGATGAGCTGGCCGCCGCGGGGGGCGGCGGCCGTCGATACGAATGACGTGTACGCGGACCTCGCCGCACGCGGCTACGAATACGGTCCCGCGTTCCGTGGCCTGCGGGCGTTGTGGCGTGGCGCGGGTGAGGTGTTCGCCGAAGTGAGCCTGCCGGAAGCCGCCGGCCCGGCCGATGAGTTCGGCATACATCCGGCGCTGCTGGATGCCGCGTTGCACGCGGTGGTCGTGGGTGGGCTGGTCCCCGCCGCGGACGCGGACACAGTGGCCGTGCCGTTCTCCTGGGAGGACGTCGTCCTCGACGCGGCGGGTGCCTCGTCGGTGCGGGTGCGTGCGGTGGCGAAAACTTCCTCCGGCCAGGTGACGGTATGGCTGGCGGACACCTCGGGTGTTCCGGTGGCCCGGATCGGGACGTTGACACTGCGTCCTATCTCCGTCGGCGCGCTCGAGCCGGCCGGCCGGCACCTGCCGGGGGCGGGCTACGAAGTGGACTGGATACGCCTGCCCGAGTCCGGCGCCGAGCATGCCGAGGAGCCCGCCGCCGCCGACACCGTGTCCGACGCCGGTGATATCGGTGAGATCGTCACCGGCGCCGGCCGGACCGCGGCGGTGATCCGGGTGGATCAGCGGATGATCTCCGGTGATCTACCGGAAGCGGTCCACGATGTGGTGATCGGCGTCTCCGCCGAGATCATGCGCCTGCTGGACCGGGATATCCCGATCGTGGTGGTGACCTGCCGAGCGGTCGCGGTGCATCCGGGCGAGCCGGTGGATCTCTCGTCGTCGGCGGTATGGGGCCTGGTGCGCTCGGTGCAGAGCGAGTATCCGGATCGGCTGCTGCTGCTCGATATCGACGACTGGACCGATTACCGGAACAGTATCGCGCGGGTGTTGTCAGTGCGCCAGGAGCCGCAGCTGGCGATCCGCCGGGGTGCGGTCCACGCGCCACGGCTGCGCCGGGCCGGCGACGAGCCGGCCGTGGACATGGCCGGCGCGCAATCCTCGTGGTCGCTGAGACTGCGCGGGAGGGGCACTTTGACCGGGGACAACTTCGCGTTCGCCGAGAACTCCGACGCGCTGGAGCCATTGGCTGCGGGCCGGGTTCGGGTGAGTATGCGCCTGGTCGGTCTCAACTTCCGCGATGTGCTGATCGCACTCGGCACCTATCCGGACCCGGACGCCGCTATCGGCGGTGAAGGCGCCGGCGTGGTACTCGAGGTCGCCGCGGACGTCACCGAATTCGCGCCCGGTGACCGCGTGTTCGGATTCTTCACCGGCGTGGGGTCGGTCACCGTGACCGATCGGCGCCTACTCGCCCGGATACCGCGTGGCTGGTCGTTCGCCCGAGCGGCCTCGGTACCGATCGCGTACACCACCGCGTACTACGCGCTGGTGGATCTGGCCGCGGCCGTGCCGGGCGAGACATTGCTGCTGCACGCGGCGACCGGTGGGGTCGGGATGGCGGCGATCCAGGTCGCCCGGCATCTCGGTCTGCGGTCGCTGGTCACGGCCAGTAGGCCGAAGTGGGGTGTGCTGCGGGACCTCGGATTCCCCGAGGACCTGATCGGGGATTCGCGGACCCTGGACTTCGAACAGAAGTTCCTGCAGGTCACCGACGGCCGTGGTGTGGACATCGTGCTGGATTCGCTGGCCGGCGAGTTCGTGGACGCGTCGTTGCGGCTGCTGCCGCGAGGCGGCCGGTTCATCGAGATGGGCATGATCGACCGCCGTGATCCGGCGGAGGTGGCGGCCGGTCATCCGGGCGTCCGGTACCGGGACTTCATGCTGCTGGATGCCGACCCCGGCCGGTTACAGGAGATCCTGGCGACCTTGGTGGCGCTCTTCGAGGCCGGAACGCTGCGGCCGTCTCCGATCACCGCCTGGGATGTGCGCCACGGCCCCGAGGCCTTCCGGTACCTGAGCCAGGCCCAGCACATCGGTAAGAACGTGCTCACCGTGCCTACTCGGATGCGTCCCGACGGGACCGTCCTCATCACCGGCGGCACCGGTGCACTGGGGGCGGTGCTGGCCCGGCACCTGGTCCGGACCTACGGTGTGCGGCGGTTGGTGCTGGCCGGTCGCCGCGGGCCGGCTGCGCCCGGTGCGGTCGAACTCCGGGACGAACTGATCGCCGCCGGCGCGGAAGTCGAGGTGGTGGCCTGTGATGCCGCCGATCGAGCGGCGGTGGACGCGGTGCTGGCGAGTATCCCCCCGGATCGTCCACTCACCGCTGTCGTGCACGCCGCGGGTGTGCTGGCCGATGGGGTATTCGAGCGGCTGACCGAGGAACAGATCCGCACGGTGCTGGCGGCCAAGGTGGATGCCGCGTGGAATCTGCACGAGGCCACCGCGGATCTCGATCTCGCGGTATTCGTGATGTTCTCGTCGATCGCCGGTGTCATCGGCAGTCCGGGACAGGCCAACTACGCCGCCGCGAATGTCTTCCTGGACAGCCTGGCACACCACCGCCGGATCAGCGGCCTACCCGCCACCTCGCTGGCGTGGGGTCCGTGGCGGCAGGGCGGTGGTATGACCAGTGCGCTGTCGGAGACCGATCTGGCACGCCTGCGCCGAGAGGGGCTGCTACCACTGGAGGATCCGGAGGGTATGGCGTTGTTCGACGCCGCGCTCGCGGCCGGACGGACCGTTTCCGTGGCGGCGCGACTGGATCGAGCAGCGTTGGCCGAGCTGCCGCAGGGCGAACTACGGGCGGTGATGCGTGGTCTGACCCGTCCGGCCCGGCGGCGGGCGGCGGGGCCGGTGGACGAGTCGCCGACCGGACTGTCCGGGCAGCTGGCCGGCCGTTCGCCGGCCGAGCAGGAACAGCTGCTGCTGGAGGTGATCCGGGCGCAGGCAGCAGCCGTACTGGGCTATCACAGCGCGGCGGAGATCGGTGTGGACAAACAGTTCAGCGATATCGGTTTCGACTCGCTGGGAATCATGGAGTTCCGCAACCGGCTCAAGGCGGCCGCCGGTGTGCAGCTCGTCGCGACCGCCATGTTCGACTACCCCACCCCGGTGGCCTTGGCGGGGTTCCTCCGCCGGGAAATCGCACCCGGCGACGACCCGATGCCGGTGATCACGATGGAGTTCGATTCCTTGGCGCGCCACTGCGCCGAGGCGGAACTCTCACCGGCGCAACGATCGGAGATCGCGAGCCGGCTGGCTGTGTTGCAACGGCAACTGGAAGGCAATGACCGGGGCGCGGCCGATCTGGCCGAAAACGCCGAAAAGCTCGACGATGCGGATGACCGCGAGCTTTTCGATTTCATCGACAACCTCAGCTGAACTGGCACGATCAGGAGCCCACCGATGGCCGACAACGACGAGCTTCGCCGGTATCTCAAGAAGACCGCCAAAGAGCTCTACGACACAAAACAGCAACTGCGCGAGGTCACCGACCGATCGCGTGAACCGATCGCGATCATCGGGATGGCCTGCCGGTACCCGGGTGGTGTCGCCTCGCCCGACGATCTGTGGCGGGTTGTGGTGGAGGGTGCGGACGCGGTCGGGGACTATCCGAGGGACCGGGGCTGGGATCTCGACCGGTTGTTCGATCCCGACCCGGGTGTGCCGGGCACGATCTACACACGCCAGGGTGGCTTCGTCGACGATATCGCCGGTTTCGACGCGGAGTTCTTCGGCATCGGCCCGCGTGAGGCCGCCGCGATGGACCCGCAGCAGCGGTTGTTGCTGGAGGCATCGTGGGAGGCGCTGGAGGACGCCGGAATAGATCCGATTTCGCTGCGCGACAGCGATACCAGTGTGTTCGCCGGGGTCGCGCACCAGGACTACGGGCCCCGGGTCGGCTCGGCGAATATCACGGCCGAGACCGAGGGCCACGTCTATCTGGGTGTGTCCAACAGTGTGCTCTCGGGCCGGGTCGCCTACACCCTCGGCTTCAAGGGACCGGCGATCTCGGTGGACACGGCGTGCTCGTCCTCGCTGGTCGCCCTGCATCTGGCCTGCCAGGCGCTACGGCAGGGTGAGACCTCGCTGGCGCTGGCCGGTGGGGTCACGGTGATGTCGGATCCATCGCTGCTGATCGCCTTCGCGCGTCAGCGCGCGCTGTCGCCCGACGGCCGGTGTAGGGCGTTCGCCGCGGCGGCCGAGGGGACCGGTTTCGCCGAGGGGCTGGGTGTACTGGTACTCGCGCGGTTGTCGGACGCGCGGCGGTCGGGCCACCCGGTTCTCGCGGTGGTGCGTGGTAGCGCGATCAATCAGGACGGCGCGAGCAATGGGCTGACCGCGCCGAACGGGCTGTCGCAGGAGGAGGTCATCCGGCGGGCGTTGGCCAACGCCGGTGTGCATCCCACGGATATCGACGCGGTCGAAGCACATGGGACGGGTACGAAACTCGGTGACCCGATCGAGGCGCGGGCGCTGATCGGTGTGTACGGCGCGCGGCCGGTGGAGACCCCGTTGCGGCTGGGTTCGCTCAAATCCAATATCGGCCACACCTCGGCCGCCGCCGGGGTCGGCGGTGTGATCAAGATGGTGCAGGCCATGCGGCACGGCACGCTGCCGAAGACGCTGCATGTGGACGAACCCACCCCGTTGGTGGATTGGTCGGCCGGGACGGTGCGACTGCTCGAGGACAATGAGCCGTGGCCGCGCACGGGGGAGCGGCCCCGCCGGGCGGGTGTGTCCTCGTTCGGAGCCAGTGGCACCAATGCGCACGTCGTGCTGGAGGAGGCGCCGGAGCCCGGTGAGACGACGGTCGCCGGGTCTGCCGAGGGAGCTCCGCCGGCGGCCGGAATCGCGGCGGAGATCGGGGACCGGGTCGACAGCGCGTACGTTCCGTTGCTGGTGTCGGCCGGTTCCGAGGCGGCTTTGCGGGCCCAGGCCGACCGGTTGCGTGCGCTGCTGAGTCCGGGCACGGCCGGAGCGGTCGATACCGCGGATGTCTGGGATACCGCGTATTCGCTGTGTACGACCCGGGCACAGCTGGAGTGGCGGGCGGCTGTCGTGGGCCGGGATCACGCCGAACTGGCGGCGGGGCTGGCCGCCCTGGCCGAAGGTGCGCCGGGGACGGGCGTGGTGTCCGGGCGAGTGGGGTCGGGCGGAACCGCCTTCTTGTTCGCCGGGCAGGGCGCCCAGCGGGCGGGCATGGGTGCCGGGTTGTACGCCGCCTTCCCGGTGTTCGCGGCGGCGCTGGACGAGGTGTGCGCTGTCTTCGACCCATTGCTGGGCAGGTCGCTGCGCGAGCTGATGTTCCGGGCCGATGCGGGCGAGCTGCTGGATCGCACCGAGTTCACCCAGCCCGCGTTGTTCGCGTTCGAGGTGGCGTTGTACCGGTTGGTCGAGTCGTTCGGCCTCTCCCCGGACATCCTGGTGGGGCATTCCGTCGGTGAGCTGGTCGCGGCGTATGTGGCGGGTGTGTGGACCTTGTCCGACGCGTGCGCCCTGGTCGCGGCGCGGGGCCGGCTGATGGGTGCGCTGCCGGCGGGCGGGGCGATGCTGGCCGCCGCGATCACCGAGACCGCGGCAGCCGAGTTACTGGCCGGGTATCCGGGCAGGTTGTCGGTGGCGGCGGTCAACGGCCCTGCGTCGGTGGTGCTCTCCGGTGACGCGGACGCGGTACAGGAAGTCGAGCACGAGTTACGCGAGCGCGGGGCCAAGACCACCCGGTTGCGGGTGAGCCATGCGTTCCATTCGGCACGGGTGGAACCGATGCTGGCCGAATTCGGCGCGGTAGCGGCCGGTTTGAGCTACCGGGCGCCGGTCATCCCGATCGTGTCCGATGTGACCGGTGCGGTGGTGGACGGGCCGGTGCTGACCGACCCGGAGTACTGGGTGCGTCAGGTCCGGGCGAGTGTGCGTTTCGCGCCGGGGATCGAGGCCGCGATCGGCGCGGGTGCGCGCCGGTTCGTCGAGATCGCCCCGGATGCGGTGCTGTCGGCGATGGCGCGGGACTGTGTGGCCGCCGACCCCGAGGTCGAGGCGCGTTCGGTGGTGCTCGCGGCCGGGCGGCGCGGTGTCGACGAGGCAGCGCAGTTCCTCACCTTCCTCGGTAGCGCGTATACGGCCGGGTCGCGGGTGGACTGGGGCCGGTTGTTCGCCGGCCGCTCGCCCCGCCGGGTTCCGTTGCCGACCTATGCCTTTCAGCGGAAGCGGTATTGGCTGACGCCCACCGACGGATCGGGTGACGTGCGCCGAGCCGGTCTGATGGCTGTCGACCACCCCATGCTGGGCGCGGCCGTCGCATTGGCGGGCCGGGACGAGTGGTTGTTCACCGGCCGGTTGTCGGTGGCATCGCAGGCGTGGATCGCCGATCACGTCGTCTTCGGCACGGTGCTGCTGCCCGGGACGGGTTTCGTGGAGCTGGCGCTGGCGGCCGGTGCCCGGCTGGGTGTGGAGGTCCTCGAAGAACTGGTCCTCGAGGCACCGTTGCGCCTGACCGACCGCGACGAGGTCGATATCCAGATCAGCGTGGAAGGGGCCGACGCCGACGGCCGGCGCCGCTTCCTGGTGGCCTCCCGGCCGGCGGACGACCCCGCCGGTGCCGCCGGCGCGACCACGCACGCGCGCGGTGTCTTCGCCCCCGGCGCGGCCGCCGACGTAGTGCCCACCGGCCGGTTCGACGGCCTGCTGGACGATGGCGACGCGGCCGCGGCCGACGTGCTCTACGACCGATTGCTCACTCAGGGGTTCGATTACGGACCGGCGTTCCAGGGTGTGCGCCGCACCGTCCGGGCCGGGGACGATGTGCTGGCCGACGTGCTGTTACCGGCTGCGGTGAGTGCGGATGCTGCCGGTTTCGGTCTGCATCCGGCACTGCTGGACGCGGCGCTGCACGCGGCCGGTGATGTCCTGGGCGCTGATGTGCCGACCGGTCGGCTCCCGCTGCCCTTCTCGTTCAACGGTGTGCGGTTGTACCGTCCGGGTGCGGCGGCGGTGCAGGCACGGATCCGCGCCAACGGTTCCGGCAGTGTCCGGGTCGAGCTGCGCGACGACTCCGGTGACCCGGTGGCCCTGATCGAATCGCTGCAGGTGCGCCCGATCGACCGCGAAGCGTTGACCGGCGCGACCTCCGATATCCGCGACGCGCGTTACGAAATCGACTGGGTCTTAGCGGATGCACCGCAGCGCGGATCGGCGGGTGAACGCCGGCTCGTCGCGCTGGGCCGGCCGGGCGCGACCGGTTTCGACGAAATCCAGCCGGAGATGACCGCCTGGGCCCGGGCCGTGGCCATCGAATCCGCGACATCCGAGGCGAGCGGCTCCGCCGCCACTGTCGTGGTGTGGTTCGCCGACGAGCCGGCCGAATCACCGGACGCACAGGCCGCCGACGCGGTGCACCGGGCGGTGCACACGGCACTGGCGACCGTGCGTGGATGGCTGAATCAGCCGACCGCACAGGTGGCCGAAGAGTCCCGGCTGGTCGTCGTGACCCGTAACGGGGCCGGATTACCGGGTGAGGATCCGGACCTGGCTGCCGCGGGGATCCGGGGTCTGGTGCGCAGCGCGCAGTCGGAGAATCCGGGCCGGATCGTGCTCCTGGACAGCGATACCGCCGAGGTGACCGGCGATCTGGTTTCGGCGGTGCTGGACACCGGCGAGTCGGAGCTGGCGGTCCGGGCCGGGTCGCTGCTGGTGCCCCGGCTGACCCGCCTCGGCACCGGTGAAGACACCGCGCTCACTTTCGGGACCGGCGCGGTGCTGATCACCGGTGGCACCAATGGTCTCGGGGCGCTGGTGGCGCGGCATCTGGCCACGACTCATGGCGTCCGCGACCTGGTGCTGGTGTCCCGGCGCGGTGAACGTGGCGAGCGCGTCGGTGAACTTCTCGCCGAACTGACCGAGCTGGGGGCACGGCCCAAGGTGGTGGCCTGTGATATCGCCGACCGCGACGCGGTGCGGGCCATGCTCGGCGCACTGGCCGGCGGACCCCCGTTGACCGGGGTCGTGCACGCCGCCGGCGTCCTGGACGACGCCACGATCGGGACTCTCACCGCGGCCCAGGTCGACCGGGTACTCGCACCGAAGGTCGACGGAGCACTGAATCTGCATGAGCTCACCGCCGGCGCCGACCTCGCCGCGTTCGTGATGTTCTCGTCGGTCGCCGGGGTGCTCGGCTCGGCGGGGCAGGGCAATTACGCGGCCGCGAATTCGGTACTGGACGCCTTGGCGCGCCGGCGCAGGAATACCGGCATGCCCGCGGTGTCCGTGGCGTGGGGGCCGTGGAATCAGGACAGCGGCATGACCGCCGAGCTGGCCGCGGCGGCGGTCGACCGGCTCGCGCGTCTGGGTTTCCGGCCGCTGGCCGAAGCCGACGGTCTGGCGTTGCTCGACCTTGCCGGAGGTCCGGCGTCCCTCGTCGCGGTGAACTTCGATATCCCGGCGTTGTCGATCCAGTCCCGTGCCGGGGTACTACCCGATCTACTACGAGCACTGGCCCCGGCAGCGCCACCACGCCGCGCCGGGGGCATGGACGGCGACAGCGCGGGCCTGGCCCGCCGGCTGGCCGCCGCCCCAGCGGACACACACGAGGAGATCCTGGTGGGTTTCGTCCGCGATCAGGTGGCCGAGGTGCTCGGACATCCCTCCGGGGCGTCGATCGACCCCGAGAAGCCCTTCAGCGACCTGGGTTTCGATTCACTCGGCGCGATCGAATTCCGGAACCGGCTGAACAAGGCCACCGGCCTGCAGCTGCCCTCGATACTGGTCTTCGATCACCCGACCGCCACGGCGACCGCCCGGTACCTGCGCACGCAGCTCGAGGGGGGGACCACCCGGGTCCGCCGGGCCGAACGCCGGACCGAGGCCGACGAACCGATCGCGATCGTCGGTATGGCCTGCCGGTATCCGGGCGGGGTTTCCTCGGCCGACGAACTGTGGGATCTGGTGAGTTCCGGCACCGACGCCATCGGCGAGTTCCCGGTCGACCGGGGCTGGGACCTGGACGGTCTGATCCATCCGGAGCCGGACCATCCGGGCACCTCGTACTCGGGCCGGGGCGGCTTCCTCGATGATGTGACCGGGTTCGACGCCGCGTTCTTCGATATCGCACCGCGGGAAGCGGTGGCGATGGACCCGCAACAACGGTTGCTGCTGGAAGTGTCCTGGGAGGCACTCGAACACGCGGGGATAGACCCGGCCTCGCTGCGGGGTTCCGATTCCAGTGTCTACACCGGCGTGATGTACCAGGACTACGAGGTGCTCGCCCGGCGCGCGGGCGCGGACGCCGAAGGCTATATCGGCACCGGGGGCGCGGGCAGTGTGGTGTCCGGCCGGGTGGCGTACACGCTGGGTCTGGAAGGGCCGGCCCTCACGGTGGATACGGCGTGCTCGTCGTCGCTGGTGGCGCTGCACCTCGCGTGCCGGGCGTTGCGGCAGGGCGAGACGTCACTGTCGCTGGTCGGTGGCGCCACCGTCATGGCTACACCGCTGCCGTTCGTGGAATTCTCCCGGCAGCGCGGCCTGGCCCGGGACGGGCGGTGCAAACCGTTCTCGGCCGCGGCCGACGGGGTGTCCTGGGGCGAGGGTGCCGCCGTACTGGTGGTGGAACGGTTGTCGGATGCCCGCCGGCTGGGTCACGACGTACTGGCGGTGATCCGTGGCAGCGCCGTCAACCAGGACGGGGCGAGCAACGGTTTGACCGCACCGAACGGGCCGTCGCAGGAGCGGGTGATCACCGCTGCGCTGGCCGACGCGGGTCTGGACCCCGGTGATGTGGACGCGGTGGAGGCGCACGGCACCGGCACCGCGCTGGGTGACCCGATCGAGGCGCACGCGCTGATGGCCGTGTACGGCCGGGATCGGTCGCGGGAGCCGCTGCGGGTGGGGTCGCTCAAATCCAATATCGGCCACACCCAGGCCGCGTCCGGCGTCGGTGGTGTCATCAAGATGGTGCAGGCGTTGCGGCACGAGACGTTGCCGAAGTCGTTGCACGCCGAGGAACTGTCCCCTCATGTCGATTGGTCGGCCGGGGCGGTCGAGGTGCTCACCGCGCCCCAACCGTGGCCGACCGGCGGCGCCGTCCGCCGCGCGGGAGTGTCCTCGTTCGGTATCAGCGGAACCAACGCCCATGTGATCCTGGAGGAAGCGCCGCAGGCGTCACCCGGACCGGCCGTCCCGGCCGGCGGCGAGCCGGTCCCGGCCGCCGAGGTGGTGCCGCTGATCGTCTCGGCGAAATCGGTGCCCGCGCTACGCGCGCAGGCGAACCGGATACGGGCGTGGTGGACCGCGCATCCCGAGGTGGATGCCGCGACACTGGGCCGGTCGTTGCTGGATACCCGGACCTCGTTCGATCGGCGCGGTGTCGTGGTCGGCGGCGACCGGGAGGGATTGCTGGCCGGATTGGCCGCGCTCGCCTCGGCCGCTCCGTCGCCGGCTGTCGTCGACGGCCAGGTCACCTCGGGTTCCACCGCTTTTCTGTTCACCGGCGGTGGTGCGCAACGAGTGGGTATGGGTGCCGAGTTGTCGCGGGCGTTCCCGGTGTTCGCCGTAGCGCTGGACGAGGTGTGCGCGGAGTTCGATCGGCAGCTGGACGGGTCGTTGCGCACCGTGATGTTCACCGATCCGGACGGTCTGCTGGACCGCATGGATTGGATGCAGCCGGCGTTGTTCGCTTTCGAGGTGGCGATGTTCCGGTTGCTGGAATCGTTCGGTGTGGAGCCCGATGTGGTGGCGGGGCATTCGCTGGGCGAGCTGGTGGCGGCGTATGTGGCCGGGGTGTGGTCGCTGGCGGACGCGTGCCTGCTGGTTGCGGCGCGAGGCCGGTTGATGGGGTCGGCGCCATCGGGTGGGGCGATGCTGGCGGCGGCCGTCTCGGAGGCGGAGGCGGGCCGATACTTGGCGGGCCACGAGGACCGGGTCTCGGTGGGAACGGTGAACGGTCCCCGTTCGGTGGTGTTCTCCGGCTTCGCCGACGCGGTCGACCTGCTTCGGCAGCAGTTGACGGCCGACGGTGTGCAGAACACCGTTCTGCGGATTTCGCACGCGTCGCATTCGGTGGTGATGGAACCGATTCTGGACGAGTTCCGCGCGGTGGCCCAGAGCTTGACCTATCGGGCCCCGTCGATCCCGATAGTGTCCAATGTGTCGGCCACCCGTGTCACCGAAGAGGTGTGCGATCCGGGCTACTGGGTGCGGCATGTGCGAAGTTGTGTGCGATTCGCACCCGGCGTGGACCTGCTGATCGACTCGGGAGTACGCAGGTTCGTCGAGGTCGGCCCGGACGCCGCGCTGACCACCATGATCGAGGAGAGCCTGGCCGAGCGCCCGGAGATCGCGGCGGTATCGACGGTGGTGGCGTCCTCCCGGCGATCGACCGACGAGATAGCCGGCTTCGTCGCCGCGCTGGGCCGCGCGCATACGGCGGGAATACCGGTGCGCTGGCATCGGCTGTTCGGCGGGCGCCCGGTCGAGCGGGTAACTCTGCCCGCCTACGCTTTCCAGCATCACCGGTACTGGCTGTCGCCGGGGGTGGAGCGGGCGGGCGGCTCGTTCGGTCATCCACTGCTCACCACCGGGTCGCCGCTCGCGGGCCGGGACGAATGGCTGTTCACCGGCCGCTTCTCGCTGCGGACCCATCCGTGGATCGCCGATCACGCGGTCTTCGGTTCGGTATTGCTGCCCGGGGCGGCGTTCGTGGAGCTGGCGTGCACTGTCGGCGTACACCTGCAGCTGGACACCGTCGAGGAACTCCTGCTGGAGGCTCCGCTGTCGATCGCCGCCGGCGACGATATCGAAGTGCAGGTCGGGGTCGACCGGCCGGACGAAGAAGGCCGCCGGGCGTTCACGATCTACTCCCGTCCACACCCGGGCTCGCAGACCGCCCAGGAGAGCCCCTGGACGACACACGCGCGCGGGGTCCTGGCCCTCGGTGACGAGTCCGCGCCGAACTGGAACGAGCAGAGCTGGCCGCCCGCCGGTGCCCGGCCATCGGGGGAGGAGTCGATCTACGACCGGCTGGCGGAGGCCGGTTTCGACTACGGACCGGCCTTCCAGGGCGTGACCGCCTCGTGGACCCGGGGTGAACACACCTTCGCCGAGATCTCGCTCGACGACACCGCGGTCGGTTCCTCGACCGGTTTCGGTGTTCATCCCGCCCTGCTGGACAGCTGCCTGCACGTGGCCATCACCGGGCTGCTCGGTGATCTGCCACCCGGTCGGCTGCCGTTGCCGTTCACCTTCACCGGTGTGCGGCTGTGGCGCACCGGTGCGCAGGCGGCGCGGGTGCGTGCGGTCGCCCTCGGCGACGGTCAGGTCGGCATCGACGTAGCCGACGACGCCGGTGCGGTGGTGCTCACCATCGACGCCGTGGCCTCCCGGCCCGTCGGCGCGGCCGAGCTGATCGAGGCCGGCGCTGCCCGGCCCACACCGGTGCTGGACCTGCGCTGGGTCGGCTCCGAACTTCCGCAGTCGCCGGCATCACCGGAGGTACGCGAGATCGCGAGCGTGGGCGCAGTGCCGGTCCCCGGTATCGACCGGCATCACCGCGAACCGGCCGAACTCGCGATCGGCGAGCGCGTTCCGGATCTGGTGGTGTGGTCGCCGGGACCGGATCCGCTGGTCGCCGACGAGCCGGACGCGCGCGGGGGGCCGACGGGATCGGCGCGAGATCGCGCCGGAATCGTCCGGGCGGCGGTGCATGCCGCGTGGCACACGGTACGGTCCTGGCTGGCCGTGGACCTTCCCGACGAGGCCCGCCTGGTCGTGGCGACCCGGCGGGCGACCGGTGTCGACGGCGAGCCGGTGGATCTGGCGGCCGCCGCGGTGGCGGGGCTGGTCCGCAGCGCGCAATCCGAGCACCCGGGCCGGATCATCCTGCTGGACCACGACGACGAGCTGAGTCTCGACCTGATACACACCGCGCTGGCGGCCGACCGGGCCGATCTGGCGGTACGCGGCTCGCGGATGTTCGTCCCCCGGGTGGTCCAGGGCGCCGGCGCCGCCACGGCGCCGGTACCGGGTGGGGTTTTCGGGGCCGGCACGGTGCTGATCACCGGCGGCACCACCGGCCTGGGAACGGTGACGGCCCGGCATCTTGTCACCGTGCACGGTGTCGAACACCTGCTGCTGGTATCCCGCCGTGGTGCGGCGGCCGCCGGTGTCGCGGAACTGGTCTCGGAATTGTCCGCGTTGGGCGCGCGCGTGCGGGTGGCGGCCTGCGATGTCACCGACCGCGACGGTATGGCGGCGTTACTGGACTCGATCGATCGCGCGCATCCCTTGACGGGGGTGATCCACTCGGCGGGTGTGCTCGACGACGGCACGATCGAAACGCTGACCACCGAACAGATCGACCGTGTCCTGGCCCCGAAAGTCGATGGCGCGCTGATCCTCGACGAGCTCACCCGCGGGCACGACCTCCGGGCCTTCGTCGTCTTCTCGTCGCTGGCCGCCGCGATGGGCTCACCCGGGCAGAGCAACTACGCCGCGGCGAACTCGGTGCTCGACGCGCTGGCCCGGGCCCGGCGTGCCGAGGGACTGCCCGCGGTATCGGTGGCGTGGGGTCCCTGGACTCCGGACATCGGGATGACCGGCGAGCTCGACCGGTCGGCCGTGGCGCGGTTGGAACGGATGGGCATCGAGGTGCTCGGCGACAGCATCGGGACGGCGCTGTTCGATGCCGCTCTGCTGGCCGGGGAGCCGGTGGCCGTGGGCGCCCGGTTCGACCGGCCCACCCTGGTCGCGCAATCCCGGGCGGGGCTGCTGGCCGAGGTGCTCAGCGGTCTCGTGCCCGCGCGTCCACGCCGGTCCGATAGCGGTGTGTCCGGTGGCGGACTGGCCCGGCGGCTGGCCGCAGCCACCGAAGACGAGCGGGACGCGCTGGTACTCGAACTCGTCCGGGAGCAGGCGGCGGCGGTACTGGGTTACCCGTCGGCGGCCGCCATCGAGCCGGATACTCCGTTCAAGAGCCTGGGATTCGATTCGCTGGGCGGTGTCGAACTCCGCAACCGGTTGTCCGAGGCCTCCGGCATGAAGTTGCCCGCCACCTTGATATTCAACTACCCGACCGCCGCGGCGGTAGCGAAGCTGATACGGCAGCGGTGGGAGGAGACCGCGCTGACCTCGGTTGTCGACGATCAGCTCGCGGCGGTGCGCGCGATGTTCACCACCATCCGGTCGCCGCAGGACAAGCAGCGTTTGGCTGCCCGGATCCGGGCGATGCTCGACGAGGCGACGATCGAGCCGGAGTCGTCGACGGCCCCCGCCCACACGGAGGTGGCGGACGCCAGCGCGGACGAGCTCTTCGCGTTGCTCGATCGAGAATTGAGAGACTAGCTCGGCCGCCGCGATATCCCGGTCGGCGAAGTCGGCGGCCGGGATATCGTCGTGCGATCCGTAGCGGATCGCTCAGATCGCGACCGCCGCGTTCACAGCTCGGCCGCCAGTTGGGTGCCTTGTTCGATCGCGCGTTTGGCGTCCAGTTCCTTGGCCTCGTCGGCGCCACCGATGACATGCCACCGCAGCCCACGCGCGCTGAGTGGATCCACCAGGTCGCGTACTGATTCCTGGCCGGCGCAGATCACGACATTGTCGACCTCGAGCAGGCGCCTGCCTTCGTGGTTCGGCCCGAAACTGATGTGCAGACCGCGGTCGTCGATCAGTTCGTAGTTGGCCCCGGCGATCTGCTGGACCCCCCTGGCCTCCAGCCTGGTGCGGTGGATCCATCCCGTGGTCTTACCCAGCGTGGTTCCGAACGGACCGGGTTTACGCTTCAGCAGCGTCACTTCACGAACCGCCGGGGACCAGGCGCGTGTGGTCAGCTGGCCCGGAGCCTGCTCGTCGTAGGTGACCCCCCACTCCCGCTGCCACTCGGCCAGATCGAGCGCGCTGCTGCCCGCCACGGTGAGCAGTTCGCCGACGTCGAATCCGATTCCGCCCGCGCCGATCACGGCCACCCGTCGGCCGGCGCTGCGTTCGCCGCGGATCAGTTCCGGATAGGAGAGCACCATCGGGTGGTCGATACCGGCGATATCGGGCACGCGGGGACGTACTCCGGTGGCCACCACCACCTCGTCCCAATCACCCTCGGCGAGTTGTTCGGCCGTGACCTCGGTGTTCAATCGCAACGACACATCGAGGACTTCCAGTTTGCGCCGGAAGTATCGGATCGACTCGTCGAACTCCTCTTTGCCGGGAATACGCCTGGCCAGGTCGAATTGACCGCCTATTCGATCCGTCGCCTCGAACAGCTCTACCCGGTGCCCTCGTTCGGCCAGGCCGATCGCGGCCGACAAACCGGCCGGGCCGGACCCGACCACCGCGACCTTCTTGGTCTGCCGGGTGGGTAGCAGCTGCAGGATCGTCTCCCGGCCGGCGCGCGGATTCACCAGGCACGACACCAGCTCTCCGGTGAAAGTGTGGTCCAGACAGGCCTGGTTGCAGGCGATGCAGGTGTTGATCTCGTCGACCCGGGATTCGGCTGTTTTTCGCACCCACTCCGGGTCGGCGAGCATCGGGCGCGCGAGCGCGACGAGATCGGCGTCACCACGCTCGAGGATCTCTTCGGCGATTTCGGGCATATTGATCCGATTCGCCGCGCATACCGGAACGCTCACATGCTGCTTGATTTTCGCGGTGAATCCGACGAAAGCCGCCCGGGGCACGGAGGTGGCGATCGTGGGCACCCGGGATTCGTGCCACCCGATATCGGTGTTGATGATGTCCACTCCCGCCGCTTCCAGCTCCCGAGCCAGGGCGATGATCTCCTCGAAGGTCTGCCCGTCCTCCATGAAGTCGGCCAGCGACATGCGGAACATGATCAGGAATTCGTCACCCAGTGCGGCGCGGGTCCGGGCGACGATTTCCACCGGGAACCGGCGCCGCCCGGCCGGCGTGCTTCCCCACCGGTCAGTGCGCTTGTTGGTCAGCGGGGCGAGGAATTGATTGATGAGGAATCCCTCGCCGCCGATCAGCTCGATACCGTCGTACCCGGCCGATTCGGCCAGCCGGGCGCAGTGCACATGGGCATCGATGGTCGATTCGACCTCGGCGTCGGACAATTCCCGCGGTTCGAAGGCGCTGAACGGCGAGGCGATCACCGACGGTGCGACATTGTTCGGAGTGTTCGAATCACGTCCTGTGTGCAGGATCTGCATCGCGATCTTCCCGCCCGCCTCGTGGACGGCGTCGGTGATGACGCGATGCCGCACGGCGTCGGCCTCGGTGAGCATCGAGCACGAGAACGGTGAGATCAGTGCTTCCCGATTGGGTGCGTAGCCCCCGGTGACGATGAGACCTACGCCGCCGCGCGCGCGTTCGGCGAAAAAAGCGGCCAGCCGATCGGTATGCCAGGGCCGGTCTTCGAGACCGGTGTGCATCGAACCCATCACCACGCGATTGCGTAGCGTGATATGGCGCAGCTGCAGCGGCGACAGCAAATGCGGGAAGGTGGAGCTCATGGAGTGAACTTACTGACGGGGCGATCTTGCCGCAACGGATGGCCGCCAGGTCTCGTTTCGGCCCAAACCTCCGGCCTCATGACCCGACTCCGGTACCGAGTCCTGTCGTTCGGATGGTTCATGCGGTCGCGCTGCCGAGCCACCCGGTATCGATATCGCCCGGCGGCTCTTCGCAGGCCGCGGCGGCGGCCTGCAGGATCAGGGCGGCGGCGGCCGCACCCGGGTCGAGCACGCCGCGTGCCACCTCGCCGACGTAGCTGGCCCGGCCGCGTTTGGCCACCAGGGATACGGTGGCCGACGCGCCCGTCACGGCGGCCTCGGCGGTGGCGGTGAGGGCCGCGGCGGGGTTGCTGTCGGCGACGCGGGCGGCGAGGGTTTCGGCGGCCGGTGCGAGCGCGTCGACCATGGTCTTGTGCCCGACTTCGGCCTTCCCGTATCGCTGCACGGTGGCCACACCGGCGGTCAGGCCCTGGGAGAACTCCGCCAGGGTGGGTTCGGAATCGGTTGCGCAGCGGGCGAGTTCGCGGAAGAACATGCCGAACAGGGGTCCGCTGGTGCCGCCGGTGCCCAGGAATCCGCGGGATACCGCGGTCAGCCAGTCCGTGTAGGTGGTGGGGGGTGCGGTGTCGATGTTCTCGCGGGCGCGGCGCAGGGCGGCGGCGATATTGGCGCCGAAATCGCCGTCACCGGCGCGGCGGTCGAGATCGGCGAGTGCTTCGGTGCGGTCGAGGAAGGCGTCGAACATGGTGTGCACCCAACGCTGCCCGAATCCCGCGGGTAGTGCTTCGTTGTTCATGAGCAGGCTCCTTCACCAGGTCAGGGCGGGGGTGCGCACGGGCGCGTCCCAGAGCGGAAGCAGATCGGTGTCGGCGGGCAGCAGGGTGAGCGAGACCCCGACCATATCGAGCGAGGTGACATAGCTACCGGCCAGTGAGCGGGCGACGGTGATACCGCGTCCGGCGAGTTGCCGGTGTACCGCGCGCGCCGCGATGGACAGTTCGATGGGGTAGGCGCCGCCGAGACCGTTGACGATGGCGATCACCGCGGATCCGCGAGCGAGTTCGAGTTCGGCGACCAGCGGGTCGACCAGCAGCGCTACCAGCGTATCGGCGTCGGCGAACGGGACCCGGCCGGTGCCGCGTTCGCCGTGGATGCCGACACCCAGTTCGACTTCGCCGGGTTCGAGCGTGAACGCCGGGGCGGTTTCGCCGGGGTGCGTACCGGCGCCGAGCGCGAAGCCGAGCGTGCGGGCGTTGCGCGCGACGCGACGGCCGATCCCGGCGACCGTGGGCAGGTCGGCTCCGGCCTCCGCGCTCGCGCCGCAGAGCTTCTCGACCGCGAGCACCGCCGCGGTGCCGCGGCGGCCCGGGCCGTCGTCGTCGGTGCTCTGGGTGGCCAGGTCGTCGTCGACGAGCACGATTTCGGTCGCGACGGCATTGTCGTCACCGGCCAGTTCGCCGGCGATCTGGAAGTTGAGGACGTCGCCGGTGTAGTTCTTCACGATCTGCACGACACCCCGGCCGGAGTCGGCGGCCACGGTGCCCTCGTGCACCTGCAGTGCGGTGGGGCTGGCGAACACCGCGCCGGGTACGGCCACGTCGAGCATGCCGTAACCGACGAAGCCGGCGTGTAAGGGTTCGTGGCCGGATCCGCCGCCGGAGACGAGGCCGACCTTGTCGCGGGCCGGGGTGGCCCGGGTGACGATGCCGCGCGTGCGGTCGTAGCGGATGAGTGTCGGATGGGTGAGCGAGAGTCCCTCGAGTGCCTCCTCGGGCGCGGCCTCGGGCTGGTTGCGGATCTGACGGCGCACGATGTCGTTCTCCTTCGATCGACTGTCGACCGATACTAGTTACCGGCGCTTCAGCGGGTCGGCGGGAACAGCGGCGGGGGAGTGCCGATGGGGATGATCCGCGTGCCGGACCAGGGGCACCGGGTGCGGTGGTCGCGCCGATGATCGACTATTCGTTCGTTGTCGACCGATACCAGGGTCCCCGGGCACAGGCCCGGACAGCTGAGGGCGGTGACGGGTCCGATGAGGTTTTCGCGGAGGAAGATTCGCAGGTACCGGAGGTTGATCCAGGGTCCGCGCCCGCACTCGCATATCGGTCTGTCGAGGACTTCGATTCCTGTCCAGGGACATTCGCCCGGCACGTTGCGCCAATGGTTCGCGATGCGGCCGTTCTCGAGCCGGGTGCCGTGCAGGCAGTACAACTTCTCCGGACAGTAGTAGAGGCCGGGGGAGGATTTCGGTACGAGCATTCCGGTGTGGATCCAGGGCGCGATGCGGCACCCGCACACCGGTTCGCCGAACTGTGGCATATCCGTCTTTCTGCGCTGGGAAATGGTCAGGCGTCGGGGGCGTCCGGGTACCGCCGAACCCGGTGCGGTGCAGGCGCGCCGGGGTGTCGCTCGGCCGGAAGGGCGCCGGATGCGTGATGGTTGGGCGGGTGCTCGTCGGGTAGCTCACGCAGTCCGTTGGCGACCCGTTCCAGGATTGTGGGGTCTGTGCATCGGGTGACCTGCCACAGCCGCAGAGTTGCGGCCATGGCTCGGTTGGTGGTCCGGATGGGCAGCGGCGGACGCTGTTCGGGCATGGTCTGACCTCGCAAGTTCGATGATTTGAACACGGACGTCTATCTCGGGCCGGAAAAGCGGAGCTTGTTCAGAACGAGCGTTTACCCCTCATAAACACAGGATCCCGCGAGACCCGTCGAAGTTGAGGGGGTATAAACACGACCTTACGGCCGCTGCGGGTTTGCTGTCAAGCGCCTCTAAACTCCACGGTGTGGATGGAGCCGGCGAGTTCGACGAGGTCCGTAGCGATCCGGACCCGGTGCGCCGTGGTCAGCGGGCCACCGAACTGATCACGCTGTACCAGCAGCGAGCCATCGAGCTGGCGCGGCTCCGCAAAGAGGCGATCGAGGAAGCGCATCGGGCCGGTCTCAGTTTCACCGAGGTCGCGAAGTTGCTCGGGGTGACGAAAGGCCGGATCAGCCAGATCAGGACGAGCGCTCCGCCGGCCGAACGCGCGTTCTTCGGTGTCGGCCCGGTAGCGGTCGGGATTCCCCGGCCGGCCGAAAACGAGGACACGCGCGAACATATGCACTTCGACGTGAGTTATCAGCACACCCAGCAGCAGGTCGAGATCGACCTTACTCGCCTGTCGTTGGCGTCCACGCGATTCGAGATCGAGCCCGACACCGAGGATGTCCCGGCCGGTGACGCCGTGGTGATCTGCGAGCCGGAGGCGGCCCCGGTGGCGCGGCGCCTGCTCGCCGCCGACAAGGCCCTGCGTTTCGAGAACATCGACAACACCTGGTAGCTCGTCGACAGAGCTTCCGGGCGTCGGTACGGCTCTCCGTTCCGTGCCGACAGCACGAACCGGATCGATATCGGCTATCTCGCCCGGCAGGTGGCCGACGGCCGGGTCATCGTCCATATCGCCGGGGTGACGGGCGTCGGATCCCTGGGCATCGCGCATTGGCTTACCGGCCACGTATCCGAGATCTACGAGCGATCGGCCCGGTTCACCAGCGCGGTGATCGAATGCAGCTTCGATGCCGACCTGTCGATCACCGGGAGCCGGATCGTCGCGGGGCCGTTCACCTCCCGGGAATGAGCCGACGGAGATCCCGCGGCCGAGCGGACTCATCTCGGTATCCGGCCGGCGCTCAGCGATCGGGACGGCCCGCCAGGCGTATCAGGGTCTGGCGGCCGGTTGCCACATGGGTCGACTGCTCGCCGTCCACGGCGTGGACATCCAGCGAGCACACCGCGATGGTCCGCCCGGTGCGCACGACCCGCCCCCGTGCGACCAGTCGCTCGCCGCGCGCGGGAGCGAGCAGATTGACGCTGTAATCCACGGTCAGGACCGAATCGGCGGTATCGAAGGTCGACAGGGCCGCGTAGCCGCCGGCCGTATCGGCGATCGCGCCGGTGGCGCCGGCGTGGAAGTAGCCGTGCTGCTGGGTGAGTGTGGGTGCGTGATCGAGGGTGATCTCGACGTGGCCCGGCTCGATCGTGGACAGGCGGGCGCCGAGATGTGCCATCAGCCCCTGACGTGCAAAGCTGTCCGTGATGTGCGCGCGCATCCGCGGATCGAGGGTGCTCACGCCCGGGCCGCCGCGGCCGGGGTATCGGGCAGGCGGAACACCCGCCGGGCGGTGCCGGCGAGGAAATCGGCACGCAGTTCCGCGTCCCAGCCCAAGCTCGTCAGGTCCCGCAGTGCCCGGCCCGGATCGATCATCGGCCAGTTCGTGCCGAACATGACGCGGCGGCGGCCCAGCGTTCGGGCGTAGTCGAGGAACGCCGCGGGCAGCCGGTCGAGCGCATAGGCGGAGGTGTCGACGTAGAAGTTCGGGAATTTGACCGTGAGCGTGACGACTTCGTCCAGCCACGGGAATCCCACATGACCACCCACCACCACCAGATCCGGGAAATCGAGCAGGACCCGCTCCAGGTACGGGATGGGCCGGCCGGTTTCCGAGGTCTTCAACGGTCCGGTGTGCCCGATCTGGGTGCACAGCGGTACGCCCGCCTCGACGCACGCGGTGTAGACGGGGTAGTAGAGCCGATGATCCGGCGGTAGCTCCCACAACCAGGGGACGACCCGGACGCCCACGAAGACGTCGCCGGCCAGGTCGCGGACGGTCCGCGCGGCACGCACGGGGTCGCGGAGGTCGACTCCGAGCAGGCCGCGGAATCTGCCGGGTGCGTGCTCGACGGCGGCCCGCACCTCGTCGTTGGTGATCAGGGCGCCGCCGGGCCCGTACCAGGCCGACAGCAGCGCGAGATCCACTCCGGCGGCGTCCATCCGCGCGAGCGTCCGGTCGATCCCGGGGGCCATGTCCGCGGGGTCCTTACCGGTCCAGCGCAGCAGGGTGGCCAGCCAGGGCTCGCGGGCCATTCGGGGGCCCACCTGCTGGGCCCAGACGTCGATCGCGCCCATGGACAGCTCCTTCCGGAAGGATATACTTCACTATCAAAGTATTGAGAGGTGGACAGGATGGCAAGGGACCCGTACCGATTGGTCGGCCGGATCCAGCAGGTGGCTCATTCGCTGCGCAAGAAGTCCGACCACCTGCTGATCGACAGTGCCGGCGTCACCACGGCCCAGGCCGGGATCCTTTCCGTCATCGCCGACGATCCGGGCTGTTCCCAGCGTGATATCGCCCGGCGCCTGCGGCTCGGCGAATCCGCCGTGGTCGCCGCGATGGGGCGCCTACGCGGTGCCGGCCTGGTCGAGCGGCGGGTGAGCGATCAGGATCCCCGGGCGGTCGCCCTGTTCCTCACTGCCCGCGGGCGGGAGACGATCGGCCGGGCCCAGGAGACCTACGGGGTGCTCAACGGTCTCGTTCTGGACGCCCTGGGCGTCGACGGCCGGGCGCGGTTCGCCGAATTGCTGGATGCCCTCGATTCGGCGGTCGCGTCGCTTCCGACCCGGCCGGACGAGGCGGGTTCGCCCGGCCGGACGTGAGGTCGCCGGTCGCAGCGGTCAGGCCGGGGCCGGAGCGGGTTCGGTGCGCCGGGAGCGGGCGAACAGGAAGGTGGCGAGGGCCGCGGGGATGTTCATGAGGAAGCCGTAGACCGCGCCGGGAACCGCCATGGTCTCGTTGCCCAGTACGGTCACCGCGATGGTGATGGCCAGGGCCGCGTTGTGCACGCCGATCTCCATACCGGCGGCGATCGCGTCCGCCCGCTCCACTCCGAACGCGCGCGGTACCGCGTAACCGATGAGCAGGCTGCACACGCACAGCAGCAGGGCGATGGCGCCCAGCTGCCCGACATGCTCGGTGAAGGCATCGAATTCCGAGACCAGGGCCGCGACGACCACCAGTGCCAGCACCGCCGCGGCGGCGATCTTGACGGTGGTGTGCATCCGCAGGGCCCAGGCGGCGAAGAGGCGCCGCACCGTCATACCGAGCACTACCGGGACCAGGACCAGGGCGAAGACCTGAAGGAACTTGCCGGGTTGCAGGCCGATACCCGTGCCGTCGTCCAGGAACACCGAGTAGGACAGCCCCACCACGATCGGCAGCGTGAAGACGGCGAGCACGGAGTTCACCGCCGTCAGCGTGATGTTCAAGGCGACATTGCCGCCGGCGATATGGCTGAACAGATTCGCCGAGGTGCCGCCGGGTGAGGCGGCCAGCAGCATCATGCCCACCGCCAGCGCGCCGTCGAGGCCGAACAGTCGCACCAGACCGAAACAGAGGGCGGGCAGCACGATCAGCTGACAGGTCAATGCGATCAGCGCCGCCTTGGGAAAGCGTGCCACTCGGGCGAAGTCGCCGACGGTGAGGGTGAGTCCCAGCCCGAACATGACGATTCCCAGTGCCAGCGGCAGCGCGATCGCGAAAAGCGTTGACCCCATGTGTCATCCTTCCGACGGCCGAGTGTCGCCCGGGGCCTCGGGTCCCGTCAAGCGGGAGGGCTCGACCCGGGCGGCGCCTGGTCGTTCGCCGGTGGCCTCCGCGACCGCGGCCTCGTAGGCGAGGAGGGTGTCGACGACCATGCGGCGCTGCGCGGGAGTCAACGGCGCCAGGGCCGCGCGCCACGCGTATGCGCCGGGGGAGAGCCACTCGGAGATGGCCGGTCTGCTCGCGGGGCCGATATCGATGATGCGGCGCCGGCGATCGGCGGCGTCCTCGTGGCGGACCAGTACCTCTTTGCGGCTCAGGTCGCTCACGATGAGGCTCACCGTCGTGGGTGCGACACCGAGCCGGCCGGCCAGTTGTGAGACCGTCTGCGGGCCGTCGAGCAGGAGCAGCGCCAGCAGCGACAGATGTCGCGGAGCCAGGTCGAACGACTGCAGCTCCGCCGGCGGGCGCATTCGCTTTGCCCGGCCGACCAGACGCGGCATCAGGAGCAGCAGCTCCCGGACGGTGTCGTCCGCGGAGTCGGGTGTTGACACCTGACAACCTCCGATTTACCTTTGCTTACAAATATGATTTGTTATTGATCTATCCTAAGGGGCTCCGATGCCGCATCTGACTGTGCACGTCCTGGAACGTGACCTCGCGGGCCGGGAGCCCTGGCTGATCGACAGGCTGACCGACGCGGTCGTCGAGGTCTACGGCGACTGGGCCCGGACCATCGTGGACATCCGGCTGATCGGTCTACCCGACGGCCGCTGGGCGATCGGCGGTGTGCCTGTGGCGAAGTCGGCGCCGAGCGTGACCTTCGGCATCAAAGAGGCGGCGTTCGAACGGGCGGACGGGCCGCAGATCGTGTCCCGCCTCATATCCGGAGTGACCGACGCGGTCGTCTCGGTGTTCGGTGAAGAGGTCCGGTCGGGTGTGACCGTCGAGTTCGTGGGGACGCCGGCCGGCCGCACCGGTATCGGTGGGGTACTGGCTGCGCACTAGCCGTGGACGCGTCGCGAGTCGCGGGGGAACTCGGCGGCAGGGCATTCGGTGATCGCCGGCCTCGGGCTCCCGCCCCGCGAACCCCGGCGGGTCAGCTCTGCCCGCCGAGCACCTCGCCGATCGGGACCGGCGGCAGCGCGCGGACCAGTGTCATCACCGTCGTGCAGTACGCGGTGCGCAGGGGTTCCCACTGGTTGGTGTTGCAGACGTAGTTGCCCATCTTGTCGTAGTGCGAGGAATGGCCCTTGTACGACCAGGTGAGGCCGTCCTCGGAGGGGCTCCACGGGCACTGGTTCGGCGGCAGGCCGGTGCACGGACCCTCCACCCCCCACGGTCCGACCGGATAGGCCATGGCCTGCGGTGCGCCGGTGAAGGTCAGGGCCGCGAGTGCGGCCGCGCCGGTGAGCAGGTATCGGACGGTCGATTTCACAGCACTCTCCTTCGGTGTGCGGGTCCGGGAACCCGATTGCCTCTCCTATCGCCGCGATCGGGTCCGTGTTAGCCGGGTGACCGAAAGTGTTGCCGCGAAAGTTTTTTCAGGACTCTGCCCGTGTCGGTTGTGCGGGTCGGAGCCGGTCGGGCGGAGAGCGCCGGATCCGATGTGTCCGCCCGTGTTTTCGGTCCGTGCGCCGGCTCCGGCCCGCAGGGCCGGGGTCGTTCGGTCGTGCGCGCCGGGGGTCTTGCGAAATAGTAAACATGTGCCTATTGTATGCGAATGTTTACTTATATGACGCTCATCGACCTCACCACCGTGCGAGCCGGCTCGTGACCGCCGCCTCGCCGTTCTCGGAGGGCACGGTGCTCATGCCGTGGAAGCCGGGCCCCGGTGCCGACTCCGCCGGGACGGTGTTCGTCAGCGTGACCGATTTCCTGGCGACATCGGAGAAGGAAGTCCAGCAGATCTACCGGGAGGGACTCGAACTGGGCGAGACCTGGCCGGTGCTGCAGGGCGCGGTGGGAGTGTGGCTCTGGGGCCGGCCCGCGCAGCTGCGCGGTGGTTCCATCTCCGTATGGGACAGCGAGCGGGATATGCGGCGCTTCGTGCGATGGCCGGTGCACGCCCGGATCATGCGGGCCTGGCGGGGCCGGGTCCGGGTCGTCACCGACTCGTGGCAGGCCGACCGTTTCGATATCGAAAGTGTCTGGGCGCGTGCCGCGCGGACCATCGAAGGTCCCCATCGCGGCGGACGGAGCGGGGACGCGTCCGCGTCACCCGAGGAAAATCGGCGGTGACGGCGGGAATTTCACCGGCAGTGCGGTGAGTGACCGGTGGAAGGGCCCCGGTCGCCAGGCGGGCCCCTCGGGGGCATCCAGTTCGAGTTCGGGAAGCGCGTCCAGCAGCAGGTCGATGGCGTCCTGGGCGACCAGGTAGGCCGGAGTCTGCGCCGGGCAGGTCCGCTGGCCCAGGCCCCAGGACAGGTGGGAGCGGTTGCCGCGGTGGTCGTCGGAGCGTATGGAGGGGTCGTGGTTGCAGGCGGCGATGCTGATGACGACGGGTTGGTGGGCGGGGAGCCAGACGTCGTCGATCAGAATCGGCTGGCGGGGGTAGGTGATGAGGAAATTGGCCATGGGCGGGTTGTCGAACAGCGCTTCGTCGAGGGCGTCGCGGGTGGAGAGGCTGCCGCCGAGCACATTTCCGCCGAAACGTTCCTCGGTGAGGATGAGCAGCAGCGCGTTCGCCACGAGGTTCTGCTGTAGCTCGATCACCGCCCCGTACAGACCCGCCAGCTGATGGACCATTTCGTCCTCGTCCAGTGCGGCGGGGTGTTGTAGTAGCCGCGAGGTGACGTCGTCTCCGGGCTCGGCCCGTTTGAGCGCGACCAGTTCGGCCAGTGCGGCATTGATCATCTGGTTGCCGGCACCGGCGTCGATCCCTTCGAACATGGCGGCCATACCGGCGGCGACCTGCTGCCCGATCTCGGGTGGGCAACCGAGCAGGGTGTTGCAGACCCCGAAGGCGAGCGGGAAGGTGTACTGCATCAGCAAATCGGCTCGGCCGGTCTCGCAGAAGGAGTTGATCAGGGGCATCGCGATCTGCTCCACCGACGCGCGGAGTCCGTGCAGATCCACCTCCGCGAGCGCGGCCAGATTCGCCGACCGGTAACGCTGCTGGTCGATTCCGGTGCTACGGGCCGGCACCGGCCGCCATTCCATGATCGGCAGTACGGGGCAGCCGGCGGGCATGCTCTGCTGCCAGGTCCGGGGGTCGGCGGGGAAGTGTTCGTGGTCGTTGAGGATGCGGACGGCGGTCCGATGTTCGATGACCAGGGTCGCGGGCACATCGGGTGCGAGATCCACGGGTACCATCGAGCGGTGTTCACGGCGCATCTGCTGGAACACCCGGTGCGGGTCCGCGGCGAATTCGGCCGAGTAGAGGGGGATGCGCGGGCCGCCGTCGGCGAAGGGCGAACCGTGAACGGCACGGGGTGGGGTGTGGGTATCGGGATGAGAGGTGCTCACAGTGACTCCGTAGTTTCGCAGTGGTCGACGAGAGGCCCGAGTGCGGTCCTGTCATTGCGACCCGCTCGGGCACGATACGCGACCGGGCCGCCGAAGATGTTGCGGCCGAATTCGTTTTGCGCATACGCGACATCGCGCCGTGCTGCTCTGTCCATGGGGTACCGGTCGTGCTGTTCGGTCCTCGGTGGCGGTGTGCCCGGGCGGGGACGCGGCGGATCGTTCGGGTGGGCGTGCGGAATATCAGCGGAATGTGAACGGGGGTGACGGCGGGAATTTCACCGGCAGTGCGGTGAGTGACCGGTGGAAGGGGCCGGGGCGCCAGGTAGGGCCCTCGGGTGGCAGATCGGCCTCGAGTTCGGGAAGCGCGTCCAGTAGTTGGTCGATGGCGTCCTGGGCGACCAGGTAGGCCAGTGTCTGCGCCGGGCAGTTGCGCTGGCCCAGGCCCCAGGACAGGTGGGAGCGGTTGCCGCGGTGGTCGTCGGAGCGGATGGAGGGGTCGTGGTTGCAGGCGGCGATGCTGATGACGACGGGTTGGTGGGCGGGGAGCCAGACGTCGTCGATCAGAATCGGCTGGCGGGGGTAGGTGATGAGGAAATTGGCCATGGGCGGGTTGTCGAAAAGGACCTCGTCGAGGGCGTCGCGGGTGGAGAGGCTGCCGTCGAGCACGTTTCCGCCGAAACGTTCGTCGGTGAGGATGAGCAGCAGAGTGTTGGCGATGAGATTCTGCTGCAGTTCGATGCCCGCGCCGTAATGGCTTGTCACCTGGTGGATCATCTCCTCCTCGTCCAGTTCGGCGGGATGATCGAGCAGTAGCGAGGTGACATCGTTGCCCGGTTCGGTTCGTTTGAGCGCCACCAGTTCTGCCAGGGCCGCGCCGATCATCCGGTTACCCTCGTCGGCGTCCACACCTTCGAACATCGCGGCCATACCGGCGGCGACGCGCCGGCCGATCTCGGGTGGGCAACCGAGCAGGGTGTTGCAGACCTCGAAGGCGAGCGGGAAGGCGTACTGCACCAGTAGATCGGCTCGCCCGGTTTGGCAGAAGGCACTGATCAGCGGTACGGCGATCTCCTCGACCGCGGAGCGGATGGCGTGCAGGTCGATCGCGGCCAGCGCCGCGACATTGGCCTCCCGGTAACGCTGCTGGTCGATTCCGGTGCTGCGTGCCGCGATCGGGCGCCATTCCATGATCGGCAGTACGGGGCAGTCGGCGGGCATGCGCTGCTGCCAGGCACGCGGGTCGGCGGGAAAGTGCTCGTGGTCGTTGAGGATGCGGACTGCGGCCCGGTGGTCGATCACCAGGGTCGCGGGGACGTCGGGAGCCAGATCGACCGGCACCATCGCCCGGTGTTCGCGGCGCATCTGCTGGAACACCCGGTGGGGATCCTCGGCGAATTCGGGTGCGTAGAGGGGGACGCGGGGGCCGTCGTCGGTGAAAGGTGAGCCGGGTGCGGTGTGGGTATCGGGCGGTGGCGTGCTCAAGGATTACTCCAGACTGGTCGTGATATGCCGAGACCTTCCGAGCGGTCGGTCCGTCGTCTCGGCATGAGGTAGCACCCTACTGGAGATGATCGTGAATTACCTTGCGCCACATGGTGTTCGATGGCCATGCCGCGAGGTGATGCAGGTCGCGCGGGCGGCGGCGTACGGCCGCGGGTATGCGCGCTCGGTGGGCGTTGCCTACAGGCGCGGCGCGCCCGATGATCCAGGAGAACACTACGGTCGTTGGGCGTGGTCCGCCAGGTGAGTCCGCGGTCGCCCTCGGGACACAGCGATAGTCGGCGCCAGCCGCGTTCGGACCGTGCGCGGCGCGCGGTGCGGACGGTCCGCGGGCATCGGACCGGCCCTCGTCGTGGCGCGAGGCCCGGCGAGTCCCACGCGTAGCCGCTCGAGCGTGTGGGCCGCGGCGGCCGGATCCGACCGGTCCGGCTCGGGCTACACAGTTCCCCGACGGCTGCGGTGGTGGATCGAATCCGGGGTTTGCGGCGCGCGGCCGCCGGGCTGACAATGGGACGAGCCGGCACGCCGTTGAGCTGGCGAAACGACTACGCGAAACGACTACAGAGGGCGGCCGCGAAGTTGTCCGGAGGGCGCGACCTGCCGTAAGCGGTTCCAGGTTCCGATCGACCTCGAGGAGCAGACGATGACGCAGTTCGCGCCCGACCTCAAGGGCAAGCACAGAGCGATGTGGGCCTCCGGCGACTACCCCCGGGTGGCCGCCGATGTGATTCCCGGACTCGGCAGGAGGCTGGTCGCCGCCTGCGGTATCGGACCCGGGCAGCGGGTACTCGATATCGCCGCCGGCGCCGGGAACGCGGCGATACCGGCGGCCGAGGCGGGTGCCGAGGTCGTCGCAAGCGACCTCACCCCCGAACTCTTCGAGGCCGGCCGCCGCAATGCCGCTGCCGCGGGTGTGGAGCTCACCTGGGAACAGGCCGACGCCGAAGCCCTGCCCTACGACTCCGGCGCCTTCGACGCCGTCCTCTCCTGCGTCGGGGTGATGTTCGCGCCGTTTCATCGGACCGCCGCCGACGAGCTGGTCCGGGTCACCCGAGCGGGCGGGACGATCGGCCTGATCAACTGGACACCGGAAGGTTTCATCGGCCGGATGTTCGCGGTGATGAAGCCGTATGCCCCCGCCCCGCCGCCCGGCGCGCAGCCGCCGCCGCTGTGGGGTGAGGAAGCGCATGTCACGGAATTGCTCGGGGACCGGGTGACCCGCCTGGAGCTGCGCCGGGAGCGTGCTGTTGTCGAGTGCTTCGCCGACGGCACCGCCTTCCGTGACTTCTTCAAGGCCAACTACGGTCCCCTGGTCACCGTGTACAGAACGCTCGCCGACGAGCCGGACCGGGCCGCGCGGCTGGATCGGGAACTGGCCGATCTCGGCGCCGCGCACGACCTGGGCAACGGCCGGATGGAATGGGAGTATCTGCTGGTGACCGCGCATCGTGACTGACCACGCGCCGATCGGCTCCGGAACGGGATTTTCCGGAGCCGGTCGCGGGTTGTACCCGGGGCAGGACAAGCGGAAGACCGAGGAGGAAGCGTGACCGAAACGCGCAAGGCGATCCTGGCCGGCGGATGCTTCTGGGGTATGCAGGAGCTGATCCGTAAGCAGCCCGGGGTCGTATCGACGCGCGTCGGCTACACCGGCGGGCGCAACGACCACCCCACCTACCGCAACCATCCGGGACACGCGGAGGCCGTGGAGATCGTCTACGACCCGGCGCAGACCGACTACCGGGCGCTGCTGGAGTTCTTCTTCCAGATCCACGATCCGACCACCAAGGATCGTCAGGGCAACGATATCGGCAGCAGCTACCGCTCGGAGATCTTCTATCTCGACGACGAACAGAAGCGCGAGGCGCTGGCCACCATCGTCGACGTCGAGGATTCGGGATTGTGGCCGGGCAAGGTCGTCACCGAGGTGACACCCGCGCCGGAATTCTGGGAGGCCGAACCCGAGCACCAGGATTATCTGCAGCACTTCCCCAACGGCTACACCTGCCACTTCCCGCGGCCGGGGTGGAAGTTGCCGCGGCGGCAGACCACCGCACAGTAGGTCTCGGGGTATCACCGCGGCCGCGCCGCTTCGGTTCGCGGCCCGGCCGCGGTGATGAGTAGTGTCGGGCGAGTGAGTGGTTGGGCGCGCCGTAGGTTCCGGAAAATAGGGCGATTCGATCGCGCGGTGGGCGGCGCGGTGGCGGAACTGCCCGCCTCCCGACTGGACGCGGGCTTGCTGCGACTGACCGGCAGCGCCGACCACAGTGTCCTGTGGATGGCCTGTGCGGGGCTGCTGGCCGTACGCCAGGGCGCCACCCGGCGGGCGGGGTTGCGCGGGGTGGTCTCGGTGGCCGGCGCCAGTTTCGTGGCCAATCTCGTGCTCAAGCCGATTTTCGCGCGCCGCCGTCCGGCGGCGGAACTGATGCCGGAGTACCGCCGGCTGTCCCCGCCCCCGTCCTCGTCGTCGTTTCCTTCCGGGCACAGCGCCAGCGCCGCGGCCTTCGCGACCGCGGTCGCGATGGAGAGTCCGCGGACCGCGCTGGCCGTCGCGCCGCTGGCCGCGGCGGTCGCCTACTCCCGGGTGCACACGGGAGTGCACTGGGGCTCGGATGTCCTCGTCGGCGCGGCAGTGGGCTCCGGGATCGCGCTGGCCACCCGGCGCTGGTGGCCGGTACGTGAATCCGATGAGGCGCGGGCCCGGCTGGTCCGCGAGGCGCCCGTGCTCGCCGAGGGCAAGGGGCTCGTCGTCATCGTGAACCCGGTATCCGGTGACGCCAACTACGACCCCACCGACGATATCGCCGCGGCTCTGCCGGCCGCGGTGGTGCTGCGCACCCGGCCCGATGTCGACTGCGCCGAACTTCTCGCGCAGGCCATTGCCGAGCAGCCGGAACCGGTCGCGGCCCTCGGGGTGGCCGGCGGCGACGGGACCGTCGCCGCGGTGGCCGCGGTCGCCCTGCGCCGCGGGTTGCCGCTGGTGGTGATCCCGACCGGCACGCTCAACCACTTCGCCCGCGATCTCGGTGTCTACGATCTGCTCGAAGTCGTCGACGCCACCGGGGTCGGGGAAGCCGTCGCGGTCGATATCGCCGGGGTCCAGTACGGTGACACCAACGAGGTGCAGACCCGGCACCTGATCAATACCTTCAGCCTCGGTTCCTATCCGGACCTGGTCCGGTTGCGTGAGAAGTGGCAGTCGCGGTGGGGGAAGTGGCCGGCGTTCGCGGCGGCGCTCGTGGTCACCCTGCACCGCGCCGAACCGATCGAGATCTACCTCGACGACCACTGGCAGCGGGTGTGGTTCCTCTTCGTCGGTAACGGGCCCTACCATCCGCACGGCGCCGTACCGGCGTTCCGGGACCGGCTCGATTCCGGCCTGCTCGACGTCCGCTGGTTGCGCGCCGATCTGCGCTGGTCCCGTACCCGGGCGGTGGTGGCGCTGCTGTTGGCCGCCATCGGGCACAGCCGGGTCTACGGAGAACGGCAACTGTCGGAGCTGTTCGTGTACCTACCCCGGCCCGAACCGCTCGCCGCCGACGGTGAAGTGTTCGGCAGCGCCACCCACCTGCGCTTCTCGGTGGCGGGCCAGCTCACGGTGTACCGGCGCGACGAATCGAATCCGCTCTGGGCCAACCGCAGCCGTCCGCATCACCGCCGGGCCCCGTGGCTGCCCGAGGTGTTCCGTTTCCGCTGAGCGGTCCGGGCGAGCCTTCGGGCTCCCTGCCCGGGGCCAGCGGTCGGAGCCGGTGCCGGGCGGTTGCCCGAGGCCGCTGCCGGCTCCCCGATACAAGGTGTCGATGAGTGGTGCACCGGTACGGGGTCATCCGGCGGCGGGTGAACCGGTGCCGCCGTCCGACCGCGCCAGGGGCCGTTCCGGTAGCCGCCTGGTACCGAACAGCGCGATGACGGCCAGCAGCGCCGTCGCCGCGAACGCCGTGTGCAGCGCGTCCAGGCGGGCCGATGTATTGACCGAGACGACCGAATCGGCGGTGGGTCCGTCCACTCCGGCGGCGGCGAGTGCGTCGCGCAACTGGGTGTCGGACAAGAACGGGACGCCGTCGGCCAGCACGGTGGTGGCCTGCTGCTGGACGGAGGCCGGCACCGCGGGATTGTTCTCGATCCCCTCGGTGACCGACGAGGTCAACGTGGCGATCAGGATGGAGCCGATCAGCGCGGTGCCCAGCGACGCGCCGAGGTAGGTGGCGGTGTTCTGCAACCCACCTACCTCGGCACTGCGTGATTCGGGCACCGCGGAGACGGTCACCGCACCCAGTTGCGACGCCAGCGCACCCAGGCCCGCGCCCATCAGCAGCATCGGGATCGCGACCACGCGCGCGTCGGCTCCGGGGTCCATTCCGCCGGCCAGCAGCAGTATCCCGATGGTCATGGAGAGCAGGCCCAGGCGGACCACGCGCCGCGGACCCACCCGCGGCGCGAATTTCGGGATGCCGACGGCCGTCACGATCAACGCGACCGACAGCGGTAGCAGGCGGGCGCCGGTTCCGAGAGCGCTGAGCTGGAGGACCACCGAGAGGAACAGCGGGACGGTGAAGAACACCCCGGCCTGTACCGCGAACTGGGCGAAGAACATACCCAGACCGCCGGTGAGCTGCCGGTTGCCCAGTAGCTCCGGATCGAACAGCGGTTCGCGCCCGGTGCGTACACAGACGGCCAGCCGTTCGCGGAGCAGGTACAGGACGAGCAGGCCACCGAGCAGCAGCCAGATCACCGGTGACAGGCCGAACACGGCGGGTGCGCCGGGCCGCTCCTGTACCCAGCCCCATTCGCTCGAGCGGAGTACCCCGTAGACGATCATCGCCAGGCCGCATATCGACAGCGCCGAACCGAGGTAGTCGAGGTGGGCCTGTTCGGCGGAGGTGTCGTTCAGCTTGCGTAACAGCAAGAGGATCGCGACGACCAGGACCACCTCGCCGAAGAAGACGAGCCGCCAGGAGGCGTAGGTCGTCACCGCGCCACCCAACAGCGGCCCCACCGCGATCGCCGCGGCGGCCGCGGCGGCGATGAGACCGTAGGCCGCGGTCCGGCGTTCGGCCGGGATGTTCGCGGCAACCAGGGCCACGATCGCCGGCATGATCAATGCCGCGCCGATCCCCTCGAGCAGCGACCAGCCCACCAGCAGGACGCCGAGATTCGGCGCGAGACCGGTGACGAACGACCCCAGGCCGTACACCACCAGGCCGATCCCGAAGACGCGCCGGCGGCCGGCTATCGCGCCGATCTTCCCGCCGGTGATCATCAGCGACGCCATCACCAGCGTGTAGAGGGTTATGGCGGTCTGGATGCCGGTGATGCTCGTCCCGAGGTCCTGCGCCACGGTCGCCATGGATACGTTCATCACCGAACTGTCCAGAGCCATCAAAAACTGGCCCGCGCACAGCACGGCCAGCACCAGTCCGGAACCGGATCGCGCCGGCGGCGCCTCGGGTCGCCCTGTACTCATCGGGTGACGTAGGCGGCCGCTACTGCGACGAGTTGAAGTCGATCATCCAGGGGATGGAGAACTTGTCGGTGAGCATGCCGAACAGTTCGGTCCACTCCGTCTCGGCGAGATGCATATCCACCGACCCGCCCTCGCTCAGCGCACCGAACACCCGCTCCGCTTCGTCGCGGTCGCCGACCTCGAGGCAGACGGTGAAGTTCGGCCGTTGCGGGACCTCGACGCTGCGGCCGGGCGGGCAATCCGAGCCCATCAGTATCTGGCCGGATCCGGCCAGAGGCAGCGCCGTATGCGCCACCAGGCTCTTCGCCTCGTCCGGGAGGTTCGCGCCCTCGCTCATATCGCCGAACCGGATCAGCTGGAGCTCGCCGCCGAACACCGACTGGTAGAAGGTGAACGCCTCCTCGGCGTTGCCGTTGAACATGAGATACGCGTTGACGGACTTCACGGGTCTCCTCCTCTGGTGATGCGGATGTGCGGGTGTGTGACCAGGGGGAACGCGCCACGGCCCGCCGCCGCCGGGCACGGTGGCCGGCGCGGGACCGATCGGCCGAGCCTAGCCCGCGCGGCCCGGTGTCGGGGCAGATCCCGCCCAGACGCGGAGTGGTTTCGTGCCGCGCCCGATATCCCGTCACCTCGCGGGGACCGGGGCGGGCACCCGACCCGCCCGGGTGGCCCGCCGTGCGCCGGATCCGGCGTCCGCCGAGTGATACTCGGGGTTGCTGCCCGCCCGGGCGGTGCCACGTCCGGCTCGAATGCTGGTGGAGGTTTCCATGGCATTGACGCACCCGTCTCGGCCCGGCGGCTCGGACCGGGACGATATCGCGGTGAATCCGGTGTTCACCCGGGAGCCGGTCGAGGTGCCCCGCAACCGGCTGCCCGCCGGGGAACTGGACAGTGATACCGCCTACCAGATCGTGCACGACGAACTGCTGCTCGACGGCAACGCCCGGCTCAACCTCGCCACCTTCGTCACCACCTGGATGGAGCCCGCGGCGCAGGTCCTGATGAGCGAATGCTTCGACAAGAACATGATCGACAAGGACGAGTACCCGCGTACCGCCGAACTGGAGCAGCGCTGTGTGCGGATCCTGGCCGATCTGTGGCACGCCGCCGACCCCGACCATGCCGTCGGGTGTTCGACCACCGGCTCCAGCGAGGCGTGCATGCTGGCCGGACTGGCCATGAAGCGACGATGGCAACTACGGCGCCGGGCCGCCGGGCAGTCGGCCGCGCGGCCCAATCTGGTGATGGGGATCAATGTCCAGGTGTGCTGGGAGAAGTTCGCCGAGTACTGGGACGTGGAGCCGCGCGTGGTGCCGATGTCCGGGGAGCGGTTCCACCTCACCGCCGCGGAGGCGGCGGCCCGCTGCGACGAGAACACGATCGGAGTGGTGGCGATCCTGGGGTCCACCTTCGACGGCAGCTACGAACCGGTCGCCGAGATCTGCGCGGCGCTGGACCGGTTACAGGCCGAGCGCGGCTGGGATATCCCGGTGCATGTGGACGGTGCGTCGGGCGCCATGATCGCCCCGTTCTGTGATCCCGAACTGGAATGGGACTTCCGGCAACCCCGGGTCACCTCGATCAACACCTCCGGACACAAATACGGGCTGATCTACCCGGGGGTGGGCTGGGTGCTGTGGCGTGACGCCGACGCGCTACCGGACGCCCTGGTGTTCCGGGTGAACTATCTCGGCGGGGAGATGCCGACCTTCGCGCTGAACTTCTCCCGGCCCGGTGCGCAGGTGGTTGCCCAGTACTACACATTCCTGCGGCTCGGGCACCGCGGCTACGCGCGGGTGCAGGGCTACTGCCGCGAGGTCGCGTCCGCGCTGGCCGACCGGATCGCGCGGCTGGGCCCGTTCCGGCTGATCACCGACGGCCGGCAGTTGCCCGTCTTCGCCTTCACACTGGCCGAGGGCGAGACCGGGTATTCGGTGTTCGACGTCTCGGCGGCGCTGCGGGAACAGGGCTGGCTGGTACCCGCCTACACCTTCCCGGCCGACCGGGAGGATCTGGCGGTGCTGCGCGTGGTGGTCCGCAACGGTTTCAGCCACGATCTCGCCGACCTGCTGATCGAGGCGCTGCAGCGCGCGCTGCCGCGGTTGCGGGCCCAGCAGGCGCCGGAGCGTGGCGCCGAGGCCGCGTCGTTCTCGCACGGGGCGGATATCCGCCCGCACCGGGCGGGTGTCGGGCCGGCGGGTTCGTGACAGAGCGGAACCGGCCGGCACAGTCGCCGTGGCCGGCCGGTTCCGCTGACTCGGGCCGGGCCTGCCCGAGGTCTATCGACACCTGATCTATGTGCCGTTATTCAGGTATCAGAAGGCGCTGCCGGTGCCGGGCAGGAAGGGCAAACCGAAACCGTGGCGGTGGTGGCCGCGATCCCAGTTGTTGTGCCGGCCGTGATCCCAGCCCCGGTCCCAGCCCCGGTCCCAGCCGCGGTCGTGCCGGTTGCGGCCGCGGTTCCAGTCGACCGGGTTGTCGTGCCGACCGTGCCAGCTGTGGTCGTGCCGGCCGTGCCACCCGCGATCGCCGTAGCCGTGACCGTGGCGGCCGGGACGGCTCACATCCTGGACCTCGATGCCCGTGGTATCGGTGACCACCGGCGCGCCGTTGTCGGCGAGCGCCGGTGCGGCGGTGAGGGCCAGCGGGGCCAGGGCGATCGCGGCGGTGGCCGCGATCCGGACGGCGAGTCGGCGGGTGCGTGCGTTTCGGTGCATGATTCGTCCTCGGTCGTAGTGCCGCCCGGGGGCGGTGGCGGAAGCAGTTGCACTGGAGGAGTGCGGCTTTGCTTTGATGCCTAGACCGTACCGTTAAACAACGGCGCATTCAATAGGTGTTCGTTAATTGGGGCTGACAAATACCGTGAGCAGTGGCTTCCGCGCCCCGCACCGGGTCTATTCGACGGCGCTCGGCCTCGGCCCGACCGTGGACGCGAGTTGATCGAGCCGGAGCACACAGCGGGTGCGGCTGTAGATGGTCGGCATACATTCGTTGCAGTGCACACAGGCGGACTCGGTGCTCGCGTCGGAGCGGATGCGGTGCAACAGATCCGGCTCGCGCAACAGAGCGCGGCCCATGGCGACGAAATCGAACCCCTCCGCCATCGCCAGATCCATCGACTCCCGGTCGCTGATACCGCCCAGCAGCACCAGCGGCATGGTCAGCTCCCGGCGGAACTGCCGGGCGCGTTCGAGCAGATACGTTTTCTCGTACGGGTATTCGCGCAGGAACGCCTTCCCGACCAGCCGGAAGCCCCACCGGGCCGGTCCTGGAAGAGTTTTCGCGAACTCGCGGCGCGGTGCGGCGCCGTGGAAGAGCAGCATCGGGTTCAGCAGTGAGCTACCCGCTGTCAACTCCAGCGCGTCGAGCGCGCCGTCGGCCTCCAGCCACGCGGCCACCTGTAGTGATTCCGGCAGGGTGAGGCCGCCGCGGACGCCGTCCTCCATATTCAGTTTCGCGGTGACCGCGATCCGGTCGCCGACCGCCTCGCGCACCCGGCGGGCGATATCGCGGGCCAGCCGCGCCCGGTTCTCGAGCGGGCCGCCGTAGCGGTCCTTGCGCCGGTTGAGCAGCGGGCTCAGAAACGAACTCACCAGATAGTTGTGCCCGAAATGTATTTCCACCGCGTCGAATCCGGACTCGATCGCCAGCAGTGCCGCATCGGCGTGGGCGATGACGAGGTCGTGGATCTCGGCCGCGTCGGGCACCTTCATCGGGCTCATCCCGAGGGGACTGAACATCCGGCTCGGCGCCAGCGCGGGCAGGCGATTGGATGCGGAATTGGCCACCGGCCCCGCGTGGCCGATCTGCGCGCTGGCCGCCGCGCCTTCGGCGTGGACGGCATCGGTGAGCCGGCGCAGGCCCGGCACCGCCTCGGGGCGCATATAGATCTGGTGGCGGTCGGTGCGGCCGCCGGGCGCGACCGCGCAGTAGGCGACGGTTGTCATCCCGACGCCGCCCGCGGCGACCTCCCGGTGGAATTCGACCAGGTCGTCGGTGACCAGCGCGTCCGGGGTGCGTCCTTCGAAGGTCGCGGCCTTGATCACCCGGTTGCGCAGAGTGAGCGGTCCCAGCGGGGCGGGGGCGAATACATCGGTCACTATATGTCTCCTGTCGGTGCGGTCAGACCGGCCGCGACGAAAGTGCGCAGGGTGGCCACGGCCTGTGGGCTCAGGGCCCGGTCCTCGGCGGCCGCGCGGCCGAATCGCATGATGATGAGGTCGAACGCGAGCATCCAGCGGCGCCGGCTCTCCTGTTCGCCCACCCCGGGCAGCAGGTCCGCCCATGAGTCGATCCGGAACCACTGCTGCTGCCACGGGCCCACCCGGCGGTCGATCACGCATTGCGCGAGCAGTCGCAGGTGCAGCCGGCCCAGCGGGTCGGCTGCCAGGTCGGTGAACGGAGTGAGGACCGTGTCGACGAGATCGGCCACGGGTCCGGGGGCGGCGGTGACCTCGGTGAGGCGGTCGGCCCACAGCGCCCCGAGGCGTTCTTCGAGCAGGGCCGCGACCAGGGCTTCCTTGGATCCGAAGTGGTAGTGGACGGCGGCGGGGTTCGCTCCGGCCACGGTGCAGATGCGGCGCACCGAGACGTCGTCGTAGCGCTCGGTGAGCAGCAGTCGTTCGGCGGCCGTGAGCAGGCGTTCGCGGGTCGCGGCCGAGACTCGCTGGGGCATGTGGCCAGTGAACCACCGCACAGGCCCTTTTTCAATCATTGATTGAAATACTGTTTGAAAACACTGATGGACGCACTCGAGGGCAGTCGTTATCCGATCGCAAACGGCTGCGCGGGCCACGCGCCCACCGCGGCGGCCCGGCCCTGCTCTACTGGTTCGGGTAGTCAGCTCCGGTTGTCCGAAATGCCCTCGCTCGATCGACAAGGAGAAGACGTTGGCCCTCGAGATCCGCGCAGTGACAGTGCTGGGCACCGGGGTGCTCGGTTCCCAGATCGCCTTCCAGACCGCCTACCACGGATTCCGCGTCCAGGCATACGACATCGACGACAAGGCACTCGACGCGGCGCGCGAACGTTTCGCCGGACTCGCCGCCACCTATCGCGACGAGGTGATGGGTGCGACCGACGAGCTCACCGAACAGACCCGCGCGGGTATCGGCCTGACCACCGATCTCGGCGCCGCGGTTGCCGAGGCCGATCTGGTGATCGAAGCGGTCCCCGAAGTGCTCGACATCAAACGGCAGATCTACCGGAAGCTGGGCGAGCTGGCTCCGGATCCCGCGATATTCGCCACCAACTCCTCGACCCTGCTGCCCAGCGATATGGCCGATTTCACCGGCCGTCCGGACAAATTCCTGGCCCTGCACTTCGCCAACCAGGTGTGGAAGTTCAACACCGCCGAGGTGATGGGCACCGATCGGACCGATCCCGCGGTGTTCCGCGCGGTCGTCGAGTTCGCCCCCGCCATCGGCATGGTGCCGATCGAGGTGCACAAGGAGAAGTCCGGCTATGTGCTGAACTCGCTGCTGGTGCCGTTTCTGAACTCCGCCGTCGAACTCGCCGCCGGCGATTACGCCGAACCGGAGGCGGTCGACAAGACCTGGCGGATCGCCACCGGGGCACCCATGGGCCCGTTCCAGATCCTCGATATCGTCGGTCTCGCCACGCCCTACAACATCCTGAGCAGCAATGCCGAAACCGAGGATCTCGCACGCTGGTTGAAGGAGAACTACATCGACAAGGGCAAGCTCGGTGTGGCCACCGGGGAGGGGTTCTACAAGTATTCCTGATCCCGCGAGCCGGCAGCCCGGACGAACCGGTGCGACCGGCCGGCGGGCCCCGCTCGGCCGCCTGTGTGCCCGGCGTATCGCCGGGCACACAGGCCGGGAGTGGACGGCGGTTCTGAATGGAACACCTCGTCCGCCTCGCGGATCATTCGTGCGCGGCCGACCAACTGCCGGGCCACCAGGGGTTCGATCCCGGTCTCGGCGACCACGTTCTACGGCTCGCTACCAGCTTTACTGTGCGGCGAGGAGAGCGGCGGTCGCGAGCGCGAACGCGAAGTAGGCTCCCGGGAAGGCGATGTTGTAGTAGACACGCGCTCGCAGATGGGTGATGAGGGCGCCCGCGAAGAACAGCACCAGGCCGATCGCCGCGGCGAGCCCCAGCGTTCTCATGCCGAAGAGCCCGAGCAGCACGCCGGTCGCGCCGGCGAGCTTGAGCGTGGCCAGCCACGGCACCCAGCCGGGCGGTACGCCGACCTCGGCGGAATTGGCCATGACGAATGGCGCGCGGGCGAAATCGGCCAGCGCCATACCGGCATTGGCCACGACGGTGACGAGGGCGACGATGAGATAGGTGGTGTGCACGGCGTGACCTCCTGTTCGATGTGGGGTGTGCCCCGCGCCCGCTACGGTGACGGGCGGATAGATGTGACGCCCGGTCGAAGGTGATGCGGCGGTTGCGGAATCCAGCCTCGCGGGCCCCGGCGCAACGGGCCAATACCTGCATCCATAACCTGTCGGAATGGATGTGGACACCCGGTTGCTCCGCTACTTCGCCGCGGTGGCGGCGGAGGGAAACCTGACCCGTGCCGCCGCGCGGCTCTATGTTTCCCAACCGGCGCTGACCAAACAGATCAGGCAGCTGGAGAATCTGCTCGGTGTCGAACTCTTCGTGCGCTCACGGGCGGGGATGGCGCTCACCCCGGCCGGCGAAGCGCTGACCGGACGGGTACCGGCGCTCCTCACCGAATGGGATTCGGCGCTCCGGGAAGCCCGGCAGGCGGCGGGCCGCGCGGCGCGGGTGTTGCGGGTCGGCTTCCTGGCCAGCGCGGCCAACGAGGCCACCCCGCGGATCATCGCCGAGTTCGCCCGCCGGCAACCCGGCTGGCGGGTGGATATGCGCCAGGCGTCCTGGGGCGACCCGACCGGAGGTCTCGCCGATGGAGAGGTGGATATCGCCCTGGTCCGGCTCCCGTTCCCCGGCCAGGACCGGCTGCGGGTCCGGGAACTGTTCAGCGAACCGCGCTGGGTCGCCCTGGCCTGCGCGCATCCGTTGGCCGAACGAGAATCGATCGAGTTCACCGACCTGCTGGACGAGCCGTTCGTCGCGGCCCCCGCCGAAACCGGTACCTGGCGGGATTACTGGCTCGGAGTCGACGAACGCGCGGGCCGGACGCCACGGATCGGTGCGGTGACCGATCAACCCGACGAATGGCTGAGCGCGATCGCCAACGGTTACGGGATCGCGCTCGCACCGGAGTCGAGCGCCCGGTTCTATGCCCGGCCCGGTATCACGTACCGCCCGGTGACCGGTGTGGCGCCGAGCCGGGTCGGTGTCGGGTGGAGGGCGGAGTCGGAATCGAATCCGGTGGTGCGGGCGTTCGCCGATTGCTGTACCGAGCGGGGCGCTGAGAACAACTGACGCTTCGGCCGCCGCCCGGACGGCCGCGGGACAGGGCGCCGAACTGCTCGACCCGGACGCCGAGGTCTTGTAGATGCCGCATCCCACTTCTATCCTTACGGGCAGGGGAAACCGACCCTGCGGAGTAGATATGATCTACGACAACTTGCTCGCGACGGCAGCGCAGGCGCCGATCACCAGCGGATTGCGGCAGGGCGAAGTATTCACGCCCTATGTCGATGTGGTCGAGCGGATCGATCGACTCGCCGTCGGCTTCATGGAATGCGGCGTCGAGCGCGGCGATCCCGTCGGCCTGCTGCTTCCGAACTCACCCGATCTCTTTGTCACTTCTTATGCGCTCTTCGCCATCGGCGCCATCGCAATGCCGCTGGCCGAGACGGCCACGCGGTCCGAACTCGCCACGCTCGTGCGAAAAACCGGACTCGGGGCCGTTGTCTCGACACCGGACCGTGCGGTTGTCGCCGAGACGCTGATCGCAGATGTGGCCCCCGGCATTCCCTTGTTCCTGACGAACGCGCTGCCCGAAGGAAGGACGTCCGCCCGGCTGCCGGAACTGCCGGGCGACACCACGGCGCTCTACCTTTTCTCGTCCGGCTCGACCGGGTCGCCCAAGGTGGTACCGCACACCCATGCCGAGCTCGTCGCCGATGGCGAACGAGCCGGCACGGCCTGGGACATCCAGCCCGACGATATCGTCCTCAATATCTTGCCCGGCAATTTTTCCATGGGCTTTCTGATGGGCACCAGGTACGCCGTCGCCGGCGGCGCAACGACGTTCTATTGGAGCGATCGTATGCCGCTGGCGCTTTCGCGCAAGAAGCTGCTCGACACCATGGTCGGCGAGCGCGTCACCTTCATGGGCGCCGTACCGGCGATGTTCGAAATCATCACCGGTCAGGCCGGCAGTTTCGATCTCGGACTGCGTATGGCCGTCTCGGGCGGCGTCGCCCTGAAGCGGCCGGTCTTCGAAGCGGTACGCGAGCGCCTCGGTGTCCCGCTTCGTCAATCTTACGGCTCCACCGAGGCGAGCATGGTCGCGCACAACAATTCCGCCGATCCCGACTCGAGCTGGGCCTCGGTGGGCAGGCCGGCGGGTGACGCCGAGGTCCGTATCATCGCGTTCGACACCGGATTCGGCCCCTCCGTCGGCGAAATGGAGGTGCGGTCGTCCTCGCTCATGCGGGGCTATCTCAACGATGACGTGGCCAATTCCGAGGCATTCGATGAGGGCTGGTTCAGAACCGGCGATCTCGCCTCGCTCGATGAAGAAGGTCGCATCTTCATCCGTGGCCGCAGCAAGCTGTTGATCGAAGTATCCGGGTACAAGATCGACCCCATCGAGGTGGAGGAGACGCTCATGACCCTGCCTGCCGTCGCCGAAGCCGCGGTGGCGGGTCTCCCGGACGGGCGCAACGGCAATCGGCTGATAGCGTTCGTCGTCAAAGAGGCGGATATATCGGCCGAGGAATTGATCCGTTACGCCCAGAAAACGTTGTCTTCTCAGAAGGTGCCGACCGAAGTCGCGTTCATCGATGCATTGCCGCGCAGCTCCGCCGGTAAGGTGCTGCGCGGGCGGTTGCTCGAGCTTCAGGCGGGCTGAGTCGCGCGCTGCGAGACATAGGTTGCTATTTTCGCGGGCGATTCGAACAGCTCCGCCTGTATCTCCGTCTCCGGGATGTCGATATCGAATTGTTTCTCGAGGAACTGCACCAGTCTTACCAGTTTGATCGAGTCCAATAACCCCGACTCGAGCAACGGGGTTTCACGAACGATCGGCGAATTGCCGGTTTCGGCCACCATGGCGGAGATATACTCGATTATCGGTTGTTCGATATCGTTCATCACACCAGCCCCTTACGTCGTCAACATACTAACCAATTTCATCGCGACCCGGAACACGCGAAAAGATGGGAGGGCGGCGGCTTGGCCGAAACGCGCCCGCTGGGCCAAAAAGAACAACTGCTGAACCATTTGCATGCTCGTGGTGGGCTGATCACCGTGCAGGTGCTGCATGTGCGCGGCCGCCTCGATCCGGCGCTGGTGAAGCAGGCGCTCGCCTGGCTACAGAGACGGCATCCGATTCTTCGCGCTCATATCCGCTACGGCAAGGTTGTCTGGCGTGGGGTGCCGCCGTTCGTCCATCGGCAGCCCTGGTTCGACACCGAGGGCACGACGGAGATCCAGTTCCGAGTGCTCGACGACACCGATCCGGACGCTTGGCGCAAGGTTTTCGCCTCCGATATTCGCACACCGATTCCGAAGGGCAACCATCCGCGCCTGCGGATAACACTTGTGCGGCAGTCACCGGACGCCGACCTCAACCACATCGTCATGTGTGCCGACCACGCGACGCTCGATGCCTACTCCGCCAATATGCTCTCTCGCCAGCTTCTGGAATTCCTGGCCGATCCTGCCGGGTCGCAATCGAAACCGCCGCCGAACACCGCGTTGCCACCGCCGGTCGAGGCCGGTTCGGCCGACAAGCCCGACAAGAGCGGGACGACCACCTATACGCCAGCCATTCGGCTACCCAAGCAGGAGGTACCCGATCCCAAGGAGGAATCGCGAGTTCTGGCGCGTCGCCTCGAACCCGCCGTCACCGCAACGCTCGAGGATGCCATCAAAGCCAACAGGACGACACTGCACGGTGCGATAACGGCGGCCTTCCTGCTCGCCATCCGCCGGCGGTACCGGCTCGACACCATGACCGTGTTGTCCACGGTCGACCTCCGGCGCTTCGGTGAACTGGCGCTGCCGGACGAGACCTGCGGTTGCTACGCCGACATCCTGCGTACCGAGCATCGGATAACCGATGACTTCTGGGCGACCGCCCGGGACGCTTCGTTCAAGCTGATCGCCACGATGGCCAAGGACGGGGACTCCGCCTCGATCATGGAGTTCCCGGATTGGAAAGTGTATCGGCGCGAGGTCCGCCCGACGGTCCGGAACAACCGGCGTTTGGACGGACTCGGTGTCACCACGGTAGGCGAGTCCGGCCTTCGGGCCGGCTACGGTGGCTACGCGCTCGAGGACATCACCAGGGGCGTTTCCCTCGATATGTTCGGCCCGTCATTGTTCGTGATCGCCAACAAGTGGCACGGTGGCCTCGATCTGAGCGTCGCGTACGCGGCGACGGCGATGAGCGATGACGAGGTACGGTGGCTGACCGATGATGCGGTGGCACGGCTCGAAAGTGCCGGATGAGGATGCCGCACCGTTCGCAGCACCCGGCTTGCCCGGCTAGTCCGCAGTGAGTTTGGCGGGCATGGAGCGGTAGGCGTGCAGGTTCACCAGGCGACGGGGGATCGGCGGGCCGTCCAAGCGCAGATCCGGATATCGCTCGAAGAGGGTGCGCAGGGCGATGATGCCTTCCATACGGGCCAGCCGATACCCCAGGCAACCGTGTATCCCACTGCTGAACGCGAGATGATCCGAGGCGTTGGCCCTGGTCACGTCGAATCTTTCGGGATCGGGGAAGACGCCGGGGTCGTAGTTCGCGCCCGCCAATGCCAGTAGGACCAGGGAACCGCGCCTGACGTGCTGATCGGCGATGTCGACATCACAGTTGGCTACCCGGCCGGTGATCCGCACCGGGCAGTCGTAGCGCAGGATCTCCTCGATCGCGGCCGGCCACAGGTCCGGTTGCGCCATCAGCAATTCCAGTTGATCCCGATGGCTGGTCAACAGTGCGATTCCGTTGCCCAGCATGTTCACGGTCGTCAGAAATCCGGCGTCCAGCAGCAGGGCGGCGTTGGCTATCTGTTCGCGGCGGGTGAGTTCGCCACTTGTCACCAGCACCGTGAGCAGGCCGTCGGCCGGTTCGGCGTCGAGCCGGTCGATGCGCTGTTCGAAGTACTGCTTGACCTCCGCCAGTTCCTTGGTGGCCTGGCGATACATGGTCCAGGGCAGGGCTCGGTCCACCAGCGGCGCGCTGTTGAGGCCCCACTTCAGCATGGTCGAATGCATCTCGGGGGGAAGTCCGAGGATCCCGGCGATGATCGCGACGGGCACCTGTGTGGCGAAGTCCTCGACCAGATCGGGGCGCGGTTTCGAGGCCAAGCGCTCGATCAGGTCATCGGTTACTTCAACGGTCCGTTGCTCCAGTTTGCCGATCGCCCCCGGACTGAACGCGTGCCCGACCAGGCGTCGGTACCGGGTGTGGTCCGGCGGATCGGTCGCCAGCATCGAGGGTGGTTCTGTGAGGTTGGGGAGTTCCTGATCTGTCTTGGCGAGCACCCAGCGGACCGGCTTCGGAATGGCGGGATGGTCGGGCGTGATCGTGCCGAAGCGCTTGTCTCGTAGGATGAGACGACACAGTTCGTAGTCTGTGGTGACGTACGCTCCCGACAGCATGGGCAGACGGCCCCGCCGTCGGATCTCCTCGATGAACGGCGACGCGCCGAGCAAACGGTCCTGGCCGAAAGCGATCTGTGCGAGGGGGTCGCCCCGGCGCGCCGACACACGCAGATACGCCCGTGCCAGGCCGTGCAGGAACAACCAACGGGTCCACACGCGAGTCGACATGTCACCTCCGCTCTCGGCCTGTCCTCAGCATAGCCAATAGCTATGCTGAGGGATTGCTGTCGGCGAGGATCGTGCGTATGCGTGGTAGGCCGCCGCTCGCAATCCGACGCTCCGCTATCCGTGGTCGATCCCGGCGGCCGCGGCGATCTCGGCCCGGAAACGCGGGCATTCGGTGAAATCCTCGTAACGGCAAGTGAGTACGTGGTTGATCAGGTTCTTCGAGGTCTGGATTCTGGTGAGCTGTGCGTCGAGTTCGTCCAGATGGGATCGCAGGACGCGGCGCCGGCCGGGGCCGTCGCAGGCGTCGAGCAGTTCTCGGGTGCGGACCAGGCCCAGGCCGACCTGCTTGCTGTGCAGGATCAACGCCACCCGGGCGAAATGTGACTGCGTGTAGCGGCGGCGACCGCTGACTCTGGTGGCGGGGGTGAGCAGGCCGACGCTCTCCCAGTGGCGCAGGACATGGGTGGCGAGGCCGAACCGGGCGGCCAGTTCGCCGATGGAGTAGGTGGCGTCGGGCCGTTCGGGTATCGACTCCACGGCGTCGGGGGTTGACTTCATGTTCACATTAACTTGCAGTCTGGGTTCGGACGTCAAGCACGAGACCCAGGAGCGACGATGACGATGCCCGGTGCGGCCGAGATGTGGAACGAGCGGTATGCGCAGCCGTTCACCTCCTACGGCACCGAACCCAACGACTATCTGCGGGAAGTGGCCGATCGGATACCGGGCGGACCGGTGTTGTGTCTGGCAGAGGGGGAAGGGCGCAACGCGGTGTACCTGGCCGGTCGCGGATACTCCGTGACCGCTGTGGACCTCTCGGAAGTGGGGCTGGCGAACGCCCGGGACCTGGCCGCGCGACATGGGGTGGAGATAGCGACCGTGGTCGCCGATATCACCGAGTTCGATATGGGCGAAGCGCAGTGGTCGGGGATCGTCTCCATCTGGGGGCATCTGCCGTCGGCGCTGCGGCCCGGAGTGCACGCGGCGTGTGTGCGGGCGCTGCGGCCGGGCGGTGTATTCGTGCTCGAGGCCTATACGCCACGCCACCTGGACCGGCCCGGGGTCGGAGGGCCGCCGGTCGCGGACGGGATGCCGACGCCGGAGGAGTTCCGCCGCGATCTGACCGGGCTACGGCTGGAGCACTGCCGAGAGGTCGACCGCGATATCGCCGAGGGGGCGTTCCACCACGGTCCCAGTGCGACAGTGCAGGTTCTCGCGGTGAAACCGGGCGGTGACCCCACGTAACGCGTTGGTGTTCGGCCGCTGTAGGTGACAGCGTGCCGCGTTCACGGCTGGTACTGCGCCCGCCGGGCGAGGATGGACGCCACCCCCGCGGCGGCGGCCTGCACCGATGCCGCATGGGCTTCGGGGTGGAACCGGGTGACCGGACCGGTCACCGAGATCGCCGCCAGCGGCCGATCGTCGGAGCTGAGCACGGGGGCCGCCACGCAGACGATGCCGGGTGCGGACTCCTCGTGCTCGAAGGCCACGCCGCGTTCGGCGATCTGCGCGAGCTGTACCCGCAGCAGGCCGGGTGCGACCACGGTGCGCGGAGTGCGTCGGGTCAGCGGTCCGGCGAGGATTCGGTCGATGGTCTCGGGGCCGGAGTGGGCGAGCAGCGCCTTGCCGATCGCGGTGCAGTACAGCGGCATCCGCCCGCCGATCCGGGACGGGGCGCGGGCCTGCCGGTGGCCGCCGATCTTGCTGATGTAGACGACCTCGTCGCCGTCGCGCACGCCGAAGTGCACGGTTTCGCGGGTTCGGGCGAACAGGTCCTGGAGGAACGGGACGGCGACCTCGAGCAGCGTGCGCTCGGTGGCCGCTCGCATGCCCAGTTCGAACAGTCCGCGCCCGAGCCGGTAACCCTCGGATGACGAATTCAGCAGGCGCGCGGTCACCAGGTCTCGGCACATCCGGTGCACGGTGGCCTTCGGCAGCCCGGTGCGGCGGGTCAGTTCGGATAGTCCGACGGCCTGATCCTCCACCCCGAACGCCTCCAGGATCAGCAGTGCCCGGCCCAGGACGGAACGCTGGTCGAGGTGGTGATCCGGCATGGCGGCCCTTCTGGTGAGGCTGGTCCAGTCAGTGGACCACATTACTGTTCAGAGCCGCTCCGAGGGTGTGCACTGAGCAGACCCCGACGAAGAGGAGAACGGAGGTCGTGGTGGCCACCACTGTCGACAGCATCAGCGACAGCGGGCCCGGTGTCGACGAGTCGATCGTCGCCCGTGCAGCGCTTCGCCTGATCACCGCCGCGGAGACGCGCCGGACCTGTGCCCCGCTGCGGGACGGGTTGATAAGCCCGGACGATGTCGCCACCGCCTACCGGATCCAGGAGCGGTTCAATGCCGCCCGGGTCTCCCCGGAGGTCACGGTGGTCGGCCGCAAGATCGGCGCCACCTCGCAGGCCGTGCAGCAGCAGTTGGGTGTGGACCAGCCCGATTTCGGTGTCCTGTTCTCCGATATGGCGTACTCGGACGGTGATGTGATCCCGATCGACCGGCTCCTGCAGCCGCGGGCCGAGGCCGAGATCGCGTTCATCCTGGGCGAAGACCTCGCCGAGGGGCCGCTCGATATCGACCAGTGCCGCGCGGCGGTGGCCGAGGCGGTGGCCGCGCTGGAGATCGTGGACAGCCGCATCACCGACTGGAACATCTCCTTCGCCGACACCGTCGCCGACAATGCCTCGAGCGGTCTCTACGTACTCGGCACCGAGCGCCGGACCCTGGACGACTTCGAGCCGGTCGACGTCGCCATGAGCATGCGCATCGACGGGGAAGAAGTGTCCACCGGTAACGGCGCCGCCTGCCTCGGCGACCCGCTCAACGCCCTGTCCTGGCTCGCGCAGCAGGCCCGCACCTTCGGTGAGCCGCTGCGGGCGGGACAGGTGATCCTCTCCGGCGCGCTCGGTCCGATGCGGCCGCTGCACCCGGGCGCCACCGTCACCGCCGCCATCTCCGGCCTCGGGACGGTCACGGCTTCGTTCACCACCGCTTCGGAGGTCTCCCAGTGAGTGACAACAACACGCGCACCAAGGTCGCGATCATCGGATCGGGCAATATCGGCACCGACCTGATGATCAAAGTGCTGCGCCATTCCCGGTTCCTGGAAATGGGCGCCATGGTCGGTATCGACCCGGAGTCCGACGGGCTCGCCCGGGCCGCCCGGTTGAAGGTGCCCACCACTCACGAAGGGGTGGAGGGCCTGATCGCGCTGCCGAACTTCGACGAGATCGAGATCGTCTTCGACGCCACCTCGGCCAAGGCGCACAAGCAGAACCACGAACGGCTCGCGCCGCTGGGTAAACGCCTCATCGATCTGACCCCCGCCGCCATCGGGCCGTTCGTGGTGCCGCCGGTGAACCTCGAAGAACACCTCGACGCGCCGAACGTGAACATGGTGACCTGTGGTGGTCAGGCGACCATCCCGATCGTGGCCGCGGTCTCCCGGGTGGTGCCGGTGGCCTACGCCGAGATCGTGGCCTCCATCGCCTCGAAATCCGCCGGGCCGGGCACCCGCGCCAATATCGACGAGTTCACCGAGACCACCGCGCACGCCATCGAAACCGTGGGCGGCGCGGAACGCGGCAAAGCGGTGATCATCCTGAATCCGGCCGAACCGCCGCTGATCATGCGCGATACGGTCTTCTGCCTGGTGACCGCCCCCGACGCCGATTCGCACGAGCAGATCAAGGCCTCGGTGGCGAAGATGGTCGACGATGTGGCGGCCTACGTGCCCGGCTACCGGCTCAAGCAGGAGGTGCAGATCGACGCGATCCCCTCGGACCAGCCGGTGCACACCCTGCTCGCCAAGGACAACGACTCGTTCCCGACCCATCGGGTGTCGGTGTTCCTCGAGGTCGAGGGCGCGGCCCACTACCTGCCCGCCTACGCCGGCAACCTCGACATCATGACCTCGGCCGGACTGCAGGTCGCCGAGCGGATCGCGCAGAACACCCAGCAGAAAGAAGGTGCCCGATGAGCGAGCCCGACGCCGTGCCGACCGTTTTCGTCCAGGACGTGACCCTGCGCGACGGTATGCACGCCATCCGGCACCGGATCACCCCGGAGAACGTCGGCAAGATCGTGGCCGCGCTCGACGCCGCCGGTGTCGACGCCATCGAGGTCGCGCACGGGGACGGTCTGGCCGGCGGTTCGGTGAACTACGGACCCGGGTCGCACAGCGACTGGACCTGGCTCGAGGCCGCCGCCGCGAACCTGAAGAACGCGCGGCTGACCAGCCTGCTGCTGCCCGGTGTCGGAACCGCCGAGGATCTGCGGCGGGCCTGGGGCCTGGGTGTGCGCTCGGTGCGGGTGGCCACCCATTGCACGGAGGCCGATGTCGCCGCCCAGCACATCGCCACCGCCCGGGAGATCGGGATGGACGTCTCCGGATTCCTGATGATGAGCCATATGGCCGAACCGGCGCAGTTGGCCGCGCAGGCCAAGCTCATGGAGAGCTATGGCGCGCACTGCGTCTATGTCACCGATTCCGGTGGCCGCCTCACCATGAACGGTGTGCGTGACCGCATCCTGGCCTACCGCGATGTCCTCGACCCGGCGACCGAACTCGGTATCCACGCCCATGAGAACCTGTCGCTGTCGGTGGCGAATTCGGTGGTGGCCGTGGAGAACGGGGTCACCCGGGTCGACGCCTCGCTGGCCGGTCACGGTGCGGGTGCGGGCAACACTCCGATCGAAGCGTTCGTGGCGGTCGCCGATGTGCTGGGCTGGAAGCACGGCTGCGATGTCTTCGCGTTGCAGGACGCCGCCGACGACCTGGTCCGGCCGCTGCAGGACCGCCCGGTGCGGGTGGACCGGGAAACCCTCACTCTCGGCTACGCCGGGGTGTACTCGAGCTTCCTGCGGCATGCCGAGGCGGCAAGTGAGCGGTACGGGATCGATGTCCGGACCCTGCTGATGGAGGCCGGCCGGCGTCGGCTGGTGGGCGGTCAGGAGGACATGATCGTAGATATCGCGCTCACCATGCTGGCCGAGCAGAAGGCCGAACAGCAGCCCGCCTGAGCGTTCCGCGGCGGTTCGAGTGGCGGAGTCCGCCGCGGCGAACCGGAAGAGTGACGGCCCCGGTCTTCGACCGGGGCCGTCCGTGTAGCCGGCGCGGCCCGGTAGGTGACCCACATCACTGATCGATGCTGTCAGGAATTCGCACGCTGTCTCGTTCAGGAAGCACGCGAACCAGACAGGAGCGAACCATGCCGCACCGCATCGTCGTCCTCGGGGCCGGATACGCCGGAGCCTTCTCCGCCGGATACCTGGCCCGCCAACTCCACTCCGACGATTTCGAGATCACCGTCGTCAACGCCGAACCCGATTTCGTGGAGCGGCTGCGCCTGCATCAGCTCGCGGCCGGTCGGGACCTTCCACACCGGCCGCTGTCGCAGGTGTTCGCGGGCACCGGTATCCGGCTGCGAACAGCGCGGGTGACCGGCGTCGATGCCGAGCGCCGGAACGTCACAGTCGCCGACGCCGCGGGCGCCGACCGGCTCGCCTACGACACTCTCCTGTACGCACTCGGTAGCACCGCCGCCGAGCACGGCGTCGCGGGTGTCGCCGAACACGCTTTCCACGTGGCCACGCGGCCGGCCGCGCTGCGCCTGCGTACCCGCTTGGACGAATTGGGCGAGGGCGGGAAGGTTCTGGTGGTCGGTGGCAATCTGACCGCGATCGAGACCGCCACCGAGATCGCCGAAGCCCGGCCGGGACTGCGGGTCGATCTCGTCACCGGCGGCGAGCCGGGTGGGTGGCTGGGGCCGAAGGCTCGCCGTCACCTGCTGCGCGCCTTCGACCGGTTCGGTATCACGATCCACCAGCACACCACCATCGAACGCGTCGAGGCGTCGGCAGCGGTTGCCGCCGACGGCACCGTTTTCGCATCCGACGCGACCGTGTGGACCGCCGGTTTCGCCGTCCATCCGATTGCCGCCGCCAGCGGCCTCGAAGTGGTGGCAGGCGGACAGATCAGAGTCGACCGTCAGATGCGTTCGGTCTCGCACCCCGATGTCTACGTGGCCGGTGACAGCGCCTTCGTCATCGGTGACAACGGCCGGCCGTTGCCGATGTCGTGCGCTTCGGCGGGATTCACCGGTATGCAGGCGACGGCCGCGATCATCGGGGACCGGACCGGGCGCAAGGTCGAGACGACCGCGCTGACCTATGTCGGCAACCACATCGGCCTCGGCCGCAAGGACGGGATCTTCCAGCTGGTCGACGGTGACGCCGGCGCGAAGTCCGGGGCATTGCGCGGCCGGCCGGCGGCCCTGGTCAAGGCGGCGATCGTGGCGACCAGCGGCTGGGCCATCAGCCACCCGACCTTCGGCAAGCGGAGTCACCGGTACCGTGCGGCGACCACGGGAGTGCCCTCGGCCGCTCTGGTCGCCGGATAGAGTCCTGCCCGTGGACACTGCCACCGTGGCGCGATTCGAGGCCAGCCGCAACCGGCTGGCCTCGCTCGCCTATCGGCTGCTCGGCTCGGCCGCCGACGCCGAGGACACCGTGCAGGACGCCTTTCTGCGGTGGCAGGCCGCCGACCGGGAGTACATCGACGTGCCCGAGGCATGGCTGACCAAGATCGTCACCAATCTGGCGCTCGACCGGCTCCGTTCGGCGCGGGTGCGGCGTGAACGCGCGGTCGGCGCCTGGATGCCCGAACCTCTCCTCGACGGCGACCCGATGCTGGGCCCGGCCGATACCGTCGAGCAGCGCGAATCGGTGACTCTGGCGGTGCTGACGCTCATGGAGCGGTTGTCACCGATCGAACGGGCCGTCTACGTGCTGCGCGAGGCCTTCGCCTACAGCCATGCCGAGATCGCCGAGTTCCTCGGTATCACCGAGGCCGGGAGCCAGCAGCACGCCCATCGGGCCCGGCGCCGGATCACCGCCGCCGGCCATGCCTCCGATACCGACCCGGCGTCCGCTCGTCGGATCGTCGAGGAGTTCGTCGCTGCCGCGTCCTCGGGCCGGACCGAACGGCTGGTCGAGCTGCTGACCGACGACGCAACCGGCATCTCCGACGGCGCCGGGCTGCGGTGGGCCGGGAAGCTGATCAGGTACCCCACCCCGCAGCGGATCGCCGCCGCGATCCGGGCCGGCTTCGCCCCTTCTCCGGCCAAGCGCAGACTCGCCGGCGGCTCGCCCGCCATCCATGCCGCCGTGGTCAACGGCAGCCCGGCAATGCTGGCCACGCTCGCGGACCGGGTCGTAGGCGTGGTGATCCTGGAACTCCGTGGCGATCGGATCGCGGGTGTGCGCGGTATCGCCACCGCGGCCCGGCTCGATCGCCTCAGCGCGGAATGGCAGCGGCAGGAGCACGAAGTTCCGCTGATCGAATCGTGGTAGCCGGCCGGAGATCCCACGGCGGTCCGTCGGTTTCCGGCCGGCGGATACCGCGGCCGGGCGGCGCCGACGGCCCGGATCGCAGGCGTACCCCGGAAATCTCTTAGCCGGTCGCGGGGCGGGAGCGCACGCCGCCGTGCGCGATCTCGTGGACGGCCGGACGCAACAGTTCGACGATTCGGTCGGTGGCGGCATCGGATACGGCATCCAGGTGCAGCAGGTGGCGGCCGATGACGACGCCGATGGTGAGTGCCCCGATCAAGCCCGCGCGCAGGTCCGCGTCGTCGGGATCGAGGTGTTCGGCGGCCTGCCGCTGCCGGGCCGTCATCGCCGCGCGCACGCTCTGCGCGGTATCCGAATGGGTGAGCATGGTGCGGATGGCGGCCAGGGTCGCGTTATCGGGTTCGCCGTCGATCTTCGCCGCCAGCGCGGCGAGTAGTTGTTCGGCCGCTTGTTCCGGTGTGCCGCTGATCGGGGCGTCGGGTTCGGGGACCGCGACCCGGGCGAACAACTCCTCCTTCGACCCGAAATACCGCATGACCAGGCTGGGGTCGGTCTCCGCGGCGGCTGCGACGGCGCGGATCGTGGTGCGCTCGTAGCCGGATTCGGCGAACAGGCGGGTGGCCGCCCGCAGAATGCGTTCCTGGGTGCGCCGCCGTTGTTCGGCTCGGGTCGGCTGGGTTTCGGACACCCGACCAGCCTAGGTCCCGCACGCTCGCGACCCGGGCGCGCGACCGATTGCATTCAGGCAACGACCGTTGACCGAAATTGCGGCGACTGCTAGCTTCGGACTACAAGCGTTGACTGAATGAGGTGGTGCCGATGTGGCCGACAGTGGTTACGGCTTTCGCGGCGGGCGTGCTGGGCACGAACGCGTTCCCGCACTTCGCGAAAGGAATGATGGGAGAGGAGTTCCCGAATGTCACCGGGAACGCGCCGGTGCGCAACGCGGTCGCGGGAGTGCTCGGCCTCGTCATGGCCGCACTGCTCGGATACGCGGCCGATCTCGGGGCGTACCCGTGGCCCGGATTCGTGGCGCTGAGTATCGGGGCACTCGTCATGGCTGTTTTTCACGGGATGCGCGGGGCATTCTGGTTGAATCGGGTGCTGGGCAAACCGATCCCCGCCCCGGTGTATGCGCACCGCTGATCGGCGGGGTGCGGTTCGGACGCGGAGGACGTGCACATGGCCGCTTGGGACGACGAGGTCATCGAGGAATTCCGGGCCGGCGAGGGGCACGTCGGTGGGCCCTTCGCGGGCTACGATCTGCTCCTGCTCACCACCATCGGCGCGAAATCCGGCCTGCCGCATACGAAACCGGTGATGTATCTGCGGGACGGCGACCGGCTGGTGATCGTCGCTTCCAATGCCGGGTCGCCCCGGAATCCGGCCTGGTATCACAATCTGCGCGCGAATCCGACGGTGACCGTGCAGGTGGGCGCCGAACTCTTCCAGGCCGATGCCGAGGTGATCGAGACCGGACCCGAACGCGATCGCCTGCACCTCGCGATGGTCGCGATCCTGCCCGCGCTGGCCGAGTACGAGCGCACCGCGGGCCGGGTGGTACCGGTTGTCGCGCTCACCCCGCGCGTGCCCGGGGGAGCGGGATAGCAGCTGAGTCCGTAGCGGGCGGAGCTGCGCCGATGGCTGTGCATTCGTCGCGATGCGCTCGGTGCGGCGTCCCCGGCGCCGCCCGAGAGCGGGCGGGGCCGATGCGCCGACCCCTACAGCTGCCGGGACCAGTTCTGGCCCAGCAACTCCCGGCCGAAGCTGTGATGGTGGTGTTCGTCGTCGAGCTCGAACCCGGCCGCCAGGTAGATCCGGCGGGCCGAGGAGAGCACGCTGTTCGTCCAGAGCGTGATCCGGTGGTAACCGCCGGCGCGCGCGAAGTCCAGGCAGGTCGCGACCAGCCGGTTGCCCAGGCCGTGGCCGCGCGCTTTCGGATGGACCAGCAGAATGCGCAGTTTGGCGGTGTCGTCGGTGTCGCCGCGGGTGCAGAGCACACATCCCACTCGTTCGCCGTCGAGGGTCGCGATCCAGCCCGCCTCCCGGGCGGGATCGTGGGCGGTCGCGTAACCGGCGATTATCTCGGCCACGAGGGCTTCGAAGGAGATGTCCCAGCCGAATTCGGCGGCGTAGAGCTCGCCGTGGGCCTGTACCACCCAGCCCAGATCGCCCGGCTGCCCCAATGCGCGGATTGCGAGGTCGCGCGCCGGTTCGACGTCTGTTGCGGTCATGACTGCTCCTCCTGATGCGATAGCGGATGCCCCCAACTGAAACGACTGTTTCAGTGGTGTCAGAATGCACGCATGGTGGACTCGGGCGCAACCCCCTCGGCGCGGCAGACCGAACTGCTCGAAGCGGCCTATCGGTACGTGCTGGCCCACGGCCTGGGAGAGATGTCGTTGCGACCGCTGGCGGCGGCCATCGGGACCAGCCCGCGCGTGCTGCTCTACCTGTTCGGCAGCAAGGACGGTCTGGTACGCGCGCTGCTCGCCCGGGCCCGGGCCGAGGAACTGGCCCAGCTGTCCGCAGTGCACGCTTCCGCGACCGGGGAAACGGAAGATCGGCTGCCGCAGGTCGTCGCCGTGCTGTGGGGCTGGCTGGCCGAACCGTCTCGGCGCTCCCTGCTCACCCTATGGCTGGAGGGCTACGTCCGTTCGCTGGTCGAACCGGCGGGGCCGTGGGCCGACTTCGCCCGGGAAACCGTCGAGGACTGGCTGGAGGTGCTGTCCGCGGCTCAGCCCCCGCGCGTACGGGACACTTCGGAAGGCCGTGCCGAGCGCACCCGGGCGCTTGCGGTATTGCGCGGCGCGCTCATCGATCTGCTCGCGACCGGTGACACCGACCGGGTGAACGCGGCAGTGCGCTCGCAGTTCGGCGGCCGGACGGGCGGCCGGGCCGGAGTCGCATCCGCGCCGGCCGGCGCACCCGGCGAGTAGCCGGTGGGCGGAGGGCTCGTCGTGGGCGATTCCGTCAGCGCGGGCCGAGGAACAAGGTCTGGGTGCTGCGGCCCAGCGGGCCCGACTCGTCGAACAGCGCGGACTCGGCCAAGCCGATGCCGTGCGGCTGCGGATGGGTGACGGCATCGAGGCAGACCCATTCGCCGGCCGGTTGGCGGTGCAGGCTGACGGTCAGATCGGTGTTGATGAATAGATAGCGCTCCCAATCGAGGACCGCGCTGACACCGTTTCCGGAATCCGCGGCGGCGAGGGTGCGTTCCAGTGGGCTCGGCGTGGTCCCGGCGACGATCGGGTACTTCAGCCGGATCCAGCACACCGCGGGGCCGGGTTCGCTGAACGAGCCGGTGACGTAGCGGTATTCGATACCGGTGTGGAATCCCACGGGCTGGGTGGAGGGGAACGGTTCGGGGTCGGGCGTCTGATCGGGGCCGGGACGGGCTCCCGTCGGTAAGAGGTGTTCGGGGATCTCGAGTCCGGGGTCGGCGAGTTTGAAGCGCCACGCGGTGGCCCGCATCACCGGACCACGGTCGGTGGCCAGGGTCGCTTCGATCAGCTCCACGCTGCGTCCCGGGCGTACGAGGTGGGCCTGCGCGGTGAGCGGGGTCAGGGGGACAGGTCCGAGGATCTCCACGGCGACGCGGCCCACCTGGAAGCCGGGCCGGGGTTCGCATCGTTCGATCACATGGCCGAGCAACGCGGAGGGTGGTCCGGCGTGCTGGGCATCGGGCGACCACGGACCGCGAGTGAGCTCGGTGGAGACGAACCGCTGCGGGTCCACCGGGTCGGGCAGATAGAAGGCCTCGTTCACATCGTTGTCCGTTCGTCCGGTCGGCGGTCGTGCCGTCTGTTCGATCTCCGTTCCGACCGTACCGCCGGGACGTCCACGCGCCGTGGGGTGGTTACCCGGGGCCGGCGACGAGTGCATGCTTGCATGCAAGCTTGTATCTATGAGCTAGAGTGGCTGCGTGCGGACATCGTCGTACCCGGCCGAAACGCCCGGGCAGAGTGCAGCGGATCGGGCCTACCTGCTCACCAAAGAACTGGTCCTTTCCGGTGAACTGCCGGGCGGCCACCTCTTCAGCGAAACCGAGATCGCGAGTCGGCTGGGGTTGAGCCGGACCCCGGTCCGGGAGGCCTTCGTGCGGTTACAGGCCGAGGAACTGCTGACCCTGGTGCCCAAACGCGGCGCCATCGTCGCACCGGTCCCGCCGGGCGAGGCCGAGGACGTGCTGGACGCCCGCGAAGCCGTCGAAACCGCGGCGTTGCGGCGCCTGCTCCGCACGCCCGAGCGGGTTCCCGCCGCCGCCGACCGGCTGCGCGACGCGCTCGAGGTCCAGCGCCGGTACGCCGAAGCCGGTGACATCGATGCCTTCGCCGAGGCGGACGAACTCTTCCACCGCACCCTGGTCGCGGCGGGCGGTAACGCCCTGCTGATCCGCTTCTACACAGGGCTGGCCGACCGGCAGCGCCGGATGAATGTGGCCGCGCTCGGCCCGGTGCCCGATCTCATACCCGTCGTCCTGCGACAGCACGGCGAACTGGTCGCCATCATCGAATCGGGTGACGAGGCCGCCTTCACCACCGCTCTGCGCGCGCATCTGGACGGGACCCACCGGCGATGAGACAGGGTTCGTGGCACGCGGCGGTGGCGGCGATCTTCGTCTGCGCCTGGGGCGGTAACCAGTTCACGCCGTTGCTGGTGATGTACCGGGACCACGGTTACTCCGCGCTGCTGGTGAACGCACTGCTCGGTGCCTATGTCCTCGGTCTGGTGCCGGGCCTGCTGCTCAGCGGCGGGCTCTCCGCACGGTTCGGGCGGCGCCCGGTGGCGGTCGCGGGGGTGGTGGCCTCCCTGGTGGCCAGTCCCCTGCTGGCGGGCGGGGCGTTCGGTGTCGGCTGGCTCGTGCTCGGCCGGTTGATCACCGGTTTCGGGGTGGCCGTGGCCATGGCGGTGGGTACCACCTGGACGACCGAACTCGCCGTCCGGGCCGGGTACGGTCCGGCGGCCGGTGCCCGGCGGGCCGCGCTCTGGCTGACGCTGGGTTTCGGCTTCGGCGCGGGCGTCGCGGGAGTGCTGGCCCAGTGGGGTCCGGCGCCGATGGTGCTGCCCTATGTGGTGCACGCCTTGCTCGCCGCCGCGGTACTGCCCGCGGTGCGGCGGGCGCCGGAGACGCTGCCGGCCGGGACGGGTGCGCCCGGGCGATTCACCGGTCTGCGGCATCCGCGGTTCCGGCGGGTGGTCGTGCCGATGGCGCCGTGGATCTTCGGCTCTGCCGGAGTGGCCTACGCGGTGATGCCGCAGCTCGTCGGCGACCGTGTCGGGCACTGGGGTCTGCTCTATTCGACCACCGTCACCGTCGCCACGCTCACGGTCGGCGTGCTGGTCCAGCCGCTGGCCAAACGGCTGGACCGCGCCACCAGTGCGCGGGCGGTGGTGGTGGCCATGTCGGTCATGTCGGCCGGGCTGGTGATCAGCGCGCCGGCCGCGATGGTCCGCTCGCCCGTCCTGGCCCTGGTCGCCGCGCTCGCCCTCGGGTGCGCGTACGGGATCGCGCTGGTCTCCGGCTTGCTGGAAGTGCAGCGGCTGGCCGCACCGGAGGAACTGGCCGCGCTCACCGGGGCCTACTACGCCCTGGCCTATCTGGGCTTCCTGCTGCCCTCACTGCTGAGCCTGCTCAGCCCGGCGGCCGATTACCCGGTGCTGCTCGGCGGGCTGGTGCTGGTGGCGCTGTCGGGGACCGCGGTGATCGCCCGGTACTCCCGGTCGCATCTGCCCACCGCGACCGCGGCCGAGAAACAGCTGGTGCCGGCCACCTGAGCACCAGCGCTCGATCGGTGACCCGGGGTCGGAATCCAGGTCTGCGCGGAGTCGTAAGTGCGACCGAGGCGCAGGCGCGCAAGTCGTAGCCCGGCTCGAACAACTCCCGCGACGCCGAACCGCGGCCACCGGCGTGCCGGGACTCGGCGGTCGGCGGTTCAGAGATATGGGGTGGGGATCTCGCGGACCGAGAAGCGGTAGTCTGCCTGGCGCAGCAGTTCGCCGGGGTCGTCGGTGGGCGGGTAGATCCACCACTCGTTCACCTTGCGCTTGCGTACTTTGGCGACCTCGCCTGTCGCGGCCACCCGCCGGTCCCAGCCATTGGTGAAAACCGCTCCGGCGGAGCCGAGGTCGAGGCAGGTGACGTAAGGCGCCGGCGCGAACGGTACGGCCGGGAGCCCGAACAGATCGGCGGCGGCGTTGTGGCCCGCGAACTTCCCGAGTTGCAGCGCGTGCTGGCAACACTGCAGTACCGGGTGTCCCGGCTCGGCGTGTGCCGCCGCGGTATCGCCGGCCGCGTACACGCCGGGAACCCCGCGAACCCGGAGCTGCTCGTCCACTGCTAACCGGCCCAGTCCGTCGCGCTCGGCAGGGATATCGGCGGTGACCCGGCTCGCCCGCATCCCGGCGGTCCAGACCACCGTGCGGGCCGCTATCCGGGTGCCGTCGGACAGAGTGACGCCGTCCGCGTCCAGCGCGGCCGGACTCACGCCCAGGCGTTGCTCCACACCCAGGGTCGCCAGGGCCGCGAGGATCTGTGGCCGGGGGCCGGGGCCGAGCTCGGGCCCGACCGTATCGGCCCGCTCCACCAGAACGACGCGGACCTGCTCGTGCGCGGCGAGCGCGCCGAGCCGGTCCACCAGTTCGGTCGCTGTCTCGAGCCCGGTGAAGCCCGCGCCGACGACCACGGCGGTGAAGCGCCCCGCGCCGGACGGCAGCTCCGGGAGCCGGCGCAGATGGGCGTCCAGCGCCGCGGCGGCCGGGAGGGTATCCACATTGTGGAGCAGCGCGGCACCCGGCAGGCCGGGACGTACGAGCCGGCTCCCGGTGGCGATGATCAGGCGCTCCCACGGGATCTCTTGCGTCTCGCCGTCTCGTCCGACAACGATCACGGTCCGATGCGCGGTATGTACCGCGGTCGCGGTGCCGGCGATCCGGCGTACCCCGACCGGTCCGAGGATCCGGTCCAGTGATACCCGCATGCGGTCGGGTTCGGGCTGGTAGAGGCGTGGCCGGATCACCAGATCGTCGCCGGGGTCGATCAGGGTGACGGGCAGGTCGCGTCCCGCCGCGCGGGCGAGCCGGACCGCGGCCGCGGCGCTCCACACTCCGGCGAAACCGCCACCCAGCACGACGATTCCGGACATGTCATCCTCCTGGGGCTTCGGTGATCGGGATGAGAATCTTCTCTATCGGAGACCCGCGGCGATCCGGCGCCCGGTAGGCGGGGCCGGGCCTGTCGCGAGATCAGGGGTTGGTGAATTCGCGCCGGGTGCGCTCCGCCGCGGACGCCGGGGCTTCGGCGGCGAGGTCGGCGATGGTCTGGGCGGCGAGTTCCCGCCGCCACGCCAGTTCCGCGCGGCGCATGGCCTGCGAGATCCCGCACGGACGGGTGAACTCCGCACCCGGGCTGCGCCCGCTGCCGCCGCGCTGCCGGATCTCGGTGCAGCGGAACGGGTCCACCCCGCCTTCGACGGCGGTGACCACATCGAGCAGGGTGATCCGTTCCGGTGGCCGGGCCAGGCCGAAACCGCCGCGTACGCCCGGGGTTGAGGTGAGAATCCCGGCGCGCACCAGCGCCTGCAGCCGTTTCTTCAGGTACTCCACCGGTAGGTCGAACCAGGCGGCCAGCCGGGCGATCGGTACCGGCCATCGGTCGTCGAGCCAGGTCAGCGTGACACAGCAGTGCAGGCTCCACTCGACGCCCTCGCCCATTTTCATAAAAAGGGATACTAACTATCCCGGTTGGAGGTCGCAAGGACGCAGTGCTCACCTTCCGGCCCGAGACGACCGCGCCTGACCGGCGGCGACCGCTGACTCCGGCGGCGGGGGTGAGCAGGCCGACGCTCTCCCGGTGGCGGGGGACATGAGTGGCGAGGCCGAACCGGGCGGCCGGATCGCCGATGGAGTGGGTGGCGACGGACCGTTCGCCTCGGGCGCACCGCGGCGGCCTTCTCGGGAAGCGGCGTAGCCCGCGAGGGCGGATTCGATCGCGGGTCGCCGTGGGAATTGTGGCTCGGAATCGAAGGCACGGTTTCGCCGCCCGCCCTCATCGCGGGCGGCGAATGCGCGCCGGCTCACGGCGAGTGCGGCGGGGTGCTCGCCGGTTCCGCGACCGGGCACGGCTCCCGCGTATCGGTGGGATGGCGCGGACGCGCTCGCCGCGGAGGTTCACCGACTCCGGTCGTCCGGGCGACTCGCCGTACGGCACTGAATGTAGAGAGCCCGGGGGATTGCGGTCCAACACCAATTAGGGATGGATCGATACAGGAAAGGAATCGGGACCGGCGAAAGAGTCGTGGTCGGCGCCTTCCAGTTCCGTCATCAGCCGGGTGAAGGCCGGGTTCTCGTTGCCATGGCGCCACACCAGATCCAGCTCCACCTGGGCCGGCACCCCCTCCAGCGGGCGATAGACCACGTGGTCGAACCGCATACCGGTGGCCGATTCCGGCACCAGCGCCACGCCCCAGCCCAGATTCACCAACGCCAGGATGCTGTGGATCTGGGTCATGTACTGGGTGATCACCGGGATCACGGCCGCCGCGTGCAGCACGGTGGTGATCAGGTCGTGGAAGTACCGCGCCTCGACCGGCGCGTGCATCACCATCTCCACGCCGTGCAGCGCGGTCACCGGGATCGGTCCCGCCTCGGCCGCCAGTGCGTGATCCGCGGGCAGGGCCGCGATCAGCCCCTCGCGCACGAGGGTGCGGGTGGTCAGGTCCGGCCGGGTGATCGGCGGCCGGACCATACCCAGATCGAGCGCCCCTTCCGAGAGCGCCTCCACCTGGTCCATGGTCACCATCTCACGTAACTCCACATCGACATCGGGTAGTGCCGTCCGTGCCGCGGCGAGTACTCGGGGCAACCCGGAGTGCACGCTCGCCCCGGTGAATCCCAGTCGCAGGACTCCCCCGGTTCCGGCCGAGACCCGGCGCACCGCGAGGGTGGCCCGCTCGGCCTGCTGGAGCAGCCGACGGGCATCGAGCAGGAAGGCGCGACCGGCGCGAGTGAGCTTCACCGAGCGGTTGGAGCGGTCGAACAGTTCCGCGCCGACCTCCTTCTCCAGAAGCTGGATCTGCCGGCTCAACGGCGGCTGCGTCATCCGCAGGCGTTGCGCCGCCCGCCCGAAATGCAACTCCTCGGCCACGGCGACGAAATGGGTGAGTTGGACGAAGGTGAACATTCGATACCGACCTTGTATTGATAGATATGTAATCAGTGTTGGACGTGAATCATAGGGCTTCCTAGGGTGAGGGCAGAAGGTCACCCTCGAACAGGAGCGCACAGCCATGACCACAGCCCCTCCCCAGGAAATCGCCCGGAAGCTGGGCTCCGGCCTTCTGTCCTTCCCGGTCACGCATCTGCGCGCCGACGGCTCGTTCGACGAAGCCGCCTACCGGGACAACATCGCCTGGCTCGGTCAGTACGACGCGTCCGGGCTGTTCGCCGCGGGCGGCACCGGCGAATTCTTCTCCCTCACCCCGGCCGAGGTCGAACAGGTGGTCACCGCCGCGGTACAGGAGGCGCCGGACGGCCTGCCGGTCATCGCTCCCGCCGGATACGGCACCGCGACCGCGGTCGAAATGGCGCGCGCCGCGGAGCGCGCCGGTGCGAGCGGCATTCTGCTGCTGCCGCCCTACCTCACCGAGGCGAGTCAGCAGGGCCTGGTCGACCATGTGCGGCAGGTCTGCGCGGCCACCGATCTGGGCGTCGTGATCTACTCGCGGGCCAACGCCGCCTACTCCGAATCCGCCGTCGCCGAACTGGCCGACCGCTGCCCCAATCTGATCGGGTTCAAGGACGGTATCGGCAATATCGAACAGATGACCCGCATCTACGCCGGGGTCGGCGACCGGCTCATCTACGTCGGCGGCCTGCCCACCGCGGAGATGTTCGCCCTGCCCTACCTGGCGCTGGGCGTGACCACCTACTCCTCGGCGATCTACAACTTCCTCCCGGAATTCGCGACCGACTTCTACCGGGCCCTGCGCCGCGGCGACAATGCCTTCGTGGTGAATGCGTTGAACGAATTCGTGATCCCGTACTGCGACCTGCGTAATCGCAAACCCGGCTACGCGGTGAGCATCGTCAAGGCGGGTATGAAGGTCATCGGCCGACCGGCCGGTCCGGTGCGCAGCCCGCTGACCGATCTCGACGAGACCGAACTCGCCGAACTGGCCGACCTCGTGAAGAAGGTGAGCCGATGACCAGTACCGAAACCGAACGCCTCACCGGCGCGAACCTGCTCGGCGGCACCGAGGTCCCCGGTACCACGGGGGCTTTCCGCGCGGTGAATCCGGCGACCGGCGCCACGCTCGAACCGGAGTTCCGCGAAGCCGACGCCGCCACCATCGCGCGGGCCGGGGCGGCGGCCTGGGCCGCCTTCGCGGAATACCGGGCCACCGACTTCGCCCGGCGCGCGGCGTTCCTGGACGGCATCGCCACGGAGATCGAGAACCTGGGGGAGGCCCTGGCGCAGCGGGCCATCGCCGAATCCGGCCTGCCCGAGGCGCGTATCCGCGGGGAGATCGGCCGCACCACCGGGCAGTTGCGACTGTTCGCCGAGGTGGTGCGGGAGGGCAGCTGGACCGGCGCCCGGCTCGACCGGCCCGACCCGGCGCGGACGCCGCTGCCGAAACCCGATCTGCGCCAGCGCCGGGTCCCGGTGGGACCGGTGGCGGTATTCGCCGCGAGCAACTTCCCACTGGCCTTCTCCGTGGCGGGCGGTGACACCGCCTCGGCGCTGGCGGCGGGCGCACCGGTGGTCGTCAAAGCGCATCCGTCGCATCCGGGCACCTCCGAACTGGTTGCCCGCGCCGTGCTCGCGGCGGTCCGGGCGCACGGTCTGCCCGAGGGGACCTTCGCGCTGGTGCACGGCGGCGTGGAAACCGGCCTCGCGCTGGTCCGGGATCGGCATATCCGCGCGGTGGGCTTCACCGGATCCCGGCAGGCCGGCCTGGCACTGGCCGCGGCCGCCGCGGCCCGGCCGGTACCGATCCCGGTATACGCCGAAATGTCCAGCGTGAACCCGGTCTTCGTACTGCCGGACGCGCTGGCCGAACGCGGCGCGAGCCTGGGCGCGGAATTCGTCGCCTCGCTGACCACCGGCGTCGGGCAGCTGTGCACCAGCCCGGGCCTGGTTTTCCTGGCCGACGGACCCGGCGCCGACGAATTCGTGGCCGCGGCCACCGAGGCGATCGGCGCGGCCGCCGGTGCGCCCATGCTGAACAAAGGGATCGCGTCGTCGTTCGCCGCCGGTATCGAGCGCCTGGCCGGCACCGAGGGGGTGCGGCTGGCCGCCACCGGAATCGCGGGCACGACCAGTTGTTCGGGTGACCCGCATCTGTTCGTCACTACCGCAGCACGTTTCCGGGCCGACCGCGCACTCCAGGACGAGGTGTTCGGGCCGAGTTCGATCATCGTGCGCGCCGCCGATACCGCGGAACTGCTGGCACTGGCCGGGGAGCTGGAAGGCCAGCTCACAGCCACCGTGCACGCGACCGCCGCCGATCGGGAGATCGCCCGGCCGCTGCTCGGGGAATTGGAGCTGATCGCGGGGCGGGTGCTCTTCGACGGCTGGCCCACCGGTGTCGAGGTCGGGCACGCGGTGGTGCACGGCGGTCCCTTCCCGGCGACCACCGCCCCGGCCACCACCTCGGTGGGAACCCTGGCCATCGAACGTTTCCTGCGGCCGGTGAGCTACCAGAACGTGCCGGAGGAACTGCTCGCCGACGAGATCCGGGCGGACAACCCGCTCGGGATCTGGCGGCGGGTGGACGGGGCGGTCACGCGGGACTGATCCCGTGGGCGTCGAGCGGAATTCGGCCCCCGCCAGCGGATCCGGGGCGGGTCCCGCCGCACGAGCCGTACCCGATCGGTGGCGGACCGGTGGCGCGGGAACACCCGCCCCGGTCCGCCGGCCGTGCACTCGGGCGGCGGCTCAATCGAAAGCCGTGGCCCTGGTGACCTTTTCCCATTCCGTGATCTCGGCACGGACCGCGTCGAGATGATCCAGTATCCCGTCCACGGCGTCCTCGCCCAGCGGGAGGCGCAGGGGTGTGCGTTCGGCGTCCAGTGCGGCCCGGATGGCGGCGGCCGCCTTGGCGGGGTCGCCGGGCTGGGCGCCGTCGCCGGTCTCGACCATGCGCCGCGTGGCGCCCGCCGTCTCGGCGTAGACCTCGTTCTCGGCGCTGAAATAGGCGGCTCCGGGCCCGAAGAGTCCGGTGCGGAACGCACCCGGTTCCACGACCAGCACATCGATCCCGAACGGCGCGACCTCCTCGGTCAGTGCCTCGGCGAAACCCTCCAGCGCGAATTTGGTGGCGCTGTAGGCGGAGAAGCCCGCGAACGACAGCTGCCCGCCGACGCTGCTCATCATGACGATCGCGCCGGAGCGCCGGGCGCGCATATGCGGTAGTACCGCGCGGGTGAGGGCGGCCGGTCCGAAGAAGTGCAGGTCGAACAGGTCGCGCAGTTCGCGGTCGGTGGTTTCCTCGACCGCGCCCACCTGGGTGCGGCCCGCGTTGTTCACCAGTACGTCGATCCGGCCGTAGCGGGCGACGATATCGGCGACCACTGTCTCGATGCGCTCGGTATCGGTGACGTCGAGCGCCAGTGCTTCCACCTGGTCGGGATGGGCGGCGACGAGATCGTCGAGGGCCGCGGTGCGGCGCGCCACCGCGATCACGGTATCGCCGGCCTCGATCGCCGCTTGCGTGATCGCGCGGCCGAAGCCGCTGCTCGCCCCGGTCACCAGCCAGATCTTCGGATTACTCATTGCGTTCTCCTCGGTTCGTGTCCGACAACGATCTTGGCCTCGTGCCGAGATGATGTCCAAGAGCTGGTGTGATAACCGTTGGTTATGGATGTGCACGGACGGGACCTGCGCTATTTCGCGGCGGTCGCCGAGCAGTTGAATTTCACCCGCGCCGCCGAAAGCCTGTTCGTCTCCCAGCCCGCGCTGAGCAAGCAGATCCGGGCGCTCGAACAGCAATTGGGCGCGCCGCTGTTCGACCGGGAGGGGCGTTCGGTCCGGCTCACTCCGGTGGGGGAGGCGCTGCTACCGCATGCGCGGCAGATGCTGGCAGCGTGGGAGTCGGCGTACATCGATGTGGAAGCCGCCAAGGCGGGGCAACGGGCCACGCTGGCCATCGGTATCAGTACCAGTCCGGGCCGCGGTCTGCTCCCGGCGGTGCGGGCCCGGTTCGCGGCGGCCCATCCGGCCGCCAAACCAGTGCTGCGCCAGATCGGCTGGCTCGATCCGACCGCCGGGCTGGCCGATGGATCCACCGATGTGGCGTTCGTCTGGCTGCCGCTGGCCGGCGCCGAGCGGTACGAATGGGTGGTGGTGGCGCGCGAACCGCGGGTGGTCGCGCTGCCCGAATCCCATCGCCTCGCCCGTTGCGACGTCGTGGAATTCCCGGAGCTGCTGGACGAACCGTTCCTGGCACTCCCGGAATCGGCCCGGACGCTGCGGGACTATTTCCTCGCGATCGACGAGCGCGGCGGCCGGCCCCCGGTCATCGGCGGTGAGATATCGAGTACCGAGGAGACCTACGAAGCGGTGCGCGGCGGTGACGGGGTGGTACTGCTGGCGGCGGGGAACGCGCCGCTGGTCGCGCATGAGGGCGTGGTGGTGCGGCCGGTCCACGGGGTGAGCCCGAGCGAGCTGGCCCTGGCCTGGCGGCGTGACGATATCCGGCCGTTGGTGCGCGGTTATGTGGAGGCGTGCCGGTCCGCTCTCGCCGGGGCGGCCGGGTCCGGTGGATTTGCCCCGGAAATAAAGTAGAACGTGTTATAGTTTTTGCGGTTTGCGAGCCCCGTGGGTGGTTCCCGGGCCGCGGCGCCATGTGGCGGTGCCCGCGGCCCGGGGCCGCGCCGGAGCGCCGGTCGATTTCACTGGGCCGCTCGGACGGGCCGGCCCGAAAGGCAGACGAATGAACACTGAACCGCACGTCGAAGACGCCGCCCTGCTGCACCGTGAGCCGCTGGCGGTGGACCTGCTGGGCAAAGCTCTCGAGCGTTATGCCGACCGCACCGCGGTCCATATCGACGACGCCACCCTGACCTACCGCGACGTGCGCGATCAGATCAGCCGGTTCGCCCAGGCGTTGGCTTCGGCCGGTCTCGGGGTGGGCTCCCCGGTGGCGGTGCTCTCGGCCAATCGGCCTGAGGTGATCTTCGCCCAGGGCGCCAACAATGTGAACGGGTCACGGGCCATGGCGCTGCATCCCATGGGCTCGCTCGATGATCACGCCTACGTCCTCGAGGACGCGGGCGTGGAAACCCTGATCTACGACCCGAGCGGTTTCGACGAACGTGCCGCGCAGTTGCGGGACAAGGTGCCCGGGCTGCGGAACCTGTTCTCGTTCGGCCCGTCCGAGGCGGGGACCGATCTCATCGAACTGGCCGCCGGGTTCACCCCCGAGCGGGTGCGCGGTCCGCAGGTGGATCCCAACGCGACCATGAGCCTGGCCTATACCGGCGGCACCACCGGTAAGCCGAAGGGTGTGGAGATGAGCTTCCGCGGCAGCACCACCATGCTGCGCATCCAGATGACCGAATGGGAATGGCCCGACGAGGTCCGGTTCCTGGTGTGCACCCCGCTGAGCCACGCGGGCGCCGCGTTCTGGGGTCCCACCGCCCAGCAGGGTGGTTCCATCGTGGTGCTGCCGTACTTCCACCCCGCCAAGGTGCTCGAGGCGATCGAGAAGTACAAGATCACCGCCACCATGCTGGTGCCCACCATGCTCTACGCGCTGCTGGACAGCCCCGACCTCGACAAGTACGACCTGTCCAGCCTGCAGACGGTGTTCTACGGCGCCTCCGCGATCTCCCCGACCCGGCTGGCCGAGGCGATCGAGAAGTTCGGTCCCATCTTCTTCCAGTTCTACGGCCAGGCCGAGAGCCCGATGACCATCTCGGTGCTGCGACGCGGCGACCACGACCTGAACAAACCGGAGCGGCTGGCCAGTTGCGGCCGTCCGGTGCCGTGGCTGTCGGTGGCGCTCCTCGATGAGAAGGGCAACGAGGTGCCCCAGGGCGAACCGGGCGAGGTGTGTGTCCGCGGCCCACTGGTGATGAACGGGTATCTGAACAAACCCGAACAGACCGCGGAAGCCACCGAATTCGGCTGGCTGCACACCGGCGATATCGCCCGGCAGGACGAGGAGGGTTTCCTCTACATCGTCGACCGGAAGAAGGACATGATCGTGTCCGGCGGGTTCAATGTGTACCCGCGTGAGGTCGAGGATGTGCTGTCGGCGCATCCGGCGGTGAGCGCCGCGGCCGTGATCGGTGTGCCGGACGACAAGTGGGGTGAGGCGGTCAAGGCGGTCGTCGTCCTCCGTGATGGGCAGTCGGTGCCGGTCGAGGAACTGCAGGCGCTGGTGAAGGACCGCAAGGGTGCGGTCTACACCCCGAAGACCGTCGATTTCGCCGAGAGCATTCCGGTCAGCCCGCTCGGTAAACCCGACAAGAAAGCGCTGCGAGCGCAGTACTGGGGCGAGGGTCGGCAGGTGAACTGAGACCGCTGGGCAACTACCGTTCGTATATCTCTCGTCGATGGCTCGCGGAGATCACCAGGATCACCAGCTTTCCATCGTCGACCTCGTAGACGAGACGGTAGTTGCCCACCCGTAAGCGGAATCCGGGGCGGCCGGTCAATGCTTTGACGTCCACGCCGTCCCGCCGGTACGGGTCGTCACCCAGCAAGGTCAGTGCGACCAGCAGGCGTAACGCGCCACGAAAACCTCAGCGATCCGGGGGACCCGTGAGAATCGCGGTGACGGTGTCGATCAGTTCGGTGAGCAGTTCGTCGGGGGAGAGCCGGGTTCCGCTGAGCGCCAGCATGCCCCGCAGGCCGTCCGGGTCGCCGAGGGTCTGGAAGGTCAGGTTCATGGCCTGGGTGAGGCGGAAACGGATGGTCCGGGACGCGACGCCGGGGGCGGTCTGCTCGAGCAGGGCGTTGAATCGCAGGGCCTGGGGGGCGAATCCCTCGGTGAGCTTGGTCAGGGCGGGATGGTTACCGCTCATGATGCCCGCGACCAGGCGAATCCACGGTGTGCCGCCGGCGGCGGCGAGTTCGCCCACCGGGCGGACGAAGGCGTCGGCCAGTGCGCGGGCATCGGGTGCGCCGGCCGCCTCGACGGCGTCCAGCAGTTCGGCGCGCCGGGTGTGCAGTTGTTCGCTGCGGCGGCTGATCAGCGCGTCGACCAGGGCGTCCTTGGAGCCGAAGTGATAGTGCACCGAGGCGACGTTCGCGCCGGCCTCGGCCATCACCGAACGCAGTGACACCGCGTCGATTCCGCGTTCGGCGAAGAGTCGTTCGGCGGCCAGGATCAGGCGCTGATCGGTGGGGAGGCCGGCCTCGGGGGCGTGGCCGGGGCCGGGGTCCGGCCGGGCTTCGCCGCGGGCCGCGGCCGGACCCCGGCGCGGGGATGCGGCGGGCGGGGACATCTCCCGCCCGGTCCGCACCCGGCTTCTCGTCATGACCGAAACTCTAGGAGACCGTGTCCGGCGCACCGTACAGGGTTACGACGCAGGCCCCGCCCAGGCCGAGATTGTGGGCGAGCCCGAGTCGTGCGCCGTCCACCTGACGCGGGCCCGCCGCACCGCGCACCTGGGTGACCAGTTCCGCGCACTGCGCCAGCCCGGTGGCACCGAGCGGATGGCCCTTGGAGATGAGCCCACCCGACGGGTTGACCACCCAGCGGCCGCCATAGGTGGTCGCGCCCGACTCCACCAGCGGGCCGGATTCGCCTTCGCCGCACAGACCCAGCGCCTCATAGGTGAGCAGCTCGTTGATGGAGAAGCAGTCGTGCAGTTCGAGCACATCGATATCGTCGATACCCACCCCGGCGGTCTCCAGTACCTTCCGGCCGGCGATACGTGCCATGGGTGCGCCCACCACATCGATCATCGATCCCGACTCGAACGAGGCGCCGGTATCGGTCACCAGTTCCTGGGCGAGGATCGGTACCGCCCGATCGAGACCGTGTGCGCGGACGTAGCGTTCGCTCACCAGCACCGCCGCGCCGGCGCCGTCGGACATGGGGGAGCACTGTGAGCGGGTCAGCGGATCCGACACAAGTTTGTCGCCGAGCACCTGGTCGAGGGTGTAGGCGTCCTGGAACTGGGCTTTCGGGTTGCGGGTGGAGTGCTCATGGTTCTTCACAGCGACCCGGGCCAGCTGCTCGCGGGTGGTCCCGTACCGCTGCATGTGTTCGTTCGCGGCGGCGCTGAAGAATTGGGCGGTCATCGGCGCGTTGCCGAAACCGGCGGCTGCCTTCAGCGTGTCCATGTGCCGGTCCACCGTGGTGACCTTCGGGATCGTGCCGTCGCCGGACATCGCCTGTCTGGTCATCTGCTCGAACCCGACCGCGAGCACGATATCGGCCAGTCCGGCCTGCACCCACTCCCGGGCGAGCACGAGCGCCGTGGATCCGGTGGCGCAGTTGTTGTTGACGTTCACCATCGGGATACCGGTGAGGCCGATATCGTAGAGCGCCCGCTGACCCGCGGTGGACGGCTGGAAGACGTAACCGACGGCGGCGCGCTGCACTTGTTCGTAACCCACTCCGGCGTCGGTGAGCGCCTGTCCCACCGCTTCGGCGACCATCTCCGGATACGTCCAGTCCCGGGACTGGATTTTCTCGAATTTGGTCATCCCGACGCCGGCGACGTATACCCGCTCGGTCATGTTTCTCTCCTTGTCTTGTGCGGTCCTACGGTCCGCGGAAGCGTTCGCCCGTGCCGTGCCGTGCCGTGCCGTGCCGTGTCGTGCTGGGGTCTTGCCGTGCTGGGTCTTGCCGTGCGGAGTCGGGTCGTGCCGTGCGGTGTCGGGGCCGTGCCGTGGGGCGTGGGCCGGTGACGCCGTTCCCGCGCCCGTCAGGAATTCGGCGGTTCGGAGCCGACCACCCAGAGCGCGTGGAATTGCGCCGCCCCGCCCATGGCGTGACCGATGGCGCGGCGCGCGTCCGGTACCTGGTGCTCACCCGCGGTACCGCGTACCTGCATGGCCGCCTCGGCGAACCGCAGCAGACCCGTTGCGCCCGTGGGGTTTCCGGAGAGCACTCCGCCGGACGGGTTGATCGGCAGTTCCCCGCCGAACGCGGTACGGCCGGAATCCACCACCTTCCAGCCCTGGCCGACCTCGGCCAGGCCCACGTTCTCCAGCCAGATCGGCTCGAACCAGCTGTAGGGGATGTAGAGCTCGGCGGTATCGATCTCACGGGCCGGGTCGGTGATCCCGGCCTGCCGGTACGCCTCGGCGGCGCACTGGCGGCCGGCCTCGGGATTCACCTCGTCGCGCCCGGCGAAGTGGCCGGTCTCGGTGCGCCACGACATGCCGTGGATCCAGGCGGGGGGACGGCCGGTGTGGTGGGCGTCGGCCTCCCCGGTGATCACCACCGCGCAGGACCCGTCCGAGGACGGGCACGACTCGAGAAAACGGATCGGATCCCAGAGCATCCGGGATTCGCGCACCTGCTCCACGGTGATATCCGGTAACTGGATATGCGCGTACGGGTTACGGGTGGCGTTGAGGCGGTGGTTGACCGCGATCTGCCAGCCGATGTGCTCGGGCGCCTCCGATCGGCGGATGTACTCCCGGATCACCGGCGCGAAATGTGCCCCGGCGCCCGCGCCGAGTTGCGCGCTGAAGGGCAGCCCGCGCGACAGCGCCCAGGTGAAATCACCCTCGGATTCCTTCGAATACGCGACAACCAGTACCCGTCGTGCCAGGCCCGCCTGCACCAGATGGGCACCGTAGATGGCGGCGTGCCCGCCGACGCTGCCTCCGGTGAACACCCGGGTCACCGGTAGCCCGCGGGCTCCCATCGCGTCGGCGAGGTAGAGCTCGGGGTTCATCACCCCGTCGAACAGGTCCGGCGTCTTCGACAGCACGACGGCGTCGATATCGCCGAATTCCAGTTCGGCGTCGGCCATTGCCTCGTCGACGGCTTCGCGCACCATCGCGCCGATGGTGACCTTGCGCTTCTTGGCCTGTTTGCTCTGTCCGATTCCGACGACCGCGAGTTTCACCGGTCTCCCTCCAATAGGCAGATCATGTTCTGCTGGAGCGCGGGCCCGTTGGTGGCGTGCGCGAGCGTGCGGTCCGCGCGACCGGTCAGGATGTGCTGTGCCGCGGCGCCGATCCGGATGAGTCCGGTGGCGGTGGTGGGCCGGGCGACCAGTGGCCCGCCACCGGGATTGATCGTGGCCCCGGACAGTTCGAGTGCCTGCGCCAGCAGCGGTTCCTGATAGCTGTACTCGGTGTGCAGTTCGGCGATCTGGACCTCGCGGGCGGCGAAACCGGCCTGCTCGGCGGCCTTCGCCGCGGCCACCGTCACGGTGTCGACGCGGGTCAGATCGCGGGTTCCCGGATAGTGACTGTCCATCCGGTGGTCGGCGCCGCGCACCCAGGCCGGACGTCGCGCCAGCCGCCGCGCGGTATCACCGGCCGCCAGCACCAGGACCGCCGCGGCATCGCCGATCGGACCCCGGTCGTGTTCGCGAAGTGGCGATGCCAGATACGGCGCGGCCAGCAGTTCGTCCACCGTGAACTCCCCGGACACCTGCGCGCCCGGATTGCCCACCGCGCCCGCCCGCGCCCGGACCACCACCTCGGCCAGCTGCTTCTCGTCCAGCACCCCGGCGGTGATCAGCGCCTGCGCCTGCAGGGCGGCCAGCGCGTCCTGGTGCGGCCGCAGCGGGGCCAGGAAGTACGGGTCGAGCTGGGTGGCGGTCACCTGGTCCAGATCGTGGGCCAGCGAACCGCGCCCGACACCGTAGACCACCGCGATCTCGCCCTCGCCGAGTTGCAGCCACGACCACGCCTCGTAGGCGGCCCAGGCGGCGTCCATCTCGACATGGGATTCCGAGATCGGCGGCCACGCGCCCACCGCATCGAGTGATTCGATATAGGCGAAGGTCCGGCCCTCGTGGAAATCGTGGCTGCCCGACGCCCAGAAATCGACCTCCGTGCGATCGATTCCGGCCGAGCCGAGCGCCTCGCGCATCACCGGCAGCAGGATCTCGGCCATATCGTCGTGCCGGTCGGCGGAGGTCCCCGGCGACTGCGCGAATGCGACCACCGCGATATCACGCATCGGAATCTCCTGCGACCGGTCGGTAGTAACGGATGCTGTTCATGGATGTGTCCAGGTCCTCCTCGGCGCACCACACCGGTTCCACCCGCATCCCGATGTGCACATCGGCGAGTTCGACGTCGCGGATCAGATGCATGAGCGTGGTGTCCGCACCGTCGACCTGGATATAGGCCACCAGGTACGGCGGATCGATCACCTGGCCCGGGAACGGGAAATTCACCACGCAGAACGTTTTCACCACGCCGGTGCCGTCCAGTTCGAACGGCGCGGAGAGCTCGGCCAGGCAGCGCGAACAGAACTCGGGGAAGGGCAGGTACACGCGTTCGCAGGTCGGGCAGCGGCGGGCCAGCAGCCGGCGTTCCTTCAACCCGCGCAGAAAGGTCGAACGCCCGGTTCCGGCGACGAAGGTGTAGTCCACCTTGTGCGGGCTGGTGAACGATTCCACGGGCGTGGGCAGGGTGCTCATCATGACTCCACCGGTTCGAAGCAGACGATATCGCGGATACTGCCGACCCGTTCGGCGCGCCAGCGGGGTGCCACCCGCAGGCCCGCGGCGAGGCGGGACGGGTCGCCGCCGGTATCGACGGCGTGGAAGAGACCACCTTCGGTGCCGTCGATGGTGATCAGAGCCCAGGCGAAATGGTCGGCCGCGATCTCGTCGCCGGGCCGGGTGGGCACCCAGGTCCAGTGGGTGACGGTGCCGAAGGGTGTCAGGCGGACCAGCTCGCCGGTGGGGGCCGCGGTGGCCGGGTCGAACTCCAGCGCGGGGCAGAGCACGGCGCCGGCGGCGGTGCGCACCCCGTACAGCTCGCCGTCGCGCAGACCGCCGAGGAACGTGCCGATCTTCTCGCCGACCGTCCGGTTGTACGGGAATTCGATGCTGTAGGGCGCGGTGAGACTCGCGTCCGGGGACTCGGCTGTCATCGGTCTCCTGCCGATCGGGGGCGCGGTCCGGCACTGGACCGCGTGTCGATGGTGTCCCGCGCGGCAGCCCTGTGTCAATCACTTGATTGAATCGGTTGATAGCGGCATCGTGGGTAGTCCGGACTTGTTCGGGCGATCCCCGGTGCGTCGCCCGCGCGCATGACGTAAGCTCCGAATTCAAGTAGAACCTGTTCCAATTCCTCCGGTGAGGAGAGATCACCATGGCCATCGTTGAACAGCTGGAGCCGACCGCCGAGGGACGCCGGCGGCTCGAGCTGCGCAGCCCCGCTACCCGCGAACGCGTCGGCGAGATCGAGGTGAGCACGGCCGACGATGTGGCCGCGGTCCTGGCCACGGCGCGCGCCGCGCAGCCCGGCTGGGCCGCCCGACCGGTCGCCGAACGTGCCGCGATCATCCGCAACGCGGTCTCGGTGCTACTGGCCCGCCGCGACGAGATCGTCGAAACGGTGATGCAGGAGACCGGTAAACCGCGGGTCGAGGCGCTGGCCGTGGAAATGGTGCCCGCCTGCGATTTCCTGAACTACTGGAGCGGCCGCGCCACCAAGGATCTGGCCGACGAGAAGCGCCGCCTGCACGGCTACATGCTGCCGCTGAAGAAACTCGTCATCAACTATCAGCCGCTCGGCGTGGTCGGTGTCATCACGCCCTGGAACGGCCCGTTCATCCTCTCGCTGAACCCGATCGCCCAGGCCCTGCTGGCCGGCAACTCGGTGGTGCTCAAACCGTCCGAGGTCACCCCGCACTCGGGGGAGTGGGCGGTCAAGGTGCTGCACGAAGCCGGCGTTCCCGAGGACGTCCTGCAGGTCGTGCACGGTGACGGCGAGACCGGCGCGGCCCTGGTGAACGGCGATGTCGACAAGATCTCGTTCACCGGCAGTGTCGGCACCGGCAAGAAGATCGCCGCGGCCTGCGCGGGCCGGCTGATCCCGGTCACTCTGGAACTCGGCGGCAAGGACGCGATGATCGTCTGCGCCGATGCCGACCTGGACCGCGCCTCGCTCGGTGCGGTGTATCTTTCGATGTTCAACACCGGTCAGGTCTGTGTCGGGGTCGAGCGGATCTACGTGGTGGAGAGCATCGCCGACCGGTTCATCGAGGAGGTTCGCAAACGCGCCGCCGAGGTGACCTACGGCGCCGTGGGCAAGGATGTCGGCCCGCTGTTCTGGGACCGGCAGCTCGAGATTGTCGAGAAGCACGTCGAGGACGCCAAGGCCAAGGGCGCCACCGTGCTGCTCGGCGGCGAATCCGATACCGCCGAGGGCGTGTTCTTCAAGCCGACGGTGGTCGTGGACGTCACCCACGATATGGACATCATGCAGCAGGAGACCTTCGGCCCGGTCGTCGCGATCATGCGCGTCCGGGACGAGGAAGAGGCCGTGAGAATGGCCAACGACTGCCAGTACGGCCTCAGCGGCAGTGTGTTCACCAAGGACAAGGCCAAGGTCGTGCGGCTGGCCAAACAGCTCAAGACCGGGTCGGTGGTGCAGAACGACGCGTCGGTGATCTACGGCGTCGCCGAGGCGCCCTTCGGCGGCCGCAAGGACAGCGGCCTGGGCCTGGTCAACGGCCGGGACGCGCTGCGCGGCTTCGCGCACCCGCAGCCGGTGCTGCTGGACCGGTGGGGCCTGAAGAAGGAGAACATCTGGTACCCCTACAGCGAGGCCACCGCCGCCACGCTGGAGAAGACCATCGGCACCCTGTTCGGCAACAAAATCCTGCGCCGCCTGGTGCGCTGACCGGTGGCCCGGCCGCCTGTGCGATCAGGCGGCCGGGTGATCGGCGGGTTCGTCCTCGTCCGCGGCGGACTTCCCGCGGCCGGAGCGATAGCGTTTGACGACCTCCCAGACGATCGGGAGCACCGAGACGGCCACGATGAGCAGGAAGATCAGGTCGACATTGTCGCGCACGATCGCGATCTGGCCGAGCAGATAGCCCAGCATGGTGACCCCGGCGCCCCACAGCACACCGCCGATGACGTTGTAGGTGAAGAACACCGAGTACTTCATCCTGGCCGCGCCCGCGACCAGTGGCGCGTAGGTGCGCACGATCGGCACGAACCGGGCGAGCACGATGGTGATCGGCCCGTGCTTCTCGAAGAACGCGTGCGATTCGTCGATGTAGGACTTCTTGAGTATCTTCGCGTCGTCGCTCTTGAACAGCGCGGTGCCGCCCTTGGCGCCGATCAGGTAGCCCACCTGATCGCCGGCGATCGCCGCGATCGGGATCAGCACCAGTAGTACCCCGATCGGCGCGAACGGCTCGATCTCGGCGGACTTGGAGGCCGCGATGAGTCCTGCGGTGAACAGCAGTGAATCACCCGGCAGTAGCGGGAAGAGCAGGCCCGACTCGATGAACACCACGACCAGCAGACCCAGCAGTACCCAGGTGCCGAACGAGTTGAGCAGATTCACCGGGTCCAGAAAACCCGGCATCAGGGCAAGTTCGGTGGTGGCCGCTGCGACGGCTGAGTAACTCACCCCGCCGAAGATACCGCAGCGGAACGCGTCGGTTTGATCCGGATTGCCCGATTGGTGAAGTTATCGCGGGCCGATAGCCCCTCGATGGGCGCCGGCCCGCCGCAGTGACTCCTCGATCTCCGCGACTCGCCGCGCCGGAATTCCCCAGGGATGCTGCACGCCGACCCTGGAGTCCAGATCCCACAATACGCATTCCTCGCCGGGCCGGGCGACCAGCGACCACGCCACCACGGTCCGGCCCAGTCGTCCCGCCGTCTCCGCCGGCCCGGCGGTCTCGGGGCCCCCACCATCCGGATAGTGGTGCAGGAACCGCCCGTAGGCCCGGTCGCAGAATTCCGCGTACCGCCGGGTGCACAGGATCAGGCCGTGCCATGCCTCGTCCACCGCGTGCGACGGCATTCCGATCACCTGGCCATCGGCCAGCGCCGGTCCGCAGCACCGCAGCCACTGGCGTAGACCATTATCGATGAGCGCCCGCGGCTGCCATGGGCAGGTCTTGAAAACGGCGTCGGGAAGTTCCAGCTCACCGACCACGCGCGCTACGGCGGCCGGATCGGTGCCGCGCCGGCGCCGGAATGCGGCAGAGGTGAACATTGTGTCATTATCGCCCGGCATGGGATCGGAGCCAGGCCACCGCGATCCCGACCGCCTGTGCGCGGCGCTTCCTCGGCGTGCATGCTGCGAATCCCCATATGCGGCACGCGCATCGGCCGATCCTTTGGGAAATGGAACTGTTCGTCGCGTTGTTCGTTCTGCCGGCGTTCGGCGTCCTGTGCGTCGGGGCGGTGGCGGGGACCAACTATGCGATCGTCGAGGCGGTCAGGAGCCGGGCCTCTGAAATCTCCGGAGGCTACTACTCCGGAGGCGCTTATTCGGGGGTTCACTATTCCGGCGCCCATCGCCGATTCGGTGACAGCCGTTCGGCTCCTCAGGATCGCGGTGATGCCGGGTCGTGTGGAGGCGGCGGTAGTTGCAGCGGCTGTGCTGGTGGAAGTAGTTGCGGGGGTGGGAGTAGCTGTGGCGGCGGTTCGTCGTCATAACGAGGGGCGGCAATGGTTCGTCCGGCAGCACTCCTGAAGTACCTGGCGCCGAGCGAAATTCCCAGGTTTCGACGCCGCCATCTCTTATGGCTGTAACTCCAAGTTGCGTTTAATATTTCGCGCCGGGTAGGTCAAACCTGTTGTAGGACTGCACAAATTATGCGACTTGGATTGGGACTTTCCTGCAGCTCGTCCCGTGAGTGGGAAACGGTCGGCGTGTTGCACTCATACCGATTCGGTATCGGTGGAACTGTGCAATTTCACACCGCATCAAGGGTTTTCGGATCGCATGCAAAAATGTCCGGCTGTGTGCGGGGTAATGCGTAAATCCGTCATTTCCGGCGAAACAGTCTCCGGTTGGCCGGATTCGGCGGACACACCATAGAGCGTTCTGGGGTGCAACACCACCCCGGCAATCGTTACTGTGCCTGCCGTGGTTACCGCATTGGTAGTGCTCGCGATCCTGATTCTTGTTGCCTCCGTAGTCCATCTCGCCAGTCGCCCCCCGGAGGATCTCCGCCCCCGGAGAGCGCGTGCGCGGGTCGGCTCGGAGAGCTACTCCGACTGACCCGCACCACTCGCGGGCGATAGCACGACCACAGCAATCGGACGCTTCGTCATCTTCTGGTACTCGCTGTACCGGCCCTGATTCGCAGCGTCCACCAACCCCCAGCGGCGCGCGTACTCCGGATCGTCGGGCAGAGTGACCCGGGCCCGAACCGGGAACGCGCGCCGCCCGACCTGGATCTCGCACTCCGGCCGCGCCCGCACATTCGCCAGCCACCCCGGCGGCCGCGGCGACCCGCCGTTCGAGGCGGTGACCAGATAATCCGCCCCGTCCCTGGCGTAGGTCAGCGCCGACGTCCGCGCCGACCCCGTCTTGCGCCCCACGGTCCGCAGCAGCAGCGTCGGATTACCGAACAGCAGCCGATGCCCCACCAGCCCGCCGCTCTTCTCGTACAGCCACTGATGCACCTGCAACGCCCGCACGAACAACTTCGCCACGCGCCCTCCTCCGCTCCGGCAACAACCCCACCCTAGCCACGGTCCCGGCGCTCCACCGCCCCCCTGCGGCCGACCAACTGGCCCCCGCCACGGCAACCGGGTACCATCCCACAGTTGCGACCCCAGGTCGCAGCCAGGGGCGGTAGCTCAGTCGGTTAGAGCCGTGGACTCATAATCCATTGGTCGTGGGTTCGAGCCCCACCCGCCCCACAAAGAGGGTTCTACCAGCAGAGATATGAAACCTCGGAACCGAGGTTCATTCGTACGGTGCCCGATCAGCCCTGTATTTCTTCTGGTGATGTTCCGCCGTCTCGGGATGGATCCGAACGACTTACGTGAGCCGGCGGACCTGGACGTCAGTACATCTGTGGCGACGAACCGGGCGCAAGCCCGACGCCTACACGTCATCTCGGATAGCTGGTGATCCGGTCGGATCTCTCAGCCGTGCTCCCTCTCGCCTTGTTCGAGGTCGATGGCTGCCCTGACCGCACCGTCCTCGCCCACCGGCGTCCCTGCCGGAAGTAGGTGTCGTGCGGCCGTATTGTCGTCGGTGGTGACCGCGACAATGCGCCGGACACCGGCGGCTGCGGCAGCGATCCGAAGTTTTCCGGCAACCGCGCGGCCGACCCCACGTCCGCGGTAGGAGCGGCCGATCCAGATTCCGGCCTCGGACGCATCGCCCCGATATTCCAGTCGCGCCGCGCCGACAGCCCGGCCGTCGACCGTGATGACGTAGGTGAGTTCCACCGGCCCTTCGGTGCGAAGTGCGCGGCCGCGGTGGAATTGCAGGAATGCCTGTTTGCGGTGAGCGGTCCATCCCGGCTCCCCGGCCACCGGGGGCATGACCTCCAGTGGGTCGGCATCGGCCACGGCGGCCTCCAGCAGCGCTGGGAGATTGTTCTCGGTCAGCGGCTCCAGCTCGATCGACATCGGGTTCTCTCGCACATCGGGAGGTTGCCGGTCGGGCGCAGAGGTGTCAACGGAATTCCGGCGGGGCGGGCCACGTATCGAGTGGTGCTCGGAACCACCCCACCAGCTCGTACAGGGCCGACGGGTGGTCGTCGACCAGGTCCGGGCCGCGGTCACCGACGCGCCGACGCCGATCGACAGAGTCGGTCCCGTGGCGGGGCGAATGGTCGGAGGGCACGGTGAGCAGCGCGGTGCCGGCGTGGGCCGGATGCCATCGACCATTGCCTCGACCGTTGCCGAAACGAAGCGAGAGCTTCCGGGCCTGTGTCTGCCGCATGGCATAGGCTGAGGCCTCGGCGGCACGAGGTGCGTACGTGCCTGGTTCCGCGCTCGAACAGAGATACTCGCGGTATTCGATCTGATCTGTTGGAACGAAGCGTCACCGGTTCGGCCGATGGTCCGCTGACCGACAGCGTCGTGCTGCGTCCGCGGCAATCGTGGTTTTGGCTCGATAACTGCCCTGCATGAACTACTCGCATGAAGGATCGGTATGAAGAGCGAAAAACGTGCCTGGGTTGCAGTGCTGACAGGAACCCTCATCGTCGCCGGTGGTGGGGCGGTCACCGCACCACCGGCATGGACGCAACCGGCGGCGCTGCAGTCTCAAGGCGCCGGGGGCGACCTGCTCCGTGCCGAAGCCTCGCAACTGGCGGTGGCGGCCCCGGGAGTACCCGGGACGGTACCGGCGAGGTCGATACGCCTCACCTACGCCAGCAGCGACACCCATGAGGCGCCGACCACGGTGGTGGGAACGTATCTGGAGCCACTCGCGCCGTGGACCGGCCCCGGGGACCGGCCGCTGGTGGCGTATGCGGGCGGCACCCAGGGGCAGAGCGCCGAGTGCGCGCCCTCGGCGATGCTGTCACAGGTGGTCCGGTTCCAGCCGCCGGCCGATCTGCTCTTCGAATACGACGTCATCGCGATCTATCAGCTGCTCGCTCGCGGCATGGGGGTGGTGATCACCGACTATCACGATCTCGGCGCGCCGGGCATCCACAATTTCCTCAACCGCAAGACTCAAGGCTACGCGGTACTGGACTCCGCGCGTGCGGCGTTGCGGTTGCCCGACACCGGACTCGGACCCAACTCGCCCGTCGTACTCTACGGCTACTCCCAGGGCGGAATGGCTTCCGCGGCCGCGGCCGAGCTGCAGCCGAAATATGCCCCCGACCTGAACCTGCGCGGCGCCTACGTGGGCGGACCCCTGGTCGGGCCCCAGGATTACATCGCCCGCTTCGACGGCCGCCCCGGTGTCGCAACGGCCATCGCATGGATCGTCAACGGTATCGCCGCCGATTATCCCGATACCCGTCCGGTGCTCGACGCCGCGCTCAACAACACCGGCAAGGCGATCCTGAACGAGGCGATCGGCAAATGCGGCGGTCTGTCCAGCAGTTTCACGCAACCGCAGAGCACAACGCAATGGACCACCAGCGGGCTGCCTCTCACGGCCGTGATCGACGGCTCCCCGGAGCTGAAAAGGGCATTCGACGAGCAGCGGCTCGGCGGGGCCGCCCCCGCGGTGCCGGTCCGGATCTACTCGGCGCGCCACGATGAGGGCGCTCCGTACCCGGCCGTGCACAGTATGGCCTCGAGTTGGTGCGGTGGCGGCGCGGCCGTTCAGCTGGAATCGGACGCTGCCCTGCCGCCTATATCCGCTGGATTGCTGGGCACCCACGATGTGGCTTTCTTCCCGTCGCTGATGACCTCGCAGCAGTGGGTGACCGATCGCCTCGCCGACGTGCCGGCCCCCGTGAACTGCGCGGCCTTACCCTAGTCTCCGAAACACGACCGATCCGACACTCCGATATCCCGAGCGGGCAGTAGACCTTCCACTCCTCACGCGTCCTCGGCTGATCGCATGCATGGTCTCGGTACCATGCCCGGCCACAGTCGCTCCACGGGCGGTTTCCGTCCCGGACCGACGCGGTCGAAGGTATCGAGATATGCGGCGGGTCGGCGTTACCCGTTGTCAGCAGCCATACCCGGATGAATGTGCCGGTTGAACGAGCGAGACGGATATGACACCACTCAGACGCAGAAACGCGCGCGATCACAAACGCTATCTCTGGATTCTGAGCACCGTGGCACCCGGCTGTGCGTTGTTGCCGGGGCAACTGGTGCACATGACCGGGCTCGCACTGTTCTGGTGGATCGGCCCGATCCTCGTGTTCGTGGTGATTCCGGTGCTGGACATCGTGGTGGGCTGCGACGGAATCAGCCCGCGGGACGAAGACTACGAGGCATTGTCCAACGATCGTTATTACCGCTGGTGCACATTCCTCTTCCTGCCGATGCAGTTCATCGGCCTGGCTATCGCGGGATACATGTGGTCGGGTACCGAACTGGGGCTCGTCGACAAACTGGGGCTGGCCGTCACGCTGGGAATTGTCTCCGGTATCGGCATCAACGCAGGCCACGAACTCGGCCATCGGGTCGAGAATGGCGAACGCTGGCTGGCGAAAATCGCACTCGCGCAATCCGCGTACGGCCATTTCTTCGTCGAGCACAACCGCGGCCATCATGTCCGGGTCGCCACCCCCGAGGATCCCGCGAGCGCCCGGTTCGGTGAGCCGCTGTGGGCCTTCATACCGCGCAGCGCGGTGGGCGGCTTTCGCTCGGCACTCACTCTGGAACGGGAGCGTCTGTCCCGCAAGGGCAAGAAGTGGTTCAGCCGGGACAATCATCTGCTGCAGGCATGGTCGATGAGCGTGGTGGTGTTCGGTTCGATGATTCTCGTCTTCGGACCCGTCGTCATTCCCTACCTGATCCTGCAGGCCGTGATCGGTATCGCATTGCTCGAGACCGTGAACTACCTCGAGCACTACGGTCTGCTACGAGCGCGCCGCGCCGACGGCCGTTACGAGCGGTGCGCACCGCGTCACAGTTGGAACAGCGACCGCCTGGTCACCAATGTCTTTCTTCTCCACCTCCAGCGCCACAGCGACCATCACGCGAATCCCGGCCGCCGCTACCAGACGCTGCGCAGTTCCGACGAGGCCCCACAGCTGCCCTTCGGTTACGCCACCATGGTTCTGCTCGCGGCCGTTCCACCGCTGTGGCGCAAGGTCATGGATCGCCGGCTTCTCGCCCACTACGGCGGCGACCTGACGCTGGTCAACAGGAAACCGCGCAGGAGCCCGAGTGACGCGTCCGGTCGGTCCGGAGAATTACTGGTGTGACGGCACAGCGGTGGACCGGCTCACCGCCGGCTACCGTCGGTTCTTCGGTCCGGGCAGGTTCGCCGGCGGTTGCTCGGACGACGGTGTGCAGGCGGCGGCGATGGCCGCGGTGTCCCAGTAGAACGGGTGTACTTCGGTGATCAGTCCGTCGAGCACGACGATGGTCTGCAGGATGGGGAAATCCAGTGCGCGGCCGGTGGCGCGGGACCGGGCGTGCACATGGGTGCGGACCACGAGCGGGCCCGAGTCGGACAGCATTGTCTGCTCGGCCATATCGAAGCGGTCCCAGGTGGTGCTCATGGCGAGGAAGAATCGCTCCATACCGGCATGGCCACGCCAGATGCCACCGTAGGGCAGACCGTCGGCCTGGTGGAGTTCGACGTCCGGGGCGAAGAACGGCGCGAGCGTGGCGAACGAGGCACGGCCCGGTCCACCGGCGGCGAGGTATTCGGCTTCGGCGCGATACATGCCTTCGAGGACGAGCCGGGCCGACGGTGCGGAAGTTGCGGTCATGGGACCACTCTGGGAGCCCGACGGGCGGCCTGCTGGCGGTATTCGGACAGCGCGTTCGGTGCGGATCCCGAACGTGGGCTTGTCAGGTCCGGGTGGCGGCGACCGCGCCGGCCAACCGGCCGCCTTTCGACCCCGGCGCCGCACCGGGATTACTCTCCTCCGGCCGGACCGGCGAACTACTGGTGTGACGGCTCGGACCCGATCACGCCGGGCGCGGGGTCGTCCGCGAAACGGGCGATCGCGGCGAGCACCGCGGTGCGCAGGGCGGGGCTGCCGGTGTGCCCTGAGTCGTCGATGATCTGCAGTTCGGCGTCGGGCCAGGCGCGGGAGAGTTCCCAGGCGGTGCGTAGGGGCGCGGACAGGTCGAGACGGCCGTGGATCAGCACACCCGGGATGCCCGCGAGCCGATGGGCCTCACGTAGCAGGCTGCCGTCCTCGAGCCAGGCGGCGTGGGCGAAATAGTGGGTGCAGATCCGGACGAAGGCCAGCCGCGCCGCATCGGGTCTCGCGCTGTACTGGCCGGGCGTACCGAGATTTTCGTGCGCGATCACCGCGTCCTCCCACGCGCACCACCGCTGGGCCGCCACCGCACGGACCTCGGGGTCCGGATCTTCTATCAGCCGCCGATAGCCTTCGACCAGCTCTTCGTCCCGGATGCCGGCCGGGGCGCCGTCGCGGAACCGCTCCCATTCGACCGGCAGCAGCAGCCGCAGGCCGTGGTAGAGCCAGTCGATCTCCTGGGGACGGGTCGTCGTCACCCCGACCAGCACGATCGCGGTGACCCGTTCGGGATGGCGTTCGGCATAGGCGAGAATCAGCGTCGAACCCCATGAGCCGCCGTAGAGCAGCCATCGGTCGATACCCAGGTGTTCGCGCAGCGCTTCCATATCAGCGAGCAGATGCTCGGTGGTGTTGTGCCGCATATCGACCGCCGGGTCCGCGGCGTGCGGCAGGCTCGCGCCGCAGCCACGCTGATCGAACCGCACGACGCGGAAGACCTCCGGGTCGAACCCGGTGCGCGCGCTGCGGTGGCCGCCGCTGCCGGGACCGCCGTGGACCACCAGCGCGGGGCGACCTTGCGGGTTGCCGCCGGCCTCCCAGTAAATTCGGTTGCCGTCGCCCACGTCGAGCAGACCCGAGTCGTAGGGTTCGATCGGGGGAAACTGTTGCGGATTTCCGGAAGTAGCCACGCGGAGGAACGGTAGTGGGCCGCTGGCCCGTTCCCACGCGGTGGACAGTGACGCAGGGCTGCCCGGCGCTCCCGGCTGTGGAAACGGAAGGCCGGTCGATATCTCGCCGATGACCCCGGCCACCCGGTTCTCCGGGTGCCCGGGCGTATCACCTCGGGACGGTAGGGGCGGACGTACCGGCCTTCGGGCCGCCTTTCAACCACAGCGCCGCGCCGGGTTTGCCCGCCTCCCGCCGGATCTGCCAGAGCGTGGCTTTGCAGATGGTTTCCTTCACCGCCGCGGCCACCCGGCCGGACAGGAAAGCATTCACCGGTGTGTCGTCGCGGCGGGCCACCTGGATGAGCGCCCCGCGACGGCCCAGAGCGACGGCCGATCCGGCGAACCCCTGATCGATCGGGGCGGCGATATCGCCGGCCAGCCGGCTCAGCACGGTATCGGCGGCCTGGGCGCCCAGCGGGATCGCGGCCTGACAGCTCATCCGCAGCGGCTGCCCGGTGGGCGCCGCGGCGTCCCCGGCGGCGATCACCCGGTCGTCGTCCACGCTGGTGAGAGTTTCGTCGGTGCACAGCCGGCCCAGCGCGTCGGTGGTCAGGCCGCTGGCGCGGGCCAGATCGGGCACCCCGAAGCCCACGGTCCAGATGGTCACCGCGCTGGGCAGTACCGTGCCGTCGCCGAGGACGACGGCGTTGCGGCGGACCTCGACGACGAGCGCGGTGTCGAAGACCTCCACATTCAGCCGGCGTAGCCGGGCGGCCGCCGCGCGGCGGCCCGGTGCGCTGAGAGTGGGCCCCAGTACGCCGCCGCCGATCAACCGCACCGTCCGGCCCCGCTCGGCGAGTTCGGCGGCGATCTCCAACCCGGTCAGCCCGGCACCGACGACTGTGACCGGTGCATCCGCGGCGACCCGGGCGAGTGCCGCGCGCAGCCGCTGGGCTTCTTCGAGCTCTGCCACGGAGCAGGCGAATTCGGCCGCGCCGGGAACCGCCGAGCCCGGTGCGGCGGTGCTGCCGACGGCGTAGACGAGGTAGTCGTAGGTCAGTACCGCGCCGGCGGCCGTGTGGATCGTGCGGGTACCGGTGTCGATCCGTGTCGCGGTGTCGACGAGCAGGCGGATCCCGTTGCCGAGCAGGGAGTGGTAGCCGGTGGTCGCCGTACCCGTACCGGCGGCGAGCTGATGCAACCGGATGCGTTCGACGAAATCCGGACGCGGATTCACCAGGGTGATCTCGAGGTCCGGCCGCCGGCGCAGCCGGTTGACGGCCAGGGTTCCGGCGTATCCGCCGCCGATCACGACCACATGGGTGCGCTGCTGAGGCATGGTGGCTCCGTTCTCTGGATTCCTACTACTGGAGACGAGAGCGGGCCGGGGTGCGTGACGCGGTGTGAGCGCCGTCTCGGCCGGTGCACGCGGACTCCGTGGCTGCGGGTTCCGCGGTGAGATCTCGAGGATCTGCCGTATGTCGGTGCCCGTTGCTACTTTTCGCGTCGAAGCGCAACGACGACGAGCGGGATCAGTATGACCACGGCAACCACGACCTATCTCGAACTGTCGGAGGAAGGAGGGTCGGCGCACAAGTTCTACGAGGTCGCGGTGGACGGCACCCGGGTGACGATCCGATACGGGCGGATCGGTGACCAGGGGCAGAGCAAGGTCAGCTCTTTCGCCGACGCGCGCAAGGCGCAGGCGGCGGCCCAGAAGAAGATCGGCGAGAAGGTCCGTAAGGGCTATGCTCCCGCCGTCCCGGGCGCGCGGGCGGCGCGGCCGGTCACCCGCCGCGCGATCACCAGCGGGCGTTCCACCGCCCGGACCGCGCCGGTGCTGTGGACCTTCGATTCGGGGGCCGCGGCGTTCGGTATCTTCATCGACTCCGAGCGCTGCTGGGTGGGCAACGAGAACGGCGACGTCTTCACGCTCACCCCGGCAGGTGCGGTGACCGGTCGCTTCCGCCTGCCCGATGCGGTCAAATGCATTGTCGCCGACGACTTCTGGATCTACGCAGGCTGCGACGACGGCCGGGTCTACGATCTGTCGGGCAAGGTGCCGCGGGCGGCCTACGATATCGCCGCCGACGTCGATATCTACTGGCTCGATATCCACGACGGCATTCTCGGGGTCTCCGATGTGCAGGGCGGCCTCACCGTGATCGACCACGAAGAGGAATCGCTGTGGTCGCGGCGCAGCGACGGCGATTCGGGTTGGATGGTGCGCATCGACGCGGACGGGGTGTACCACGGGCATTCGGGTGGGGTCACCAAATACGATCTGAGCTCCGGAAACCACCAGTGGCACCGCGGCACCGGCGGCGCGGTGCTGTTCGGCTGGCAAGAAGCCGAGGCGGTGTATGCCGGTACCGCGCGCAACCAGGTGCGCATGCTGGACAAGGCCGGCCGTGCCGACCGGGCGTTCCAGTGCGATGCCGCGGTGTACTCGTGCGCGGCCTCGCCGGACGGGCGCTATGTCTTCGCCGGTGACAACTATTCGTCGGTGTACTGCTTCGACGCCGACGGCCGCCGGCTCTGGAAACTCGGTACCGGCTGCGGTTCGGCGTATTCGATGCAGTACCACGACGACCGGCTGTATCTCGTCACCACCGCCGGCACCCTGGCCTGCCTCGATGTGAGCGAAACCGCGGTCCGCGACGCCGAACAGGGTGTGCTGCCGCAGACCGTCTCGGTGAAGGCGCCGCCGCTGACCGCCGTGGTGCCCAGCAGCACCGTGGAGGTGGCCACCGAAGCCGATGGCGGCGTGGTCGTCGAATGTATCGATGTGGGTGGGCGCCTGCGCGTCCATATCGTCTCGCCGGGCTACCGGCGGGAATGGAATGTGCAGTTCCCCCGGGATATCCGGCAGGCCGGCACCCGCTACGTGGTGGACGGGGTGGCCGAATCGGCGCGCGGCGGCTTCTACCGGGTGCGCGGCGACATCCGCCGGCTGACCTGATCAAGCACCGCGGAAAACGATCTCGCCGTCGTCGAAAGCGTGTCGGGCACTGATGAATTCGGACATATGTTCCCGGGACCACCGCGGACGGCACCGTGCGGCAGGCGACCGCGGAGCTCACGCACGCGCGGTATGCCCGGGCAGTGGCCGACCAGATCGGCCCGCGGGCCATCGAAGGACCGGCGACGGCCGGCCGCCGCCCCGCGACCGGGTGGGCCGGTGCCCGCGGGGATGGATGGGTGGTCGGGCCGCTCCGTGATCCGAGGGGGGATGACGGAGCGGGCCGGGGCGGCGCGGTGCGATGCGCGACCACCGGCGAATCACGGTGAGTGAAAGGCTGCCCGAGGCCCCGGCCTGCGCCTTATCGTCGGACGGTGGTATCGCGCAGCAGACCTCGACGGCATCTCAAAACGGTCACCGGAGTCAGTGGCGGTACCGATATCTACGCGGCGGCGGTGGACCCGGGCCGGTCGACACTCGACACCGCGATCACCGTGGCCGAGGTCGCCGAGGAGTACAGGTTCGACGCGCTCTTCGCGGCCGATCTGCTCGGCTTCGGCGCGCAGAGGGCGATCGGCGCGCAGGAGCCGCTGATCTACCTCTCGGCGTTGAGTTCGGTGACGAAGCAGATCGGGCTGATCGCCACGGTCACCACCACCTTCCACCACCCCTACAACCTGGCCCGCCTGTTCGGCACCCTCGATCATGTGAGCAACGGCCGGTCCGCCTGGAACGCCGTCACCTCGTCGCTGGGCGAGGAGAACTACAGCGATCAGGAGTTGCCCGGTCCGGAACAGCGTTATGCGCGTGCCGCGGAATCGCTGGAAGTGGTGCACGCCCTCTTCGACTCGTGGGGGCGGGGCGCACTCACCCCGGACGGCCGCGGTGGTGCCGTACTCGATCCGGCCCGGGTGCACCCGATCGACTACCGGGGCGAGTACTTCACCGTGCGCGGTCCACTGAACATCCCGCCGCTACCGCAGCGGCGCCCGGTGCAGTTCCAGGCCGGCCAGTCGGCGGGCGGGATCGAACTCGGTGCCCGCTTCGCCGAGGCCGTGTTCACTTCGCTCACCACACTCGACGACGCCCGCGTGTACACCGGCAAGATCCGGGCCCGGGCCCGCGAACTGGGTCGGCCGGCGGGGCTGCCGTATATTTTCAGCTCCTTTCACGCCACCTATGGCGCGACCGAAGCCGAGGCCGCGCGGCTGGTCCGGGAGCAGGAGGAGTCGTTCGATTTCGAAGCCGGCCGCGCGCTGCTCGCGGATATGCTCGGCGGCGGGGTCGACCTCTCCGATCTCCCGCTGGACCGGCCGCTCCCGGAAAGCGTTCTCCCTGAGCCAAATTCGGTGCATCGACGGCGTGGACGGGTGGAGATCTTCGCGCGCCTCGCCGGTTCCGGGCGCACCCTGCGTGAGCTGATACTGGAAGCGCGGCACACCGGCCACTGGTCGGCGGCGGGTACGCCGGAGCAGTTGGCCGATGCCATCGAAGAAAGGTATCGGGCGGGAGTGCTCGACATCATCTCATTGGGTGGCCTCGACGATCCCCGCACCCGGGATTTCGTCACAGGCGGTCTGCTACCGGAACTACGCCGCCGCGATATCGTCGGCTCCGACTACCTCGGCGCCACCCTGAGGGCGAACCTGGAACTGCCGCCGCTCCCCGAGGCCGATACCGAGCGCGTGGCGGTGTAGCCCCTCTGAAGTATTTGAGCCGCAACGTGGCTTGGCGGTCGGCGGCCTGGCCCGCGCCGGTCGGATATACCGGACCGTGCCGTGGCCTGCCAGGTGGCCGCTCAGAAATACCGGACCGCGACATAAGCCCAGGCCAGGACGCAGCTGAGCGCCGTTACCACGATGCCGTACCTGGTGAACTGCCAGAAGGTGATCCGGTGCCCGGCCCGGCGCGCGATATCGAGAGCCACCACATTGGCGCTCGCGGCGACCGCCGTGCCGTTCCCGCTGAAATCCGCGCCGAAGGCGAACGCCCACCACAGCGCGCGGCTCTGCCCGTGATCGGGAGTCTGTTCGACCAGCCCCTCGACCACCGGCGCCATGGTGGTCGTATAGGGGATGTTGTCGATGAACGCGGCCACGACAGCTGAGCCGAAAACCAGTACTGCCGAGGCGAAGAGCGGATTATCGCCGAACGCGGCGACGGCGGCGTCGCCGAGGAGCTCGATCACGCCGGTGTGCACGAGACCGGCGACCATGACGAACAGGCCCATGAAGAAGACCAGGGTGCTCCATTCGACTTCGCGCAGGATCTCGCCGATATCGAGCCGGGAGATCAGCACCATGGCGCCCGCGCCGAGCAACGCGATGATCGACGGCGCCACGTGCAGCACCGAATGCAGGCCGAAACCCACCACTACCCCGGCCAGTACGAGCAGCGCCCGGGTGAGCAGGCGCGGATCGGTGATGGCCCGGCGTTCCTGCAGGGCCGCCACCGTCTCGATGTGCTCGGAGCGGTGACGCAGATGCGCGCGGAACAGCCAGCGGGTGAACAGCACGAACAGCGCGAAGATCACGGCCACGGCCGGGGCCATGTGCAGCAGGAAATCGTTGAAGGTCAGGCCCGCGCGGCTACCGATGATGATGTTGGGCGGATCGCCGACCAGGGTGGCCGCGCCGCCGATATTGGCGGCGAGCACCTCGGCGATGAGGAACGGTTGCGCGGCGAAACCCAGCCGTCCGCACACCACGATGGTGACCGGCGCGACGAGCATGATGATGGTGACATTGTCGAGGAGCGGCGAGGCGACCGCGGTGATGATCATCAGCATCACCATCAGCCGGAACGGACTGCCGCGGGAGCGTTTCGCGGCCCAGATGGCGAGGAAGTCGAACAGCCCGGTCTGTTTGATGACGCCGACGATGACCATCATGCCGAGCAGCAGGAAGATCACATTCCAGTCGATGCCGACGTGGGCGTTGTAGAAGACCTCCTCGCCGGGTATCAGACCGAGCACGGTCATCAGCCCCGCGGCGACCAGGACAACCTTCACCTTGTCCGCGCGTTCGGTGGCGATGAACCAGAACGCCCCGACGAATACGACGACCGCCAGGATCTGGTTCATGGGCGCGCGCCTCCCCTCGGCCCGGCGGATCAGTCATCGGGCCCGGCGACGGCCAGGCTGATCAGTAGTCGTTCGAGGGTTATGCCGCCGACCAGGGTGCGCGTGCGATCCACCACGGCGACCAGGGGGCTGTGCCGTTGCGCCATGAGGGCGGCGATCTCCAGCAGGGTGGCGTCGCGGCGTACCACGGCCGGGCGCGGCGCGTGTTCGGGCAGGCAGTCGCTCACGGTGAGATCGCCCAGTTCACGCCAGAACGCTCCGGCGTGCACTTCGTCGATGGTGCGCACCAGCGCGGGGTCGTTCTGGTAGGAGGTGGGGATGGCCAGCCGCAGGACCTGGGTGCCGGGCAGGACCGCCACGGGTCGACCGGCGTCGTCGGCCACGATGAGGCCGGGTAGCCGGTTGACCACCATCAACCGCATGGCCTTGGCGACGGGGTCGCCGGTGCGGACGGTCGGCAGCTGGACCGCGATCTCGTGTGCTTGCATCGGATGGTCCCGTCGCGCGTGCGGGGAAAGGGTTGTCATGGCCGGTTCCTGTCGCCGGTGAACTGGTCCATCAGCCGTTCCAGCCGGGCCACCCGGTCGGGCAGGGGTCTGCTGTGCAGCAGTTCGGCGAGCTGATCGGCTTCGTCGGGGCCCAGCGCGATGGAGTGGACGGGTTCGTCGCGGGCGGTGTGGTAGACGTGGAGGCATTTCTCGCCGTCGGTGCCGGTGACCAGGGCGAAGCGATCACCGCCGCGGGTCAGCAGATGGTGCACGGTGCCCTGGCCCGGTATGGTGCCGCGGTCGATGTCCACGTCGAACGCTCCTCCCGCAGCCGGTTTTCTCGGTTCCCAGTTTCGGCGTCCGGCGATATCGGCGGCCATCGGTGCCGCTACCCATCTCCGGTGGCCGGGGTTGTGTAGCGAAGTGTCCGGAAGATGGGTGTCGCACCCCATGGACAGCCCGGGAACCGACCGCCACACTGAGGTCATGGACCGTCCGGCTACTGGAATCGGCCTGTTCCGGCACCACACCCGGACCCCGGTCGACGCGCTGTTCCGGCGGATCTTCCTCATCAACGGACTGGTCTTCACGCTCGGCACCCTGGTGCTGGCGGTCTCGCCGGCGACCGTGTCGTCGCGGGTGCGGCTGACCGAGATACCGGTGCTGGCGGTGGGGCTGGCGGTGATCCTGGCGGCCAACGCCTTCCTGCTGCGGACCAGCCTGGCTCCACTCGATCAGCTCGTCGTCTCCATGCGCCGGGTGGACCCGCTGCGGCGCAGCGGCCGGCTCGACGAGCGCGGCAACGGTGACCTGTCCCGGGTGATCGACTCATTCAACGCCATGGTCGACCGGCTCGAATCCGAACGGGCGGCTGCCAGTGCGTCCGCCCTGGCCGCGCAGGAGGGCGAGCGCCGGCGGATCGCGCGGGAACTGCACGACGAGATCGGCCAGAGCCTGACCGTGGCGCTGCTGTCGATGAAGCGGGCCGCCGACCGCGCTCCCGCCGACGTCGTCGACGTCCTGCACGGTGCCCAGGAGACCGTGCGCGCCTGCCTGGACGAGGTACGGGGGATCGCGCGGCGCTTGCGGCCCGATGTGCTGGACGATCTCGGCCTGTCCAGCGCCCTCAGCGCGCTGTGCAGCGAATTCGGCTCGACGGCCGGTATCGGTGTCACCCGCGACGTCGACCGGAAACTGCCACGGCTGGACCCCGATATCGAACTCGTCTGCTACCGGGTGGCCCAGGAGAGCCTGACCAATATCGCCCGGCACGCCGGCGCCCACCGGGTCGGGCTGAGCCTGCGTGTGCTCGGCGATTCGCTGGTGCTGCGGGTCTGCGACGACGGACGCGGCGGGGTGGCCGAGGACGGTGCCGGTATCCGCGGGATGCGCGAACGCGCGCTGCTGGTAGACGCCACCCTGGCCATCGAGTCGCCCCCGGGGCACGGCACCGAGATCTGTCTGCGGATTCCGCATCGAGGCGAAAGGAGCACGCCGTGACGAGCCCGGCGGTGGCCCGCGTCCTGCTCGCCGACGACCACGCGCTCGTCCGCTCCGGACTGCGATTGATCCTCGACGCCGAACCCGATCTCACGGTTGTCGCCGAGGCCGCCAACGGTTACGAGGCGGTGCAGCAGATCGGTCACGTCCCCGTCGACCTCGCGATCCTGGATATCGCCATGCCGCGGATGACCGGGATCCAGGCCGCTCGCGAAATCCACCGTGCCGCCCCACATGTGCGGATCCTCATGCTGTCGATGTACGACAACGAGCAGTACTTCTTCGAATCGTTACGGGTGGGGGCCTCCGGCTATGTACTGAAATCCGTGGCCGACCGTGATCTGCTCGAGGCCTGCCGGGCGACACTGCGCGGCGAGTCCTATCTGTATCCCGGCGCGGTGAACTCCCTGATCCGCGACTGGTTGCAGCAGGCCGACCGCGACGAGCCCCTGCCGAGCAGTCTGCTCACCCCGCGCGAGGAGGAGATCGTCAAACTGGTCGCGGAGGGGTATTCGTCGCGCGAGATCGCCGGTGACCTGGTCATCAGTGTGAAGACCGTGGACCGGCATCGGGCCAATATCCTGCAGAAGCTGGGGTTGCGCGATCGGCTGGCGCTGACCCGCTATGCCATCCGCGCCGGACTCATCGAGCCCTGAACACGATTCGCCGGTCACCCGGGTGGCTTCTGGTCTTCGTGCGCGCCACCCCAGGGCAGGAGAGCCGCACTGGCCGGCAGCGCCAGCGCCGCGACACCGATCGCCGCGCGCACGCCGATCACGGCCGCGAGTACGCCGCCGAGGGCGATGAACGCCGGCTGGACACATCTGGCGCTGATCGACCAGGCGGTGCCTACGCGCACCATATGGTCGTCGGCGGTGTGGTTCATGCGATAGGCGGCGAACACCGGATTGAACACTCCGGCGCAGAAGAGCAGCAGCGTCTCGGCGACGAGGATGACGGCGAGCCCGAATGGGCCGCGTCCGGCGAGCACGAGCAGTCCGGGCCAGCAGGTGCGCAGCGTGCCGGATCCGAGCAGGACAGCGTGTGCGCCGAACCGGGCGACGAGCCGCGGCGCGCACCACGATCCGAATAGTCCGCCGAGCCCCGGCACTCCGAGAGCCAGCCCGTACTGCCAGGGCGGAAAACCCAATTCGCGGAGCATGAGCAACGCCAGCAACGGCGAGATGAGCACGAGTGAACCGCCGAAGAGCATGGCGTTCCAGAACAGCCGGTGCAGGGTGGGGTGCGCGAAGAGGTAGGTCCAGCCGGCCCTGATCCCGGCTGTGGTGAGGCGACTACTTTTCCGTTGTGCGGGCGGCGTTTCGGGCGTGCGGAGCCGGCGGATGCCGAGCGCCGACACCAGATGCCCGAGCGAATCGACGATCAGCGTGGTCGTCGTCCCGAATACCGTGACCAGCAGTCCGCCGACCGGCCCGCCCAGCGTGGTCGCGGTCCAGAAGGTGGTCTCCAGCCGGCTGCCGGCGCGGACCCGGTGCTGCTGGGGGACAAAGGATTTGAGGTGGGCGTCGCGCGCGGCGTTGAAGACGACGGCGCACAGGGTCTGTACCGCCGCTGTCACGCACAGGTGCGCGTAGGTGAGCACGCCGAACCGGGCGGCGATCGGTACCGAGATCAGGGCAGCGCACGCCGTGATGCCCACTGCCGCCATGACGGGGCGTTTACGCCGGAACTCCAGGAACGGGCCGAGCGGAAGCACGATGGCTGCCGCGGCGACCCCGGCGTACGCCGCTATCAGCGATACCTGCAGATCGGAGGCGCCGACCAGCAGGATCGCCGCCAGCGGGAGCGCGCCCGCGCCGATGGCGCTGCCCAGTTGGCCGGCGGTGAACGCGCCCCAGAGCCGGTAGAAGTCGGGTGGGAGCCGCCCGGCGGTATCCGGCCGGGAGCCGGCGGGCCCCTCGGGCGGGTGGGCGCCGGTGCGCATCATCCGAGGGTGCCGCACGCGGACGGAGCGCAGTGTGGAACTTCCCGCCGATATCGCCTCGCCACCATGATCAGGGAGAGTGAACCGCCGAGCCGGAAACCGGCAGGGGGCGCAGGCGGTTCGGTAGCCGGGCCGCAGGGCTCACGCGAGGCGCTGTTCGGCGATCGGGGTATCGAGCGAAGTGCCGTTCAATTCGAGATAGAGCTGGCGTTCGGTCACCGACACGGTGGCCGTATTACGGCGTTCGAGGGCTGCCGCCGCGGCCTCGACGAAGGCACGGTCGAAGGAGACGAGCGGGATGTTCGCGGCGTGATGGATCCGTTTGCCGGTCAGCTGCGCCAGCACCTTGACGGGGTCGCGATGGGTGTACACCGCGACCCGCTCGGCGAGTTTGCTGCCGCGATGCACGCGGTCGGCATCGGGGGCGCCGATCTCTATCCACGCGGTGATCCGGCCGGTGAGATCGCGGACCAGGACCGCCGGCTCATCGGTGGACGATACGCCGCCGTCGCTGAAGGTGATGCCGTCGGTGTATTCGAGGCAGTAGGCCAGCAGGCGTGTGATCAGGAATTCCGTGGTTTCCGAGGGGTGCCGGGCCATCCGCAACTCCAGCTCCTGGTAGACGCCCCGGTCGATATCGGACAGGTGCAGGGTGACAGTGTGCAGAGTCGCGCCGGTAGCCATAGGACGGTCAGCCTAACGAACGCGGCCGGGCGAAGTCTCATGCCGATCTGCGTACGGCCCGAGCGGAGTCGGAGGTACGCGGAGAGCGCACGGCCGCGCGGAGACGGAGGTGTGGGCACAGGCGCCGGGAATGCCTCGGCCGCGGCAAGTGTTCTTGTGCAGTGTCACAAATACGCCGGGACCCGAACGTCTCGTGATGCGACGGTGTTGCAGCCCCGGGGTCGGCGAACCGGAAGGCCGGGAACGTGGCGTCTCGCGTGCACGGCCCGGTGCGTACGCGGCAGCAGCCCCGGCCGGCGGGCCGGGGCTACCGTCGTCGAGCGGATCCGTCGGGTCGGGATCAGCCGAGGCTGAAGGGCTGACCCCACACGCGGAACTCGGAAATGCCCTGCTCGGTGGTCGTCTCGACGCGCACGAAGGAGCGGGCCTGGGCGTAACCGGCGCAGCCGTTGAGACCGATGGTGGAATCCGACCAGGTCACCGAGCCGTTGGCGCCGGTGAACTTGATGGCGAAGGTATGGCCTTCGTCGCCGTAGACGTCCGGCTTCTCGATATCGAGCAGCAGGAACGAGGTGGCCTGGCCCGGGCCGAGGGTCAGGTTGGCACCGGAGCTGAGCTTGCCGCTGAGGTTCTCACCGGACTGGGTCAGATCGGCTCCGGCGTTGCCGGCACCACCGCTGATATCGACCTGGCAGCCCACGACGTATCCCGGGGTGATCTTGGTGCCCTTGTGCGGGCCGTGCACCTCGACCTGCGCGCTACCGGAGACCCACGCGTTGCGGTGCAGCGGGGTCGAACCCATGGACGGGTTGATCAGCGCCGACTCGTTGGCGATCCGGGCGGTGATGCTCAGGCCGTTGGGCAGGGTGTGGTTCAGCTCGGCACCCGGCAGCGGCACGAAGGTGTCGGCATTGGCCGCGCCGGTGGAGAACAGGCCGACCGCGGCCACGGACGCCGCCGCCAGGCTCGCGGCCCGTACGACACTTTTCTTGATGACAGACATGACAATTTCCCTCTCGGAAAAGAATTCCGTTCAGCGACGGATTTGATCGACCAGATACGACGTGCGTCAGCCGATGCTGAACGGAGCTCCGTACAGGGTGGTCTTCGAATAATGGTCGCCGATGATTTCGACGACGGCGTAGGAGCGGGCCTGCGCGTAACCGCCGCAGCCTTCGATCTGGATTTCGACATCTTTGTAGTCGACCCAGTACACGCCCGGCTTCGGAATATCGACGCCTTCGACATTGATGAACTTGACGTCGCCGGGGCCGAGTTTGATGCCGAGCGAGCCGCTGGCGCCCAGGCTGGTGGTGCTCACGCTGGCCCCTATGCCGGCCGAGATGGCGTTGTCGGCGATGCTGACCTGGCAGCCGACGATGTACCCGGCGCTGACCCTGGAGGCACCGTGGGTGGAGGAGTTGTTGGTGCCGGGGGCGTTGGTGGGGCCCTTCCAGGGGCCCGGGGTGCCCTCCGGGGTCTGGCTGACGTCGGCGAAGACCCGGCCGCTCAGCCAGGCGACCCGGCCGGCGCCGTTGGCCGACAGCGATGGAGAGATGAGCGCGCTCTCGTCGACACGGCTCAGTTTCACGCCGGGTCCGAGCTTTTCGCCGCCGGGAAGCGGCACAAAGGTGTCGGCATTCGCCATGCCTCCGGCGACGCCCAGTACCGCCGCCGTCATCGCCGCGGTGGCAGCAATCGACTTGATATTCATCGTGGTTCCCTCATGGTTTTGCGAATTGTCGCCGTATTTCGGCCGGACGGTGCCGTCCGGCGAAAAGGGCAGCAGTGATCCCCGGGCCTGTACGCGCACGCGCGTAGGCCACGGTTCGGGTGTATTACTGCGCAATCGCAGGTGAAATCCGGGGGTTACGGAGAACCCACCGGTGGTGTCGGATCGTCTTCCTGGGCGATCAGGTGACGAATGGCTGCATCATCTATCCCTCATCCTGTCCATCTTCTTGCAACCCGGCCGGATTCGGCCGGAAACTGTGCGGCGAGAGGGAGAGCAGGCGCACGGGCGTCAGCAGCGTCGGAGTCCACATCCCTCACACCTCTCGCTCGTGCGTCGTTGCGCCGGACGGATAAGCGCCCCGTTCGGGGCGAGATCCGCTCGCGGACACCGTGGGTGCGGTGTCGGCGCAGTCTGTTGCCAGCCCGTCTTCGGTTAGGTTAGCCTTCCCTCACTATAAAGCTTTGTTAACAACTTTTGTGAGCAATGACAGTGACCTAGGTCATACGGACCGGAAGGGACGATTCGATGCACAGAAGGTGTGACACCGCCTCATGACTGCCGGTTCGTCCTATGAATACCACACACATGTGGGTGTCCGCAGGTGGTCTGGATGGTTGCTGGGAGTAGTCGTCCTGGTAATCGCCTGCTTACTGAGCCTCGGGGTCGGGGTGGCCCATATTCCGATCACGGAAATCATTAGTGCACTGTGGGAGCCCGATGGCTCGCCCGATGACCTGGTCATCAGCGAATACCGCCTACCCCGTACGCTGCTCGGATTGCTCGCCGGTAGCGCGCTGGGGGTCGCGGGCTGTCTGATGCAGGGCCTGACCCGTAACCCGCTCGCCGATCCGGGTCTGCTCGGCATCAACGCGGGCGCTGCCTTCGCCATCGCGATCGCCGTCGCCTATCTGGGCGCCGACGGGATCGCCTCCTATGTCTGGTTCGGCTTCGCGGGCGCCGCTGTAGTGTCGGTGGCGGTGTATCGGCTGGGGACCGTCGGGCGCGGCGGGACCGATCCGATTCGGCTCACCCTGGCAGGGGTCGCGGTGACCGCCGTGCTGACCGGTGTCACCAAGGGGCTGATCCTGCTGAACTCGACCGCCTTCGACAAGATGCGGCAGTGGGATGCCGGTGCGCTGACCGGCCGCGGCTACGACGTTCTCGCCGGCGCCACGCCCTTCGTCGTGGCCGGGATGATCCTGGCCTTCGTCGCTTCCCGCTCGCTCAATGCCGTGGCGCTGGGCGACGATCTGGCCCGCGCGCTGGGCGTGCACGTGACCCGGACCCGCGCCTGTACCGCGCTCGCGCTGATCCTGCTCTGTGGTACCGCGACCGCGGCGGTCGGCCCGATCACCTTCGTGGGCCTGGCGGTGCCGCATATCGCGCGCTGGATCGTCGGCCCCGACCACCGCTGGATCGTCGCCTATTCCTTGGTTCTGGCGCCCGCGCTGGTGCTCTTCGCGGATGTGGTGGGCCGGATCGCCATCCCGCCCGACGAACTGTCCGCCGGTGTGGTGACCGCGTTCCTGGGCGCGCCGGTGCTGATCTGGCTGGCCCGCCGCTCGGAGATGAGGCAGTCGTGACCACTGTGGGCAAACCGCCGCGATTCGGCACCGCCACGACCATCGATTTCGGCCGGTCGGTGCGGGTGCTGCGTGTGCGCGGTGGGAGTACCCGTTTCGGCGTGCGTGGCCTCGTGGTGACGATCGTGCTGCTGGCCGCCGCCTGCGTGGTGGCGCTGCTGGCGCTGGGCACCGGCGATTTCGCGATTCCGCCGGACCGGGTGGTGCGTGCGCTGCTCGGTAACGGGGTGGGGGGCGACGAACTGGTCGTGCGGGAATGGCGGATGCCCCGGGTCCTCATGGCGCTGGTGCTCGGTGCGGCACTCGGGATCAGCGGCGCGATCCTGCAGTCGGTCACGCGGAATCCGCTGGGCAGCCCGGATATCGTCGGGTTCAACTCCGGCGCCTACACCGGTGCGCTGCTGGTGCTGCTGTCCGGTGGCGGCTACTACGCCACCGCGGCCGGTGCGCTGGGCGGTGGGCTGCTCACCGCGCTCGCGATCTTCCTGCTGGCCTTCCGGCAGAACGTCAAGGGTTTCCGGCTGATCATCGTCGGTATCGGGGTCGGCGCGATGCTGGCCGCGGTCAACACCTGGCTCATCCTGCGTGCCGACCTCGACGAGGCGATGTCGGCCGCCGCGTGGGGCGTCGGGACGCTGGACGGGCTCACCTGGGACGAAATCGTGCCGGCTCTGGTCGTACTGGCGATCCTGGCCGTTGTGGTGGTGCCCGCCGCCTACCGGTTGCAGGTGCTGGAGCTGGGGGACGACGCGGCGCAGGCACTCGGGATCCGGGCGGGTCGGGCCCGTCTGGTGCTGACCGTGCTCAGTGTCGCGTTCACCGCGGTCGGCACCGCGGTGGCCGGCCCGATCGCGTTCGTCGCGCTGGCCGCGCCGCAACTGGGCCGGCGCCTGGCGCGCACACCCACGACCGCCATCCTGCCGGCCGCGGCGATGGGGGCACTGCTGCTGGTGGTCTGCGACTGGATCTCACGCCGGGCGTTCGCGCCGACCACCCTGCCGGTCGGGGTGGTGACCGCGTCGATCGGTGGCGCCTATCTGGCCTATCTGCTGGTGGCCGAGGCTCGACGGAACTGAGGGAATCATGGTGGACGAAAAACTCGGGTACAGCGCCGCCGACGGGGCTGCCGCGCCCGCCAGGTTGCGCGCCGACCGGTTGCGCCTGGGCTACCGCAGCCGGGTCATCAGCGACGAACTGACCGTCGGCGTTCCCGACGGCACCTTCACCGTCATCATCGGCCCGAACGCCTGCGGGAAATCCACACTGCTGCGGGCACTGTCGCGGCTACTGGCGCCCGAATCCGGTGCGGTGCTGCTCGACGGGAAACAGATCGGCAGTTATCCGGCCAAAGAGGTCGCCCGGCGGATCGGACTGCTGCCGCAGACCTCGACCGCGCCGGAGGGGATCCGGGTCGCCGATCTGGTGGCCCGGGGCCGGTATCCGCATCAGTCGCTGATCCGGCAGTGGTCGCGGCGTGACGAGGAGGCCGTCGCCGCGGCCATGGCCGCGACCGGGGTGGCCGAACTGTCCGGGCGGCTGGTGGACGAATTGTCCGGCGGCCAGCGGCAGCGGGTCTGGATCGCGATGGTGCTCGCGCAGGAGACGCCGATCGTGCTGCTCGACGAACCGACGACTTTTCTCGATATCGCCCACCAGATCCAGCTGCTGGATCTGTGCCGCGAGTTGAACCGGGAGACCGGGCGGACGGTGGTCGCGGTCCTGCACGATCTCAATCACGCGTTCCGGTACGCCGATCATCTGATCGCCATGCGCGACGGGGCGGTGGTCGCGGCCGGAGCGCCGCGCGAGATCGTCACCGCCGAACTGGTGCAGCAGGTGTTCGACCTGGGCTGCCGGGTGATCGACGATCCCGAAACCGGGGCGCCGCTGGTGGTTCCGCTGGCGGGGAACGCGGTGCGCGCGGGCTGAATACGACAAATTGGACAGGTCCTATTTCCTGATAGATGTTTCGCTTCAATAAAGGTTAGGCTAACCTCAACTGTGGTTGCGTGTCGTGCCGGTCGATAGAGGGACCGGTAACGGCACCACACCGAAAGTGGTTCACAGCGAAGGGAGTTGCCGTGCCGGCGGCAGAGCAGGATGCCTCGAAGGCCAGCGATCCCGGGTTACCACTCACCGGCCCGCAGCTGGGAATATGGAACGCACAGCTGTTCGATCCGGACTCCGGGCGCTATCTGGTCGGTGAGGTCCTCGAAATCTCCGGCGACACCCCGATCGACGTCGCGGCCTTGGTCGAGGCGATCCGCCGCACGGTGGCGGAGGCGGAGAACATGCGGCTGCGTTTCCGCGACACCGCCGCCGGGCCACGGCAGTACGTCTGCGACGAACCCGCCGTACTGCAACCGATAATCGACCTGCGCGGCGCGGCCGAACCGCATTCGCTCGCCCACGAGGCGGTGGCACTGGAACGTCATCAGGCGGCGCAGCGGTGCCGCGGCATGGTGGACCGGCGGTTGTACAACTACACGCTGATCCGGCTCACCGACTCCGAGGTCTGGTGTGTGCAGCTGTACCACCACCTGATCGTCGACGGCTACAGCGCGGCGCTGCTGTCGCGCCGGGTCGCCGCGCACTACACCGCGCTGCGCAGGGGCGCGGAACCCCCCGCGGCCACCTTCGGCACCATCGCCGAACTGGTCGCCGACGAACAGAACTACCGCGACAGCGAACAATTCACCGCCGACCAGCACTACTGGCGCGAACAGCTCAGTCCCGCACCGTCGCTCGACGGCCGTGGAACCGCCCTCGGCGGCGCGGTGGAGCGCACCATCCGCGCCGAGGCGATCCTGCCGGTGGAAACGCTGGAGCGGCTGCGCACTTGCACCGAGCGCTATCGGATCACCTGGGCCGACGGCCTGATCGCCTGCTACGCCGCCTATGTCCAGCGGCTGCTGGGCAATTCCGATGTCGTGCTCTCGATGCTGATGATGGGCCGGGTCGGCCGGGTCGCGCTGAGTACCCCGGCGATGGCGGTCAATGTGCTCCCGCTGCGGCTGACCGTGCACGCCCACGACACCGTCGGCGAACTCGGCGTACGGGTCGCCGAGACACTACGGGAGATGCGCAGGCATCAGCGCTACAGCGGTGCCGATCTGGCGCGGGACCTCAGCGGTTTCGGGGCGGGTGAACTGCTGCACGGAATCGGCATGAACCTCAAGGTTTTCGATTTCGCCCTCGACTTCGACGGCGCCAAGGGGGTGCTACGGAACGTGGCCGGCGGTCCGCCGGAGGACCTGGGACTGGTAGTGACGCCGCTCCCCGACAAATCGGTGCTGCTCGGCTTCGAATGCGATGCCCGGACCAATGATCCGGAGACCGCCTACCGCCGGGTGGCGGGTCTGGTGCGGGTGATCGAGACATTCACCGAACTGGACAAGGTGGCCGTCGGAAGCCTGGAACTCATCGATCGCGACGAGCGCGCCCGCCTGCTGGCCGCGCGCAGCGGACCACCGGCCGCGGGCACCGCCGAACCGGTGCCCGTCGCGCTGGACCGGATGGTCGCGGAGTACGCCGACGCCACGGTCCTCGTCAGCGGAACACAGCGCTACACCGCCGGTGAACTCGGCGAGCAGGCGTATCGGCTGGCCCGGTACCTGCGGGACCGGGGCGTGACACCGGGCGGGCTCGTGGGTGTCGCGCTACCGCGGACCGCGGATCTCGTGGTCGCGCTGCTGGCCGTATGGCGGGCGGGCGGCACGTATCTGCCGCTGGACCCCGAATATCCGGTGCCCCGGCTCCAGACCGTGATCGACCACGCCGTCCCGGTCCTGGTGCTCACCGACAGCGCCCTGGCCGGCGCCCTCGGCGGGCCGGCAGTGGTCCTCGACAGCGACCCGGTGCGCGAGGCGTTGCGCGGTTATCCGGGCACACCGCCGACCGCGGCCGAAACCGGGACCCTCCGAGGTGATCACCCCGCCTATGTGCTCTACACCTCCGGCTCCACCGGTACGCCGAAAGGTGTGGTGATCGACCACACCGCGCTGGCGCAGCTGGTGGCCGGGCACCGGTCCGGGATCTATGCCGAGACCGTCGAACGGGCCGGGGGGCGGCGGCTTGCGGTCGCGCATACGACGTCCTTCGCCTTCGACGCGGCTCTCGACCCACTGCTGTGGTTGCTCGACGGTCATCGGATCCACCTGTACGACAGCGAGATCCGGCGTGATCCCGCGGCGCTGGTCGCGGCGTTGCGGACCGACGGAATCGAGGTGGTGGACGGGACCCCGACGCTGGCCGCCGCGCTCTTCGGACACGGGCTGGCCGAGCTGGCGCCGCGGCTGCTCGTCCTGGGTGGGGAAGCCTGCCCGCCCGATCTGTGGCAGCAGGTGCAGCGCGCCGGGATCACCGCGGTCAACCTGTACGGCCCGACCGAGGCCACCGTCGACGCCATCGGCGCGCCGGTACGCGGTCCGGACCCGCATATCGGTGTGCCGCTGCCCGGGGTGGCTGCCTATCTCCTGGACAACGGTATCCAAGCGGTGGCCGACGGACAGCCCGGTGAGTTGTACCTGGCGGGCGCGGGCATCGCGCAGGGCTATCTGGGCGCACCCGGAATCACTGCTGCGCGCTTCGTGGCCGATCCTTTCGGCCCGCCGGGGTCACGCATGTACCGCAGCGGCGATCTGGCGCGCTGGGAGCCCGGTAGCGGTTATTCCTATTCCGGCCGCGCCGATGCCCAGGTGAAGATTCGCGGGCACCGGATCGAGATCGGTGAGGTGGAGGCCGCGCTGAGCGGGCTTGCGGAGGTCGCGACGGCGGCCGCCGATATCCGGGATATCGCGGGGCGGGCGAGTCTCGTCGGTTACGTCGTGCCGGCGCGGGAAGTGCCGGATGGCGGCGGCCCCGGCGATCTCGGGGCCCGAATACGCAACCGGCTGGCCGAATCGCTGCCCGACCCGATGGTCCCGACCCGCATCGTAGTGCTCGGCGAACTGCCGTGGACGGTGAACGGCAAGGTCGACCGTGCCGCTCTACCCGATCCGGCCGAACCGGCCGGTGGACGCGCGCCGGCCACCGCGGCCGAACGCGCGGTGGCCGAGGTGGTCGCCGAATTGCTCGGCGGCGCGACCGTCGATATCGACGACGACTTCTTCGGCGCCGGAGGGGACAGCATCACCGCGGTCGGGGTCTGCACCCGGCTCCGGGAACGGGGACTGGTCATGGCCCCGCAGGACATGCTGACCCGCCGCAGTCTGGCCGATCTGGCCGCGGCGGCCGAAAGCGCCGGCCCGGCGGTTCCGGAAGCGGAGCAGCCGCCCCACGCAGCCGCCGTCTCGATAGCGCTCCCGTCGGACGACGCCGCCGAATTGACCGCCGCGTACGGGCCGATCGCCGATGTACTACCGCTTTCCCCGCTACAGGAGGGGCTGCTCTTCCACGCCCTGCGCGACGGCGAGGCCGATGTCTACACGCTCACCGCTCGTTTCGAACTGGCCGGTCCGCTGGATCCGCAGCGGCTGGGTGCGGCGTTCACGACGGTGCTCCGACGGCACCCGAACCTGGGCGCGGCGTTCCGCTACGAGCAGTTCGACCGACCGGTGCAGGTGATCCCGCGGACACCACAGGTGGCCTGGCGGGTCGAGGATCTGCGCGACCGGTCGCCTGCGGCGGCCGCGGCGGGCGCGCTGGAGCTGGAGGAGCGGGCCGGCGCGCAGACCTTCGATATCGCGGCACCGCCGCTGCTGCGGGCACTGCTCATCCGGCTCTCCGATACCGCGCACCGACTGGTGCTGACCGCCCACCATCTGCTGGCCGACGGCTGGTCGGTGCCGATCGTGCTACGCGAGATGCTCGCCCTCTACCACGGCGAGCGCTTACCCGAACCCGGCTACTACGGCAGCTATCTGGCCTGGCTCGCCGCCCGCGACAGCGCCGCGGCCGTTCGCCGCTGGGCCGAATACCTGGGTGGGCTGTCCGCGCCGAGCCTGGTCGGTACGCCCGGACCGCGGTCGGCCGCGGTGGGACTGGATGTGCCGCTCGCCCTCGAGACCGCGGCCGCGCTCGAATCGTTCGGCCGGGCCAACGGGCTGACCATGAACACCCTGCTGCAGGGTGCGTGGGGGCTGGTACTGGCCGAGCGACTCGGTCGCGACGATGTGGTCTTCGGCGCGGTGGTGTCGGGTCGGCCGAGCGAGCTGCCCGGTGTGGCGGGGATGGTCGGATTGTTCAGCAACACCGTCCCGGTCCGGCTGACGCTGGACCCAGCGCGGCCCACGGCCGTTCAGTTCGCCGAATTCCAGCAGACCACGCTCGACCTGCAGAGCCACGGTTATCTGGGCCTGGCCACGGTCGAACGGGCGGCCGGAATCGGCCGGTTGTTCGACACACTGGTGGTCTACGAGAACTTCCCGAAGACCGGTGTGCGGGGCAATGAATCGCATGAGGTCGGGGTGGCCGGTGTGACGGTGCACAGCCTCACCCACTACCCGGTGACGGTGACGGCTCTGCCCGGCGACCGGTTCCGCCTGATGCTGCACCACGACCCCGGCGCGGTGGACGCCGCGTCCGCCACCCGGATGGCGGCCCGGCTCGGTGCGGTACTGACCGCCCTGGTCGACGAACCCGGCGCCACCGCCGGTGCCGTGCTGGCGGCCACCCGTCACCCGGACACCCGCGGCCGCACCATGGCCGACTGGGGTCCGCATACCGCGCTCGATCCCGCTGCGCCCGCTATCACGGTCGACGGCGAGACGATCGCCTACCGCGAATTCGAGGCCCGCGCCAACCGGCTCGCCCGCTGGCTGGTCGCCCGCGACATCGGTCCCGAAACCGTGGTGACGGTGGCGATGCGGCGCTGCGCCGATCAGGTGATCGCGGCACATGCCATCTGCCGGGCCGGCGGGGTGTACCTGCCAGTGGATCCGGGGCAGCCCGCCGAACGCGTGGACACCATCCTCGCGGCCGCCGCGACTGCGCTGGTACTGACCACGGCCGCCGACGCCTTCGAAACCGGCCGGGCGCCCGTGGTTTCCGTCGATACGCTCGGCACCGCGGATTTCGCGGACACCGCGCTCACCGACGCCGACCGGCTCGCGCCGTTGCGGCCGGACAATGCGGCCTACCTGCTGTTCACCTCCGGCTCCACCGGTGTGCCCAAGGGCGTGACGGTCCCGCACGCGGCCATCGTGAACACCTTCGCCTGGTTGCAGGAACAGCACGGGTTCGGGGTCGGTGACACCGTGCTGTACCGGACCCCGGCGACCTTCGACGCCTCACTGCTGGAGATCTTCCTGCCGCTGCTGGTGGGCGCCCGGATCGTGGTGGCGCGCCCCAACGGTCACCGCGACCCCTATTATCAGGCACGGTTGATGGCCGAGGAACGGGTCACCGCGATCCAGATGACCTCGTCCATGCTCACCACCACGGCCGAGGAAAGCGATCTGTCCGGGTGCGGCGCGCTGCGTTGTGTGTTCACCGGCGGCGAACCGCTGCCGCCCGCGACGGCACAGCGGTTCCGGAGCGCGACCGGGGCCCGGGTGAACAACCTGTACGGCCCCACCGAGGCCGCGGTCTGCATCACCTATCACGCGACCGACGACGCCGACACCGTGACGGTCCCGATCGGCCGTCCGCCCGGTGGCGCGGGTGTGCGGGTGCTCGACGAGAGGTTGCGTCCGGTGCCGTCCGGACAGATCGGGGAGCTGTATCTGACCGGGGTCCAGCTCGCCCGCGGATATCTGCACCGCCCGGAGCAGACCGCCCGGACCTTCGTCGCCGACCCCGCAGGCAGCGGCGAACGGATGTACCGCACCGGCGATCTGGTCCGCTGGGGCGCCGCCGGCGAACTCGAGTACGTGGGCCGCACCGACAGCCAGATCAAACTGCGCGGACAGCGGATCGAACTCGGTGATATCGAGTCGGCGATCCTGCGTCGCCCCGAGATCGCCCAGGTGGCGGTGATCCTGCGCGAGGACAACCCCGGCGATCAGCGCCTGGTGGCCTATCTGCGAACCCGGGCCGGCGCCGGCCTGGACGTCGACGCGGTGCGGGCCACGGTGCGCGAAGCCCTGCCGGAGTACATGATTCCGGCGGCCTTCGTGGAACTCGACGAGATTCCGATGACCAGCAGCGACAAACTGGACCGTAAGGCGCTACCGGTTCCCGACTATCCCGTGGAACCCCCTGTCGTCGCCGTCACCGCGGTCGCGGATCCGACGCTCTCCGCCGCCGCCGGGCCGGTGCTCGAGGCCATGGCCGCGGTGCTCGGCGTGGCGGCCATCGGCCCGGACGACGATTTCTTCGCCGCGGGCGGTCATTCGCTCACCGCGGTCCGGCTGGTCGGCCGATTGCGCCGGGCGGGTCACGAGGTGGTGGTCGACGATATCTTCGAGGCGCCCACCGCGCGGGCGCTGGCGGCCCGGATAGACGGTGCCGCCCCGGTGGCAGCACCGCAGGCCGTCCCGGCTCGGGAAGCGGATCCCGCCACGCCCTCCGAGGAGATCGCCATGCTGGGCCGGCGCCTCGACCATGTGCTCGAACTGCGTCCCCGCGGCTGCGCCGAACCACTGTTCTGTGTGCATCCGGTGGGCGGCACCGCCTGGCAGTTCGCCCCGCTGGCCCGCCGGCTGCGCGCCGATCGGCCGTTGATCGGATTACAGTTGCCGGCGCTACGGGGCGCGGAATCGGGCGCCACGACCATCGACGAACTCGCCACGCGTTATCTGGCGACCATTCGCGAAATCCAGCCCAGGGGCCCCTACCACCTGCTCGGGTACTCACTCGGCGGCAATATCGTGCACGCGATCGCCGCGGCACTCGTCGAACGCGGCGCGGAGGTCGCGTTCGTGGGTCTGGTCGATTCGCATCCACTGCCGAATCTGGCGGAACAGGCCACCGAGGCACTCGCGGATCCGGACCGCCTGGCCGCCCTGCTGCCCGAACTACCCGAGGACACACCGGATCTCGCGGCGCTCGTCCGTGGCGCGGCGAGTGAGCTGCTGCGTATGGTCACCGTCTCCGGGACGCCGAGCTACGCCGGGCCGATGGCGCTGTACGCGGCCGATCCCGGTGGCGAAGACGACGCCGCGCGGGTCGCCGCCCAGCTGTCGGGCTGGCGCGCCGCCGGTGCGCGGATCACCTCGCGCCGATTGCCCTACACCCATTTCGGGATCGTCTCCGAGGACGGCTGGTCGGAGGTCGCCGCACTGCTCGACACCGAACCGGCCCTGCGGACCTGACCGTGCGCCCCGGCACCGATCACACCGCGCGTCCGCGACGCCGATCCCGGTGCGCCCCCGACATCGAGACCTCGCCGCGGCACCATCCGGTACCCCGGCGATTCGAGAAAGAAAGTAGAACACCTATGTCGCTGTTATCCCACAGTCGCTTCGCGGCCTGGCTACGCCTCGTGGTCGGTCTGTTCGTCGCGGTGGTCGCGGTCGCGGGCTGTAGCTCCGATGCCGAACCCGCCGCCGCCTCCGGGACCCGCCCGGTCCAGACCGAGAAGGGCGCCATCGAGGTTCCCGCGAATCCACAGCGGGTGGTGGTGCTCAACGGCGCGCTGGCCGGCTACCTCTACGATCTCGACGTTCCGGTGGCCGCGGCGGACCCGCGGGTGCTCGGGGTCAGCGGCCGTAATGCCGACTTCCCGAAGACCTGGGCCGATGCCGCGAAGGAGCAGGGCACCCAGATGGTGCCGGTGGGACAGGCCGTGAACGTGGAGTTCGTCGCCTCGCTGCAGCCCGACCTGATCATCGGTGGCGGCCAGGGCTTCCCGGCCAAACAGTCGGTGGACGCATACGACCAGCTCAGCGCGATCGCGCCGACGGTACTGCTGCCCGGCAATGTCACCGGCTGGCAGGATCAGCTGAAGCAGATCGCCGATGTGGTCAACCGCACCGACAAGGTCGCCGACCTGATCTCGGCCTACGACGACAAGGTGAAGCAGGTCTCCGCGGCGATCAAGGTCCCCGAACAGCAGGTCGGCTACTTCCAGTCCGCCGCCGACGGGCAGCCGAAGATGATCCTCCCGAACGCCGCGCTGCCGACGCTGCTCGCCGAGCTGGGTTTCAAGGCCGACGACCAGGTACTCGCCAAGGCCGGTAACCCCGAGCTGAACCCCTCGGCAGACTGGTTCGGTTTCAGCCCCGAACTGCTGACCAAGGTCGTGGACGCGCCCGTGGTGTTCGTCGTGCCGCTCAGCGGTGCCAAGAGCGCGGCCGATCTCGCGAAGGACCCGCTGTACGCGCAGCTGCCCGCCTTCAAGGACAAGAAGGTCTACGAACTGCCGGCCACCAGCTACCGGCCGGACTACCGCGGCGTCATGGACACCCTCGACCTGATCCAGGAGCAGTTCCAGTGAAAGCCCCCGCCGGCCTCCTCATCGATATCTCTCCGTTGCGGGAGAGCCGGCGGTTCCGCGCTGCCTTCGGCGCGCGACTGGTCTCCGTTCTCGGCATCGGCCTGCTGATGGTGGCCCTGCCGGTGCAGGTCTACGAGCTCACCGGCTCGAGTCTGCATGTCGCCGGGGTCTCCACGGCCATGGCGGTGGCGCTGTTCGTGGGCAGTCTCGGCGGCGGGGTGATCGCCGACCGGTACGACCGGCGCACCGTGATCTCGCTGTCCCGGTCGGCGGCGGGTCTGGCGTTCCTGGCGCTGGGTGTGAACGCGCTGCTGCCCGACCCGTTCCTCGCGGTGATCTACGCCGCGGCGGTGACCGACGGCCTGGCCGGTGGGATCAGCGGTTCGGCCATGATGGCGCTGGTGCCCATGCTGGTGGCGCGAGAGAAGGTCCCGGCCGCCGGCGCGCTGACCACGCTGACCTCCGACCTGGGCACCATGATCACGCCGGCGATCGCCGGGGTGCTCATCGCCCGGATCGGGGTGTCCTTCGCGTTCTTCGCCGCCGCGGCGGCGACCGTGGGCACGGTATCGCTCATCCGGGCCATCGGGGCCGCCCCGCCGCCGCCGCGCGAGATCCGAAACCCACTTGTGGAGTTGGGTCACGGTATCGCGTTCGCCGTGCGGCACAACGTTATTCGCGCGGTACTGGTGAGCGGACTGCTCGCCATGCTGGTCAGCGGACCCCTGGTACTGCTCCCGGCATTCGCCGACCGGGCCCTGGACGCGGGCCCCGCCACCCTGGGCCTGCTCTACGCCGCGCCCGGCGCGGGTGCCGTCCTGGGATCGCTGACCAGTGGCTGGATCGGCCGCACGCGGCGCAACGGACTGGTGCTGCTGGGCTCGCTGGCGCTCATGCCGCTCGGCCTGGTCATGGCTGGTATCTGGCCGCAGGCCGCGTGGAGTTTCCTCGGACTGGCCGCGTTCGGCGTCGCCCGGGCGGTCAACGGCATCCTGCGCTACGCGGTCCTGCAGCAGAACGCGCCCGAGGATATGCGCGGGCGGATGTCGGGGTTGCTCATGGTGCAGTCGGTGGCCGGTACCGCGGTCGGCTCCATGGCGGCCGGTGCGATCGGCAATCTGGTCGAACCCGGTACCGCGCTGGTCGTCTACGGGGCGGCGGTACTGGTGCTTTTCGTGTTCGCGCTGGTGCTGGTGTGGCCGCTGTACGGGCTCACCGCGCCCGCCGGCGGGCCGCCGCAACCACCGCCGCCGGCGCAGGTCCCGGTCGGCGGCAACATCGTCGAAGAGAAGGCCGCCGGGATCGTGGTCGAGGAGAAGAAGGACGGAGTGTGATGGTGGATCGCGGAGCCTACCGTGAGCGGATCGCCGAGGTGCTCGCCGGCACGCACGGCGCGAAGGTCGGTTATCCGATCGGGTTGCGGGAGCTGGAGGTGATCCGCACTGCCCCGGTGGGTTCGGGGCTGATCCGGATCACCTTCGGGGGCCCCGAACTCGACGGGTTCCACAGCTATGTGCCCGACGAGCACGTGCGCCTGGTGTTCCCGGATACCGACGGCACGCTGCGGCTGCCGATCCCCGACGGCCTGTCCCTGGATTGGCCGGCACCGCGGCCGATCTCACGGGAGTACACGGTGCGCCGCTACGACGCGGCGGCCGGAGAACTCGATATCGATTTCGCCCTGCATCCCGGCGGTCTCGCCTCGGATTGGGCGCTGACCGTGCGGCCGGGCACCCGCATCCACATCGCGGGCCCGCCCGGTGGCGTGGTGGTGCCCACCAGCTACGACAACTACCTGTTCGCCGGCGATATCACCGCCATGCCCGCGATCGCCCGCTGGCTGGAATGGCTACCGCGCGAGAAGACCGGCTGGGTGTTCGTCGAAGTGGCCGACGAGAGCCAGGAGATCGAACTGGCGGCCCCGGTCGGGGTGGAGGTCCGCTGGCTGCACCGGGGCGACGCGCGGGCCGGCACCGGCGACCTGCTGGAGAAGGCGATCCGCACGGTCACCGTCCCGGAGAGCCAGAACGTCTACGCGTGGGTCGCCGGGGAAGCCGGGCAGCTGCGGCCGATCCGCAAATGGGTGCGCGGCGAACTCGGTGTGCCGGCGAAGGATTGCCTGATCGCCGGCTATTGGAAGCACGGAGTCGCGGATTTCGACCGCGAGGAATGAGGAGGACAGAGATGACGAACGAGCCGACCGCGGTGGCCGACCGCGACCACTTCATCCGCGATGTGGCCGATCTGCTGGGCGTGGCGCCGGAGGAACTGTCCACCGACACCAATCTGCTCGACGCCGGACTGGATTCGGTGCGCATCATGGAACTGGTGGAGAAATGGCGGTCGGAGGGGCACGAGACCGTCGACCCGCTGATGCTGGCCGGTGACCCCGTTCTGGAGTCCTGGCTGGAGGTGCTGTGCCCGTGACCGGGCACCGCGGACCGCGCGCCCGGCGCGGTCCGCGGCATCGGGGCTCACGCGGTGCGGTGCCCCTCGGCGAGCAGTCGGCGCAGCTCGCGGCGGCTGGTCTTGCCCACTCCGGTCTCGGGGAAATCGGCGACGGTGACCACCGCGTCCGGCATCTTCCAGGCCGCGATACCGCGTTCCCGGACGAAAGTGCGCACCGTGGTCAGCGTGGGCGGCGCCTCGGGATCGAGGGGTTGCACGAAGGCGCAGATACGCTGTCCGAGTACGGGATCGGGGGTCCCGACGATCACCGCGTCCCGGATCCCGGGATGTTCGAGCAGATGGGCCTCGAGCTCTTCGGCCGACACCTTCTCGCCGCCGCGGTTGACCCAATCGCCGGCCCGGCCCTTCACGACCAGGTTCCCGTCCGGCCGCAGCGAGACGATATCGCCGGTGCGGTACCAGCCGTCCGCGGTGAAGCTGCGGGCATCGGCCTCGGGATTGTCGTAGTAGCCGCGGATCGTGTACGGGCCCTGGGTCAGCAGGTTCCCGTCGGCGCCCGGCGCGACGTCCGCGTCCGCGTCGTCGACGATCCTGATCCGATCGTAATCCGACATCGGCCGGCCCTGGGTGCCGACCACCACGTCGATCGGATCGTCGAGCCGGGTGTAGCAGACCAGTCCCTCCGCCATACCGAACACCTGCTGCAGGGTGACACCCAGCGCCGGACCGATCCGGCGGGCCAGTTCGTCCGGGCAGCGGGCGCCGCCCACCTGGACCACCTTCAGGCTGGACAGATCGGGGAGTTCGCCGCCCTTCTCCGCCCGCTCGACCCACAGCCGCGCCAGCGGCGGGACCAGGCCGGTGATGGTGACACCGAAACGCTCGATGGCCGCGAACGCCGTCGAGGGGGTCGGGTCGGGGGTCATGGCCACGGTGCCGCCCGCGTAGAGCGCGCCGAGGATGCCCGGGGAACTCATCGGGAAGTTGTGCGCGATAGGCAATGTCGCCATATAGACGGTATCGGGACCCAGTTCGGTGATCTCGGCACTGCGCCGCACGCTGTAGAGGTAGTCGTCGTGGGTGCGGGGGATGAGTTTGGGAATTCCGGTACTGCCGCCGGACAACTGCAGGAAGGCGACATCCCCGGCGTCCGGCTCGGTGAGCTCGCCGGGCTCGTCCCGGTAGTCGGCGAGGTCCGCGGCGCCCGCGGCGAATTCGTGTGCGGGATCGTCGGTGACCAGCAATACGTGCCGCAGGGTCTCGACCTCGCGCCGGACCGTCTCGGCCAGTGCGGCATGGTCGAACCGCTGATGCCGGGCGCAGGTGACCATCGCGACGGCTCCGCTCGCCGTGGCGATGGGGATCAGCTCGGCCTCCCGGTGCGCGGGCAGGCAGAACACCGGCAGAGCGCCCAGGTGGAAGAGCGCGAAGATCACTTCGACGAATTCGGCGCGGTTGGGCAGCTGGACCAGGACGCGGTCGCGCGGCCGGATGCCGAGCCGGGCGAATCCAGTGGCCAGCGACCGGGACCGGTGCTCGAGTTCGGCGTAGGTCCAGCGGTTCGCGGCGTCCACGACTGCGATCGCTTCCGGGTTCGTCGTGGCGCGCGCTGTCAGCAGGCCACCGAAAGTGTCACCGGTCCAATATTTTTCGGTGCGATACCGGTCGGCCAGGTCCGGCGGCCACGGTGTGAAACCGGGGAGGGCGGGCGATGGCATGGAGCACCTCTTTCCGATCAGCGATCTTGTTACACGTCACACCGGAATGCTAGCCTTACGGTGTAACTTCAGGTTAGGCTAACCTAATGGTCACGAAGCAATGGGGCGAAGGGGTAGTCGTCACCGGAGCCGCAGGGGGAATCGGTGCGGCGATCGCCGCCGAACTCGCCGGCGATTCCGCGAATATCGCTCTGTGGGACAGGGACTCCCGGGTGCACGAGGTCGCGGCCAGGCTCGGGCGGCAGCACGAGGGCACCGGCGTGACATCCGCCGAAGTCGATATCAGTGACGCCGCAGCGGTCGCCGAAGCCTTCGACAAGGAGCTCGCCGAACGTGGCACACCCCGGGTGGTCGTTCACGCCGCCGGCGCGATGATCGGCGGCTCCGCCCTGGACACCTCTCCGGAGGAGTGGCAGCGCTGTGTGGCCGTCAACGCGGGCGGCGCCGTTTACGTGGCCCAGCGCGCCGCCCGCGAAATGGTCGCCGCCGGAACCGGTTCCATCGTGGTCGTCTCCTCCAACTCCGCCACCGTCCCCCGGGTGAATCTCGCCGCCTACGGTGCCGCGAAGGCCGCGGCCACGGCGTTCACCCGCTCGCTCGCGCTTCAGGTGGCACCGCACGGGGTCCGGGTCAACCTGGTCTCCCCGGGTTCCACCGATACCCCGATGCTGCGCGGAATGTACGCCGACTCGGACGAGAACGGTCTCGGTGAGGCCGGGCGGATCAGCCTGCTCGACGGCGACCCCGAGAACTACCGGCTGGGCATCCCGTTGCGGCGGATCGCCGATCCCGCCGATATCGCCGCCGCCGTCCGCTTCCTGGTTTCCGATGCCGCGCGCCACATCACCATGCACGACCTGCGGGTCGACGGCGGCGCAACGCTGGATATGTGACACGAGAGGATGATCACCATCAACGCCGAGAACTCCGCGTATCCCGCGGATCCCGCTTTTGTCCTGTCCCGGCCGCAGCGCACCGTGACCGCGTCTGCCGGAGGGCGTGTCTTCCACAGTCCCGCCGAAGCCGTCGCGCAGCTGCGTGCGCGCCGGGTCTCCCATATCGTCGGCGCGCTACCGTTCACCCCGGGCGCACCGGCCGCGCTGTGGGCCCCCGAAAACATCGCGGTGACCGACGGCCCGCGGACCACCCGGCCGGTCACCGCGCCCGATATCGCGGTCACCGAACATCTTCCGGAGCCGGAGGAGCACCTGCGCCGGGTGGGCGCCGCGGTGCGGCTGCTGGCCGATCCCGCCCACCCACTGCGCAAGGTCGTGCTCGCCCGGGCGCTGCGGGCCCGGGCCGGCCGGGCCGTGCGTGCCGCCGACCTGTTGGATCTCCTGGTCTCCACCGATCCAGCCGGTAACGGCTACCTGGTGAACCTGTCCGCGGCCGGTGGTCTGTTCACCGGCCGGCATCTGGTCGGTTCCAGCCCGGAGATCCTGGTGCGGCGTATCGGTACCGAGGTCACCAGCCATCCGCTCGCGGGTTCGGCCCGGCGGGTGCCGGAGAACGCGCTGGCCGATCGGATCGCCGCCGAGACATTGCTCGGTTCGGCGAAGGATCAGCACGAGCACGGTTTCGTGGTGGACCATGTGGCCGGGGTTCTGCGTGATCGGTGCACCGATGTGCGCACGCCCGCCCGCCCCGATCTCACCGAGACCCCGGCCATGTGGCATCTCGGAACCACGATCAGCGCGACCGTCCCGGTAGCCGGACCGTCGGCGCTGGAGCTGGCCGCCGCACTGCATCCGACCCCGGCCATCTGCGGTACCCCCACTGCGGCGGCCGCCCGGCTGATCGCCGAACTCGAAGGTGAACGCGGCTTCTACGCCGGCGCGGTCGGCTGGTGCGACGCCGAGGGCAACGGGGAATGGATGGTCAGCATCCGCTGCGCCGAACTCGCCGCCGACAACCGGACCCTGGTCGCCTACGCCGGTGGCGGCATCGTCGCGGAATCCGATCCCGAAGACGAACTGGCCGAGACCACCGGGAAATTGCAGCGGGTCCTCGGACCGCTGGGCGTGGCCGGCCGCCCCGCCGCGGTGCCCTGACCCACCACCTTTCGCCACTGCGCCCGGGCCCACGGCCTTCTCGAAAGGTCGCGGGCCACAAGAGATGAGGAGTTCCGGACATGGCCATGCAGCCGATCGCACCCTATGCGATGCCGCCGTTGGACGACGAGATCACCAACAGAGTGGCCTGGAGACTCGATCCCGATCGCGCCGCCCTGCTGATCCATGACATGCAGAACTATTTCCTCACTGCCTATCAGCTCGATCGCGACCCCGCCGCGACGATGATCGACAATATCGTCCGGCTCCGCGATCGGTGCCACGAGCTGGGCATACCGGTGATCTACAGTATGCAGCCGGGCGACCAGCATCCCGACCGCCGCGGCCTGCTCGCCGATTTCTGGGGCACCGGTATGTCGGACGGCCCGGATACCGAGGTCATCGCCGCGCTGACTCCCCGCGAGCAGGATATCCAGGTCACCAAATGGCGCTATTCGGCGTTCCAGCGTACCGATCTGCGCCAACTGCTCGGCTACCGTAACCGTGATCAGCTCGTGGTGACCGGCGTGTACGCCCATATGGGCTGCATGCTCAGTGCGGCCGAGGCGTTCATGAACGATATCCACCCGTTTCTGGCGCACGACGCGGTGGCCGATTTCAGTCGTGAGGAACATCTGATCGCCTCCAAGTACACCGCCCGCCGCTGCGGAATGGTGCTCGGTACCGACGAGATGCTGAGCCAGTTGCAGCCCTCGGTGGTGACTTCGGGGGCCTGATCCCAGCGGTGCGCCCGGCGCCGCCGTGCGGGCGGCGCCGGGCGTTCAGTGTGTATCGCCCAGTTCGCCTGAGCGCCGCCAGGATTCGCGTTCGGCCGCGAAGGCGGCCGCCTGCCGGGCCCGGAACGATTCGATCGACTCCGCTTCCGCGGTGAGGAACCGGCGGTGTTCCGCGAGGCGGAATTCTCCTGGGCCGGTGCGTAACTCGCCGCGCCCGGCGGCGATATCGGCACGGAGATCGAGTAGTTCCTCCGCGCTCACCGGATACCAGCGGATCCGGTCGAAGAAGCGCAGCAGCCAGGGGGTCTCGGTATCGGTGCGCCGGCTCCACACCTGGGTGGTGCGGCCGACGAACTGATATCCACCGGGGCCCTCCATGCCGTAGACGCACAGGTAGGCGCCGCCGATACCGACCGCGTTCTCCGGGGTCCAGGTCCGGGCCGGGTTGTACTTGGTGGTGATCAGCCGGTGCCGGGGGTCGGTCGGGGTGGCCAGTGGCGCACCGAGATAGACATCCCCCAATCCGAGCACCAGGTATTCGGCGGCGAACACGGTATCGAAGACATCGCCGACGGTCTCGAGTCCGTTCATCCGCCGGATGAACTCGATATTCCATGGGCACCACGGTGCGTCGGCGCGGACGCCGTGCATATAGCGGGTGATCGCCTCCCTGGTCGCGGGATCGTCCCACGACAGCGGTAGATCCACGGTGCGACTGGGTACGACCAGGTCCTCCGCGGCCGGTAGCGCGGCCTCCGCCTCGGCCAGGAGATCCAGGGCCGCACCGATACGCAGTGTGCGCGGTTCGACCCGGACCTGCAGCGATCGAACGCCCGGGGTGAGTTCGGTGATACCCCGTTCACCGCGGGCGAGCAGGTGCTCGTGCAATGCGTGGACGCGGGCCCGCAGTTCGAGATCCAGGGTCATGGCGCCGTATTCCACGAGAATTCCGTCGTCACCCGCCCTCCGGTAGGTCACCGTGGTGCCGTCGGCGGTTTCCCCGTGCCGCAGGATTCCGTCGTCGCCGTCGCCGCCGGTGGACAGCACGATCGGCCAGCCCGCCCGGCGCGCGGGGCCCAGTTCGGCCGGTGACGCGGCCCGCTCCGCGCGCACCGGGACGAAACGTACCCGGTCACCCGGGCACAGCTGACCGAGCTTCCACAGGTCGGCGGCGGTCACGGTCACCGGGCAGACGAAGCCACCGAGGCTCGGCCCGTCGGGGCCGAGCAGGATTGGGGTGTCCCCGGTGAAATCCAGCGCGCCCACGCTGTAGGCGGTGTCGTGGATATTCGACGGATGCAGTCCGGCCTCGCCACCGTCGGGGCGAGCCCAGCGGGGTCTGGGACCGACGAGCCGGACGCCGGTGCGGTCGGAGTTGAAATGCACCTCGTAGACACCGGCCAGCAGCGTATCGATATCGGCGCGGGTGAAGAACTCGGGTGCCCCGTGCGGCCCCTCGGTGACGGCCAGTTCCCAGTCGTGGGTCAGCACGGGTTGCTCACCGCCGGGTACGGCCCCGGTCGGCGGGCCCGGTGCGGCGCCGATCGGGACAACATCGGCGGCGGCCAGTGCGCGCCCGGCCACGCCACCGAAGCGGCCGAGAGTGAACGTGGCGGCGCTCCCGAGGTACCCGGGGAGCGCCAGTCCGCCGGATACCAGCACGTAGCAGCGCATGCCCGGGCCACGGATCGTTCCGATATCGAGCACCTCTCCGGCGGGCACCAACACCGGCCGCCACAGCGGTACGGGTCGCCCGGCGACCGTCACGGTGACAGGGGCGCCGGTGACGCACACCCAGGCCGCCTCGCAGAACCGTAGCGCCGGGCCGGCCATGGTGCATTCCAGTCCGGCCGCGCCCTCGGGGTTGCCCAGCGCGCGGTTGCCGAGGCGGAACGACAGATCGTCCATCGGGCCCGACGGCGGTACGCCGACGTGCCAGTAGCCGGTCCGGCCCGGCCAGTCCTGCACCGTGGTGAGCAGGCCCGGGCGTTCGACCACCGCGCGGCGGCTCGCGGCGACCGCGGCGGGTGCCGGGGCGAGCGTCACCGGCGCGGTCACCGGGTCACCACCATGCGTACGGGGGTCGGATCGAAGCCGTTGCAGGGGTTGTTGATCTGGGGACAGTTGGAAACCAGGACCAGGGTGTCGATCTCGGCACGCAGTGACACTGTCTTGCCCGGTGCGGACCGGCCGTCGACGATACCGAGGGTGCCGTCCGCCTCCACCGGTACGTTCATGAACCAGTTGATGTTGGACACCAGATCTCGTTTGCCCATACCCCATTTCGCCGCCTCGGCCAGGAAATTCTCCACGCAGGCGTGCTGGTGGCGGGTGTGGTGGCCGTAGCGCAGCGTATTGGACTCCTGCGAGCAGGCTCCGGCGATGGTGTCGTGATTGCCGACCTCGTCGACGATCACGGTCATCAGTGCCGTGCCCGCGTCGGTACGCAGCACACTGCCGGTGGTGAGGAAGATATTGCGCTGCGCGGTGACCGTGGCCTGGGCGCTGTAGCGGTCGGTGTGGTCGTCCGCGGCGTACAGCAGGCAGTCGACGGCCTGGTTGCCGTGCAGATCGATGATGTCGAGTCGGTGCCCGGCCCGCACGACCGCCGACCACGGTGCGCAGGCCGGAACCACTGCGTCGAGTACGACGGTCGCTGCCGGAGTCGCGGTGTTCATATCCACTCCTGTCGGGTGCGGGCGGCCGACCAGGCCTGTTCGGTGTTCTGGACGGCGCGCAGGTATTCGGGGTCGCGGTTCGCGCCGGCCGCGACGGCGGGATCGCCCGGCCAGGCGACCAGGTCGAGTTCGGTGACCGGGGTGTCGTCGAGGGGGTGCGGGGTAGCGGCGATCAGGACGGTCACCGGCAGATGGACGATCAGATCGAGGTAGGCGCCGGCACCGGCCGAGCCGATAGCGGTGAGGGTGCCGTCACCGTCCACCCGCACACCGCGGAAGAACGCGAGGGTGGGACCGATATCGCGCGGGGACAGTCCGTGTTTCGCGGCCGCGCGCTCCAGGAGCATCCGGCCCGCACGGGTGGGTCCGCAGAGTGCGTCGTGGCGGCCCGAGGTGTCGGCGACCACGGTGGCCAGCACGCGGCCTTGATCGGACAGCAGCGGGTGTCCCGCACCGAGATAGGCCTGCCAGGGCACTTTCACGGTGTCGGCGACATTGAGACGTTCCCACGGGGCGTCCGCGCGCAGTAGGAACAGGTGCGCGCAGGACGCGCCGTGCGGATCGGCGAGCCGCAGCCGGGTGCCGCGCCCGAGCACAGTACTCGTGTAACCGCCGGGTGGTAGCCGGACGGTCCAGGTGGTCTCGTCGAGCGCGACCCCTTCGGGCAGTGCAGGCGTGGCCGCGGTCGCCGAGGCCTGGGCGCGGGCGTGTGCGCGCGCGCCGGTCGTCGAGGCGGTGGTGGGCGTCATGATCTTTCCTTGCTCGTGGGGACCGGAGGACGGGCCGGTCGTGCGGGGTCGACCGGTTCGGAAACCGGGCAGCGGGACCCGGCCGGCTCGGCCGTGGACGGCGGGTCAGCCGTGCTGGACGACGGGTTCCGGTGCGGGCAGTGGGGGAACATTCCCCGGGATCGCGGCCTTTTCCGTGGGCTCGCGCAGCCGCTGTACGGCGAGAGTGCCCAGGAAGGCCAGCAGTGAGGCCGCAAGGCCGAAGAAGGTGGGCCAGCCGTCGAAACCCGGGCCGATGAGCGAATTGTCGATATGGGCAACGGTGTTCGGGACCCCGTACATGGTGGGGGTGAGCACGAACAGGACCAGCCGGACACCCAGCCCGGCCACCATGGCCGCGACCGCGGCGGCGGTGGTGATCCGCGAGGTGAGGTGGGCCGCGACGAACGGGACGATCAGTGCGGCCAGCATCAGGTCGAACGCCAGGGTGAGCAGGATGCCGGTCTGTGGGACCTCCACCGCGAAGAAGATCGCCACCGCGACGACGGGGATCATGGTGAGCCGCACATCTCGCAACAGAGTGTCGCGTCCGGCGGCGTCGGTCCGGTCGGTGCGACCGGCGATATTGCGGGTCGCCACCGAGGCCGTGCCCAGGATGGCGCCGTTGGCCGTGGAGCACGACGCCGCCACGATCGCCGACAGCACCAGGATCGCCAGACCCGCCGGGGCGTGTTCGTCCAGCAGGGTCAGCAGGCGCGGACCTGATCCTTCGCCGACGAGATCGGTGGTGGCCAGGGCGACCAGCGCATAAGGGATACCGACCACGGCGGTTCCGGCCGCGCCTATGAAACAGGCCCGGCGGGCGATCTCGGGGGAGCGGGCCGAGAAGATACGCTGCATGAAATCGATGGCGACGATATCGCCGATCCCGAGGGCGATCAGCGTCGCCCAGTTCACCACGGCGCCTTCGGAACTGTTGCCGAGCTGCCCGAGGTCGAACGGTCCCATGCCCTCGGGGATATCGAGCCCGTAGGTCGATCCCACCCAGATGAGCAGGGCGAGCGACCCGATCACGGTGATCACCATCTGGGCGAGTGCGGTGTATGCGTCGCTGAACATGCCGCCGGTGACGGTGTAGGTCAGCACGATCGCCACGATGAGCAGGACCCCGGCGGTGTAGGGGATACCGAGAAAGCGTTCGAACAGGAAGCCGCCGGCGACGAGGTTGCCCGCCAGCAGGATGCAGAAGCTGAAGATCATCAGGATCGAGGCGCTGAATTCGACCCCGCGGCCGTATTTGATGCGATAGAAGTCCGGCAGGGTCAACAGGCCCATCCGGTTCATCGGCCGGGCGAAGAAGAGGCCGGTGAGCAGCAGGCACAGGCCTAGACCCAGCGGTAGTGAAGCCCCGGCCCAGAAGCCGACCGAACCGGCCAGGTCGGTGTTGCCGAGGGTGGCGTTGGAGTCGACCGCCTGGCCCATCAGGCCCGCCGCGACCAGTGGCAGGCCCAGTGATCGGCCGGCGACGAGGAAGTTGACGCTGTCACCGTCGACCTTGCGGGCGACCAGCAGGCCGATGCCGATTACCGCGAGCACACTGATCGCGATTCCGAGAATGATCATGGCCGGGGCCCTTCATCCGACACGAATATCTGTCGGTTGAAAGGTTCCTCGCGTCCCGCGACATGGTGGTGACGGCGATGTATCCGTATCGGGGCCGGGAGTAACGTCTGCGTTGCCGATATTTCTATCGAATGACAGAAATCTCCCCGCGGCGTGAATCGCCCGGTCGACGACAATGGAGTCATGACCCAACTCGGTCCGGGCCGCCCGCGTCTCGCGCCGCGCCGCCGCCAGGGGCAGACACCGCGCGCCGAAATTCTCGACGCCGCAGCCGAACTGTTCACCACCCAGGGGTACGGAAGCACCTCGACCCGGGCCATCGCCGAGGCGGTCGGTATCCGCCAGGCTTCGCTGTACCACCACTTCGCGGCCAAGGACGATATCCTCGACGCCCTGCTCGGCGAAACCATCGCGGGGGCGGCCGAACTCGCGATGCGCCTGGAGCGGCGCCCGGAGCCGGCCGCGGTCCGGCTGTACGCGCTGGCGCGATTCGATATCTGCCAGCTGTGCGACGCGCGCTGGAATATCGGCGCGCTGTACTTCCTGCCGGAGTTGGGCGGGCAGCGGTTCGCGCGGTTCCGGGCGCGTCGTGACACTCTGCGCACGAGCTATGAACGGCTGGCCGCGCGAGTGGTGTCCGAGCTCGGCGGCAGCGGAGTGGCCCAGGCGCGGACCCTCCCGTTCCGGTTGGTGGAGACGGTGATCAATATTCGCTCGGATGCCGGCGCGGTGCCCGAAGAGGCGCGGCAGGCGATCGCCACCGCGGTACTGCGGGTGCTCGGTTGGACCGGTGATCCCGCCGAGGTCCGGCGGGCGGCCGGAGTTCTCGTTCAGGAGCTGCAGGTGTGAGCCGTCCATGACCGGCCCTTCACGCGACCGCAAACTAGAACGTGTTGTAATTCTGGGACAGGGGTCCGCGTGAGAGGAGCCGATGGGCGTGTTCGCGTTCTTCACCAGGGAGGGTGAGCAGTACCTGCCCACCCGTATTGCCATGTCCAGCTGGAGCCCGACCCAGGTGAGCGGGCCGGCGATCTGCGGGCTGCTGGCGCGGGAACTGGAAACGCGATCCCCGGGCGAGGAGTTCGTCCCCGCCCGGGTGACGGTGGACCTGTTCCGCCCGGTCGTCGACGAGCCGGCCACGCTGCGCAGTGTGGTGGTCCGGGAGGGTAAACGCATCTGTGTCGCGGACGCCGAACTGCTGCAGCGCGAGGAGGTGCGGTCGCGGGCGAGCGTGGTCTACCTGCGCACCGGCGAGATACCCGGCGGTGACCTGTGGCAACCACCCCACGATTTCCCGGTGCCCGAGACCCCCGATGCCTCGGAGGCGGGCGCGCACCCGCTGTTCAAAAGCGGTGACGGCGCCTGGACCCACGATTTCGCGGCCACCCAGAACGCCGAGCGCAAGGCGATCTGGCAGAACATGCTGCCGGTGGTCGCGGGTGAGCCGGTGACGCCGTTGCAGCGGGCGGGGATGGCCGGTGACGCCGCGAGCCTCATGTGCAATTGGGGCACTGAAGGAATCGGTTATATCAACTCCGACGTCACACTGACACTTGCCCGGGTTCCGTCCGGTCCGGGTATCGGGGTGCTGGCGCAGGATCAGGTGGCCTATGCGGGTGTCGCGGTCGGTACCACTACCCTCTACGACCGCAGCGGCCCGCTGGGGACGGCCGTGGTGACCGCGTTGTCCAATGTGCGCCGCCAGGTCGATATGCGGCGCTATTGATGTCCCGCTCGTCTACGCTCGCGGCTCGGTGCGGGAGGGCCGCGGCCAGGGTCGCGCCTCACGGGCCTCGAGGTCGGTGTTGAACCGTTTCAGGTAGGCGGCGAAGGTCTGTACGTCCTCACTGCTCCAGCCGCGCAGAAGCCGGTCGAGTGCGTTGATGTTGTAGTCGCGGTCGGCCAGGACCCGGCGTTCGCCCTCGTCGGTGATCCGGAACTTCCGCGCCAGACCGCCCTCGGGATCGGGAATGCGCTCGACCAGTCCGGCCTTCAGCATGGCGGCGGTCTGCCGGTGCACGGTCGAAGTGTCCAGGCCGAAGGCCTCGCTGAGTTCGCCGATGGACATGGGACCCTCGATCCGTAACCGGCGCAGCACCAGATAGGCGCTGCGCTCGAGGTGGTCCGGGCGGCGCAGATGGGCATTGAGGCTGTGCCGGCCCAGGAGCATGGTCTCGAATTCGATCAGATGCGTGGGTTTGTCCATGGCGGGTGTCCTGCTCGTACTCGGATGCCGTGGCGGCGCGGCGGGCGTCCCGCCAGTCGTTATACCACTCGGCCGGAGCGTATTGCATCATACACATTATATGTAGAGTGCAATCGCCGGGTGGGCGCGCGTCGGCCACCGTCAGCCGGCGGCCGCGGCCCGCCGGGACCGGCGTTCGACGAAGAACCGCGCGGCACGGGCCACCGAGTCCAGTACCGGTTCGGGTTTCCAGCCGAGTTCGCGTTCGGCCTTGCCGTGGTCCAGCCGGGACATGACGTGCATCAGATTCACCGAGGTCACCGTGAACCGGCTGTCCCGGCCGCGTGCCCGGGCCCCGGCCGAGGCGATACCGGCGGCCGGGTACAGCAGGGGCAGCGGGACTGCCGCCCGGGGTGGTTCCCGGTCCACCGCGTGGGCGGCGGCGGTGAGCAGTTCGGTATTGGTGAGGAAACGGTCGGAGACGATATAGCGCTCGCCCGGCAGTCCGGCCGCACCCGCCAGGATCAAGGCCCGGGCCGCGTCCTCGACGCCCACCGATTCCGACCCGGTACCGGCGAAGCGGAACGGGAGTCTGCCGAGTGCGGCGGCGGCCACGAAGGAACCGTGTGGTGTCGGTTGCCAGTCGCCGGGGCCGTAGGTGTTCGCGACGCACATCGCCACCGCGGGCAGTCCGCGTTCGGTGGCATAGCGCAGCACCAGGTTTTCCGCCTCGACCCGGGAGCGCACGTACGGACCGCCGAGGCGGGGCCAGTCGAAGGAGACCGTCTCGTCGGCGACGCCGCCCGACCGGCGTCCGATGGTGGCGGCGGAACTGGTGAAGACGAACCGCCGGGGTCCGGTGACGCAGGCGGCGTCGAGCACATGGCGCAGGCCGGCGATATTGGTCCGGAAGAGGGGTTCGGGATCGCGCAGCCATGCCCGGGTGTCCACCGCGCAGTGATAGATCTCGTCGCAGTCGCGCATGGCCGTGCGCAGCGCGTGATCGTCGAACAGCTCACCGTAGTGGATCTCCACCGGCAGGTCCGCGATGGCACGGAGATCGCTGGTACGGCGTACCAGGACGCGGACGGGCGCTCCTGTCGCGGCCAATTGGCGGGTCAGGTGCGAGCCGAGGAATCCCGAGGCTCCCACCACCAGTTTTGCCGGGTCCGCCATACCGGTGCGCCTCCTGATCGGTTCGTCGGTCGGTACGAGTTTCGCAGGGCCGGGCAATTCCTGTACACGAAACCGGTTCGAAGTCAGTACAAGAGTTCGGACAGGTGTCTGCTCTGCTGATCCGGGACTTTCCGAGCGCTGATCGACGGTCTCCGGGGGACGGCGCGCCGACCGCTGTTCATGTGTTCGACGCAGCGTCCGAATCGGGGGCGAGTACGGTTTTTCCCGGAACATCCGGTTCGGCGGCGTGGTCGCGGTGCGCGGAAGGACCGGGTAACGGCTGGTCCGCGTGATCCCGCGACCTCGGTGCCGGACGCACGTGCGATCTGAAAGGACTCGTCCATGGCGATCGACACCGGCGGGAAATCCGCGACGCGTAACAGCGGCGTGCCGGGCTCGAGCAGGCACAGACCGGTGGGCCGTGGCCTCGACTGGCTCGTCTTCGGCATCACCTCGGTCGGGTCCGTGGCCTTTGTGCTCTGGGGAATCCTCGACCAGGACAGTTTGGCCGGCTTCGCGTCGAACGCCCAGTCCTGGGTGATCACCAATACCGGCTGGCTGTTCGTTCTGGTGGCCACATCCTTCGTCGTCTACGTGATCTGGCTGGCGCTGAGCCGCTACGGCAAGATCCCGCTCGGCGCCGACGACGAAACGCCGGAGTTCCGCACCGTCTCCTGGATCGCCATGATGTTCAGCGCCGGTATGGGAATCGGCCTCATGTTCTGGGGTGTCGCCGAGCCGCTGACCCATTTCACCTCCCCGCCGCCGAATACCGCCGAGGCCGGTAGCCCGCCGGCCGCCGAGGTCGCGCTGGCGACCACACTGTTCCACTGGACGCTGCATCCGTGGGCCATCTACGCGGTCGCCGGTCTGGCCATCGCCTACGGCACGTTCCGGCGCGGCCGGTCGCAACTGTTCTCGTCGGTGTTCCGGCCCCTGCTCGGACGCCACGCCGAGGGTCTCGGCGGCAAGGCGATCGACGTGATGGCGATCTTCGCCACCCTGTTCGGTTCGGCGGCCTCGCTGGGCCTCGGCGCGTTGCAGATCGGGGCCGGGTTCGAGTTCAACGGCTGGGTGGACGCCGTCGGCAAGATCGGGCTGGTGGCGGTGATCACCGGGCTCACCATCGCGTTCGTCCTGTCCGCGGTCTCCGGTGTCGCGCGCGGTATCCAGTGGCTGTCGAATATCAACATGGTGCTCGCGGTGATCCTCGCCGCTTTTGTCTTCATCGCCGGGCCCACCCTGTTCATGCTGAATTTCCTGCCCACCGCCGTCGGCGACTACATCGCCGAGCTGCCGACCATGGCCTCGCGTACCGGTATCGCCGGTGGCGAGGAGATGGAGGCATGGCTGTCGAGCTGGACCATCTTCTACTGGGCGTGGTGGATCTCCTGGACCCCCTTCGTCGGGATGTTCATCGCCCGGATCAGCCGGGGACGCACCATCCGGCAGTTCGTCGCGGGCGTCCTGCTGGTGCCCAGCATGGTGAGCCTGGTCTGGTTCGCGATCTTCGGCGGCGCGGCCATCCGGCAGCAGACCGATACCCACGACCTCACCGAGGCCGACGGCAGCGTGAACCCCGATTTCGCGCTCTTCCACCTGCTCGGGGAGTATCCGCTGACCGCCATCACCACCGTGCTGGTGATGATCCTGGTGGGTATCTTCTTCGTCTCCGGGGCGGACGCGGCCTCGATCGTCATGGGCACCCTGTCGGAGCGGGGCAGTATCGAACCCTCCCGGCTCACCGTGATCTTCTGGGGTACCGCCACCGGTGCGGTCGCCGCGATCATGCTGGTGATCGCCGATTCGAGCGATCTCGGTGGCGCGTTGACCGGCTTGCAGGCCCTGACCACCGTGGTGTCCCTACCGTTCATGGTGGTGATGGTGCTGATGTGCGTCTCGCTCTATCGCGATGTCCGCAGCGATCCGCTCATCGTGCGCGCGAATCTGGGCGTCGAACTGGTGGAGGGTGCGGTGCTGCAGGGCGTGGCCAAGCACGAGGGCGAGTTCGAGCTCGTCACCTCGCCCATCGAGGTCGTGGCCGAGGAGCCGGGGGTGGAGAGCGACCGGTGACCCGATTGTGCCGCCCCGGCCCGCGCCGCGGACCGGGGGTCAGCGCAGGTTTCCGCGGAAGTCCAGGCAGGCCCGGCCGGGCACGGCCGGGCGGTGGGCGCGGGGCGCGCTGTTCTGAGTCGCCTCGATGTAGATACTCAGGCCGGTACTGAGCTTGCCGGCCAGGGCCTCGAGCTGATCGGGGGAGAGGGACTCGCCGAAAGCCGCCGCGGCGAGGAGTCGTTCCCGTACCTGTTCGAGGTTGAGCCGGGCGAACGGGATGGGGGCGAGTTCGGGCATGCGGGTAACCGTACCCGAATTCGAACATATTTTCGATAGGTGTGGCGACCCCTGCCACGGTCTATTGCCTGGTGGATTTCCGGGCCCGGTAACGCCTGCGCCGGGGCCCCGTGCCCCCGGGCAGGCGCACCGGCTCACCCGCCCGGCCGATCGCCCGATCGGTCGTGGCCCGCGGCCCGCGGGTCGGTGAACGCGCCACCGCGTGCGGCCAGTGCTGCGGCTGCCGCGGCACGGTTGGGCAGTTGTGTGTCGGGCGGGGTTCGCAGCAGCGTCAATTGGTGGTAGACCGGCGCCGTGGCAGCGATCAGGACGGCCCGCGCGTCGACGCCGGGAGCCAGTTCGCCACGGCGCACGGCTCGTTCGACCACGATCTCGGACTGGGCGTACCTGTTCTCCCACAACTGCCGCAGGGCGCGGGCGGCCTCCTCGGAACGGAACGACACCGCGATCAGCGCTGCCGCGATCGACGGCTCCTCGGTGAGTGAATCCTGGATCTCTTGATTGAGCGCGGCCAGATCCCCCTGTAGGGAGCCGGTGTCGCGGGGGTGCCAATCGATATCGGCGGCCGCGGCGAAGACGTCGGTGAGCAGGCCGCCGACGTCGCGCCAGCGGCGATAGACGGTGGTGCGGTGAACGCCCGCGCGGGCGGCGACGCTGTCCACCGTGAGTGCGTCATAACCGTGCTCGGTCAGTTCGGCGTGCACGGCGTCCAGGACCTGGGCGCGGATACGAGCGGTACGCCCGCCCGGGCGCACTGCCGGGCGCGGCGAGTCGTCGGCTGGGGGTGGGGGAGTCATATCGATCATCCGGTTGCTCTGGGAAGCGGGCTGTGGCACCATGCTAATGCAACATCCGTCGCACTAGTGAGGTCGCCGATGCTCATTCGAAGCGTTCATCCCGTCCTGCGGTCCCCCGGGGTCGCGTCGTACTCGAATGCTTCGGAGAGTGTCCATGCCCACGCAGATCACCGCGCTCGCGGTCACCAAGTCATTCCACGGCCGGCGCGTTCTCGATGAGGTGACATGCTCGCTCGCCGCGGGCGAGCGCACCGGCATCATCGGCGAGAACGGATCCGGTAAGTCCACTCTGCTGCGTCTGTTCGCCGGGCGGGAGCGGCCCGACGCCGGCGAGATCGTCGTGCAGGCCGGTGGCGGTGTCGGCTATCTCGCCCAGGACGAGCAGCTGCCGCCGGATATGACCGTCGGGCAGGTCGTCGACCGGGCCCTGAGCGAGCTGCGCGCGATCGAGGGTCGGATGCGTGCCCTGGAGGCCACCATGGCGTCCGGCGACGAGTCCGGATTCACCGAATACGGCGAACTGACGACCGTTTTCGAACTGCGCGGCGGCTACGACGCCGAGGCCCGGGTGGAGCGTGCCCTGCACGGTCTCGGGTTGGGCCTGGTTGCCCGCGACCGTGCAGTCGGCGGGCTCTCCGGCGGCGAACAGGTTCGGCTGCGCCTGGCGGCGGTACTGGCGGCCGGCTCGGAGGTGCTGTTGCTGGACGAGCCCACCAACCACCTCGACGACGATGCCCTGACCTGGTTGGAGGACCATCTGCGTACCCGTCGCGGCACCACGGTGACCGTCTCCCACGACCGGGTCTTCCTCGAGCGGGTCGCGACCTCCCTCCTGGAGGTCGACGCGGATCGGCGGCAGGTGGTCCGATACGGCAACGGCTACGCGGGCTTCCGCGCCGAGAAGGCCGCGGCGCGGCAGCGGTGGGTCCAGGCCCACGAACAATGGCAGACCGATATCCAGCGGCTGCGGGAAGCCGCCGCCACCACAGCCCGCCGGGTCGCCCCCGGCCGGGCGATGAAGGACAACAACAAGATGGCCTACGACCGGGCGGGCGGCCGGGTACAGCAGTCACTGGCCGGGCGGGTCCGCAATGCCGAGGAACGATTGCGCCGCCTGCTCGCCGACCCGGTGCCGCCGCCCCCGCAGCCGTTGCGCTTCACTCCCGCGCTGCGGTCCGGCGGTGCGCACGGTACCGCGCTCGACGCCACCGGGATCGCGGTCGCCGACCGGCTGGATCCGGTGAGCCTCACCCTCGCCGCCGGAGATCGCCTGTTGATCACCGGCCCGAACGGCGCGGGCAAGTCCACGCTGTTGCGGGTGCTGGCCGGGGCCCTCGCCCCGGACGCCGGCACCGTCGTTCGCGGCGGCCGGGTCGGCTATCTCGCGCAGGAGCCGCCGCCCGCCGAGGCAGGGGAAACGCTGCTGGCCGCCTTCGCGCGCGGCCGCGCCGGTGACATCGAGCGGCACGCCGAACGACTTCTGGCCCTGGGACTGTTCGACCGCGCCCAGCTCACGACCCGGGTCGCGGAAATGTCCACCGGGCAGCGGCAGCGACTCGCCCTGGCGCGACTGGTCGTGGAACCGTTCGACGCGCTGTTGCTCGACGAGCCCACCAATCACCTGTCACCCGGGCTGGTGGAGGAAATGGAAACCGCGCTGGCCGATTACCCGGGCGCGCTGGTGATCGTCAGCCACGACCGCCGGCTGCGCGCGCGTTGGCACGGTGATCGGCTCGCGTTGCGGGCGACAGTATCCGTCTGACCTCGCCGAAACCGGCACACCCACGTATCGAAGGAGTTCCGCTGTGCCCGCCGACCCCACAACACTTCCCACCGACCCCACCGTGCTGCACCCCATGCCCGGACAGCCGCGCGTGGTACTGCTCAAACCGCTGGTCACCTCACCGCTCATCGAAGCCGGGGAGTTCTCCTACTACGACGACCCTGACGACCCGACCGCGTTCGAAACCCGCAATGTGCTCTACCACTACGGGCCGGAGAAGCTGATCATCGGGAAGTTCTGCGCGCTGGCCACCGGCGTGCGGTTCATCATGAACAGCGCCAACCATCGGATGGACGGCCCGTCGACGTTTCCTTTTCCCACCATGGGCGGTGCGTGGGCGCACCACATCGATCTGCTGAGCGATCTCCCGAACCGGGGCGATACCGTCGTCGGCAACGACGTCTGGATCGGCAACGGCGTGACGGTCCTGCCCGGTGTGCGGATCGGCCACGGCGCGATCATCGGCACCGGCGCGGTGGTCACCGGCGATGTTCCCGACTACGGCATCGTCGGCGGTAATCCGGCCCGCCTCATCCGCACTCGCTACGCGGAGCCCGATATCGCCCGGCTGCTGGCAGTGGCCTGGTGGGACTGGCCCGTCGAACACATCACCCGGCATGTGCGCGCGATCATGGCGGGCAGCATCGCCGATCTCGAAGCCGCCGCCGCCGACTCGGAATGAGTGGGACCACTGTGCCTTCTCGCCCTGCCCATATCGCGATGGTCGGTATCCCGATCGTCAGTCACGTGCTGCCGAGCCTCGCGATCATCGGTGAACTGGTGGCCCGGGGCCATCACGTCACCTACGCCAACGATCCGGTGGTGGCCGATCTGATCACCGCCACCGGCGCCGAATTCGTCCCGTGCACATCCGGGTTACCGGTCGCCGAGAACAATTGGCCCGACGACCCGATCGCCGCGATGAACCTTTTCCTCGACGACGCCGTCGCGGCGCTTCCGCAGTTGTCCGCTGCCTACGGGGACGATCCGGCCGACCTGTACATGTACGACATCGGCGCGTACGCCGCACGCGCGCTCGCCGAAACGCAGGGCCGTCCCGTCCTGCAGTTGTCCCCGACATTCGTGGGCTGGGACGGGTACGAGCAGGACGTCGCGGCACACCTGCGGCAACTGCCGGGTGCCGACGCCCACCGGGAGCGATTCGCGCGATGGCTCGCCGATTGCGGTGCGGTGACCACCGATGTGGACGCCTTCTCCGGTGTACCCGAACGGGCCCTGGCCCTGATACCCCGGGCGATGCAACCGCATGCCGACCGGGTGGATGCCGAGAAGGTGACCTTCGTCGGTCCCTGTTTCGACCCGGACGGGTCCGGCGGCGGCTGGGTGCGCCCGGCCGCGGCGGAGAAGGTCCTGCTGATCTCGCTGGGTTCGGCCTACACCCACCGGCCCGAGTTCTACCGCCGCTGTCTGCGTGCCTTCGGCGACCTGCCCGGCTGGCATATCGTGCTGCAGATCGGAAAACACACCGACCCGGGAGAACTCGGTGAGATTCCGGCCGATGTCGAAGTGCGCTCCTGGGTCCCGCAGCGGGCGATCCTGGACCGGGCGGACGCGTTCCTCACCCATGCCGGGATGGGTGGTTGCGGCGAAGGGCTGCTGGCGGGTGTCCCGATGATCGCCGTACCGCAGGCCGCCGAACAGTTCCTCAATGCCGATCGCCTGGTGGAATTGGGTGTGGCCCGCCGAATCGACACCGACGACGCCACTCCCGAGAACCTGCGCGCGGCGCTGATCGACCTCGTCGGGGACGCCGGGGTGGCCGACCGGTCGGCGCGGCTGCGTGCCGAGGCGCGCAGCGAAGGCGGCACGATGCGGGCCGCCGATCTGATCGAGGCCCTGCTGGGCTGACCTCCGCCCGGCCGTCCGCGCCGAGCCGACCCCCGCATCCGGCCTTCGCGCTGCGTGGAGTCATGGGTGCAGTACGCCGAACGTGCCGCGGCCCGTACCGCCGAGGACCGGAAGCGGGTACCGCGCGGGTCCGAAAACTACAAGCGGACCCGGTCCGGGTATCGCGTGGGAGTCGTCCCGGGAGCGCCGCCGCCGACGCACTGGCCGAACGGCACCGCGCTTGGATCCGTGTACTTCGACTGCACGGTGGTGGTGCGTGTACGCCTCGGTCGTGGATATGTCGAGGACGCGCCGATGCATGCCGACTACTACGGAGTCGAACGCGGTCCGGCCGCGTGGCGGGGTGCGGTCATCGAGGCGAACCCGCGGGCGCCGGGCGTCGATCCGGACGAGACCACCCGGGGCCGAGCCGAACGCGGCGCGTCAGCCGATCACGGCGTTCATGATCGTGCCCGCGCTGGTCGCGATGACACCACCGATCATGGCACCGGCCACCATCTTCGGGGATTCCAGACCGCCGCCGGACCATTTCTCCCAGGCGAACTTGCCGCCGGCGTAGATGATCGCGCAGATTCCGGCGAGCAGCACGAACCAGGTGAGATACCTGACCAGTTGCAGGAATTTATCCGAGATGGGGGGTGCTTCGGGTGTGGGATTACCGATTTGCGCCAGCGTATCGGTCACGGCGGCCAGTATCATCTCGCAGCTCACTCTGGTTTCGGGGTGGGCGGGAACGCTAACGCATCGTAACCGCTCGCCGGGTGGTATGCAGTAATCCCAGGTCCGGGCAGGTGTTCGGGTCACCAGCGGTTATAGCGTGAAAGTGGCTGCGCGGCAAGAACTTGCGTCGCACCGGTATCGGTCTGGATGATGGAGGAAGGGCCGTGCGCCCCGGACGTTATCGGTGAGGGAGTAGACGGTGAGCAGCATCGCGGCGTCGGTTGTGGACGCAGTATCGGTATACGCGCAGGTCAGCGACCCCACCCCGGAACCGCCACCCCTGGCGGACAAAATCGATCAGTTCGTCCGGTACGGCACCTGGTTGGCCATCCTGTCGGGCACGGTCAGCATCATCTTCGCGGGTGCCAAGTTCGCCTGGGAGAAGTGGTCCGGTAGCGGTATGGAGTCCCCGAAGATGGTGGCCGGTGCCATGATCGGCGGTGTCGTCGCCACCAGCGCGGGCACCATCATGAACACGGTTCTCGCCATCTGAGCTCGGCCGCGCCGACCGCATCCGCTACGTTTCAGCTATCTCCGCGTATCCTGCTCGCAGTCCGTCGACAGCGATGAGCAGGGAGAGTGCGAATGCGCGAAGTGCCCGCCGCGACAACCGGAGACATGAGGCAGCCGGTGGCGGACCGGTTCCGCATGACCCGGCGGTCGATGCTGGGCCTCGTTGCTGTCACCGGTTTGGCGGCCTGTGGGGGTGAGGACTCCGGTACCGAGATTCCGCCGTCGGGCACCCCGGCCGCCCGGCGGGAGGTGGCGGCCGACGCCTATGTCTTCGGTTACTCGATGATCCTGCTCGATACGTTCCGCCGGCGGGCGCTGGACTACGGATCCACGAATCGGTTCCAGCACACCTCCGCGCTGCCTCCCGCGAGTCAGCGCACGGTGGTCCGGATCGACCTGGACAACCTGTATTCGGTGGCCTGGCTGGATCTCCGCAAGGAACCGGTGCTGTTCGAGGTGCCGGAGGTCCGGGATCGGTACTGGGTCATGCAGGTTCTCGACGCATGGACCAATACGGTGTCCACGCCGAGCAGTATGCGACCGGAGGCCGAGCCCGGCGCGGTGCCGCCCTATACCTACGCGGTCACGGGGCCGGGCTGGGCCGGGGAACTCCCGGCCGGTGTGGTGCATGTCTCGGTGCCGACCGCGGATGCCTGGCTCTACGGGCGGATCGAGGTACGCGGTAGCGAGGACGTTCCCGCTGTCCGCGCGCTGCAGGCCCAGCTCCGGCTGGCGCCACTGAGCGCCTGGGACACCCGGGCGGCCACGGAATCGGAGTCGATACCGGGTAACCAGGACTGGTCGGAACCGGTGGGCCGCGATTCGGTCGCCGCGATGTCGTCGCGCGAATACTTCGACCGGTTGTGCGAGTTGATGCAGGACAATCCGCCGGCGCCGGAGGACGAACCGGCGATGCGGCGGTTCGCCACCATCGGCATCCGCCCGGGCGGGTCCCCGGAAGGCGTGAGCACCGGCGAACTCGACGCGGGCGTCGACGCGGCGCAGAAGAAGATAACGGCCTACGTCGATCCGGCGTCCCGGTTGCGCGACGGGTGGGTTGTGGCCCTGAACGTCGGCCGGTACGGCACCAACTATCTGCTGCGGGCCACGACCGCCAGGAGGGGTATCGGCGCGAATATCGCCGAGGCCGCGCTCTATCCCGCACTGTTCGACGAGGCCGACGAGAACGGTGACCCGCGGGAGTTCACCCTGCGGTTCGAACCCGGTCAAACGCCCCCGGTGAAAGCGTTCTGGTCGATCACCGCCTACGGGGCCGATGCCTACCTGGTGCAGAATCCGGCGGACCTGCACACCATCGGGCATCCGGTGGCACCGCGGTACGCACCCGATGGTGCGCTGGAGTTCGCGGTGCAGGCCGCCGACCCCGGCCCCGGGGTGCCGCGGTCCAACTGGCTGCCGATTCCCGAACAGGGCCAGTTCTCCCTGATCATGCGGATGTATGAGCCGGAATCCCGGGTGCTGGAGGGCAACTGGTCGCCGCCGCCGCTGGTGCCCTAGTCTTCCGGCCGCCGCGCGATCAGATATTGGCCCCTTTGGTGCGATTACAGCCGCGGCACAGGATCTGCAGGTTGGCCGCGCTGGTGGCGCCACCGCGGCTGAGCGGGATCACGTGATCGAATTCCAGATAGTGGCTGTCCCCGCATTCCACGCAGCGTCCGCCGTCGCGCTGCCACACCTCGGCCTTCACCTCCTGCGGGATACTGCGTGAATCCCGTTGGCCCGGGGCCAGGACCAGTCGTTTCGCAATGCGCAGCGCGCCCTCCAGCGCGGCCGCGAGATACTCCGGGTCGGCGACGGCGAAGGTGGCACCGCCGCGCGCCGATGTCGCCGCGACCACCACGGCGTCGTATTCGGCGGCCACCGAGACGATCCGCGACCACGGCAGCTCGACGCCCGTCCCCGCGCCCACGAAACGCAGCTTCTTGGTGCTCACGATCAACCGGCCGTCGGTGTGCTTGGGTCCGCGGGCCAGCTCCCGGATATGGGTCGCGTCGATATCCAGGTAGACCAGTTCCTCGGCGTCCAGGTGCAGATCCGGGGCGGTGATCGCGGGCAGATCGCCCTCGCGCAACCGCGACAGGGCGCGTCCGCGTGCCATCCGCGACCGCAGCTCATCGATCAGGGGACCGCTCAGGCCGAGCTCGGTGACGGCGGATTCGACTTCGTCGTACTCCTCGGCGGTGATCTGCCCGTCGGCGAAGGCGAAGGCGACCCGGCGCTCCACATACTGCAGCGCCACGGGCTGCAACGCGGCGCGTGCCGCGGCCGCGTCGATGCGCTGATAGCGCAGGGAAGCCCACAGCGCCTCCCATTCCGGGCCGCGCGGCCCGGAGGAGGTGAGCAACCGGGCCGCCCGGGTGTGCCAGTGGATGAGGAATTCCTCGGTCTCGGTGGCACAGGACGAACACGGGTGATGTCCCCCGAAGACCCGGCGCCGCCGGCGCGCGCCGCAACGGTCGCAGTCGTGGGCGTGCGGTCGTGTGGCCGGACGCCGGTCGGTGGTCCAGCGTTCCCCGTCCCACCAGCGCAGGCGCGCCGGATCCTCGGGGTCGCGGTACCAGTCGGCGCGGTCGGGTTCGGGAGGCGGAGGCAGCCGCACCGGTTCGGTGGTGGCTCCCCGGCGCAGTGTGACCGTGCCGGGCAGTCGCCGGGTGGATTGCGGTTCGGTGAAACGGTCCCAGGGCGCGGCGGGAGCCGCGGGGGGTGGGTTCTCGTCGAGGCGGTAGTGGGCGTTGCCCGGATGTGTGCCGGGGGATGCGGTGCGGGAGCCGTTCGCGGTGGCACCGGCCGGGTCCGGGCCACGGTGGGGGTTCGCCCGGTCACCGGCGCGGGGTGGGTCGTCGGCCGCGACGCCGGTGCGGCGACGCCCGGGTTCGGCGGGGCGGTCGAGAACCGCGGTACTGCGGTCCCCGGCCGGGGACGCGGCCGGTCGCAGTAGTTCCGTGGGGTCCTCGGCGACCGTCCGGGCCGGGCTTACGCCGCGGGGCGCCGGCGGGGTGGGCTGTCGTGCCGCGGGACCTTCGTCGACCTGGATGCCGAACTCGGTGATCAGGCCGGCCATCCCGGCAGCCCAGCCCTGTCCGACCGCCCGGAACCGCCAGCCGTCGTCCCGGCGGTAGAACTCGCCGAACATCATGGCCGACACCGATTCCGAATCGTCGACGGTGAACACCGCGACCGGGCCGTCGACCGCGAAAACCGTGAGCGTGACCTCGCCGAGGTCGGTGAAGGTCCCCTCCTCGAGCGAGCCCGACACCACGATGCGATCCACCTCGGACTCGGTGCGCGGTAGCGAAACGCTCAGCCGCGCCGTGCCCGGATCGGGGTCCTGGTCGAGGGTGACGGCCTGGGAGATGTGGCGGGGCGCGTTGTAGAAGACCAGATCCCGGTCACCGCGCACCGCACCGTCGCTGCCCAGCAGCAGGGCGTGCGCGTCCACCGTATGGTCCGACTGCCAGGAAATCACCACGGCCAGAAGCGATGTCGGTATCGGCGTATTGGCGCCCTTGCTCAGTTCCATCGTCGTCGAACTATGCCATGTGCTGCCGACACGCCCGCAGGTGCGCAGGTCGTAGCGGTTTTCGAGATCGATGCGGCAGAGTTGTCGCATGACCGATCCGGGGCAGCCGGGGGACAAGAGGCCGGGCGCCCGGCGGGTTCCCACACCCGCCGATGTGCTCGCCGCCGCGCAGACCGCGGTGGATGCCGCGCAGTCCGCGGCCGGGCAGGCCTTGGAGGCCGCCCAGCTGACCGCCGGTCAGGCCTTCGACGCCGCGGTACGGCTGCCACCGGCCTCGGCGCAGCTCGCGGCGCAACTGCCCGATGTGCTGGAGAACCTGTCCAATGCCATCGACCGGCTCAATGCCACGATCGACCGGCTCGACCGCACCCTGGCTCTCGCCGACCCCGCGTTCGCCGCCTACGACCGGCTGCTGCCGCGGCTGGAGGCGATGATCGCGCTGGGGGAGGATCTGTTCGGCGCGCTGGCCCGGTTGCCCGGTGTCGGTCGGCTCGGCCGGATGGCCGGTTTCACCGCGGCCGAATCTCCGGAGCCGGAACCCGAACCGAAGAAGCGGTCCCGGCGCCGGCCCTGAGCGCTCAGGCCGAGTCGAGCGCCCGGCCGTTGTAAGGAGTGTCGTGAGCGGTGCGATCATGGACGGGACGTACCTGTATCCCGGCGTCGTCGAAGGTGATCTGCGCGTTCTTGTTCGCACTGAGCAGGATCAGCACCAGCTGGTCGGCGATCCGTTCGGCGGCCTCCCCGCTGGGGTACCGTCCCAGGACCCGGACACTGGGTCCGACGGTGCCGCTGCCCCGGTCGTAGTCCCATTGCCCGCTGCCGGTCGCCACCGCCAGCCGGGCGACGACCTCGACGGCGCCCGGCCCGTCGTGTGGGCCGCGTTCACGCACCGATTCCGTGCCGATCTCGATGATCTGGTCGGCCCGAAGCCAGTCCCCACCATGTGTTCTCACCCAGAGCTGTGCCATCGCTCCATTGTCGCGCTGTTCGCCGGATCGGGGCGCTCGTTTCCGATGGCCCGCAATACTTCTCGGCCGGCCGCGGCACTCATCCGGCCGCGGTGACCTCGGTGGCCTGCGCGTCGGCGGCGACCGGACCGGTGGCCAGGGCCCGGTACACCGCCGCGGCCTTCAGCAGCATCTCGTCGTATTCCGCCTCGGCCACCGAGTCCAGCACGATGGCTCCACCGGCACCGATCTGCCAGGTCCCCGCGTAGCGCACCGCGGTGCGGATGACGATATTGAGGTCGGCCGTGCCGCCCAGCCCCAGGAACCCGATCGTCCCCGAATACACCCCGCGCGCCCGGGTTTCGAGGGAGTCGATGATCTGCATGGTGCGGATCTTGGGCGCCCCCGTCATGGAACCCCCCGGGAAGCAGGCGCGCAGGCAGTCGATGACCCCGGTATCGGCCCGCAGGGTGCCGCGTACGGTCGAAACGAGCTGGTGCAGAGTCGAGTAGGTCTCGGTGGCCAGCAGTTCGCGAACCCGCACACTGCCGATCTCGCAGACCCGCCCCAGATCGTTGCGCAGCAGGTCCACGATCATCACGTTCTCGGCCCGGGTCTTCGGGTCCTCGGTCAGCGCGCGGCGCAGTTGGTCGTCCACGATCGGGTCGGGGTCGCGGCGGGCGGTGCCCTTGATCGGTTTCGTCTCGACCGTCCGATCACGGTCGATCTTCAGGAAGCGCTCGGGTGAGGAGCAGGCGATCTCCAGATCGCCGAAACGCAGGTAGGCGGAATAGGGCGCGGGATTGGCCCGGCGCAGCGTGCGGTAGACGGCCAGTCCGCCGGAAGCAGCGGGAAAGACGAGCTGGTCGGTCAGCGTGATCTCGTACGATTCGCCGGCCCGCAGCGCGGCCCCGCAGTCGGCGATATCGCGCAGGTAGCGCGCCCGGCCGCGGACCAGATGTTTCGCGAGGCCGGCGGTATCGCCCGCCGTGGTGATCGGGGGCGGGTTCGACCAGACCGGCAGTGTCTCCAGGATCGCCGCGGTGGTGCGCAGCCAGGTCTGGGCCGCGGCGCGGCCGGGATCGTCGGCCAGCGCGAGCAGATACGTGCGGCCGGCGAGATGGTCGACGACCACCACCCGGTCGGCGAAGATCCACTGGGCGTCGGGCGCCGGGGCGCGGTGCGCGGCGGACCCGCCGCAATCGGCCTTGACCTCGTAACCCAGGTACCCGACATAGCCCCCCGCGAAATCGAACGGGAAGTCCTCCGGCAGCGGGACCGATCTGGTCCGCAGCGCTTCGGCCAGATAGTCCAGGATGGTGCCCCGTTCCTCGCGGACGCCGCCGTCGGCTGTGCGCACGGTGACCGTACCGCCGCCGACCCGGTAGCCGATCACTTCGGCCAGAGGGCCGGAGGCGTCGCCGAGGAACGAGAAGCGGTCCAACCCCGGTTCCACGTGCTCGCTGTCGAGCCAGAAGGCGGCGGACGAGGTGCCGTACAGCCGCAGGAAGGCCGCCTCGGTATCGACGGCCCGCTCGAGTACGCGGTGCTGGAGGATCACGGAGAAAGACATCGTGGCCCGAACCCTACGCCGCGGGCGGGTATCGAACTGTTGTCGGTTGCCCGCAGTTCATCCGGGCGGGTGGGGCACAATGTCAGGCATGTCTGTTGCGCAGCCGGTAGGCGTGGATCGTGAGCACGTCGACTTCACCGTGGTCGGGAACTGGATGGACGAGCGGGGGCTCACCGGCGGTGAGTTCCAGGAGGTGAAGGCGCTCGGCGGCGGCACGCAGAACATCATGCTGCGTTTCACCCGGGGCGGTCGCGACTACGTCCTGCGCCGCGGTCCGGCGCATCTGCGCCCGAAGAGCAACGAGGTGATCCGCCGGGAGGCGCGGCTGCTGGGCGCGCTGGCCGATACCGATGTCCGCGCCCCGCGGGTGATCGCCGCCGAACCCGACGAATCGGTGCTGGGCGCGGTCTTCTACCTGATGGAGCCGATCGAGGGCTTCAACCCGCAGACCGAGTTGCCCGCCCCCTTCGCCGAGGACCCCGAGGCCCGTCGGCAGATGGGCCTGTCGGCGGTGGAGGCCATTGCCCGGCTCGGTGCGCTGGACTACCGGGCGCTGGGCCTGGACGACTACGGCAAACCCGAAGGGTTCCTGGAACGGCAGGTCGGCCGCTGGACCCACGAACTGGAGTCGTACTCGGCGAACGAGGGATACCCCGGCCCGCAGATCCCGGGTCTGGACGCGGTCGCGGACTGGCTGGAACGCCACCGTCCGGCCGAATGGACCCCCGGCATCCTGCACGGCGACTGCCATCTGGCGAACATCATGTTCTCCTATGAGCGGCCCGAGGTCGCGGCCCTGGTCGACTGGGAGATGTCCACCATCGGCGATCCGCTGCTGGATCTCGGCTGGCAGATCGCGACCCGGCCCGAACCGGGCACCTCCGGGGCGGCGTTGATCGGCAAGCTCGGCGAGGCCGGTTCGCTGCCGACGAGCGCGGAGATGGTCGAGCACTACGGCAAGTTCTCCGACCGGGACCTGAGTGCGGTCACCTGGTACACGGTGCTGGCCTGCTTCAAACTCGGCATCGTGCTCGAGGGCACCTACGCGCGGTCCTTCGCGGGCAAGGCGCCCAAGCGGGTCGGTGAGTTCCTGCACGCGAACACGCTCGAACTCTTCGCGCGGGCACGCGGAATCATGGAGTGAGAACAGGTTTCATAAATACGGCGTGTTCGGCGTGCGCTGTCGCTTCCTCCGGACTGGGCCGAGCAGTATCGCGGCAGGGCCGTCGGTAGGCTGCGGCCCGCGGGTATCAGCGGTGGAAGCGGACGATTCGGTTGTTGTTCGGCAGGCGGCCGGCGGTGGGTGTCCACCGCCGGCCGCGGTGCAATGGTCGCTCGACCAGTTCTGTCGGGAAAATCTTCGCCAAACCACTAGAACGTGTTCCAGTTCGTATCGTAGTGTGGAGGCCGTCACATGAAAGCCCGCGCATGCGAGAGGTCGGACACGAATGAAGACGAAGGGCGCGATCCTGTGGGGGATCGACGAACCGTGGTCGGTCGAGGAAATCGAACTCGGTGACCCCCGCGCCGGTGAGGTGCAGATCCAGCTGGAAACCGCCGGAATGTGCCATTCGGACCATCACATGGTCACCGGTGCCACCCCGATGCCGTCGTTCCCGGCCATGGGCGGCCACGAAGGCGCGGGCGTCATCACCAAACTGGGCCCCGGCACCCCGCCCGACCTCGCCGTCGGCGATCACGTGGTGCTGTCGTTCATCCCCGCCTGTGGCCGCTGTCCGGCGTGCGTATCGGGGAACATGGCCCTCTGTGATCTCGGGATGGGCCTGCTGTCCGGGCAGTCCATCAGCGACGGCAGCTACCGCATCCAGGCCCGCGGCAAGGATGTCATCCCGATGTGCCTGCTCGGCACGTTCTCGCCGTATATGACGGTGCACTACAGCTCGGTGGTCAAGATCGACCCCGAGATCCCGTTCGAGGTCGCCTGCCTGGTCGGCTGCGGTGTGCCCACCGGATTCGGCTCCTCCACCCATGTCGCCAATGTGATGCCCGGCGATACCGCGGCCATCGTCGGCATCGGCGGCGTCGGGATGAGCGCGCTGCAGGGCGCGGTGCTCTCCGGGGCGCAGAAGGTCGTCGCCATCGACCCGAACCCGTGGAAACTGGAACAGGCCAAGAAGTTCGGCGCCACCCACACCTACGCCAGCATGGCCGAGGCGATCATGCCGCTCATGGAGGCGACCGAGGGCCGAATGGCCGACAAGGTCATTCTCACCATGGGTGAGATGCAGGGCGAGTACATCGAAGAGGGTCTGATCCTCACCGCGAAGGCGGGCACCCTGGTCGTCACCTCCATGGGCCGGATGGACGCCGCCGACGTGAAGATGAACAACTTCCTGCTCTGCATGCTCCAGAAGACGGTCAAGGGCTGCATCTTCGGTGGCGGCAACGCCCGTCAGGACATTCCCCGTCTGCTGTCCATGTACAAGGCCGGCCAGCTGAACCTGGACGATATGGTCACCCGCAGCTACTCCCTGGAAGACGTGAACCAGGGCTACAAGGACATGCTGGACGGCAAGAACATCCGCGGCATCATCAAGTACACCGACGCCGACCGCTGATCGGCGAGCGTACCCGCGCGTTCCCGGGTGGGCCGACCCCTCACCGGCCCACCCGGTGCTCGCCCGCTGCGGCGCTCTGATTTCCGCACCTGATTTCCTCGTTCCCGGGCGCCGCGGCGGCCGGGGACGAGCCGATCCGCGCGACCCGCAAGGGCGTACGAGCTGGTGATCTGCTCCGCCGCAGCGCATTTGCGGCGCCCGGACCGACCGTCGGCGCGCGGCGGCATCCCCCTGCTCTCCGGTAACTGTTCGGCCGGGTTCCACGGCTCCGGTTCCGTCTCGTAACCTCGGGGTGTGCGCGCACTCGAGCAGATCCAGGAATGGCCGGTCAGGCATGCCGCGGCGGGTGTGATCACCCGAGACGGGCGCTGGTCGGCCGGTGAAACCGACCGGGTCTACCGCCTGGCGTCGGTCACCAAACCCCTGGCCGCCTACGCGGCGCTGGTCGCAGTGGAGGAGGGGGCGATCGAGCTCGATCAGCCCGCCGGGCCGCCCGGTGCGACCGTCCGGCATCTGCTGGCCCATACCTCCGGCGTGGCCTTCGACACCACCGATATCCTGGCTCGGCCCGGCGCCAAGCGGATCTATTCCAGCGCCGGTTTCGAACTGCTGGCCGATGCGGTCACCGAACACACCGGTATCCCTTTTCCGGAGTACTTGCGCGAGGGCGTCTTCGAACCGCTGGGCATGGTCGATTCGGAATTGACGGGTTCGGCCGGGCACGGCGCGAATTCCACCCTCGCCGACCTGTTGCTTTTCGCCGCCGAACTTCTCGAACCGCGCCTGATCTCGGCGCGGACCCTCGCCGAGGCCACCAGCGTCCAGTTCCCGGGCAGCGACGGTGTCCTGCCGGGCTTCGGCTCGCAGCGGCCCAATGATTGGGGCCTGGGCTTCGAGATCAAAGACGGGAAGTCGCCGCACTGGACCGGGTCGACGAATTCCCCCGAGACCTTCGGTCATTTCGGGCAGTCCGGGACGTTCCTGTGGGTCGATCCGCGCCCCGGCGTGGCGTGTGTGGCCTTGAGCGACGAGAATTTCGGCGACTGGTCGCGCGAAGTATGGCCTCCGTTCAGTGATTCGGTCATCGCGCAGGCAACACTCGCGCGCAACACGGAAGTGAAGTAACACGTGTAACACCGGGCACTCGAGTACACTCGGGCAACGCCTTTTCGACGGACCGTTGGGGAAGACGAGCATCGTCGAAACCGGAGGTGTACGTGGTGCGCGGATCGTCCCGATACGCGGAGACAACGGCGGGTGTGGTGTACATCCACTCGTCGCCCGCCGCGCTGTGCCCGCATATCGAATGGGCGCTCGCGGCCGCTCTCGGCGCTCCGGCCTCGCTGCGCTGGACGGCGCAGCCGGCCGCCCCCGGCCAGCTCCGGGCGACGATCGAATGGTTCGGCCCGGCCGGTACCGCCTCCCGTATCGCCCAGTCGCTGCGTTCCTGGCCGGTCCTGCGTTTCGAGGTGACCGAGGATCCCAGCGAGGGGGTCGATGGGGAGCGGTACAGTTTCGTGCCGTCGCTGGGCCTGTGGCACGGCTCCACCAGCGCCAACGGGGATGTGATGGTGGGGGAGATGCGCCTGCGGGTCCTGTTGCAGGCTGATCGTGAACTGGGCCGGTTCGGCGGGTTCGATCTGGCCGGCGAACTGGATCGGGCGCTGGGGACGGCCTGGGACGAGGATCTGGAGGTCTACCGGACCGGCAGCGAGGGCGCCGAGATCACCTGGCTGCGCCGCGACGTCGGCTGAGAGCCCGGAAAATCGCCCATCCCGGCCGGGGACCGATACCGGCGACGGCGGTGCCCGGTCCGGCGCACCGAGCTTGTCGTACCGCGCCGGCGATCCGAGTGGCGAACCGGCAGGCCACGGTGGCTCCGGCGCGGGTCTCCACAAACTCGGCGGGCTCGGTCACGGTTTTCGCTGCGGGCTTCGATGCCGGTCGGTACCATGTTGCCGAGTGTTCGCCCTTCCCCGGGAGAGGGTGCGATCACGGTGAATCTCTGCCAGCGGATCGCAATCGCTTCGACCGAGGGAGCGCATGAGCCGGGAGGTCGTCCGATGTACCGTGGCGGCAGTCCCGGGCGCGTGTCGAATCGACTACCGAGCCCTGCTGCGGCGATCACCGGCAGTCGTCGTCATCAACCTGTGTCCGGCGGTATGAGGAACAACGACACCTGCCTTGCCAGCGTGTCCCGCGCCGGCCGGTCCTGAGTCCAGGTCGGCAACCCCCGCGTCACATTTCGTTTGTCACTGTTGAAACACCTGGAGTCTTCCTGTGCCCATGTCTCAGCCGCTGGAAACGCCTCTGTCTTCCTATGACGGCCGCCCGATCGCACCCAATTCGGTGATCGATGGTGATGAGCCGCGAGTAGCCATATACACCAAGGAATTCGCCGCGGACCCCCAGCGCGTATACCGGGAGCTGAGAGCCCGCTACGGATCGCTGGTTCCCGTGGAGATCGCACCGGGTGTTCCGGCCACTCTCGTGGTCGATTACGAGACCGCGAAGCGAATACTGCACGACCCGGAGCACTTCCCGGCGGACCCTCGGGCCTGGGAGGCGAATGTGCCGCTCGACTGTCCCGTGCGGCCGATGTTGCAGTGGCGGCCGAATGCCTTGCGTAACACCGGAGCGGCTCATGCTCGGCTGCGCTCGGCCAACACATTCGCCATCAACGGGATCGACCTGCACGCCACCCAGGCGTTGGTCGAAAAGATCGCGGTGCCACTGATCAACGGCTTCTGCGCCGCCGGACACGCCGATCTGCTCGCTCAGTTCGTGCACCCTCTCGTCTTCGAGGTCCTCAACACTCTGGTCGGCTGCTCGCCCGATATCGGGGCGCGTGTCGCGCAGGGTATGGCCAGCATCTTCGATACCTCCGCAGGTGCCGAAGAGGGCAACGCGATATTGGAATCGGCGCTGTACGAGCAGACCATGTACAGGATCGCCGAGCCCGGCAACGACATCACCACTCGAATGATCAGGCACAGCGCGGAATTGACCCAGGAGGAGGTGATCCACCAACTGGTTGTCATCTACGGGGCGGGGATCGAACCGACGGTCAACCTCATCTTGAATACCCTGCGACTCATGCTGACCGATGACCGGTTCGGCGGCGAAATGATCAGCGGCAGTCTCTCGACCGCCGACGCGCTGGATGAGTTGCTGTTCACTGATCCGCCGCTGGCGAACTTCTGTTTCAGCTATCCGCGGCAGCCGATTCTCATCGACGGCGTGTGGCTACCCGCGCATCAGCCTGTGCTGATCAGCATGTCCGCGTGCAACAACGATTCCGCGGTGCATTCCGGAGATTTCACTGCGAATCGGTCCCATCTCGCCTGGGGCGCCGGCCCCCACACCTGCCCGGCGAAGGATCTTTCCTCTACCATCGCTCGCGCGGCGATAGATCAGCTGCTCGATGCGCTGCCCGAGATGGAATTGGCGGTCCCCGTCGAAGATCTGCAGTGGCGGCCCGGGCCCTATCATCGCTCGCTGGCCTGCTTGCCCGTTGTATTCGTCCCGATCCCGCCGATTGCCGTGTGAGGGTACGCCTACGATAGATCCGGTCCATCGCACGGTGGACCGGCCTAAGCGGCCCGCCCGGGTGCACCGGCCCGCTGCCCGCCCATACTTCGCGGCCCACTCGGTCCGGTTCGACTCCGGCGGGCCGAGGTGGTGCGGGGCGGGCGCGTCGGCACCTCGGTTCGGGCATGTTGTCGAGCTGCTGTCTTCTGGCTAGTCGACGGTTCGGTGGGCGGATGTGATGCGCAGAGATTTCGCCACTGGTCGCGCCGTAAAGGTTTGCCGAAGGCGCCGAACACCACCGGGCGAGGGCCTGGAAGTCCAACGTGCCGACAGCGAGAGTGCCGACGTCACCTGGCTGCGTCGGGTCGTCGGCCGAGCCGATCGCGTGTCCGAGCCATACAGGTTATGGACATTTCGTTACATAATGCGTTAGGGTCGGCGCATGGCCAGGCCTCGCAGCTTCGAACACGAGAAGGTGCTCGCGGCCGCCACGAGTCAGTTCCAGCGCGCCGGCCTGCATGCCACCAGTGCGGAGGATCTCTGCCGGGCGACGGGGCTGGGGCGCAGCAGTCTGTACAACACCTTCGGCAGCAAGGATGAACTCTTCGCGCAGTGTCTCGATGCCTATCTGGAGAGCACACTGGCGCGCGCGGAGGAGATCATCGGTGATAGTTCGCTCGGCACCGTTGAACGTATCGAGGTGCTGTTGCGCCGGGTCGTGGCCGAGGAGGTCGAACGGGCCGGGTCCGGGGCGCCGCGGGGTTGTCTGGCGGTGAACACGGTGGCCGAACTGGCCGACGATCCCGAGCACGTCAAGAACGTCGAGCGGATCGGCCGGGATACCACCGCCCGGCTGGAACTGCTGAGCGCCGTCCTGCGGGCGGGTCAGGCCGCCGGGGAGGTCACCGGAAGTGTTTCCGCCGAAGGGCTTGCCGCGTTCGTGAACTCGGCGATCGCCGGTCTGCGTATCTCCTCGCAGGGCCGGGTCGCGGCCCCGTGGTCCGGGGAGATCATCACGGCCACCCTGCGGGCGTTGCGGCCGGATCCGGGGAACGACTGAACCGCTGATGAGCCGATCGCCGCCGTTTTCGTGTCCACATTTTGTACTGATCATTACAGAACCGAGGAGAGCTTCCCGTGCCACCGACCCTCCCCGCCGCGCGCACCGCCGCGGTCCCGGCCGCCGTCTACGTTCTGGCCGCAGGCATTTTCGCCATGGTGACCAGCGAATTCGCGGTCGCCGGCCTGATGCCGCAACTGGCCGAGAGCCTGCACACCGGTATCGACCGAATCGGCTACCTGGTCACGGTTTTCGCCGCCGCCATGGCGCTCGGCGGCCCGGTACTCGTCGCGGCGCTGCTGCGGATTTCCCCGAAACCCGCGCTCATGATCGTCTTCGCGATCTTCCTCGCCGGAAACCTCATGGCGGCCCTTGCCTCCTCGTACGCGGTGATGGTCGTCGCCCGGATCGTCACCGGTGTCGCCGCCCAGGCATTCTTCGGTCTCGCGGTATCGCTGTGCATGCGGCTGGTCGACGAACAGTTCCGGGGCCGCGCGGTATCCGTGGCGATGAGCGGACTCATGCTGGGCACCCTGCTCGGACTGCCGCTGGCCACCTTCATCGGTGGCCGCCTCGGCTGGCAGGCGGCCTTCTGGACGGTGGCCGTGCTCACCGCGTTCGCCGCCGCCCTCACCCTGGCCTTCGTCCGCGACCCGGGCCGGCCGGGCGCCGGAGACGACACAGTTGCCGCGTCACCGGCCGCCGAACTCCGCGCTTTCCGCCGCCCCCAACTGCTGCTCGCTCTCGTCTCCAGCACGCTGATCATCGGCGCGACCTTCTCCGTCTTCAGCTTCCTCACCCCGGTACTCACCCGGATCAGCGGATTCGCCGAAAGCGCGGTGCCCCTGCTGCTTCTGGCCTACGGTGCCGCGACGGTGGTCGGCAATGCCGTCGTGGGCCGCTTCGCCGATCGCCACACCGTCGCCACGCTGCTGATCGGCACACTGCTCAATATCGTGTTCCTCACCGGTTTCGCCGCCTGGACCGATTTCAAGCCCGCGGCGGTGGTGTTCATGCTCGGGATCGGGCTCGTCGGCGTGACGATGAACCCGGCCATGGCCGTGCGGGTGCAGCGCGCGGGCGGCACAGGGGTCCTGGTGAACACGGTGCACACCTCCTTCATCACACTCGGCGTGATCCTCGGCTCGGCCGTCGGTTCGAGCCTCCTGCCCGGCCACGGACTCCGGGCGCCGCTGGTCCTCGGAATCGTGCTCGCTGTACTCGCGGTCGCCGCGATTCTGCCGGCCCTGCGCTCCCCGTACCTGCGCCATGGCGCGAAATCCGAGCGGGCCGAACGGGAGCAGGACCGGTACGTGCACGCCTAAGGGTTCGGTCGCCCTTCGCGAGGTCGTGGTCCGGACGGGTGTGACCGCACCACGCGCCGAGTGCAGATGCGGATGTGGTGTTCGGGCCAGATGAGGCTGTCGAACCAGGCCATGCCGTCGTCGGCGACGTCGAGCGGGTCGAGATCGATACCGGCGCGGTATGCGATGGTGGGAAGCTTCTCGGGTAGGGGTGGGCTGCCGGTGGTGGCACAGGCCGGCAGGACCGGCGACGGCCCCGCTGCCGGGTCGATCTGTTGGTGTTCGTCGTAGCGGTAGCTGTAGCGGTCCGGGTAGAGGCACGGGCCGCCGGATGCGCCGACCTCGATGAGAGACAGCGGCCCCTCGATCAGCCCGAGCAGAGGTAGCGGCACTGCGTCCCGGCCGGCTTCGTTCGTCCGGGTGGAGCGGGTGGGCGCGGTCTGTTCCACGGTGGACCAGTTGTCGAGCATCCATGTCCGCAACGCCGAGTACGAGTGGGGGGGTCCACCGTGGTGGCGGGTCGCGGCCAAGACGAGGTTCGGTTGCCGCTTCTGCTCCGGAAGCCGGTCGATGAGCACCAGGATCTCGGAGTTGCCGGCTATGCCCGAACCGAGTAGTTCATAGCTGGGTGAGGACCCGTGCGCTTCGATTCCCGCGAATCACAGGTACCTCTGTGCTGTGCTCATATTGGTGGGCGCAGAGGGGTTCGAACCCCCGACCGCTGGTGTGTAAAACCAGAGCTCTACCGCTGAGCTATACGCCCGGGTCCCCCGGAGCGTGTCCGGGGGAACGGTCTATGAATCTAGCGCGGCGAGCGCTTTCTCCCAAGCCGCCTGGTCACGGGGCTCTCCGGGGCCGTTCATCTCCGCGAAACGGATGATTCCCTCGCGGTCGACGACGAAGGTGCCGCGGTTGGCGAAACCCGTCACGTCGTTGAAGACGCCGTACTGCTGGGCCACCGCGCCGTGCGGCCAGAAGTCCGACAGCAGCGGGAAGGTGTAGCCCTGTTCGGCCGCCCAGATCTTGTGGGTGGGCGGGGGGCCGACGGAGATCGCGAGGATCTCGGTGTTGTCGTTCTGGAACCGCGGCAGTTCGTCGCGGACCTTGCACAGCTCGCCCTGGCAGATGCCGGTGAACGCGAGCGGGTAGAACACGATCAGGACGTTCTTCTCGCCGCGGTAGTCCGACAGCGAGACTTCCTGATTGTTCTGGTCCTTGAGGGTGAACTCCGGCGCCTGGGCACCGACCTCGAGGGGCATGGGGATCCTCCAAATCTCGGGTGCGCGCACCCCGGTGGCGGGATGCGCGGACAGCTATGGGCGGCTCAGCGCTGCTTGGTGGGGGCCTTGGGCTGCACCAGACGGCTGGCGGACCATTCACCGAGTTTGATGGCGGAGGTCTGGGTGAGCCCCGCGGTGGGTGCGGCCTCGGCGATCTCACTGGGATCGACATGGCCGGCGTTACCGGTCTTGGGGGTGAGCACCCAGATGAAGCCGTCGTCGGCGAGTGGGCCGATCGCCTCCATCAGTTCGTCGACCAGGTCCCCGTCGCCGTCCCGCCACCACAGCAGGACGACATCGATGACCTCGTCGGAGTCCTCGTCCAGCAGTTCACTGCCGGAGGTCTCCTCGACGTCGGCCCGGAGGTCGTCGTTGGTGTCCTCGTCCCAGCCCAGCTCCTGGACAACCATTCCGTGGGTGATGCCAAGCTTCTGAGCGAAATTCTGATCGTCCGCCGCGGCGACCACGGTGGCGTCCTCCTCAACTCCCGACTACAGATATCTGCAAGCGAACATGGTTATCGGCCCTAACGCAAGCCGATCGGGTGGGTCTAATTTTCTATGTCGTCCGAAACCGCTGGTGACGGGCGATCCGGGTTACTTGGGGCAGGCATCGCGTACCGCGTTGCGCGCGTCGTTGACGCGCTTGCTGGCGTCGTTGAGCGGTCCGACGGGGGAGGTGTAGGTCATGTCCCGGGTGGCCTGGGCGAGGGCCCGGGCGGAGTCGACGTAGGCGATGAACTTCGTCCGCAGCTCCTCCGGCAACTGCGCGCCCGCGGTGTTCACTCCGCCTTCGACCTGGTTGGCGGCGTCCTCGAGTGCGGTGACGGCACCTTCGCGTTTGGCGTCGTAGTCGGGGGCGTCGTTGTCGTGGGCGTCGACGAACTCGTTGTACTTGCTCACCCCGACCCCGGTGGTGCCTGGGAAGAGGGTGCAGTTGTCGGAGATGGCCTTGTCCCGGGCGGCCGCGATCTGCGACGAGGTGGCGGCGGCGGACGAGGACGAGGCGTATTCCCGATAGGAGGTCGCCTCGGCGGCGTTCGGCGTCGCGATTCCTTCGACCTGCTGCGCGCAGCCGGCCACGGCGGCGCCTGCCACCAGGGCCGTCGCGGCGCAGACCAGCCCGAACCGGCGCGGGTCCAGCCCTTCCATCGTCCTCCCGACTCCTCGGTAACCGCAGTGAGACGTGCCTGTCGAACGGTACTGGATCGGCGGCTGACATGATGATGTGGGACGCGCCACGCGAGGATGCGAGCGCGCCCGTGAAAGTCGTCACGAGTGATCCGCACACCAGCGGGCCGCTCGGGGTCACCGCAGCCATCAGCTCGACCACCCCCTGTACGAGGAGCAGTTTTGACCGATCTGATCCACTCTGGCGTCCCGGCGGAATCCGCTGTGCCGGGTTCCGCTCCCACCCCTCGCGACGCCAACGGCGCGCCCGCCGGTGGCCGAGTCCGTGTGATTCGTGAAGGAGTGGCCTCTTACCTACCGGACATAGATCCGGAGGAGACCAGCGAATGGCTCGAGTCGTTCGACGAGATGCTCGAGCGCGAAGGTCCCGGCCGCGCCCGCTACCTGATGCTCCGGATGCTCGAACGCGCCGGTGAGCGGCGGGTCTCCATTCCTTCGCTGACGTCGACCGATTACGTCAACACCATCCCGACCGAGAACGAGCCCTGGTTCCCCGGCGACGAGGAGACCGAGCGGCGCTTCCGGGCCTGGATCCGCTGGAACGCGGCCATCATGGTGCACCGCGCGCAGCGCCCGGGTATCGGCGTCGGCGGGCACATCTCGACCTACGCGTCCTCGGCGGCGCTCTACGAGGTCGGTTTCAACCATTTCTTCCGCGGCAAGGACCATCCCGGCGGCGGCGATTCGATCTTCATCCAGGGTCACGCCTCGCCCGGAATCTATGCTCGCGCCTTCCTCGAGGGCCGGCTGAGCACCGATCAGCTCGACGGTTTCCGCCAGGAGTACAGCCACGGCGGCCTCGGTAAGGGCCTGCCGTCGTATCCGCATCCGCGGCTGCTGAGCGATTTCTGGGAATTCCCGACGGTGTCGATGGGCCTGGGCCCGATGAACGCCATCTACCAGGCGCGGTTCAACCACTACCTGCACGATCGCGGCATCAAGGACACCTCCGAGCAGCACGTATGGGCGTTCCTCGGCGACGGCGAGATGGACGAGCCCGAATCGCGCGGCCTCGCCCATGTGGCCGCCATGGAGGGTCTGGACAATCTGACCTTCGTGGTGAACTGCAACCTGCAGCGCCTCGACGGCCCGGTCCGCGGTAACGGCAAGATCATCCAGGAGTTGGAGTCGTTCTTCCGCGGCGCCGGCTGGAATGTCATCAAGGTGATCTGGGGCCGGGAGTGGGACGCGCTGCTGGGCGCCGACCGCGACGGTGCGCTGGTGAACCTGATGAACACCACGCCCGACGGCGACTACCAGACCTACAAGGCCAACGACGGCGCCTACGTCCGCGACCATTTCTTCGGCCGCGACCCGCGCACCAAGGCGCTGGTGCAGGATCTGTCGGATCAGGAGATCTGGAACCTCAAGCGCGGCGGTCACGACTACCGCAAGGTGTACGCGGCCTACGCGGCGGCGCTGGAGCACAAGGGCCAGCCGACGGTGATCCTGGCCAAGACCATCAAGGGCTACACCCTGGGCAAGCACTTCGAGGGCCGCAACGCGACCCACCAGATGAAGAAGCTGACCCTGCAGGACCTCAAGGACTTCCGCGACCTGCAGCGGATCCCGATCAGCGATGCCGAGCTGGAGAAGGATCCGTACCTGCCCCCGTACTACCACCCGGGCCCGGAGACCAAGGAGATCCAGTACATGCTGGATCGCCGCAAGGCCCTGGGCGGGTTCCTGCCGGAGCGGCGTACGAATATCGCACCGCTGAAGCTGCCCGGTGACGAGGCGTACAAATCGGTGCGCAAGGGGTCGGGCAAGCAGAACGTGGCCACCACCATGGCGCTGGTGCGGCTGATGAAGGAGCTGCTGCGCGACCCCGAGATCGGTAAGCGCATCGTGCCGATCATCCCGGACGAGGCCCGCACCTTCGGTATGGACTCGTGGTTCCCCTCGCTGAAGATCTACAACCGCAACGGCCAGCTCTACACCTCGGTCGACGCGGAACTGATGCTCGCCTACAAGGAGAGCACGGTCGGGCAGATCCTGCACGAGGGCATCAACGAGGCGGGATCCACCGCGTCGTTCACCGCGGTCGGTACCTCCTACGCCACCCACGGCGAGCCGATGATCCCGCTCTACATCTTCTATTCGATGTTCGGGTTCCAGCGCACCGGTGACGGGCTGTGGGCCGCGGCCGATCAGCTCGCCCGCGGTTTCGTCCTCGGCGCGACGGCCGGCCGCACCACCCTGACCGGTGAGGGCCTGCAGCACAACGACGGCCATTCGCTGCTGCTGGCGGCCACCAACCCCGCGGTCGTCTCCTACGATCCGGCGTTCTCCTTCGAGATCGCCCATATCGTGCGCGACGGCCTGCGCCGGATGTACGGCGGTACGCCGGGCGTGGACGGGTTCGGCGGGGAGAACATCTTCTACTACCTCACCCTGTACAACGAGCCCTACCAGCAGCCCGCCGAACCCGAGGGCCTCGACGTGGACGGTCTGCTCAAGGGCCTGTACCTGTACAAGAAGGGCGGCGCCGGGGATGTCCGGGCGCAGATCATGGTCTCCGGTGTCACCGTGCCCGATGGTCTGCGGGCGCAGCAGCTGCTGGCCGACCACTGGGGTGTGGCCGCCGACGTCTGGTCGGTGACCTCCTGGGGTCAGCTGCGCCGGGAGGCCCTCGAACTCGAGATCGAGGCGCTGCACCACCCGGGTGAGGATCCGGGACAGCCCTACGTGGCCCGGGCGCTGGCCGGAGCGGAGGGGCCGTTCGTGGCGGCCACCGACTGGATGCGTGCGGTGCCGGACCAGATCCGCAAGTGGGTGCCGGGCGATTTCACCACCCTGGGCACCGACGGGTTCGGGTTCTCCGATACCCGGCCCGCCGCGCGCCGGGTCTTCAATGTCGACGCGGAATCCATCGTGGTCGCCGCCCTGGCGGGACTGGGCCGGATCGGCAAGCTGGATCCGAAGAAGGCCGCCGAAGCCGCTGCCCGGTACCGCATCGACGATGTATCGGCTGCGCCGGAGTTCACCGCCGGCGGCGCCGGAGACGCGGAGTGACGGCGGTTCGATGATCGAACGCAGACCACCGCGGCCGCGCCGGGTCTCCGAAGGCTCCAGCGAGCACGAGGTGTACCTGCCGACCGGCGCGCTGTCGCCGAACCGGCAGACCCGCGACCCCTTACCGGACACACTGCTCAAACGGGTCAAGCAGTTCTCCGGGCGGCTGTCCACCGAGGCCGTGGGGTCGATGCAGGACCGGTTGCCGTTCTTCGCCGACCTGGACGCCGCGCAGCGCGCCGGCGTGCAGATGCTGGTGCAGACCGCGGTGGTCAACTTCCTGGAATGGCTCCAGGACCCGGATAGCGATATCCGGTTCAGCCTGGACGCCTTCCAGGTCATCCCGCAGGATCTGGCGCGGCGGCTGACGCTGCGCCAGACCGTGGACATGGTGCGGGTGGCCATGGAGTTCTTCGAACAGTGGCTGCCCGCACTGGCGCGTAACGACCGGCAACTGGTCGCCCTCACCGAGGCGGTCCTGCGGTACGGGCGCGAGCTCGGTTTCGCGGCCGCCTCGGTGTACGCCAGCGCGGCCGAATCCCGGGGCGCCTGGGATACCCGGCTCGAGGCGCTGGTGGTGGACGCGGTGGTGCGCGGTGACACCGGTCCCGACATGCTTTCCCGGGCGGCCACGCTGAACTGGGACGCGACCGCCCCCGCAACGGTGCTGGTGGGTACACCGCCGCGGGATCAGGGTGTGTCGGTGGTCGGCGCGGTGCACACCATCGCGGCCCGGCACGGCCGGGCGGCCCTGGCGGTGGTGCAGGGGGCGCGGCTGGTGATGGTGGTGAGTGGGCCGCTGGGCGATGCGCTGCACACCTCGCCGTTCATGGCCGATCTGCTCACCGAGGCATTCTCGGACGGCCCGGTGGTGATCGGGCCGACCACGCGCACCCTGGGGGCCGCGCACAGCAGCGCCCTGGAGGCGCTGGCCGGGATGGAAGCGGTGATCGGTTGGCGGGAGGCGCCACGCCCTGTTCACGCCATGGAATTACTGCCCGAACGGGCGCTGCTCGGCGATCGAGCTGCGGTCGACGCTCTCGTCGAGTACCTTGTCCTTCCGTTGGCTTCTGCCGGTTCCGCCCTTGCGGACACCCTGGATGCCTACCTGGAATGCGGCGGTGCGGTCGAGATGTGCGCGCGTCAACTGTACGTTCATCCAAATACTGTGCGGTATCGCCTGAAGCGGATCGGGGAAGTAACCGGTCGTGATCCGCTCAATCCGCGGGATGCGTATGTGTTACGAATCGCCGCCACAGTGGGTCGTTTGACACGAACACGTAACGAATCGTCATCACAAACCTCAGAGGACTCTTTTGTCCCATTGGACAAAGACGGGCTGTAACGCCGGCCCCGATTCGGTCGATCCGGACACCACACGCGGGCTTTTGTGGGGACCATACAAAAGCCGTCGGCAAGCTTCATCCACGTCGACATCTCGCAAATGCGGTCTCACAGTGTTTTCTTAGGTACGTGATCGCGTTGTTCGCCCCTGGACAGGGCTCTCAGACACCCGGCATGCTCGCGCCTTGGCTCGACCTGCCCGGCGCTCGTGACCGCCTCGCACTGTGGTCGAAGGAATCCGGTCTGGATCTGATCCGGCTCGGGACCGAAGCGACCGCTGAAGAGATCACCGACACCGCGGTGACGCAGCCGCTCGTGGTGGCTGCCGCACTGCTCGCCTTCGCCGAGATCGGCGATCAGCGGGTGCCGGCCGATACCATCGTGGCCGGCCACTCGGTGGGTGAACTCGCCGCCGCGGCGGTCGCCGGCGTGATCTCCGCCGACCAAGCAGTTACGCTGGCAGCCATCCGCGGTGCCGAAATGGCGAAGGCGTGCGCGCTGGAGCCGACCGGTATGTCCGCGGTGCTCGGCGGCGACGAGGCCGCTGTGCTGGCACGGCTCGAAGAACTGGAACTGGTCCCGGCCAACCGCAACGCCACCGGTCAGATCGTGGCAGCGGGACGCCTGGACGCACTGGCCGAACTGGCCGCGAATCCGCCGGAGAAGGCCCGGGTGCGGGCGCTTCCCGTGGCGGGCGCATTCCATACCGAGTTCATGGCTCCCGCCCAAAAGGCGGTAGCGGCGGCGATCGCCGAGATCACCCCGCACGAGCCGACTCGCCCCTTGCTGTCGAACGCCGACGGCAAGCCGGTCGAGTCCGGCGCGGACGCGGTGGCCAAGCTCGCCGCGCAGGTCACCCGGCCCGTCCGGTGGGACCTGTGCACCGAAACCGTCCGGCAGGCCGGCGTCTCGGCGGTGGCGGAGCTGCCACCGGCGGGAACCCTCGTCGGCATTGCCAAACGGGAACTCAAAGGCACCTCGAACCTGGCGCTGAAGACCCCGGAAGACATCCCCGCGCTCGCCGAGCTCACGAGCTCCGGCTAGCTTGCCTACGGCCGTGTTTCCGACGAACCCTCGACGGGAGTACGGCACCGAGCCGACGTAACCGTGCGTCGTCTCGGCCCGAAGAAATATGTAGAAGCCCTACCGAGAAAAACAAGAAGGGAGCCACGAAGTGGCCGCTCTGACCCAGGAACAAATCGTCGAGGAACTCGGCAAGATCATCGAAGAGGTTACGGGTATCGAACCCTCCGAGGTGACCGTCGAGAAGTCCTTCGTCGATGACCTGGACATCGACTCGCTGTCCATGGTCGAGATCGCGGTTCAGACCGAGGACAAGTACGGGGCCAAGATCCCGGACGAGGATCTGGCCAGCCTGAAGACCGTCGGCGACGCCGTCGCCTACATCCAGAAGCTCGAGGCGGAGAACGCGGACACCGCCGCCGAGCTCAAGGCCAAGTTCGACAACGCCGAGTAGGGCCGAAACCGTGACCACTCCTTCCACCTTGAACGGGAACTTCCCGAATGTCGTCGTCACGAGCCTGGCGGCGTCCACGTCGATCGCGGGTGACGTCGATGCGACGTGGAAGGGTCTCCTCAACGGCGAGAGCGGTATAGACGTTCTCGAGGATTCCTTCGTCGAGGAATACGACCTACCGGTCCGCATCGGCGGCCATCTGAAGGTTCGTCCCGACAGCCTGCTGAGCCGGGTCGAGACCCGCCGGATGGCCTATGTCGAGCAGCTCGCGACCGTGCTCGGCCGTGAGGTCTGGCGCAATGCGGGCAGCCCGGAAGTCGATCCGGAGCGGCTGGGTGTGGCCATCGGCACTGGACTGGGTGGCGGTGACGCGCTCATCGATTCGGTCGACAAACTGAAGAACGGCGGATATCGCAAGATCTCCCCGCTCGCTGTTCAGATGGTCATGCCGAACGGGCCGTCCGCCGTCGTCGGTCTCGAACTGAAGGCCCGGGCAGGAGTGGTCACTCCGGTCTCGGCGTGCTCGTCGGGCTCGGAAGGTATCGCCAACGCGTGGCGCATGATCGTCATGGGCGATGCCGATATGGTCGTCACCGGTGGTGTCGAAGGTTTCATCGACGCCGTGCCGATCGCCGCCTTCACCATGATGCGGGCGATGAGCACCCGCAACGACGACCCGAAGGGCGCTTCGCGTCCCTTCGACAAGGACCGTGACGGCTTCGTCTTCGGCGAAGCCGGCGCGCTCATGGTCATCGAAACCGAGGAGCACGCCAAGGCGCGCGGTGCCACCATCCACGCCCGGCTGCTGGGCGCCGGTATCACCTCCGACGGCTTCCACCTGGTCGCACCGGACCCCGAGGGCACGGGCGCCGCCCGCGCCATGACCCGGGCCATGCAGACCGCGGGTCTGTCCAAGCAGGACATCACCCATATCAACGCCCACGCCACCGCCACCCCCATCGGCGACACTGCCGAGGCGAAGGCGATCAACAAGGCCGTCGGCACCCACGCCTCGGTCTACGCGCCCAAATCGGCGCTCGGACATTCCATCGGCGCCGTCGGTGCGCTGGAGTCCGTGCTCACCGTGCTGGCGATCCGGGACGGTATCGTGCCGCCCACCCTGAACCTGGACAACCAGGATCCTGAGATCGACCTCGACGTGGTGAAGGGCGAAGCCCGGCGCCAGGAGATCGAGTACGCGATCAACAATTCGTTCGGTTTCGGTGGGCACAATGTGGCGCTCGCCTTCGGCCGGGCCTGACGGTCCGCCCGAACTGTTCGACGACCCATAGACGGGGCCGCCGGGTTCTTCCGGGCGGCCCCGTCCGGGCTTCGACACCAAGTGGCCCGCGTTTCGGGCGCACATTTTCGAGGAGAGAACGCGATGACCACTATCGCTCCGGCCCGCCATCAGGAAACTGCGACCGATCCGCGTGATCCCCTCGGGCGGCTCCAACGCTTCTTCGACCCCGGCACGGTGCTGCCGTTGCACGCGCGCGACAAGTCGGGTGTGCTCGCGGCCGTCGGTGAGGTCGACGGGGTCCGCACCGTCGCCTACTGCTCCGACGCCACCGTGATGGGCGGCGCCATGGGCGTGGAGGGCTGCCGGCATATCGTCGACGCGATCGACGCGGCCATCGATTCCGGCGCGCCGGTGGTCGGGCTGTGGCATTCCGGTGGTGCCCGGCTCGCCGAAGGTGTGGAGGCCCTGCACGCGGTCGGTCTGGTCTTCGAGGCCATGGTCCGCGCCTCCGGCCGGGTCCCCCAGATCTCGGTGGTACTCGGTTTCGCGGCCGGCGGCGCCGCCTACGGTCCCGCGCTCACCGATATCGTGATCATGGCGCCCGAGGGTCGCGTTTTCGTCACCGGACCCGATGTGGTGCGCAGCGTCACCGGCGAACAGGTCGATATGGCCACTCTCGGCGGCCCGGAAACCCACGGCAAGAAATCCGGCGTCACCCATATCGTCGCCGACGACGAAGCCGACGCCGTGCACCGCGCCCGCCGGCTGGTCTCGATGTTCGCCGAACCGGGCGAATTCGATCTCCTCGCCGCCGAGCACGGCAATATCGACCTGCAGGCCATGCTGCCGGCCTCGGCCAAACGCGCCTACGACGTCAAACCGCTGGTGCACGAACTCCTCGACAATGTCGACGGCGAATCCAGCTTCGAAGAACTGCAGGGCGGCTACGCGCGCTCCATGGTGACCGGACTCGGCCGCCTGGCCGGACGCACCGTCGGCGTCCTGGCCAACAACCCGCTGCGCCTGGGCGGCTGCCTGGACTCCAAGAGCGCCGAGAAAGCCGCCCGGTTCGTCCGTCTCTGCGACGCCTTCGGTATCCCGCTGGTCGTCATCACCGACGTCCCCGGCTACCTGCCCGGCGTCGGCCAGGAATGGGACGGCGTGGTCCGTCGCGGCGCGAAACTGCTGCATGCCTTCGCCGAGGCCCGGGTCCCGCGGGTCACGCTGGTCACCCGCAAGATCTACGGCGGCGCCTACATCGCCATGAACGCCCGTGCGCTGGGTGCCACCGCGGTCTACGCCTGGCCGGGGTCGGAGGTCGCGGTGATGGGCGCGAAGGCGGCGGTGGGAATTCTGCACAAGAAGGCACTGGCCGCCGCACCGGAGGAAGAGCGGGAAGCTCTGCACGAGCGCCTCACCGCCGAACACGAAGCCATCGCCGGCGGGGTGGAGCGGGCGGTGTCGATCGGGGTGGTCGACGAGGTGATCGACCCGGCGCATACGCGCAGCAAGATCGCGGCCGCGCTGGCGGCGGCGCCTTGCCGGGCCAGCCACCACAAGAACATTCCGCTGTAGTGGTTTGCGGCGCTTCCGGCGCTGGGGGATGCGGACCATCCGGAGTGGACGAAGGTGCGCGGTCGGTGCCGGTAGGTGCGCGGTCGGTGCCGGATGGTCGCGGTCTGCATGCCGACTCGGGGTGGTGTTGGGTTGATCGAGCAACAGCGATGACGGCAGGCATACCTTTCGTAAAGGTGGAGTTGCGGGCTCGCTCGTGAAGGTGCTGTGTTTTTTGGCGCCGCCTTCGGCGTCGCGGGGTTGAGGCCCCCCTTGGTCTCGCCGTTTCGGCCTCGAGACTCGCGCCTTCGGCGCATGCGCTTCGAGGCCGAAACGGCGAGACGGGCCTCAACCCTTTGAGGTGTCTCGTAAGACTCGACGCATACGCGGGTTGCGTTGGGCATTCGACCTTCATGTGGACCCATTCGGGGGGTCGGTGGGGCTGTGGGCACGAACTCTCCGCCTACAGCCCACACTTCTTCCGAAATCATCTGGTCGTGGGGCTCGGTCGACGACAATGCGCTGATGGGACGCGATGGAGCGGGGGCTCGCGAGCGCAAACGTCACGGCCGGCACTACACGCCCGCGGCGCTGGCGGGGTTCTTGGCCGGCCGGGTGGCCGCGCGGATCGACTCGACCGGGCCGGTGCGGGTGCTGGATCCGGCCTGCGGGTCCGGGGAGCTGCTGTTCGCCATCAGGGACGCGCTGGCGGGCCGGCTGCCCGGGACGCCGGTCGAGCTGGTGGGGTACGACCTGGATCCGGTGGGGCTGGCGCTGGCGCGGCGGCGGGCGGCGGGGGCGGGTGTGGAGGCGCAATGGCGGCATTCCGATTTCCTGGCCGACTGCGCGGGGCTGCCGGCCGAATCGTTCGACGCGGTGATCGCCAATCCGCCGTATGTCCGGACCCAGCAGTTGGGCGGGGCGGCGGCGGAGGCGCTCCGTGGGCAGTTCGGGTTGCGGGGACGGATCGATCTGACGCATCCGTTCGTCGCGGCGCTGCCGCGGTTGATGGTGCCGGGCGGGGTGCTGGGTCTGCTGTGTGCGAATCGGTTCCTCACCACGAAGGCGGGGGCGAATCTGCGGGCGCTGTTGCTGGCGGATCTGGCGCCGGTCGAGCTGTACGACCTGGGCGATACCAAGCTGTTCGAAGCGGCGGTACTGCCGGCCGTGACGATCGCGGTGCGCGGCGCGGCGCGGCGGGACTGCCGGTATGTCTCGGTGTACGAGGAGGAGGCCGGGATTGCGCAGGGCTCGGAATCCGCGGGCCCGGCAACCACGGACCCGGATGTTGTGGACCTGGACATCGCGCACGGCCCGGACTCCGGTGCGGGGACCACGAACGAAGAGCGGGAACTCTTCGCGGCTCTGGGTGCGACCACCGACGCGATCGTGTGGCGGCAGGGCCGCCGGTTCGCGGTGACGGTGGGGGAGCTGGCGACCGAGTCGGGTACGGCGGCCGTGTCGGTGGGGTGGCGGATGTCGAGGGTGGGGCACGACGACTGGTTGCGTGGCGTCGCCGAGCGGATGTGGCGCACCTTCGGGGATCTGGGGCGTATCCGGGTGGGAATCAAGACCAATGCGGACAAAGTCTTCATCGCGGCGCACTGGGGTGATCCCGCGGCCGAACCGGAACTACTGCGTGATCTCATCACCCATCACGATCTGCGGCCGTGGCAGATCGAGCGGATCCGCCGGACCCGGGTGCTGTACCCGTACGACCTCACTCGGACACGCCGGGTTCCGGTGGATCTGGCACGGTATCCGCGGACCGCGGCCTACCTCGAGCAGCATCGGGAGGTGCTGACGGCGCGGGGCTATCTCACCGGTGCGGGCCGTGAATGGTTCGAGCACTGGGTGCCGCAGCGGCCGCATCTGTGGCGGACTCCCAAGGTGGTGTTCCCGGATATCAGCGACCGGCCGCGTTTCGCGCTGGACCGGTCCGGCGCGGTGGTCAACGGCGACTGTTACTGGATATCGCTGGCGGACCTGGGCGGGGACGGCCGCGCCGAGGATATGGCCTGCCTGATGATGGGCGTCGCGAACTCGTCGCTCGGACTGCGCTACTACGACGCGGTCTGCGGTAACCGGCTCTATTCGGGACGACGGCGCTGGATCACCCAGTACGTATCCCGGTTGCCGCTACCGGATCCGGGGACACCGGCCGCGGTCGCGATCGTGCGCCGGGTGCGGGAACTGGCCGAGGAACCGGAGTCCGGCCGGGAGGGGCAGGCCGAGCTGGACGAGATGGTGGACCGGGCATTCGCGTTGTGAGCGGGTCAGCTGTGCCAGGCGACCATGGGCAGCAGCGTGCGGCGGGCGAATTCCCGGCCCGCGGCCTCGTCCTGGATGGGAATCAGGCCGTCGGGGGTGAGTGCCAGCGACAGCGCCAGGCGGGCCATGATCTCGGCGACCAGGTCGGGATCGAAATCGTTGCCGCCGTCGTGCAGTTCCCGCAGTTTCGCGGCCAGATAGGTGCGGCCGACGGCCAGGATCGGGCCGGCCTCGGTGGTGAGCCGGGGCAGTACGAGATCGGGTTCGGTACGCAGCAACCGGAGTAGTAGCGGGTTGCCGGCGATGGCGGAGATGAAGGCGACGAAGATCTCCACGAGCTGATCCTCGGAGCCGGCCACCGTGCGCACCCGGTTGTCGATCTTGGTGACGAAACGTTGCGCCTCCCGGACGGTGACCGCCTCGACCAGGTCGTTCTTGGATTCGAAGCGGCGGTAGAGGGTCGCCGGACTGATACCGGCGCGGCGGGCGATCTCGCCCATGCTGGTGCGTTTGATCCCGAAGTCCAGGAACGCCGAGAGCGCGCTGTCGAGGATTTTCCCGCTGTCGGCGGGTGGCTCGGCCAGGATGCGTTGCAAAATCGGCGGTACGGGCGACATGGTCCTCACACCTTATCCGACACCGGATGCGCCGGGTGACCTGCGCGTTGGTTTCGTGCGAGGTATCACTCCCGCGGCAGATCGAGTTCGGCCATCTCGTGTTCGATCGCGTTGGCCGCGAAATCCACTCCCCTGGAACGTAATTCGTGGACTCTGCGCCGAAGTGCCTCGATACCTCCTGGTTGCGCGGCGATATCCGCCACGCTCACCCGCCCGGCCGACCGGCGCGTCTCGGACTGCTCGCACGCCACCCGTCATACCTCCTGCCGGGCACGTCGCCGTGCCCACCTCACGGGTCGCCCGAAACGCCGACGCCTTGCAGGACAGCGGGTTTCGGGTCAACCCGTCTCCCCGGATACGTTGTTCCATGGTATCAGTAACCTACTGGACGCTTGTCCAATAATGTGTCCGGGTGGCGCGACGAGGTCAGATCTCCTTCGCCGACCGGTGCTCGGACATATGGTGCAGATACACCATGGCATTGAGCTCCACCCCGCGCTGCTGTTCCGCGGTCAGCTCGCGGCGAACCTTGCCCGGCACACCGGCCACCAGCGAACCCGGCGGAATCCGCGCGCCCTCGGGGATCAGCGCATTGGCCGCGATCAGGCTGCCCCGGCCGATCACCGCGCCGTTCAACACGGTCGCACCCATCCCGATCAGACAGTCGTCCTCGACCGTGCATCCGTGCAGGATCGCATTGTGCCCGACCGAGACCCCGGCGCCCACGGTGGCCGGGAAGCCCGGGTCGGCGTGCAGTACACAGCCGTCCTGGATATTGCTGCGCTCCCCGACGGTGATCAGTTCGGTGTCACCGCGCAGAACCGCGTTGTACCAGATGCTGACCTGGGCTCCGAGCTTGACCCGGCCGATCACGTTCGCAGTGGGCGCGATCCAGGCGGTCTCGTCTATCTCGGGCCGGTGGCCACTGACTTCGATCCTCATGTACGCAACCTAACCCGCCCGCTGCGGCGACCGGTGAGGCGGTGGAGACCGTGCGGCGCCGGTGGGACGGCCTCAGCTCTCGCCCGAGTCACGCAGAGTCCAATCGGGCCGGGCATCGGCGGGCAGATCACGCAGCTTGTCCGGATTGCGGACGACGTGGATGGCGGTGATCCGCCCGTCGTCGACAGTGAAGGAGAACACCCCGTGGTGCTGACCGTCGAACACCAGCAGCCCGGGCATACCGTTGACCTCGATGCCCCGGCCCCAGCCGCCCGCGGCGGCGGGCACGTTGTACCAGCCGAGCAGCATCTTGGCGATGAGTTCGGCGCCCGTGACCGGTTTACGGATGGCAGGTACTTTGCCGCCACCATCGGCGGTGAGGGTCACCCGGTCGTCGAGCACACCGAGCAGCGCGCTCATATCGCCGGACCGCCAGGCCACCGCGAATGCCGAGACGACCTTCTCCTGTTCGTCCGGGGACGCCGGGAACCGCGGGGTCCCGTCCTCGACCCGTTTGCGGGCGCGTGAGGCGAGCTGCCGGACCGCGGCGGGGGTGCGGCCCACCACCTCGGCGACCTCCGGGCCCGACATCCCGAACACGTCCTGCAGGACGAAGGCGGTGCGTTCGGCCGGTGAGAGCGATTCCAGGACCACCAGCAGCGCCATGGTGACCCGTTCGTCCTGGGAGATCCGGTCCGCGGGGTCCTCCCAGTCCGTCACCGTGGGTTCGGGTAGCCATTCACCCACGTACTGTTCGCGTCGCATCCGCGCCGAACCGAGCTGATCGAGGGCCAGGCGGCCGGTGACCGTGGTCAGCCACGCCTGCAGATTGTCGATGGGCGCCCCGCCGGACTCCTGCTGCCGCTGCAGCCGCAGCCACGCCTCCTGCACCACATCGTCGGCGTCGCCGAGACTGCCGAGGGTGCTGTAGGCGAGGCGCCGCAGATACGGGCGCAGTTCCTCGAAACGCCGGGCCAGCTCGGCGGAATCCTGTCGGTCGGTCACTGCGGTTCCTCGTTCGGTCGATACCCCGGCGGGCGGGCGATGGTCTCGCCGAGTCGACGACGGGCGAGCCCGATATGTGACAACGGTGCGGCCCGGACGCCGGCGGGGGTGTGCCGATGAACCGTATCCGGTCCTACAGACTGCCCTGTCGGCGCGCATACCGCTGATGGGAACTCCGGTGCCGGTCCTCCCCGGCACAGGCGTCCGGCCGGTGCCGGATACGCTCACGCGGTGCGCAGAGGTGTTTCGACCGCGGCGGGTCTGCTGATCGGGTTCGGCATCGATCGGGCGGTCGGCGACCCGCGGCGTGGACATCCGGTGGCGGGATTCGGGCTCGTCGCGGCGTCGGTGGAGACGGTGACCTATGCCGACCATCGTCGGGCGGGAGTGGTGCACGAACTGCTTCTGGTGGGGTCCGTGATCGGGTTGGGCGCGGCGCTGCGCCGGGGCGGCGCCCTACCGGTGGCGGCGGCGACCTGGACCGTGCTCGGGGGGCGCAGCCTGGCGCGGACCGGGCAGCTGATGGCCGATCGGCTCGAAGCCGGGGATCTCGCCGCCGCCCGCGAACTGCTGCCCGCCCTGTGCGGACGCGATCCGGCGGCACTGGACGCGGACGGCCTGGCGCGGGCGGCCCTGGAATCGATCGCCGAGAACACCTCCGACGCCGCGGTCGCACCACTGCTGTGGGGTGCGGTGGCCGGTGTTCCCGGACTGCTGGGCTACCGGGCGGTGAACACCCTCGACGCCATGATCGGTTACCGCAACCCGCGCTACCGGCGGTTCGGGTGGGCGGCCGCCCGCGTGGACGACCTGGCGAATCTGCTGCCCGCCCGGGCGACCGGGCTGCTCACCGCGCTGGTGGCACCGCTGGTCGGCGGCCGGCCCGGCACGGTACTGCGGACCTGGCGACGTGACGCCGGCAAGCATCCGAGCCCGAACGCCGGAGTGGTGGAAGCCGCGGCGGCCGGCGCGCTCGGGGTTCGCCTCGGTGGGCGCACCGAGTACCGGCACGGGGTCGAACAGCGGCCGGAGCTGGGGGCGGGGCCGGCGCCCACGGTCGATGATCTCCGGCGGGCGGTGCGATTATCCGAACTGGTGCAGTACGCGGCGGTGATCGCGGCGGCGGCGATCGCGGTGCCGAGCCCGGGACTGTGGGAGCGGATGCGCGGCCGCGGCGCATGTGATCGGGACGGTTAGCCACCGCAGACCCGGACGGCCCGGTGTCAGGGGCGGGTGCGGCCGTATCGGTCGGCCAGGCGGGCCTCGGTGGTGACGGGTTCGGGGTCGGCCGGACGCGGCTCATCGGGATCGGGCGCTGTCTTCGCCGGCCGTTGCCTACGTCGTTCGCGGATCTCGGCCCAGGCGAAATAACCCAGGCCCAGCGGCGCCATGATGCCGAACGCCAGCCATTGCAGCCCGTAGGAGAGGTAGGGCCCGGCGTCGAGCTGGGGCAGCGGGACCGGGGTGAACGCGCCCGGCTGGTCCTGCGACAGCTGCAGGTAGGAGCCGCGCTCACCCACCGGGAGCGGGGTCAGCGGTAGTCCCAGGACCGTGGTCTCCTGCGGGACGTCGATGGAGTAGACGTGCGCGACACCGTCCTGGACCGTGGGTGCGCGCTGTGGGTCGACGTTCTCCGAGACCCTGATCCGGCCCTCGATCCGTTGTACGCCCGAGGGAGCGGGGGCGATCGGCGGCGGCTGCGACCCGTCGACCGCCGCCACCAGACCACGGTCCACGAGCAGGGTGCGGCCGTCGGTGAGGGTGAACGCGGACAGCACACCGAAACCGGGCGCGCCGTCGAGATGCCGCAGACGGACCAGCACGGTCGAATCGGGTACGTAGGTGCCCTCGGCGAAGACCTTCCGCCATTCCGTGGCCGCGTCCGCCGCCGCGCCGTCGAGAACCTCGGTGACCGCCACCGGGTCGGCGTGCACCGAGTCGGCGATCAGCTGGTTGCGTTCGGAGGTGGACTCGTTCTTGCCGAGCTGCCAGGGGGCCAGCACGGTGAAACACAGGTAGGCGAACGCGACCACCACCGCGGCCAGGATCAGCCAGCCGGGGCGCAGCAGGAAGGTGAGCCGGCGCATCAGGCCGCCCCGCCGGTGACAGGCGCTCTGGCGGCGAGCGCGGCGTGGACCCAGGCGAGCAGGCCCGGGATAGCGGCTTCGATCTGCTCGCGGACGAGTTCGAATCCGGCGGTGTCGCCGTAGTAGGGATCGGGTACGTCGGCGCCGTCGGCGTGCGGGTCGAAGCTGCGCAGCAGCCGGCGGCGTTCGAGCGGGATACCGCGGACGGCCAGGTCGCGGTCGTGCTCGGCGGTCATGGCGACGACGAGGTCGGCGTCGGCGTGGTCGGCGCCGAAGCCGGCGGCCCGGTGCCCGACGGGGTAGCCGTGGCGGCGCAGGGTCTCGGTGGTGCGCGGGTCGGCGTCGGCCCCGGTGTGCCAGTCGTGGGTGCCCGCACTGCTGACCCGTACCCGGGCGCCGAGCCCGGCCCGGGACAGATGCGCCAGCGCGATCTTCTCCGCCATCGGCGATCGGCAGATGTTGCCGGTACAGACGAACGATATGTGCAGCTCACCCACGACAGCCATTCTGGCGGGTCGGTTCGCCCCCGCGCCACGTAGGGTGCGTCTCATGCTCACCGAACATGTCGATTTCGCCGGGCTGCGTCATCACGGTGATGTGGAAGCCCAGCCGGGTCTGCTCGATTTCGCGGTGAACGTCCAGGGCACCGCGCCCCCTCGCTGGCTACGCGACCGCCTGGTCGCGGCCCTGGACTCGCTCGGCCGGTACCCGGCCGCCGCCGACGAGCGGCATGCCCGGGAAGTCGTGGCGGCCCGGCACGGGCTGGCGGCCGATCAGGTGCTGACCCTGGCCGGGGGAGCCGAGGGTTTCGCCCTGCTGCCGCGGCTGTCCCCCCGGCTGGCGGCGGTGGTGCACCCGTCGTTCACCGAGCCCGAACTCGCTCTGCGCGAGGCCGGTGTCCCGGTGCACCGGGTGCTGTTGGAACCGCCCTACGCCCTGGACCCCACGCTGGTCCCGGAAGATGCGGACCTGGTGGTGCTCGGCAACCCCACCAATCCGACCTCCGTTCTGCACCCGGCCGAGGTCGTGCGTGCGCTGCTGCGGCCGGGGCGGGTCGTGGTGGTGGACGAGGCCTTCATGGACGCGGTGCCCGGGGAAACGGAATCGCTGGCCGGCGAAGCGGGGGAGGGACTGCTGGTATTGCGCAGCCTCACCAAGACCTGGGCGCTGGCCGGGTTGCGGTGCGGCTATCTGCTCGGCGCGCCCGAGCTGCTGCGGCAACTGGTCCGGGGCCGGGCGCACTGGCCGGTGGGCACCCTGCAGCTCGCCGCGATCGCCGCGACCGCCTCGCCGCGTGCCCTCGCGGAGAGCGCGGCGCGGGCGCTGGAGATCGGCGGTGACCGCGCGGCGATGATCGAGCGCCTGCTCGGCGCCGGTGTCGCGGTGCGGACCCCGGCGGACGCGCCGTTCCTGCTGCTCGAGGTGGAACACGGGGAAATCCTGCGCGAATACCTGCGCCGGCACGGGATCGCGGTGCGGCGCTGCGATACCTTCCCGGGCCTGGGGCCGGAGCATGTGCGGGTGGCCGTCCGGCCGCAGTCCGATGTCGAACAACTGGTGGCGGCGCTGGGAAAGGCCGGCCGTTTGGTCTAGCTGTCCGGCGCGGTGGGTGAGCCCAGCGCGCCGGACCCGCGGGCGCACGACATGATTGTCGCCGACCCGCCCCGAGAGCTCCCGAGAGGAAGGTGTGCCGTGGCCACCCTTGCCGAACTCGTCGCGACCCTGGAAACGGCCTATCCGCCGCGGCTGGCCGAGCCGTGGGATTCGGTGGGACTGGTCTGCGGGGATCCGGCGGAGGTCGTGCGACGGGTGCTGTTCGCCGTCGATGTCACCGCGGCCGTGGTGGACGAGGCGGTGCAGTGGGGTGCCCAGGCAGTGGTGGCCCACCATCCGCTGCTGCTCCGAGGTGTCGACAGTGTCTCGGCCGATCGGCCCAAGGGCGCGCTGGTGCATCGGCTGATCCGCGCGGGCTGCGCCCTGTTCACCGCGCATACGAACGCCGATTCCGCCGACCCCGGCGTCTCCGACGCCCTGGCCGCGGCGCTCGGGCTGACGGTTACGGGCCCCCTCGATCCCAAACCGGTGGCGGCGGTGGACAAGTGGACCGTCCAGGTACCGCCGGAGCAGGCCGATGCCGTGCTGGCGGCGCTGTTCGCCGCGGGCGCGGGTGGCTGCGGCGACTATCGGGAGGCGGCCTGGCGGGTTACGGGGACCGGTCAATTCCGGCCGCTGGACGGCGCGAACCCGGCGGTCGGCGCGGTCGGCGAACTGGCCCGGGTGACCGAGGACCGGCTCGAGGTGGTCGCCCCCGCCGGTACCCGTGCCGCGGTGCTCGCGGCACTGCGGTCGGCGCATCCCTACGAGGAGCCCGCCTACCACGTGACCGAACGGGCGGCGCTCACCGGACACCAGGGTCTGGGCCGGATCGGTACGCTCGCCGAACCGCTGACCCTGCGCGAGTTCACCGCCCGCGCCGCCGCCGCCCTGCCGGCGACGACGTGGGGGGTCCGGGCCGCCGGCGACCCCGACCGGATACTGCGCACCGTGGCCGTCTGCGGTGGTGCGGGCGATTCGCTGCTCGATACCGCCACCCGCCGCGGCGTCGACGCGTACCTCACCGCCGACCTGCGCCATCACCCCGCCGACGAACATCTGCGCCGTTCGGGTCCCGCATTGATCGACGCGGCGCACTGGGCGACCGAGTTCCCTTGGTGTGCGCAGGCCGCCGCGGTGGCCCGAGACGGCCTACCGGATCTGGAGACGCGGGTTTCGACCGTGCGCACCGATCCGTGGACGGTCGGTTGCGGCGGCTGACTTCGGGGTCCATGGAGGCGACGGCGAGTTCGGACCGGTCGGCGACACCGCCGCCGCCGCGCGGAGTACGGTGGACGTTCTTATCCGTCCACAGCGTGCAGGGAGTTCGTTCGCGTTGAATGTCGAACCATCGATTCAGGCCCAACTGCTGCGTCTCGCCGAGGTCGACACCGAACTGACCCGGATCGCGCACCGGCGCAGTGTCCTCCCCGAACAGCAGGAGGTCGACCGGTTCGAGGCCGAACGCAACACGCACAAGGACGCGGCCGTGGCCGTGGAGATCGTGCTGGACGATCTCGACCGCGATATCCGCAAACTCGAGGGTGAGATCGAGGCGGTCCGCAAACGCGAGGACCGTGACCGCGGCGTCCTGGAGGCGGGATCGGTCGGCGCGAAACAGCTGTCCGAACTGCAGCACGAGCTGGCGAGCCTGCAGCGGCGCCGATCGGTGCTCGAGGACGATCTGCTCGAGGTGATGGAACGCCGCGAGGCCTCCGCCGCCGATCACGAACACGCCGGTGCCCGGCTGGACCGCACCGAGAGCGAACTCGCCGCCGCCCGCGGCCGCCGCGACGAGGCAGTAGCCGATCTCGACGTCGCCCAGCAGCGCTGCGAAACCGATCGCGCGAAACTGGTCGGCGCGTTCCCGGAGGAGCTGCTGGCGATCTACGACCGGCAGCGCGCCGCGCACGGAATCGGCGCGGCGCTACTGCAGGCCCGGCGTTGCGGAGCCTGCCGGATCGAGCTGGACCGCGGCGAGATCGCCCGGATCGCGAAGACCGCGCCCGATCAGGTGGTGCGCTGTCCGGAATGCGGTGCGGTGCTGGTGCGGACCAAAGAATCCGGATTGTGAGATCGCGCCGGACAGCGGGGTCCGAGTAGCGGGAGCGGGAGGCCGAAATGAGCGTGCGCGAGGTCGTCGTCGAGGCCGACGGGGGGTCGCGGGGTAATCCGGGCCCGGCCGGTTACGGTGCGGTGGTGTTCGACGCGGACCGGGTGGGAGTCCTCGCCGAGCGCCGGGAGGCCCTGGGCGTCACGACCAACAATGTCGCGGAGTACCGCGGTCTGATCGCCGGACTGGAAGCGGCCGCCGAACTCGGTGCCCGGGTGGTCGCGGTGCGGATGGACTCCAAACTCGTGGTCGAGCAGATGTCGGGTCGCTGGAAGGTCAAACACGCGGCGCTGATTCCGCTCGCCGATCGTGCCCGGCGGCTGGCCGCGGATTTCGACCGGGTGACCTACCGCTGGATACCGCGCGCCGAGAACTCCCACGCCGACCGGCTGGCCAACGAGGCCATGGACGATGGCAAGCTGGTCGCCGAGGTACACGCGGCCGACCCGGCCGCGGCGCGATCCGCCGTCCCCGAGTCCGGCGCCGATCCGGTCGTGGATGCGCAGAGCGCGCCGGCCCGCCTGTCCGGGCCCGGCCCCGGCTGGACCGGTGCGGCCGGACGCCCGACCAGGCTGCTGCTGTTGCGGCACGGGCAGACCGAGCTGTCGGTGCAGCGGCGCTATTCCGGTCGCGGCAACCCGCCGCTGACCGCCGTGGGGCGGGAACAGGCGGCCCGGGCGGCGAAAATGCTCGCCGCCAAAGGCGATATCTCCGCGATCGTGACCTCACCGCTGGGCCGGGCCCGGGAAACCGCCGAGGCGGCCGGCGCGGCGCTCGGGATCGAGGTACGGGTCGTCGAGGGTCTCACCGAAACCGATTTCGGTGACTGGGAGGGGCTGACCTTCCGGGAGGCCGCCGAACGCGATCCGGAGCTGCACGCCCGCTGGCTGGGCGATCCGTCGCTGCCGGCCCCCGGCGGGGAGAGTTTCGACGCGGTCCGGGAACGGGTCGAGGCGGTGCGCCGCGACCTCGTCGCGCGCTATCCCGGGGCGAATGTCGTCGTGGTCAGCCATGTGACACCGATCAAGACGCTGCTACAGCTGGCGCTGGGAGTCGGCCCGTCGCTGCTCTACCGCCTGCACCTGGATCTGGCATCGCTCTCGCTCGCGGAGTTCTATCCCGACGGTGGTTCGTCGGTGCGGCTGGTCAACGATACGAGCTATCTCTGACGTCGGCCGACGGATCGGCCCACGTATCGGCCGAGAGCGAGTGTTTCGTGCGCGCATTCGGCGCTCGGGCTCGACCGGCCGGAGGGTCACGGGGCGGGCCGGCCCGCGACGGTCAGCGGACCGGTCTCCTTTCCGCTCCTATTTGTTGCCGTAGTGGTAGCGCGCCTGCATCACGACCACCGTGGTCTCGTCATCGTCGGTGACGATGGCACAGATGAGCCGATGCAGTCGAGGCCGTCGGCCGTGAGCGCTCCGGTCCGGTCCCGGAGGAACTGTGCCGTGAACTCGTCGAGCGGGTAGAAGAGTTCGACCGCCAGCTCCGACAGTGTGACGTCCGCGGGAGCGCCGAATGTGGCCATGGTGCCGAACAGCGAGAGCTCACCGTGCGGCGTGCGCACCCGGATCGGCACCTGGAACGGGCCGGAAGCGGTACCGTCGGTCTCCTCGCGGTCGGAGTGGACCGGCGGATAGCCGCTGACCTCGTCGTAGAGGTCGCGCAGCCGTGGGTCTCCGGTGGTGCCGGCCTGCCGGGCCAGCCGTTCCAGCAGTTGTTCGCGGACCTGGCGCGGGTTGGCGAGCCGGGCGGCAAGGCCCTCGGGATGCAGGACCAGCCGGTAGACGTTCGGTCGGTCGGCCAGCAGGTGCAAGGGCACGTCGTCGGTGAGTACCGCCAGTGCCGAATTGGCGGCGACCACGTCCCACCAGCGGTCGACCGCTACCGCCGGATAGGGTTCGTGGGCGGCGAGCATATGTTCCAGCGCCGCCCGCGCCGAGGCGAGATGGGCGTCGTCGAGACTGCTCTCCTGGTAGGCGGGCGCGAACCCGGCGGCGACCAGCAGCGTATTGCGTTCCCGCAGCGGCACGTCCAGCGTATGCGACAGGCGCAGCACCATTTCCCGGCTCGGCGCCGAGCGCCCGGTCTCCACACACGACAGATGCCGGGCCGAGGTACCCGCCGCCAGTGCCAGATCCAGCTGGCTCAGCCGCCGCCGCTGCCGCCATTCCCGCACCAGGGCACCGACCCCCGACGGGCTCCCGTCTACACGCACCTCCACATCGCCGAGCGTATCGGGGTCCGGGGCCCGGCGGCCATGACCTCGGAGGTCATTGAACCGCTGACCGTCCGGCGGCACAGTCGGGGACGTAACCCTCAGTGCTGATCCGAGAGGCAGACGATCATGACCACCGCGACCCTGTCCGCGCCTGCGACCTCCGGCGACCTGCTGCGCCGCACCCTGCGCCTCGACGGCTGGGGCACCGGGGCCTTCGGTGTCCTGATGCTCGGCGGCGCCGTACCGCTGGAAGAGCCCCTGGGTTTCCCGACCTCGTGGTCGGTCCCGTTCGGTGTCGCCATGCTCGGTGGCGCGCTGGCACTGCTGCTCATCGCCGGTTATCCGGTCATCTCGACACGGCATGCGACGGGGGTGGTCGCGTTCAACTCGCTCTGTGTGCCGGGGCTGCTCGCCCTGCCGTTCTCCGGCCTGCTCGAGCTGACCGGTGCCGGTGTGGCGTTCATCCTGATAGGCGCGATCGTCGTCGCGGCGTTCGCGGCGCTGGAATACGCCGGTCTGCGGCGGATCACCGGCTGACCGCGGATCAGGCCGGATAGCAGTGGATCTCGGTGGCCTCGAGTGCCGCCCACAGTGCCGATCCCGGCCGGATACGCAGGTCCGCCACGGTGGCGGGAGTGATATCGGCCAGCGCCGGAATCGCGCCGTCGAGCCGGACCCGCACCGTGTGGGCGTGCTGTTCGAGACCGGCCACCGTCACCGGCCAGGTGTTTCGCGGACTGCCGGCGGGCCGCCGCGGGTGCAGGCCGACCGCGGACGGCGCGAAGGTGAGATGCACCGGGCCGGTGGCCGGTTCGACGACGGTGAGTTCACCGCCGCCGTCGAGCCGGACCTGAGTTCCCGCCGCGGTTCCGCGGAAGAGGTTGAGCCCCACCAGGTCCGCGACATAGTCGGAGCGGGGCATTCGGGCCACCTCACCGGGCGAACCCTGCTGGACCACCACCCCGCCCTCCACGATGACGAGCCGGTCGGCCAGCACCATGGCGTCGAGCGGGTCGTGGGTGACCAGCAGGGTGGAGCCGGGGTAGTCGCCGAGATGGTGGGCCAGTTCGGAACGCACTCGCACCCGGGTCGCCGCGTCCAGTGCCGCCAGCGGCTCGTCCAGTAGCAGCAGGTCCGGTTCGATCGCCAGGGCGCGAGCCAGCGCGACCCGTTGGGCCTGACCACCGGACAGGGCCCGGGGCCGGGCGCGCGTGTACTCGGCCAGACCCACCCGGTGCAGCCAGTGCGCGGCCCGTTCGCGGGCGGCGGTCCGGCGCAGCCCGCGAGCACGCAGCCCGAAAGCCACGTTTTCCAATGCGTCGAGGTGGGCGAAGAGCAGATAGTCCTGGAACACCACCCCCACCGAACGATGTTCGGGCGGTACGAACGCTGCGGGCGGCGCATCCCATATCCGGTCGTCGAGCCGGATCGATCCCGCTGTGAGCGGGGTGAGTCCCGCCAGGGCACGCAGGGCGGTGGTCTTCCCGGCGCCGTTGGGGCCGAGCAGGGCGACGACCTCGCCGGGGGCGAGGCGCAGGTCCAGGTCCAGTGTGAAATCACCGCGGGTCACCCGCAGTTCGGCCGTCAGCGTCACAGCACTGCCCGTAGCCAGCGTTCCCGTAGCGCGGCCAGCACCATCACCGAGACCAGCAACAGCACCAGGCTGAGCACGATCGCCGCGGCCGGGTCGGTTTGCAGCGCCAGGTACACCGCCAGCGGCATGGTGGTGGTCGTGCCCGGGAAGTTACCGGCGAACGTGATGGTGGCGCCGAATTCGCCCAGCGCCCGAGCCCAGCAGAGCACCGTTCCGGCCACGACACCGGGCAGGATCGAGGGCAGTGTCACGCGGCGGAAGGCCAGCCACCGGGAGGCGCCCAGCGTGGCGGCGGCCTCCTCGTAGCGCGGATCGGCCCCACGCAGCGCACCCTCCACCGAGATCACCAGAAAGGGCATCGCCACGAAGGCCTCCGCCACCACCACCGCCGCGGTGGTGAAGGGCAGCGCCACCCCGAACCAGTCGTAGAGGTACTGTCCGACCAGCCCGCGGCGGCCGAGTACCAGCAGCAATGCCACTCCGCCGACCACGGGTGGCAGTACCAGGGGAACGGTGACCAGCGCCCGCACCAGTCCGCGGCCGGGCAGATCGCCGCGGGCCAGCAGCCAGGCCAATGGGATGCCCAGTACCAGGCACAGCGCGGTGGCCAGGCTCGCGCACACCAGCGACAGGCGCAGCGCCTGTCCCACTTCCGCGGAAAGCAACCGCGCGGGCAGATCTCGCCACGGCGCCCGGACCAGCAGCCCGGCCAGGGGGACGATCAGGAACCCCAGTGCCAGCAGCGCGGGTGCGACCAGGACGATCGGCCGCCGGCCCCGGACCGCCCGGCGCCGGCGCAGCGCCGTCGTCCGGTGCCGCACCGGGCCGGCGCTCACGGTGTATCGAAACCGGCCGTGGTGAAAACCGTGCGCGCCTGCGGTGACAGAACGAAATCGACGAACGCCGCGGCGGCGACCGGATTGGGCGCCTGGGCCACCGGCGCGATCGGATAGTCGTTGATCGCCTTCTCCGATTCCGGGAACTCGATCCCGGTGACCTCGTCGCCCGCGGCCCGGATATCGGTCCGGTACACCAGCGCGGCGTCGACCTCACCCAGCGTTACCTTGGTCAGGACGGCTTTCACATCGGGTTCGCGGGTATCGGGCTGCGGGGTGACACCGGCCGCGGCGAAAACCTTGTCGGCGGCCGCACCGCAGGGCACCTGTTCGGCACACAATGCGATCCGCGGTCCAGGACGGCCGAAATCGGCCAGCCCGCTGATACTGCCCGGATTACCGGCGGGCACCGCGATCTCGAGCCGGTTACCGACGAAGGTGACCGGCGCGGCGGTGATATCGCCCGATTCGATCACCTGCTCCATATTGCGCGGCGCGGCGGAGGCGAACACATCGGCCGGTGCGCCCTGGGCGATCTGTTCGGCCAGCGCCGAACTGCCGCCGAAGCCGAACACCACAGCGACCCCGGGATGTGCCTGTTCGAACTGTTCGCCGAGGGTGGTGAAGGTTTCGGTGAGCGAGGCCGCGGCGAACACGGTGACGGTCCCGGTGATCCCGTCACCCGAACCGCCGGAGGCGTCCCCGGAGTCCTGGCCGGCACAGCCCGCCAGCACGGCCATCAGCACCGCCACCGGGGCCAGCCGGCGCACTACCCGCCCTGTTGTCGTCGTCATCGTCAACTCTCCGGGATCTCGACCACCACATGCGTCGATTTGACCGACGCGACCGTCACGCTGCCCACCTCGATACCGAGTTCGTCCACCGACTCCCGGCTCAGCAGGGAAACCAGCCGGAACGGCCCGGCCTGCATCTCAACCTGCGCCATCACCGTATCGGTGACCACCCGGGTCACGATGCCGCGCATCCTGTTGCGGGCCGAGGCCGCCACGGTCACCCCGGGTTCGGGTGCTTCGGCGTGCTGCCGCGCGAATTCGGCCAGATCCCGGCCCCGCACACCCTTGCGACCGTTTTCCAGCCGGACCGAGGGCAGCCGTCCCTGATCTATCCAGCGCCGCACGGTGTCATCGCTGACCCCGAGCAGTCCGGCGGCTTCCTTGATCCGCAGATACGTCACGATCAGGAGTATATAGCCGGAGATGCGGAACAAAAGCGAGAAAAGCGGCGAACCTTTCAACTCGCCGGCAGCGGCAGGCTCATCTCGTTCTCCGGGCGGGGGTCGTCCTCGGCGCACGGTCTGCTCGCCCCGGTGGGGGTGAACCCGTTGCGCAGATACAGCTGCTCGGCCGGCCGGTTCCCGTCCAGCACCCACAATCGCAGGCTCGGGTGACGGCCTTGTGCCGCCCATTCGATCACGGCGCGGACCAGTCGGTCCGATACTCCGGTCCGGCGTGCCCGCGGCGCGGTCCACATCGACACCAGTTCGGGACCATCCGGCGTGACGATCGCCCCCGCCGAACCTGCCGGTTGCGCTCCGGACCCGGCCACGAAGAACGGATCCCGCCGGGCGATCCACTCCCGCCACCGCGGTTCGTCCCAGGTGAGCGCGTCCGTATGGCTGGTGGAGAAGGTTCCGGGTGTCGATCCGGCCAGTGCGTCCAATCGGACCAGGCGTGCGATGCGCCAGTCCTCCGGCCCGATCCGTCGTATCCGCATCCTCCGATGGTGCGGGCAGCAGCGCTGTGCGGCAACGGATATACCGGGAACTTGCCTGCGTGGGAGCGCCGCCGTGCGGCGATCTACCGGCTTTCGGTATGTCTGCCGGGTATCAGGGAACAGAGTGATCGCATTACCGGGAGCGAAGCTCGAGGGGGCGTATCCGGCGCAGTCCAAGCGCGTGATGATCGTGGCCCGGAAGCGTCTCGAGGCCGCGGTCCGGTCCATCGGTCTGTTCGGCTACCCGGTGGTGCAGGACCAGCCGTAGCCGGTGGTGCCGGGCACGGCCGAACTGTCTCGTGTCGCGAAGGCTGCGACCCCGGGATCGTAGGAGGATCAGCGGATGCGTAACGCCGACGACCTCTTGGACGCCGCCGCCGGAACACTCCCCGACATGCTGGACCGGTTCCGCCTGCTGGTGGACTGCGAATCCCCCTCCGACGATCCGCTGGGGCTGCAACGCTGTGCCGCGCTGATCCGGCCGTGGCTGGCGGACGCGCTCGGGCGTTCTGCCCGATCGACGCGCATCGGCGAGAACGTGCACGTTCTCGCCGAAGCGCCCGACCCGAGAGTGCTGGTGCTGGGACATTTCGACACCGTGTGGCCGGTGGGCACCACCGCCGATCGGCCGTTCTCGATCACCGGTGGGATCGCCACCGGACCTGGCACTTTCGACATGAAGGGTGGGATCGTGCAGGCGCTCGCCGCGATCGAACTCCTCGCGGACGCCTCCCATGTCAGCGTTCTGCTGACCAGTGACGAGGAGACCGGATCGGCGTCGTCGCGGCAGCTGATCGAGGAGCAGGCGCGCAAGGCCGGGGCGGTCCTGGTGTGTGAGCCCAGCGCGGACGGCGGTGCGGTGAAGATCGGGCGCAAAGGTCTGGCCGCCTATCGCGTCGCGGTCACCGGCCGGGCGGCCCATGCCGGACTGGAGCCGGAGCTGGGGGTGAACGCGGGCGTCGAGCTGGCGCACCAGATCCTCGCGATCGCCGGCCTGGCTTCGGAGAACACGTCGGTGGTGCCGGCGGTGATCGCCGGGGGCACCACGGTGAACACCGTGCCGGAATACGCGGAGTGCTCGGTGGACGCGCGATCGTGGTCGGTGCCGGATCTGGAAAAGGTAGACCGAGCGATGCTCGCGCTCACCCCGCGTCTGCCGGGAGCGACGGTGACGGTCACCGGCGGTATCGCCCGGCTGCCGTTCGAAGAGTCCAGTGCCCGCGGGCTGTACCGCGAAGCCGCTGCGGCGGCGCGGACACTCGGTATGGCCCCGCTGCGTGCCGTGCGATCCGGTGGCGCCTCGGACGGCAACTTCACGGCCGCGATCGGGGTGCCCACTCTGGACGGGCTCGGCGCGGTGGGTGGTCACCCGCACGCCCGCGACGAACATGTCGATGTGAACACCATGCCGGCGCGGGTCGCCCTGCTCGCCACTCTCTTGGAGCGGTTGCGGCACTGGTCGCCGGCCGCATGAGCCGCGCAGCTGCCAGGTCCGGCGAACAAAGCGGAGAACTCGGGATCGAAGCGTCATGTGTCGGAGGACATCTCGAACCACCGGCGGCGGGAGGATCGTCACTCTCTCGGGACGGGGATCGACCTCGGCGCACGAATTGCTCGCGACGGTCCGGATGAAGCCGACACGCGTCGCGGTGAGTGGGCCGGGCTGTGTCCATGCCACCAGCAGGGGGAAGGTCGATGGCGGTTCCGCACGAGCAGCGGGACGGCCGGGTCACCCGGCGCCGTCCCGCTGCCGTGGCGCTCAGTCCTTCGGCCCGCCGGCTACATAGATGACCTGCCCGGAAACGAAACCCGCGCCTTCGCTCACCAGGAACGACGCCGTATGGGCGATATCCTCCGGGTAGCCGACCCGGTTCACCGGGATCTGCGCGGCGGCACCCTTCTGGAAGTCCTCGAAATCCACCCCGACCCGGGCGGCGGTGGCGGCGGTCATATCGGTGACGATGAAACCCGGGGCGATCGCGTTGGCGGTGACACCGTACTTGCCCAGCTCGAAGGCGAGGGTTTTGGTGAAGCCCTGCATACCGGCCTTCGCGGCGGAGTAGTTCACCTGGCCGCGATTGCCCAGCGCCGAGGTGCTCGACATATTGACGATACGGCCCCATTTCTGTTCGACCATGTACTTCTGGGCGGCCCGGGTCAGCAGGAAGGCGCCGCGCAGATGCACACCCAGGACGGTGTCCCAGTCGTCGACGCTCATCTTGAACAGCAGGTTGTCGCGCAGTACGCCGGCATTGTTGACCACGACGGTGGGCGCGCCGAGTTCTCCTGCCAACCGCTCCACCGCGGCGTTCACCGAATCCTCCTTGCTGACGTCGGCGCCGAGCGCGATCGCCTTCCCGCCGGCGTTCTCGATCGCCGACACGGTCTCGGCGCAGGCGGCTTCATCGAGGTCCAGGACCCCGACCTGCAGTCCGTCGGAGGCCAGCCGTTTGGCGATGGCCGCCCCGATTCCACGGGCGGCGCCGGATACTACTGCGATCCTCTCGGCCATCAGTTCGAAGTCCTCTCGTGTGGGCGATAGTTCTTACGCCATCTAACAACGTGTGGAGTCGCGGATCGAGGGGACGGCCGGACAAGATCTTCGCGAGGTCGCTGTGCGTATCGGACAGGGCAGGCCGGCGCACCGCTGTACGCCCGGGTTCGCAGCGTCCCGGCGGGTCGCACTGTGTCGGTCTGCTCGGCCGGACCGGAGGTGTCGCGACCCAGGCTCCTGTCCGTTTATTCACCTAGGTGTGGGTTTTCTGCACTCCCCAAATGGGTAGTGCGCCATCTATTCTCGAAACATCCCACTCATCAGGCAGTTTGGAATGTGATGACCACTCCTCAGCCCCCGTACGATCCGACGACGGGCAAACCCTATCCCTCGCAGCCCCCGGCCGGCGGTCAACCGGCCTACGGTTCGGGTCAGCCGCCCTACGGCGGGCCGAATCAGGCGCCGGTCTCGCCGGCCGATGCCAAGCTGTGGGCCGCGCTGGCCCACTTCGGCGGTATCGTGCTCGGGTTCGTCGCCCCGCTCATCGTCTGGGTGCTGTACAAGGACCGCGACGAGTTCGTACGCCGGCACGCGGTGGACGCGCTGAACTTCCAGATCGTACTGGCGATCGCGTACGTGGTGTCCGCGGTGCTGATGATCGTGCTGATCGGGTTGCTGCTGTTCCCCATCGTCTGGATCGCGGGCATCGTGTTCTCGGTGCTGGCCGGTATCGCGGCCAACAACGGCCGCGAGTACAAATACCCGTTCAATCTCTCCCTGGTGAAGTAGCAGGTGTTCCCGGGCCGGCCGTCGATGCGCCGGCCCGGGAACATACGCGCGGTACCGGATGGGCGCAGTTCTATCCGGTACCGACGATCAGGGACGCAGCACCGAGGTCAGGAACTCGGTCTGGTCGTAGACGGTCTGCTCGAACAGCTCGTCGAAGTACAGATCGAAATGCTTCGCCGGATACCGCTTCACCACCGCGTGTTTGGTCTTCTCGGCGGCCCGCAGCGCGGGTTTCACCGGGGTGATCGAATCGTTGTCGCACAGTGCGTACAGCACCGGCATCTTCAATTCCTTCACCTGCCGGGCCGGACGTGCGAACAGCAGCGAGAAGGCCGCGCGGGCCGCGATCTTCGGCCGGTAGTTCGCGCTCTCCTCGGCCAACCGGCCGAATCCGGCGGGTACGTCCGAACCGGTCATCATCGCCGCGGCGCGTTTACGACCGGCCAGCCGGATCTGGACCGGTTTGCGCAGGACCGTGCCGAACACCAGGTCCGTTGCCGCCAGGAAACCCACCTTCACGAAACTCAGCAGTCCTTTCGCCAGCGCGGAAGAGAATCCGCTGACGAACGGGACCTGGGCCACCACCGCCGCGATATAGGCGTCGTCCGGGGCGACCGCCAGGGCGTGCCCACCACCCAGCGAGGTGCCCCACAGCGCGATGCGGGTGGCATCGAAACCGCGCAGGGTCCGGGCGTAGGCCACCGCGGCGATCCAATCCTCGCGCTGCCGGGCGAGATTCACCACCTGCCGGGGGTCGCCGTCGCTGTCCCCGAAATGCCGGTAGTCGAAGACCAGCACTCCCATTCCCGCCGCGGCGAACCGCCGCGCGAACCGATCCAGTCCCATTTCCCGGTTGGCCCCCAGCCCGTGCCCCATCACGACGATGGGGCGTGGCTTGGGCGGGCCGGCCGGTAGGTACAACCAGCCGGCACATTTCTGACCTCCCGACGGGAAGCCGACCTCGACACGCTCCATGATCATCGACCGTACCGAGTCATCGGTCCGGGTGAGTCATCCAGCCTTGGCAGGAGTGCCCGGCGACTGGAGTCGGGCGGCCGGGCGCCACCGAGTATTCTGTGCGGCGGATGAGTCGGCCGGGCGGTCGCGGCGCCGGGAACGGGCACCCCAGTGGTGTCACGCTCGGTGCCGAGGAAAGTCCGGACTCCACAGAGCAGGGCGGTTGCTAACGGCAACCCGGGGTGACCCGCGGGACAGTGCCACAGAAAACAGACCGCCCACGGCCCGCGAGGGCCGTGCGGTAAGGGTGAAACGGTGCGGTAAGAGCGCACCAGCGCCCCGGGTGACCGGGGCGGCTAGGTAAACCCCGCCCGGAGCAAGGTCGAAGATCGCACCTCGCGGTGCGGTTGCGCAGGTGTTCGAGGGCTGCTCGCCCGAGCCTGCGGGTGGACCGCTCGAGGTACCCGGCGACGGTGTGCCCAGATGGATGGCCGCCCCCTGGTGCGAACCGGGGACAGGATCCGGCTTACTGGCCGGCTCATCCGCACTACCCTGGTCCCGCCCCGGATTCCGGCGGAGCGTGCCGCGGACCGGAGGCCCCGGTGGCCGTTCCCGCCGGTGGTGGCGGGGAGATCGGACGGAGAGGGAACCGGGCGTACCATCTGTGTTCCACCGCGGGGGCCACCGAGTGCCCCGTGTCGTCACCAGGGAAACACGATGAGAGCCAGACAATTCGCCGCCGTCGCAGTCGGGGCCGCCATGTGCGCACTGTCGGCCTGTTCCGCCGAGGACGCACCGACCGGCCAGCCCGTGACGGTTGTCGCCGGCGATGAGACCGTCACCGCCGAGGAGACCTCGGTGGCGAGTGTGCCGCCCCCGACGAAAACGCGCGGCCTGTACGACCCGGCCGAAACCGCGGTCGGTCAATCCGGTCTGGCGGCGTTCATCGAGTCGGTGGAGGAGGTGAACTCGCAGGAGGGGCCGGTGACCGTGTTCACCCTGCAGATCGAGAACATCACCGACCGGGTGTGGAACGGCCGGAACTGGACCACACCCACGGTCGTATACGGCGACGCGGGCACACCGGCCCAGCACGTCAAGTCACCGCCGGAAGGGTTCGGTGACGGTGTGCAGGGATCGATACCGCCCGGCAGCCGCCAGACGGTGAAACATGCGTACAAAGTGACCAAGGCCCAGTTGAATCCGGCGGTGGTGACCGCGGGCAGTGTGCTGTGGCAGGGCGACTTCTCGAAGTTCCATCGGTGAACTCGTCTCGGCGGACGCCGGGCCGATGATCGCAGGAATTCAGGGCGGAGATGAGTATGGCGATTCTGGTCACCGGTGCCACCGGGAACATCGGCCGCAAGGTCGTCGATCAGCTGCTGATGCGGGGTGCGACCGATATCCGGGCACTCACCGTCGATCCGGTGAAGGCCGCGCTGCCGGCCGGTGTCGAAGCGGTCCGTGGATATCTGCGCAGGCCGGAGACGCTGCCCGCCGCGTTCGAAGGGGTGGATCGCATGTATCTGGCGTCGCTCCACGACGGGGTCGACGAAGTGGTCGCAATCGCCCGCGCCGCGGGGGTGCGCCATATCGTCGACCTGTCCGGCGAACCGGACAGCTGGTGGGGTGCGATCGCGACGGCGGTCGAAGCGAGCGGGATCGCCTGGACCCACCTGTGGCCCGGCGATTTCATGGAGAACACGGGCATGTGGGCGCAGCAGATCCGGGCGACCGGTGCGGTACGCGAACCCGACCCCGAAGCGGGCAGTACGCCGATCGCGATGGACGATATCGCCGCGGTCGCCGCCGTCGCGCTGACCGAGGACGGCCATCGGGGCCGGGCCTACGCGCTGACCGGTCCGGAGAAACTGACCCGGGCCGAACTGGTGCGTGAGATCGCCGCCGCGCTGGGCCGGACGATCGATTTCCTGCGTGTCACGCCCGAGGAGACCGTGCGCGCGTTGAGCCCGGCGATGGGTGCCAACGCGCAATGGTATGTCGACAATGTCCTCATCGGGCTCGACGAGCACACCCTGCCGCCGAACCGGGTGGTCGAAGAAATTGCCGGTCGCCCGGCGACGACCTTCGCGCAATGGGCTGCGCGATATGCGACCGAATTCTTCGGCGAGGACGGCTCCAGGCGTTGATCGGAAAAACCACTGTTTCGGCCGGCCCGCTCGATTCGTGCCACTCATCCTTTTCCGGGAAATTCCCCGACGTGGCACGACTACGAATTCACCGGCGCGCGGGTCGGCGCGCGGCTACCCACTCGAGCACATGACGGCGACCATCTGATACACGGCCCGGGTTTCGGCGTCGGTCGCTGCGGTGGTGCCGACCGCGAGCCGGTCGGACACCGCGGAGACCACCTCGTCCTCCGGTGCGCCGGCCCGGGTCTGCGCGCAGGTATCGGTGAAGATCGCGGTGATCGCCGCATCGTCGCGGCCTTCGGCCAAACCGGGGAAGGCCCCCCGGAAGCCGATCACGAAGGAACCGGCCTTGACCTGGTCTATCTGCGCGGTATCAGGAGTCGCGGCGGCCGTTGTCGCCGATGCTCCGGGAGCCGGATCGGCGCCGTCGGTCCCACAGGCGACAGCGGGCAGGACCGCGACGAGGACGGCGGTGAGTAAGGGCAGAGATCTGTGCACGGCCGGATGGTAACTCCGCGAGATGGACACCGTCCCCCGCCGGGCGGGGGACGACGTTCATCCAGCGGCTACTCAGGCCGAGGGACCGATCACGAACATCTGCGCGAGGGACGCAGCCTGCTGCGGACCGACGAGGGGAAGCAGATAGTCATAGATGAGAGTGGACATACGTGATGAAACTCCAGCTGGGGATGTAGTCGGACGCTTACGGTTCGCCACAGTATCAGTTGCCCGGTGCCGACGACCTTTTCCGGCGGGATTCGTGCAGAACTGGCATAAATGGTGATCGCCGTCATAAAGTATGCGGGGTCGGCAGGCTCGCCCGGTGCCCTGGAGTTCACGGAACGAGCCGATTCATACCTATCGGAAGACAGGTCACAACACATATGCGGGTAGCACGTACCTTGGCAACCGGAGCTTTGATGGCCGGGGCCGCATCTGTTCTCGCTACCGTGGGCGCCGGCTCGGCCGGTGCCGTCGCGGTGACACCGCTGCCCGGTGGAGTGCGGGTGGACCTCAGCCCGGCGGATACCCGCTGGGTGGATCAGAACAATATCGGGCAGGTGGTCGCGGGTATCCCGCATCCGTCGGCTCCGTCGTTCGGTCAGGCATTGGACGCGGCCGCGGCCGTTTCCTCGACCTACCCGAACGGCCGGGTGACTTTCACAGTGTTCGGACCGCTGCACGAACTGAGCGGCTCCATGCTGGCATTGCAGTAATCCGTACGGTTTCCGTACCGTCGGGCCGGCGCCGGGGTGACCCGGTACCGGCCCGGCTCGTTTCCGGCCGGGGCCGGGACGGTGGCCCGCTGCGTCGGCTCCTCGAAACCTTCTCTGCCGCTTCGCTTTCGGCGCCCGGGGCTCAGGCCGTGTCGATTGCGGCGGCCGCCGCGGGATACTGCGCCAGGTGGCGGCCGGCCGCGGTGTCCTCGGCATCGGCGAGTGTCTCGAACAGGGTGGTGTCCTCGCCCGCGGCACGGGCTTCGGCGGCCCGGGCCCGCAGCGCATCGTAGGATTCGACCGCGTCCCGGTGATCGCCCAGCACCGTCTGCAGATGTTTGGCGCGTTTGCCCAGGTCCGCAGCGGTATCGCCGAGAACCGCGGTGGCGGCCTCGCAGGAATACCGTAAACGCTTGGCGCTCTTGCGGATATCGTGCAGCAGTTCGACCCGGTCGGCGGGTGCCACGGTCGGCTCGGCCCGCACCAGGCTCCGCACCCGTTTCCGGTCCTTGCGCAATACCTTCTCGAACATCTCACCGGCCGGTGTCGCGTCCACGGATTCGCGCAACGGCGGAGTTTCGCACCATTGCTTCAACTCCCGCCGCATGGCGCGGTACCGGTCGCTGTCCAATGCCGTCAGTACCTCTGCGTGCGCGGCGGCGTACCGGTCGCGTTCGGCGCGGACCAGGCGGTCGCGGGTGGGTTCGAGGGCGGCCGACTCGGAATCGGCGTAGCGGTCGAGCAGCGCGGCGAAACGTCCGGCGCGGACCTCCGCATCTCGCGCCACTCCCAGCAGCCCGGCCAGCCACGCGAGTTCGGTGCGCATCCGGTTGTCGGAGTCCGGGTCGAGCAGTTTCTTGTAGGAGCGCAGCACACTGCGCAACCGGCGGGTCGCGACCCGCATCTGATGGACCGAATCGTCGGCATCGGCCCGCACCTCGGGTTCCGCGGTGAGCAGACGTTCGATATCGGCACGTAGCGCGTCGGTCAGGGCGTCGGCCGCCGCGATCTGTTCGTCAGCCATGGTGTTCCACCGTCGCGAAGGTATCGGTCGCCTCGACCAGATGATGGTTGATACCGGGTTCGGTGGCCGAATGCGCGGCGTCGTCGACGAGGTGCAGGCGCGACCCCGGCCAGGCGCGATGCAGATCCCACGCGCTGACCGCCGGGCAGACGATGTCGTGGCGGCCCTGCACGATGACGGCGGGAATATGGGTGATCGCGCCGATATCGCGCAGCAGCTGGGCTTCGTCGAGGAAGCCGCCGTGCCGGAAATAGTGGTTCTCGATCCGGGCGAAGGCGAGGGCGAACCGGGTATCGGAGGTTTCGGCCATCCGCTCGGGGTCGGGGCGCAGCGTACTGGTGGCGCTCTCCCAGGCGGTCCACGCGCGGGCCGCCGCGGTGACCACCTCCGGATCCACGGAACCGAACAACCGGTGGTAGGCCTCCACCAGGTCGCCGCCGCGTTCGGATTCCGGAACCGGGGCCAGGAATTTCGCCCACTCGTCGGGGTAGACGTAGCCGGCGCTGCCGTTGTAGTACCAGTCGATTTCCTTGCGGCGCAGCAGGAAGATCCCACGCAGCACCAGTTCGGTGACCCGCTGCGGATATCGCTGCGCGTAGGCGAGCGCCAGGGTCGAACCCCACGAACCACCGAAGACCAGCCACCGCTCGATACCGAGTGCGGTGCGCAGTGCTTCGATATCGGCGATCAGATGCGCGGTGGTGTTGACCGAGAGGTCGGCGCCGTCGGCGATATGCGGGGTCGAGTGGCCGCAGCCCCGCTGATCCAGTAGCACGATCCGGTAGCGGTCCGGGTCGAAGAACCGGCGGTTGTGCGGTGTGGTGCCGCCGCCCGGGCCGCCGTGCAGGAACACCGCCGGCTTGCCGTCCGGGTTGCCGCTGGTCTCCCAGTACACCGCCTGACCGTCGCCGACCTCGAGCATGCCTTGTTCGTAGGGTTCGATCGGCGGGTACAGCGGGCGCATCAGAACGCCAGGCCGGAGGCCAGATCGGGGAGTTCGAGCGCCTGAACGGCCTGATCGTGCACATCGGGGCAGGCCTTGACGGTCGCTCGGTCCACCACGGCCTTGTCGCCCAGGACCTGAGCGTTGATCCCGCCGTTGGTGAGCGCCCATTCGTGGACCATGGCATTGAGACCGATCCGGCCCAGCGTCGGACCCTGGACCCGCCAGTTGGACAGCTCGGGCCGCATCATGTCGCACAGGTTCTGGGCCGCTTTGTCGGAGACCTCGAGCGGGGTGGCGGGTGCGGCGCTGCTCGCGGTCGCCGAGGTGGTGGCGGAAGCGGACGAGGCGGCCGCAGAGGTGCCCTCCGAACCCGTCCGCACACCGCCGCACGCGGTGAGCAGCACCGCCCCGCACACTCCCGCCACCGTAAGGGCACCCCGTGTTGTCCAAGCGCGTCGCCGCATCAGTACCTCAGAATTCGAGAGTCGAAACCGTCGACACCGAGTTTGCCATCCCGCGCTGCAGTGGGGCCCGTCACGAGCCCGGACCGGGGTCAGAAACTGTGTTCCGGGCCCGGGAACGTGCCGCGGCGTACCTCCTCGGCGTAGGCGGCGGCCGCCCCGCGCAGTTCGTCGCCGACCGCGGCGAACCGTTTGACGAACTTGGCGGTCTTCCCGCTGGTGAACCCGGCCATGTCCTGCCAGACGAGTACCTGGGCATCACAGTCGGCGCCGGCGCCGATGCCGACGGTGGGGATGGTGAGCTTGCGGGTGACCTGGCCCGCCACCTCGGCCGGAACCATTTCCATCACCACCGAGAAGGCGCCCGCGGCCTGGACCGCGATCGCGTCGGCGAGCAGACCCTCGGCGCCCTCGCCGCGGCCCTGGACGCGGTAGCCACCCAGAGTGTTGACGCTCTGCGGGGTGAAGCCGATATGCGCCATCACCGGGATGCCGGCGGCGGTGAGCAGCCTGATCTGATCGGCGACGCGTTCACCGCCTTCCAGCTTCACCGCGTGCGCGCCCCCCTCCTTCATGAACCGGGTGGCCGTGGCCAGAGCCTGCTCAGGGGAGCCCTCGTAGGTACCGAACGGCAGATCGGCCACGACCAGGGCGTGCGGAGCGCCGCGCACCACACCGCGCACCAGCGGGATCAGCTCGTCGGTGGTGATCGGCACGGTGGTCTCGTATCCGTACACCACATTGGCGGCCGAATCGCCGATCAGCAGTACGGGGATGCCGGCCTCGTCGAAGAGACGGGCACTGGAGTAGTCGTAGGCGGTGAGCATCGCCCAGCGTTCACCGGTCGCCTTCATCTGCTGTAGATGCTGGACGCGGGTGGGTCGCCGGGCCGGTTTCGCCGCCGCCGCGGCACCGTAGGCGGGTGTTTCCGAGGTGGCATCGGGCGTGCCGGATGATTCGGACATCATCGTCCCTTTCGTCTCCTCGAGGCCCTGATCGGGTCCCCGGGTCTGGTTGACGCCCTCCAGTGTGCACCCGCGGCCGAGCCCGGATTAAGCCCGCGACCAGGTGCGGTTGGTCACATCCCAGGGTACGGGCCCGATCCGGCTAGCATGGCGGCAGTGCGGAGCGGGTGTGGAGTGCCGGCGGGTGTGCTGGCGGTGCTGGCTGTGGCGACGGTGCTCGTCGCGGGATGCGCGCAGGAGGTCCGGGAGCAACCGGACCCGCCCGCGCCGGTGCCCGCCGAACTGAGTCGCTTCTACAGCCAGACCCCGGCCTGGGAGCCGTGTGCCGGCTACACCGGCCCGGAGGAAGCGCTGCCGCCGGCCGCGCAGTGCGCCCGCATCGAGGTCCCCGTCGACTACGCCGATCCCACCGGCCCCACCGCGCAACTGGCGGTGTCCAGGATGCGCGCGACCGGAGACCGGATCGGTTCACTGCTGATCAACCCGGGCGGTCCGGGTATGTCCGGGCTGTCCACGGTGATGCTGGGCGGGGGCACCGAGCTGGCCGATCGGTTCGACCGGGTGGGATTTGATCCGCGCGGTGTCGGTGCCTCCACGCCCGCGATCGACTGCCTGACTCCGCAGGAAGCCGATGCCGAGCGGGCCGAACTCCCGGAGCCCAACACGCCGGCGGGGATAGCCGAGTCCGAGACCGAGAACCGGGAATACGCCGACCGCTGCGTGGCCCGCACCGGTACGGAATTCCTCGCCCATGTCGGCACCCGGGAGGTGGTCGGGGACATGGACATCATGCGGGCGGTACTGGGCGATCGGAAATTGACCTATCTGGGCTACTCCTACGGCACCCGGCTGGGCACCGCGTACGCGGAGAAGTTCCCGGGCAATGTCCGTGCCATGGTCCTCGACGGCGCCATCGACCCCTCGCAGGATCCGGTGGCCGAATCGCTACGCCAGGCAGCGGGTTTCCAGAAGGCCTTCGACGCGTACGCCGCGGACTGCGTCCAGTCGCCGGACTGCCCGCTCGGTACCGATCCGACGCAGGCGGTGCCGCGGTTCCGTGCCCTGGTGGATCCGCTGTGGAACGCGCCCGCCGCCACCACCGACCCCCGCGGTCTCAGCTACGACGACGCGATCACCGGTGTGCAGCAGACCCTGTACAGCGCCGATTTCTGGCCGGTGCTCACCATCGGGCTCACGGAGTTGTCCCAGGGTCGCGGCGATACGCTGCTGCAGCTCGCGGATATGTACAACGGCCGCCGCGACGACGGCACCTACAGCAATCTCACCGACGCCTTCGACGCGATCCGCTGTGTGGACGACCCACGGGTCACCGATCGCGCGGTCGCCGGCCGGCAGGACACCGAATACCGCCGGGCGGCCCCGTTCCTGGACGACGGCCGCGGCACCGGAGCGGCGCCGCTGGAACTGTGCGCTCAGTGGCCGGTGCCCAACACCAGCCAACCGCACGATATCTCCGTCGAGGGGCTGCCCGAGCTGGTGGTGGTGTCCACCACCGGTGATCCGGCCACGCCGTACCAGGCGGGCGTCGACCTCGCCCACCAGCTCGATGCGGCACTGATCACCCACGAGGGCGACAGCCACACCGTGGTCCTCACCGGCGGCGCCGCGTGCGTGGACGATGCGGTGGTGCGCTACCTGGTAGACCTCGAGACCCCCGCCGAGGGCCTACGCTGTTGATCCGACACACAGCGCAGCGCGTCATGTAACACGGATTTAACGCCGGGTGCCTACTCTCGCGGTCATGGATCGCCAGAAGGAATTCGTGCTGCGGACGCTCGAAGAGCGGGATATCCGCTTCGTACGTCTCTGGTTCACCGACGTACTGGGCTATCTCAAGTCCGTCGCCATCGCGCCCGCCGAGCTCGAGGGAGCTTTCGAAGAGGGCATCGGATTCGACGGATCGGCGATCGAAGGGTTCGCCCGGATCTCCGAGGCCGATATGGTGGCCCGGCCCGATCCGTCGACCTTCCAGGTGCTGCCGTGGTCTTCCAGTAAAGGCCACCAGCATTCCGCCCGGATGTTCTGCGATATCACCATGCCCGACGGATCGCCGTCGTGGGCCGATCCGCGCCACGTGCTGCGGCGTCAGCTCAACAAGGCCGGGGACGTCGGCTTCAGCTGCTATGTGCATCCGGAGATCGAATTCTTCCTGCTGAAGAACCAGCCCGACGGCGTCGACCCGGTTCCCGCCGACAACGGCGGCTTCTTCGACCAGGCGGTCCACGATTCCGCGCCCAACTTCCGGCGCCACGCCATCGACGCGCTCGAATCCATGGGTATCTCGGTGGAGTTCAGCCACCACGAGGGCGCGCCCGGCCAGCAGGAGATCGACCTGCGCTACGCCGACGCCCTGTCGATGGCCGACAATGTGATGACCTTCCGCTATCTGATCAAGGAAGTGGCCATCGACGAGGGCGTGCGCGCGACGTTCATGCCGAAACCGTTCGCCCAGTATCCGGGCTCGGCCATGCACACGCATATGAGCCTGTTCGAGGGCGAGGCGAACGCGTTCTCCGATCCGGACGATCCGGACAACCTTTCCGCCACAGCGCGCGCCTTCATCGCGGGCATCCTCGAACACGCGCACGAGATCAGCGCCATCACCAACCAGTGGGTGAACTCCTACAAACGGCTCATCCACGGCGGCGAGGCGCCGACCGCGGCCTCGTGGGGCCGGTCCAACCGCTCGGCGCTGGTCCGGGTGCCCATGTACACCCCGAACAAGTCGTCGTCGCGGCGGGTCGAGATCCGCAGCCCCGATTCCGCCTGCAACCCGTACCTGACCTTCGCGGTCCTGCTCGCGGCCGGCCTGCGCGGTGTCGAGAAGGGCTATACGCTGCCGCCGGAGGCCGAGGACGACGTCTGGTCGCTCACCGCCGCCGAACGGCGTGCCATGGGATTCAAGGAACTGCCCGGCACCCTGGACGAGGCACTGCACGCGATGGAGCGCTCGGAGCTGGTCGCCGAAACGCTCGGTGAGCACGTGTTCGACTTCTTCCTGCGCAACAAGCGCCGCGAATGGTCGGATTACCGCGCCCAGGTGACGCCGTTCGAGCTGCGCGAATACCTCGGTCTCTGATCTCCTCCCTCGTCCGCCCGGCGCCCCCGCGGTCGCCGGCGGCGGGAGACCGCGACTCGCGCGGGGCCGCGGTACCGGCGGGAAAGCCGGTGGCACCGTGGCGCGATTCGGCCGGTGACGGTCGCGGCCTCATTCCTCGCTCCGGTGACCGGTCGCGCCCCCCTGGACCGGCCGGTTCCGTGACTGCGTATCGGTGCGGCGGGTGACCGCACCCGACCGAGGGGTCCGGCACATTTCGAGCCCGGTGGTCGGTACCTTGAGCTCATGGTCCGCCCACCGTCCGCCCGATCCGCCGTCCCCGGTGTCGGCCGCCTCGGATTGCTCGAACCGTCGGCCGCCGACTCACTGAAAACGCTCGGCTGGGACAATATCGAGAGCATTCCGGTGTTGTGGTCGCTGTCGCGGTCACCGGACGCCGACCTCGCGCTGAACACTGTGATCAGGTTGTCCGAGGCGCTCGGGAACGATTGGGCCGAACTGGATTCGGCGCTGCGAACCGAAACGACGCTGCGTGGCCGGTTGTTCGCGCTGCTGGGTTCCTCGACCGCGCTCGGCGATCATCTGGTGGCAGATCCCGGGTCCTGGGTGCTGCTGCGGCGGGAGGAACTGCCCGACCGTGACGAGCTGATCGCCGATCTGCTCGCGGTCGTCGGCGGGGAACCGGAGGCCGGGCCGAATGCCGCGCCGATGCTGTATCGGGCCACCGAATCCGGGCCGGAAGTGGTCGCGGCGCTGCGCAAGCGGTATCGCGATCAGCTCATGCTGCTGGCCGCCGTCGATCTGGCCGCCACCGTCGAGGACGAGCCGGTGATCCCGTACGAGCTGGTGGGCCGCCAGCTCACCGCACTCGCCGATGCCGCGCTCACCGCCGCTCTGGCGGTGGCGGTGGCCCGGGTGTGCCGCGACGAACCGTGCCCGGTGCGGCTGGCCGTGATCGCCATGGGCAAGAGCGGGGCGTGCGAGCTCAACTACGTCAGCGATGTCGATATCGTTTTCGTCGCCGAACCCGCCGACGCCGTCGCCACCCGGCTGGCCGCCGAACTGATGACCGTGGGTTCCTCGGCCTTCTTCGAGGTCGACGCCGCGCTGCGGCCCGAGGGCAGGGCCGGCGCCCTGGTGCGCACTCTCGATTCCCATCTGGCCTACTACCAGCGCTGGGCGCGGACCTGGGAGTTCCAGGCGTTGCTCAAGGCCCGGCCGATGACCGGCGATCTGGAACTCGGCGAACAGTACCGGTCGGCCACCGACGCACTGGTGTGGACGGCCTCCGAACGACCGGATTTCGTCCCGGATGTGCAGGCGATGCGCCGCCGGGTGGAGGACCTGGTGCCCGCCGAGCTGCGCGAACGCGAACTCAAACTCGGCCGCGGCAGTCTGCGCGATGTGGAGTTCGCGGTGCAGCTGCTCCAGCTCGTGCACGGCCGGGTCGATCCGAAACTGCACGTCCAAGGCACTGTGGAAGCTCTCGCGGCGCTCGCCGCGCGCGGGTACGTGGGCCGCGAGGACGCCGCCAACCTCACGGCCTCCTACGAATTCCTGCGCCTGCTCGAGCACCGGTTGCAGTTGCAGCGGCTCAAACGCACCCATACGCTGCCCGCCGACGACGACGAGGAAGGTATGCGCTGGCTGGCCCGGGCCGCGCATATCCGCCCGGACGGCAGACACGATGCCGCGGGCGTGTTGCGGGCCGAGCTGCGCCGGCAGACAGGCCGGATCCGCCGGTTGCACACCAAGCTCTTCTACCGTCCGCTGCTGGAATCGGTGGCCCGGCTGGACTCCGACGCGCTGCGCCTGAGCCCGGACGCCGCCGTCCGGCAGCTCGCCGCCCTCGGCTACGCCTCGCCCGAGCACGCCCTCAGCCATCTGCGCGCATTGACCAGTGGTGTCTCGCGTAAGGGCCGGATCCAGGCGGTGCTCCTGCCGACCCTGCTGGAGTGGCTGGGCGAGACACCCGACCCCGACGCCGGGCTGCTCGCCTACCGGCGGGTGTCGGAAGGGTTGGTGGATCAGGATTGGTATCTACGGGTGCTGCGCGACGAGGGCGCGGTCGGGCAGCGGCTGATGATGGTGCTGGGTTCCTCGGCGTATCTGCCGGACCTACTCATCAATGCCCCCGAAACCATCCGCATGTACGCCGACGGCCCGGACGGACCGCTGTTGCTGCGTACCCAACCGGCGGAAGTGGCCAAGGGCATTCTCACCGCCGCCGACCGCTACACCGACCCGAAGCGGGCCGTGGCCACCGCCCGGTCCCTACGCCGGCACGAACTCGCCCGGGTGGCCTCGGCGGATCTACTGGGTCTGCTGGACGTGCCACAGGTCTGTGCCGCTCTGTCCGCGGTGTGGGTGGCGGTGCTGGAGGCATCGTTGCGCGCGGTGATCCGGGCCAGTGTCGCCGAACGGGGCGCGCCCGCGCCCGCCGATTTCGCGGTGATCGGGATGGGCCGGCTGGGCGGCCGGGAACTCGGCTACGGCTCCGATGCCGATGTGCTGTTCGTCTGCGATCCGCGGCCCGGCGAGGACGAGCACGCCGCCGTGAAATGGGCCAACGGTATCGCCGAGCAGGTGCAGAGACTGCTCGGCGCCCCCAGCACCGATCCGCCGCTGCAGGTCGACGCGGGCCTGCGGCCGGAGGGGCGCAGCGGCCCGCTCGTGCGCACCCTCGCCGCCTACGACGCCTACTACCGCCAGTGGGCGCAGCCGTGGGAGGTGCAGGCGCTGTTACGCGCCCACCAGGTGGCCGGCGACCAGGACCTGGGCCTGCGCTTCCTGCATACGATCGACGGGGTGCGCTATCCGGCGGGTGGCGTCTCCGCCGACGCGGTCCGCGAGATCCGCCGCATCAAGGCCCGGGTCGATTCCGAGCGGCTGCCCCGCGGCGCCGACCCGGCCACCCACACCAAGCTGGGTCGCGGTGGTCTCGCCGATATCGAATGGACCGTGCAGCTGCTGCAATTGCGGCACGCACACGAGATTCCGGCACTGCACAACACCTCGACGCTGGAATCGCTCGATGTGATCGAACAGGCGGAGCTGCTGAGCCCGATGGACACCGACCTGCTGCGCCAGTCCTGGCTCACCGCGACCGCGGCCCGCAACGCGCTGGTCCTGGTGCGCGGCAAACCCTCCGACCAGCTGCCCGGTCCGGGCACCACGCTGTCGGCGGTGGCCCGGGTGGCGGGCTGGCCCACCGAAGACGGCGGTGAGTTCCTCGACAACTACCTGCGGATCACCCGCCGGGCCAGGGCTGTGGTGGAACGGGTCTTCGGGGTCTGACCGGGGCAGGTGGGAAGCGCCGGCCGGAGCGGATGCGGAGCCGGCCTAGGAACCGGTCGGGGACGTCAGCGCCCGGAATCGGGTGACCAGATCCTCCAGCGCGCGCCGGTCCTCCAGATCGGGCGGGCGATAGCCGCCCGTCGCGGTGACGGTCACCAGAGTGTCCCGCGCGATGCCGAGTTCCGGCCGGCACCAGGGCAGGACCGGCAGATTCACGACACGGTCGTTGGCGGCGATGGTGATCCGGGAGGTGCAGCCGGGCAGGCAGCCGGCCAGCTCCTCGGCGGCCGCGGCCGTCAACGGCCCGGGTGAACGGAATTCTTCGATGTACACGGGGCCCTCCTCGGCAAGTGCTGAGGTCAGTGTAGGAGGACCCGGCCTGCTGACGGCCGCGTCGCCGATCCATATACCGCAGTACGAACGAGCCGCCCGAACTTCAGCGCTGTACGTCGTTGCCCCCCTTGTGATTCGATACTCCTCGGCGCGGTCGCGGCGGAATCGCGATCGGGCGGCGCCGGGCCCGCGGGCCCGGTCGGGATCGGGGAGGCGCAATGGCCAGGACACGGTGGTCACGGCTGGTCGTCGCGGTAGCAGCGGCGGTATTGACGGTATCGGAGCTGTCGGCGTGCTCACCGGCGAGTTCGACCCAGCGGGATGCCGGGAACCCGTGGCAGATCACCGGAGCCACGACCAGCACCGGGCCCAGCGGTCCCCGGGACGGCGTACCCGACACCGATCGGCAGGCCGAGAACGGCGACGGCGGCGAGATGGACCGGCTCGCGCTCAACGCGGTCGCCGATATCGAGGAATTCTGGACGGAGAACTATTCGACGACCTTCCCGGGGGAGTTCCGGCCGGTATCGGAACTCATCTCCTGGGATGCCGACGCCCCCGAACGCGACTCGGTCGAGTTCTGCACGATCAGCACCCACGAACTGGTGAACGCCGCCTACTGCGGAACGGACGAGACCATCGGCTGGGACCGCGGCGTACTACTGCCGGAACTGGTCGAGCAGTTCGGTGAAATGGCCGTGGTGATGGTGCTCGCCCACGAATACGGGCACGCCCTGCAGATTCCCGCCGGAATCGCGACCGAGGACTCTCCGGGGCTGGTCACCGAACAGCAGGCCGACTGCCTGGCCGGCGTGTTCCTGCGGCATGTGGCCGAGGGCGACTCCCGGCATTTCACGCTCAACACCACCGAGGGCCTCAACGGTGTCCTGGGTGCCACCGTCGCGGTCCGCGACCGCGATCCCGACGACCCGGACAATGTGCACGGCAGTGCCTTCGAGCGTGTCACGGCGGTCCAGATGGGCTATACGAACGGCGCCGAGGCGTGTGCGCAGATCGACGAACAGGAGATCGAACAGCGTCGTTCCGGCCTTCCGGTGACCTTCGAGGAACCCGGTGAGGAGTACCTGCAGCTGGAAGTCACCGAGGATTCCCTCGCGGATATGGCCGCCGCGCTCGCCGATATCCTGCCGGTCGACGCTGCGCCCGAATACGACTACGACGGTGTGCCGATCCGCTGTTCCGATACGACCCCCACTGTGCCCGTCGCGTACTGCCCGGTCACCGATGTGATCGGCACGGATGTCGATGCGCTGGCCGCGCGGGCCGGAGGAACGGGCAGCGAGGACGAATCACTGTCGGCCATCGTCGCCGGCGACTACAACGCCTTCGTCGTGTTCGTCTCCCGCTATACCCTCGCCTACCAGGACGACAAACAGCTCTCCCTGGTCGGCGCCGAGACGGCGGGGCTGCGTACCGCCTGTCTGTCGGGTGTGGTCACCAACGCGCTGAGCAGGGAGAACAGTGACCCGCGCCTATCGGCGGGGGATCTGGACGAGGCGGTCTCCGGCCTGCTCGCCGACGGACTGGCCGCCAGTGATGTCAACGGCGACGTGGTCCCCGAAGGCTATCTGCGGTTGGACGCGTTCCGGTTGGGCGTGCTCGAAGGTGAGAGCGCCTGCCTCGCGGAGTACGAGTAGACGCGGGACGAGTGGATACCGCCCGTGAGCACTGCCCGGGCGCCGGCGGCTCACCGCGGGACGCCGCGTGTGCCGCCGGCCCATCGAGCACCGACCGTGCCGGGGTGCGTACGAGGGGCGGCGTCGTCCGTTCCCGGTACCGATCCCGGGGGCCGGAGCGGCGGAGCTACACGCTCACTGTCCGGCAGCCCGCGCGTCCAGCCAGGCCACCACATCCGCGAGCACCTGATCACGTTCGGGTTCGTTGAAGATCTCGTGGTAGAGCCCGTCGTAGCGGCGGACGGTGAGATCGGTGGTGCCCGCGTGCTGCTCGATCCGGTCCGTACTCGCCGGGGCGGCGATGGCGTCGCTGGTTCCGTGCAGCGCGAGCGTCGGAACCCGTAGGTCCGGCAGGCGGTCGAGCACGGCACCGGCGGCCGTGAGGATCTCGGTCGCCGTGCGGGCCGGCAACTTCCCGCGGAACACCAGCGCGTCGTTGTCGTAGGCCGCGACGACCGCCGGGTCCCGGCTGATCTGCGACGAATCCAGTTTCAGCACACCCAGATCCGGTGCCAGCCGGGTGAGCACCGGGGCCAGCAAGCGCTGCACCGGATTTCCGGCGTCGATGATCAGCGGCGGCGCCGAGACCACCACCCCGGCCACGTCCAGCGGCGCCCGGGTCGCCAGGTACAGGGTGATCAGCGCGCCCATGGAATGGCCGATCACGAACGCCGGTACGCCGGGCTGTTCCGCGCGTGCCAGGTCGAGCAGAGCTGCCACATTGTCGGCCGCATTGCCGATCGATCCGATATTGGCGCGCGAGCCCGCGTCGGCGGATTCCCCGTGCCCCACATGGTCGAACGCGTACACCGCGAAACCGGCGGTCGCCAGGGTCCGGGCGACGTACTCGTAACGACCCGAATGCTCGGCCACGCCGTGGACGAGGACGATCACCCCGCGCGCCGTCGTCGCGGGTATCCAGGAACGCCGGCTCAGCCGGTGCCCGGCGTGCTCGAACTCCCCGCGCGCTACTCGAATGTCCTGGTCGCCGGTCACCGGATCCTCCTTCGAATCTGTACACGTGGTCCGCGGTGGCGGCGCAGGCACCACCTCATCGGAACTTCTTCGAAGCCGGTGCCCGCGGTCGGCGGAGACCGCGGCGAAGGCGAAGATATCGCCTCATCGGGCCTCCTTCGAAGCTGGTCCGTATTGTCCCGGCGGCCGTAGCCTATGCGCAGGTATCGCCTCAGCCGGTCTGTTCCGGCGCGGCGAGCGCGGTGAGCAGGCGCCGGTTGAAGTCGATGAGGCGAGCGTAGTTCACTCGCGAGAGCCGCTCGTCGTTTCCGTGTATCCGTTCCAGATCCGCGGCCGTGAGCCGGATCGGGGCGAAATTGCAGCGGGTGGCGGCCAGATCGTCGTAGTGGCGGGAATCGGTCGCACCGGGAACCAGGCCGGTGGTCACCGCGGCGCCGGGCACCACCTCTTCGGTGAGGCGGGCGATCAGATCGAACTGCGGACCGGGAGCGGTCGCGGGGGAGGGTTCCGACGCCATCCCCACCAGTTCGATCCGCACCTGTGTGTCGCGGACGGTCCGGCGGCAGTGCGCGAGTACCGAGTCGACCGTATCGCCGGGCAGGATCCGGAAGTTGATCAGCGCCTCGGCCTGCTGCGGCAGCACATTCGCCTTCACTCCGCCGTGGATCACCGTGGGTGCCGTGGTGGTCCGCACCAGCGCCTCGGTCTGCGGTGCCGAGGCCATTATCCGGGTGATCACCGGCGCCGCCAGTGCCGCGAACCCGAGTAGCCGGCGTTTGGCCGCGGGGAGATGCCGGCGCAGGCGGGCGAGCATATCGGTGACCACGGGAGTGACCCGCAGCGGCATCGGATCGTCCTGGATCCGGCTCACGGCGCGGGCCAGCCGCCCGACCGCGGTCTGCCGGCCCGGCATGGACGAATGCCCGCCTTTCTCCGATACCGACAATCGAACCGTGGCGTAGCCCTTCTCGCCGACCATGATCGTGGCGACCGGAACGGTCACCTCCTCCACGATCCCCTCGGTGACCACCCCGCCCTCGTCCAGCAGCAGGTCGGCGTGGACACCCAGCTCCCGCAACCGGGCGGCCATCCGCACGGCGCCCCGGTCGCCGAACACCTCTTCGTCGTGGCCGAACGCCAGATGAACGGTATGCCGGGGCCGCACCCCGTCGGCGAGGGCGGATTCGACCGCCTCCAGGATGGCCAGCATCCGGCTCTTGTCGTCGATCGCACCGCGGCCCCAGATGAACTCCGCGTCCACCACGCCTGCGAACGGCGGATGGGTCCAGGGGGCCGGATCGTCCGCGGGCACCACGTCCTGGTGCGCGAGCAGGATCGCGGCCGTTCGCGAGGGGTCCACGCCCCGCCAGGTGTAGAGCCGGCTGTGCCCGAAGCGCTCGAGTTCCAGTTCGGCGTGCACCCGGGGGAACGATTGCTCCAGGTGCTCGGCGAGGCGCCGGAACTCCGCATCGGCCGCCGCGCCGGAACCGTCGGAGCCCGGCCCGGGCTCCTCCCGGGACACCGTGACGCACCGCAGCGCCGCGGCCAGTCGCTCTGCCGTCGCGTCGTCGGCGGGTGCGCCGGCCGCCGGATCGGCCTCCAATTCGGTGGACATCCCTGCATTCTCCTCGCCCGCGCAACCCCGGCCCGGACTGTGCGGCGTGCCGGTGCCCGCGCCGGGGCGCCGCCGCCCGTGGCCGGAGTACGTCCCGTGGCCGGAGCGTCGCGGGCCGGGCATTATTCTGGGAGCCATGGCAGCAGGCAAGCCCGACAAAGAGGCGAAGGCCGCGGCGAAAGCGGCGCGCAAAGCACAGTCGAAGGAACGTCGTCAGCAGATCTGGCAGGCGTTCCAGATGCAGCGCAAAGAGGACAAGCTGCTGCTGCCGCTGATGATCGGTGCGGTGGTCGTCACCACACTGGTTTTGTTCGGGATCGGCTTCCTCTTCGGTGTGCAGTGGTTCCTGCTGCCCTTGGGCCTGCTGCTCGGTCTGCTGTTCGCCTTCATCATCTTCGGCCGCCGGGTGCAGAAATCCGTGTACGGAAAAGCCGAGGGCCAGGCCGGCGCCGCCGCGTGGGTGCTGGACAACCTGCAGGGCAAATGGCGGGTCAGCAACGGTATCGCCGCCACCACCCAGCTCGACGCCGTACACCGGGTGATCGGCCTGCCCGGGGTGATCTTCGTGGCCGAAGGGTCGCCGCAGCGGCTGCGGTCGCTGCTGGCCCAGGAGAAGAAGCGCACCGCCCGCCTCATCGGCGACACTCCGATCTACGACGTGGTGGTCGGCAACGAGGAGGGACAGGTCCCGCTCAAGGAACTCCAGCGTTACCTGACCAAGCTCCCGCGCAATATCGACACCAAGCGGATGGATCAGATCGAGGGCCGGCTCAGTGCCCTGAGCTCGCGCAGCGGAGGTCCGGCCATGCCCAAGGGACCGATGCCGACCAACGCCAAGATGCGGGGTATGCAGCGCACGATCCGTCGTCGCTGACCCGGTGTGCGGCCGGGCGGCTCGGCGCCGGTCAGCGTGAGCGGACCACCGCGGTCCCGGTGGCCCGATCGTGCATACCGCGCCCGTCCTCGTCGGTGAACAGCGCGGGAATCACGAACACCAGCAGCGCCTGCCGCCCTAGTGCCCGCAGGAATCCCACCGGCGCCTGCGCGTCCACCCGGATCACCCGGATGCGCAGGAAATACTGCCCGGGCGTGAAGCCGAACAGCGTCACCGCCGCCACTCCGATCACGAACCACAGGATCAGGTTCACCGACGACGCCGGCATACCCCGCGCGATCAACGCCGAGATCCCGACCGCGATAAACCAGTCGACCAGCATGGCGACCACGCGCCGGAACATGCCCGGTAGCGATCCGGCGCCTTCGCGCGGCAACCCCAGCCTAGCTCCGGCGTAATCGTCGCCGGAACCCGCACCGGGGGCGACGGGAGGTCCGGAGAGCCAGGAGCCGGTGATACGTGCCATGCTCCCAGGATAAAGCGTGCCGCCGACCGCCTCCGCCGGGTGGCGGGGCAGCCTCTGTTACGCCGGGTCAGCGGTGGATTCCGGGCATATCCGACAGCCTCCGGAGGGCGCCGACCAGGGCGCGCGGCGCGAACCCGCAGTTCGTGGCGTGGCCGAGGACACGCCGCCGACACGACGTGTAACACTGGCGAAACACACTCTTGACTGGCGGGAAACACCCTGTCCATAGCGTCGGGTCGCGACGCCCCGCACTCGATACTGGCTGGGAATCTATCCGTAAGGAGAACCAAGTGACGTTCAGCACGGCCGATGAGGTCATCAAGTACATCGCGGACTCGGAGGTCGAATATGTCGACATCCGCTTCAGCGATCTGCCCGGTGTGCAGCAGCACTTCTCCATCCCGGCAAAGGCCTTCACCGCCGATCTCGCCGAAGAGGGCCTGGCCTTCGACGGTTCCTCGGTGCGGGGTTTCCAGTCCATCGACGAGTCCGACATGCTGCTGCTGCCCGACTTCAGCACCGCACAGCTCGACCCGTTCCGTGCGGCGAAGACGCTCAACATGAACTTCTTCGTGCACGATCCCTTCACCCGTGAGGCGTACTCGCGCGACCCGCGCAACATCGCCCGCAAGGCGGAGGAATACCTGCGCTCGACCGGTATCGCCGATACCGCCTTCTTCGGCGCCGAGGCCGAGTTCTACATCTTCGACTCGGTGCGCTACGACTCGCAGATGAACGGCGCCTTCTACGAGGTCGAGTCCATCTCCGGCTCCTGGAACACCGGCGCGGCCACCAACCCCGACGGCAGCCCCAACCGTGGCTACAAGGTCCGTAACAAGGGCGGCTACTTCCCGGTCGCGCCCTACGACCACTACGTCGACCTGCGCGACAAGATCTCCACCAACCTGCAGAACGCCGGATTCGAACTGGAGCGCGGCCACCACGAGGTCGGCACCGCCGGCCAGGCCGAGATCAATTACAAGTTCAACACCCTGCTGGCCGCGGCCGACGATCTGCAGCTGTTCAAGTACATCGTCAAGAACACCGCGTGGGCCGAGGGCAAGACCGTCACCTTCATGCCGAAGCCGCTCTTCGGTGACAACGGCTCGGGTATGCACGCGCACCAGTCGCTGTGGAAGGACGGCAAGCCGCTGTTCCACGACGAGGCCGGCTACGGCGGCCTGTCCGACCTGGCCCGGCACTACATCGGCGGCATCCTGCACCACGCGCCGTCGCTGCTGGCGTTCACCAACCCCACCGTGAACTCCTACCACCGCCTGGTGCCCGGCTACGAAGCCCCGATCAACCTGGTGTACTCGCAGCGCAACCGCTCCGCCGCGGTCCGTATCCCGGTCACCGGCAACAACCCGAAGGCCAAGCGCATCGAGTTCCGCGCGCCGGACTCCTCGGGCAACCCGTACCTGGCCTTCGCCGCCATGCTGATGGCCGGCCTCGACGGCATCAAGAAGAAGATCGAGCCGCTGGCCCCGGTCGACAAGGACCTTTACGAGCTCCCGCCGGAGGAGGCCAAGAACATCCCGCAGGCCCCCACCAGCCTGTCCTCGGTCATCGACCGCCTCGAGGCCGATCACGAGTACCTCACCGAAGGCAATGTCTTCACCGAGGACCTGATCGAGACCTGGATCAGCATCAAGCGCGAGCAGGAGATCGCCCCGGTGAACCTGCGGCCGCACCCGTACGAGTTCGAGCTCTACTTCGACGTGTAAGCCGTTATAGCGGCCTGATCTGCGGCGGAGCATTCGCGAACCACCTTCCGTCCGCAATACGTCCGCGACAGCTGTAGCCGAGTCCACCCATTCCGCGATCACTCCACCGGTTGCGGTCCGGGTGGACTCGTCTGCGTCCGGGCACCGAAACCCGGTTGGCTTCGCTCTCGAACATTTGCCGAAGGGGCAGGAACGGCCGGCGGCGCGGCCGTAATCGTCGGAGAGACGCTCGATAGGCGTCCTCACCGCAAATGCGTGCCGGTCTGCGCCTCGACGAAGGCCAGGTCGCCTTCGCCGGTACGTGCCGATCGCCGACCCGAGCGCGTGGCGCGAGCGCGAGACACCCCTGGACGCTGATTTCGCCGGTAACGATTTCCAAGTGACCTGCGACACATAGTCGGCGCGGGCGATGAGATCTCGACGAGCTTTCCGTCTCACCTACCGAGTTCGTAACCAGCAAGGAGATCGAAGATGGCGACCACCCCGAAGGGACCCGCGTCCTACTTCCCGTCCATCGAGGCCAAATACGGCCGCAGCATCGAGGACTGGAAGGCGGTCCTCCGTGCGGCGGGGTCGACTTCGCACAAGGAACTCGTCGAATTGCTGAAATCGGAGCACGGTTTCGGGCACGGGCATGCGAACGCGCTCGTCCAGCATCATCTCCATCCCGAGAAATGGGCCGTTGCCTGACCTGATCCGTTCAGGTCCCGGTAGGAGCACCGACACGCACGAGGGGTGCTGCGGATCGCTCCGCATCGTCGTCGGATGCTCCTGCCGGAACGGCCCGTTCGTAGCCGCCGGCCCGTGGCCGGTTCTCGCCGCTGTGTCGTGGTCCCGGCTCGGATCGGCCATCGTCGGTGGCCGGCCGGGACGGCCATCGGGCCGAGACTGCGTCGGTGGCCTCCGAATGTGCCTGTGGGGTAGGCGGGATCGTCTCGGAGTTGGCGTGCTCCCGCGCCGGTCGCGCCGCGCTCAGGCCTCCGGTGGGAGTATCGGAGGGCTGAACACCTCTTCCAAGGGGATGGGGCCGGTGTAGCGGCGGCAATTGCAGCCGACCCATTCGCGCATGCCGTGCATACCTCTGCGGGAGAGTTCGGCATGGCACTTGCCGGTTTCACGGTCGTGCAGCGCCAGGTCGTGCCCGCAGCCGCAGCGTGCCGTGATTTTCGGTGGCGAGCCGGCCCGCCGCCGTGACCCGAATCGGCCGCCTATCCAGCCGATTGCGACGAGGCCGGCACCGACCGCAAGGCTCAGTGGATCCATGGAAGAAGTATACGTATACGCATAGGTCCGTGAGTGCCGGAATGCTTCTGATATTCGTTGGCTTCTCGCTGCAGCCATAGGGTTTCGTGACGGTGCGGCCGTGGTGATTCCCGGACCGGGACGAGGCGCTGAGCCGTCTCATGGTCACTGCGACACCATCACCTCCGATTTGGTGGGTGGGGGTTTGATGACACCGACGACCTGCCCGGAGTTGATCCCGTAGTCCCGGCGGGCCACCTGGTCGCTGGAATTGCCTTCGATGGTGTGGATCCTTCCACCTTCGACGGATGCCACAACTCCGATGTGGTCGGGAGTGCCGTCGCCTTGCCAGTCGAACACGATCAGATCGCCCGGCTGGGCCTGGGCGGTGCTGGGCCTCTGCAAACCCATTGCGCCGGCGTCGTTCCAGACAGCGGGTACATAATCGAAGTCGGTCCAGGTGACGTCATAACCGGCTTGGTTCCATACCCAGCTGGTGAACGCAGCGCACCACGCGCTGCCATTGTTGTAGGGCTTGTCGGCGAATGCCTTGTCTGTTTCTTTGGTCCCGAGTTCTTTGCTCGCCACGCTGAGGGTCTTGCCCACCGGATCTACCGCATCGGTGATGCGGTACCTGGCTTTGCTGGCAGAGGGCGGCCGGTAGGCGTTGGCTGCTGCGGGAATTCCACTGTTGTTGTAGTCGTAACCGCGCGGAGGAGCCGGTACCGAACCATCGATCTGGCGCGCCGGGGCATCCATAGCGTTCGCCGCGCCCTCGACTTCCGCGTGCACCTGGTCGGCCGCGTTCAGTAGCCACCCCAGCAAATTGATTTCCACGCCGATAGGTAAACGGTAGACGCCGTCCAACCCTTTGGTCGGGGCGGGCGCGCCCTCGAGTTCTATCCGCAGCCTGTCGACGATCTCTGTGATTTCCTCGTAGGTCGTGTGGGAAGTCTTGAACGCGGAGACTGCGGAATCCTTGACATCCTTGTTCTTTTGGTCCAGCTCCGCCGTCAGCCTTTTCACGTCATTCTGTTGGGCGGTGTACTTCTCGACCATGGCGGATTTGTCCTTCGTCTTGCCCAAGTCCTCCTCGCCAGGGAGTCCTTTGGCGTCGATCCACTCGGTGAAATCCGGTGCGCTGCCCGGATCACCCGAAGCCAGCAGCAGTATCGACCGGTTGATGTGCTCCTCGACGGCGTCGATGACGGCGTTCAGGCCACCGCTGGCGCCGGGGGGGTGGGGCAGGGGGTCGATTTCGAGCTTATCGACGGTGGTCGGACTCATCGGAAGCTTCTCTCTGCGCCGGCCGTACAGCCACGACAAACGAACACGCGGTGTGAACCGGCTCCGGGCGAAACCTGCCCGGCTCGGAGCCGCACCTCAGTGCGTTATAGCACGATTTACGGACATTCCCGGCAACGAGAACTACGCTCATGCGCTCATCCACCGACCGTGAGTGCGCAATACGGTGGACACCATGGCCGGGTGCGCGCCGGCGCGAAGGATCGGAGTTGTACACATGGTGATTCGGCAACGATCGGGTGCGGCCGAGGTGGACAGCGCGCCGGTGTACGGGGAACCGTTCGAGACAGCGGACGGTGCCATCGTCATCACCGTCTCGCGCCGCGGTAGCTTTCCCGGTTCGGCGATGCGACCGGCGGGAATCTTCGTGGTCCGTGACGGTGCCGCCAGGTGGGTCCCGGCGGTGGACGTCAATCGGATAGCGCAGTTGGGGGAATGGATCGGGTTGCTCGCCGCCGTGATCGCCGCTCTCGCGGTGCTGCGGCGACCGCCGTGGCCGGATCTCTCTTACCGGCGCACTTGCTGAAGCGGTCAACGGATCGTCTCCGCCGCTGCCGTTTCGGTCGTCCGCGCAGTACGGACGGCTGCCCCGGCCGGCGTTCCCGGCCACGTGACCTCACCGATCGTTCGGCAGTATCCCGGCCACATCCGGCGCGACCGTGCGGCGTGCCTCGGTGAGCAGAGCTATCGCCCGCGGTCCTACGCCGTGCAGCGCGAGCAATTCGGCCAGGCGTTCTGGCAGATCGCCGATCGTCCGGTATCCCGCCTCGATCAACGCGCCGGTCGCCGGCCTGCCGATTTTCACCCCGTCGAAAACGGGTCCACGATCCTCGGTGGTCACGCCGGCGAATCTACTCCGTGGTGCCGACGCCGCAGCCGGATCGCGCGACCGGATGGTGTGCTTCGCCTGACTGATCACAGCGGTTTACCGGTGTGGATTCGGCTGCTGTCGTCGTCGCTGCGCGGGTGCCGGCGGAGTGGCGTGTGCGCTCGCGGCCGGCTCGGTCTTGCGCGGCAGCCGGGTCAGGCTCTATGGTTCATTACATGAGTAGTGAACCACTTGGCCAACGGGGGTGAGGGCCTTTGCTCGCGGACGGTAAGCCGCTCTTCCTGCAGATCGCCGAGATGGTCGAGAACTCGATCATCGACGGATCGCTTCCCGAAGAGGCGCAGGCACCGTCGTCGAACGAGCTCGCGGCCTTCCATCGGATCAACCCCGCGACAGCGGCCAAAGGCCTGAACCAGCTGGTGTCGGACGGGATTCTGTACAAGAAACGAGGGATCGGCATGTTCGTCACCGCCGGTGCGCGCGGTGCGTTGCGGCTGCGGCGCAAGGAGCGATTCGCCCAGCAGTACATCGACCCGCTCATCGCCGAAGCGGACAAACTCGGTATGGGCATCGAAGAACTCAAGACCCTGCTCGACCAGCGGGAGGGGACCCGGTGAGCACCACCTTCATAGATCCGGCACTCGACAATGCCGTACTGGCCCGAGCCCGCGGGGTGACCATGCGCTTCGGTTCGGTCACCGCGCTCGACGATGTGACCTTCGATCTGCGCGAGAACACCGTCTACGGTCTGCTCGGCCGCAACGGCGCCGGCAAGACGACCCTCATGCAGGTGCTCACCGGCCAGATGTTCCAGACATCCGGGGAGGTCCGGATCAACGGCGCGGTGCCGCACGAGAATTCCGAGGTACTGCGATCGGTGTCGTTCATCAAGGAGAGCCAGGCCTATCCGGCCGATTACAAGGTCAAGCACGTGCTGAGCGCCGCGCGGCACCTGCTCCCGAACTGGGACGAGGATTTCGCCCGCGAACTCGTACGCGATTTCGATCTGCCCGCCGACCGCAAAGTGAAGAAGCTTTCCCGCGGGATGACCTCCGCGCTCGGGGTGATCGTCGGTCTCGCCTCCCGCGCCCCCCTGACCTTCTTCGACGAACCGTACCTCGGCCTGGACGCCGTGGCCCGGCAGCTCTTCTACGACCGGCTGCTCGCCGACTACACCGAACACCCGCGCACGGTAGTGCTTTCCACACATCTCATCGACGAGGTCGCCGACCTGCTCGAGCACGTGCTGCTCATCGACCGCGGCCGGCTCGTCGCCGACGCGTCCGCCGACGAGCTGCGCGACGGCGCCCTCACGGTCTCCGGACCGACGTCCGATATCGATCGTTTCGTCGCCGGTAGAACGGAACTGCGTCGCGAATCGCTGGGAACCCAGAGCCGGGTACTGCTGCGCACCACCGACAACGCCACCGACACCCGGAACGCCCAGACCCTCGGACTGCTGGTGGAACCGGTCTCGCTGCAGCAATTCATCGTCGAAACCACACCTCTGCACGGCAAGGAGAACTCATGATCGCCCGCGCTCTGCAAGTGTCCCGGATCCACACCGTGGCCTGGCCGCTGCTGATCGCCTGGCCGCTGGGGATCCTGGTCGCCGCCTTCATGATCCCATGGGTGATCTTCGCCCTCATCGACGCCACCGACTCGAACACGACCGGCAGTATCTACTCGATTCTGGGCGTGACCATGGCCTTCTACATGGGCGCGATGACCCAGACCTTTCCCTTCGCTCTCGGCCTCGGCGTCACCCGCCGTGATTTCTTCAATGCCACCGTGCTGGTGGGCGCGGTGCAGGTCGCTGTCATATCGCTGCTGTTGTGGATTCTGGCCGTCGTCGAGGACCACACCGACGGCTGGGGTGTGCGGATGGAGATGTTCGGTCTTCCGTCGCATTTCACCGACAACCGGCTGACACAGCTGGCCACCTACGCGGCTTTCCTGGGCCTGGTCGCGAGTGTCAGTCTGTTCCTGGGCGCGGTCTACCAGCGCTGGCGGGTCACCGGCCTCTACACGGCCGGTGCGGTCTTCCTGGTCGCCGGCGGGCTCATCGCCATCCTGGTGACCTGGCAGAGGTGGTGGCCCGCAGTGGGTTCCGGGTTCGCCGACGCGCCCAGGGTGGTGGTGATGGTGGTGCTACCGGCCGTGCTCGCCCTGGCCGCACTGATCGGTGCCCGGGTCGTCATTCGTCGCGCGACGGCCTGACCGAGACCGAGAAGTGCGTCGGTTCGGAATCGCGGAGGTGCCACCGAACGCGCCATCGGACGACCGCGTCGCCGGAAGGAAACCGACAGTCACTGTCGCCGCGGCCCGTTCCGTTTTTCACCCGGACCACCGATGTGGGCCATGTATTAGCCTAGCCCGCGCATGGGCTTGGGAGCCGGCATCAAAGTTCCACCTGTGCGGTGGACGCCATGGCAGCGGCTGCTGAGGGGTCAGAGCTGTCTTGCGTTATTTCGTATCGAGGATGGGCTTCTCGGCCGACTGCTTCGGCAAACTTAACGTTTGTGGTGTAGCGACGCGGAGTTTCGGATGGCGCGGCGTACCGGCTCGGGGCGCGGTGAGCGCTACGTGCTGCTGGGATGCAGTCGGCACTCTGTCCGCTGAGCTGCACCACTCGGAGTGGTTGTGGTTGTCTTTCCCACCTGTGATAATTCGTCGGATGGTATGGAACGCTGGGTCGGCGCTGTCGATGGGAGGAGGAATGTTGCGGCAGTTCTCATGGCAGGCTCGGCAGCACTGTGCGGAGGGCCGGAGCTTCGAAGAAGCGATCGTGTCGGGCGGCGACGGCGTGTTGTCCTCTCGGCAATGGAGTGCCTGTTCCGGAGGCTCGCGGTGAGGCATCCCAAAACTGTCGAGGCGCTGGCCCTGGCACGCGCATTGGTCCAAGCGACCGATGACATGCTGGAGCAGGTCGACCGCATCCGCGCCAGGCGGCCGTCCCCCAGCGGCCGAGTGATCCCGGAAGTAGACGGGATGTTCAGGTTGACCGACATGTACATTGCGCCGGGTACGATCGCGCATTTTGCGAACAGCCGCGTACTGGCGGCCGACATCATGGCCGCCATCAACGAGAGCACCATCGATGCTGCCCGCCAGCACAAGCAGACCATCCAGGAGGCGGCTTGGCCGGACATACCGCAGGTTTCATGGGTGCCGAGGCGTCGTTGACCAGGCGGGTATGGTCCCGTGCAGCGTCCGCGTTGTGTCGGCTATGAGCACTGCAGATGACGAAGGGGTATCGTCGCCCGGGAATCGGGGCCAGCAGATTTACGAGGTCTTCAATTCGGACTATTCGGTCGGCGTCGCCTGCAACACGGCCGGGGTGATAATAGGTCTGCATCTCGGAGAGTCGATTATGGACAATACGGACGCGTGGCTGGCGGCGGAACTTGTTCGAGTCGCTCGTCTCGCTCGTATGAAATCAGAGGTGGGGCGCCGAACGATCTTGCTGGAGCGAGGGGTTCTGCCGCACGTTGCGGATACTCTGGGGCTCCCGAACGAGGTTGCTTACCAGCACGCGGAGAAGGCGGAATTCGGGGACGGCTTCTGAGTCATTCCTATGGGCAGGCAACATCCAGGCGTTTCGTCATGGGCTCTCGGATTATCATGCTCCCAGCTATGGGGATGCACGAAAATAGTCCGAGTAGCTCTGATCGGGAAAGGATTCGGCGCCATGGACGATGTCTTCAAGCAGCGGCCGGACGATGTACGTGGTCGAGCGGGTCGGACACTCGATGGCGTCTCCCCGCTCCGCGACAAGTCCAAGGATGATCAGGACTGGGAGGCTCAGCTCTACGAAGGGGCGGGTTACGGTGTTCACGCGTATGCCGTTGCGGCCCGTAAGAAGCGGCTCGCGCGTACCAACGGCTGGACAGCCACGGCCGACGCACAGCAGGGAGCAGGGGACATCGGTAACGCTGCAGCGACGAACTTCGAGCACGTCGATCTTCAGGGGCGCGCCGACGTCAGACAGGAATCGGGCGAGGTTTGACGCAGTGCACCTGCGTGTGCGCGGCCGGCTGGTCGTAGCGGTTGCCGGGGCCATGATTCACTGGCTCTGAATTCGGGTGATGGTGGCGCAACCGATGGAATCCTCAGTATCGAGCAGGGTGTATGACCGACTACTATGTTTATAGCAAGGATGGTTTTGAAAAACAGGACCATCCACCCAAAACGGGCTTTTACTACACCCAGGGCGACGATGGTGTCGTGCTCTACGAGGCTGATCCGTGGGGTGATGCCGCACCGAGAAAGCATGGATCGTGGGACGGGCCGGACGATCTCGACAGTATCGTTACTGCTGACGGCGAAGCATACGGAGTCGACGCCGATCATCACGGCTTCCTTTGGTTGGATGTAACTTACAAGATCGATAAGGACGATCGAAAAAAGGGTGATGATCCTAAATCGCTCCTCGATACCTTTGGTCCCGACTACAAGCCAAAAGACTCCGACAATCTCATCAAAGATGACGGCACATTTGTCGAGCTAACCACTAAAGACGGAAAATATGACAATTCTTGGCTGAGAATTGAAACACCTGTCGGGACTGGTGGAGTGAAGCCGTCTCGATATCTTGTTTTGGCCATCGAGCGGGCAAATCGTGAACTCAATTACTTGACCCATCAAATAGGTACCGGAGATATAAATAAGCCCAAATTCCTCCAGGATCCGAAGGGTGACAAGAAGATACTGGATGACGGCCTGGACGATGAATTCATAAAGAGGCTTCACGACGCGGCGGGGAAATCATATGAGGCCGAAGGGACACTGAAGGCCGAGTTGGTGACAATGAAGGAAGCCTGGATGGACGTCGACAAGAGCTTCGGGACGGACGTCTTGGTGATCGACGACTACAATCACACCACCTTCAAAGGAATGGTAGATAAAATTTCGGCGGCGAATGAGGCAATCGCCCGAAGTTTGATCGGGGTGAACGATGAGCTGGAGAAGCCGATCGATGATGCCGACGATGATTTGGACCTTTCTCAGGTAGGTATTCAGCACCTGGTCGAAGAAGCGCCCCTGTTCCGAATTATTGCCGACGGTGTCGAGGGCTGTGCGAAGCTCGTCGATGAATACGCCGACAAGATGCAGAAGCTAGCCGAGAAAGATGCGGATAGGTACGGGCATCTGGTTGACGACAAAAAATGGCACCGAGGGAACGACCCGGAATCGGAAAAGCCGCCGGAGAAGAAAGATCCCAAGAAGAAGAAGGAAGAGGAAGATCCCGGGGATAAGACTACGCCTCCTCCGACTACGACCACACCTCCTCCGACTACGACTACGCCTCCTCCGACTACGACTACGCCTCCTCCGACTACGACTACGCCTCCTCCGACTACAACCACACCTCCCGCGACTCCGGTCAACGCCGATGACGCGCTGAAGGACTTGAACAAGCAGTACGACCAGATTCTGGGCGATTCGACCAAGAAGCCGACGGATGGTACCGAAACCCCTGGTACCGACGGGGAGAAGTCACCGTCCGGCGTGACCGGGCAACCCGTCGCCGGTAACCAGAGTTCCGGTGGCGCCACCCAGGCTCAGCCCGCTGTCCAACCCGCTGTGCAGCCCGCGGCGAGCGGCAGTCCGGATATGAGCAGCCTCGCGATGCTCCCCTTGCTTTCCCAAATGGCGAACGGTGGGAACCAGCCGGGTAATGACGGTGGCGACAAGGACGACAAGGACAAGGGCAAGGACGATCCCCGCGGCCGGGGTCGCGAGGTTCCCGCTCCCGGCCAGGCGTCGCCGGGCGTTGCTCCTGGACCTACCGATCAGGGGCCCGGCGTGCAGCCGGCTGTCACCGCGCCTACCGATACCGGTACTCCGCCGGTAGTGATGACGCCCGGTGCGTCGGTCGACTACAAGCCGTACGAGGGCTACAAGGCGCCAGACGGTAAGGGCACGGTCCCTGTGCCACAGGCGGCAGCCGAGGCGCTGACACGACAGGCGGGGAATTCGGCGCTCAATGCGTTCACCGCCTATGAGGGTACGCAGGCATCCCAGGACATGGGTGGTACCTGGAAAACCGCCGAGGGAGAGTTGCGCACCGGTGACGTGGTCCGGTGGGAGAACCACAGCGCCGTCGTGTTCAACGACGGGTCGGGTCCGCAGTACTGGAAGGACGGTCAGCTGGTCCGGCTCGAGCAGAACGGCGATCTCGACAACCTCGGTCACGGGAAATTCGTAGGGTTCCTCCGCCCACAGGGGCTGGGCGAGGCGGACGCGCAGCAGCCGGCCGCGCCGCCGGGCCTGCCCAAACCGGAGGTCACCATGTCCACGCCGCAGGCGCCACCGTCGGTCCAGGCGCCGCAAGAACCCAAGGCGATATGATCCGACCGGCCGGGCGCGTAGTTCGCGCTCGGCCGACCGGAACGTGCCGGGGTGGGTGTTACTCTCCGCTGAGATCATCAGAGGGAGGCTGTCATCAACGCGCTGTTGCTCGTACTGCTCGTCGTCGCGCTCGTTGTAGCGGGAGTCGCGCTGTTGTTGTTGGTACGGAAGAAGAACGAGCCCGCTGCCGCAACCGGCCCCGCCGATCCGTTCGCCGACAAGGATTCCGATGCGCTGCGCGGTGATCCGCGGGCGCTGAAGGCGGGGGATATCCTCGATATCTTCGGCCAGACCTACACCGTCCGTGGCTCCCTCCGTCTGAAAGAGGGTGGGTACCAGTGGAGTGAGCATCTACTGGATACCGCCGGCGGCAGCCGCAAATGGTTGTCGGTGGAGGAGGACCCGGATCTCGAGCTGGTGCTCTGGACCGAGACACCCGGGGTCCCGGCCGCGGGCGGGGATGAGATCGAGCACGACGGGAAGACGTTCCGGCTCGACGAGTCGGGACGCGCCCAGTACGTCAGCGAGGCGACCACCGGCCTCACCCCCTCGGGCACTGTCGCCTATCACGACTATGCCGCCGCGGACGGCACCCGGCTCTCCTTCGAGGATTTCGGCGAATCGGGCAAAAAGGAAGCCGCGGTCGGGCAGGTGCTGTACCGGAGTGCGATTATGATCTACCCGCAGTCGTCGAACTGAGCGATAGCTGCGGCACCGGAGGGACTGTGCGCCGGACCGGGGGAAGGTTTGCTGTGAGTCGTAAGTCCTGGCTGTTCGCCGCGTGCGCCGTGATTCTCTCGGTTGTGCTCTCCGGGTGCGGGTCCGATGACGACGACGATATCGGTGTGCGGTCCTATATCGGATCGCACTACACGCGCGCGCCGAAGCTCGACGAAGCGAACAACGGGACGGCGTACACGTCGAACAAGTCACCGACCGCGACCGCCGACGGCATCACCGCGGCCGCGCGGCCGCTGGACCGGCGCACCGCCGGCGCCACCACCTACCTGCAGTACCGGAACGACATCGTCGCGATCTCCCCGAACGGCACGGGGGCCAAGGTCTTGCTGGACGACTACCGGACCGGGCACCGGCGGCATCACAGCGCGGTCAGCGTCTTCGGCTGGCCCAGCGACAACACCGGCTTCCGTGGCGGCGGCTCCGGCGACGGAAAATAGCCGCCGCTCGCACGTCCGGATCCACTTCCAGGAGGAAACAATGCTCGAAGACCTGCCCGCGAACGCCGGCGCCGCGGCCGCCTACTCCGGCCTCGGGATCGTCCTGATGGTGCTGGGATTCGTCCTGGTGGATGTGCTCACCCCCGGCAACCTGCGTCATCAGATCTGGGTGGAGCGCAATCGCAACGCCGCGCTGCTGGTCGCCGCGAACATGCTGGGTGTGGGCATCATCGTCGCCACCGCCATCTGGACCTCCGACGGCGCGATCGGGCAGGCGCTGGTCACCAGCGCGGTGTACGGGGTCATCGGTCTGGTGGCGATGGCGCTGGCGTTCCTGCTGCTGGAGTTCACCACCCCTGGTGAATTCCGGGGTGTGGTGAACGAGCACGAACTGCATCCGGGGGTGTGGGTGAGCGCGGCGGTGCACATCGCCGTCGCGGCCGTGGTCGCCTCGGCTCTCACCTGAGTTGGCGCCGCCGCGGGATCCTGCCGCGATCACCGTCGCGCCCGGACCGGTCGCAGACGGGCAGGCCGACGAGACCGGGCGCGCCGCGGGACCGGCGCCGCCGATAACCGGTCGGCTCGCGCGATCTGCCCTGCTCACCACGGTTTTCGTCTGCGCCGCATGCGGACTGGTGTACGAACTGTCCCTGGTGACGCTGGGCAGCTATCTGATCGGCGACACCGCCACCCAGGCATCGATCACGCTCAGCGTGATGGTCTGCGCGATGGGGGTCGGCGCCCTGGCCGCGAAACCGTTGCGACATCGTGCCGCCACTGCCTTCGTGGTGGTGGAACTGGCGCTCGCGCTGGTGGGCGGTCTCTCGGTGCTGGGCCTGTACGCCGCCTACGCCTGGCTCGACCTGTACACGGCGGCGCTGGTGGCGGCGTCCTGTGTGATCGGGGCCCTGGTGGGCGCCGAGATCCCGCTGCTGATGGAGATGCTGCAGCGGATTCGCAAGCAGGAGGCGGGCAGTGCGGTCGCCGATCTGTTCGCCGCCGACTATGTGGGCGCCCTCCTCGGGGGTCTGGCGTTCCCGTTCTTGCTGCTGCCGGTGTTCGGGCAGATTCGCGGCAGTCTGATCGTCGGGGTGGTGAACGCGGTGGCCGGGCTGGTCCTGGTGCTCATCTGGTTCCGCGTCGACCTGTCCCACCTGGTGAAATCGGTTCTCGGCGCGGTGACTCTGCTGGTGGCGGCGGTGCTGGTCGGCAGCTATGTCTACGCCGACCGATTCGAGGCCACCGCCCAGCAGGCGCTGTTCGCGTATCCGATCGTCTGGCAGCGGCAGACCGAATACCAGAAGATCGTGCTCACCGAATCGGTGTCACCGTTCGGAACCCGCGACACCCGGTTGTTCCTCAACGGTGATCTGCAGTTCTCGTCGGTGGACGAGTACCGGTACCACGAGGCCATGGTGCATCCGACGCTGGCCGGGCCACGCCGTGACGTGCTGGTCGTCGGCGGTGGTGACGGGCTGGCACTGCGGGAGATCCTGGAATATCCGGATGTGGAGTCGGTGACGCTGGTCGAACTGGATCCGGCCGTGATCGAGCTCGCCCGCACCGATCCGCGGCTCACCGAACTCAACCGGAATTCCTTCGCCGATCCCCGGGTGCAGGTGGTGACGGCCGACGCGTTCTCCTGGTTGCGGACCGCCCGCGCCGACTACGACGCGGTGATCGTCGATCTACCCGATCCGGACCAGACCTCCATCGCCAAACTCTATTCCACCGAGTTCTACGCGATGACGGCCCGGGTGCTGGCGCCGGGCGGCACCATGGTGGTGCAGGCGGGTTCACCGTTCTTCGCCCCGCATTCGTACTGGTGTATCGCGGCCACCGTCCGCACCTCCGGCCTGCACATTCTGCCGTACCACGTGGACGTACCCAGTTTCGGTGACTGGGGTTTCGTCCAGGCCACCGGTGACCCCGAGCCGCGGCTCGCGCTGGACCCGCCGGCCCCGCTGCGGTCGATGGACGAATCGAGCCTGCGGGCCGCGACGATCTTCGCGCCGGATCGCCGGGACACCGGCGAGCAGCCGTCGACGCTCATGCATCCGACGATTCTCGAATTGGCCCGCAAGGAATGGGTGTGACCTCCTCCTCTGTCACCCGCCGTGTCCTCGTTGACCGTCACGCTCGCCGGAGGGAAGGCAACCCCCGCGACCCCGCGTGGGCTCGACCACCAGCGCACTAGGCCGACGTACCGGCCCACATTCCGGGAGCGGATCAGTCGGGCGGTGACCAGGACAGCACCGGACCCAACGCACGCAGGGCGGCGGCGTCCGGGGCCAGGCGCAGTACGGTGTTGCGCACCGGCGTCACCGCCGGCAGCGCGAGTTGCAGCGCGGCGCCCATCCGGTGCGACAGCCGGACCAGCGGATGTACCCGGGCCCGGCGGATCCGGTCGTATTCGGTGAGAGCGCTGGGGATATCGGTCGCCCGGTCGAGCACGGCCGCCAGGGTGACCGCGTCCTCGACGGCGAGGTTCGCGCCCTGGCCCAGGTTCGGGGTCATAGCGTGGGCCGCGTCTCCCAGTAACGCCACTCGTCCCCGCACGTAGGTGTCCAGCGGTGGCAGTTCGTAGATATCGTGCCGCAGTATCGCCGCCGGGTCGGCCGCCGCCAGCAGCGCCGGAATCGGGTCGTGCCAGCTGTCGAACCGGCGGCGCAGCTCGTCCAGTTCCCGGCCGGGAGCATGTTGCCCGGCCGGCAGGTTCGCGGTGCCGAACATGTAGACACGTCCGTCGCGCAGCGGCGCGATACCGAACCGTTGCCCGCGGCCCAGGGTCTCGCCACCGGCGAGTACCGGTTCGGCCGGGGTGACAATGGTCCGCCAAGCGGTGTACCCGGCATACACCGGTCGCCGGGCGCGTGGCCACAGGGTGGTGCGGAGCGTGCTGTTGATTCCGTCGGCACCGAGTACGAGGTCGGCCTCGGCGGTCCCGGCGCTGTGCCGCACCCGCACGCCACGGCCGGTGGACTCGACGGCCTCCACCGCACATCCGAACCGCAGCGGGCCGGTGCCCAGTGCGGTGCGCAGAATATCCGACAGCTCGTTCCGGTGGATCACGACCAGGTCCCCGTAACGGTCACGGAGGGCGGCGATATCGGTACGGGACAACCAGCGCCCCGCGGTATCGCGCATACCGCCCTCGGTCGCCGCCAGCGACTGTTCGCGGATCGTGGCGCCGACACCGATCACATCGAGACCACGCAGACCGTTGGGCCACAGGCTCAGCCCCGACCCGGCCGGTTCCACCCCGACGGCCCGTTCCAGGACTTCGACTCGCCAGCCGCGCTGCCGCAACGCGATCGCGGCCGTGAGCCCCGCGACCCCCGCGCCCACGATCACCGCCCGGCGCTCCACACCCACCGGTTCCGCGCTCATCACCACCTCCGATGTCGAACTCTGCTGCCTGTAACGATTATTGCCGCGGACCGGCGGGGGACACCGGGAGCTCGGCGGAGTCCGGGGACGGGGGGACCGGCGCGGGGGTTGCGGCCGGGCCCGGTGCCGACGTGGTGGGTGGTGTCGCTGAGAGAGACGAAGCCGCAACGGTGGGAACGTGGCCGGAGGAAGTGGAGATCGCGCTGCCCCGGGTCCGGGTTTGCTCGGTGGTCGCACTGCTCGCGGCGGCGCTCGTCTCACCGCCGGTACCGGTGGTTTCCGGCGGGGTCGTCGTCGTGGTCTCGCCGGTGGAGGGGGTGGTGGTGCTGGTCCCGGGGTCGGCGGTCGTGGTGGGGGAGGTCGACGTGCTGGTCGGTTCGGCAGTGGTGGTGGTCGCGGGTGCGGCGACACTCGTGGTCGGCAGTGGAGGCTCGGGAGGCCCGGGCTGTTGCTCCACCGGATCAGGCGCGGGTGTGGTGGGTACGTGCTCGGCGACAGTGGTTTCCGGCACGGCCGAGGGCGCGGAGGGAACCACCGGCGTCGAATGGGTTTCCGAAAGGGGCGGCTCCTGTCCGGGAAACCTCGGCGCGGGGGGCGGCGCGATCTCGACTGCCCGATCGCCCGGCACCGCGGTCGCCGGTACCTCCGACGGTGCCGTGGGTGCCGGTGCGTCGGTGACCGTGGTGGTGTCCTCCCTGGTCATCGCCAGTGCCGACACGCTCACGACCGCGGTCACGAGCGCGGCCACCGCGGCCGCGGTCCTGGCGCGGGCACGAGACCGCGTAGCGGGCGGGTTGTCGTTCGGCGTACCGAGGGTGAGGGGGCGATCGGCGGGAGGGTAGGCGAACGGTGGGGAGGCGGCCGGGGAGAATCCGGCGGCCGTTTCGGCCGGAGAGAAGGCGGCAGGCGGGGATGCGGCGGGAGAGGAGCCGGCGGGTGGGGATGCGGCGTGAGAGAAGCCGGCGGGTGGGTTGGTGTCCGACGGGAAGCCGGCGGGTGGGTCGTCCGGCGAGAGGCCGACGACTGGAGTGGCGGCCGGTGAAGTGACGGCCGGCGTGCTGTCCGGCGGCGAGAAACGACTCGGTGGGTTGCCGACCGGCGAATTGTCCCTTCGCGAATCGCTGCCCTCCGGATCGTCGTCCGCCGTCGAGGTGACGGCCATCGGCGTACCCGTTCGCGGGGTGCCGGCCGGTATCAGCGCCTGCCGCGCCGCCGCCGCCAATTCCCCGGCCGACCCGTAGCGTTGGTCCGGATCCTTTGCCAGTCCGCGCGCGATCACCGCGTCGAAGGCGGACGGCAGACCGGCGGCCGAGGGCAGCGGCGGCCGTTCGGTGAGGTGCGCGGCGATCTGCCGCTCCACGCTCTCGCCGACATACGGTTTCGTACCGGCCAGGCATTCGTAGAGGACGCAGGCCAGGGAGTACACATCCGAGCGCGCGTCGACCTGGTCCAGCGTGAGCCGTTCGGGCGCCATATAGGCGAGGGTGCCGATCATTGTGCCGGCGCGGGTGAGCGTGGTGTCCTGACTGCTGCGGGCGATGCCGAAATCGATGAGGTAGGCGAAGCCTTCGGGGGTGATCAGGATGTTCGAGGGCTTCACATCCCGGTGCACCACCCCGCCGGCGTGGGCGGCATCGAGGGCCGCGGCGATCTGGGCGACCACGGCGACGGCTTCGGCGGCGGGCAGTGACCCCTTGTCCGCGAGCAGCGAGGCCAGGTTGGGGGCCTCCACCAGGCGCATCTCCAGGAACAGGCGGCCGTCGATCTCGCCGAAATCGTGGATGGGCACGATATGCGGTTCGTGCAGCCGGGCCACCAGCTGGGCTTCGCGCTGGAACCGCCGGCGATAGACGGTGTCCTGTGCGAATTCCCGCGACAGCACCTTCACCGCCACCATGCGCTCGGTCCCGGTGTCGTAGGCGCGGTGTACTTCCCCCATGGCGCCCGCCCCCAGTGGATCGAGCAGTCGGTAGCGACCGAACTCTGTACCTTCCACACTCTCCACGAGCTACGGATACCACATCCGGTGACCGATCACAGCACCCCGGCGCCGGGGATGAGGCTGGGATCACCCTGGGACCAGCGGTTTTCGGTCAAGGGCCGGGTTCGTCGCGCCCCATGGACCCGGCGTCGTCGAGCGGTTCGACGGGTGGGTCCGCGAAGACCGTGGCCGCGCTGCCGGTGGCCAGCCGTGCGGCCGCGCTCCCAGCCACCCGGAGCGCGAAACGGCCGGTATCCGGGTCGATCGCGATCAAACCGTATTCACGGTCGACTTCGTCCTCGGCCAGCCCCAGTGCCCGCAGGGCGTCGGCCAATACCGAGCCAGGAGGCAGCGAGACGGTCAGCAGCGGCATCGCTCCAGGTTACGCGCGGGTCGCGGCCTTCTGCAGCTCCGCGAGCAGAGCTCGGGGCTCGACGATGCCGTAGCCGTAGTCGTAGTCGAATCCGGCGCCCGCCCGATCGCCGGCCGTGCTGCGCAGTAGTTCCCGCAAGCGGGCCGGTGGTACCTCGGTCGCCGTCCATCGGGTGCGGAAGGCAGCGACGACTCCGGCGAGGACCGGGCAGGCAGCGGAGGTACCGGTATCCGGCACGTCGGCGCCGAAGGCGGTGGAACCCAGGAAATGGGAGTAGGCGCAGAGGTCGGGTTTGCGATCGGAGAGCCGGCCAGGGCCTTGCGACGAGTACCCGACCCGCTGTCCACCGGTGTCGACGGCACCGACCGACAGCACATTCGGATGCGAATTCGCCCCGGTGATGGGCCGATCGGGGTAGGCGCAGCGTCCGTCGGGGCAGTCGCGTCCGCAGTTCCCGGCGGCGAACAGGATATCGGCGCCCGCCGCGTCCAGGGCGGCGACGATGACGTTGAACGGGTGATCGGGATTATCGGAGTAGTTGCCCGGATCGCCGACCGGGAAATCCCACTGCGGTGCGAACGAACCCCAGCTGTTGTTGACCACCAGGGCGCGGCGGTCTGCCGGCCGGTCGGTCAGCACGGTACGCAGATGGGCGAACGCGGCGAGTGCGTCGGAGAGCAGACCGTCCATTCGGCTACCGCCGGACCGCGTGCTCTGCAGTAGCGGGATATCGAGGAAAGTGGCCTGCGGCGCGGCGATCAGCGCGTCGAAGGCGCACATGGTGCCGTGGTCGACCGGGAAGTCGCCGGCGGTGCCGCGGATCCCCGCGGGATTCCAGCTCCGAGAGGCGTCGATCGCGATGGCGGTGCCGGCGGCCCGCCGCACCGCCGCCGCATTGATCCCGGTGTCCAGCACGGCCACGGCCACGCCCGCACCCGTCAGTCCGGCGGTGGTGAGCTCGTCGCGGCCGAGCCGGTCGGCGACATCGGTCCAGGTGCCGACCGGACCGGTATCGCCGCAGGTGAGCACCGGTTCGATCACCGGGTCCGCGAAGATACCGCGCACGCCCGGTGCGCCCGCCACCGCAGCCCGGGCGGCCGGGTCGTCATCGGGAATCTCACCACGCACCACGTACGAACCGCCGGTCCCGCGCGTCGTATCGCTCGCCGCTGTCGCGGCGGCTACGGATACGGGGCTGTAGCCGGTATCGACGGCGAAACCGGGTACCTCGCCCGCGATCTCGGAAGCGGAAATTCCGGCTGCTGAATCCATTGCCGCAGAAATCAGTTCGGGGGAGGGGCGGAGCTCGATGAGGACTCGCATGCCGCCATAGTGCCCCGGGAGCCGCCGGACGGCAATCGTCGCGCAACCGGATACCCGGCACAGAGGCGGGACGAACCCCCGCTCACCGGGCGCGGACCGGTGCCGCGATGCGGTGTTCGGCCAGCCTGCCCAGCACCGCCTGGTTGGCCTCCCAGCCGTCGGGGAATTTCACCGGCACACCGAGGTAGACCGGTTCCGCGGAGGGGTGGGCATCGAGGAGTTCCCCGATTCCGGCGCGGCCGACGACGATACAGGCGTGCCGGTGCCGGGACGCCAGCACGCACAACCGCCCGGCCTCCAGATGGAACGCGCCCGCGTCGCGGCGACCGGAGAGCGGGTGCAGGATGACGGTGACATCGTATTCGCGGCCCTGCAGCCGGTTGGCGGTATCGACGGTGACCGCTTCCGCCACCGTTCCCGCCAGCGCGTCACGCACCGCCTGGGCCTGATCGCGATGGGCGGTACCGACCGCGATACGGGTGGCGTCGATCTCGCGGCTGCCGTGCTCGGAATGCGCGACCCCGCCGCGTTCCAGTAGCCGGCAGGTGAGGTCGGCGATGGCGGCCACCGCTTCTCCGTCGGTCCGCAGCGTATGACGGGCGGGCAGTTCGTAGTACGCCCAGCCGTGCGCGGCCGCCTCGTCCAGGACATCGTCCACCGGGCCGCGCAGCCCGCGGGTGGTGAATTCGAGCCGGCGCTGTTCGGGGCGGGTTCCGGCGGCGAACGGCGCGAACGGGTAGAACGCCGAGGACACCACCGAGGCCGCCGAGGGCGGCAGCCGCCACGACACCGGCAGCGTATGCACCGGGATACCGGCGTTGTGGTTGAGCATCACCGCCACCGCGCTCATGGTCGGATCCCAGGACAGGCCCGCCCAGCGGTCGCCGTCGACGGTGGCGAACGGGTCCAGCTGGCCGGGGTCGCCGACGAAGAGGCCCCGTTCGAACCGGTTGGCGATCCGCAGCAACATATCCGAGCGCATCTGGTAGGCCTCGTCGACGATCGCATACGACCAGCGGCCCTCGTCCAAGGTCGCCCATTTCGCGGCGGTGCCGATCACGATCGCGCATTTCTCCAGATCGGCGGGCCGGTTGGCCACCTCGACATTGTCGCGGTCGATCCGCGCGCTGCGGCGGTAGTCGCCGGCGGACAACCGCCCGATCGGCAGACCGGGGTCGGCGGTGGCGAGCCGGTCGATGAGGTCGTCGACCTGTTCGTTGGTCTGCGCCACGATCATCCGCTGTTCGTCGCCGGCCGCGGCCAGCTGCCGGGCCGCGCGCACCACCAGGGTGGATTTACCGGCGCCCGGCGGCGAATCCACGACCAGGGCGCGATGGGCGGCGTTGTCCAGGTCGGCGAGGATCCGGCCGACCACCTCGTCCGCGGTGCTCACGACCATTCCTCCGCGAGTTCGAGGGTCGGTTCGGGCGGCGGGCCGCCGTGGGTCCACGGCGTCTCCTCCCGCGGCGGGAGTTTGGCGGGCGGGCCGCCGAAACCGCTGGGGGAGAAACGGGCGAAGCCGATCGCGTCGCCCTCCTCGGGGACACTGCCGGCCGCGGGGTTCTTGCCCTGCCCCATCCCGCTGACCAGTTCCAGCTGGATCACATCCTCCTCCACCGCGACGACCTCGGCCTTCTGCGCGGGCCGGTCGATACGGATGAGGGTCTCCCCGACGCGGGCCCGGAAGGGGTCGGCGGTGTGTACCCACAGATACGGCCGCGGTACCTCGCGGGATTTCGGTTTCGCCCGCCGCTCGGGTTCGCAGTCGCTGACCGTCCCGTGGAACGCTTCGCCGACGAGCCGGTATTCGATCAGGACCCGGGGATCGTCGAAGGCACGCTGGGCCTGGAAGGTGTCGAGAGCCTGTTCCTGTTTGAGCAGCCGCCGGGTCGCCGAGACCGCCGAATCGCGGCGGGCCTGCGGATAGCCTTCCGGGATATCGGCCACGAACCAGGAGAACGCGGCGCGATCGTCGGTCCACCGTTTCGCCACGCTCGCGCCTTCCGGCAGGGCGCGCAGCAGTTCCACGGCCCGCCACATCAGCTGCCAGGTCGGTTCCAGTTGCCCGCGCAATGCCTGTTCGAGCCGTTCGGCGGCCACGACTTTGGCCCATTCGTGCTCGGCGCCGTCGTAGGCGGCGATCAGTGGCGCCAGCTCCTCGTTGTCGAAGCCGGGATCGGTGGCCGGGCCGGCGGGCGGATAGGCCAGCGGATCCTCGGCCAGGGCGGCGGCCTCCGGCCCCGTCATCCCGGCGGGCGGGTCGATCCAGCCGAGCAGGGCGGCGAGATTACCGTCCTCGAGCGCGGACTGCCCGGATGCCCAGTGGGTGGTGAGTACCGAGGTCATCGCCAGGCACACACTGGACCCCGGGAAATCGGACCGATCACCGAACCAGGTGAGCCAGCGTCCCAGCAGCGGAAGTGACTCCGGGACCGCGTTCTCGCCCTCGGTGCGATGGAACCGCACCGACCGGCCCAGCAGCCGCAGGAATTCGGCGCCGCCGGGATTGGGTATCAGCAGTTGCGGTGCGTCCATATAACGCAGGTAGGCCTCGCCGGTCGATTTCACCGTCAGTTCCTCGGCGTCCTCGCAGAACGACGAGATGTAGGGCAGTACCCGGTCGGCGAAGTGTTCGATGAACCGCAGGCGCAGCACCCGGTCGCGGGGCTGGGCCACTATCAGCACGGTCATATCGTGCGGGGACGAGCCGAGCGCGACCGCCAGCGGCGCCGCGGCCTCACCGGCCAGCCGCAGCGGCACGAGCACGAGGGGACGGTCCGAGAGGTGGTAGTGCCGCCGGTCGGCGATGGGTTCGGCGCGACCGCTGCGTACCGCGGTCACTTTCGCCAGCGCGCTGAGCACGCTCATCGGGCGACCTCCAGGCGCAGCGCCCGGGCCCGGCGGAGCATCTCCGCGATATCGGCGTGTTCGGGACCCGGGTCCAGGGTGCCGTCGGCCAGGGCGAGCACCGTGTCGAGGTTGTCGATACCGCCGAGGTCGTCGCAGACGCCGCGGCCGAGAGTGTCCACCGAACCCTGGGTCCGGGCCTCGGAGCGGCAGGCGAAGGCGAGTTCACAGCTGGACATGCATTCCGGGGCGTAGCGCGACGGTATCGCCGCGACAGTGCCCGGCAGTCCGTCGCCCGGTGTGAACGAGGCGCCGGGCGGGACCAGATCGAGCAGGGTGTCGATGGAGGTGAGCCGGGACAGCTGGCGGCCGATCACCGCGAGCTGTTTGCGCAGGTCCACCAGAGCGGCGGTCGGTCGGTTGGTGAAATCACGGGCGCACACCAGGATCGAGCTGTGCGCGACCAGTTCCGGGGATTGCCCGAGTTCGCGCAGCAGCTCGCGCATGGCCAGGACGTAGACCGCCGACTGCCGGGCGGCCGAGGCCACCTGCGCGGGATCGGCCTGTCCGTCGACGACGGCGAACGATTTGATCTCCACCACGTGGAACAGGCCACCGATCTGCAGGGCCACCACATCCGGTTCCAGATAGGCGGTGGCACCGGCGATCTCCAAGCGCAGCAGCGGATGATCGAACAGGGTGCCCTGGCCCGAGCTCAGCGCCTGGCCCAGTAGCTGTTTGGTGCGCTGGTAACGCACCGAATTGCTCGCGTTGTCCCCGACGGTCTCCAGATCGTGGTAGCCGACCTCCGGGATGGTCAGCCCGAGTTCTTCGCGCAGCAGCCGCAGTAGTTCGGCGCAGCCGTGGGCCTTCACCATGGCCTCGAAGCTGTTGCCGCGGGTGATCGCGAACGGGGACTGACCGAATTTCGGCGGGAAGCCCAGTTCCCGGGCGATCACGGTCTTGTCCACCGCCGCGGCATCCAGCAGTGCCCGGCGCGCGCAGCCCGGATTGGCGGTGAGTGCGGCGATGGTCCGGGCATTGTGCCGGGTGACCGGTGCGTCGCCGCGCAATTCGTCGAGCCGGTGGGTCAGTGTCTTCTCCGCAAGCGTCATCTCAGGCCCCTCGTTGTCCTCGCCGGTCGGCTACCGCGAGCCGAACGCCGAACAATTGCGCCGCGGGATCCGCCAGTTGCCGCACCGCCCGCTCCGCGGCGTCGGCCCGCTGCTGTATGTCGTCGTCTCTGTGCACCTCTAGTTCCCGTTCCGCGGCCGCCCGTACGGCCTCGGGGTCGATGTTCTTCCCGTCGGTCGCGCCGGGGATGGACACCGCCAGCTGCCACAGCACGCGTTGCCCCGCGGGTGTGCATCCGTGGTCGGTCATGTGCCGGGCCAACCGGATGGCTCCGGTGAGCAGATCCACTCGCGGACTCAACGGCCCGACCATACGCTGCGCCGACGACCAGGTACTCACTGCCAGCAGGCCGCGGGCCGGGGCCAGCAGATCGGTGGTCATGGCGGCGCAGATGTAGTACGGGCGGGCGTAGGGTGCCGCCCGGAAGGACCGCTCCTCGTCGCGGCGCAGGCTGGTGAGCCGCGCCGGGACCAGTTCTCCGGAGAAGAACGCGTCGTGCACGGCGAGTACCAGTTTCGGGGCGGCGGGTACGGACAGCAGGGTGAGTGCCCGATGGACGTGCTCGCGGACCGGTACCGCCGCCGCGGTCTGCCGGGCCGGCGCGGGTTGTTCCGGCGCCCCGAGAACCGCGGTGTCCCATTCTGTTTCGGCGGCCCGGAGTTGGGCGCGCAACCGGCGGGCCGCGGTCCGGTCTCCGGATCCGGCGGCCCGGCGCACTTGCGCGCGTAACTCGGCTATGCGCGCTTCGAGCGCCTCGGCGGTGGGCATGGGGTGAAATGTAGGGGGCTATTCCAGGGAAGTCCAGTGAATGCCAGTATTTACCGGTATATGTCGCTCCGTCAGCGGGTTCTCCGGGAATCCCAAGACCATGTCGCGGGACGCCGGCGGAAACTGGATCATGGTGGGCGCACTGCGCGGCCCGGCCGATGAGCTCTACCTCGCCGCGCTGCTGCCCGCCGAGGCGGCCATGATGATCAGGACGATTACGTGGCGGCTCGCCGCTCCTGGGCTGTGCTACATCACCGGCAGCGGGGGAGCGGGCTCGAAGACGACGGGCAACCCCGCGAGTGCCCGGTGGAACGGGCCGGGCCGCCATACCAGTTCCTGCCGGGTATCCGGGCGGAGGTCGGGGATGGCGTTGAGTACCACATCGATCGCGCTGCGCACAGCGGTGCGGGCCAATGATTGCGCCGGGCAGGCGTGCGGACCTACGCTCCAGGCCAGATGGGAGCGGTTGCCGACGAAACTGCCCCCGGGGGTGTCGTGGTCGCTGCGGATCTCGGGGTCGTTGTTGCAGGCCGAAAGGCTGATGACCACCGGCTGGTGAGCGGGCAGCCAGGTATCGGCGACAGGTATGGGCTGGCGCGGGTAGGTGGTGCAGAAGTTGGCCATCGGCGGGTCGTTGAAGAGCACGTTGTCGATGGCGTCGTCGGTCGACAGATTTCCCCCGAAGGTGTCCCCGGGTCCGTACTGCGGTTCGGTGATCATGAGCAACAGCGCGTTGGTGATGAGATTGCGCTGAGCCTCGAAACCGGCTCCGTAGAAGCTCATCAATTGAGCGAACACCTCGACGTCGTCGAGCCCGGTGGTGTGTTCGGCGAGCCGCGAGGTGGCATCGTCACCCGGCCGATCGCGCTTGAGATGGATGAGTTCCATCAGGGCGGATTTGAGTATCCCCATACCCTCCTCGGCCCGCACTGTGTCGAAGCGCGCGGCCATACCCGCCGCGATCCGCCTGCCGATGTCGTCGGGGCAGCCGCAGACGTGATTGATGATCTCGAGCGCAAGCGGGAAGGCGTACTGACTCATCAGATCAGCGGTGCCGTGCTCGCAGAAGTCGTTGATCAGCCCGGTGGCGATACGCTCGACCGTATACGGCAACGCGTTGAGGTCCACGCCGTCGATACTGTCGGCGGATGCCTGCCGATAGCGGGCGTGGACTTCACCGACGTTGTTCCGGGCGGCCGGGAGCCATTTCATCATCGGCAGCACCGGAGAATCCTGCGGTACGGTCTCCTGCCAGTACCGGGGGTCGGCCGGGAAATGGTCGGGGTCGTTGAGGATACGCACGGCGATCTTGTGGTTGATCACCAGAGTGGCCGGGACTCCGGGCGCCAGATCCACCGGGACCAGTGACCCGAACTGCTCTCGCATGTCGCGGTACGCGCGATGGGGGTCCGTGGCGAACTCCTGCGTGTACATCGGGTACCGCGGGCTCGGGGGTTCGGCGACCGGAGCGGGGGTTGCGGGGTATGTCCCCGTCATCGTCGACGACTGCGATAGGGGGATACGGCGTGGTGTGGACAAGGATGCGACTCCAGATAAAAGACTCGAACGAGATGGGATTCGGCACGGACTCGTGCGCCTGGCTGTTCCCCCATGAATTTCACTGACTACAGCACGGCCGAACATCTCAGGCGGCCACGGCAATTTCCGGTGAGGTCGAGTCGTCCGCCATCCCGTTCATGCACCGGTCGATCGGCGGGCGGGTATCGCTGTTCGGGGCAACTCGGCATGGGTCGCGACCGTCGTACCCGGCCCGGTCCATGGAATTGTCACAGCGACAGCCTGTCTCATGCGTGCCTCTCGTCAGTTCGGTGCAGCACTATAGTCCGCGCACGCGGTACCGCAATCGCTGGGTGGATGCTGGGTGTCGGATGAATCCGCGGGACCCCGGCGAGGGTTGTCGCGCGGTGCGTGCGGTCGGCGGAGACCGCGGCGGAGGCGAAGACGGCGCCCCACCCGGCGGCTTGGAACAACCGCCGGGTGGGGCGCTTCGGGATCGGACGGTGTTCGCCCGGCGGATCAGCCCCGGCTACCCTCCGGTGCCCGGACGAGCGAGGCGATGGTCGCGGCACCCCGTTCGGCCTCCTCGGCCTCGTTGCGACCGAAACCGCAGGCGGCGGCCACCCCGTAGGCGGTGGTATCGCGGGCCTGTTCGAAAAGGGACAGCGCTTGCGCGCTCCGGTCGGGGTCGTCGGTGGAAACCACACCCGCGATCAGTCGCCATTCGGGCCCGAGTTCGTGCAGCGGAGCGTAGAACGCGGGGTCGACCGGTGCGGGATGGGCGCCGTACGCACACGGGATGTGCACGCGGGGGACCGGCACTCCGCGCGCGGCGAGACGGCGGCCGGTACGGTTCAGCAGCGCGACGGCGGGCGCCAGGTTGCGCGGGCTCAGCAAGCTCTCATGCTGATAATCGCCGTAACACAGGTGCACGATGGTCTCGGCCTCGACACCGTGCTCGCGATCGACTTCGTGCACCTTCTCCAGGAAACCGGCGAGTTGTCCCGCGACCACCGGCGCCAGCGCCCACAACGCCCCCAGCTGCTGCGCCTTGACCATACTCAACAGCGAGATCGGGGTTTCCACCTGCCAGACGATCAGATCGCCGTGCCGCCGGCGTACCTCACGCATCTCCTGCAGTACGGCCTCGGTGAAAACCGGGAGATTCCGCAATGCAGTGAGTGCCAGATTCGACCGCCGCAACGCCAGTCCGACCGGCAGGCCGGTGGCCACCGCGCCACCGGCGTGGACGAACATGGCGAGGTCCAGCGGGTGGGGCTGGCTGAGCTGCAGCTTGGTCCCGGCCAGTTCGGGCCGGTCTCGCAGGAACGACTCGAAGGCCGTCACCACTTCGCCGATCCGCTCGACGCGGTTCATCGAAACATCTCGCGGTTCGAGCGTCCGTCCGGACCGGACGCCGTAGGTGGGGAAATCGGAGTATCCGTCGAATCCTCCCGGACGCAATACCTCCAGGGCGTCGGTGCGGTTCCCGAGGTCCTTCAGATAGGCCAGGATCCAGTCGGGATCCAGATCGCAGGGAATCGCGGTGACGGGACGGCCATCGGTGTGCGCCGCGAACCAGTCCAGGACGCCACGATCACCTCCTGTCATCAGTTCGCGGGGGAGGCTACCTACAAAATGCGCGTACCTGGTCATGCGTCACTCTTCTGTCGCCCGGCAGGAAGACGACCGGCTCGGCGCCGATCGCCCGAAGCGGCCGACACGCATTCGGCACAACATCGTCGCCGACGATGTTGTGCCGAATGGTGTCTCACGCCAACATACGATGATAGCCGCTCCGCATCGTGGAGCGGGCCGCTCTCGGAAACCGGAATCGGCGGATCGCTCGCGGCCGGAGCGCTTCGCCGGGTGCGTCGATCCCGGAGTGCGGCTGCGAGCACCACATCACCTCGGTGTCCCGTTCCTGCGTCGGGATCGTGACACCGGCGGGCGATCTAGACGATCCCCTGCGACCGCAGTGCCGCCATCTCGGCGGCGGACTTCCCGAGCAGACCGGAATACACCTCGTCGTTGTGCTGACCCGGCCGCGCCGGCCCGGCATTGCGGATGGTCCCCGGGGTCGCCGACAGCACGGGCACGACCCCCGGACCCAACACATTCCGTTCGATGCGCTCGTCGTAGTGGTCGGCGATCATGCCGCGCGCGTTCAGTTGCGGGTCGGTGACCACCTCGGCGACGGTATTGATCGGCCCGCTGATCACCCCGGCGTCACCGAGCGTCGCGATGATCTCACCGGGTTGTCGCCGCGCCGCCCATTCGCCGATGATCGCATCGAGTTCGTCCTGGTTGCGGCCGCGTGCGGAGTGATTCGCGAACCGTTCGTCGGTGGCCAGTTCCGGTTGGCCCATCGCCGCGCAGAGCCTGCGGAAGACCGTGTCCTGGTTGGCCGCGATCACCACCCAGCTCCCGTCGGCGGTGCGGTAGATATTGGACGGCGCGATACCTTCCAGCCGGGTGCCCGACGGGCCGCGGACCACGCCGCCGATGTCGTAGTCGGGGATGGTGGACTCCTGCACCGCCAGGCAGGCTTCGGTGAGCGCGGCGTCGACGATCTGCCCCTCTCCGGTGACGGTGCGCCGGTAGAGCGCCGCCAATGCTCCCTGGGCGGCGAACATTCCGGCCAGGCTGTCGCCGAGGGAGAGCGCGAGCCGCGGGGGTGGGCCGCCGGGGAAACCGTTCATATGGCGCAGGCCGCTGGCCGCTTCGGCGACCGAGGCGTAGCCGGCCTTGCGGGCTTCCGGGCCGGTCTGCCCGTATCCGGATACCCGTACCAGGATGATGCCTCGGTTGCGCTCGCTCAGTATGTCGTAGCCCAGACCCCACCGTTCCAGCGTGCCGGGCCGCAGGTTCTCCACGATGATGTCGGATTTCGTGGCGAGGTCCAGGAACAGGTCCCGTCCCGCGTCCTCGCGCAGATTCAGCGTGATCGCTTTCTTGTTGCGCGCGTGCACGGTCCAGAAGAAATGATGCCCGTCCAGTTCGGCCTGGCCCCATGTGCGTAGCGGGTCGGGGGCGTCCGGGGGCTCGAGTTTGATCACCTCGGCGCCCATATCACCCAGCAGGCGGCCGGCGAACGGGCCGGAGATCAGCGTACCGATCTCGAGTACCCGGATACCGTCGAGAGCACCGGTTGTCGCGGAGTCCATCGCGGCATTATCTCCGGTGGTCACGCCGACGGTACCGAGGGGTTGTGCGGGAGGCCCGCGCGCTGTCGCTCCGCCTGCCGCCAGTCGATGCCGACATCCACCGAACCCTTCAACCCCGACTCCCCGGTCGGCGGCCCAGCAGGTCGTAGACCAGCACCCCGGAGGGGTCGTACCAGCCTCCCGGTCCTTGGGTGTAGAGCAGGTTTCCTTCGGCGTCGTACCACGCACCGTCGCGCAGGGTAGAGCCTTCGGCGTCGGTTCCGGCGTGGACGTCGTCGGCGCGGGCCTGGATCTGGGCGCGTAGTGCTGGGTCGATATCGGCTACGGATCCGGGGTCGGGAGTGTTGGCGTGGGCTTCGCGCTGCGCAGCCTCGAGTTGGTCGAACGATGCCCGGGCGCGCGCGAGGTGTTCGGGGGTCGGGGTGAGTCCGAGGGCTTCGGCTTCTTCGCGGCTGTAGTAGGTGCGGCCGCCGATCTGTTCGGGCATGAGGTCTCTCTCTTATGGGAGGGGGGCGAGTTCGACGACGACCTTGCCGGTGCTTTCGTCGAAGAACTTCTTCGTGCAGAAGAACTTGGTTCCGGAGGGGTAGAGCACTTCGTCGTCCAGGCCGGAGTATTCGCCGACCTTGACGCCGTTTCCGCCGGGTGCGATCCGGATTTCGGTGTTCTGGGCCTGGGCGAACGCGGGGTTGGTGCCGTTGGGGTTCATGGACGTGGACACGAATCCGTTTTCGGTGATGACTTGGCCCTCTTCGTAGCGGCCCAACTGGTCGGGGCGCAGGTTCACATGCCGCACCACCGGCCCTTCGTGTGGGGGCATCTTGCCCAATGCCTGGTTGAGCGCGTCGACCTGGCGCTGTTCGTCGGGGGTCAACTGCTCACCGCGGTAGAGCTTCTGGTTGATGCTCACGCCATCGGCGTCGAATTTCATCTGCCCCGTTTGCAGGGCTTTCACGTCCTCGGGGGTCAGCGCCCAGTTCGTCCGGGCCCGCGTCCCACCGGGGCCCGCGCGGTTCACGCGCGCCCAGATGTCCTCCATTTTGGCCCGGTCCCAGCGCGGAAGGTCTTTGAATCCGCGGCCCAGACCTTTGGATTTGAATATCTGGATGAAGGGGCGGATTTTCGGGCCGTAGGTCTTGCACAGGCTCGCCACCCGGCCCGCGCCGACCGCCGCACCGATCGGGGCGGCCGCGCCGAAGGTGATGAACGACGCCGCGATGGACACCGCTGCGGTCACCGCCATCTCGACGCCGGTGTCGATGACGAACTGGCGTAGTAGTCCCTCGATGTCCTTGCGCATCTGCACCAGCGAGTCGTGGTGCTCAGTGGTGGTGGTCGCCATCGCGGCGAACCCTTGCACTACCGCGGTGGCGACCTCGCGGATACCGCGTAGGTCGTCGTCGATGTGGCCGAGTTCGGGAGAGGTGATCGGTTCGAATGCGGCGATAGCGCGGTCGAGCTCGGCGGCGAGGTTGCTCACGGCCTGGTCGGCGCCGATCTCCGACCAGATCGCGGACACCGTCCACAGCTTGTCGGTGTCCCCATCGGGGATGGTGATCCCGACTTCCTCGAGCAGGCCGATAGCGCCGTCGATGAGACCGTTTCCGGGTCCACCGGCGGACGGGAGCGGGGCGCGGCACACCAGGCGGGTGGACAGCGACGGGTAGACCGGTTCGGCCGGCGGTGGTCCCGGGGCCATGTTGGCGTTGTGGTCGGCCACCTCGTGTAGCCAGCCCAGTTCGATCAGCATGTTTCCGTAGCCGTTGACGTTTTTCGCCAGCATCAATACCTGGTCGATCAGGTCGTTGGCCGCTACGTCGTAGCCGCCCGCCCACGTGCGCGCCTCCTCGTAGGACCCGCACATGTTCTCGCCGGTATCGGCGAGGCGGTCCCAGCGCGAATCCACCGCGAGAAAGAAGGTGTCGGCCGCTTTGACCAGCGCGTTACCCGTCTGTTTGTAGACCTCGGTGTCTACGTCGAGCACCGTCACTGTGCGCCGTCCGCGTTCACGCCCCTGGGGTAGCCGACCCGGTCCAGCACCGCGGCAATGCCTTCGACGTAGGAGTCGTGCGCGGTTTTGCCGGCCTGCTCCATCTCGCTCAGACCATCGCGCACCTTCTGGGCGCCGCGTGTCCAGGTGTCCATGGCGGTACGGGCGGCCTCGGCGGTCTCACCGGTCCACGGCTCGGTAGCGCCGTCACCGTCGTGCAGCCGGTTCATGCGCTGCTGCACCTGCGTCAGCGCATCCTCGGTGAACCCCAGCAGGTTACGGAGTTGGGCATTGAGTGCGTCGAGCTGATCGGTGTCGACATGATGCTGGGACATGGGCCCCCTGGTCAGATGTTGAGAGAGCTCGGAGCTGGTGAATCGGAGAGGTCGGCCGAGAGATCCTCATCGACGGATGCGAATTCGGCGGACTGAACGCCCAACAGGTCGGCCATTGCTTCGAGCGAGCTGAGCAGGGTGACCGCGCCGGCGCTGGCTTCCTGCCACCCGGCGGAAAACGATGCGGCGGCGGGGCCGCCCCAGTAGGCGGCCAATCCGTCGATTTCGTGGTCCAGCTGCCGGAATCCGCCACCCACGGTGTTGGCGATCTGCCGCAAGAATGTGCTCGCGTCCATCAGCGCCATCTCTGACACGGACACGGAGTTCGGTGGTGTCGTCGTCAAGATCCCCTCGATTCTGCCGTGAGTCTATATGGTTACTGATCCTCACAAATGCTCTGGACGCGGCGCGCGCCGGGCCGGTTCCAGACATCGGACAAATACCGTGAATCAGCTCGCATCCACGGCGAACCCATTGCTCTCGGTGATGGGCGCTTCGTCGAATCCCGCCTATAGGAGTCTGTCTATCTGGCGTATGCGCGGACCAGGGCGGCGCGTCCGACCAGGCCGGGGCTCACCCGGCCCGACGGCGACCCGTTCGGCGAGGCCCCGTCGCCGAGCCGGTGTCGCCGAGCAGCGAGGTGCTGTCACTGCTCGGCTCGCCGGCCGACACATCACGCCGAGAGTCCTGAGCGTCCGGCTCATCGAGCGCGGATCGGAGTCTCCCGGTCACAGCGTGGACTGTGTTGCTTTCCTCTCCTACCGCCGGCGGGACCCGATCAGCCGACGAGGTCCGCCAGGCGATCGACCTGGTCCGGGTCGGTGCCGTAGCAGTACAGCATCACCTCGTCGGCGCCGAGGTCGGCGAATTGCCGTATCGCCGCCCGGATCTCGTCCGGTGTCGTGCGCACCCCCGACACCGTGCGCTCGGCCCAGTCGGTGAAGGCGTAGTAGGCGCCGATGGCCGCCCGGGCCTCGTCGACGACCGACTGCGGTCCGAGCGCGACATTGACCTGGGCGACGATTCGCGGCTGCCCCTGCCGCCCGTGCTCGCGCCAGGACCGGCGGACCGAGTCGAAGAGACCTTCACACCAGTGCGCCGGTACCGCGGACAGGAACCCGTCGCCCCAGCGGGCGACGCGTGCCAGCGCGACGGGCCGGAACCCGCCGAAGAGGATGGGCGGTCCGCTGCGGTGCAGCGGTGCGGGTCCGATCGGCCCGCAGTCGTCGCCGAACGGTTCGCCGGCCCACACTCGGCGCAGTTGCGCGAGTTGCTCGTCCATCCGGCGGCCGCGGGTGTGCAGGTCCACTCCCGCCGCGAGGTGGTCGTCGGCGCGGCCGCCGACGCCGAGTCCGAGCACCAGCCGGCCCCCGGACATACGATCCAGCGTGGCGACCTGCTTCGCCAGCAGTGCGGTATCGCGCAGCGGGGCGAGCAGGACCTCGGTCTGTAGGTTGATCCGGCCGGCGAGCACCGACAGCGCCACCAGCGGTTCGGGATTGCCGTAGACGAGGCGGTCGAGCAGGCCGAGGGTCGAGAACGGTCCCGCGTCGGCGCGGTGCGCCCAGTCGAGCAGGACGGCGGGGTCGGCGATGGGGAGTCCGAGTCCGATGTGCATGGAATTCCTCCGGAAAATGGGTGGGCAAAATACGCCGCCCACTCCATCGCCCGGTTCGTTCGGGCGCGGGCTCCCACTCTGCGGCTGTACTTCCGGGGAGCTCCGATCGGATCACGCCGACTATAGGCTCGGACAGCGTTCGGCCGCAAACGCGAACAGGGCTCGCACGACGAGTCGGTCATCCGGTGGTCGAGACGATTTCGGGAGACCGGTTCCCGGCTGGTCTCGGTTTCATGTCGAGTGACAATTTCGCGACGCCGCGGACACCGTCGTTCCATCTGGACGCCATAGCCAACGAAAACAATCAGCGCACAAAGGCGTCCGAGGACGACCCGATGGCGGTGCTCGTCCGGGTGCTCGACCTGCAGGCCGCCCTGCCGGGCATCCAGCGGATGCGCCGATGGGGGCACCGAGCGCTCGGGGCCGCGCCGGGCGAGCGGGCGCTGGACGTCGGCTCGGGGACAGGGTCGGAGGTGCTGGAGTTCGCCCGGCGCGTGGGGGGGTCGAGGTGAGGCGGTGGGGGTCGATCCGAACCCCGCCATGCTGGCGACGGCGCGTGAGCGGGCCGCCGCGGCCGGTGCGCAAGCCCGTTTCGTCGAGGGAGATGCCTACCACCTGCCCTTCGAGGACAATTCGTTCGATGTGGTGCGCTGCGAACGTGTGTACCAGCATCTGGACGATCCCACCGCCGCGACCGCGGAGATCGCGCGGGTGTTGCGGCCGGGCGGGCGGGCCCTGCTGATCGACACCGACTGGCAGACCGCGATTTTGCATCCGGGCGATCCCGCGGTGGTCGCCCGGATGACCGCGGCCATGCTCGAGGCCACACCCAACGCGAAGTCCGGGCGCTCGCTGCGTGGACTGCTGGTCGCCGCCGGATTCGTGATCGACGATATGGGTTCGGAGGCGGTGATCTGGGACCCGGTCACTGTCCGTCCGATGTTCGACCAGCTCGGCAGGCGCGCCCTGGCCGACGGAGTGATCACCCAGCAGGAGCGCGACGACCTCACCGCCGCGATAGATGCCGGTATCGAGATCGGCGACTATCTACTGTCGGTGACCATGTTCGCCGTCCTCGCCCATCTCCCGCCGCATTGACCGGCTACCGCCGATGGCGGCATCGCGCACTGTATTTCCGACGGTAGCGGACCTGTCGTGGACGAGAAGAACTTTCAGTCCGGTGGTGCGCTCGGGACCCGGTGGCGGATGCGACCATGTGCCCTTGGCGGTGTTCCTGCTCCGCGGCGCCACGCGACCTCCGTCCGGGTAGCCGAGCCGGTGACAACGGCGTCCCGTTCGCGCCCGAACTGCCACCGAATCGATGCCGAGCGTGCGCCGGGACACCACCCGGCCTCGCTAATGTCGGAATCCGTGCCGAGCGAAGATGAGCAGCCCGCACGGCCGCCGTCGTTCCATCTGGATGCCATTGCCGCCGCGCGCGCCGCGGACGCGACGTCCGGCGCCGACCCGATGGCCCGGCTTGTCGCTGCCCTCGATCTGCAGGCCGCCCTCCCCGGAATCCGGCGGATGCGCCACTGGGCACATGCGGCGCTGGCCGTCGGCGCCGGGGAAAGAGCGCTCGATATCGGCTCGGGAACCGGCTCGGAAGTCCTGGAGTTCGCCCGCAGGGTCGGACCCGACGGGGAGGCCGTCGGTGTCGAACCGAATCCGGCGACGCTCGCTGTGGCGCGCGAGCGGGCCGCTGTGGCGGGGGCGCGGTGCCGGTTCGTCGAAGCCGACGCCTACCGGCTGCCGTTCGACGACGACTACTTCGACGCGGTGCGCAGCGAGCGCGTCTACCAGCACCTCGACGACCCGGCCGCCGCCACCGCGGAGATCGCCCGGGTCCTGCGGCCGGCCGGGCGGGTGGTGTTGATCGACAGCGACTGGCAGACCGCCATCCTGCACCCGGGCGACCCCGATGTGGTCGCCCGGATGATCGCCGCGATACTCGAGGCCACCCCCAATGCCAGGTCCGGCCGTTTCCTGCGCGGCCGGTTGGTGGCAGCCGGGTTCGAGATCGACGATATGGGTTCGGAAGCGGTGATCTGGGACCCGGCCGCCGCGCGTCCGATGTTCGACGAGGCGGGCGGCGCCGCCCTGACCCGTGAGGTGATCACCGAACAGGAACGAGACGATCTCGTCGCCGCCATCGAAGCGGGCGTCGCAGTCGGTGACTATCACCTTTCGGTCACCATGTTCGCGGTTCTCGGCCACCTCCCGATCCGCTGACCGGAGTACCCGGCGCCCTACCCGCCGTGTTCTCGGGCATCGAACGCAGGCCCGCTACCGACTCCGTGCCGGGCGAAGAACGGCTGGGCGGCGAAGGTAGGTGTCAAGAACACCGCGCTCGACCCGCGATGCCGCAACAGCAGTGGAGTACCCCGTACCCGCCCTCGCCGTGACGGATCCGCACCCGGTTGTGTGTTGTGCGCTGTGCACTCTCACCTGTGCGCGTTGCTGGGCTGCGATGTGAGTAGGGGAGTCGAACCCCTCGCACTGCCCTTCATGCGCCAGGAGGTGACCGATTGCCCGTCGGTCGAGCGGGTCGGTGCGCGCTTCCGTGCCGGCTACCTGCTCCACTGCCGGGATCAATCCAGGAGATCGACCTCCCAGTTGGCGCGCTGGATCCGTACGTCCAGTTCACGCAGTTGCGCGGCCAGCCCATCGGCCTGTGCGCGGAGTTCGGCGACCGGCAGCGCGGACAGGATCTTCAGCTCCGACCGGAGCTGTCGTGCGTAGCCGCCCCGGTTCTTGCCCGCGGCCGCGTCGGCCGCTTCGGTGATCACCGAATGCCGCAGCCGCAACGCGTCCCGGCGGGCGAGTGCGTCGGTCAGGGTGCCGTCCGCGCCGATGTTCGTGGCGGCGTTGGTGCGGTTGATCCGTCGGATCAGCGCTTCGTACTGCTCGAGCATCTCGTCGGCTTCGCCGAGTAGGGCCGCCGCGTCTTCGGCGGGCTCCTCACCCTCCTGGAATCGGGCGTTGCCCACGATCCGGGCGCGCAGTTGTTCGATACGGCGTACCGCGTCCGCACGTAACGACAGAGCCTCTGCCAGCTTCACATTCCTGCTTTCGGTCACGACCACGAAGGCTCGAGTATGGCCTACACGGGCGGGATTTTCCTGTTCATCACGGGTCCGCCTCGATCACGGTGCGCGGACGCTTCAATGAGTCAAACTGTCCCGATGCCACGGTTGGCCGGGGGCGGAGCGTGAAGCCTGCCGGCCCGGCTCCAGGTCCAGTACCTCGATCAGGGTCGGGTCTTCGTCGATGGCGTGGTGGAGATGCCCGGCCGGCCCTGCGCTGTCGGCGCCGGTGCCGGTCGTTCCGGCCAGTCGCCATACTCCGTCGGGGCCGTGGTGAACCCGCAGGATGGGCTCCTGCTTGTCGAAGACCTGGTGAGTCTGGATAGACCGCGTCTGCATCAGCCAATGGCGCATCCACCAGGTCCGGCTGTCGTGCTCCACGACGCGGTCGATCACCCACCAGATGAACGGCAGGTCCTGGTGTGCGCGTGCCCGGTCGGCGGTCAGATGCGGCCCGCCCTGTGGTACCTGCTCGAACGGGTCGTCGACGAGCGCGTACGCGTACGAGTCACCGTTGTCGAAGACAACGGCGTGGAAGGTCGCGCCGCCAGGGTTGCCCGCGCCGATCCCGACGCTGAACCGTGCGATATGTGGATCGGCGCCGGTGGTCCAGCCGAAAGCGTATGACGCGAGTTCGCCCTGCGGAACGATGAATTCGCCGAACGCCCGGCGTTCCATACCGGTCGCATCCGATGTGGGAACCTCGACGAGCTTGCCGGGGATGACTTGCACATGCACAGACGGAGCCTAGCGTCGGCCGACACTGCCTGGCGTCGGCAATCGGGCTCGGGTCGAGTTGCGTGGTTACTTCAGGAGCGTTCAGCGAGTGCAAGGGCGCTTGAACTGGTGGAGCCAGGCGATGGTGCGCTCTGAGTGAGCGTCCGAGAACTTGGGCGGGTTCGGTCTCGGTGCTCAAAGTGTCGATAAGCAGTTGGTATTCCTGGCGTAGGCATCATCGAATAGGTTCCAGCCGTTTCGGCGGCCGACCGTGCGCGTCTCGGCCATCCAGCCCGCCTCGACAGCCGCGTCGACAAACGCCCGGACCACGCCGGGCATGTTCAGATTCAGCAAACGGTCACCGATCCAGATATCACCGGCAGCGGAAAACCCGCCGTCCGGGACATGGCGCTCCCCGTCGGGACGGAAGACCAGGGTAAGTCCTGCCACCGACCCGACTTGCCGCAATCGCAGGACTTCCTCGCAGCCGTCTACATGTTGGTGGTAGGTCTTCCACAGGTACTGCAGCTCACCCACCGTAAGCACTCGGCGGCGGCGTTCTTTCGTCACCGCGCGATGCTAATGCGGATCCCTGGATCCCGGCTATCGGTTTGTCGAGCGGGCCGATCGCCGTGACATGGTCATGACCGTGGCGATGTAGACCATGGCTTCGTGGTGCTCGGGTCGGGTTTCGTAGTCGCTGTCGGTCGAGATGGCTGTACCGGCCTGCCGGGCCGTTTCGGGATCGATACAAACTTCTCCCATGGTGAATCCTCTTCTGTCAGAAACGTCCGGCACACGGTTGATATTGAGGCGAGATCGGCTCTTCGGCACTTGGATCGATCAGTGCATACCCGACAAGCAACGCATAACCGACGGTGATGACGAATGCCAGGCCCGCCGCAATAACGACAGGTACCGTGAGTGCGAGTGATCCGAGCCGGAAGGCCGACACGATGAGTACTAACGCCGCGACTCCGGCAACAAGTAACAGGATCGTGGCAGACCAGTTGAAAATAATTGCCACTGTGGGCACATCGATTTGCCGGGCGCAATGCGCCGCCAGCAGAGCTTCCTTACGCTCGTCCAGCTTCGCGTCTGCCGCAACCAGCAGAAGCACGGCAGAGATGAAGCCCGCTACAACGACTGCGGCAGAGGCCGGGGCGAGGCGTTTCAACTACCAGGTCTCCTTCGGGCGGATGATCCGAACGTTCTGAGTGCCGCCGTCCTGGTTGGAGAATCCCATTCGGTTGGCCAAGCTGAATCCGTTCGCATTGACAGCGGCGACGGCCTCCTCGCAGTCCTAGGCCGCGGCCAGCAGGTCGTCAGCTGCTGCTTGCCACTTGTCTGGATCAGCCGTTTGAAGCTGCTGCAGGTTCACAGGCCCCGTGCTCCTCCGGCCGCATCCCAGGATAGGACTCGCGATCGACGCACATCAAGCCCGGAGGTCTCTCCATATCCGCAGTGATAAGTGGGCGGATGCGCTATTGAGTCTGTCCGGTGGGGGTA
>NZ_BDBX01000020.1 GCF_001613205.1 Nocardia sienata NBRC 100364 | reverse complement strand
GGGCGGCCGCTTCGGCGGGCCGGTGGGCCGGGGCGGCAGCCGCCGGCACATCCTCGCCGGCGATCGCCGTGCTCACGTCCCACAGCACCCGGGACAGGGGTACGTCGAGCGCCTCGCAGATCGCGGCCAGCAATTCGCTGGACGCTTCCTTACGACCCCGCTCGACTTCGGAAAGGTAGCCCAGGCTCACCCGCGCCGAGGTGGACACTTCGCGCAGGGTCCGGCTCTGGGCGAGGCGCGCACGCCGCAGACTGTCCCCGATCGCTTCTCGCAGCAGCGTCATCGAGTTCTCCTTCTCCCGGTAGGCGTCGCCCACGGCACGCACGCGGTTCTCTCTTCGCACAACGTCGGAACCGGTCCCGAGGGTTCCCGGGCCGGTCGCGGAACTGCTCACCGGGTGGGTGATTCGCCCCGCATGCACCGCAGCAGTTCCCGAACCGCTGCCTGTGTCGCCGTGAACCTGATATTCCACCGGTCGCCCGTGAGTTTCAACCGCATCACTTCGGTATGCCTGGGCCCGGCGAGTCCGAGGAACACGGTGCCGACCTCGATCCCGTCCTGGGGGTCCGGCCCGGCCACCCCGGTCAGCGCGATTCCCCAGTCGGCGCCGCAGCGGGTCCGGGCGCCGACCGCGAGCTCCAGGGCGGTGGCGGCGGCCACCGGGCCTTCGCCGGCCAGGACCTGCTCGTCGACCCCGGCCAGACTGTGTTTCAGGTCTGTCGCGTACACCACCAGCCCACCGCGCAGCACCGCGCTGGCGCCGGGCACACCGGCGATCGTGGCCGATACCAGGCCCGCGGTCAGCGATTCTGCCGTGGCGACCGTCTGTCCGCTGTTCTTCAGGGCTGCGACGAGATCGGCGGCCGCGCTCCCGGCGGTGAGCGGGCCGGTGTGCCCGGCCGTCATCGGCGGGTCCGGTGTGGTCCGGCGAGCCATAACCTGGCCGCCTGGCCGACATAGTCCAGGCCGGTGACCACGGTGAGGACCAACGCGATCCACATCAGCGTCATTCCCGCGGTGGCGAAACCACCCGAGAGCGGCAGCAGCAGCACCCCGATGGCCACCGATTGGACAAGAGTTTTGAGTTTCCCGCCGCGACCCGCCGGGATGACGCCGCGGCGCACCACAGCCAGCCGCAACAGGGTGATCCCGATCTCACGCGCGCAGATGACGACGGTCATCCACCACGGCAGATCACCGAGCAGTGAGAGCCCGATGAGCGCCGCGCCGATGAGCGCCTTGTCCGCGATGGGGTCGGCGAGTTTGCCGAAATCGGTGACCAGACCGTATTTGCGGGCGAGCTGACCGTCGAACCGGTCGGTGATCGCGGCGAGCGCGAACAGCAGGGTCGCGGTGATCCGCCATCCGGTCTGGTGTCCGCCGCCGGCGAACAGCGCCAGGACGAACAGCGGTACCAGCGCGATCCGGATCATGGTGAGGATGTTGGCGATGTTCAGCAGCGGCACCGCCGACTCGGCGGGTGCGGGGATCACACCACCGCGCGGTGGTCCGGGCACGGCCAGACGCCGGTCCATCTCCTCGGGTTGCACGCTCATGGCCGCCTCTGCGCCGCGGCGCCGGGACAGGCGCGCAAGGTCGAGCGGGAGGGCGGAGTCTGCGGCACATACTCAGCCTATCGGTAGCCCGGCCGACTACTGTGCACCCCATGACCTCACGGGGACCACTGAGTGGTTCGACCAGCGACGCGCCCGGTACGCAGACCGCGACCGTGCGAGTGCGCCGCGCCCGCACATCCGATGTCCCGGCGATAAAATCGCTCGTCGATGTGTACGCGGGTCGCATCCTGCTGGAGAAGAACCTCGTCAATCTGTACGAGTCGGTACAGGAATTCTGGGTGGCCGAACTCGGCGACCGCGTGGTGGGCTGCGGTGCGCTGCACGTGCTGTGGGCCGACCTCGGCGAGGTGCGCACGGTAGCGGTACTGCCCGAGGTGAAGGGCCACGGTGTGGGCAAGGTCATCGTGGAGCAGCTGGTCGAGGTGGCCCGCGAGCTCGAGCTGCGGCGGTTGTTCGTGCTCACCTTCGAAGTCGAGTTCTTCGCCCGGCACGGTTTCGCGGAGATCGAGGGCACTCCGGTGACCGCCGAGGTGTACGCGGAGATGTGCCGGTCCTACGACACCGGCGTGGCGGAGTTCCTGGACCTCAGCTATGTGAAACCGAACACTCTCGGCAACACCCGGATGCTGCTCACACTCTGATGTCCGCCGGGTGCGGGCCGACATCTCGCCCACGGCGGGAGCCCGGACCGCGACACCACCCGCGCACTAGAGTCGGCTGGTGCCTCTTTTCGCTGTTCACTACGCCTATTCCGAAGCCACCGTCTCCGCTCGCGACACCCATCGCCCGCGCCACCGGGCCTGGCTGGCCGACCGGCTCACCGGTGGCTCGCTGCTGAGCAGCGGGCCGTACCCGGACGGTTCCGGTGCTCTGCTGCTGTTTCGCGCGACCGATGCCGCGGCACTGGACGAGCTACTGGCCCAGGACCCGTTCGCTCAGGAGAAGCTGATCGACGAAGTGCGCGCTGTCGAATGGCAGCCCGTTCTCGGCGCGTTCGCCGACTGAGAGGGGCCGCGCCCGGCCGGGCATCGACCCGGCCGGGACACACCGGTTACTCGCCGGGACCGGTGGCCGATTTCGGCCGGGTCTGCCCACGGGTGCGCAGCAGGCTGGCGACGGTCGCGACGACCAGGATGCCGAGGATCACCGACAGCGACAACGCGGTGGAGATCTCCGGGACGCTCACATGCTCGCCGCCGTTGACAAACGGCAGGTTGTTCTCGTGCAGCGCGTGCAGCACCAGTTTGACGCCGATGAAGGCCAGGATGGCCGCGAGACCGTAGGACAGGTAGACCAACCGGTCCAGCAGCCCGCCGATCAGGAAGAAGAGCTGACGCAGTCCCATCAGCGCGAACGCGTTCGCGGTGAACACGATGTAGGGCTCCTCGGTGAGGCCGTAGATGGCCGGAATCGAGTCGAGCGCGAACAGCAGATCGGCGAAGCCGATGGCCACCAGGGCGAGCAACATCGGCGTGAGCGCGCGTCGGCCGTCGATCCGGGTAACCAGTTTGTCGCCATCGTAGGTCTCGGTGGTCGGCACGAAGCGCTTGATCAGCGCGACGATCCGGCTGTCGCGTTTCTGTTCCTCTTCGACCTCGTGACCGCTCTCCTTCAGCAGTTTGACCGCGGTGTAGACCAGGAAGAATCCGAACAGGTAGAACACCCAGCTGAAGGCGCTGATGGCGGCGGCGCCCACCGCGATGAAGACACCGCGCATGACCAGGGCCACCACGATGCCGATGAGCAGCACCTTCTGCTGGTAGATCCGGGGCACCGCGAAAGTGGACATGATGATCAGGAAGATGAACAGGTTGTCCACCGAGAGCGCCTTCTCGGTGACGAAACCGGCGTAGTACTCACCGGCGAAGGTCCCGCCCCATTTCCAGGCGATCACCCCGCCGAAGGCCAGAGCCAGGCCGATGTACACCGCGGACCAGAAACCGGACTCACGGAAGGTCGGTTCGTGCGGGGTCCGTACATGGGCGAAGAAGTCGAAGACGAACAACCCGAGGATCACCAGGATGGTGATTCCCCAGACGAGAGCGGTTACCTGCATACGGTGATCCGTTCAGCGGTGCGAGTCATAACACCAATAATGCCCGATATGCCCGATTCGGCCGACTTGCGGGATGGTTGCCCGCTATCGTCGCACATCAGCGCCCGCGGCCTACGGCCGCACGCCGGTCATCCGGCATCCGGTGCCGGCGCTTCGTCGTCGCCTCCACCCCGGATCGACCACAGCAGACCGTCGAGTTCGTCCGGTTTGATCAGCACGTCGCGCGCCTTGGAGCCTTCGCTCGGCCCCACCACGCCCCGGGTCTCCATCAGGTCCATCAAGCGGCCCGCCTTCGCGAATCCGACCCGCAATTTGCGCTGCAGCATGGACGTGGACCCGAACTGAGAGGTGACCACCAGTTCCACCGCCTGCAGGAACACATCGAGATCGTCGCCTATATCGGGGTCGACATCCTTCTTCTCCCCGGCCTTGGCCGCGGTCACGCCCTCGGTGTACTCCGGTTCGGCCTGGTTCTTGGTGAACTCGACGACCGCGTGGATCTCCTCGTCGCTGATGAAGGCGCCCTGCAACCGGGTCGGTTTACCGGCGCCCATCGGCAGGAACAGGCCGTCGCCCATGCCGATGAGTTTTTCGGCACCTGGCTGGTCGAGGATCACGCGGGAATCGGTGAGCGAGGAGGTCGCGAACGCCAGCCGGGACGGCACATTGGTCTTGATCAGGCCGGTCACCACATCCACCGACGGTCGCTGGGTGGCCAGCACCAGGTGGATACCGGCGGCCCGCGCCTTCTGGGTGATCCGGACGATGGCATCCTCGACGTCGCGGGGCGCGGTCATCATCAGATCGGCGAGCTCGTCGACGATGGCCAGGATGTAGGGATAGGGCCGGTACACCCGTTCGCTGCCCAGCGGCGTGGTGATGGCGCCGGATTTCACCTTGCGGTTGAAATCGTCGATATGGCGGACCTTGCTGGCCTGCATGTCCTGATACCGCTGTTCCATCTCCTCCACCAGCCAGGCCAGCGCCGCGGCGGCCTTCTTCGGCTGGGTGATGATCGGCGTGATCAGATGCGGGATCCCCTCGTAGGGGGTCAGTTCCACCATCTTCGGGTCGATCAGGATCATCCGGACCTCGTCCGGTGTGGCCCGCTGTAACAGCGACACCAGCATCGAGTTCACAAAACTCGATTTACCGGAACCGGTGGAACCCGCGACCAGCAGATGCGGCATCTTGGCCAGGTTGGCCGAGACGAACTCGCCCTCGATGTTCTTGCCGAGGCCGATGACCAGTGGATGGTGGTCATTGCGGGTCGCCGGCGCGGTGAGCACGTCGGCCAGACGCACCAATTCCCGGTCGGAATTGGGCACCTCGATACCGACGGCGGATTTCCCCGGGATCGGGGCGAGCAGCCGCACGTTCTCGGTCGCCACGGCATAAGCGATATTGCGGGTGAGGGCGGTGATCTTCTCGACCTTCACGCCCGGTCCCAGCTCCACCTCGTATCGGGTGACAGTCGGACCCCGGACGAACCCGGTGACCGCGGCATCGATTTTGAACTGCACCAGCACCTCGGTGATCGCCTCGATCATCGATTCGTTGGCGGCGCTGCGTTTACGGGGCGGCTCGCCCTCGACGAGCAGGTTGATCGGGGGCAACGTGTAATCGCCCTCGGTGACCCGATCGGCGACGAACTCCGGTGCCGGGAGCGGCGGCGGGGTCTGATCGACCACCGCGGGCGCGGCGGGTTTACGCTTCTTGCGCTTCGCGGGTTCGCCATCCGGGGCGCCCGTGATCGGTTTGGCATCGCGCAGGGGTGGTTCGCCCGCGCCTCCGGTCGCGGGTCCCGCGAATTCGTCGGCCGGGTAGTTCTCGGAGGGAGCACGGCCGCGGCGGCGAGACCGGGTGGGAGCTTCTTCGGAGCCGGTCTCGTACTCGTCGACCGGATCGTAGCCGTCGCGGTAGTCCGCCTCGTCCTCGTAACCGGGCGCGCCGAAGAATTCGCGCAGCCGCTGCGGCGCTTCCCGCAGGGTCGTGCCGGTCACCAGCAGCACACCGAACACCATCGCCAGCAGCAGTATCGGCACCGAGAGCCATGCGGTGAAACCATCGGTCACCGGTCCACCGATGACGAAGCCCACGAACCCGGCCCCGTCGGCCCGCCCGGCCGCGTCGGTGGGAGCACCGTCGGCGATATGCCACAGACCGAGCAACGGCAACCCGACCAGCAGACCGCCCAGTACCAGCCGGGGCCGGATCTCCGGGCGGGGTTCGGTACGCATGAGCACCACCGCGATACCGGAGGCCACGAACGGCAGCAGCGCCGAGGCCGAACCGGCGATCGCACGAATGACCGCGTCCACCGCGCGCCCGATCGGTCCACCGGCGGACAACCAGACAGCAGCCGCGATCACCGCGCTGAGCGCGATCAAACCGAGCGCGATCCCGTCGCGCCGATGACCGTGCTCGATCTCCCCGGCCCGGCTGATGGCCCGGGTGGTGGCACCCAACCCACGGGCGGCCATGGTCCAGCCGCCGCCCACCATCCGGCCGAACACCGCCAGCGGTGCCGTTTCGGAACGTCGCGCGGCGGCGGGCCGACGCGCCGCGGGGCGGCGGGGACGGGCTCCGGTGGCCGGGCGCGCGGCGGCCTTACGTGTGGTTCTACGAGCCGGACCCTGGGCCGCGGCCGCGCCGGCCGCGCCGCGTGTACTGCCCGAACGAGAACGCGCCGCGGTGGTCCGCCCCCGAGCCGATCCCGCCCGCGCACCAGGTGTGGTCGTGCCGCGGGACTTACCTGCCATGGCCTCAGGCTAGCCGCAACAACCCCATCCGGACCATCCGCAACACTGGTTACCGCCGTCCCGAGCGGTGTGCGACGACGGCCCGCACTGCGGGACGGGCCGGTCACCGCGGGGTGATCTGCGGTGGCGAATGGTGCCCGACCGCCGTCGATATACCGGCGCGGCGGCGGTGCCGCCTCACCCGCGGCCGTATTCTTCGCCGGCGGCGTTCAGATGGAGCGGTCCAGTTCGAGTACCTGCCGGACCGCGTCGGGCTCGCCGGCCGTTTCGATCCGGACCTGATCGCGCCCGAAGGCGTGCAGCAGCAATTCGGACGGCTCACCGGTCAGCGTCACCACCGGCCCGGTGCCGTCCACGATCCGGGCCCGCTGCCCGCCGGGTGTCGAGAACTCCACCGGTACCGGCGATTTCCGGTACGCCATCTTCCCCATCTTGCGCACTGTCGCCCACAGCCGCTGCTGATCCGCGGCCGGCAGTTCCCGCGGTTCCCAGCCCGGGCTCGCCCGGCGGACATCCTCGTGATGGACGAACATCTCGCCGAGATTGGCGATCGCGTCCACCGGGCGCAGCGGTGACCACCAGGGCGGTCCGGTGCGAATCTTGTGCAGCAGCTCGTCGAACTCCCGGCCGGCCGCTTTGTCCTGCACCTTCTGCAGATAACCGGCGAAGGGCGCCAACATGATTCCCGGCGCGGCATCGGGCCGCCGCTCTCGGACCACCAGGTGTGCCGCGAGGTCGCGTACCGTCCACGCACCACATAGGGTGGGCGCGTCCGGGCCGGTGCCCTTCATCGTTTCGACCAATGCACGGCGTTCACGCTGAGCCATGTTCACACGATGAATCTAACCGAGACCCAGCCATCGGGGAGGGAACGTGTTGCCGATCCGGTTGCTCACCGGCAGAGATGCTCTGTACTTTGTCATTCGGTCCATAAGGGTCGTGGACCGAAATACACAGATGGGAACACCTTTGAAGAAGATTCTCACCGTTGCCGCCGTTCTGGTGGCGACCATCGGCTCGATGTTCGTCGCTTCGGTGACGCCGGCGCACGCCCAGTACAGCAGCTACTACGGCGCCATCGCGGTGTCCCTGTCCACCGGTAATTACGGTTGGTCCTACGACTACGACAGCTACGCCGAGGCCGAATCGGCCGCGGAGAGCAGCTGCGGTGCCGCCGACTGCGTCGCCAAGATCTCCTGGCGCAACGGATGTGGCGCGCTGGCGGTTTCGGACAACTGGCTGAGCTACGGCTCCGGTGCCACTATGGCCGCTGCCCGGTCCGAGGCGCTGGCCAACAACCCGGGCAATGCCTATATCGAGCACTGGAACTGCACTTCCGGCTACGACCTGTGAGTTCGTACCGACCACTTTTTCCGGCCGGCGCCGAATTCGCCGAATACACCGTAGGGGAATCAGAACTGTGAAAATTCGACCGATCCGGGTCGTGGCCGCCGCGACGATGGCCGCCGCCGCCCTGACCTTCACCGCGTGCTCGTCCACCGAGGACTCCTCGACCGAGGCCGCCGCGACCAGTACCGAGGCCGCCGCCGAGTTCGAATCGGGTAAAACCCAGGACGGCCGGGAGGAGGGCAAGGCGCCGACCACCACACCCGCGCCGAACCTGCCCAAGCCGACGGCCGAGGAACTCAACGACAAGATCAACCGGGCCCTCGACGGCTCGGTCGGCGAAGACGAGAAGCTGGCCTGGATCGAAGACGCCGAACAGGATCCGCAGCTGGTCGACAAACTGGTCGAGGCGGCCAAGAAGAACGAGGTCACCGTCAAGATCACCAATGTCGGCGAACCGGTCGACGGCAAGGTGACCGCCGATGCCGATGTGACCATCGGCGGCAGCCCGGTGGAGAACGCGACCGTCGATTTCGTGGCCGAAGGCGATCAGTGGAAGATCGCGCACGGATTCGCGTGCAATATCGTCAAATCCGCGCAGCTGGATTCGGCGGCCTGCCAGGCCGACTCCTGAGCTACGCGTAGCTCCGCAGAGACGACGAACCGCCGGAGGGCTCGGCCCTCCGGCGGTTTTTCGTTCGTTGCGCTAGACGCCGATCACGGTCGGCACGATCATCGGGCGCCGCCGATAGGTGTCGGCCACCCAGCGACCCACGATCCGCCGCACGGCCTGCGCGATGCGATGCGTATCGGTGACGCCTTCACCGGCCAGCCGCAGCAATTCGGCTTCCACCAGTTCCGCCGCCTCCGCGAGCGCGGTCGGATCATCGGAGAACCCGCGCCCACTGACCTCCGGGGGACTCACCGCCTTGCCGGTGGTCTCGTCGACGGCCACCGTGATGGCGATGAAACCGCCCTCGCCGAGCACGAGCCGGTCCGACAGCGTGGATTCGCCGACATCACCGACCGACAGGCCGTCCACGTAGACGTGCCCGACCGGGACACGGCCGACGATGGAGGCGATTCCGTCGACCAGATCGACCACCACACCGTCCTCGGCCAGCACCACCCGTTCCTCGGGGACCCCGGTGGCGACGGCGAGCGCGGCATTGGCGCGCAGATGCCGCCATTCGCCGTGCACGGGCATGGCATTGGTCGGCCGGACCGCGTTGTACAGGTACAGCAGTTCCCCGGCCGACGCGTGCCCGGAGACGTGCACCTTCGCGTTCTGCTGGGTGATGACGGTGGCGCCGAGGCGGGCCAGCCCGTTGACGACCGTGAACACCGAGTTCTCGTTGCCCGGGATCAGCGAGGAGGCCAGCACGACCAGATCGTCGGCCCGGATATGGATCTGCCGGTGCTCACCCCGGGCCATCCGGGACAGCGCCGAGAGCGGTTCGCCCTGCGAACCGGTGGAGATGAGCACCAGTTTGTCGCCCGGCAGGGTGGCCGCCTGGTCGAGATCGACGACGATCCCGTCGGGCACCGACAGATAGCCCAGATCCTGCGCGATCTGCATATTGCGGACCATGGACCGGCCGACGAAGCACACCCGGCGCCCGAACTTCTGCGCCACATCCACCACCTGCTGGATCCGGTGCACATGGCTGGCGAAAGAGGCCACGATCACCCGATTGCGCGCCTTGCCGATCACGGTGTCCAGGACACCGCCGATCTCGCGTTCCGGGGTGACGAAACCCGGGACCTCGGCGTTGGTGGAGTCGACCAGGAACAGGTCCACGCCCTCGTCGCCGAGGCGGGAGAAACCGGCGAGGTCGGTGAGCCGGCCGTCGAGCGGCAGCTGATCGAGCTTGATGTCCCCGGTGTGCAGCACCGTCCCGGCGGGGGTGCGGATGGCCACCGCCAGAGCGTCCGGGATGGAGTGGTTGACCGCGAAGTATTCGCATTCGAACGGCCCGTGCTCGGTGCGCTCGCCCTCGGTGACCTCGAGCAGCCGCGGATGCAACCGGTGTTCCCGGCATTTCGCGGCCACCAGCGCGAGGGTGAACTTGGAGCCGACCACCGGGATATCCGGGCGCAACCGCAGCAGGAACGGCACGGCGCCGATATGGTCCTCGTGCCCGTGGGTCAGGACCACGGCCACCACATCGTCGATGCGGTCCTCGATCGGCCGGAAATCGGGCAGGATCAGATCCACACCGGGCTGCTGGTCCTCGGGGAAGAGCACGCCGCAGTCGACGATCAGCAATTTGCCGCCGTACTCGAAAACGGTCATATTGCGACCGATTTCGCCGATACCGCCGAGCGCGAAGACCCGTAGGCCCTGCTTCGGGAGTTTCGGGGGCAGCGAGAGCCGGTCCTGGGCGGCGGCCTCCGGGGTGACGGCGGGCGCGGAACGGGCCTGTTCGCCACGGCCGCGGCCGGACTGCCGGCCCCGCCCGCCGCGACGCGATCGCTGGCTCCGGGCTTCCGGGGCGGCGGTCTCGGTCACGGGCGCGGATTCGGTTGCCACCGTCTCGGTTTCCCTTTCGACAGTGGGTTCGGCGGGTTCGGCCACCACGGGCGTGGGCACGGGTTCCGGCTGCGGTTCGGGCGCACCGGCCGCACGCCGGGCGGTGCGGCGGGGGCGGCGGGCGGCGGGCTCACTCATTCGAGCACCCCGGCGGCTCGCAGATCCGCGGCCAGATCCTCGAGTTGTTCCGGACTGGGCATGATCTGCGGCAGTCGCGGTTCACCCGCGTCGATACCGAGCAGGCGGAGCCCGCCCTTGGTCATCGCGACGCCGCCGAGGCGGGCCATCGCGGCATTGAGCCACAGCAGACTGGTGTTGATATCGCGCGCCCGCACCACATCCCCGGCGGTGAAGGCGTCCACCATCTCACGCAGCCGTTCTGGCACCAGGTGCCCGATCACACTGATGAAACCGACCGCGCCCATCGCCAGCCACGGCAGGTTCAACATATCGTCGCCGGAGTAGAAGGCCAGATCGGTTTCGGCGATGAGCGCCGCTCCCGCGTTCAGATCGCCCTTGGCGTCCTTGACCGCGACGATCCGCGGATGCTCGGCGAGCCGGCGAATGGTGTCGGAGGCGATCGGAACGACCGATCGCGGTGGAATGTCGTACAGGGTGACCGGTAGGTCGGTGGCATCGGCGACCGCGGTGAAATGCGCGTACAAGCCCTCCTGCGTGGGCCGTGAGTAGTACGGGGTCACCACCAGCAGGCCGTGTGCGCCCGCGCGCTGGGCGTTGCGCGCCAACTCGATCGAATGCGCCGTGTCATAGGTTCCGGCGCCGGCGATCACGGTGGCCCGGTTGCCGACCGCGTCGACGACCGCGCGCAGCAGATCCGCCTTCTCCGATTCGGTGGTGGTCGGCGATTCGCCGGTGGTTCCGGAGATCGCGAGCAGGTCGACGCCCCGATCGACCAGACGATGTGCCAAGGAGACACCGGTGTCTATGTCGAGCTTGCCCTCGGCACTGAAGGGGGTCACCATCGCGACACCTACTGTGCCGGACGCGCTCAACACCGGGGGCGTCGATTCACCGTTCGTCATGGTCAGAAAGGCTACCCGGTCCTCCGGTAGGGCTCGACACCCTCGTCTGTGTTCTCGACTGCCGAAGCGACGGCCGACAGCATGATACCGCCATTGTGCCGTCATTTCCGTACTTGAATGACATCAAACATGGCGTCACACTGGTGTCATGGATCTGACCCGATACACCGCCCGCATCCGCGAGGACCTGGTGGCCGCCGCCGCCCTGGGTGACGAGAAGACGCAGGCCATGGCCGCCGCACTGGCCGGGGCGGTGGAGAACTCGGCCCGGCTGACCTTGCTCTCGGCCCTCACCGAGCTCGCCGATACCGTCAGCGCAGAACTGGGCGACCGCACCGTGCGTGTCTCGCTGCACGGCACCGAGGCCGATATCGAGGTGCGCCGCGCCCCGGCCGGCGACAACCCGAGCTTCGAGGAGATGACCGGCGATATCAGCCGGGTCACCCTGCGCCTGGTCGAACAGGTGAAGGCGCGCGCCGAGGAAGCCGCCGCGCAGAGCGGGCAGTCGTTGAACTCGTGGATGTCGGCAGTGGTGTCCGGCGCCCTGCGCGACCAGATGCGTGGCGGCTACGGCAGCGCCAAACGCGACGAGCAGTCCTAGCACCGGCAGCACAGCGCGGGTCTCAATCCGATACCAGAACCTCGCCCGAAGCCGCGATATCGGTGCGGCGATCACCTTCGCGGGCGCTGACCAGCACTGTCGCGACGGTGCGGCGACCCGCGGGCAGCACCCGGACCGTCACCGCGCCCTCGGCGGCGGCCTCCAGAGCCTGGATCGCGAGCCGCACGACCTGCGCCCGGATCGCCTCCGGGACCTCCGTGAAGCCGCCATCGTCGAGCAACAGCACCTCGACTCCGCGGGAGCGGGCCGCACGCGCCGCGGCACCGAGACGATCGGTCATCAATTGCGGGGCGCGCAGGCTGTCCCGCAATTCGGCCTCCAGCAGCCGGCACTGCTCCCGCTCGGCGTCGGAGAGTTCGGCGCCGCGGGCGATACGTTCGAGGACCGGCCGCGCGATCCGGTCCAACCGGGTGAGCTGACGAATGCGCTCGGAGTGCTCTGCCGCCATGGTCGCCTCGGCGGCCGCCCGCATCGCGGCGTCCTCGTGCAGCAGGCGCAGTGACCGTTGCGTCGGGCGCAGGATCAATGCGCACACCGAGGCCCCGGCCAATGTGCACAGCGCGATGATCGGCACGAACAGCGAGCCGAGACCGACATCCAGCACGATATCGGCGACCGCGAGCGTCGCCGCCACGGCGGCGGCACCCGACCACGCCGCTCCGATCCGGCCGCGGAGCGCGAGCACGGCCAGCACATACGAGAACGCGAAGGCCGCCCACGGTTCCCGGATCGCCCCGTCGTAGACGTTCAGATTGGTCGACACCACGGCCGCGGGACCGACCACCAGGACGGCGACGGTGGCGGGCCGCGGTAGCGGCTCCCCGGGCGCCAGCAGCGCGATCGCGGCGCCCACCAGCAGCGCCGCCAGCGCCGGCCCGGCCTGCGCGGGCGGTACGACGCGGAACGTCGGAAGCATGTACAGCGTGATGGTCGTGGCGAGCCCGGCCAGGAAGAACCAGCCGGCCCGCCCGCGCATCCCGAGCAGTGCGCGCAGTTCGGTTTCGCTGTCCCGTTCAGACACCGCCGCCCTCCCCCGGGCCGCCCCACATCAGTGTCACCGTGGTTCCCTTCCCCGGCTCCGACTCCACGAAGCCGGCCCCGCCGGACAGCTGCCGCATCCGGCCCAGGATGCTGACCGATAGGCCGAGCCGATCCGCCGGAACGGCCCGCGGATCGAAACCCGCCCCGTCATCGCGTACGACGACCTGCAATCCGCCCGCCCCGACGGTGACCGCCACACTGCGCCGGACGGCGCGGCCGGGTACGGCCGCGTGCCGCAGGCTGTTGCGTGTGGCCTCGGCAAGTGCCGCGGCCAGCGTGCCCGCCGCGTGTAACGGCACCCGTACGGTGGCCCCGCCGGCACCCCGCCGCGCCGTGAACTCGACGTCCCGGCTCACCTCGTGCACTGCCGAGCGCAGGAATCCGGCCACCGAATCGGCGTCCAGGACCTCCGGCTGGGCTTCGGCGATCCGGGTCTCGTCGAGTTGATCGAGAGCGCGCTGGGCCTGCGCCCGCAGCACCGGTGAGGGACCCGCGGCCCGGGACGCGTCCAGCAGCGTGGACAGCACCGCGTCGTGGATCAGGGCCGCGAACCTGGCCCGCTCCCGTTCCCGGGCCGCGGCACCCGCGACCGCCGCCGCCAGTTCACTGGACCGCACCGTTTCCCGGTCCACCCGGACACCCGCGCGGCGGGCATACGCCACACACCACAGGAACAGCAGGCACAGGACCGCGTCGCGGGCGAAGCTGTCGAGCACCTGCGGCAACGAGATGCCGTCGAGCGAGAAGTACCGGGCCGTGCCCGGCAACGCCGCGGCCACCACCAGATAGCCGCCCGCGAGCAGCGGCGGCCAGGCCAGCGCCGCCGCCAGCACGCCGATCACGAGGAGGCGGTACACCCAGACCGGCCCCGGCGCCGCCTCGATCTGCGGAAAATAGGCCATCACCAAGAACATGGCCGTGAGATAGCCGAGTGCGGCCGCCCCCGCCACCGGCCGGATCACCCGCGCCTCGGCGACCAGCGACACCACCGCGAGCACCGGCAGCAGGCCGAAGGCGACCGGCACGGTCACCACGGCCCAGATCCAGGGGACCAGCCGATACTGCACGATGATCTCGGGGAGTTCGAACAACCCGGCGATCGTGCCCACCAAACCGATCACCAGGCCGAACGCGCGCAGCACCCGGTCGGCGGCCGGGTCGCGCCCGGCGTCGGGCCGCGGGCCGAGCACGGTGCGCAGGGCCCACTGCGCGCCGCCCGGCCGATCCCACGTCACGTCCGGGCCGGTCGCCGGGGCCGCCGCTGTGTCCATCACCGGCGGCGTTCGGGGACCGGCAACCAACCGTCCTCCACTGCCCGTTTGTACAGGTCGGTCTTGGTGGGTGCGGGACGTCCGGCATCGGCGTACTTCTGCCGGATCCGACCCAGGTAGTCGTTGACGGTCTGCTCCGACAATCCGGTCAACCGCGCCACCCGGGACGCTTTCTCCCCGGAAGCGTAGAGGGTGAGCACCTCCTCCTGCCGGGGGCTCAACCCCACACTGGACAGCTGCGGATCCCCGTCGATGGCCGCCGCCCAGTCGGTGGTCACCACCTGCTCGCCGGACGCGGCCCGGCGTACCGCCGCGACCACCGTGGCCACATCCGCCGATTTGCGGAGCACACCCAGTACTCCCGCCCGCGCCGCGGAACGCACCAGATAGGGATTCTCGGCGCCGGTGAACACCAGCACCTCGACACCGTGTTCCCGCAACGCCCGCACATTGTCCTCGGGCACGGAATCGTCGGCGAGCCGTAGATCGAGTACGACCAGGTCCAACGACCATCCGTCTGCCGGACGGCATTCCGGGCTCTCCAGTAGTCCGGCGACCGTGGTCGCGGTCGCGACCAGCCTCAGATCCGGTTCCGGTCCGAGCATCGCGGCCAATCCGATCGCCACCGATTCGTGGTCCTCCACCAATCCGATCCGGCGTGGCACACTCGTCTGCGCGACACTGTTGGTCACCTCTGCACTCCCGTCACCCCGACCCGACCCCTGTCCCAGCAGTATGGCGGTCGGCGGCTCGCGGGGTCAGCCCCATATTCCAGGGGCGGCGATATCCGCCGGGATCAGCCCATCAGCCCGGCGGCCACCGTGGCGCCCAGCTCCCAGCAGCGCTCGAGATCGTCCTTCGCCGGTTTGCCCATCAGCACGACCGAATTCGCCGCCTTGACCCAGCCCAGTCCGGTGGCTATCGATTCCACACCCCGTTCGGCACCTTCGGTGCCCTCGTTCCCATGGATGTACAGCCCGTACGGCCGACCACGGGTGCTGTCCAGGCACGGGTAATAGCAAGTGTCGAACGCGTGCTTCAACGCACCGGACATGTAGCCCAGATTGGCGGGCGTCCCCAGCAGATAGCCGTCGGCGGCCAGCATTTCGTCGGGTGTGAGCGCCAATGCCGCCCGGCGGACCACGTCCACCCCCTCGATCTCCGGGTCGGTCGCCCCCGCCAGGACGGCTTCGAACATCGCCTGCATATGTGGGGACGGCGTGTGGTGGACGATCAGCAACCTCGGCACAGCGCCGAGCCTAACGGCTCCCGGCGACGGTTCAGGCTCCGGTGCGGCGCTCGCGTTTCTCCAGTTCCACCGCGCGGCGCATGGTGTCGCGGGCCCGGGAACGATCGCCGGCGCAGTCGTAGGCACGCGCCAGCCGGTAGGACACCCGCCAATTGTCGGGGTCGGCTTCCCACTCCTTCTTCACCGAGAGGAACAGTTCGTCGGCGGCCGCGCGTTCGATCCGGCCGGACGGACGACGCGGCAGATCCGCGGTATCCAGTTCCAGGCCCTCGTCGTGGATCCGGCGGGCCAGCCGTTGATGATCCAGCGCCGACCGCAGGGTGGACACCACCATCCATACCCCCAGCAGCGGCAGGATCAGCACCCCTACCCCCAGCGCGATGGCCGCGACCTCGCCGGAGGTCAGCAGCGCCACCGCGATCCGGCCCAGCCACAAGAAGTAGAAGACCAGAGCCAGCACCAGCGCCGCCACCATTGCGACGATCTTCACGACCTCGCGGTCGCGGCCGGAGGTACCGGCGGAATCGCTCACAGGTCGAGGAACGGGTCGAGGCCGACGGTGAGCCCCGGCCGGGAACCGATCCGGCGCACCCCGAGCAGGACACCGGGCGCGAACGACGAGCGGTCGATCGAATCGTGACGGATGGTGAGCGTTTCCCCCTGGGTCCCGAACAGCACCTCCTGATGCGCCACCAGACCGGCCAGCCGCACCGAATGCACCCGCACTCCGCCGACTTCCGCCCCACGCGCACCCTCGAGTTCGCTGGTGGTGGCATCGGGGATCGGTCCGGCGCCGGCCTTCTCCCGGGCCTCGGCGATGATCCCGGCGGTCCGGTAGGCGGTACCCGACGGCGCGTCGGCCTTGTTCGGATGATGCAGCTCGATCACCTCGACCGATTCGAAGAACCGGGCGGCCTGTTCGGCGAATCGCATGGACAGCACAGCGCCGATCGCGAAATTCGGCGCGATCAGCACCCCGACCTCCGCCCGCCCCGCCAGCCAGCCCCGCACCTGATCGAGTCGGGTCTCGTCGAACCCTGTTGTCCCGACCACCGCGTGGATCCCGTTCTCCACCAGGAACCGCAGATTACCCATCACCACATCGGGATGAGTGAAGTCGACAACGACCTGGGTGCCGGTTTCGACGAACCGGCTCAGCGAATCGTCCTTGTCGACCGCGGCGACGAGATCGAGATCGGCGGCCGCCTCGACGGCCGCGCAGATGGCCTGGCCGACTTTGCCCCGTGCTCCCAGAACGCCAACCCGAATCGGTTCAGTCACCTCGCCACTCCCTGTTCGTCGTCGACTGCGATCCGAGCCTACTGTGTTTATCTGCGCCGCCTTCGGCGGCGCGGGGTCGAGGTCCCCTTGGTCCCGCCGTTCAGCGCCCGAGACTCGCGGCTTCGCCGCAGGCAATGTGCGGTGGGCCATCCAGAGATTGCGACCGTTGAGCACCCCCGGCCAAGGGCGGGACGGGCCTCGCCCCTTTGTGGGCCTCGCTGAACTCCGCACCGGGTCGGTGTGCCTATTCGTCGCGGTATCAGGTGAGAGGCTCTGCACTCGATGCTTCGATCAGAACGCTCGCTATCCAGTCCAACCCACGTGGCCCGTTCCGCAGCGCACGACAGCATCACCTTCTGCCTATCCCGGACGGTCTACCTCCATGGTCGGGGCCCGCCCCCGATTCTGGACCGACTGAGCGCAGGAGGGAAGAATCGGGGTCACAGGGCCCCGACCCGCGGCGCCGCAGGCGCCGCAAATAAACACAATTCAGAAGATGATCACCTGACGGAGGGTGTGTCCGGCGGCGAGTTCGTCCATGGCGCTGTTGATATCCGCCAACCCGATCCGGGCGGAGATCAGTTTCTCCACCGGCAGCCGGCCTTCGCGCCACATCCGGACGTATTCCGGGATATCGCGCGACGGGACCGCCGAGCCGAGGTAGCTGCCGACGATCGAGCGGCCCTGGGCCACCAGACCCAGAGGTGAGATGGTCGCGCGGGCATCAGGGGCGGGCAGGCCCACCGTCACGGTGACACCGCCGGGCGCGGTGGCCGCGACCGCGCTCTCGAAGGCCCGGGCGGAGCCGACCGCTTCGACGACGACTTCCGCCTGGATACCGCGATCGGCGACTTCGGCGGGCGGGTACGCGCTGTCGGCCCCGAGTTCGCGGGCCAGCGCCAGCTTGTCCGGGACCGTGTCGACGGCGATGACCTCCCGGACTCCCAGGGAGACCGCCACCAGGACCGCCGCCATACCCACACCGCCGAGACCCACCACCATGACCCGGTCGGTCGCGGCCGGTTTCGCCGAGTTCAGCAGGGCACCGCCACCGGTCAGGACCGCGCAGCCGAGCACGGCGGCGACTTCCGGCGGCACGTCGTCGTCCACCGGCACCACGGAACGCCGGTCCACCACCGCGTGGGTCGCGAAACCGGAGACTCCGAGATGGTGGTGCACTTCGGCACCGGCGCGGTGTAGTCGCCGGCCACCGCCGAGCAGTTCGCCCGCGTTGTTGGCCGCGCTACCGGGGATACACGGGGTCCGGCCGCCGGAGGCGCATCCGGCGCATTCGCCGCAGCGCGGCAGGAATGTCATGACGACCCGCTGTCCGACGGGCAGATCGGCGCCAGGTCCGGCCTGGACGACTCTGCCCGAGGCCTCGTGCCCAAGCAACATCGGCACCGGGCGCACCCGGTTGCCGTCGACCACCGAGAGGTCGGAGTGGCAGAGTCCGGCGGCTTCGATGCGCACCAGGATCTCGCCGGGCCCCGGCTCGGCGAGATCGAGTTCGCTGATGGTGATCGGCGCCGACTCGGCGTACGGCACCGGCGCGCCGATCCGTTCCAGGACTGCCCCACGAATTCTCATGGTCACCACGGTAGGCCGCGCTGGGTTTTCGATCATGATCCGGTTCGGACTATTCTCGGTGCCGTGCCGGTGCTCCCGTTGGCCGCCTTGTACCGAGCCCGGGGTCGGGACCGGCACGACCCGAGGAGATATTCCTTTGTCCGTTCAGTTCAACCACACCATTGTCGGATGCCGTGACAACCGGGAATCGGCCGAATTCTGGGGCGATATCCTGGGCGTGGAACCGGGCGCCCCGTGGGCCCATTTCATTCCACTGGTCACCGGCAACGGGGTTACGTTCGATTTCGCGAACGTCCCGCCGCACATCACCGAGATCCAAGGCCAGCACTACGCGTTCCTGGTCTCGGAGCAGGAGTTCGACGCCGCCTACGCCAAGATCCAGCGCTACGGTCTCGAGCACTGGGCCGACCCGCAACAGAAAGCCGCGGGCCGGATCAACCACAACGACGGCGGGCGCGGGGTGTACTTCCTCGATCCCAACGGTCACTACCTGGAGTTGATCACGGTCCCCTACGGGGGATGGCCGGCGTAGCCCTCTACCGGGCGCCGCGGCGCAATCCCAGCGTCGCGGCGCCCAGGCAGGCCACCGCGACCACGCCCACGAACCAGGGGAACACCGTGTGCAGACCCCAGGTGGTGGCCGCCCAGCCCGCGAGGATGGTCGGCAGCGCCATGGAGGTGTAGGCGAGCAGGTAGTAGGCCGACATGGTCTCGCCCCGCCGGTGTTCGGGCACCACATGCGAGAGGTGGCGCAGCGAGCCGCCGAACCCGAGACCGAAGGTGGCACCGAGCACGACACCGGCCGCCAGCACCGCGACCCAGTTGTGCGTGCTGAGCGCGGGCACGGTCAGGCCGAGGGCGACGGCCATTCCGATATCGCCGCCGATGGCCGCGCGCCGGGCCGGGATCGCGGTGGCGAACAACTGGACGACCGCGGCCGCTGTCGCGGTCGCCGCCACCACGACACCGCCGAACACGAGGTTGTGGATCCCGGTCTGCTGCGCGGCCAGCGACGGATACAGCGACAACAGCACGCCGAGTACCGACCACGCCGCCATGACCCCCATCGCCGCGAACCAGAAGTCCGCGCGGATCTCGCGGGGTACGGCAGGGCGGGCGATGCGGATCCGGCCGGCGACCCGCGCTGCGTGTGGTTCCCGCAGCGCCAGCACCCCGGCGGTGACGAGCAGGCAGACGATGCTGATCACGACATACGGTGTGCGCAGCGGGTGGGGTGCGTACTGGGCCAGTAATGCCGAGCCCATGATGGCCACCGCCATGCCCACATTGAACGCGACGCCGGTGAGCTGACCCGAGCGCGCGCCGCGATGCGGTCGCAGGTCGAGCAACGCCGCCGCACCCGCGACCACGGTGGCGCCCACGGCCATCCCGTGCAGGGCGCGGGCGAGCAGCAGCATGGGCACGGTATCGGCGAGGACGAACACCACCAGACCGGCGATCATCACCGCGAACGCCCCGAGCAGGACGGGTTTACGCCCGACCACATCGGAGATCCGGCCCGAGACGAGGACGGCGCCGAGGGCCGCGATCGCGTAGACCGCGAAGACGACGGTGGTGGTCAGTGGGGAGAGATGCCACTGCTGTTCGTAGAGGCCGTAGAGCGGGGCCGGGACGCCGGAAACCCCGAGAGCGACCCCTGTCGCGCCGAGGACCAGACCGTAGGCCCAGGGTTGGATCGTTGCGTCGTCGGTGAGTACCGCCGCTGTCGCTGCCATGAGAACCCCGAAACAGGTAAGTTTGACGTTGATCGAACTGCATCGAGCCTAAACCCAGGTTCGATGATCATCAAACCCGAGCGAGTAGATCATGACGCAGACCACACCGACCACGGATACCCCGACCCCGGTGGCCCCGCTCCCCGTGGTCCTGGCCGCACTCCAGGACCCGGTGCGCCTGGAAATGGTCCGCCGCCTGCACAACGCGGACGACGCCGTACGCTGCGCCGCCCTCTACGAGGTCATCAACAAGTCCACCGCCACACACCATTTCAAGGTGTTGCGCGAAGCGGGTGTCATCGAGCGCCTGATGATCGACGGACAGACCCACCAGCGACTCCGCACCGGCGACCTCGACCGGGCCCTGCCCGGCCTGCTGGACTCCGTGGTCGGCGCCGCCAATCGCGCGGCCCCCCGCCGAGACGACTGACGTCGACCGCAACGACGTGGCCGGCTCGCCACCACAGCGCTACCCCGCCGGCCATTCCCCGGGAGAACGGCACCCGAGCAGCCGCGGCACGCCACCGCGGCCGCCGCGTTCCACGGTCACGAACACCCCGGATGCCGCTTCGGGTGTCGAACCGCCTCGTTTCAGCTCGCGGCCAGCCGCCGGACCGGCGCCGGGAGATCACGTACCCGCTGATACGGCCCCGCCACCGAGGCGGCGAACGGCCGGGACAGCAATGCCGCCGCGACCTCGCCGACCTCCTCGGTGGTCACCGCGTCGATCCGGGCCAGCGTCTCGGACACGCTGCGGTGGTTACCGTAGCTGAGCTCACTGCGGCCGATCCGGTTCATCCGGGACGCCGAATCCTCCAGCCCCAGTACCAGCCCGCCGCGCAGCGAACCCTTGGCCCGGGCGCATTCGGCGTCGGTGATACCGTCCGCGGCGATCTCCTCGAGCACCCCGCGCGCCAGCGTCGCCACCTCGCCGAGATTCTCCGGCTGACAGCCCAGGTACACCGAGAACGCGCCGGTATCGGCGAAGGTGTCCACGCTGGAGTACACCGAGTAGGCGAGCCCGCGTTCCTCCCGGATCCGTTGGAACAGCCGGGAGCTCAGGCCGCCGCCGACCACCGTGTTGAGCACCGACAGCGGCCACCGCAACTGTCCCTCGTGGCGGCCGTAGGCCCGCACCCCGAACACCAGATGCGCCTGTTCGCTGTCCCGGTTGGACCAGGTCAGCCTCGGCTCGTGCCGGGTACGGAACCGGCCCTCGCGCCGCGGCGCGGGCAGTGCGCCGGGGTCGAGCCGGCCGGCGACCGCACGATGTACCAGTTCCACGGTGTGCTCGTGCTCGATATTGCCCGCGACCGCGACGACCATCCGGTCGGGGGTATAGCGGCGCTGGTGGAAGGACCGCAGCTGGCCCGCGCGCATCCCTTCGATGGATTCCACCGAGCCGATGATCGGCCGGCCGATCGGATGATCGCCGAACAGCGCGGTGAGGAAGGCGTCGCCGACGAGATCTTCCGGATCGTCGTCGCGCATCGCGATCTCCTCCAGCACGACCTGTCGTTCCACATCGACATCGGCCGCCCGGCACAACCCGTTGAGCACCACATCGGTGACCAGATCCACCGCCAGCGGCAGATCCTCGTCCACCACATGGGCGTAGTAGCAGGTCTGCTCCTTGGCGGTGAACGCATTGAGTTCGCCGCCGACGGCATCCATGGCCTCGGCGATATCCAGCGCCGAACGGCTCGGCGTGGCCTTGAACAGCAGGTGTTCCAGGAAATGCGCGGCGCCGGCAACGGTCGGGCCCTCGTCGCGCGAACCGACCCCCACCCATACGCCGACGGACGCCGAACGCACGCCGGGTACATGCTCGGTCACCACGCGCAGACCACCCGGCAGGACGGTACGCCGTACTCCGTGGTCGATATCGACTGTTTCGCCGATCCGCCACACCGATGACGGACCCCCCTGCCCGCTGGGGCGCAGGGGGGTCGTCGTTTTCTGCTCCGTCACCCGACCAGTACTACTCGGTCGGCGCCGCGTCCGCATCGGCGGGCGCCTCGTCGGCGGTCTCGTCGACGGGAACCAGCGAGATCTTGCCGCGGTTGTCGATATCGGCGATCTCCACGCGCAGTTTGTCGCCGACGTTCACCACGTCCTCGACCTTGGCCACACGCTTACCGTTACCCAGCTTGGAGATGTGCACCAGACCGTCACGCCCCGGCAGCAACGAGACGAACGCCCCGAATGCGGTGGTCTTGACCACGGTGCCGAGGAACCGCTCGCCGACCTTGGGCAGCTGCGGATTGGCGATCGCGTTGATCGCGTCGATCGCCGCCTGCGCCGAGGGGCCGTCGGTGGCGCCGACGAACACGGTGCCGTCGTCCTCGATGGAGATGTTGGCGCCGGTGTCCTCGGTGATCTGGTTGATCATCTTGCCCTTGGGCCCGATCACCTCGCCGATCTTGTCGACCGGGATCTTGATGGCGGTGACCCGCGGGGCGTAAGGGCTCATCTCGTCCGGGGTGGCGATGGCCTCGGCCATCACGTCCAGAATGGTGGTGCGGGCGTCGTGCGCCTGGCTCAGCGCACCGGCCAGCACCTGCGAGGGGATACCGTCGAGCTTGGTGTCGAGCTGCAGGGCGGTGACGAAGCCCCGGGTTCCGGCGACCTTGAAGTCCATATCGCCGAAGGCGTCCTCGGCGCCGAGGATATCGGTCAGCGCCACATAGCGGACCTCCTGCGCACCGGCGGAGTTGGTGACGGTGTCCGACACCAGGCCCATGGCGATACCGGCGACCGGCTCCTTGAGCGGCACGCCGGCGTTGAGCAGCGACAGGGTCGATGCGCAGACCGAACCCATGGAGGTCGAACCGTTGGAGCCCAGCGCCTCCGACACCTGCCGGATCGCGTAGGGGAACTCTTCCTGACTCGGCAGCACCGGGATCAGCGCCCGCTCGGCCAGCGCGCCGTGGCCGATCTCGCGGCGCTTGGGCGAACCGACGCGACCGGTCTCACCGGTGGAGTACGGCGGGAAGTTGTAGTGGTGCATATAGCGCTTGGAGGTTTCCGGGCCGAGCGAATCGACCTGCTGCGCCATCTTGACCATATCGAGGGTGGTCACACCCATGATCTGGGTTTCACCACGTTCGAACAGCGCCGAACCGTGTGCCCGCGGCACCACGGCGACCTCGGCCGACAGCGCCCGGATATCGGCCAGACCACGACCGTCGATCCGGAAACCGTCGGTGAGGATACGCTGGCGGACCAGCTTCTTGGTGACCGAGCGGAACGCGGCGCCCAGTTCCTTCTCCCGGCCCTCGAACGCCTCGCCCAGCCGCGACAGCACGTCGAGCTTGATCTCGTCGATCTTCTCTTCGCGCTCCTGCTTACCGGCGATGCCCAGCGCCTCCGAAAGCGGCGCGTTCGCGGCCTCGTCGACGGCGGCGTAGGCGTCGTCGGCGTAGGGCGGGAACAGCGGGAATTCTTCGGTGGGCTTGGACGCCAGCGCGGCGAGGTCCTGCTGGGCCCGGCACAGCCGCGCGATGAACGGTTTGGCGGCCTCGAGGCCCTCGGCGACCACGGTCTCGGTCGGCGCCTGGGCGCCACCGTCGATCAGGGCGATGACGTTCTCGGTGGCCTCGGCCTCGACCATCATGATCGCGACATCACCGGTTCCGGTGACCCGGCCGGCCACGACCATATCGAAAACAGCCTTCTCCAGCTGCTCGTTGGTCGGGAAGGCCACCCACTGGCCACCGGCGGCGGTCCCGGCCGCCGGATCGTTGATCAGCGCGACCCGCACGCCGCCGACCGGCCCGGAGAACGGCAGACCCGCGATCTGGGTGGACGCCGAAGCCGCGTTGATCGCGACCACGTCGTAGAGATCCTTCGGATCCAGGCTCAGCACCGTCACCACGACCTGGATCTCGTTGCGCAGGCCGTCGACGAACGACGGACGCAACGGCCGGTCGATCAGGCGGCAGGTCAGGATCGCGTCGGTGGAGGGGCGGCCTTCACGCCGGAAGAACGAACCGGGGATCCGGCCCGCGGCATACATCCGCTCTTCGACATCGACGGTCAGCGGGAAGAAATCGAACTGGTCCTTGGGGTGCTTACCGGCGGTGGTCGCCGACAGCAGCATGGTCTCGTCGTCCAGGTAGGCGACGACCGATCCGGCGGCTTGTTTCGCGAGCCGGCCCGTTTCGAAGCGAATCGTGCGGGTGCCGAAGGCGCCGTTGTCGATCAACGCGACGGATTCGAAAACACCCGGTTCGACCTCGATGGCCGAGCTGTTCGAGCGTTCAATCGTTTCTGGCATATCTCTGTTCTCAACCTCTCGTCTCGCCGGATCCAGGCGCCGAAGTGGCGCGATCCGGCTGTGTCAGCCGTACCAGGTTCGAACGCGGCGCGTCGGCGGAACCGCGGTGACCGTCGGGGTCAGCGGTGGCCGTATTCGTGCTGCGGCGCGTACACCCGGCCGGGCTCCCCTTGGAGCCGGCGACGCGGAGGCGGTCATCGATCGAAGCTCTCCGGCGCATCTGTGTCCGGGCCGAAAAGCCACTACCGAAGACCGACGCCACGAGCGCGGGTGTGCACGGCTGGTTCTGTCGTTCCGTGCCCGGCTACCCGGTACACGAAAATGCCGACGAGGCGATTGTATGCGCCCCGTCGGCATACGTACCGCCCGGCTCGTGGAACCGGGCGTGTTCAAGATCGATCAGCGGCGCAGGCCGAGGCGTTCGATCAGGCTGCGGTACCGGTTGATGTCCTTGTCCTGCAGGTACTTCGACAGCCGCTTGCGGCGGCCGATCAGCGCCATCAGACCGTGCCGGGTGTGGTGATCGTGCTTGTGCACCTTGAGGTGCTCGGTGATCTCGGAGATCCGCTTCGACAGCAGCGCGATCTGCGCCTCCGGCGAACCGGTGTCGGTCTCGTGCAGACCGTACTCCGCGAGGATCGACTTCTTCTGCTCGGTGGTCAACGCCATGGGGCATCCACTCCTATTTCTCAGTTCCGCGCGCAATTGGCCCGGTGACCGCGCCACCGGCGGGCTCGCCCGAGGCGTGCACCGTCGTGGTCCGGCCGGATAACCGGGTGGGGCGCCGCCGCGGACCGCAGCAGACCCGACGGGCCACCTTACCCGAGCCGATCCCACCCACCCGCGCCGGGCCGCGATCAGCTTCCGGAACCGAGGACCTTGCGGGTCGTGTCCACGTCCCGGCCCATGACCGCGACCAGTTCGTCGACCGAATCGAATTTCCGCATACCGCGCAGATGATCCACGAAATCCACGGCCACGTGCTGCCCGTAGAGATCGGCCTCGCGGTCCAGGACATAGGCCTCGACCGTACGGGCCCGCCCGGAAAAAGTGGGGTTGGTGCCGACCGAGATGGCGGCCATCACGGGCTCCCCTGGAGTCACGGTGCCGATGGTCGGCCCGGGGCCCAGCACGGTGAACCATCCCGCGTAGACCCCGTCGGCCGGGATGGCGGCATGCATGGGCGGCGCGACATTGGCGGTGGGAAAACCCAGCGTGCGGCCGCGACCGTCGCCGCGCACCACCACACCCTCGACCCGGTGCGGACGGCCCAGCGCCTCGGCGGCGGCGGCCATATCGCCGGCATCTACACAGGCGCGGATGTAGGTGGAGGAGAAGGTGACGGCGTGTTCGCCCAGCAACGTGACCCCGTCGACCTCGAAGCCGAACCGGCCGCCGAGCTCGCGCATGGTGTCCACGGTGCCCGCGGCCTTCTTACCGAAGGTGAAGTTGTCGCCGACCACCACTTCGCTGACATGCAACCGCTCCACCAGCAGGTCGTGCACGTACTCGCCCGGGGTGAGCTTCATGAAGTCGTGGGTGAAGGGCATGACACAGAAGACGTCGACGCCCAGTTCCTCGGCGAGTTCGGCGCGGCGGGTGAGCGTGGTGAGCTGCGCGGGATGGGAACCGGGCCGGATCACCTCCATGGGGTGCGGATCGAAAGTCATCAGTACCGCCGGGACACCACGCGCGGCAGCGGACTTCACCGCACGGCTGATCAACTGCGCGTGTCCGCGATGAACACCGTCGAACACGCCGATCGTGAGAACGCACCGCCCCCAGTCCGCGGGTACGTCGTCGAGACTTCGCCACCTCTGCACAGACGCCAAGCCTACGCAAACATGCGGCCGTACCGTATTCGGGTGCGACCGGTGTTCGACTGCGCAACATCCGGGCGAACGCCGGGTTTCCCGGAGACTGCGCACGGTGGGTACCTTCGCTTGCGCTCCGGCCATGCGCCGGCTATGGATGGACTCCGCCCGACAGCGCCATCTAGGTAGATCGCCCAGGGAATGCTTAAGCTCGTGATTGTGCCCGGAAAACGAGATATCGCCACCCGACGGGACCTCGCCGACGCCGGGGAATCGGTCGCTCCGGGGCTGTCGTCGGTGGCCCAGGACTATCTGAAAGTCATCTGGACCGCCCAGGAGTGGTCACAAGAACGGGTGAGCACCAAACTGCTCGCCGAGCGGATCGGCGTTTCCGCGTCGACGGTGTCGGAGGCCGTGCGCAAACTATCGGACCAGGGCCTGGTCGAGCACGCCCGCTACGGATCCATCACCCTCACCGAGGAGGGCCGCCGCGCCGCCATCGATATGGTGCGCCGGCACCGCCTGATCGAAACCTTCCTGGTGAGCGAGCTGGGTTACGGCTGGGACGAGGTGCACGACGAGGCGGAGATCCTCGAACACGCGGTCTCGGATCTGCTGATGGCCCGGATCGACGCGAAACTCGGTTTCCCGGACCGGGATCCGCACGGCGACCCGATCCCGTCGGTGGACGGTGCGGTGCCCACTCCGCCCGCGCGCCGGTTGATCGATTTCGAGGCCGGCGAGTCGGGTCGGGTGGCCCGTATCTCCGATTCCGATCCGGAGATGCTGCGGTATTTCGATTCGGTGGGCATCTCCCTGGACACGGTGATCGTCGTGGTGGAGCGGCGAGATTTCGCGGGCACCATCGCGGTGCGGATCGGGCGTGAGGAATCGGTGACAGATCTGGGCAGTATCGCCGCCGAGGCCATCTGGCTCCGAGAGTGATCAGGGCGCGCCCCGGCCCCACCGGACGACCGGGGCGCACAGAGTGGATCGCCGTGCGACACGCCGGGACCACGACAGGCCGGCGGAGGAGATAGACAACCGACGCGCACGGCGTAACCATTGCCGCGGGCAGCGCCGCCGTGCTATTCATATTGTCAACAATCCGACAATTTTCCGAGTGGCTTCCACTCGGCCTCGCACACCCGTCGGTCCGGCGCGCCGCACCGACTGTCCCGGGAGGCGGAACATCATGGCCGAACTTTCCCCGATCCTGAAACAGGCCACACCGGTCACCGTCGATCACGGCGCCGGTTGCTACCTCTACGACGTCGACGGCCGCCGGTTTCTCGACTTCACCGCCGGTATCGGCGTCACCAGTACGGGCCACTGCCATCCCCGGGTCGTCGCGGCGGCTCAGGAACAGGTCGGCAAGCTGATCCACGGCCAGTACACCACCGTGATGCACCGCCCGATGCTGGAACTGACCGAACGTCTGGGCACGGTGCTGCCCGAGGGACTCGACTCGGTCTTCTATTCCAACTCCGGTAGCGAAGCCGTGGAAGCGGCACTGCGGCTTGCCCGGCAGGCCACCGGCCGGCCCAATGTGATCGTCTTCCACGGCGGTTTCCACGGCCGCACCGTCGCTGCCGCCACCATGACCACCTCCGGCACCCGCTTCTCGGCCGGTTTCAGCCCCCTGATGTCGGGTGTGCATGTGGCGCCCTTCCCCACCGCCTTCCGGTACGGCTGGACCGAAGCCGAGGCCACCGCCTTCGCGCTGCGCGAACTCGACTACATCTTCGCCACCCTCACCTCCCCCGCGGAAACAGCCGCGTTCATCGTGGAGCCGGTACTCGGCGAGGGCGGCTACATTCCCGGCACGCGCGAGTTCTTCCAGGGGCTGCGCGAACGCGCCGACCGCTACGGCATCCTGCTCGTCTTCGACGAGATCCAGACCGGCTTCGGCCGCACCGGAAAATTCTTCGGTCATCAGCATTTCGACGTCCGCCCCGATGTGATCACCATGGCGAAAGGTCTGGCCAGCGGCTTCCCCATCTCCGGAATCGCCGCCTCGGCCGAGCTCATGGGCAAGGCCTGGCCCGGATCGCAGGGCGGCACCTACGGCGGTAACGCCGTGGCCTGCGCGGCCGCACTGGCCACCCTGGAGGTGATCGAGTCGGAAGGGCTGGTCGCGAACGCGGCGGTCCGCGGTGAACAGCTGCTGGCCGGTGTGCGCGCGGCCGAAACGAAAGCCGTCGGCGACGTCCGGGGTCTCGGCCTGCTGGTGGGCTCGGAATTCACCACCCCCGACGGCACCCCAGACCGGGAAACCGCCACTGCCGCACAGCAACTGGCCGCCGCCAAAGGCCTGTTGCTGCTGACCTGCGGGGCCCATATGAACGTGGTGCGGATGATCCCGCCGCTCATCGTGTCCGAAGCCCAAATCGCCGACGCCCTGACCATCTGGTCGGAGGTCCTCGCCGAACTGGACAGCTGACCCGCGAAATCTCCGGCATCGTCGCCGGCCCCACCCGTACGACGCCCAGGACGGATCGATGGCCCGCTACATCACGATCACCCTCACCAAGACCGGACTCACCTGCCGTGCCCGTCTCCTCGACGACGAGGCGCCACGTACCTGCGCCGCGGTATGGGAGGCCCTCCCTCAGGAAGGGGATGCCTTCCACGCCAAATACGCTCGCAACGAGCTGTACACGCTGGTGCCCCGGATCCCCGGCGCCCCGCGCCGGGAGAATCCCACGGTCACCCCGATCCCGGGTGATGTCTGCCTGTTCGACTTCGAGCCCTGGGAGATCGGCAATCCGGCCTATGGGTACGAACCCGGGTCGACCGCCCACCACGATCAGGGCGCCACCGATCTCGCCGTGTTCTACGGTCGCAACAACCTGCTCATCAACGGCGATCTGGGCTGGGTACCCGGCAATGTCTTCGCCACCATCGAGGAGGGCCTGCCGGAACTGGCCACCGCCTGCAACGCCCTCTGGTTGCACGGGGTGGCCGGCGAAACCCTCGCCTTCGCCCGGGCCCGAGAGCCGGAGGCCACCTAGGCACCGAGCGCGCGGACGGTACATATCAGGGGCAGCACCGTGCCCGCGTTCACCATGAAATACCGCAGCAGCGTGAACTCGGTCGAAGACAACGCCCGGGTGGACTGCCCGCCTCACCCGAGCAGCTTCACCCCGTGCCAGGTCGATCCCGCCATCGGAGTCTTTCCGAGGCCGGGATCGTCGCCGACCAGTGCGGCGAGTTCACTCGGGGACGGGAAGTCCACGTCGTCCGGTGCCGCTCCGTCTTCTCGCCCGGCCCCCGCAGGACGAACTCGGACGCACCCGTGCCCATATCGGCGAAGCCTTCGGACTCACTCCTGGTCAAGCGGGTCGAAGAGCGCCTGATCTCGACCAGAGCCCTGGCCACAGGGTTGCTCACACTGGTCGCATCGCTGCGATAATCGCCATAGTGGCTCGACCGCACCAGAATGATCGGCACGGCATATCGCGGCCTGCTCGTTCAGCGCGCGGACAACACCGCCTCCGCGAACCGCCCTACCGCGAGAACCAGATCATCGGAGTGCCGGGGGCCGACGATCTGCAACCCCACCGGCATACCGTCGCGCGTTCGCCCGGCCGGAATGCTGAGCGCGGGCTGCTGGGTGAGATTGAACGGGTAGGTGTAGGGCGTCCAATCCGGCCAATCCGACATATCGCTGCCGGGTGGCACGTCATGGCCGGCTTCGAACGCAGTGATCGGCACCGTGGGCGTGAGGAGAATGTCGTAGGCGGTGTGGAACGTCCCCATGGTGATCGCCACCTGGGCGGCCACCGCGCGGGCGTCGAGATAGTCGGTCGCGGTGAGGGTTTCACCGTGTTCCCAGACCCGACGCAGGCCGGGGTCGGCGTTCTCGCGCGCACCCGCCGGGAAGGTCGCCAGCATCGCCGCGGCCCCCGCGGCCCACATCACGTCGAAGGCGTCGCGCGGGTCGGGGAAACCGGGGTCGGTGACCGAGACACGCAGCCCGGCGGTCTCGAGTGCGTCCACGGCCCCCGACACGATCGCCTCGACTTCCGGATCTGGCCGCACGTAGCCCAGCGTCGGCGAATAGGCGGCGGTCACGCCACGGACATCGCGCTGGATCTGGCCGCGGAAGGTGGTCAGCGTGGGCGCGAGCGCGGTGGGATCGCGTGGATCCTGGAGGGAGAGAATATCGAGCAGCAGTGCCGCGTCCTCGACCGTGCGGGTCAGCGGCCCGCCGTGGGCGAGCGGGCCGAAAGGGCTGGCCGGATACAGCGGGATGCGGCCGTGGGTGGGTTTGAATCCGACGATGCCGCAGAACGCGGCCGGGATGCGCACGCTGCCGCCGCCGTCGGTACCCACCGAAACCGGACCCATCCCGGCGGCGACCGCCGCGGCGCTACCGCCGGAGGATCCGCCCGCGGTCCGGGTGGGGTCGACGGGGTTGCGGGTGATCCCGGTGAGCGGACTGTCCGTCACGCCCTTCCAGGCGATCTCGGGTGTGGTCGTCTTCCCGACCATCACCATCCCGTCCTCCCGCACCCGCGCGGCGACAGGACTGTCCACCGGCCACGGACCCTCCGGGCCGATGCTTAGCGAGCCGCGCCGGGTGGGCCAGTCCTCGGTGAGGAAGATGTCTTTGATCGAGATCGGTACACCGTCGAGCAGGCCGCGGACGTGCCCGGATTGCCAGCGGGCCTCTGATTCCTTGGCCTGCACCAACGCCCGGTCGGGATCGACGAGACAATAGGCGTTGATATCGGCATCGCGGGCGGCGATGGCCGCGAGTACGGCCTCGGTCGCTTCGACCGGGGACAGCGTCCCGGCGGCATAGGCCGAGACCAGTTCCACCGCGGTCATCTCGACAGGGTCGGTCGGTCGCGGGGTCTCGGGTCGGCTCATCTTGGGCCCTCCTTCAGCCGGGCACGTACCCGAGCGTTTTGTCGACGACATTGTCCAGCGGACGGCCGGTCGACCAGCGGTCGAAGTTGGCGGCGAACGCGGAAACCATCTCGGCGCGCCAGCCGATGAAGTCACCGGAATTGTGCGGTGTGATCCGCGCGGTGGGCAGGGTCCACAGCGGATGGCCGGACGGTAGCGGTTCCGGGTCCACCACGTCCAGCGCGGCGCCGGCGATTCCACCCGAACGCAGGGCGGCGACCAGGTCGTCGGTCACCACGAGTTCGCCGCGGCCCACATTGATGAAGCGGGCGTGGGGTTTCATGGCGCCGAACGCGCGGGCATCGAACATATGCCGGGTGCGGTCGGTGAGCGGGGCGATGGCGATCACATAATCGGCACAGGGCAATTCGGAGTAGAGATCGGTGGTCACGACGCCGAAATCCGGATCGGCGTGGCGAGCCCGGCGACCGACCGCGCGTACCCGCATCCCGGTGGCGCGCAGCAGTCCGGCGATGGCCCGGCCGATCGCCCCGGTGCCGACGACGAGCGCGGTGGCGCCCGCGATACGCTCGGATTCGCGGTGCTGCCAAATCTGTTGCTGCTGTAAGCGGTGAGAGCCGGTGAGATCCTTGGCGAAGTCGAGGATCTGTCCGAGGACGTACTCGGCGATCGCGGTGTCGAAAACGCCCCGGGTGTTGGTGACGACCACGTCGCTTGCGCACACTTCGGGGAACAGCACGGTATCGACACCGGTCGCGGCGACATGGATCCACTGCAGCCGATCGGCCGCCGGCCACGCGGCGGGTAGCGCGCGCGTCTGGAAGTCGTGGACGAAGAGCACCTGGGCGCCGGGTAGCGCGTCCGCCAATCCGGCGGAGTCGGTGTACCGCACAGTGGCCCGCGCACTCACCGGCGCCATGAGGGCCGGATCGGGCGGACGGCCACTGTGCACAACGGTGACAATCGGTCCCGATTCCATATTGACACGGTATGGTCACATCGTATGATTGTCAACAATCCGATCGTTCTCGGAGGTCTTCCCGGCTGAGTGCGAGAGGGGCCGCAGTGGAGTTCGATTTTCCCGATATGGAGGGCCCGGTCGCGCAGCGGGGCATCGGTGTCATCGCACCGTTCGATCTGGCGCTCGAGCGCGAACTCTGGCGCTGGGCACCGCTGGAGGTGAGCCTGCACCTGGCCCGGACACCGTACGAACCGGTGCCGGTCTCGCTGGCCATGGCCGAACTGGTCTCCGACGCGGTGCATCTGACCGCAGCCACGCGCAATGTGCTGCATGTCGAACCCGAGGTCGTCGCCTATCTGTGTACCTCGGGCAGTTTCATCAAGGGCATCGACTACGAACGCTCGCTGCGCGACACCATCTGCCGCGCCGGGGCCGCGAACGCCGTCACCACCTCCGGCGCGCTGCTCGAGGCCGTCCGCCATCTCGACATCGGCCGGATCTCGATCATGACCCCCTACGACGAAGTGCTCACCGGCAAACTGCGCGATTTCCTCGACGAGGCCGGGTGCACAGTGGTCCGTTCCGAACACCTGGGCCTGGGCGGCGGTATCTGGAAAGTCAACTACCGCACCATCGCCGAACGGATCATCGGCGCCGACGACCCACAGGCCGAGGCCATTTTCGTCAGCTGCACCAACCTGCCCACCTACGACATCATCGAACCTCTGGAAAAGGCGTTGGGCAAGCCGATTCTCACCGCCAACCAGCTCACCATGTGGGCCTGTCTCGGCCGGATGAAACTGCCCATGATGGGCCCCGGCCGATGGCTGCTGGAGGTGTTCTGACCATGCCGGACCCCGGCAGAACCCGATCCAGGAACGGAGAACCCATGACGGCACCCACGATCGGTTTCATCTATCCCGACCACGCCGCCGAGGACGACTACCCACGCGCGGAAACGCTGCTCGGCGTCCGGCTGCCGGTGGCCCATATCTATGGCACCGACCTGCACGCGATCCCCGAGTTGCTGGATCTGGGCAGCCCGGACAAACTCCGGCACGGAGCCGAGCAGCTCGCCGCCCGGCAACCCGACGCGGTCGTCTGGGCCTGCACCTCGGGCAGTTTCGTCTTCGGCCCGGACGGGGCCCGCGAACAGGTTCGCGGGCTGGCGGACGCCGCGGGCGTACCCGCCTCCAGCACCAGCTGGGCCTTCGTCTCGGCGGCCCGAGCGCTCGGTGTGCGCAAGGTGGCGGTGGCGGCGAGCTACCCGGACGAGGTCGCACGGCTGTTCGCCGATTTCCTGGCCGACGCCGGGATCGAGGTCGTCGCGTTCCGGAGCGCGGGTATCGAAACCGCGGCGGAGGTCGGCACGCTCACCGGCGAGCAGGTACTCGAACTCGCCGTCGCGAACGACCACCCCGACGCGCAGGCACTACTGATCCCCGATACCGCCATGCACACGCTCGAGGTACTGCCGCGGCTGGAAGAAGCGCTGGGCAAACCGGTGCTCACCGCGAACCAGGTCACCATCTGGGAAGGATTGCGGCTCGTCGGCGCAACCCCGATATCGTCGTCGCTGGGCGCATTGTTCGCGGAAGGGTCTGAACATGTCGGTGGTTGATTTCGAACCGGTCGATCAGCGGTCCACCGCCGAAGTGATCGCGGACAAACTACGCGAGGCGATCGTGCGCGGCGCGCTGGAACCGGGCGCCCAGCTGGGCGAGGCCGATCTGGCCGCGCAGTTCGGGGTCTCCCGGGGGCCGGTCCGGGAAGCCATGCAGCGCCTGGTGTCGGAAGGATTGCTGCGCAGTATCCGAAATCGCGGCATCTTCGTCATCGAGCTGACTCTCGCCGATGTGGTCGATATCTACCGTGCGCGCACCGCCATCGAAGGCGGAGCGCTCACCCTCATCCTCGACGGCCGCCGGGAGATCGCCTACGAGGCACTGGGGCCGAGTGTGCAGGCCATGCTCGACCGGGCCGAGGCCGGGGACGCCGCGGGCGTTTCCGATGCCGACCGGCAGTTCCACGAGGCACTGGTGGCGGCCGCCGGCAGCCCACGGCTGGTCCGGGCGGCGCGCACACTGCTGATCGAGACCCGGATGTGCCTGGGCGCCCTGCAGACCACCTACCCGGACCTGGGGGTCCAGGCGCAGGAGCACGTGACGTTGCGCGAGGCGATCGGTGCCGCCGCGGCGCCCCGGGTACACCGGCTCCTGCGTGACCATATGGACGACGCGGTCCAGCGGCTGCGCGGCCGGTACACCGCCGCCGAACCGATCCCCGGCTGACTGTCGACGATCAGTCGATCAGGCCCCGCGGCCGCACCACCAGGACCGGCGAGGCACGATTGCCCTTCTCCTGGAGCAGCGCGATCACCTTCTCGTCCGCGGTGCGGGCGGCGTATACCCCCGCTGTCCCGACCGGCTCCAGCCAGCGCCCGTCCCGCAGTTTCTCCGTCTCGGCGGCATCGATCGTGCGATGCGGGAAGCACAGAGCCACCGCGGCATCGATGTCCAAACCGGGCACCGGGTCCTCGGCCAGCTCCTCCAGCGTGCGGGCGTGCTCCAGCGTGAACGGACCGACCCGGGTCCGCCGCAATGCGGTCAGATGGCCGCCCACCCCGAGCGCCGCACCCAGATCGCGGGCGAGTGCGCGCACATAGGTGCCCGACGAGCAATCGACCACTACATCCAGATCGACCAGGCCCTCGTCCGGAAGGTCGCGCCGCGCCAGCACCTCGAACCGGGAAACGGTGACCGGACGCGCCGCGAGTTTCACCTCTTCGCCGGCCCGGTGCCGAGCGTAGGCGCGCTCCCCGCCGACCTTGATCGCGCTCACGGTGGCCGGCACCTGCCGGATCTCACCGGTGAGTGTGGCGATTACCCGCGCGATCTCGGCGTCGTCGATACCATCGGCCGCCGTGCCGGTGAGCACCTCACCCTCCGCGTCGTCGGTGGTGGTGGACCGGCCCAGGCGAATGGTCGCGGTATAGCTCTTCGTGGTGAGGGTGAGCAGTCCCAGCAGTTTGGTGGCACGTTCCACCCCGAGCACCAGTACCCCGGTCGCCATGGGATCGAGCGTGCCCGCGTGCCCGACCTTCTTGGTGCGCAGCAATTTCCGCGTTTTCGCCACGATATCGTGGCTGGTCGGGCCCTCCGGTTTGTCGACGATCAGCAGACCGCCCAGCAGATCCGCCATCAGCTGTGCGCGATCGCGGTGACGATGAAGCCGCCGGTGATCCGCCAGCGCCCGTCGAACGAGGTCAGCGGCAACCCGCCGTCACCGGTCTGCCCGGGTACCAGCAGCTGCGAGCGGAAGGTCCCCGAGCCGGTGTTGTCGGTGGCCTCGTCCACGGTGAAGGTGATGTGCGCGTCCTCGAAACCGAGCCAGCGAGTGGTGAGCGGGAACCACGCCTTGTAGGTGGCCTCTTTGGCGCAGAACAGCAGGCGGTCGAGGTGCAACGGGGAGTCGCTGGTGCGCAGCCATTCCCGTTCGGCGGGCAGGCTCACCGAGTCGAAAACTCCCTCGGGCAAGGTGTCGTGTGGTTCGGCGTCGATCCCGATCGACCGGTAGCGCATCTTGTGGGCCAGCGCCGCTCCGCGGAAACCGTCGCAATGTGTGAGGCTGCCCACGATTCCGCGCGGCCACACCGGTGCACCCCGCTCGCCTTTGCCGATCGCCACCGCCGGTTCGCCGAGCTGCGCCAGGGCCTGACGGGCGCAGTGCCGCGCACCGATGAAATCACGTCGCCGCTTGTCCACCGATTTCGCGATGAGGTGCTCCTCGGCGGGATGCGGTTTCAGATCCTCCGGATAGTCGAGCAACTCGGCGGAGGCGACATCGGCGGGCAGGATTGTCTCGATCATCGTCGCCGAGCCTACTGGGTGCGCGCCCGGCGACGCCGGGCACCGCCCACGTGCGGCGCCGCCGCCGGGAACTGCGAGGTACGACCGGCCATCTCAGTCGAACCCCCGCCGCCGCTGCGCCTTGGCCCGCATCTCCGCCGCGGCGGCCGCCATCTCGGGTGTGACCCGGAAGTGGCCGCCCCACTCGTTCAGATCGCCGGGGGCGTACTTCGGGTCGGGCAGGATCTGGCGCAGCAGGTTGTCCGGCTTACCGCGCTTTTGCCATTCCCGCGGATAGCCGAGCGAGACCTCCTCGAACCGGACCCCGTCATGGAAGGTGGTCCGCGGGATGTGCAGATGTCCGTAGACCGCGCAGAGCACGTTGTAGCGGGTATGCCAGTCGGCGGTCTGCTCGGTTCCGCACCACAGCGCGAACTCGGGGTACCAGAGCATATCCGTGGGCTCGCGTAGCAGCGGGAAATGGTTGATCAAGACCAGCGGGGTGCCCTCGGGAAGGGTGTCGAGCTTGCGCCGGGTCGCGCGCAGCCGGGCCTCGCACCAGGCGTCGCGGGTGAGGTAGGGGTCCGGCGACAGCAGGAATTCGTCGGTGGCCACCACATTGCGCTCCCGGGCGATGGCCAGTCCCTCGGCCTTGGTGCGGGCGCCCTCGGGCCGGAACGAGTAGTCGTAGAGCAGGAACAGCGGAGCGATGGTCACCGCGCCGCCGTGCGCCTCGGCTCCCGCGCCGGTCCATACCGGGAACGGATCCTCCGGGGTGAGCACGTCCAGATCCCGGCACATCGAGACCAGGTAGTCGTAACGCGCCACCCCGTGCATCTGCACGGGGTCCTTGGCGGTGGTCCACAGTTCGTGGTTGCCGGGCACCCAGATCACGGTGGCGAACCGCTCCCGCAGCAGTTTCAACGCCCAGCGGATATCGTCGCTGCGTTCGGCGACATCGCCGGCGACGATCAACCAGTCCTCCGGGGAATCGGGACGGATCTCCTCGACCACCGGTTTGTTGCCCTGGTGACCGACATGGATATCGCTCACCGCCATCAACTTGGGTATCACCACACCCACCTTCGCATATCGCCTACGTCGCCCGGCACCTCCGTACCGGACCAGCCGCGTGTTACCCGCTCACGACGGGATTACGGCACCGACACGGATCCAGCGCCCCGACAGCGCCCGCGCGCTCACCGCCGCCAGCCGCAACAGCATGAACGCGATCAGGCCGCACCAGATTCCGCCGATCCCCCAATCGAAGGCCAGCGACAACCAGATCGCCGGCAGGAAACCGACCAGGGCCGCCCCCAGGGTCGTGGTGCGCAGATAGGCGGCGTCCCCCGCGCCCAGCAGCACCCCGTCCAGCGCGAAGACCACCCCGGCCACCGGAATCATGGCCACGAAGTACCACCACACGACGCCGGTCCGGTCCAGGACCGCCGCGTCGGTGGTGAACAGCGGCGGAATCAGCACCGCGCCCGCTGCGAAGGCGGCCGCCAGGCCCAGCGCGAATATCTCCGACCAGCCGGTCACCCGACGGGCCACCGCCCGCGCTCCCGCCGCGTTCCGGGCGCCCAGCGCCGAACCCACCAGCGTCTGCGCCGCGATGGCCAGGGAATCCAGCGTGAGCGCGAGGAAATTCCACAGTTGCAGGACCAGCTGATGCGCCGCCACCGACGCCGCCCCGAACCGGGACGCGACGGCGGCGGCCGAAACGAAACACGCCTGGAAGGCGAGACTGCGGGCAATCAGGTCACGGCCCAGCACCAGCTGGGCCCACATCACCGGCAGCCGCGGCGCGAGCGGCACCCGGGCCCGGACGAGCGCGCTCAGGAACAGCCCGCCCGTCACCGCCTGACCCACGACATTGGCCACCGCGGAACCCGGCAGTCCCAGCCGCGGCAGCCCGGCGAGGCCGTGGACCAGCAGCGGGCACAGCACCGCCGACAGGCCCAGCCCGAGCACCACGTAGGTGAGGGGGCGCCGCGTCTGCTGCACACCCCGCATCCACCCGTTCCCGGCCATGGACAGCAGGATCAGCGGCACCCCGAACAGGGCGATCCGCAGCCAGGCCAGCGCCTCGGCCGCGATCTGCGCATCCCCCGCAACGGCTCCGGCGACCGGCACCGCGGCCACCTGCGCCACCAGCACTATCACCAGCCCGATACCGCCGGCCAGCCAGCTCGCCTGTACGCCCTCCGCGACCGCTCCCGGTTCGTCCCCCGCGCCGTGCCGGCGCGCCGAGCGGGCGGTCGTCCCGTAGGCGAGGAAGGTCAGCTGAGAACTGACCTGGGCGAGGATCAGGCCGCCGACGGCCAGCCCCGCGAGCGCCGACGCTCCCAGCCTGCCCACCACCGCGAGATCGAACAGCAGGTAGATCGGTTCGGCCACCAGCACACCCAGGGTCGGCAGCGCCAGACCCAGGATCCGCCGGGGCCCGGCCTCCACCGCCGGGGCCGGTGACCCGGTCAGCTCCGTGTGCATCGTCGGCTTCCCATCCGTACTCGCGCCGTGCGAACGCGCCCGGTGGCCCGGGGCGCGCAGGGGGGCGCCTCCTCAACTGTCGAGTGGCTCGCGAGCTAGCCCAGGGCGGTGCGCAACTGCGCCAGAATTTCCGCCGGCTCGCCGTAGGTCGTGTACCCGGCCGCGTAGCGATGGCCGCCACCGCCCAGCCCCGCGGCCACCGCGGCGACATCGGCGCCGTCGCCGGTACCGGACCCGCTGTCCTTGGACCGCAGCGATACCGTCCAGCGGCGCCGTCCGTCGGTGGGCGGGGCCTCTTTGAAAACGGCCGCGATACCGGCCTCCGCGGTCGCACGCACGATATCGACCACACTCTCGGCCTCTTCCTGGCGCACTTCCGCGAGATCGGTGGCCAGGACGAAAGCCGCGACCAGCCCGGTTCCGCCGCACGCCGCGCGATCCAGCCGGGCCGAGGCGAGCACCGTCGACAACATCTGCAGCCAGGCGAACGGATGGGTGTCCATCAGGGTGCGGGTGATGGCGGCACCGTCGATACCGGTGCCCAGCAACCGTTCGGCCAACGCATGGGTCCCGGGGGTCACCCAGCGGAACGACCCGCTGTCGGTGGCCAGCCCGGCGAACAGGCAGTGGGCGATTCCGGCATCGATGGGCTCCCCCCATGCGTCCAGTAGCGCCGTGATCACGCTGGCGGTGGACACCGCGTCGGGATCGATCAGGTTGATCTCCCCGAACCGGGTGTTGGACCGATGATGGTCGATCACCAACGTGCGCGACGCGCCGGGCAGCCGGTCGGCAAGTGCGCCGAGCCGGCCCACGCTGCCGCAGTCCACCGTGACCAGCAGATCCACCTCGGCCGGCACCTCGGTGGGCGGCACCAGGAACCGCAACCCCGGCAGGGTGCGCAGTCCGGCGGCCGGCTCGGCCGGTTCGGCGAACGACACCCGTACCGGAACACCGCGGCGGTCCAGTACCGCAGCCAGCGCCAGACCGCTGCCGAGGGTATCGGCGTCGGGCTGGATATGACACAGGACGGTCACCGAACGCGCACTGTCCAGCGCCCCGACGGCCGCGGTGAAATCGGCAGCGGCACCGGTTGTGGTCATATCGGCGACTCAGTCGTCGTCGCGGGGGGCTTTGTACGGGTCCGCCTCGCCCGCCGGGGTGGCCTCGGCGGCCACCCGCGCGACTTCGTCGTCGGCGGCCCGCGCCCGCGCCAGCAGATCCTCCATCTGGCGCGCCGCGTCGGGCACGGTATCGAGCACGAAGCCGAGGGTCGGGGTGAATTTCACCCCGGTGCCGGCGCCCACCTTGGACCGCAGCACCCCTTTTGCCTTCTCGAGGCCGGCGGCTGCGGCCGCGTAGTCTGGTTCGGCGTCGACGGTTTCGCCCATCACTGTGTAGAAGATCGTCGCATCGTGCAGATCACCGGTCACGCGCGCATCGGTGACGGTGACGAAACGCAGCCGCGGATCCTTGATTTCGTATTCGATTGCCGTGGCTACGATCGCGGAGATCCGCTTGGCGAGCCGGCGTGCCCTGGCTTGATCCACCATGGCCGCTCCTTTCCCTGTTCAGCGACGGTGGGACGGTCCGCACGACAGTGCCGCGCGGACCGCGGCCACCGCTGATATCACTCGCGGCCGGTCAGTCCTCGGGCCCGAAGACGCGCCGGCGTACTGCCAGCAACTGTAACTCCGGGCGTGCCGCGACATGCCGTTCGCATCGATCCAGCACGGCCGTCAGATGGTCCATTCCGGCCGACACCATCGCCACCCCGAGCAGGGTGCGGCGATACCGGTCGTGTTCCCCCGCCTCGGCGGTGCTCACCCCGAAGCGCTGGAGTTCGGCCAGAATCGGCCGGATCACCGAACGCTTCTCCTTCAACGAGTGCACATCACCCAGCAGGATGTCGAATTCGAGTGCACCCAGGTACACGCAACCTCCCAGTTATAGCGACATTCCGGCCCGGCGGGACCGCCCTACGGGCCGGTTCGCCGCTGTGCCGATATCGATGACCGGACCGGGCGGTGGAATTCCGCCCGGTCCGCATCAGCTCAGTCGCGCGGCTTCTCGCGCAACTCGTAGGCCTCGATGATGTCGCCTTCCTTGATATCGGAGTAGGTCAGCGTCATACCGCATTCGAAGCCCTCGCGGACCTCGGTGGCATCGTCCTTCTCCCGGCGCAACGAGTTGATCGTCGTGGATTCGGCGATCACCACGTTGTCGCGCAGCAGACGGGCCTTCGCATTGCGCTTGACGCTGCCCGAGGTGACCATGCAGCCGGCGATGAGACCGATCTTCGAGGAGCGGAAGATGGCGCGGATCTCGGCCCGGCCCAGCTCCACCTCTTCGTAGATGGGCTTGAGCATGCCCTTGAGCGCGCTCTCGATCTCGTCGATGGCCTGGTAGATCACCGAGTAGTACCGGATATCCACGCCTTCGCGGTTGGCGAGTTCGGTCGCCTTGCCCTCGGCCCGGACATTGAACCCGATGATGATCGCGTTCGACGCCGACGCCAGGTTCACGTTCGTCTCGGTGACACCACCGACACCGCGGTCGATGACCCGCAGCCGGACCTCGTCGTCGATCTGGATCCCGAGCAAGGCCTCTTCGAGCGCCTCGACGGTACCGGAGTTGTCACCCTTGAGGATGAGGTTCAACTCGCTGGTTTCCTTCAGCGCGGCATCCAGATCTTCCAGGCTGATGCGCTTGCGGCTGCGTGCGGCCAGCGCGTTGCGCTTACGCGCGTTGCGCCGGTCGGCGATCTGGCGGGCGATACGGTCCTCGTCCACCACCAGCAGGTTGTCACCGGCGCCGGGCACCGAGGTGAAACCGACCACCTGCACCGGCCGCGACGGCAGGGCAGCCTCGACATCGACGCCGTGCTCGTCGACCATCCGGCGGACGCGGCCGTAGGCGTCGCCGGCGACGATGGAATCGCCGACCCGCAGCGTGCCGCGCTGGATGAGCACCGTGGCGACCGGGCCGCGACCGCGGTCCAGATGCGCCTCGATGGCCACACCCTGGGCGTCCTGTTCCGGGTTCGCCCGCAAGTCGAGCGCGGCGTCCGCGGTGAGCAGCACGGCCTCCAGCAGAGCGTCGATATTGGTGCCCTGTTTGGCGGAGATGTCGACGAACATGGTGTCGCCGCCGTATTCCTCGGCCACCAGCCCGTACTCGGTCAGCTGCTGCCGGATCTTCTCCGGGTTCGCGCCTTCCTTGTCGATCTTGTTGACCGCCACCACGATCGGCACGTCGGCCGCCTGCGCGTGGTTGATCGCCTCCACCGTCTGCGGCATGACGCCGTCGTCGGCGGCGACCACCAGGATCGCGATATCGGTGGCCTTCGCGCCGCGGGCACGCATGGCGGTGAACGCCTCGTGACCCGGGGTGTCGATGAAGGTGATGAGCCGGTCGTCGTCGCCCAGATGGGTGAGCACCTGGTAGGCGCCGATGTGCTGGGTGATGCCGCCGGCCTCGCCCTCGCGGACGTTCGCCTTACGGATGGTGTCCAGCAGTCGGGTCTTACCGTGATCGACGTGGCCCATGACGGTGACCACGGGCGGACGCTGCTCGAGGTCCTCCTCGCCGCCCTCGTCCTCGCCGTAGGTCAGGTCGAACGATTCCAGCAGCTCGCGGTCCTCGTCCTCGGGGCTGACCACGTGCACGACGTAGTTCATCTCGCCGCCGAGCAGCTCGAGGGTCTCGTCGTTGACCGACTGGGTCGCGGTGACCATTTCGCCCAGGTTGAACAGGGCCTGGACCAAGGCGGCCGGGTTCGCGTCGATCTTCTCCGCGAAATCGGACAGCGACGCGCCGCGAGCGAGGCGGATCACCTCACCGTTGCCACGGGGCAACCGCACGCCGCCGACCGAGGGGGCCTGCATCGAATCGTATTCCTGGCGCTTCTGCCGCTTCGACTTGCGACCACGCCGGGGCGCACCGCCGGGGCGACCGAACGCACCGGCCGCACCACCACGGCCACCGGGACCACCCGGACGGCCACCGCCGCCACCGGGACGACCGCGGAAACCGCCACCACCGGCGGGAGCACCGGTGCCCGCGGGGGCACCGCCACCGCCACCGCGGTAACCGCCGCCACCACCGCCGGGACGGCCACCGCCGCCACCGGGACCGCCACCGGGACGACCGGGACGCCCACCGGCGGCCGGACCCGGACGGGCCGAACGCTGCGGCATGGCACCGGGGGTCGGACGCGGCGGCATGGAGTTGGGGCTGGGACGCGGACCACCGGGGCGGGGACCGCCCTGAGCAGCCGCCGGACGCGGACCGCCGGGGCCGGGACGCGGGGCGCTCTGGCCGGGACGGGGACCGCCCTGCGGCCGCGGGCCACCCTGCGCCGGACCCGGACGCGGACCACCCTGGCCCGGAGTCGGGCGGGGGCCCGGCTGCGGACGCGGGCTGGGGCGCTCACGTTCGGGAGCCGAGGAGAACGGGTTGTTGCCCACGCGCGGGGTCTTGGGGCCGGGTTTGGGGCCCGGGCGGGCCGGGCTCTGGCCGGGGGCGGCCGGACGCGGCTGACCGGGACGCGGGGCATTGCCGGCCGGACGTGCGCCGGGGGTGGCCGGTTTGGCCGCCGGGGCCTGCGCCTGGGGGCGCTCGGGCTCCCGGGTGGGCGCCGGACCCGGTTTCACCGCGGGGCCGGGACGCGGACCGGGCGCCGCCGGTTTCGGCCCGTTACCGGCAGCCGGTGCCACGGTGGACTCGGCGGTCGGCGCGGTATCGGCCGGGCTCGTGGCCGCGGGAATCCGCGGGCCGGGACGCGGACCGGGCGCCGCCGGTTTCGCCGCGCCCGCGGGGCCGGGACGCGCGGTGGTCTTGGATCCGTTGGATCCGGATTTCGCCGGGGCGGATTTCGCCGCGAACGATTCGCGCAGTCGACGCGCGACGGGTGCCTCCACCGTCGACGACGCGGACTTCACGAACTCGCCCTGCTCTTTGAGCTTCGCGAGTAGTTCTTTACTCGTGACACCGAGTTCTTTGGCCAACTCGTGCACGCGGGCCTTGCCTGCCACTGCTCTCCTCACTGAGAGGTCGAGCAGTGCCGCCCGCCTGCTGGCGGGGACCCGCACGACCTCGGGTTAACTCCGATGGACGTTCATCGTTGGTACTTCACGGTGTGCTCATGAGTGCTCGTGCCTGTTCTCGAGGTGTTGCTCCACGGCTGAGATATCCAGATGTCCGGACACTCGTAGTGCTCTGCCGATCGCTCGGCGCCGGACCGCTGTGCTCAGACAAGCCGACAGGGGGTGCAGCCACGCACCCCGCCCGGAAAGTCTGCGCCGCGGATCGGGAACGACCGTGACAATGTCCGTACCGTCGCCGGTCGAACGTTCACCCGCCACAATCCTCAGCAGTTCGGGGGCCGGTTCTCGTTTCCGGCAACCGACACACGTCCGGACGGGGGTCGCAGGGCGCCGGAGCGCCGCCGACTCATCGCCGCGTTCGCGGTCGGTAACCGAAGACTCGGACCGAACCTCGTACCACTCTACCGCTGACCGCCGCGCGCCCTCCAACCCCGCCCCCGATGACGGCACGCGGACCGAGTCGGCGCGGCGTGTCCGCTGGTCGCGAACCACCGGTCGCGCAGACTCCGATTCGGCGTCGGGTGTCACCGGCGATGCGCCTCCGTTCGCACCGCGCCTCCGGCGTCCGGGGCCGCGTCGCTGCGGATATCGATCCGCCAACCGGTGAGCCGGGCCGCGAGACGGGCGTTCTGCCCCTCCTTGCCGATGGCCAGCGAGAGCTGGAAATCGGGGACGACCACCCGGGCCGCCCGGGCATCCGGGTCCACAACTGTGACGGAAACCACTTTCGACGGCGAGAGCGCATTACCGACGAAGGTAGCCGGATCATCGGCGTAATCGATGATGTCGATCTTCTCCCCGGCCAGTTCGCTCATCACATTGCGCACCCGCTGCCCCATCGGACCGATACAGGCGCCCTTGGCGTTCACCCCGGACACCGTGGAACGTACCGCGATCTTGGACCGGTGCCCCGCCTCCCGGGCCACCGCCACGATCTCCACCGACCCGTCCGCGATCTCGGGCACTTCGAGGGCGAACAGCCGCCGGACCAGATTGGGATGGGTCCGCGACAGTGTGATCTGCGGACCCCGCGGGCCCCGCGACACCCCCACCACGTAGCACTTGATCCGGTCGCCGTGCTCGTAGCTCTCGCCGGGCACCTGTTCGGCGGACGGGATCAGTCCCTCGGTCCCGTGCAACTCGCTACCGATCCGCACCACCACCGTGCCGCGGGCATTGGCGCGCGCATCGCGCTGCACCACGCCGCCGACGATATCGCCCTCATGAGTCGAGAACTCGCCGAACGATTTCTCGTTCTCGGCATCGCGCAACCGCTGCAGCACGACCTGCCGGGCGGTAGTGGCGGCGATCCGGCCGAAACCCTCCGGGGTGTCGTCCCATTCGGAGATCACATTGCCGTCGGCGTCGAGTTCGGTGGCCAGCACCCGCACGACTCCGGTGCGCTGATTGATCTCGACCCGGGCGTTGGGTTGATGGCCCTCGGTGTGCTTATAGGCGGTGAGCAGTGCGGATTCGATCGCGGAGATCACGGTTTCGATCGAGATCCCTTTATCCGCCACGATGGCGCGCAGGGCTTCGATTTCGATGTTCATTCCATGGTCCCTTCGGTCGAATCGGACGCGGCGACAGCAGTTCCGGTGGGCTCCGCGGCGTCCACTCCCGCGGGTGGGCGGCCGGCGGCGACGCCCCCGGCGAGTTCGAGTTCGCGCGCGTTCGGTGCGGAGAACTCCACCTCCACCACGGCGCGCGCGATATCGGCCAGACCGACGCTCACCAGGCGCGGTCCGGGTTTACCACTCAGTACCAGCGCGATCCGGTCGTCGTCGAGAACACCGATCCGGGCGGTGAAGCGCGTCGGCAGCCCGGGCTCGGGAGGCGCGACGCCCGGTTTCAAGGTGATCTCGGCCTTGCGGCCGCGAGCGCGGCGCCAGTGCCGGGGGGCCGTGAGCGGGCGGTCGATCCCGGGAGTGGTCACCTCGAGCAGGTACCGGGCGGCCTCGAATTCGTCGTCCGCGTCGTCGAGGCAAGCCGACACCTGCGCGCTGAGTTCGGCGATACTGTCCAGGTCGGCGCTGCGGTCACTGTCCACGATAACCCGTACCCGGGTCTGGCCCGCCGCGGTCGAAACCTCGACGCCCTCGAGATCGAATCCTCGACCGGCGACGAGTCCGGCGACGAGCCGGCTCACCCTCTCCTCGGTCGGCATGGGCATATGGGCAGCTCCTGGTTCAGTTGTCACGCGGACGGAAATGTTCTGTGCCGGTGACCTAGCGTAACGCGCCCGGAGAAGGTAAAGGACCAGCGGTCGCCGGTAAGTCCGTGCGGTGGTGCCCGCAGCCGGGTGGCAGGCCCGGTCTGGCACGATGGTCCGGTGACCGAGCGCGTTACCGACCGGCCCGCGGCCGGGTGTCCCCGCGGCCCCTCCCCCGACCGGCCGGGTAGCGCCCGCCGGATGAATCGCCGTGCCGCGCTACGGGTCGCGGGCGGCGGCACGGTCGGGTTGTTCACCGTCGGCGCCCTGGCCGCTTGCGCGGAAGATCCGATCACCGAACCGGATGTACTGGTCGCTCAAGAATTCTCGGCCCGCAGCGACGCCGCGGCGGCCACCGCCGCCATCGCGATCGAGCCGCAACGCACGGACGCGCTCACCGTCATCGCCGCGGAACGCACCGCGCACGCAGCGGCCCTGCGCACCGAGATCGACCGGGCGATCGGTGTCTACGGCGACGGTACGACCCCCGCCGTACGCACCCCGGCGCCCACCACGACTCCGGCTCCGGACGCGCCGCCGAGTATCGCCGCGCTGCGCGATCAGCTCACGGCTTCGCAGCGAGCCGCGTCCGATCTGGCCGTCACCCAGTCCGGCTACCGGGCGGGGCTGCTCGCCTCGATCAGTGCCGCCTGTGCGGTCCAGGTGGGGGTGCTGCTGGCATGAGCGGCACCGAACAGCAGGCACTGCGGGAAGCCCTCGACGCCGAATACGGGGCGGTCTACGCCTACGGCTTGATCGCCGCCCATTCGAGCTTGGAACTGCGGCGCACGGTCAACGAGCACACCGCCGCGCACCGCGCCCGCCGGGACGGCACCGTCGATCTCCTCACCGGCGACGGGGCAGCCGCACCACCCCCCGAGCCCGCCTACACGGTGCCCGTCGAGGTCACCGACCCGGCGTCGGCAGCACGGCTGGCCGTCGTGGTGGAAACCGATACCGCCGTGGCCTGGCGCTCGGTGATCGAACGCGCCGGTACCGAGCTCATCCGGCGCACCGGTCTGGAAGCACTCACCGAAGCGGCCGGACGGCGAGCCGTCTGGCAGGCGGTCGCCGGTATCGCCCCGTCGACCACCGCGTTTCCCGGACAGCCCTGATCCGGTACCGGATCAGGGCGGCGCCCATTCCGTACGGTTGGTCGAGGCCGGCCGGTCCGGCCGGGGCCGTGGCCGTGGGAAGACCGTCTCCTCCTGACTGCCGCGGCCACGCGACCAGGGGGCGCTGCCCCGCGGTGGGCGTTCCTGTGGAGTGAGGGATCCCAGTCCGCCGCCCGGCATACCGGGAAGGTAGGGCATCGACGAGCCCGCCCCCGAGTTCCACGGTGTGGGCCCGGGTGTATGGCCGGATGCCTGCTCCGCTCCCGCGGGAGTCCACGGGGTCTGGTGCCCGGTCGCCGCGGCGATGGGCTCGCCCGGCGGCAGCGTGGCGTCGGCCCGGGGCCGGTCGTCCGCCGCGGGGGCCGGCACCGCCGGTTGCTGCTGCCCCGGCACCTCCGGTTGTCGCCCCCGGTCCGACGGTTGCTGCCCCGGGTCCGACGGGTGGGTGGCGGTCCCGGGTGGTTCCGGGGCCGGGGCAGCGGTGTCCGGGCCCGGGTGCGCCTCGGCCGCCGCGTGCGGTGTCGCGGCCGGGTCCGGAGCGTGCCGGTCGCCTACCGCTGCACCAGTGGCCGTGGATTTCGGAGAATCGCCGGCCGCCGACCGGTCACGGGAGCCCGGATCGTGATCGGCCGCACCGGCTTCGGGGAGCTCATCGTTCGAGGGGGAACGCTTTTCCGCTTGGAGCGGACGCTCCGCTTCCGGGAGGGCGCGCTCCGCCGGGGCCGGGGGTTTCGCGGGTCCGGGCGCGTCCGGGGCGGCGATATCGGCCGGCTCGACGCGCTGCGCGGCCGCCGTATCCGCCTGCACCAGCGAAGCGATCGTCTGCGCACCACCGGCCGCGTCCCGCACGCCGCGGCGCATCGCCTCCCCGGCGTACCCACCGACCACCCCGAGTCTGATAGCCAACTCCCCGGTGACGGAGTCCACGGAGGCACCGTCCTCGGTCATCGTCACCGCCTCACTTCACCATCGCCCGGCAGTCGCGACCGCGGCCGCTGTACCGTGCACGAAACCCCACGCCGCCGACACGGAACAATTCGGCAGTTCGGCCGTGGGCCCGGACACCACACGACATCCGACACGTAACCACCGTCACTCCCGGCCGTTACCACCGGGAGTGGGAAGACATACCCGCGAAGCGTCTTCGACAGCAGGGGGCGGGGCACGCGGGCCGCGAGCGCGGCGCGCGACCTCGCTACGGGTACGACGCGACTCCGACCGGACCGGTGCCCACGCACACCACCGAGCCCGGGGTCCTGTTGCGGATGATCAGTGCCGAACCGCTGCCGGCGATCCGCACGTAGACGGTGTTGAGGCCGGCCCGTACCGGCGCCTCGACCCGGTCACCACGTTCCAGGCCCACGATGAGAGTCGCGTCCCGATCTGCGAAATAGTTGAGCTGCGCGGTCCACTCGTGCGCGATCATGGGGCCGTCGAGGGGGACCCGGACCGGAAGATTCCCGCCGATCCGGTAACCGCAGCCCGGCTCCGGACCGGGCCGGATGCCACGATTCCACCACACCTCGGCGTCGGTGAATCGGCCGGAGTCGGTGATCATGCGCAGGCGGTCGGTGGCGTCGGCGAAGGCGCCGGGCGGGGCGATCGACGAGAGCACCCGCCCCGCCTCGTTCTCGGGATGCGCCGTCGGATTCAACACGTTCCACGGCACCTCCTGAGCGAGCAGCGCGGTACCGTCCCAGTGCGCGAACTCGGATTTCACCGTGGTCACATAAGTTTTCGTCGGGTTCTCGGACCAGCTACGGGTAAAAGTGTAGGTGGACCACAGGCTGCTCAGCGCGAACACCGCCACCACGACGGTCGCCGGCACAGGTCCACGCCACCGGCCGCTCCGCCGGTATTCCGACGCCTGTCCCCGCGGGGTGCCGCCCGCCGCCCGGCCACGTACGAAGGCCCGTAAGATCAGCGCCCCCGCGGCGGTGAGGATTACCGCGGCATCGGCCAGGTAACGCAGCGACATCATGAGTTCGTCGACGGTATTGGGCCCCGCCCGCATCACGACCACCGGGATCTGGACCGCAGGTAGGTAGACCACCGCCGCCACCCATACCGGCCACACCACGCGCCGGGCCCGGATGGTCAGGAGTATCCCGACGGCCAGTAGCGCCCACGCCGCCCAGACCGCCCAGCCGGGGGCGACCGCCCACGGCGCGGACGGCACCCATCGTTCCCAGCCCCACGGCCCACCCAGCAATGCGGTCACCACTGCGGCCCAGGCCGCGCGGGGCAGCATATGGGCCAGGTCGGCAGAACCACCCTCGCCGGTCGACACCCCGGCGGCCGCCAGATAGAGCACCGTCCACAGCGCCAGGACCGCCGCGGCACCGGCCCACAGCCCCGCACCGCGTCGCAGCACCTGCGCCACGGCCGGGCGGCGCCCGTCGACGTAGCGCCGCAGCAGCACCACGGCCAATGCCACGAACGGCACCACGACCGCTTTTTCGAAGAACAGCAACCCCACCGTCGTGACCAGGACTCCCGAAATCGCGTACCGACGGCGGCCGGTACGGTCCAGGAGCACCGCGTCGCCCACCACCCAGGCGAGCGCGAATTGCAGGGGTAGGGCGTTCAGCGCCGCCGACCACCAAGCGAACGCAGGAAGGGTCAGGGGGCAGAACAGATAGAAAGCCAGGGGGATCAGTAGTGTCCGGCGCCGTCCGAGCAGCACCAGCAGCATGCGCAGCACCGCCAGCGAGGCCGCCAGCTGACCGGCCAGCAACACCACCGCCGTCACTCCCCAGTTCAGCGGCGCCACGGCGTTGACCAGCCAGGACACCGCGAAGGCCAACGGCATGAAATGACCGTCGTGATCGTGCAGCAGCAGATCACCGGATAGCAGCGGCAGGGTCCCCGCCCGGCCGGCCAGGATCAGATCGTCCCAGTAGAAGTATCCGTTCGCGGTCACCCACGCGCGTACCGCCAGCTGTGCCGCGATGAGCCCGGCCGCCAACCACAGCACGGTGGCGCCGGGGGCGCGCAGCCGCTGCCACACCGCGGCCCGCGCGTGCGCCGGCAACGCCGCCGGGCTCCGGATAGACGTTCGCTCCGGTGTGAGTGCCGGAGCGGTTCCCATGTCGACCCACCCTACAAGCGACCCGGCCGCAGCACCGTGAGATCGGTGCTCCGGCCGGGTCGGCGACGGTTTTCCACGAGTGAGTCCTACTTGTCGGCCTCGGCGTTGTGCTCGGTATCCACGCCGAGGTCGTACTCGCTCAAATCCACGGCATCGGTGCGTTCGTCCCCGATATCCAGCAGTTGCGCGACGGCGTCGGAATCGCCGTGCGCGGCCCGTTCGCGCAATTCGGTCAGGTTCGGCTCGCGATGGCCGGACCGTTCGGGCTCATACATACAGCACCTTCCCTGGATGTTCGGCGCCGAGCCAGCGACTCGTACGCTCCGGCATCCGAGCTTAGGTGGGTTGCCGGATCGCCGCCGAATCCGCAGGAAGGACCACTCGGTCAGCCGAGAGCCGCGAGCCCCGGGCCGGTGTACAACGGCAGGTCACCGGTGGTTCGGATGCCCGGTTCGGCGGCCACCACGGCCGATATGGCGTTGACCACGCGGCCCACACCGGCCAGGATCGCCGCGTAGTTGTGGTCACCGTGCCGGCTGGACGGACGAATGTCCACCGCGTAGGAGGGTTCGCCGGTGATCTCCCCCCGGTAGGCCCCGCCGGGTTGCGCCGGCCGGGCCCAGTCCGGTCGCAGATCGTCGCGCAGGCGGGTGATGTGCTCGACCACGGTGCCGGGGCGGCCGAACCCGGTGGCGCACCTGCCCCGGCCACTCAGCTCCCGGACGCCACGGAATTCGGCCATCCGAGCCCACAGCCGGCGACCACCGACCCACCCCGCATCGCCCACACCCGGCCTTCCTCCGCCGTCTCCGCGGCCGGCTCCCGCGCGCCCTCGGGGCGCACTACGCCGTGCCGTATCCCGTGGGCCGTGTGTATTCCCAGCGCGAAATCGCGTGCGAACCGCACCAGACCACGCATCATCCGCCGCATACCGACCTCCACTACACAGATCTGTAAAGTCCGTAGTCCTATACGATAAGTACACAGACCTGTGAAGGCAAGGAGGTGCGTATGACCGGCACGACGGACAGGGCGCAACCGGCACTCACCCCGGCGGCCCGGCGCATCCTGGACACCGCCGCCGAACTGTTCTACTCGCGCGGTATCCATGCCGTCGGCGTCGATACGATCGCCGCCGAATCCGGCGTCACCAAACGCACCCTGTACGACCGCTTCGGTTCCAAGGACGGTCTGCTCGTCACCTATCTCGAAGATCGTGACCGGCGCTGGCGCGCTCGGATCGCCGACCACCTGGCCGGGCACACCGATCCGATCCGGCGGCTACTGGTGCCCTTCGACGTTCTCCCGGAATGGCTGCCCGGCAACAGCCGTGGCTGCGGCTTCATCAACGCCTTCGCCGAACTGCCCGAACCCGACCACCCGGGCCGGCGGGTGATCGTGGACGAGAAGACCTGGCTACGCGACCTCTTCCGGCAGTTGGCCACGGCGGCGGGGGTCACGGACCCGGACCGGCTCGCGGTGCAGCTGCTGAGCCTGCACGAGGGCGCGATCATCAGCTTTTCCATCACCGGCGAGCAGACCGCCGCGGCCGCGACACGGGCGGCCGCACTCCAGCTCGCCGAGCAGGCCACACAAGGCCGGCCCGCCCGGCGAGGAAGCGACGGGTCAGCCGCGGACCCGGGCGAGCACCGCCTCGACCGCTGATTCGGCGGGAACGTCGCGGGTCTCCCCGGTGAATCGATCGCGCAGCTCCACCTTGCCCTCGGCCCAGCCCCGGCCGATCACCAGCACGTACGGCATACCGAGCAGTTCGGCGTCCTTGAACTTCACCCCCGGCGAGGCGGTGCGATCGTCGAAGAGGATGTCCAGGCCCTGCGCGTCCAGTGCCGACACCACTTCCTCGGCCCCGGCTCGGGCCGCTTCGTCCTTGTTGGCGATCACCACATGCACGTCGTACGGCGCGACCTCGGACGGCCAGCGCAGACCCTTGTCGTCGTGCTGCTGTTCGGCGATGACCGCCACCATGCGCGAGACGCCGATCCCGTAGGACCCCATCACGAGCCGCACCGGTTTACCGTTCTCCCCCAGCACATCGACCTCGAAGGCATCGGTGTACTTGTAACCGAGCTGGAAGATGTGGCCGATCTCGATACCGCGCGCCGAGACCAGCGGGCCACGGCCGTCGGGCGACATATCCCCGTCGCGCACCTGCGCGGCCTCGATGGTGCCGTCCGGGGTGAAATCACGGCCGCACACCAGGCCGACGACATGTTTGCCGGGCGCGTCGGCGCCGGTGATCCAGGAGGTCCCGGTGACCACCCGCGGATCGACCAGGTAGCGGATACCGTTGGTCTGCAGCCCCTTCGGGCCGATATAGCCCTTCACCAGGAAGGGGTTGGCAGCGAAATCGGCGTCGGTGAGCAGTTCCACCTCGGCCGGTTCGACCGACGCGCCGAGACGCTTGTCGTCGACCTCGCGATCACCGGGCACCCCGATACCGACGATCTCGGTCTTCCCGTCGGGATACCGCAGTTTCACCATGACGTTCTTCAGCGTGTCCGCGGCGGTGACCGGGCGGCCGTAGCGTTCGGCGATTCCCGCACCGTTCGCCCAGTCCACCAGGGTCGCGATGGTAGGGGTGTCGGGGGTGTCGTGGACCTGCGCCTCGGGCTGCCCCGCGAGGGGCAGCGGCTCGGGCGCGGGGGTGACCACGGCCTCCACATTCGCGGCGTACCCGGATTCCCGGCACACCACATAGGTGTCCTCGCCGACCGGGCTGTCGGCCAGGAACTCCTCGGAGGCACTGCCGCCCATGGCGCCGGAGGTCGCGGCGACGATCACGTACTTCACGCCGAGCCTGTCGAAGATGCGCTGGTAGGCCTCGCGGTGCGCCGTGTAGCTGGCCTTCAGGCCGTCCTCGTCCAGATCGAAGGAGTAGGAGTCCTTCATGATGAATTCGCGGCCTCGCAGGATGCCGGCCCGGGGCCGTTCCTCGTCGCGGTACTTGGCCTGGATCTGGTACAGGGTGACCGGCAGGTCCTTGTAGGAGTTGTACTCACCCTTCACGGTGAGGGTGAACAGTTCCTCGTGGGTGGGGCCCAGCAGATAATCCGCACCCTTGCGGTCCCGCAGCCGGAACAGGGCGTCACCGTATTCGGTCCAGCGGTTGGTGGCCTCGTAGGGGTCGCGCGGCAGCAGCGCCGGTAGCGAGATCTCCTGCGCGCCGATGGCGTTCATCTCCTCGCGCACCACCTCCTCCACCTTGTGCAGCACCCGCAGGCCCAGCGGCAGCCACGAGTACACACCCGGCGCGATCCGGCGCACATAGCCGGCGCGCACCAGCAGCTTGTGGCTGGGCACCTCGGCGTCGGCGGGATCGTCGCGCAACGTACGGAGGAACAGTCGGGAGAGGCGGGTGATCACGGTTGCCCAGCGTAGCCCCTGTTCGCCCGCCGGCCACATCCGATTACCGGTGGTGGGCGCCGTGCGCTCGGCGCGGGCGCCGCATCCCGGATCCTTCCCCGCCGGGGCCGGCGGGGACAGAGGGCGGCGACCGGTACCGTAACCGGTCGTGCTGGTGCTGCTCCCCCCTTCCGAAACCAAATCCGACGGCGGTTCCGGCGGCCCGCTGGATCTGTCGGCGCTGGCCTTCGACTCGCTCACCGAGATCCGCGCACTGCTGGTCGGCGACCTGGCCGCACTGGCCGGTGACCCGGACGCCGCCCGGGCCGCTCTGGGACTCGGTAAGAACGCCGAGGCCGAGCTGGCCCGTAACGCCGCGGTGCGCACCTCCCCCACCCGGCCGGCACTGGAACGCTATACCGGCGTCCTGTACGACGCGCTGGCAGCGAGTTCCTTCACCCGGGCGCAGGGCGCGAGAGCACTCGCCCGGATCGCGATCGGCTCGGCGCTTTTCGGCGCGGTCCGGGCCGGCGATCCCATTCCCGCATACCGGCTGTCGGGCGGTTCGAAACTGCCGGGCCGGCCGACCCTCGCCGCGGTCTGGCGTGAGCATCTGGGCCCGGCCCTGCGCGACGCGGCCGGCGACGAACTCGTGGTGGACCTGCGATCGGGCACGTACCAGCAACTCGGCCGGGTACCGGGCGCGGTCACCGCGACGGTGCTCACCGAGCATCCGGACGGCTCACGCACGGTGGTCAGCCACTTCAACAAGCACCACAAGGGTCTCCTGGCCCGTGCCCTCGTACTCACCCGCGCCGAACCCGGGGATATCCGTGCGGTCGCCCGGGTCGCGAACAAGGCCGGGCTACGCACCGAGGTCGCCTCCGATACCGAGCTGGTCGTCCTCACCTGACCCGGGTCGCCGAACCTCCGGCGGGCGGCTGCGGACCGCACCGCGCCGGGCCGTAGGCTCGAGCCTTGTGCCGAACACGTCAGCCGATACCGACAACCTGTCCACCGGGGACTCGAACTACCTGGTGGGGCTCGATCTGAACGGACGCCGGGTCGTCGTCGTGGGTGGGGGCAGCGTGGCACAACGCCGGTTGGGCCTGCTCATCGCCGCCGGCGCGGCCGTCGAGGTGATCACCCGGGAGGCCACCCCCGCGGTCGAGGCGATGGCCACCGCGGGTCAGATCGCGCTGACCCTGCGTGATTACGCCGACGGTGATCTCGACGGCGCCTGGTATGCCATCGCCTGCACCGACAGACCCGAGACCAACGCCGCCGTCGTCGCCGAGGCCACCCGGCGCCGGATCTTCTGTGTCCGCGCCGATCACGCGCAATCCGGGACGGCGGTCACGCCGGCGACCGCCCGCTACGACGGAATGACCCTGGGTGTGCTGGCCGGCGGCAGGCATCGGCGCTCGGCCGCGGTCCGCACGGCGCTGCTGGAAGCACTGCAATCAGGTGTGGTCACCGACGACGCGACCCCCATGACGCCCGGCGTCGCCCTGGTCGGCGGCGGACCCGGCGATCCCGACCTGATCACCGTGCGCGGCCGTCGGCTCCTGGCCCGGGCCGATCTGGTGGTGGCCGACCGGCTGGCCCCGCCGGAGCTGCTGGCCGAGCTGGGGCCCGATGTCGAGGTGGTGGACGCCGCCAAGATCCCGTACGGACGCGCGATGGCGCAGGACGCCATCAACCAGGCGTTGGTGGACGGTGCCCGAGCGGGCAAATTCGTGGTCCGGCTCAAAGGCGGGGATCCCTATGTATTCGGGCGCGGCTACGAGGAACTCGAGGCCTGTGTCGACGCCGGGGTGCCGGTGACGGTGGTGCCGGGAGTGACCAGCCCGATCTCGGTTCCGGCGGCCGCGGGGATTCCGGTCACCCATCGTGGTGTCACCCATGAATTCGTGGTGGTCAGTGGCCATATCCCACCGGACCATCCGGATTCGCTGGTCGATTGGTCGGCATTGGCCCGGCTGCGCGGCACCCTGGTCCTGATGATGGCGGTGGAGCGGATCGAGCAATTCGCGGCGGTGCTGCGCGCGGGCGGCCGCCCCGCCGAGACGCCGGCCACGGTGATCCAGGAGGGAACCCTACGTGGCCAGCGGGTACTGCGGGCCACCCTCGCCGATGTGGCCGAACGCGTCCGCGCCGAGGAGATCCGGCCGCCCGCGATCATTGTGATCGGGCCCACGGCCGGGTTCAGCGCCGTGCCGGTAGCGGCCGGCGACAGTCGGTTACAGTGACCCACTGTGCTCGATAACCCCCCAGCTATCAAATATCCGGTGACGAAACGAGCCTTCGGCCTCGCCATTCTCGTACTCAGCGGGTTACAGCTGATGGTGGTGCTGGACGGCACCGTGGTGATCCTGGCCCTGCCGCGGTTGCAGGAGGAAATGGGCCTGTCCAGTTCGGGCAGCGCGTGGACCATCACCGCCTACGGGCTACCGTTCGCCGGCCTGATGCTGCTCGGCGGCCGGATCGGCGACTCGTTCGGCCGCCGGCGCATGTTCATCCTCGGTGTCGGCCTGTTCACACTGGCCTCCATGCTGTGCGGGCTGGCGCAGAGCGAGCAGATGCTCGTCGCCGCACGCGCCTTCCAGGGCACCGGCGCCGCGCTCGCCGCACCCACCGCGTTCGCGCTGGTCGCCAGCACCTTCGCCCCGGGTAAGGTCCGCAACCAGGCCTTCGCCATCTTCGGCTCGATGGTCGCGCTGGGCTCGGTCGGCGGGCTGGTGATCGGCGGGGCGCTCACCGAGGCCAGCTGGCGGTGGATCTTCCTGATCAATGTGCCGATCGGTGTGCTCATCGTGATCGGCGCGCTGGTCGCACTTCGCGATACCCATCATCAGCGGCTCACTCTGGACGTGCGCGGCGCGTTTCTCGGTACCCTGGCGTGCGCCCTGATCGTCTGGGGCGCCACCGAGGGACCGGAACTCGGCTGGGGTGACCCGCTGGTCTACGGCACCCTGATCGCGGGCGCGGTACTGCTGCCGGTTTTCGTCTTCGCGGAACGGCACGTGGACAACCCCCTGCTGCCGTGGACCCTGTTCGACAGCCGCGACCGCGTCGCCACCTTCGTGGTGATCCTGCTCGCCAGCGGCGTACTGGGCGCCACCACCTATTTCGCCGGCCTGTTCGTGCAGAACGTGGTCGGTTACAGCCCGCTGGTCGCCGGGATCTCGTTCATCCCGTTCACCGTCGGCGTCGGCCTCGGCAGCGCGGTGGCCACCCGGTTGGCGCTGCACGTCGCGCCCCGGTGGCTGCTGGTCGGCGCGGCGGTGGTGCTGATGGCCGGTCTCGGTTACGGCTCGACATTGGACGCCGACGTCGGCTACTGGTCCACCCTGCTGCCGCTGTTCTCGGTGATCGGTTTCGGAATCGGTATCGCCATGGTGCTCATTCCGCTGTGTGTGCTGGTCGGAGTGCCGCCGGACGAGATCGGCCCGCTGTCGGCGATCGGTCAGATGTTCCTGAATCTGGGGACTCCCATCGCCATCGGCGTACTCACCCCGCTGGCCGCCTCCCGGACCTTGTCCGAGGGCGGGACCATCAAGAAACCGGCCGAGATGACGGCCGCGGAGATCACCGCGCTCGGTGACGGCTACACCCTGGCCCTGCTGGTGGCCGCGATCGGCGGGCTGCTGGTGGGTTTGATCGCGCTGACCCTGCGCTACACGGCCGAAGAGGTCGCCCGGGCCCAGCACGCCCAGGACGAGGCCCAGTCGGTCTGAGCCGGGCGACCACCGGTCACCGCGTCACAGCCTCCCGGTGATCTTGGTCGGGGTGATCCGGACCGCCACCCGGGGGCCGTCGTCCACCGAGGCCGGATTGAACTCGGCGTACGGCTTTCCGGTGTATTTGATCGACATCCGGTCGCCGACCAGCATGTCGGGGTCCGGGGTGAGGGTGGCGGTACCGCGGATCTCCGCGTAGACGTACGGGTTGTCCGGCGGCGCGATCAGCACCGAGATGCGCGGATCGCGGGCCAGGTTCTTGCCCTGGACGCGATCGGTCGTAGTGGAGTAGAGCAACTCGTCGCCGTCCCGATCGATCCAGGTGACGGTCAGATGCGGGTGCCCGTCGCGACCGATGGTGGCCACGGTGACGAACAGCTTGGCATCGTCGATGTACTTCTTGACGGTGTCGGGCAACGAGATAGCGTTCATGCACACGAGCAACCGGCTCCGGTGGGTGTTCATTCCGGCTCACCGCGGCGGATTCGCCTCCAGCTCCGCCAGCAGCAGAGTCATCAGCCCCGACTCCTGGGTCTGCGCGGTGATCATCTCCCGGGCCGCCTGTTTCACCACTCCCTCGGCGAGCAGCGCGTCGGCCACCCGGGCCATGGCGATACCGCCTTCGTGGTGGCGCTGCATCAGGTGCAGGAACAGGATTGCGGCGGCGCGGCCCCGCGCGGCCGACAGATCGTCCAGTTCGGCCTGAGTGGCCATCCCCGGCATCCCGGCCGCGCCCGGGCCGTGGGCGGCGTGGTGATCGTGGGTCCGCGTGGGCATCCAGCTCATCGGCTCCGCGCCCGCGGCCGGCGCTCCGGCCAGCCGCAACCAGCCCAGCAGGGTGCCGATCTCGGAGAGCTGGGCGTCCTCGATCTGCCGGGCCAGACCCCGCACCGCGGGGGCGACGCCGGGATCGAGCCGCTGCACCATCACCAGTGCCTGATGGTGATGGGTTGCCATGTCCTGGACGAATCCGATCTCGGTGGCGGACAGGATCTCCGGCGCCGGCGGGTCGTCGACGAACAGCGGACGCAGAGCCGCTCCCAGCATCAGGAGCAGTACCGCCGCCACCAGCACGGCGATCGCGTCACGTAAGCGCTTCACGCGGGCCTCCCCGCCTGCCGGGACGGGGGCGCGAGCCCGCCGCACCCCATCTCACTCGGTCGCGCCGGCACAGCGCCACGCTCATCGTGATCCTCCCACCCGGCCGAGCGGCTCACCCCGGCCATCGAAGGAATTATGGTCGGCCGGCCGCGCCCGGGGAGCGATTCGCGCCACGCGGCCGGTGATCCGCCGAATCGGCACCACCCGAGACTGAAACACGTTACAGTCTCCCGCACGCGGGCGGCCCAGCGTCGTGTCAGGCGAGACGGTGTGCGCCGCTCCGCGCCGAGGCCGGATGGCGTCAGGAGGACGATGATGCCCGACGATGTGAACCCCACCGAACATATGCGGCTCACCACCAGCGAACGTGATCTGGAGGCGCTGGCCGGGCAACTCTCCGAATGGTTACGCCACAAGGTCGGAGCCGACGGAGCGCCGGTGATCAGTGACCTGCAACGGCCGCTGTCCGGGGGCTTGTCCAGTGCCTCGGTGTTGTTCGACGCGCACTGGAAATCCGGCGGCCGCACCGAGGGCGGCGCCTTCGTCGCGCGGATGATCCCGGAGGAGGGCGCGTTCCCGGTCTTCGAGAAATACGATCTGGAACTGCAGTACCGGGTCATCACCGAGATCGCCGCCGCCACCGATGTCCCGGTACCACGATTGCGCTGGCTGGAAACCGACAGCGCGGCCTGCGGCGCGCCGTTCTTCGTGATGGACCGGGTACCCGGCCGCATCCCGGGGGACAATCCGCCCTACGTGTTCGCCGGCTGGCTCTACGACGCGACCGCTGCCGAGCGGGCCGAACTCACCCGCAACACCCTCGATGTCCTGGCCCGGATCCACGCACTGCCCGACCCGGCACAGCGGTTCCCCGAACTGGACGGGCCGGGACCGGCGCTGCGCCGCCACATCGAATCGGACCGGAGGTGGTACCACTGGGCACTGGCCGGCGACGGCTACGAGATTCCGCTCATCGAGCGCGCTTTCGACTGGCTCGACCGCAACTTTCCCGACGATCCCGGGCCCGATGTGCTGAGCTGGGGTGATGCCCGGCCCGGCAATATCATCTACGAAGGGTTCTCGCCGGTCGCCGTATTGGACTGGGAGATGGCCGGACTGGGCCCGCGCGAACTCGATCTGGCCTGGATGATCTTCCTGCACCGCTTCTTCCAGGACATCGCCACCGGATTCGGTTTTCCAGGCCTCCCCGATTTCCTGCGCCGCGACGAGGTCGTCGCGCACTACGAGAAGGTCAGTGGCCACACCGTCACGAATCTGGACTTCTACCTCACCTACGCCGCGCTGCGGCACGCGATCGTCATGGCCCGGATCAAACGCCGGATGATCCATATGGGCGAGGACACCGCCCCGGCGGAGCGCGACGACTACATCATGCACCGCGCCACCCTGGAAGCCATGCTCGACGGCACCTACGGATGGGACTGAGATGAGCGAAACCACCGCCCACACCCCGGCCACCGCCCCGGGGCCCCTGGACGAGTACCCGATCCATCAGACACCGCTGCCCATCGCCCGGACCGCGACCAGCGACCGGAACTTCTACGACCGCAGCTATTTCAACGCGCACAACCGCGACGGCGCGATCATGCTGGTGACCGGATTCGGGGTGTACCCGAACCTGGGTGTCGCCGACGCCTACGCCGCGGTCCGCCGCGGCGACGAGATCACCTCGGTGCGGTTCTCCGACGCACGCGGTGACCGGAGCCTGGACATGGCGGTCGGCGGTTACCGGATCGAAGTGGTCGAACCACTGCGCCGCATCCGGGTGGTGTGCGAACACGAGGACCTGGGTCTCGACCTCACCTGGACCGGCGCCTTCCCCGCCGTGCAGGAACAGCCGCACGTCATGCTGGCCGGTAACCGTCCGACCCTGGACGCGTCCCGCTTCGCCCAGGTCGGCTCGTGGGCGGGCACGCTCGCGATCGGCGGTGAGGACATCACCGTGGATCCGGCGATCTGGACCGGCACCCGGGATCGCTCCTGGGGTATCCGTCCCGTCGGTGAGGCCGAACCGCCGGGCCGGGCGGCCGCCGAAGGCGCCGGTGGGTTCTGGTGGCTGTATGTGCCCCTGCGATTCGACGATTTCGCGGTGGTGGTGATCATCCAGGAGAACCCCGACGGCTACCGGACCCTCAACGATGCCGTCCGGGTGTTCCCGGACGGATCGGTGGAACAGCTGGGCTGGCCGCGGATCACCATCGACTACCGGTCCGGGACCCGCCATCCCGAGCGCGCGAGCCTGGAACTGCGGACTCCCGACGGGAAACCGCTGACCATCGATATCCGCACCGTCACCGGGATACCGCTGCACATCGGCTGTGGTTACGGCGGCGACCCGGACTGGCAGCACGGGCAGTGGAAGGGCCGCGACTGGTCGTGGGCCAACAGCTACGACCTCACCGATCCGGCGGTCGCCGGGCGGATCCCGTGGGGCGTCACCGACCACATCGCGCACGCCCGCTGCGGGGACGCCGAGGGCTGGGGGTTGTTCGAACACGCCAGCGTCGGCCGGCACGACCCCACCGGTTTCGCGGATCTGCTGTCGGTGGCACCTTAGAGAGTGTTGTCGCCGCCGCTGAAGCTGTGGCGTGTCGGAATCGGAACGCTCCGCTGCTTCGACTGTTCGACGGAGTCCGGGCTATCCGATTCCCGGCACACAACTCGATCGGCCTCATCGGTACCGCCCGCACCCATGGACATCGTCAGCGCGCCGGCAACGGCTATCGCCGCACCGCAGATCGCAACGCATGCCGGCCACCCGATACCGGCGACCGCCGCTGTTCCCAAGCCCGTCCCGAGGCTTCCGCCGATGAAGTACACCAGCATATAGGCGGCGTTGAACTGCGCCGGCGCGGCCGGGTTTATCGCCAGGATCGTGGTTTGATTCGCCACTTGTGCGGCAAAGAGGCCGGCATCGAAGAGCGCGAGAGCAACGAGTGTTACTGCCACGTCGGACAATCCGTAGGCGAGGAGCACACACGATGCACCTGCTACGGCCAACCCGACCCGGATGACCGGCCGAGGTCCGACTCGGTCTGTCCACCTACCCGCGATCCGAGTCGCGAGGATGCCCGAGAGACCGGCAAGTCCATACAGCCCGATCTGTTCGGCCGAGAGCGAGAACGGTGGTTCCGACAGCGCGACAGCGATTCCGGACCACACCGCGCAGAATGCGAAAAACCAGAGAGCGCCACGCACCGCGCCGCTCCGCAGGACTCTGCTCCGACGGAACAGGGTAGGAGTCGACACGAGCGCCGCCAGGTATCCCTGAGTAACACTTCCCTTGGAGGCGGGCAGGGCACGCAGGCAGACTGCCGCGACTACTACGCATGCCGCCGCGGCCAGCAGGAGCATGTTCTGCCAGCCCACCAGGTCGGTCAGCCACCCGCCCAGTATTCGTCCTGCGAGGATGCCGGCCGAAATCCCCGCGGTGACAATGCCCAAGCTCGTCGAACGGCGCGACGGCGGGGCCGATCGCCCCACCACCGAACTCAACCCCGCTCCGACCGAAGAACACGCTCCCGTGACCAGCATCGCCGGCCCGATCAACCACACCACGCCACTGACAGCTGTCAGCACAAGTGCGGCAGTGAGCGCCAGGAACTGCAGCGCGAGAACAATTCGTGGTGAGAACCTGTCGACGAGAGGGACGAGCAGCGCAAGGCCCAGCATGTATCCCACCGGGCCGCACGCCAGCGCCACGCCCATGGCGGCGACGGTTACCCCCAGCGAGGCCGACACCTCGGCGACGGCCGGCTGAAGCGGATAGATCGTCGCTGTTCCCAGCGCCGCAGCGATAGACATGAAGGTCACCGACGCTCTACCGATGGTGTCCTCGTGAGTGGAGGCGAATGTGGTCACGGTTCGACGGTAAGAACCCTCGCCCGGCGCGCGCTGGCAGAAATCGGCCTTCCTCGTCGAAGGACAAGTTCTTTCGGCCGCCTCCGTCTCGCCGACCTCGCGTTGTCGGTGGCGACCGCTACCGTCCGAGCATGGCTATCCGAATACCGGGGTTCGGTTACGAACGGATCCGAGTCGGCGACGTGCGGCTCGAGGTGGCCGTCGCCGGATCCGGCACGCCGATCGTGCTGCTGCACGGTTTTCCGCAAACGCACCTCGCGTGGCGCCATGTCGCCGCCGACCTCGCCCGTGATCACCAGGTGATCTGCCCGGATCTGCGCGGCTACGGCAGCAGCGACAAACCGGTCGCCGCACCGGACGGTCACACCTATTCGAAACGGACGATGGCCGACGACATCGTCTCGCTCATGCGATCCCTCGGCCACAGCCGCTTCGCGCTCGCCGGCCACGACAGAGGTGGGCTGGTCGCGTTCCGGGCGGGCCTGGACCATCCGGAGGCGGTCAGCCACCTCGCCGTTCTGGATGTCCTCCCGGCCGCTGATATGTGGGCCACACTCCAGGGAACAGCCGGCATCTTCGCGTTTCACCTCTACCTGCTGGCGCAACCGACCGAGCTGGCCGAGCGCATGATCCGAGCCGACCCCGACCTGTTCTTCGGGCACTTCTTCGACAGCTGGACCCGGATATCCGATGCAATCCCCAGGGATGTCCGTGCCGAGTACCTCTCCGCCGCAAGGGAACCCGACGCCATCCATGCCCTCTGCGCGGACTACCGCGCGAGCGCATACGTCGACAACGCGCATGACGAGGCCGACCGCGCGTCCGGCCGTCGGCTCGATATGCCGGTCACCGCCCTCTGGCAAGATCCGGGCGATACGGTCCTCCCGTTCGACCCGGCGGCAATATGGACCGGATGGGCCTCGGACCTGCGCACCGGAACGGTGAAGTGTGGCCATTTCCTGCCGGAGGAACAGCCCGAGACGATCATTGCGGCACTACGCGGTCTGATCGACCGAGATTGCCACGGGAAACGAGAACGCTGAGGGCTCAACCGTGCGCGGCGGTCGCGGCGACCACCACACCCCCGGCCACCTGTCGCGGCACGACTACGGGCCCGGTACCGGCCAGCAGCGCCGCGGCCTCGGCTACACCGGGAATTCCCAGCGCGGCGGCCACCCGCTCCGACGGATTCGGCACCGGCACCCGCGCCAACCGCTCGACGGAATAGCCGTACAGTGGCACGCCCAGCACGGCGGCGGCAGCGCGGGGGCCCGGCTCGCCGGCCCGGCGATCCAGGGTCGCCAGGCACGCTATCCGGTGCCCGGGAAACGCTTCCGCCAGCGCCGCGAGAATCCGCTCGGTCGGCAGATCCGGGCGCAGGCCGAGACCGACCGCGAGTGCTCGCGGGTACGCCGCGGGGCCGGCTTCCAACCGCCGGTCTCCCCCGGTCACCGTGCCCGCACGGCGGGGCGGATGCGCTGATGGGCGCGCGCGGCGGCGACGAACCGGCGCACGGCACCCGGGTTTCCGGCCGGGTGGGTGTGCAGGTAGGACGCGTGCACCCGGTGCACGAGCGCACCCTCACGCACTTGTTCCCCGGCGGTACGCCATCCCCAGGCGGGCGGGGCACCGCCGGATTCCACGAGTCGGGTCCGATGGAATTCGTGCCCGCGTACCCGCTCACCGGTCCGCCAGAGCACGGAATCGGCCAGCGCCACCGCCTCTCGGTAGCCCAGCGTCAGGCGGGGTCCGAACTCGGCGACCGCGTCGACCAGGCCCGCCATCGGATGGCCGTCCAGGGATCGGGTGAGGTACAGCAGCCCAGCGCATTCGGCGTGCACGGGCAGCCCCGCCCGGGCCCGCTCCGCCACCGCGACGCGCAGTCCGGTGTTGGCCGCCAAAGTCCCCGCGTGCTCTTCCGGGAATCCGCCCGGCAGCACCAGGCCCGCGGTCTCGTCCGGCAGGGTGTCGTGCAGCGGGTCGATCACGACCACCCGGGCGCCCGCGGCGGTGAGCAGTTCCCGGTGTTCGGCGTAGCCGAAGGTGAAGGCGGGTCCCCCGGCTACCGCGATCACCGGATCCGACCCGGCCGGTACCGCTACGCCGTCCGCGACTTCCCGGGCCGCGTCCCAGCTCGGCCCGGACTCCGGCGCGACGGCCAGCGCCGCGACCGCGGCGAGATCGATATGGCGTGCGGCCAGATCGGTCATCGCATCCACCGCCCGCATCGCCGCGAGGCCGTGTTCCACCGCCGGAATCAGACCCAGATGCCGGGACGGGACCTCGAGTTCGGCCAGCCGGGGCAGCGCGCCGAGCACCGGCAGGCCCACCCGGTCGCAGGCCGCGCGCAACACCTGTTCGTGCCGGGCGCTACCGACCCGGTTGAGCACCACTCCACCCAGCCGCACACCCGAGTCGAAGGTGGCGAACCCGTGCAGCAGCGCGGCCAGGCTCTGGCTGTGGCCGCGGGCGTCCACGACCAGGACCACCGGTAGCCCCAGCAGGCTCGCCACCTGGGCCGTGGAGCCTTCCGCGACGGGGTCGGCGGCCTGTTCGTCGATCCGCCCGTCGAACAGGCCCATCACCCCTTCCACCACCGCGATATCGCAGTCGCGGGCACCGTGGCGGTAGAGCGGGGCGATCCGGTCGTGCCCGACCAGCACCGGGTCGAGGTTACGACCGGGGCGGCCGGCGGCGAGGCCGTGATAACCGGGGTCGATGTAGTCGGGCCCCACCTTGAAGGGCGCCACCCGGCGGCCCGCACGGCGCAGCGCGCCGATGAGCCCGGTCGCGACTGTGGTCTTCCCGCTGCCGGAGGCCGGGGCGGCGAGCACTATCCCCGGGGCGGCGTTCATCGCACGCCGGTCCCGGTCGAGCGGCAGCGGCGGGCGGCGCGCCGGACCGCGGTACCCCGGGGCCCGCTCACCATTCGATACCCCGTTGGCCCTTGCGGCCCGCGTCCATGGGGTGGCGCACCTTGGTCATCTCGGTCACCAGGTCCGCCGCCTCCACCAGTTCCGGCGGCGCGTCCCGGCCGGTGATGACGACATGCTGGTTGCCCGGACGCTCGCGCAGGGTCTCGACGACCTCGGCCACATCCACCCACCCCCATTTCAGGGGGTAGGTGAATTCGTCGAGCACATAGAACCGGTGCTCTTCGGCACGTAGCCGCCGCGCGATCTCCTGCCAGCCGGCCAGCGCCGCGGCCGCGTGATCGATTTCGGTGCCCTGTTTACGAGTCCACGACCAGCCCTCGCCCATCTTGTGCCACTGCACCGGCCCGCCCACACCGGACTCGTCGTGCAGCCGGCCGAGTTCACGGAACGCCGCTTCCTCGCCGACCTTCCACTTGGCGCTCTTGACGAACTGGAACACCGCCACATCGAAACCCTGGTTCCAGGCGCGCAACGCCATCCCGAAGGCCGCGGTGGACTTACCCTTGCCCGGACCGGTGTGCACGGCGAGCACCGGCAGATTACGGCGCTGCCGGGTGGTCAGTCCGTCGTCGGGTATGTGCTCGGGCATCCCTTTGGGCATGGGAACTCCTGATCTGATTCGGTTTTCGTGCTCGTCCCGGTGCGACCGGGGCCTACGCGGCCCGCGCGCCGCCCGAGGCGCCCGAGCGGACCACCTCGGCCACCGAGGCGCCGGTCAGTTCGGTGAGCCGGACGGCCGTACCGCCCAGCGCGGCCGCCAGTTCGGCGGCCAGACCCAGCCGGACCATGCCGCGTTCGCAGTCGACGACAACGGAGGTGACACCGTCGCGAGCGAGCCGGGCGGCCGCCGCGCGGGCCCGCAGCACCGGATCGGTGCCCCCGGTGGCGCGGCCGTCGGTGAGCAGCACCAGCATGGGCCGGCGCTGCGGGTCGCGGACGCGTTCGCGGTAGACCACCTCCCGCGCGGTGCGCAGCCCCGCGGCGAGCGGAGTCTTTCCGCCGGTACGCAAGCCGGTCAGGCGGCGGACGGCGATATCGATCGAAGAGGTGGGCGGTAGTACCAGCTCGGCTTCGCTGCCGCGCACCGAGATCACCGCGACCTTGTCGCGCCGCTGATAGGCGTCGCGCAGCAGGGTCACCACCGCGCCGGTCACCGCGGACAGCCGGTCACGGGCGGCCATGGAACCGGAGGTGTCGACCACGAAGAGCACCAGATTGCCCTCGCGTCCTTCGCGGTAGGCCCCGCGCAGATCACCGGGCGCGAGCACCAGCGGTCCGGTGCGCCGGCCGCGCGCCCGCTGATGCGGCGCCGCGGCCCGCAGCGTGCCAAGCAGATGCAGGCCGCCGGTGGGCGCGGGTGTCGTGTTCACCACCCTGCCCTGCCGGGTCTGTGCCCGGGACCGCCGGCCCGGCGCACCCTCGCCCACGCCCGGCACCTCCCACCGCGGCGGCCGGACCGGCGCCGCGACCGGCGCGCCCGCCTGTCCGGTCCCGCCCGCGCCACCCGGGTTGTTGCCGGAGTTCTCGCCCGGCTCGGTGTCCGCGCCGGGCGCCTCGCCGCCGCCACCGGGACCGTCCGGGTCGTCGTCGGGATCGACGGGACCCCGAGACCCCGGCGCCTCGTCGCCGGCCGGTGCGTGCTGCTGATCGCCGGCCTGCTCGACCGCGTCACGCAGGGCGTCGTCGAGCTGTTCGGAGGTGATCCCCGGTTCGTCGAACGGGTCACGCCGCCGCCGGTGCGGCAGCGCCAGCTCGGCGGCGACGCGTACATCGTCGGCGGTGACACTGCCGCGGCCGCACCAGGCGGCGTGGGCGACAGCGGTACGGGCCACCACCAGATCGGCCCGCATACCGTCGACGTCGAAGGAGGCACAGACCGCGGCGATACGCCGCAGTTCCACATCGTCGAGCGCGACCTCGGGCAGTCGGTCGCGGGCGGTGAGAACGCGGTCGGCGATCTCGGCGTCCGCGGCGGCGTAGGCGGCCGCGAAACCGTTGGGATCGGCCTCGTAGTCGAGGCGGCGCCGGACCACGGCCATCCGGACGTCCACGTCGCGGGAGGCGGTCACATCCACCGTCAGGCCGAAACGGTCGAGCAGCTGCGGCCGCAGCTCACCTTCTTCCGGGTTCATGGTGCCGACCAGTACGAACCGGGCCGGATGGGAGTGCGAGACGCCGTCGCGTTCGATGTGCACCCGGCCCATGGCCGCCGCGTCCAGCAGCACATCCACCAGGTGGTCGTGCAGCAGGTTGACCTCGTCCACGTAGAGCACACCGTGATGGGCGGCGGCGAGCAGTCCGGGCCGGAAGGCCTGTTCGCCGTCGCGCAGCACCCGTTCCAGATCCAGGGAGCCGACGACCCGGTCCTCGGTGGCGCCGACCGGGAGTTCCACCAGCCGCGCCGGGCGCGCGCCCGATTCGTCGACCACCGGCGGCAGCAACCGCGCCAGCGCCCGCACCACCGTGGATTTCGCGGTCCCCTTCTCACCGCGCACGAGCACGCCACCGATACCGGGATGCACAGCGCACAGGATCAGCGCCAGTTGCAACTGCTCCTGCCCGACCACCGCGGAGAACGGGAACCCGGCCTCACCACCGTCCACGGCGGAGGCGATCGGTCGGGATGCGGGCCGGGCGGTTTCGGTGGAGGACACGGCCCCACTCTAAAACGTGCCGCCGCCCGGCCCGGCCCTCCCCTGCCCGAGACGGGCGGAAGGGCCCGGCGGCTACCCCTTGCGCATCGGTACGTGCGCGACGCCGTCCTCGATGAACTCCGCGCCGTCCACTTCGAACCCGTGCTTGGTGTAGAGATCGATCAGATAGGTCTGGGCGTTGAGCCGGACGGTATGCGATCCGGTCTCGGCGAGGGCGGCCTGCAGCAGCCGGGTGGTGTATCCGTGACCGCGGGCCTCGACCGCGGTGCACAACCGCCCGATACGGAAGGATTTGACGCCGTCCTCGTGCTCTTCGAGCAGGCGCAGGGTCGCGATGACCTCGCCCTCGTCGTCGAGCCACAGATGCCGGGTCTCCGGCAGCAGATCCTGTCCGTCCAGCTCCGGGTACGCGCATTTCTGCTCGACCACGAACACTTCGACACGCAGCTTCAGCAACTCGTACAGGGTGGGGGTATCGAGATCCTGCGCCCATGACCGGCGGAGTGCAACCGTAGACATCATCGCGCCTTGCTATCACACCTCGACGTCAGATGCACGCGAACGCCGCGAGCACACCGCCGCGTGCGGCCACGACAGAGCGCGGTCCACGAGGTTGCGACCCCGCGGACCGTCGAACGCGAATTCTTCCGGATCAGACCCCGGCAGGCGTAGCGGACCGGTCGAGCTGCAACGCCTTACCCGTCCAGTCCCACACCTCGCCGAACAGGCGCTGGTTCTCCGACAACTTCACACCCAGCGACGGAACCATTTCCTTCAGCTTGGGCGTCCACTGCTCGTACTCGGCCGGGAAGCAGCGTTCCAGGACGTCCAGCATGGCGGTGACACAGGTGGAGGCGCCGGGTGAGGCGCCCAGCAGACCGGCGATGGAGCCGTCCTGCGCCGCGATGACGGCGGTACCCAGTTCGAGGACACCTCCGACGCCCTTACGGCGGATCACCTGCACCCGCTGGCCGGCCGTGATGAGTTCCCAATCGCGGCCCTCGGCGCGCGGGATGAATTCCTCCATGGTGTACACCCGGCCGGACTGTGATTTCATCAGCTCGGTGACCAGGTATTTGACCAGGCTCAGCTCGGTGACGCCGACGCCGAGCATCGGTGCCAGATTGCCGGGTTTGATCGATTTGAACAGGTCGGCATTGCTGCCGTCCTTGAGGAACTTGGGGGTCCAACCGGCGTAGGGGCCGAACAGCAGACCGGGCTTGCCCTTGATGACGCGGGTGTCCAGATGCGGCACCGACATCGGCGGCGCACCGACCGCCGCTTTGCCGTACACCTTGGCTGCGTGTTTCGCGATCAGTTCGGGATTGGTGCACCGCAGGAACTGACCCGAGACCGGGAATCCCGCGAAACCACGGATCTCCTTGATCCCGGCCTTCTGCAGCAGCGGCAGCGCCCCGCCCCCGGCCCCGACGAAGACGAACTTGCTGATCAGCGTGCGAGTGCGTCCGGTCCGGGTGTTGCGCACCGTGACCTTCCAGCTGCCGTCCTTCTGCTTGGACAGGTTACGGACCTCGTTACCGAAGCCGATCTCCCCGCCACTGGCACCGATATGGGCGAGCAGCTCCTTGGTCAGCGAACCGAAATCGATATCGGTGCCGCCGTCGGACCAGTTGAGGGCGATGGGATCGGAGAAATCGCGGCCGCGGGCCATCAGCGGCAGCCGGCGGGCGAACTCGTCGGGGCTGTCGATGTACTCCATCCCGGCGAACAGCGGATGCCGCGACAGCGCCTCGTACCGCTTGCGCAGGTACTCCACATCGGCGGCGCCGTGCACGAAACTCACGTGCGGGATGGGGTTGATGAATCGGGAGGGATCGCTCAGGATCCCGTTCTCCACCGCGTAGGCCCAGAACTGGCGGGAAACCTGGAACCGCTCGTTGATATCGACGGCCTTGCCGATATCGACCGAACCGTCCGGCTTCTGCGGGCTGTAATTGAGCTCACACAGGGCCGAATGCCCGGTACCGGCGTTGTTCCACGGATCACTGCTCTCGGCCGCGGCGGCGTCGAGCCGTTCGAACACCGAGATCGACCAGTCCGGCTGCAGCTGACGCAGCAGCGCGCCGAGAGTGGCGCTCATGATGCCGGCACCGATGAGGACTACATCGGTCTTTTCAGTCTGGGCAGCGTTCGGCACGGGTGTTCGACTTCCTTGTCCTGATGCGCGGGGCGCACATCCGTGGATGCGGCCCGCTGGGGCACGGGCTCTTGTGCAGTTGTGTACGGGTCGCGATGGTGAGCCCTCCGGGCTCGGCCGAATGTAGGTTACCCGTCGTTCACTACTGCCAATTGTGCACCTCGACACGCGCGGAATCCGCAGCCAGGGCGGCGATTGTGACGTAGATTCCTCCTCCTCGTCACCTTCGGGCCTGCCGTTGCTACTGATCGGTCGCCTAGATTGGAGGCCGTGACGAACGAATCCGCGGCCGGTATCAGCGCCCTCGGCCGAGCCGCCGACTGGCAGCCGGATGTGCTCGGTGACGGGTACGAATATCGCACCCTCGAACTCGGACCCGATCCCGACGGTGAAGGCGAGATCGTCGCCACCCTCGTCCGGCATCTGCCCACGGCCGGCGCGGTGGCCACGGCCGACGCGGTGCTGTACGTGCACGGTTTCACCGACTATTTCTTCCAGCGGCACGTCGCCGAGCACTTCACCGCCCGCGGGCACCGGTTCTACGCGCTGGATCTGCGCAAATGTGGCCGATCACTGCAACCGGGCCAGACCCCCCACTACATCGGCGACCTGGCCCTCTACGACCGGGAACTCGACGATTCGCTCCGGTTGATCACCACCGAAACCGAGGCGAACGTGCTGGTGGTGGCCCATTCGACCGGTGGTCTGGTGACCTCGTTGTGGCTGGACCGGTTGCAACGCGCCGGGGGAACGGCGGCCGCCGGTATCAGCGGGCTGGTGCTGAACAGCCCGTGGTTCGACCTGCAGGGTCCGGCCTATGTGCGCACGGTGGGTACCCAGCTCATCAAGACGGTGGGCCGCTTCCGGGCGAAGTCGGCGCTGCCGCTGGGCAAATCCAGCGCCTACGGCGACAGCCTGCACCACAGCGTGGCCGGGGAATGGGACTACGACCTGGACTGGAAGCCGCGGCACGGTTTCCCGGTGCGGGCCGGCTGGTTGCGCGCGATCCGGCTGGGGCAGGCACGGCTGCACCGCGGCCTGGACATCGGGGTGCCCGCATTGCTGCTGCGCTCCAAGCTCACCAGGTTCGCCCGCGAATACGGGCCCGCGGTGGACGTCGCGGACGCGGTCCTCGACGTCGCGCAGATCCAGCGCTGGGCGGGCTGCCTGGGCGACCGCACCAATATCGTCCCGATCGACGGCGCCCGCCACGATGTGTTCCTGTCCGCCGAGGGCCCGCGAACCGAGGCCTTCCGGGAACTGGACAACTGGCTGGACTGGCTGGCCGCCCGGTCGGCCTGAGTCACCACATACTGGTCCGCAGCACGATCTCGGTCGCGAACTGCTGATCGGCTTCGGTGGCGACATTGTCGACGTCGACGCCGACCACGCGGAACTCGCCGTAGACATGGCGGCCGGAACTGTCGGCCACCGGGCGCGGCAACCGTTTGGTCACCAGCACCGTGGTGGGCAGTTCGACCGCCGGACATGCGGGGTCCAAGACCTCCCCGTCCCCGTCGGGCACGGCCGGATGCCCGCGATCGGCGACCACCAGGCTCACGAAGCGGCCGAAACCCTTCGCGCAGACTTCCCAGGCCACGCTGGCGCCGGTGCCCCGGCCCGCGACATTGGCCCAGGGCACGCCGATCTCGTCGAGGGCCGCGTACACCCCGGCGGTGTCGAGCCCCTCGGCCGTTTCGAACACGATGGTCCGCAGATCGGAACTGTGCAGGCGTGCGCACACCCGGTCGTAGACCTCCGGTGGATCACCGGAATCGGGAAGCAGCAGCACGCAATGCTGGGTGACCGGCCCGTCCACCCGCACCGTCCAGTCCCGGTCACCGACCGCGATGTGCCGAGATTCCATGCCGGTTGACGCTACACCGCCCGCGCGCGCCATGGGGCCGCCCGGGTCGACAGCGCCGAGATCGTGACTCCGGATCCGTGGCGACGGTCAGCCCGCGCCCGAAAGCGCTTCCAGGGTGGATCCGAGACTCGGCAGCCCGGCGGGGACGCCCTCGGCGAGGAGCCGGTCCAGCCCGGCGACGTCGAGATGCGCGGACACCAGATCGGCCAGCAGGTCCAGTTGCGCCGCCCGCACTGCCGCCACCCTGGTCCCGGGTGCCACCGTGAACCCGGTGCGTCCGGCACACCGGGCGACCTCGGTGAGCCAACTCCGCCGGAATTCGTCGGATTCCAGCAGCCCGTGCAGGTGGGTGCCCCAGACCGCTCCCCGCACCCCGCCCTCCGGAACGCGCTCCCCGGTCACCGGACCGGCGCCGTCCGCCGCCGCGTCCGCCCAACCGGTGAGGTACAGCCACGGCTGCTCGGCGGTACGCCGGACCCGGCCGTGATGGATCTCGTATCCGGCCGCAGTAGTCTCCGGCGCGGCACCGGCCGCGGTCGTACGGCGCAACACCTTCTGCCGGCCGAATTCGATATCCATATCGAGCAGTCCCAGCCCGGCCACCTCCCCCGCGCCCGATTCCACCGTGTCCACGATCCGGCGGCCGAGCATCTGATAGCCCCCGCAGATGCCGAGAATCGGCCCGCCCACCGCGGCCCGGCGAGCCAGCGCGTCCGCTATACCGTTCTGCCGCAGCCAGGCCAGATCGTCCACGGTGGCCTTGCTCCCCGGCAGGACGACCAGGTCGGCGCCGGCCAGCGCCGCGGGGTCGCTCACCCAGCGCACGCCGACACCGGGTTCGCAGGCCAGCGCCTCCACATCGGTCGAATTCGATATCCGCGGCAACCGCACGGCCGCGACGGTGAGCCATTCACGCCCGATCGGGGCGGCGGGACGGCCCACCGCGGCCCCGGCCACGGTGCCCAGCGAATCCTCGGCGTCGAGCCACAGTTCGTCGCAGTACGGCAGCACCCCGAGCGTCGGGCGTCCGGTGCGCGCGGTCAGCTGGTCCAGGCCCGGCCGCAACAGCTCCACGTCGCCGCGGAATTTGTTGATCACGAATCCGGCGATCAGCCGTTGATCTTCGGGTTCCAGTACCGCGAGCGTGCCGAACAGGTGTGCCAGCACCCCGCCCCGGTCGATATCGCCGACCACGAGTACCGGGAGGTCCGCGGCCCGGGCCAGGCCCATATTCGCCAGATCGGTGGGCCGCAGGTTGATCTCGGCGGGCGAGCCCGCTCCCTCACAGATCACCACATCGAACTCCGCGCGCAGGGCGGCGAGTTCGGCGGCCACCACCTCACGCAACCGGGTGCGATGGGTGAAATAGTCCGCGGCGCCCACCGTGTCCACCACCCGGCCGCGCACCACCAGCTGGGAACGCCGGTCGCTCCCGGGTTTCAGCAGGATCGGGTTGAACCGCACGCTCGGTTCCAACCCGCACGCGTGGGCCTGCAGCGCCTGGGCCCGCCCGATCTCCCCGCCGTCCAGGGTGACCACGGAGTTGTTCGACATGTTCTGCGCCTTGAACGGCGCCACCCGCACCCCCCGCCGCCGCAGCATCCGGCAGATGCCGGCGACCACCACGCTCTTACCCGCGTCGGAGGTCGTCCCGGCGATCAGCAGCGCCCCGCCGGGCCGGCTCACGGCAGGGTGAGGATCTCGGCGCCGGTCTCGGTGACCACCAGTGTGTGCTCGAACTGCGCCGTCCACTTACGGTCCTTAGTGACCACGGTCCAGCCGTCGTCCCAGATCTCGTAATCGATACCGCCCAGGTTGATCATGGGTTCGATGGTGAACGTCATTCCCGGTTCGATCACCGATTCGACCGCGGGCTGGTCGTAGTGCAGGATCACCAGGCCACTGTGGAAGGTCGGCCCGACCCCGTGCCCGGTGAAATCCCGGACGACGCCGTAGCCGAAACGGTTCGCGTAGGACTCGATCACCCGGCCGATCACGTTCAGCGCCCGCCCGGGACGTACCGCCTTGATGGCCCGCGCGGTCGCCTCTTCGGTGCGTTCGACCAGCAGTTTCACTTCTTCGTCGACCTCCCCGGCGAGGAAGGTGGCGTTGGTGTCGCCGTGCACGCCGTGGATGTAGGCGGTGACATCGATATTGACGATGTCACCGTCCTGGATCACCGTGCTGTCGGGGATGCCGTGGCAGATCACCTCGTTGAGCGAGGTGCAGCACGATTTGGGGAAGCCCTTGTACCCGAGTGTCGACGGGTAGGCGCCGTGGTCGCACATGTATTCGTGGGCGATCCGGTCGAGCTCGTCGGTGGTGACGCCCGGCGCGACCGCCTTACCCGCCTCGGCCAGCGCCCGAGCGGCGATCTGCCCGGCGATCCGCATCTTCTCGATGGTCTCGGGGGTCTGCACCCAGGGTTCGGAACCCTCCTTGGCCGTTTTCTTCCAGACGTACTCCGGCCGTTCGATCCCACGCGGGACCTCACGGATCGGAGTAGGGGTTCCTGGAAGCAGTGGCTGGCGGGTACGCACGGACATGCGCTCCAGAATAGTCGGCGCAGGCCGGGCGGTCGCCGGGAACGGTCCCCGACGGCGCAGCGCGCCCCGCGCAGCTCCGCCTCAGCGGATACGGGCGCCGGTACGGACTTCGAAAGCGACCCGATCACCTCGATAGAGGGCCGCGACCCGTTCGATCGGGCGACCCTGGGTGTCCATCCCGCGGCGCACCACCCGGATCAGCGGGACCGCGGGCCGGCAGCCGAGTAAACCGGCTTCCCGGGGTGCGGCGAGCACGGTCTCGATACGCTCGGTGGCACCGCCGTATTCGACACCGGAGCTGCCGATCGTCGCCGACAGCGAGCCGAGCGGATCGAAACCCGCACGCAGCCAGCCGAAACGATCCAGCGACAGATCGATCCGTTCCAGCGCGATCGGTTCGCCGTCGGCGTGCAGCAGGCGTTCCAGGGTCATGATCGGGGTATGCAGCGGAAGTTCCAGATCCCTGGCGATCTCGGCATCGGCCTCGGTGTCCTCCCAGGAGAGCAGACTGCGCACGACCCCGGATCCGTCCTCGACGGTGGGTTCGGGCGCCAGGGGCCGCACCACCTTCGGACGGGCCAGCACGGTTCCGCGGCCCTGTCTGCGAATGCGGCCCTCGACCGCGAGATCCCGCAGGGCGTGCCGGACGGTTTCCCGGGCGACTCCGAAACGTCCGGCCAGTTCCCGCTCGGCCGGTACCCGGTCGCCGGGGCGTAGCTCGCCGAGCATCGTGTCCAGCTCGGCCCGTACTCGGTAAACCTTCGACAGGGCGGTGATTCCCGGCACCGCGGCTGCCTCTGTGTCGAGGTCCTCGCGCGCCGTCACGGCGCCTACGACCCCTTCGGTCTGCCTCATGGCAGAAACTACCTCCAATTGGCCTGTACCGATGCGTTAACCAGGCATTCGCCGTACGGTGACAACAGGTCTAGGCCATTCGACAATCTTCGGTCTTTCGCGTGCCCATCAGAAGGTTCGACGACGTCCAGCGGACTGAACGTGGCGGTGATCCGCCGAACCCCTACTGCACCGGCAGGCGCCGGCGCCCGCCCGCCACCTCGGCGATCAAATCGGTGTACCCGTCGACCAGTTCGGCGAGGTGGTACCAGTGCCGATGCGTCCGGTCGCTGCGCACTCCGTCGGCTTCGATCGCCTGATTCGCGGCCACCCAGCTGAGCGCCATCCGGTCGATCACCGAACCGAGGCTTTCGGTGTGCAGCGAGGCGCCGTTGCGGTGCTGGGGCATCCTACGGGTGATCCAGTCGTTGATGTCATCCACGAGCTCTGTTCTGCGACAATCAATTTCCGCTATCTGCGCCATATCTCGAACCTGCGCGCGGCGCTTGTGCAGTTCGACCAGTGCGTGCGCGAAACGCAACAGCACACGCTCCTGGATCCGCCGCCCTTGGAAGGCGCACAGCAGTTGTGGCGCAGTCGGCAGGGTTCCCAGAGTGAGTGCGCTCATCCGCACCCCTCGAACTCACCCGGCACCATCACACTCTGTACCAACATGATCGGCTCTCGATTCGGTAATCCCGGACATCGGATCGTTGTTCACAACAAGGCTAGCTGGATCATGCTCTTACATATGCAAGAACACAAGACTTCGATACGCAATGTTGCGAACAGCGTCGTGCGCGAGCCTAACGATCCCTTCCACGGAACCCGGACGCGGTCCCGCCGAAAACGCGTACCCGCCAATATCCTTCCCGTCGGCGGTCCGAATCCCCGCCGCCGCGAACCATACCCGGCGCAGCGTCGAGACCAGGCACGACATCGCGTTATGCGACCACATCGCAACCGTGCCGAGATCTGCGCGCGGCGTACACCGTGAACCATACCGATCCCTATGGTCCTGTGACACAACACCCCCGGCCACTTCGCCCGCCGTCAGGAGCCTGCTACTCGGCGCCGGCGCGCGGCCACACCGGATCCCGCGGTGGCCATCCGGTCTTGCACTCTGGATGCACGCTCGAACACACCACATCGGTTGCCGGCCATTTGCCATCTCCGCCGGATGCCCTGGACCGTGGACCCTTCGCTGGATCGAGGAGAACCGCGGCCGCCCCGGCCACGACGGTCGGTCGCCGTCCCGTCCACGCTGTGCGGTATGGATGCTGTGGACAGTCGCCGACAAGGATGTGACCCATGAGCAGTGCCCCCGACCCCCGAGCCGCGCAGGCGGCCGCCGAGCTCACCGGCCCCGGCGGACCGTTCGAACTGTCCACCGAGACAGTGCTCGGCGCCCCGCTCGCCGTCCGGCGTCACCGGCACCGGTCACTGCGCGAACTGCTCGACCGCTCGCAGGCGTGGGGTGAACGCGATTACCTGGTCACCGCCGACCGGCGGATCTCCTTCGCCGAGCATGCCGCCGACGCCCAGGCGCTGGCCCGCGCACTGGCCGACCGGTACGGCGTCGGCCGCGGCGACCGGATCGGCATCCTGGCCGCCAACGGCCCCGAATGGGTGATCACCTTCTGGGCGGCACAGTGTCTGGGCGCGGTCGCGGTCGCCTACAACGCGTGGTGGGCCGCACCGGAGGTCGAATTCGGCATCCGGCACACCGGACCGGCGGTCGTCGTCGCCGACGACCCACGTGCCGCCCTCGCCGCGGACACCGGCGTGCCCGTTCTCACCACTACCGCCGACCTGCCCCGGCTGATCGCCGAATATCAGGGCCCGGCCCCGGTGATACCTGTCGGCGAGGACGATCCGGCCGTCGTCCTCTACACCAGCGGAACCACCGGCCGCCCCAAAGGAGTGGTACACACCCACCGCAACCTCATCGCGATCACCGATTACCACCGCTACACCGACGCGCTCGGCGCGGCGCTGGCCGGACGCGCGCACCGGGAGCCGAGCGATAAGCGGTTCCTGCTCACCTCCCCCCTGTTCCATATCGCCAGCCTGCACAACCTGGTCGTCCCCCGGCTCGCGACAGGTGCGGCGGTGATCGTGCACACCGGCGCATTCGAAGCCGACCGGGTGCTGTCGCTGATGGCGCGGGAGCGCGTGACCAACTGGGGTGCCGTGCCGACACTGGCCGCCCGGCTGCTCGAACACGATCCGGCCGGTTACGACCTGTCCGCGCTCACCGCGTTGTCCCTGAACGCGGCCCCGTCCTCACCGGCCTTCCAGCAGCGACTACGCACCCGGCTGCCCGGGACCGGAATCGCACTCACCACCAGTTACGGCCTCACCGAGAGCGGTACCGCCGCCACCGTAGCGACGCCGGGCGAACTCGCCGCCGACCCGGAGACGGTCGGGCGGCCGATCTTCGGTGTGTCCGTGGAGATCCGGGACCCGGCCGGAGATCCGGTGGCCGAGGGCACCGAAGGCGAGATCTGGGTGCGCAGCCCCTACGTCATGCTCGGCTATTGGCGGGACGAGGCCGCCACCTCCGCGGCGATCGACGGTGAACGCTGGTTGCGGACCGGCGATTTCGGCACGCTGGCCGACGGGCGGCTCCGGATGGCCGGGCGTCGAACCGATCTCATTCTGCGCGGCGGAGAGAATGTGTACCCCACCGAGATCGAGAACGTCCTCGACGAACATCCCGCGGTGCGGGAATCGGCGGTCCTCGGTGTGCCCGACGACGATCTGGGACAGCGGGTCTCGGCGGTGGTGGTGACCGACGAGCCCGACGCCCTCGACGCCGGCGAGCTGCGCGCGTTCGTCGCCGAGCGCCTCGCGTATTTCAAGGTGCCCGAACGCTGGACGATCACCGCGTCGCCACTGCCGCGCAACGCGACCGGAAAGATCATGCGCCGCGAGATCGGGCCGTGAACGCCGGTTTGTGACCAGTGCCGGCCCACCGCCGGTCTTTCCTCGTTATTGTTGCTCGACAGGGAGCGCGGCGGGCGAGGATCGTGGTCTGCGGGACGCGCCGGGCGCGAGGGAAAGGGATGACATGGCAGGCAAACGCACCGTCCTCACGGCGGGCCTGCGCCGGCTCTCGGTGCTACTGCTGGAGATGCGCGACGACGCGAAGTTGAGCAAGGAAGACGTCAGCGCGCGAACCGGCATCAATGTGACCACGCTGTACCGCATCGAGACCGCCCAGGCCCGCCCCCAGCGCCGCACCCTCATGACCATGCTGGACCTCTACGGCGTCGA
>NZ_BDBX01000019.1 GCF_001613205.1 Nocardia sienata NBRC 100364 | reverse complement strand
GGAGGCGCTGGAGCTGCTGTCGGACGCGCAGAAACCCGGGATGTCGCGGCCGTATGAGGCCAGTCTGTCGGAGGTGTACGCCGCGTACATCAATTTCGAATCGGTGGCGTTGTCGGCCCGGCACTACCAGACCTCGTTCATTCCCGGTCTGTTGCAGACCGAGCAGTACGCCATGGCCGTGATCGATACGTGCATGCCGAAACTGGAGGCATCGGATCTGGAACGGCGCGCCCGCGCCCGGATGGACCGGGCAGCGGTGCTGGCCAAGGACGAGCCGTTGGAACTGTGGGTGGTGCTCGACGAGGCCGCGATCCGCCGGATCGTCGGTGGCCCCGAGGTCATGAGCGGTCAGCTGCGCCGGCTGGGCGAGGCGACCAAACGCAAGAACGTGATCCTGCAGATCCTGCCCTTCGACGCGGGCGCGCACCCGGGCATGGCCGGGTCCTTCACAATTCTCGACTTCCCCGACCCCACCGATCCCGAACTGGTCTACGTCGAGGGAATCTCCGGAGACGCCCTCGTCGAAGGGCATACCGAGATCCGGCGATTCGGTGTCATGTTCGACCAGTTGCGGGCGATGGCTCTGAGCCCCCGCGATTCCGCGGTGATGATCGCCGAAGCGGCCGCGACGGTCGAAGCCCTGGCCTGACTTGTGAACAGCCCGTGAACGAGGAGTCCGGGCCACACCGAGTGGGTATCCAGATCGGAACTGTCCGATTCAGGGCTCGCGCGGCCACTGCGGAGATGAGGGGTTCTCTTGGCAGACGTCACCGACCGGAGCGATCCGACGCAGCAACCCGAGTTGAAACGGGTCATGGGCCCGTGGCTGCTGTTGCTGTTCATCGTCGGCGATATTCTCGGTACCGGTATCTACGCGCTCACCGGCCGGGTGGCAGGGGAGGTCGGCGGGGCGGTGTGGATCCCGTTCCTGGTCGCCTTCGGGGTCGCGCTGATCACCGGTCTGAGCTATCTGGAACTGGTCACCAAATATCCCCAGGCCGCCGGCGCCGCGCTCTACACCCACAAAGCGTTCGGCATCCATTTCCTCACCTTCATGGTGACGTTCGCGGTGATGAGTTCCGGTATCACCTCCGCCGCCACCGCGGCCAAGGCCTTCGCGGCGAATTTCGCCGAAGCCTTCGAGTTCGACGGCAAGGGGCCCCTGCTCACCGTGATCGCACTGGCCTTCATGGCGGCGGTCGCCGCGATCAACCTGCGCGGCGTGGGCGAGAGCGTCAAGGCCAATGTCCTGCTCACCTGTGTGGAGCTGTCCGGCCTGCTGATCGTGGTGTGCATCGGACTGTGGGCGCTGGGGTTCGGTAACGGCGACTTCGGCCGCATCGTCGAATTCGATACCGGTGATCGCACCGCGTTCGGCGGTGTCATCGCGGCGACGACACTGGCCTTCTACGCCATGGTCGGTTTCGAGGATTCGGTGAACATGGCCGAGGAGACCAAGGAGCCGAACCGGATCTTTCCCCGGATCCTGATCACCGGGTTGCTGATCACCGGGGCGATCTATGTGGTGGTGTCGATCACGGCGGTGGCGCTGGTCCCCCCGGACGAACTCTCCGAGGGCGACACCCCGCTGCTGCAGGTTGTGAAGATCGGCGCCCCCGGGTTCCCCACTCAGATATTCGCTTTCATCACCATGTTCGCGGTGGCCAATTCGGCCCTCATCAATATGCTGATGGCCAGTCGGCTGCTCTATGGCATGGCCAAGCACAAGGTGATCCCCCGGGTGCTGGGCCGAGTCGACCGGAGCCGGCGTACCCCGTACGTCGCGATCCTTTTCACCACCCTGCTGGCCTTCGGCCTGCTCGCCTTCGTCGACCAGGTGCCGGAGCTGGGGGGCACCACCGCGCTGTTGCTGCTCGTGGTGTTCACCATCGTCAACGTCGCGGTTCTCGTACTCCGGCGCGACCGAGTGGCTCATGTTCACTTCCGCACCCCGACACCGCTGCCGGTCCTCGGCGCGGTGTGCTGCGCCTATCTGGCCACACCGTTCACCGACCGCAATCCGCAGCAGTACGCCATCGCCGGGGTCCTGCTGGTGGTCGGCGTCGTGCTCTGGGCGTTCACCGCGCTGTGGAACAAACAGCACAATGTCCGTCCGGTGGGTCCGGGGGTCGATATCTGACCACCTGCCGAGTCTTCCGCCCAGGTCGCCGGTTTCCCAGTGGTGCGCGGCGATTCGCGGAAGTGACGAGTCGACGCGCGATCGGTAACGTATTCGCCGATGACAAGCATGGACGCCAGGTTCGGCGATGCGGCTGGGTCGGTGCCCCTGCCCAGCCCGTGGGACCTCAACGCCTACCTCGCCGAGGTGGCCGCGCACCGGAAGCGGCCGATCTCGTTACAGCCGGCCCACCGGTCGGCGCTGGCCGATCTCGGATGCAACGGCAACGGCCTCTGGATCGCCCGTAAGAACGACGACATCATCGTCTACGACGCATCGGCCTCCGGCCGCAACGCCGACCACATCGTGCTGCACGCGATCGGCCATATGTTGCTGGGGCACGGCGGCCCGGGTGCCGAGGACCCCGATACCACCCGCATCTCGCTGGGGGCGCTCAACGCCTCACTGCTCGACGCTCTCGCCACGATCGCCCCCGGATCGATCACGCAGATCCTGGGCCGCGACGATTTCGGCCCCGATCGGGAACGCGAGGCCGGAGTCTTCGCCGAGATGACCATGGTCTACGCGGCGCTGCCCCGGCGGCGCACCCGCTCCTTCTGGCCGTTCGGGCGCCGTCGCAGCAAATAGCGGCAGATCCGGCGCGTGGGCACGTCGGGTACTGCGGGCGTCCACCGGGGGCTACGCTTGTGGGCCGTGGCCGAACCGCAGACACCCGCCCCGCATCCCGCTATCGCTCCGCTGGCCGGTTTGCTCGGCACCTGGCGTGGTCGCGGCCAGGGCGACTATCCGACGATCGAACCCTTCGGTTATGTGGAGGAGATCACCTTCGGGCATCTCGGCCGGCCGTTCCTGACCTACCGGCAGCGCACCCGGCACGCCGAGGACAACCGTCCGCTCCATGTGGAGACCGGATATCTGCGCTACCCCGCCCCCGACCGGGTGGAGCTCATTCTCGCCCATCCCACCGGGATCACCGAGATCTGCGAGGGAGAACTCACCCGCGGCGACGACGAACTCCGCCTGGAACTCGAGTCGACCGCGATCGGTCTGAGCAGCACGGCCAAGTCGGTGACAGCCCTCGGCCGAACTGTCCACATGCGCGGAGGCGTCATCGACTACACCCTGCGGATGGGTGCCGTCGGCCTGCCATTACAGGATCACCTCGCGGCCCGTCTACACAAAATCTGAATGGAACATAACGGGTGAGTCACGGAAATCGTGATCCGGGTCACGATTTGCTCGCCATCGATTCAATCCAGCTCTCCGTCTTGTCTCGCCGGGTGTTCCCCCATAGGTTGGCCAGAGCAGCAAATCACCAGATAACTCTTCCGCAGAGCCCGGTCGCCAGCAGCAATCCGAGCTCGCTGTCTGTCGAACCTCTGAATCGGAGGGAGCCGGAAATGAAGCGTTCCGCCGTTGCTTTCATCACCGCGGGGTTGATCCTGGGGGGTGCCGGGGTCGTCGAGATCCTGGGAACCGATACCGCTTCGTCCGCACCGGTCACCGACCGGACCGTATCGGTCGTCGCGCCCGCCCGGGTCAGCGATTCGACGACCACCGATACCCACATCACCGATATCGGTCACCGTTATGCGACCGCATCGGAAACCGGGTCCGCCGGAGGGTGACGGTCTCGGGCCAGGCGGTCGTGGTGCCGGCGATGATACCGATCGTCACGATCGGTATCAGTAGCCCGGGGGCAGCGCCGCCAGCATATCCCGGGTCACCGCGACCGCGTTATCCGAGCTTCCGCCTCTGACCAGCAGCGTCGCGAAGGCGATATCGCCCCGGTAGCCGACGAACCAGGAATGCGAACCTCCCTCCACTTCCGCTTCGCCGGTCTTACCGAAGACCTCCCCCTGATCGGCGATCCGTTCCGCGGTGCCCGCCACGACCACCTGCCGCATCATCGCCCGCAACCCGCGCACCACCTCCGGGGCGAGGGCCGGTCGCGGACCGTCGACCACGGTCTCCCGTCCCGTGATCAAGTACGGAGTCGGCGCCGCCCCGGAGGCGACGGCAGCGGCCATGAGGGCCATACCGAAGGGGCTCACCACCACCCGCCCCTGACCGATCCCGTCCTCGGTGCGCTGGGTGCGGTCGTCGGTCGCGGGCACCGATCCGGAGAAAGTCGCCAGGCCCGCCACCGTGTAGTCCGGGCCGATACCGAAGGCCGCCGCGCTGTCGGTGAGAGCGGAATCCGGCAACTCACTGGCCAATCGGGCGAAGGAGGTATTGCAGGAACGCGCGTAAGCGGTCGTCATGGGCACGTCACCGACGGAGAACCCGTTGTAATTGGGGATCATCCGCTCGCCGATCGTCACCGCGCTGGGACAGGAGACCACGGTATCGGGTGTCGCGATACCTTCACCCATCGCGGCGGCCGCGGTCACCGTCTTGAACACCGACCCCGGCGGGTACTGGCCGATGGTGGCCACCGGACCGTCCCGGTCGGCGGCCGCGTTCTGCGCGACCGCGAGAATGCCGCCGGTCGAGGGATCGATCACCACCATCATGGTCTGTTCCCGGCGCCCGTCGACCGCGCGCTGCGCCGCGTTCTGGATGCGGCGGTCCACACTCAGCGCGAAGGACGGCGCGGGTTGCGGCGCCACCTCGTGCAGCACTCCGGTCTCGGCGCCGCCGGCATTGCGGGCCACCACTCGCCAGCCCGACCGGCCGTCGACGTCGTCGATCACCGCCTGCCGGACCTGGGCCATCAAATCGGGGGCGAAATTCCGGTCGGTGGGCGCCATATCCCACTCCTGGGTCACGCGCACGCCCGGGAGCCCGATCAGCTGGGGGCCGGCCCGGCCGAACTCGACCTCGTTGAGCACGATCACCGTGTACACCCCGTCGGCGGCGCGCGCGGAATCCAGAATCCGTTCCGGGGTGAGCCGCTCGTCGATATCGGTCAGTGCCCGGGACAGCGCCGTCGCCACCCGCTGCGGGTCGGCGCTGTCGGCGACATCGAAGGTCACCCGCGAGACGGTGCCCGGAACGAGGACATCGCTACCGGACTGTTCGTTGACCCGGGCCCGCGGCGCGGACCGTATCGACAACGCCATGGTCTGGGTATCGCCGAGGCGTGGATGCACGGCCACGCCGCTCCAGCGCACCGTCCAGGCGCCGCCGGTGCGCACCATCGGTAACTGCCCCGAATAGGTCCAGGTACGGCCGCCGGGCAGCCGCCATTCGTAGGTGTAGTCGACCGTGGCGGTATCACCGGTGATGCGGGCGGCGCCGGTGTCGGCGTGCAGTTCTTCGGCGCCCAATTCCTCCCACGCCGAAGTCAATGCGGCGAAAGCTTTTTCGGGACGGGTAGTCCGATCGGCGGCCGCCTCGATATCACGCGCGGTGAACGCACCGAGAAAACCGTCCGCGGCGGTGATCGGCCCGGCGGAGCCCGCCGCACAACCGGTCACGGCGAACGCGAGCGCCGCGACCGCGATCACGAGTACCGATCGGATCGTCATCGGAGCCGATGGTAGGCGACCGGAGCCGGTGATCACCTGCGGCACACCGGATCCGAACGGGATCAGTCGAGCAGGACCGTGGCGAAGGTGGCGATCTGCCGGAACCCGACCGCCCGATAGGCTCGCCGGGCCACCTCGTTGTAGTCGTTGACGTACAGGCTGGCGGTGCGGCCCGAAGCGACGACCGAGTTGGCCACGGCCGCCGTACCCGCCGTACCCAGGCCCCGCCCCCGGTGTTCCGGATGCACCCAGACGCCCTGGATCTGCCCGGTGCGCCGGGACTGCGCACCCACCTCCGCCTTGAACACAACCTCGCCGTCGGCGAATCGCGCCCAGGCCCGGCCGGCCTCGATCAGCCCGGCCACGCGACGGCGATAGCCGCGGCCCCCGTCGCCGGCCCGTGGATCGATCCCGACCTCTTCGATGAACATCGCGATCGCCGCCGCGAGATACCGGTCGAGCTCTTCGGGACGTACCTGGCGCACCTGTGGGTCGGCGGCCGCCAAGGCGGTATCGGTGAGCGCCAGCAGCGGCTGCGCGCCGCGGACCTCACGTTCGGGACCCCAGTGGTCGGCGAGCATCTCCCACAGCGGCAGGGCGAGTTCCCGCCGGCCGACCACCGACGAGCACATCCGGGGCCACCGGATCGCCCGGTCGGCGAAGGCGCGCAGCGCCTCGCGGCCGCCGCGCAGCGGGATGAGATTCACCCCGGAGAAGCACAGTGACTCCGACGGGCCGCCGTGACTCCACAGCTCGCCCTGGCCGCACCGGTTGTCCAGACCGTATTCCTGTAACCGGGCGGCGACCATGCAGGTGGCCACCGGATCATCGTCGAGGACCCGGAGTACCTGGGCAAGGTCCCGCTTGGCGAGCTGGCGCGCGGGAACGTATTTCGCGCGCCGGGTCGGCTCCACCAGACTCCGCACCTACAACAGCCTGCCATGAACCGCACCGGGACGGTACGAATATCGGGAATGCGTCCGCGTGGCGCGGACATCGCCCGCCGGCTCGCCGGGGCGGCGAGCCGGTGGCGCGGGGTACTCAGCCCACGCTGACGACCGGCTGACCGGTCTCGGCGTCCTCACCCATCTCCTCGGCGATCCGCATGGCCTCTTCGATGAGGGTTTCCACGATCTGCGCCTCGGGCACCGTTTTCACGACTTCACCCTTGACGAAGATCTGGCCCTTGCCGTTCCCGGAGGCGACACCGAGATCGGCCTCCCGGGCCTCGCCCGGACCGTTCACGACACAGCCCATGACCGCGACCCGCAGCGGTACCTCCAGGCCGTCCAGACCGGCGGTGACCTCGTCGGCCAGGGTGTACACATCGACCTGGGCACGACCGCAGGAAGGGCAGGACACGATCTCGAGTTTGCGGGGCCGCAGATTCAGCGACTGCAGGATCTGCCCGCCGACCTTCACTTCCTCGGCCGGCGGCGCGGACAGCGAGACCCGGATGGTGTCCCCGATCCCCTCGCTCAGCAGCGCGCCGAACGCGACCGCGGACTTCACCGTGCCCTGGAAAGCCGGGCCCGCCTCGGTGACCCCGAGGTGCAGCGGGTAGTCGCACTGCGCCGCCAGCTGCCGGTACGCCTCGACCATCACCACGGGATCGTTGTGCTTGACCGAGATCTTGATATCGCCGAACCCGTGCTCTTCGAACAGGCTCGCCTCCCACAGCGCCGACTCCACCAGCGCTTCCGGGGTGGCCTTGCCGTATTTGGCCAGCATCCGCTTGTCGAGGGAACCGGCGTTCACCCCGATCCGGATCGGGATACCGGCGGCACCGGCCGCCTTGGCGACCTCCGCGACCCGCCCGTCGAACTCTTTGATGTTGCCGGGGTTCACCCGCACCGCCGCGCAGCCCGCATCGATGGCGGCGAAGATGTAGCGCGGCTGGAAGTGGATATCGGCGATCACCGGGATCTGCGATTTCTTCGCGATGATGGGCAGGGCGTCGGCATCCTCCTGCCGCGGGCACGCCACCCGCACGATATCGCAGCCGGACGCGGTGAGCTCCGCGATCTGCTGCAATGTCGCGTTCACATCGTGGGTTTTGGTCGTCGTCATCGACTGCACCGAGATCGGGTGGTCGCTGCCCACACCGACACCGCCCACCATGAGCTGGCGGGTCCTGCGCCGCGGTGCGAGCACCGCGGCCGGTGCGGTCGGCATCCCCAATCCGATTGTGCTGGTCACTTTCGGCTGCCTACTTTCGTACTGGTCCGGCCGGTCGGTGCCGAGTGTAGTCGCGCGGCGACCGGGGGCCGCCGAGACATCGACAACAGTGGCGAGGCGGCACCGGCATGTCACCGGCACGTCACCTCGCCGTAGCCCGCGGCACCTCGCGCCGGAGAGCAGCCTTGGCGAAAACGCCGGTTACCGGGGCTTGCGGCGCAGCAGGATGTCGCGGATCACCAGGGCCGCCAGGGCGGCGGCGAATCCGATGAGGTAGAGATCCTCGACCTTGCCGTGGTGATTGCCCTTCAGCATGCCCAGCAGGATGACGATCACCACGATCGCGGCCACCTGGAACGTCCGGCGGGATTCCCCGCTCCAGCCCCAGGCCGCCGACGGAACCTCTGCGGGGTCCACCTTGGTGACGACAGCTTTGTCGCTGGTGGGTTCGACTTCCGTGGCGGCCACGATCGCTCCTCCTCGAGAGAACGGATACTGCCCGATATCGTGGCATACGACCGCCCGTCGTAGCCAGCAGGGTCACAGTCGGTGACAATGGGCAGGTGTCAGATCTCCGCAGAGTCCTCCTGCTCGGCAGCACCGGTTCCATCGGCACCCAGGCGCTTGAGGTGATCGCCGCGAATCCGGACAGATTCGAAGTCGTCGGCCTGGCCGCGGGTGGCGCGAACACCGAACTGCTCGCCGCGCAGATGGCCGCCACCGGCACGACCGCCGTGGCGGTGGCCGACCCGGTCGCGGGGGCGGCACTGGGGGTCCCGTTGACCGGCCCGGGCGCGGTGACCGAACTGGTCCGGCGCACCGAGGCCGACGTGGTACTCAACGCGCTGGTGGGATCACTGGGCCTGGAGCCGACGCTGGCCGCCCTGGAAACCGGAGCGACACTGGCGCTGGCGAACAAGGAATCATTGGTGGCGGGCGGCTCGCTGGTCACCCGGGCCGCGCGGCCGGGGCAGCTGGTGCCGGTCGATTCGGAGCATTCGGCGCTGGCCCAGTGCCTGCGCGGCGGGCGGGCCGACGAGGTCGCCACGCTGGTGCTGACCGCGTCCGGTGGACCGTTCCGCGGCTGGACCACCGAGATGCTGGACGGGGTGAACCCCGCCGAGGCGAAAACCCATCCGACCTGGTCCATGGGCCCGATGAACACCTTGAACTCGGCCTCCCTGGTCAACAAGGGCCTGGAACTGATCGAAACGCATCTGCTGTTCGGTATCCCCTATGACCGCATCGAGGTCACCGTGCATCCGCAATCGATCGTGCACTCCATGGTCACCTTCACCGACGGCTCCACCCTCGCCCAGGCCAGCCCGCCCGATATGAAGTTGCCGATCGCTCTGGCGCTGGGCTGGCCGGACCGCGTGCCCGGGGCCGCCACGCCGTGTGATTTCGGCACGGCCGCCACCTGGACCTTCGAGCCCGTGGACAACGAGGTGTTCCCAGCCGTGGAACTGGCCCGGGAAGCCGGTACCGCCGGCGGCTGTGTCACCGCCGTGTACAACGCCGCCAACGAAGTCGCGGTGCAGGCCTTCCTGGACGGCCGGATCCGCTTCCCGGAGATCGTACGCACCGTGGAGCAGGCGGTACGCGACGCCGACAGGTGGCGCGCCGAACCCACCGAACTCGCCGAGGTACTCGCGGCCGACGAGTGGGCACGCGACCGGGCCCGTACCCTCGTACAGCGGTAATCGATGTCGCGCAGGGTCGAGGCACCGCATGCGGGCGGTTACTGTGGACACGTGCTCGCGGCCGCTCCGGTCTCCGTGCGGGCCGGGAGTAATGATCTGCGCACCGCAGGAGGGCTGTAGACCACATGCTGTTCGTGTTGGGGTTCGTGCTGTTCGCCCTCGGCATCACGATTTCGATCGCGCTGCACGAATGCGGACATATGTGGACCGCTCAGGCCACCGGTATGAAGGTGCGCCGGTATTTCATCGGCTTCGGCCCGAAAATATTCTCCTTCCGGCGCGGGGAAACCGAATACGGCGTCAAATGGCTGCCGCTCGGCGGATTCTGCGATATCGCCGGAATGACCGCGCTCGACGAACTGGAACCCGAAGAGGTCGACCGGGCCATGTACCGGCAGGCCACCTGGAAACGCCTCGTGGTGATGTCCGGCGGTATCGGGATGAATTTCCTGCTCGGCTTCCTGCTGATCGTCGTGCTGGCGGTCGGCTGGGGTCTGCCGAACCTCAACCAGCCGCCGGAGACCACGATCGGCGATATGAGCTGCGTCGCGCCGCAGAACCCCGACCGCACCCTCGGCACCTGTGCCGGCCCCGGCCCCGCCCAGCGCGCCGGCCTCCAGCGCGGCGATGTGGTCACCGCGATCAACGGCGAGAGCGTGGACACCTGGGAGGAGTTCCAAACCCGCACCCAGCAGCAGAACGGACCGTTCACCTACACCGTCGACCGCGACGGGCAGACGCTGACCCTCGAGGTCGTCCCGGAGCAGGCCATGCGCTACCCCCGGGACGGCGGCCCCGGCCGCGAGGTGAGTGTCGTCGGTGTCGGCCAGGAGTTCCTGGAACCGGTCCAGTACAGCGTCCTCGGCGCGATTCCCGCCTCGGCCGCTTTCACCGGCGAGATGTTCATCCGCACCTTCCAGTCGCTGGCGCAGATGCCGGCCAAGGTCGCGTCGTTGTGGGACGCCGTCACCGGAGGCGAGCGCGACCGGGAGACCCCGGTCAGTGTGTACGGCGCCAGCAAGATCGGTGGCGAAACCGCCGAACGCGGTTACTGGAACGCCTTCATCCTCATCCTGGCCAGCCTGAACTTCTTCCTGGGCGCGTTCAATATCCTGCCGCTGCTACCGCTGGACGGTGGCCATATCGCGGTGGTGCTCTACGAGAAGATCCGCAACACCATCCGCGGTTGGAAGGGACTGGCCCCCGGCGCCCCGGTGGACTACCTGAAATTGCTCCCGCTCACCTATGTCGCGGTCGTCGTCGGCGGCGCCTACATGCTGCTCACCCTCGCTGCCGACATCATCAATCCCATCCAGCTCTTTCCCTGATCGCGCCGCGGAATCATTTCGACCGTTCGGAGGTGGTGAAGACCCGCACATATCTGCGGGCCACTTCCTAAGGCGCTGTGGTGTCCTTGCCCTCGATGACATCCACAACGTATTCGGCGATCGCGAGCGAGGAGGTCGCCGCGGGTGACGGGGCATTGCGAACAGCTGTGACCGGGCCGAGTCGATCGATCCGGAAATCGTCGACGAGACTGCCATCGGCATCGAGGGCCTGGGCACGGACCCCGGTGCCACCCCGCACCACATCCGCGGCACCTATGGCCGGAATGTAGCGCCGCGCCCTGCGCATGTACGCCGAGACCGACAACGACCCGTACATCTCCTCGACCCCGGTGCGCCAGTGCTGCCGCGCCATCCGGCGGAACCCTGGCCACCGCACGGTTTCCGTGAGGTCGCGCACCGAGAAGTCCCGGCGCCGATAGCCTTCCCGGGCGAAAGCGAGCACCGCGTTGGGGCCGACCTCCACGGTCCCGGAGACCCGCCGGGTGAAATGCACCCCCAGAAACGGATACCGCGGATCCGGTACCGGATACACCAGTCCGCGCACCATATCCGCCTTCGCGGCAACCACATTCATATATTCACCCCGGAACGGCACGATCCGCGGGCCGGGGTCGGCGCCCGCCAGTCCGGCCACCGTATCGGCGTGCAACCCCGCACAGACGACCACCCGGTCCGCGCGCAGCACCTCGTCACCCGTCGTGATGTCGATTCCCGTTGCCGCCGCCGGGGCGATCCCGGTCACCGCGCACGACAACCGCACCTCACCACCGCGTTCCACCAGATCCGCGGCGAAGGATTCCGCGATCCGGCGGAAATCGGTGATGGCGGTCCGCGGCGAATACAGTGCCGCGATCCCCTCGGCGAACGGCTCTATCTCGCCGATCTCCGCTCGGTCCACCCGTCTCAACCCGGGGACGGCGTTATCGCCGGCGCGAGCATGCAGGGCCTCGAGCCGGGGCATTTCGTCGTCGTCCACCGCTACGACGAGTTTGCCGCATTCGTCGTAGGGAAGGCTCCGTTCGGCGCAGTACTCGCGCAGCAGGGACCGCCCCCGCGCGCACAGCACCGCCTTCAAACTTCCGGGCTGATAGTAGATCCCGGCGTGTACCACCCCGGAGTTGTGGCCGGTCTGGTGTGCCGCGACGCGGTCTTCCTTCTCCAGCACCACGATTCGGTCGTCCGGGCGCCGACGGGCGAGTTCCCGCCCGATCGCCAGTCCCACGATCCCGGCCCCGACGATCGCGACGACCCGCTCACCCATGTATCGGTTCCTCACATCGCGTTCGGCTGCACCCGGTCCGCTTCCGGCACATATGGCTTCTCCAGCGCACCCCAGGGGGCACTCGTGCAGGCATCATTTCAGGTCGGGAGATATCGGGCCACCGAGAGGCGCCGCCGCCGGACCGCCCTACGGCGAAGCGCTCCCGTGCGCGGAACTCAGCCCTCCGCAGCCAGCTGGCCACAGGCCGCGGCGATTTCCTGACCACGGGTATCGCGGACCGTGCACGGCACCCCCTGGGCCTCGACCCGGCGCACGAACTCCCGCTCCACCGGCTTGGGGCTGGCGTCCCATTTGCTACCGGGGGTGGGATTCAGCGGAATGACATTGACGTGCACCCGGGAGCCCAGCGCCTTGTGCAGCTTCTGGCCCAGCATGTCCGCGCGCCACGGCTGGTCGTTGATATCCCGGATCAGCGCGTACTCGATGGATACCCGCCGGCCGGATTTGTCCGCGTAATAGCGGGCGGCGTCGAGCACCTCCGACACCGGCCAGCGGTTGTTCACCGGAACAAGGGTGTCGCGCAGTTCGTCGTCGGGGGTGTGCAGGGATACCGCGAGCGTCACCGAGAGATCCTCGTCGGCGAGTTTGCGGATCGCGGGAGCCAGCCCGACCGTCGACACCACCACATTGCGCTGAGAGATACCGAGACCGTCGGGGGCGGGCGAGGTGATGCGGCGTACCGCGTTCACCACCCGCTTGTAGTTCGCCAGCGGCTCGCCCATTCCCATGAACACGATATTCGACAGGCGCCCGGGACCACCGGAGACAGCGCCATCCCGCAGATCGGCCGCCGCGGCGCGGACCTGGTCGACGATTTCGGCGGTCGAAAGGTTCCGGTTCAGGCCGCCCTGCCCTGTCGCGCAGAAGGGGCAGGCCATACCGCAGCCGGCCTGACTGGAGATGCACAGCGTGGCCCGGTCGGGATAGCGCATGAGCACGCTTTCCAGCAGGGTCCCGTCCCCGGCTCGCCACAGCGTCTTCCGGGTCTCCCCGGCATCACAGGCGATCTGCCGAATCGGAGTGAGAAGCGGTGGGAACAACGCCTCCGCCACCTTCTCCCGGACCGCGGCCGGTAGATCGGTCATCTCCGCCGGATCGGCCTGCAACCGCCCGTAGTACTGGCGCGCGAGCTGGTCGGCGCGGAATTTCGGCAGGCCCAGCTCGGCCATCGCGGCACGGCGGCCGTCGGCGTCGAGGTCGGCCAGATGTCGCGGTGGCATACCGCGGCGCGGTGCGTCGAAAACCAGGGGCAAAGAGGCGGTCATAGTCCTACCAGTGTGTCATCTCGGTGAATGTGACCCGTGCCGAGCCGCCCCGCGACGGGAACCGGGCCGATATCGACCGGCGGGCCGGAAATCCGTGCGCAGTCGATAGCTGTCGGCAATCATCGACATATGGCGACTCCTGAAGAACCGACACCCGAGACCCGCGCGCTACCGAACGAGCCACCCGCGCCGCCGCCTCCGGGCGCGCCCACCGGACGGAAACCCGCACCCGATGCTACCGGCGGCAAACCGACGGTCGACACCCATCGACGTAAGGAGGTGGAGAAGTCCCGGGTGGGCAATGCCTGGGTCGCGCTGATCGTGGCGGCGCTGCTCGGCATCGTCCTGCTGATCTTCATCCTGCAGAATTCGGAGAGCACCGAGGTGGAAATGCTCTTCTGGAACTTCTCGCTACCGCTGGGCGTGACGATCCTGCTGTCGGTGATCGCCGGAGCCCTGGTGATGGCGCTGGTGGGCGGGGTACGCATCGTCCAGCTACGGCGCGCGGTACACCGCGACTGACCTCAGAGCAGGGTGCTGAGCACCAGCCAGGACACGAACGCCGAGGGCAGCATCGAATCGAGCCGGTCCATGATGCCGCCGTGCCCGGGCAGCATGGTGCCCATATCCTTGATGCCCAGCTCGCGCTTGATCTGCGATTCGACCAGATCCCCCAACGTCGCCACGACGACCAGGCCGATACCGAGTACGACGCCGATCATGGAATTGGCTTCGAGCAGCAGAGTGACCGTGAGCAGGCCGCCGATGATCGCGAAGACCAGCGAACCGCAGAAACCCTCCCACGACTTCTTCGGGCTGATCGAGGGCACCATGGGATGGCGGCCGAACAGCACCCCGGCGACATAACCGCCGACATCGGAGCACACCACCAGGATCATGAAAGTCAGCACCCGTAGATTGCCGTCCGGCTCCTCGAGCAGGAGCAGTACCGCGAACGAGGCCAGCAGCGGGATCCACGCCAGGGTGAACACCGTGATGGCGGTATCGCGCAGGAAGTTGCGCGGGGCGGTGCGCAGACCGTGATCGAACAGCCGCCACACCATGCAGACCAGCGCCGTCGCCGCGAAGGCACCGGTCACCCCGCCCGGACCGAACGGCCAGCCCAGCCAGAACACCGCCTGGCCGCCGATGATCAACGGAGTACGCGGTACCAGCACATCGGCTTCCCGCAGCCGCTTGGCGACCTCCCAGGTGGCGATACCGACCGCGACCCCGGCGACGCCGATGAACACCTTGGGCACGAACAGCAGGACGGCGATACACAACACCCCGAGGGTCGTGCCGACCGCCAGGGCCGCGGGTAAGTTCCGGCCGGCGCGCGACCCCCGGGGTTCGGCGCCCCCGGAGGCTCCGGTCGGTGCCGGTGTCGGTTCGGATATGCCCTCGGCCGGCGGCTGCGGTCGGGCCGCACCGGTCGCGGCGGCTTTCTCGGCCACGATTGTCCCGTCGCTCAACTCGTCGTCGTTCCGTTCGTTCCCACCCGTCGCGGGCGACGCTCGCTCCGCTGTTTCCCATTGTGCGGCAGTTCACCGGCCAGGGGGGCCGGGTGACCACCGGTCCGGTGCCCGTTCACCACGAACACCGCATTCCGCGCGGCACCTACCGCTCGTGCCGCTCTCGGACGTGCTGCGCGCCGGGCGGGCGCGCCTGCGCAAGGTACCACCGCGGAGACGACGGGCTCACCGCCCGGCCGCCGCTCAGACCTCGAGCAGTTCGGATTCCTTGTGCTTCACCAGTTCGTCGATCTGGCCGACGTATCTGGCAGTGGTCTTGTCCAGTTCCTTCTCCGCGCGCCCGACCTCGTCCTCGCCGGCTTCGCCGTCCTTCTGGATCCGGCCCAGCTCCTCCATGGCCTTGCGACGCACATTGCGGATGGAGACCTTGGCGTCCTCGCCCTTCTGCTTGGCCTGTTTGACCAGCTCCCGGCGGCGCTCCTCGGTGAGCTGCGGAATGCTGATCCGCAGGATGTCACCGTTGTTCGTCGGGTTCACGCCCAGGTCGGAGTTGCGGATCGCGGTTTCGATCGGACCCAGCTGCGCCTGCTCGTAGGGTTTGACCACCACCATTCGCGGCTCCGGCACGGTGATACTCGACATCTGGGTGATCGGGGTCGGCGCTCCGTAATAGTCGACTACGACCCGGGCGAACATGCCCGGATTCGCGCGCCCGGTACGGATTCTGCCGAGATCGTCCTTCGCCACCGAGACGGCCTTCTCCATCTTCTCCTCGGCGTCGAAGAGCGCTTCTTCAATCACGACCGTTCCTCCACTGCGTCGTCATCGTCATGACCCGCGGGCCCGCGGTATCAGGATCGAACCAATGTGCCGATCTTCTCACCGGCCACCGCTCGGGCGATATTGCCCTTGGTCAACAAATTGAACACCAGCATCGGCATCTGGTTGTCCATGCACAAACTGAACGCCGTCGCGTCGGCGACCTTCAGATCGCGTTCGATCACTTCCTTGTGGGTGATCTCGTGGTACATGGTGGCGTCGGGATCCAGCCGCGGATCGGCGCTGAACACACCGTCGACCGCCTTGGCCATGAGTACCACTTCCGCACCGATTTCCAGCGCACGCTGTGCGGCGGTGGTGTCGGTGGAGAAGTACGGCATCCCCATACCGGCGCCGAAGATCACGACGCGCCCCTTCTCCAGATGCCGTTTGGCGCGCAGCGGCAGGTAGGGCTCGGCGACCTGGCCCATGGTGATGGCGGTCTGCACCCGGGTGTCCACTCCCTGCTGCTGGAGGAAGTCCTGCAGCGCCAGGCTGTTCATCACGGTGCCCAGCATGCCCATGTAATCGGACCGGGCCCGCTCCATCCCGCGTTCCTCGAGTTCGGCGCCGCGGAAGAAGTTCCCGCCGCCGATCACGACCGCGACCTGAACGCCGGAGCCCACAACCTCGGCGATCTGCTCCGCCACGGTTTCCACCACGTCGGGATCCAGCCCCACCGCGCCGCCGCCGAACATTTCACCACCGAGTTTCAGCAGTACCCGTCGATATCCTGGGCGGTCGGTCCCCGGGTACGTCATCGGCTGGCGTCTCCTTCGGCAATCGGTGTGTTCACGGTCGGTCGTGCTCATGGTGTCGGCGAACGTGGTGGCCGCCGAGTCCGGGGCCGCCCGCTGCCCCGGCCGGGCCGACCCGGGCACGAGTGGCACAGCGGGCACGGCACCAACGGAAAGCGGCTTCTATCCTGCCCTACCCACCCACGCCCCCTGGTACTCGGGCCCCTGGGCGGCCGATCTCAGAACGAAACCCCCGCCGCGTCCACCGCGGCGGGGGTTTCCTCCGAAGTCGAGGATCGGCTCAGGCCTGGCCGACCTCGAAGCGGGCGAACTTGGTGACCGTGACGCCGGCCTCGTCCAGCAGCGCCTTGACGGTCTTCTTGTTGTCGGTGACCGACGGCTGCTCCAGCAGGACGACGTCCTTGAAGAAGCCGTTGACGCGGCCCTCGGTGATCTTCGGGAGCGCGGCCTCCGGCTTACCCTCTTCGCGGGCGGTCTGCTCGGCGATACGACGCTCGTTCTCGACGATATCGGCGGGAACCTCGTCACGTGTGACGTACTTCGCCTTGAGCGCGGCGACCTGCATGGCGGCCCCACGCGCGGCTTCGGCGGCGGCTTCGCCGGAACCGGTGTACTCGACCAGCACACCGACGGCCGGCGGCAGATCCGACGCACGCTTGTGCAGGTAGGTGGCGACCGGGCCGTCCAGGGAGACGACGCGACGCAGCTCCAGCTTCTCGCCGATCTTGGCGGCCAGTGCCTGCAGGGCCTCGTCGACGGTCTGGCCGTCGAGGGCCACGGCCTTGAGCGCGTCCACGTCGGCGGGCTTCGCGGCCGCGGCGGCGGCGGCGATCTTATCGGCCAGCGCCTGGAATTCCGCGTTCTTGGCGACGAAGTCGGTCTCGGAATTGATCTCGACCATCACGCCGTCCTTGGCGATGACCAGGCCTTCCGCGGTGGTGCGCTCGGCACGCTTGCCGACATCCTTGGCGCCCTTGATGCGCAGCAGCTCGACGGCCTTGTCGAAATCGCCCTCGGTCTCGACCAGCGCGTTCTTACAATCCATCATTCCGGAGCCGGTGAGCTCCCGCAGCCGCTTCACGTCAGCGGCGGTGTAGTTCGCCATCGGGGGCGAGCCTCCTTCGAGAAAGTCTGGTACCGGGCAGTGGTGGTCACGACTCGGCGAGCCGTGACCACCACTGTGGGAAGTGCGGTCCGGCGGCGCTCACCATGGCATCGGCCGGTGAGCGGCCGCCGAACGCGAGGTGACGACTCAGGCGTCGGCCGGAGTCTCCGCGGGCGCCTCGGCCGGGGCTTCCGCCGGGGCCTCGGTGCTCGGGGTGGCCTGCGCCAGCAGCTCCTGCTCCCACTCCGGCAGCGGCTCGGCAGCGCTCGCCTCGGGCTTGTCGTCGCCGCCGGAACGGCCGGCCCGGGCCTGCACGCCCTCGGCCACCGCGGACGCGACGACCTTGGTGAGCAGCGCGGCCGAACGGATCGCGTCGTCGTTGCCCGGGATCGGGTAGTCGACCAGGTCGGGATCGCAGTTGGTGTCCAGGATCGCGATGACCGGGATGTTCAGCTTGCGCGCCTCGCCGACGGCGATGTGCTCCTTGTTGGTGTCGACGACCCAGATGGCCGACGGCACCTTCTGCATATCCCGGATACCGCCGAGGGTGCGGTCCAGCTTGTTCATCTCACGCGTGAGCATGAGGATTTCCTTCTTGGTGCGACCCTCGAAACCACCGGTCTGCTCCATCGCCTCGAGTTCCTTGAGGCGCTGCAGACGCTTGTGCACGGTGGAGAAGTTGGTGAGCATGCCGCCGAGCCAGCGCTGGTTCACATACGGCATCCCGACCCGGGTGGCCTCGGCCGCGATGGACTCCTGCGCCTGCTTCTTGGTGCCGACGAACAGGACGGTGCCGCCGTGGGCGACCGTCTCCTTGACGAATTCGTAGGCCTTGTCGATGTAGGTCAGCGTCTGCTGCAGATCGATGATGTAGATGCCGTTGCGGTCGGTGAAGATGAACCGCTTCATCTTCGGGTTCCAGCGACGGGTCTGGTGCCCGAAGTGCGCGCCGCTGTCGAGCAGCTGCTTCATTGTTACGACAGCCATGGCTCTCGTATCCCTCTTTCGTTGCCGGTTGCCGCAGCGGGCCGGCGGCCTGCTGCCCTGGCACCACAGAACGCTCGGACCCGATCGGTGATCGGGACCAGCCGAGACGTCCCCTGTTCCGGAATGCGCCGACCCTCCCCGGTTCCGGCGGGAACTCGGTGGGGCAGCGCGATGAACAAGCACGGTGGTGCGCGAAGTCGGTCGGTGCGAACACAGACCGCTCGAACAGTTTACGGCGTGGGCTGCGCGAACTGGAAATCGCCCGGTCGCATCGGCCGCGGACCGCGCGCGCCGGACGCCGGTATGAAACATAGGTTGTTCACAGAGGGGAGTTGTCCACAGGTCCCGGAACTGCGGGTTCCGCGCAGCTCACAGCCCGAGCAGGCTGAGCATATGACCTGGAAAACCACCGCCATCGAGGCCGCCGGGGCAACCGCGAGGGACTCGCACCTCCCGCCCGCGCCGCGGAGTTGGCCCCATATCGCGCACCGCGACAGACCGCCGGCCGCGGCCGACCACCCGGCCCGTCCCCTACTGTCATGGCCGCGGCGGACCACGGAGCGACCGCGCCGGGACATCTACCGCGGCCGCGATGCCGGGCGATGCACCGGTCGAGCGCCCGGCACGTCCACGGGATCGGTGGACGAATCCGGCGCACGCAGAGGTCATGAGCCCGGGCGCACGGCCGGTCGGCACCGGGTGCCGTCCCCGGCCGGCTCCGAAGAGCGCGCGCCGGCCGGAGTGCCCTCGGTCCCGGGACCGGGTGATCTGGCCCGGCGGGCCAGGCGGTACGAGCGACGGATGGCCCACCGCCCGGCCGAAACCCGCGCGAACAGCCTCGCCGAGAACGGCTCGTCGCAACTCGACGGTGCGCGAGGGTCGCAGCGGGCCACACCGAAACGCACACCCCGCTTTCCCACGATCCGACCTCGTTCGACACCGTTTCCGGGGGCGGCGCCGGCACGGCACACACAGGACCGCCACCTCCGGCGTTCTCTCGGGCGGAACCCGGTCCGCCGCCCCGACGCGGACGGTCCTCACCTGTCCATTTCCGGCACGCCACGGCATCAATCGAGCCGCCGCGGGCTCACGGGCCGACGCCGGCGATTTAACAACCTGATCGGCGCCGCGCTCACCACGGTGTTCATCGCGGTTCCGCTGGGTCCGGGCCCCACGGCCGCCGCGTATCCGGGCGATTCCCCCGCGGTCGCGCGACCCGGCTCCGCGGGCGGCCCGATACAAACCGGTACCGGCCTGGCGGACACCGGCCCGGTCACTGCGCAGACCGGCGAAATTCCCGCGTCGTGGCGGGGAAGCGACTTCTCGCCCGCCACGGAGGTTTCCGGTCCGGACTCGACTGCTCTCGGAGCAGTCGGCACCGGCGCACCGGAATCGCCCGTAATTTCCTCGACTGCCACGCCCGTCGATGCCCCGCCCGGCCTGCCCGTCAGTGATGAAACCCTCCCCGCCGAACCCGATACCGGGCAGTCGAACGAGGTGGCCCGCCGGCCACCGGCCGGGTCGAGCCGGGCCGGTGGCTGCGGGACCGGCTCGCATTCGAGCTCGGCCACCGGATCGGGCGCGGTGTGCCGGGTTCTCCCCCTGCTGGAAGATCTGGCGCGCGAACTCCTCCGGCTCGCACCGCGACCGGTACCCCGAGCATGCCCATGCCCCGACCGCGTGCGATGAGACCGAACACTGCCGGACCGAGCGGACAGCGGGGGTTCGCTCGCTCCGGCAGGGCGGGTCCGGGGGTGGTGGCGATTGTTCTCGCGCTCGCCGCCCTGCTGTCCTCCGGTTCCGCAGCGGCGGCCCCGGAGACCGGGTTCGACTGGCCGCTGCGGCCGCGCCCGGTGATCGGACGGCCGTTCGATCCCCCCGACCGGGACTGGCTGCCGGGCCATCGCGGTGTGGACCTGGCCGGGGCACCCGGTCAGGCGGTTTATTCTGCCGGTCCGGGAATCGTGGTGTTCGCCGGGAAAGTGGCCGGCAAACCGGTAGTAGCGATCCTCCACGACGGTGGGTTGCGGACCACGTACGAGCCGGTGGAGGCCGAGATCCCGGTGGGCCGGCGGGTCGTGCGGGGCACCCGGATCGGTGGATTGGCCGCGGGCCACGCCGGATGCCCTGCCCCGGCCTGTCTGCACTGGGGCCTGCGCCGGGAGAGCACCGCGCACGCGTCTCGCGAATATCTCGACCCGCTCGGGCTCCTGCGGAGGACGCCGATCAGGCTGAAGCCGGTAGAGCACGGCATGCCCCGCGCCGACGGGTGAGTGGCCGGCTCGGTCGTCGGGCCGCGAGCCGCAGGTGGCGTCGGCGACCGAAGCCAGGACCATTCACCGAGTTCCTTCAGCCGGGCGGGCCGGGATGCACCACCGCGTACCCGGCAACGACCAGGGCGGCGACCACCATGGCGACGGCGACCGATCCGATAGTGGCCGCCGCGGAGCCGGTCGCGCCGAGACGGAGCCGGCGACTGCGCCGGTAGCCCAGGGCGGCGACCGACAGCAGTACGAGACAGGCGATACCCGGCAGGAGTGCCGCGGGATCCCAGCCCTCGGTGACGACCAGACGTAGGAGCAGGAGAGCCACCAGCAAACATCCCAGACAAGTGCGCCGCCACGACAGCGCAGTCCGCTCCGCGGCCAACCGGGTTTCGGTGGGATCGGTCACGACAGCGTCCTCAATGCAGTAGTACGGCGACGCAGGCGAGAATCGCCACGAACGCAGTCCCGGCGGCCAGCACAGGCACCAGCACTGTCCCCGGCAACGGCCGCCCTGCGGCCATCGCGACGCGAATCCGCCGCCAATGCACATACGCGCCGACCGCCAGGACCAGCGACAACGACAGACAGCTGACGGCCAGAGCGGTACGGAAATTCACATTCCACTGCTCCTGCACCACCGCGTGCACCGCGACCCCACCGGCCAGCAACCCGAGCGCGGTGCGGATCCACGCCAGGAAAGTCCGTTCGTTGGCGAGCGTGAACCTGTAATCGACCGGCTCCCCCGCGTGGTCCGGATCATCGCGCGTGCTACTCATCGGGCGACCGCGCCGGTCGTGGTCTGCACGCTCACCTCCTGAAATGCCGGTCTACCGCGGTAGGACGGCTCCGCTGAACAGCGTAGGCACCGTACCGCGGCGAATCCAGCCACCGGGTCGTCGACGGGCCGATCGCGATCGACTCCCGGGCCGGTTCGCGGTCCGGTGTGAGGGCGGACGTTCACGCGCCGAGCACGCCGATCGGATCGCGACACGCGTTCGGGGCCGACCGGCAGGTCGTCGCACCCATGTACAGCGCGGCGATATCACTGAGATCAACGGTGAGGGCGCGGCGCAGTCAGGTAACTACCGCAGGAGTCAGCGATACGAAGAACCGGCGGGTGGGCGGCACCCGGCGGCATCCGGCCGATGCAGTTCTCGCGCACAGACGTGGTTCGAGCGCGGGGTGTGCCCGCTGCCGATACTTGAACCATCCACCGGCGGTTCAGGCATGGGGATGTGCCCGGTCATAAGGGTCCCGGCCCAGCGAGGACGGTTCAGGCACGCGGGTGAGCCTGATCGTGGGCTCGTCGCAGACGGTCGATGGAGACATGGGTGTAGAGCTGTGTGGTCGCGAGGCTGGCGTGACCCAGCAGTTCCTGCACCACCCGCAGGTCCGCGCCGCCTTCGAGAAGGTGTGTGGCCGCCGTATGGCGGAGGCCGTGCGGTCCCAGGTCGGCAGTGCCCGGGACGGCGGACACCACCGCGTGCACCACTGTCCGCGCCTGCCGCTGATCGAGGCGCCGGCCGCGTCGGCCCAGGAGTAGCGCACGGCCGGAAGCGGGTGTGGCCAGGACGGGCCGCCCGTAACGCAACCATTCACCCACCGCGTGATCGGCGGGGCCGCCGAACGGTGCGGATCGCTCTCGGTTGCCCTTGCCCAGGACGCGAACCAGCCGCCGTTCTCGGTCGATATCGTCGATATCGAGTCCGCACAGTTCGCCGACGCGGATTCCGGTGGCATACAGCAGCTCGACGATGAGCCGATCCCGCAGCGCCATCGGATCGTGCTGCGCGGCCCCCGATTCCGCGGCGTTCATCACCCGGCCCGCCTGCTCCTGACCGAGGACGGCCGGCAGGCTGCGGTGGGCCTTCGGCGCGGCGAGCCGGAGCCCGGGGTCCACGGTCAGCCGACCGGTCCGGGTCAGCCACGCGGTAAAGGCCCGCGCAGCCGAAGCCCGCCGAGCCATACTGGTGCGGGCTGCGCCGCGCTCCGCGTGTGCCGCCAGCCACGCACGCATAACCGGGAGATCCAGCTCGCGTACCGAGGCGTCGGCGGCATGGTCGACCAGATGCGCCAGCAGCGACCGGATATCCCCGAGGTAGGCACGCACCGTATGTGCCGACCGGTTGCGACCGAGCCGCAGATGCCGCCCGTATTCGGCCAGCAGGGCTTCCAGATCCTCGGGCAACTCACGCACTCTCCCACCGTCGTCCGCCCGCCTCCGAACCGCAAGCCCACGCGCCGATATCCGTTGATGCGCCGATGAAGTCCTGCTTCGCTTCGCACTGCCGATTGACGGCGGATCTCACCTCGGCGCGCCGGACTCGTCGTGCGGATTACCGGGCCGTATTTCCGGATCCGCGATATGGACGCCCTGGAAGGTTCGCATCCCGGCGAGACCGTCGCCGGTGGCACGACGATGTGGATGCGGGCGGGCCCGGCCCGGCCCGGGACCACAGCGAGCCCCCTACAGCCCCGCGTACAGCGCTCGAGGATCTGGCGCGACCGCGGCGTTCATCCGCCCCGCTCGGCCACCCGGTCCAGCCGATACCAGCCCATCTCGCCGCGCGCGGCCGCGCCCGCCAAATCCAGCGCGACGAGTGCCGCGCGGACATCGGCCGCCGCGATCCCGGTCACTGCTGCGATATCGTGCGGCCACCGGCCGCCGGTGACGGAAAGGGCCGCCAGCACCTGGGCCTCGGTACCACTGAGCCGGTCGGCACCGGCCGAACCGGCGGACAGTGGCAGATGAAGGGGCGCGATTTCGGCGAGCACTTCCTCCGGACCGGTGACGAGGGTCGCTTCCCCGTCACGGATCATCCGGTGACAACCCGCGGAGGCCGCCGAATCCACCGATCCCGGCACCGCGAGCGCGGGCCGACCGATCCGGCGCGCCCATTTCGCCGTGTTCCGGGCGCCACTGCGCAACCCGGCCTCGACCACCAGTACACCGTCGGCAAGGCCTGCTATCAGCCGATTCCGGGCCAGGAAGTGGTGTTTGCGCGCGACCGTACCCGGCGGGTATTCGCTGACCACCAAGCCGGTTTCGGCGATCCGCGCAATGAGGCGGTCGTGCTGGGCCGGGTAGGGCCGGTCGGCGCCGCAGGCCAACACGGCGATGGTGGCGCCACCGACCGCGAGCGCCGCCCGGTGCGCCGTCCCGTCGACACCGAAGGCGGCGCCGGATACGACCGTCCATCCGCGGGCCGCCAGCTCTCCGGCGATCTCACCGGCCACCCGATCGCCGTAGCCTGTGCTGCACCGGGCGCCCACCACCGCCACCGCCCGCTCGGAGAGTTCGCCCAGATCCGGGTCGCCACGAACCCAGAACACCAGCGGCACCGCTCCATCCGGGTCGCGGCCCGGGGTGAGCTGAGCCAGACCCAGCATCCGCCAGGCCGGCCATTCGGCGTCGTCGGGGGTGACGAGCCGTCCGCCGCTGCCACGGATCACCTCCAGATCCCGCGCGGCCGTGTCCAGCTCCCGCCGACGCTCGGTCGCGGCGTACAGCACCGGCGGTAACGCACGTTCCCGGACCGCCCGCGCCGCCTCGCGCACCCCGACCGAGTCGATCAGTGCGGTAAGCGCCGGGCACGGTCCGAGAATTACGCGGGACAGATACGCCCACGCCAGTTGCCGCTCTTCCTGCTCGCCGGCGGCCCTCGGCCGGGCAGGCGAGCCCATTCCGGCCGCGTTCACTGTGGACTCCGCTGCCGGAAGTCGAGTGCCTGCATCACATCGTGGGCGATGGGCATATCGCCGCCGCGCAGATCGCAGATGGTCCACGCGACCCGCAGCGCCCGGTCGGCGCCCCGCGCCGAGATCCGGCCCAGCCGCAGCGCCGCCTCGACCGGAGCCGTCGTCTCCGCCGGGAGAGGAAATCGGCGGCGCAGGGCGTATCCGGGGACTTCGGCGTTGGTACGCCATCCCGCGTCGCGCCACCGGGCGACCGCGGCAGCGCGAGCGGCGGTCACCCGGCCGCGCACGGTCGCGCTGTCCTCCGATTCCGCCGCCGCCAGACCCGCCCCCGAATTCGGATGCATCTGCAGCCAGATATCGATTCGGTCCATCAAAGGGCCGGATAGTTTACCGAGGTAGCGACGCCGGGCGAGCGGGGCACAGATACAGTCCACATCGCGAGCCGGGGCGCAGGGGCAGGGGTTGGCGGCGAGTACCAGCTGGAATCGCGCCGGATAGCGGGCCACCCCGTCGCGCCGCGCTATCCGTACCTCGCCCTCCTCCAGCGGTGTCCGCATGGCCTCGAGCACCTTGGCCCCGATCTCGGCGCATTCGTCCAGGAACAGCACCCCGCGATGTGCGCGGCTCACCGCCCCGGGGCGCGCCGAGCCCGAACCGCCGCCCACCATGGCGCTCACCGAGGTCGAATGGTGTGGGGCGACGAACGGCGGGTCGGTGATCAACGGTTGCTCGTCGGAGAGTGTGCCGGCGACCGAATGGACGGCGGTGACCTCGAGCGCCTCGTCCTCCGACAGCGGCGGCAGGACTCCGGGCAGGCGTTGGGCCAGCATTGTCTTCCCGATTCCGGGCGGTCCGGTGAGCAGCAGATGGTGCCCACCGGCCGCGGCGACCTCGAGCGCCCAGCGCGCCTCGTGCTGCCCGGCGACATCCCGCAGGTCTCCGCTCGGGGCGCTCGGTTGTGGTGGGTGCACTCCCGACGACTCCTCCAGACCGCCTTCACCCCGCAACCAGTCGACGGCGGCGCGCAGCGTCGGTGCGCCCAGCACCCGGATTCCGGCGACGAGGCCCGCTTCCGGAAGAGCGGCCTCGGGGACCACCACCGTCTTGCGACCGGCCCGGCGCGCCGCGAGCACGGCGGGCAGAATGCCCCGGACCCGGCGCAACCGCCCATCGAGGGCGAGTTCGCCCAGCAGCACGGTGCCCGTGAGCCGCTCGGAGGGCACGATATCGGCCGCGTCCAGTACCGCGACGGCCAGCGCGAGATCGTAGACGGAACCCACCTTCGGCAGCGTCGCCGGTGACAGGGCCAGAATCACCCGGCCGTCCGGCCATTTCTCGCCGGTATTGACAACGGCCGCCCGGACCCTGTCCCGGGATTCCTGGAGCGAGGTGTCGGGCAGACCCACCAGGTGCACCGACGGCAGCCCCTGGCCGATATCGGCCTCGATCTCGACGACCTGCCCGTCGATCCCGCGCACCGCGATCGAGCAGGCCCGGCCCAGCGGCATCAGAACACCGCCCGCAGGTGCTGGATCACCGGCTCGGCGGTGCGTGGGAGCAGGATCGAGACGACGTCGAAACGGATCCGCTGCCAGGGACCGTCCTGTTCGGTGAGCCAGAGCAACGCCAGACGGCGGATCCGCTGCTGTTTGTCGTAGGTGACGGCCTCGGCCGGTGTCCCGTAGCCGAGCCCCGACCTGGTCTTCACCTCGACGAAGGCGGTCACTCCCGCGTCGCGGACCACCAGGTCGAGCTCGCCGTACCGGCAACGCCAGTTACGGCAGACGATCTCCATACCGGCGGCCTGCAGATATCTGGCCGCCAGTTCCTCCCCTTGGGCGCCGAGCGCCGTGTTGTGTCCCACGTGCCCAGCATCTGCCACCGCGTACCCGAGCCCACGGCGCTGACCTGCGGAAACAAGCGGTCTGTGGACAACCCGTGACCTGTGGACAAAGTTCGTCCGGAGCACCGGCCGGCGACACTCAGCGGCCGCGGCGGCTCATTCGGGCAAGCGCAGGTCCGGCTTCTCCAGCTCTTCGATGTTCACATCCTTGAACGTGATCACCCGGACGTGTTTCACGAAGCGCGCGGGCCGGTACATATCCCAGACCCACGCATCGCTCATCCGGACTTCGAAGTACACCTCGCCGTCGGCGTTCTGCGGTCGTAGCTCCACCGAGTTGGCCAGATAAAAGCGGCGTTCGGTTTCCACCACGTACGAGAACTGACCGACGATGTCCTTGTACTCCCGGTAGAGCGAGAGCTCCATCTCGGTTTCGTATTTCTCGAGGTCCTCGGCACTCATCTGGTGGAACGTCCTCCTTCTCGCCGCCTTGCGTCTGCTCACATCATCGCTCATCACGCCCGGACATGTCACCGTGGGCCGGGCCGCACGCCGTGGTTGCGTGGTGGGGTGGGTCGGGGCCGGCCGCGCAACACCCGGTCAGGCGGCGCCGCCGGCCTCCGCCGTCGCGATCGCCAAGGATTCGGCCGCCGCGGGTATCGGCGCGCCGCATTCGCGCACTGTGCGCCACGACCTCCGATGTTCCGGGCAGGGGCCGAGCCGGCGCAGCGCCTCGAGATGCTGCGCGGTGTTGTAGCCCTTGTGCTCGGCGAAACCGTAGCCCGGCCGGTGCCGGTCGAGTTCGACCATCATCCGGTCGCGGGTGACCTTCGCCAAGACGCTCGCCGCCGCGATACAGGCGGCGCTGGCGTCGCCGCCGATCACCGGCAGCGACGGGACCGCCAGCCCCGGCACCCGGAACCCGTCGGTGAGCACATAGCCGGGCGAGCAGTCCAGCCCCGCCACCGCCCGGCGCATCCCCTCGATATTGGCGACGTGGATTCCGATGGCATCGATCTCCGCGGCGGGGATCACGACGACCTTCCAGGCGAGGGCCAGCCGCTTGATCACCGGGAACAGCGCTTCGCGGGCCGACTCACTCAGTTTCTTGGAGTCGTCGAGCCCGGCGAGCGCTGCGGACGCTTTCGGGGCGAGGACACACGCGGCGACCACCAGCGGGCCGGCGCTCGGGCCGCGGCCCGCCTCGTCGACACCCGCGACCGGCCCCAGGCCGCCGCGGATCAGCGCCGAATCGAGGGTCCGCAGGCCCGCGGCCTTGCGGACCACCACCCGCGGCGGCCAGTTGCTGCCTCGCCCGGCACCGGCGGCACGGTTACTACGTGTCACTGGCCACCTCGCGACAGATGATCGGGAACCACCGCCCGATTATCGCGCACCGGACCGGGCGCGGCACCGGTAGGTCCGGTGGAGGCCCGGTCGAACAGCTTGTCCGGCAAGGTGATCGGCGCCGCGACCGCGCGGATCGCACGGCGGTTTCCGTGGAGCGAACGCGAAAAGCTCGCGCCTACTGTGGATTCTGCGATGTCACCGGACCGATCCGGCCGGGCGGCCAGATCTTGAAGACGGCCTTGCCGCGGACGTTCTCGATGGGCACCGTGCCCTGCAGATCGTCACCGACATGGGCGCGGGAGTCACGCGACTCGTTGCGGTTGTCGCCCATCACCCACAGGTGGCCCGGGGGCACCAGCACCGGGCCGAAGACCCTGCCCACCGGATAGGCGGCGTTCTGCTGGCCCGCCACCCACGGGTAGTCGTCGGCGACATAGGGCTCGTCCAGCGGTTTTCCGTCCACCATGATCCGGCCCTGTTCGTCGCAGCACTCCACGGTCTGGCCGCCGACCGCGATCACGCGTTTCACCAGGTCGTTCTCATCGGGCGGGACGAGACCGAAGAAGGCGAAGAAGTTCTGGATACCACGAACCGCGGGATTGTCGGAGCGAATCGAGACGTAGTGGTCGTTCCAGGACGGCGGGCCGACGAATACGACCACATCCCCGGGCTTCGGATCGCTCCAGTAGTAGCTCACCTTCTGCACGTAGATCCGATCGCCGGTGCAGCCGGCGCAACCGTGCAGAGTGGGCTCCATGGATTGGGAGGGAATGACATAGGGGCGGCCGACGAAGGTGACCATGAGGGCGGCGATGATCGCCGCGATGACCAGCAGGATGGGGAGTTCCTGCCAGAACGGCCGCTGCCGCTTCGCTTTGACCTGCTTTCGCGCACGACGCCTTCTCGGCGGTTCGTTCCTGGAATCGGATCCCGAAACCGACCAACTCTCATCTGCCACGCGAACAGCGTAGCCCGGCGCCACAACGGATTCGTGGCACCGGGCTACATATGCCGTTCGCCGAGGTCACCGTGGTGCGGCGCGGCGCACGGGTGTCGGCGGTCAGCGACGGGTCAGCGCTTTTCCTTGATCTTGGCGGCCTTACCGCGCAGCTCCCGCAGGTAGTACAGCTTGGCCCGGCGGACATCACCGCGGGTTACCACATCGATGTGATCGATGGTGGGGCTGTGCACCGGGAAGGTGCGCTCCACACCGACACCGAACGACACCTTGCGCACGGTGAAGGTCTCGCGGATACCGCCGCCCTGGCGCCGGATGACGACGCCCTTGAAGACCTGGATACGTTCCTTGGAGCCCTCGATGACCTTCACGTGCACATTGAGGGTGTCGCCCGGACGGAAGTCGGGGACGTCGCTGCGCAGCGAGCTCTCGTCGACGAAATCAAGGGTGTTCATGATCATCCTTCTGATGGTCGCGCGAACAGAGGAACCTGGCGGCGCGAATGCTCGACCGGTTCGTGCTCCGAATGTGGGGTGCGCCCGGGCCATGCCCAGGGCAACCTGTGCATTGTGCCAGATCAGCGGTCACTTTCGGAAACCGGCCCGGCCGGGGCCCCCGCTTCCTCGGCGTCGTCGCCCCGATCGGGCGGCCACAGGTGCAGATCCTGCAGCAGCGGATGCTGCCGCGGCGGCGCCGGCGGCGCCGGTACCACCGTACGCGTCAGTTCCGCCTCGGCCGCCGACCGCGCGTGATCGACATCCGGGCTGCCGGCGATCAGGTCCTGGACGAAGATCTTGGCCCGGATCACCGGGCGCCGGTACCGGCGCTCCCGCACGATGGCGCGGTACATCAGCCGCCGCCGACTGCCGTAACGCCAGCGCGCCCACGGGGCTCCCGGCCGGCTGAGCCGCAGCGCGCCCACGACCAGCAGCGGCAGGAAGAACATGCCGAACAGTCCGGTCCAGATCTTGCCCTTGGCGATGACCACGGCGGCCAGCGCCAGATTCACCACCGCGAATCCGGCGACGAGCAGCCGCGTGCCGAGGCCGGGCTGGTGCCGCACACCGTTGATCTCCAGCAGCCACAGCGGATGGAAACCCAGCAGCAGCAGGCCGGTGACCGCGAGGGCGACGAACACCGCGTCGACCGAGGTGCGTCCCTGTTCCTCCCAGTACACGTCGCGTAGGTAGTACAGCAGCGCGAACTCGTCGAGTACGAGCGCGGCCCCGACTCCGAAGGTGGCCGCCAGTACCGACGCCGTGCCGGTGCTGTTCCCCGGGGCGCCGGCGATCATCCCGATACCGGAGATCAGCACCAGGACCACGCCGAACACCATGTGGTGGATGTGCACACCGCCGGACTTCAGGTTGCCGGGCCACCAGCGCACCCGCGCGCGGATGAGCCGGACGCTGACCCGGATCACCAGGAACCCGGTGATGAAGCCGAACAGAAAGCAGAGCAGCGGGAGCCGGCCCGCGGCGATCACGTCCTCGGACAGCCACTGCCGCATACCGGCCCCCGATTCAGCTCGTGGTCACTTCCCGAAACCCGCCCGGCGCAGCGCGTCGGCCATGGCCCCGTTCACAGGGGCATTATCGCGCCGGCCGTCCCGGCCCTGCCCGCGATTGCGTCCTTGACCACCACCGTTGCCGCCACCGCGACTGCCGGTGCTCTGGCCGTTGCCCTGCACACCGCGGTTCTTCTCGGTGCGGCCCTGACCGCGGGCGCCACCGTCGCGGCCACCGGTGCGGGCGCCACCGTCGCGGCCACCGGTGCGGGCGCCACCGTCGCGGCCACCCTGGCCGCGGCCACGGTCGCCGGGCGCCTGCCCGCGTTCGGGCTTACCCGTCCCGGGTTCGTCGTCGAGGCGCAGCGACAATCCGATGCGCTGGCGCGCGACATCGACCTCGAGCACCTTCACCTTGACCACATCGCCGGATTTGACCACCTCACGCGGGTCGCGCACGAAATTGCGCGACATCGCCGAGACATGGACCAGACCGTCCTGGTGCACACCGACGTCGACGAAGGCACCGAAAGCGGCGACATTGGTCACGACACCCTCCAGCACCATTCCCGGCTCCAGATCGGCGACCTTCTCGATACCCGCCGCGAATTCCGCGGTCTTGAACTCCGGGCGCGGATCGCGGCCGGGCTTCTCGAGTTCGCTGATGATGTCGGTGACCGTGGGAACACCGAATTTCTCATCGGTGAAATCGGCCGGGCGCAGCGTGCGCAGGATTGCGCCGTTGCCGATGACCTCGGCGATTCCGGTACCGGTGGAATCGAGGATCCGGCGCACCACCGGATAGGCCTCCGGGTGCACGGCCGAGGTGTCGAGCGGATCGTCCCCGCCGCGGATCCGCAGGAAGCCCGCGCACTGTTCGAACGCCTTGGGGCCCAGCCGCGGTACGTCGAGCAGGGCGGTACGGCTGCGGAAGGGACCGTTCTGGTCGCGGTGGGCCACAATGCTCTCGGCCACCGACCCGGTGACGCCGGAGACCCGCGACAGCAGCGGCACCGAGGCGGTGTTCACATCGACACCCACCGCGTTCACCGCGTCCTCCACCACCGCGCCCAGCGACCGGGCCAGCAGCGTTTCCGAGACGTCGTGCTGGTACTGGCCGACACCGATCGATTTCGGTTCGATCTTGACCAGTTCGGCCAGCGGATCCTGCAACCGGCGCGCGATGGAGACCGCGCCGCGCAGCGAAACGTCGAGATCGGGCAATTCCTGGCTGGCGTAAGCGGAGGCGGAGTACACCGACGCCCCGGCCTCGGAGACCACGATCTTGGTCGGTTTGTTCTCCGGGATCCGTTCGATGAGTTGTGCGGCCAGCGCGTCGGTCTCCCGGGAGGCCGTGCCGTTGCCGATGGCGATGAGTTCGACGCCGAACCGAGCCACCAGCGCACCGAGTACCGCCAGCGACTTCTCGGTCTGGTTCTGCGGTTTGTGCGGGTACACGACCTCGGTCGCGACAACCTTGCCGGTGCCGTCGACCACGGCGACCTTGACGCCGGTGCGATAGCCCGGATCCAGGCCCATGGTGGTACGGGTACCGGCCGGCGCGGCCAGCAGCAGATCGCGCAGATTGGCGGCGAAGACATCCACCGCATCGCGTTCGGCGGCCTGCCGCAACCGCATCCGGGTGTCGATACCCAGGCTCACCTGGAGTTTTGTCCGCCAGGCCCAGCGCACGGTGTCCAGCAGCCAACCGTCGGCGGCGCGTCCGGCCTCGGCGATCGAGAACCGCTGGGCGATCCGCGCCTCGTAGACGCTGCGTTCGCCGGGTGCGAGCTCGGAATCGGCGGGTTCGGGGTCGAGCTGCAGGCTGAGCACCTCTTCCTTCTCCCCGCGCAGCAGCGCCAGGATGCGGTGGGAGGGCAGGGTGGCGAATTCCTCGCCGAATTCGAAGTAGTCGGCGAATTTCGCCCCGGCCTCTTCCTTACCGGGGCGTACCGTGGCGGTGAGACGGCCCCGGTTCCACATGAGTTCACGGAGTTCGCCCACCAGATCGGCGTCTTCGGCGAACCGCTCGACGAGGATGGCACGCGCGCCCTCGAGCTGTTCGGCGGAGTAGCCGGCCGGGTCGGTGTCCGGATTCTCCAGCAGCGCGTCGGCGACGGGTTCGTGCCCGGCTTCGCGCGCGATCTGAGCCTTGGTGCGGCGCTTGGGCTTATAGGGCAGGTAGATGTCCTCGAGCCGGGCCTTGGTCTCGGCCAGCAGCAGCTGCCGGTGCAGCGCATCGTCGAGTTTGCCCTGGCCGCGAATGGATTCGATGATGGTGGCCCGGCGCTCGTCGAGTTCGCGCAGATAGTGCAGGCGTTCCTCGAGCGTACGCAGCTGGGCGTCGTCCAGCCCGCCGGTGACCTCCTTGCGGTACCGGGCGATGAACGGCACCGTCGACCCGGCGTCCAGTAGCTCGACGGCCGCCCGGACCTGGTTCTCCCGCACCGAGAGCTCGTCGGCGATGCGCCGGCTGACGGGGCCGGACACCACCGGGCCGGTACCGGGGTCTGCGGGCGAGTCGGTGGGGATGGTCTCGGGGTCCGAGGTCTGCGGCACTGTCGTCACCACCCGCACACTACATTCGCCCGGCGACAGCCGGACCGCGCCCGGCCCCGGCTCGTCCCGGGGCCGGGCACAGCGAGCACGGTCATCCGGCGGCACGCCCCTGCTGCCGCAACAGGAACCGCTGCACCTTGCCACTGGGGGTCTTGGGCAGCGTGTCGACGAAATGCACCCGGCGCGGGTAGGCGTGCGCGGCGAACTTCTGCTTCACCAATGTCTGCAGCTGCGCTTCCAGTTCCGGGGTACCGGCAGTGTCACCGCGCAGCACCACGAACGCCTCGAGCACTTCGCCGCGCAACTCGTCGGGGAGTCCGACGACGGCGGCCTCGGCGACCTCGTCGTGCAGCACCAGCACGCTTTCGACGTCGAACGGGCCGATCCGGTACCCGGACATGATGATCACATCGTCGTCGCGGGCGGAGAAGTGGAAGTATCCGTCGGCATCACGAGAACCGGCGTCGCCGGTGAGATACCAGCGACCGTCGGCGGTGAAGCGCTGCGCGGTCTGTTCGGGCGCGTCCAGATAGCCGAGGAACCACAGCAGCGCACTGCGTTCGGCGTCGATGGCGATCCGGCCCAGCTCACCGTCGGGAGCTTCGGTATCCGCGTCGTCGGCCAGGACGGCGCAGGCCCAGCCCGGGAGCGGGCGGCCCATGGAACCCGCCGGCGCGGCCGTATCGAGATCGTCGTGCCAGGCATTGCAGATGACCATGCCGTGCTCGGTCTGGCCGTAGTGGTCGCGGACCGCCACGCCGAGATGTTCCGCCGACCAGGCCACCACCTCGGGTGTCAGCGGTTCACCCGCGGAGGAGGCCCGGCGCAGCCGGACCGGGTTGCCGGGCTCGCCGGCGCGCAGGGCCCGATAGACGGTGGGCGCGGCCGCGAAATTGGTGACCCCGAAGCGTTCCAGCACTTGCCAGGTCAGCGCCGGGGAGAACCCGGCGTGTAGCAGCAGGCTGCGTGTTCCGGACACCAGCGGACCGAGGATCGCGTAGTAGAGACCGTAGGCCCAGCCCGGGTCGGCGGCGTTCCAGAAGACGTCGTCGGGGCGGACGTCCAGCGCGAACTCCTGATAGGCGTGGAACGACGCGAGGGCGCGCACCGGAATCGGCACCCCCTTGGGAGTGCCGGTGGTGCCGCTGGTGAACAGCTGGACGAGCAGTCCGTCCCCACCCACCACGGCCGGTGGTTCGGTTCCGGCCCCGGCGGCCGGCAGCTCGCCCATCCGCAGGGCACCCGGAACATCGGTATCGCCGGTGACGACGGTGCGCCAGGGCGGATCCGCCGGCATATCCCCACCCGGCGCCAGCTTGCCGACCTGATCCGGATCGGCGATCACCACCGAAGCCCCGGAGGCCCGGAGCCGGAACGCGATGGCGGGCGGGGCGAATGCGGTGAACAGCGGGACGTGTACCGCTCCGCGACGCCAGATGCCGAGCAGCACCACCACCAGATCGACCGATTTCGCCATCAGCGTGGCGACCTGGTCGCCGGGGCCCACACCGAGCCCGGCCAGGGCCGCGGCGAAACGTTCGGACCGCGCGCGCAGCTCACCGTAGGTGAGATCGATCGCCGACAGATCGCTGTCGATTACCGTGAACGCGACAGCGTCGGCCGGATGCCGGTCGCACAGCAGCTCCGCCGCACAGGCGTCGAGCCCGTCGTATGCGTCCAGCAGTTCGCGTACCCGCGCGTTCGGATCGGCACCCATCTCACATCTCCTCGGTCGTCCGGCCGGTGTTGCCATAGGATGTAGGTCACACCAGGTCCGGCACTACCCCCGAAAAGGGGTGACAACCCCATGTCCACTCCCCCGCCGCTGCTGCGCCCGCGCGACAGCGACGCTTTGCGCGCCGAGATCCGCCGGCTGGCGGGTGTCGCCGGGGCGCCGGTGATCTTCGGTGGCGAGGTCAGCGCAGACACCCTGCGGCTGACCGAGTTCGCCGGGGTCCGGACCAACGGTCTACGAGGCCTGTCGGTGACCCGCGCGTCCGGGTTGGGTGGCCGGGTCGTGGATTCGCTTCGGCCCGCCGCGGTTTCCGACTACGGCAACGCGCTCTCGATCACGCACCACTACGACGGGCCGGTCCTCGGCGAGGGGCTCCGGTCGGTGGTCGCGGTACCGGTGGTGGTGTCGGGTCGTTCCCGGGCGGTGCTGTACGCGGCGACCAGGGGCCCTGGTCCCCTCGGCGACCGGACCGCCGACGCACTGGTGCAGGCCGGGCGCCGGCTCGCCACCGAGATCGGCGTACGCGACGAGGTGGACCGGCGGCTGCGCCTGCTGGATATGGCCGCCCCCGCCCCCGCTGCCGACGGTGCGGTGGCCGAGGAGTTGCGCGCGGTCCAGGCCGAGTTGCGCGCCATCGCGGACGCGGCCGGCGACGAGCATATGCGGGACAAGTTGCGGGAGGTCGGTGAGCGGCTCACCCGCGCACTCGCCGGAGCGCCCGTCCCCGATGCGCCGCGGCTCGCGCGCCGCGAAATCGACATACTGTCGCAGGTCGCGCTGGGTTGCTCCAACAAAGTTGTCGCGCAACGACTGTCGCTGGGCCCGGAAACGGTGAAGAGTTATCTGCGCAGCGCGATGCGCAAACTCGACGCCCATTCCCGGCACGAGGCCGTGGCCACCGCCCGCCGCCTCGGCATCATCGCCTGATCGCGCCGACCGTCACGTGGACTCGGCGCCTACCGCGCGATGGTCGGGATCGACCCGCACTCCGCCGGTCCCGAATCGCCGCCCGATTCTTACTCGGCCTGTTCGGCCGGGAAGCGTTGCGCCGCAGCGAGCGGCTCAGTCGGTATCGGGCAGCAGATCCGGCCGCCGTTCCCGGGTGCGGATCAGCGACTGCTCCCGCCGCCAGGCCGCGATCCGGGCATGGTCTCCGGACAGCAAAATCTGCGGGACCTCGAGTCCCCGCCAGCTCACCGGGCGGGTGTAGCTGGGGCCCTCGAGCAACCCGTCGGAGAACGAATCCTGCTCGTGGGACTGCTGATTGCCGAGTACGCCGGGAATCAACCGGACCACCGCCTCGGTCATCACCAGGACCGCGGCCTCGCCGCCGATCAGGACGTAGTCGCCGATACTGACCTCTTCGACGCGGACCCGGCGGGCCGCGTCGTCGAACACCCGCTGATCGATCCCCTCGTACCGTCCGCAGGCGAACACCAGGTGTTGCTCTCCGGCCCACCGCTGCGCGGTCTCCTGGGTGAAGGGCACACCGGCGGGTGTGGGAACCACGAGCAGCGCGTCGTCCGGGCACACCGCATCCAGCGCGTCCCCCCAGACGACAGGTTTCATCACCATGCCGGGTCCACCGCCGTAGGGCGAATCATCGACGGATTTGTGCACATCGTGGGTCCAGCGCCGCAGATCGTGGACCTCCACCGATACGACACCCTTGTCGATGGCCTTGCCCAGCAGCGCGGTCCGCAACGGGTCCAGGTATTCCGGGAAGATGGTGACCACGTCGATCCTCATGACGCCGTCCACCTCATTCCGGATCCAGCAGGCCTTCGGGCGGGTCGATCACGATCAGCGCGTCGGCGATCGACACCGTCGGCACGATGGCGGTGACGAAGGGGATCAGAATCTCCCGCCCGTCCGCGTCGGCGCGGACGGAGAGCAGTTCACCGGCCGCCGAATGCAGCACTTCGGTGACGGTGCCGACGGCGGTGCCGTCGGTGAGCTGTACGCGCAGACCCTCGAGTTCGTGATCGTAGAACTCGTCGGGGTCCTCCGACGGCCCGAGCTCATCGCTGTCCACCAGCAGCAGCGTGCCGCGCAGGGCGTCGGCGGTGGTCCGGTCGGTGACACCCGCCAGTGTCACCAGAAGCCGGCCCGAATGTTCCCGGGCCGACTCCACGGTGAAGTCACGGACCTGATCCGATCGCGCCGCACGCCCCCGCAACACCGCGCCGGGCGCGAAGCGTGCCTCCGGTTCGTCGGTGCGCACCTCGACGACCAGTTCGCCCCGCACACCGTGCGAGCGGGCGACCCGGCCCACGACGAGTTCCATCTACTGGTCGGTGTCGACCACGTCGACCCGGATACCCCGTCCGCCGATACCGGCGACCAGGGTACGCAGGGCGGTCGCGGTGCGGCCGCCCCGGCCGATGACCTTGCCCAGGTCATCGGGGTGGACGTGCACCTCGACGGTGCGCCCGCGGCGGCCGGTGATCAGCTCGACACGGACATCATCGGGGTTGGCGACGATACCGCGAACCAGGTGTTCCACGGCATCGGCGACGACGACGCTCATTACTCGGCGGCCTCAGCGGACTCGGTCGCCCCGGCGGCGTCCTCTTCCTTGTCCTTCTTGGCCTTCTTCTTGGGGGTGATGGCCTCGGCGACCGGCTCGTTCTCGGCGGCGGCCAGCGCGGCGTTGAACAGGTCCAGCTTGGACGGCTTGGGCTCGGCGACCTTCAGGGTCCCCTCGGCACCCGGCAGGCCCTTGAACTTCTGCCAGTCGCCGGTGATCTCCAGGAGCCGCTGCACCGGTTCGGTCGGCTGCGCGCCGACACCCAGCCAGTACTGCGCCCGCTCCGAGTCGATCTCGATCAGCGAAGGCTCTTCCTTCGGGTGGTACTTGCCGATGGACTCGATGGCCCGGCCGTCACGACGGGTGCGGGCGTCCGCGACGACGACGCGGTACTGCGGGTTGCGGATCTTGCCCATACGGGTGAGCTTGATGCGAACAGCCATCTGCTGATCTGCCTTTCATAGTGGTCACGGCGCAATTCAGCGACTCACGCGGTCTCGCGAGCCCGGTTTTGCGAATGAAGTGTGTGACCGCCGCGCGGTACGTGACCGGAGACGGGCTGACACTGTCCAGAAGGACGGTCGACCATTCTGCCAGACGCCGCGGCCGACCCGGAAACCGCCCGGGTCCGCGAGCTCACGGGCGGCGCCGGGGCGTGTCGTCCCCGTCGGCGGGGATCCGCCGGTTGGCAACTGGTCAGTCGTCTGAGTAGCGTCCGACCGGCCGTATCCGGGCAGGATCCGGCCGAGTCGAATGGGAGTACCGACCACGTGTCATTCTCGAACAGAATTCTGGCCGCGGCCGCGGCCGGGGTGATCGGTCTGGTACCGGTCTCGGTTCCGGCCCTGGCCCAGCAGTCACCGCAGCAGCCGGAGTACGCGCCGACCATGCTGGTCCTGGACGCCTCGGGCTCCATGGCGGCGCCCGACCCCGGCAGCGGCACCAAGATGGACGCGGCGAAGAACGCGGTGCGGTCGTTCGTGACCGCGGCACCGGCGATGGCGGAGGTCGGGCTGACCGTGTACGGCACGTCCACGGGATCCGCGGACGCGGAGAAGGACGCCGGCTGCCGCGACGTCCAGGTGCTGCATCCGGCCGAGACCCTCGACAGGCCCGCGCTGACCGGCGCCACGGACCGGATCGTGCCCAGCGGTTACACCCCCATCGGGACCTCCTTGCGGACCGCCGCCGCGGCCCTGCCCCAGGAGGGTCCGCGTTCGATCGTGCTGGTCTCCGACGGCCTGGACACCTGCGCGCCGCCGGACCCGTGCGAGGTCGCGCGCGAACTGTCCGCCCAGGGCGCCGAGGTCGTGGTGCACGCCATCGGCTTCGGTGTCGACGATCCGTCCCGAGCCCAGCTGACCTGTATCGCCCAGGCCACCGGCGGCACCTATACCGATGCCGTGGACGGGAAGGCCCTGGAACAGGTCCTTCCGCGGGTGACCGCCACCGCCCTGCGTACCTACGCACCCGCCGGCAGCCCGATTGCGGGTACCGCGGGATACCGGGACGCACCGCTTGCCGCGGCGGGCCAGCACCTGGATGTACTCGGGCAGCGCGTGCCGCGCTATTACGCGGTGGACGTACCCGACGATGCGACGGCCTATTTCAGCGCCACCGTCTCCTTCCCGCGCGGCGGGGACGCCGTGTTCGCGAACAACCGCCTCGACCTGCGGGTCTACGGCACCGACGGCGAAGACTGCCATGTGTACGAGAACGAGCTGGCCACCCGCTCCACCGACGGTGTGGCGCTGACCGTGGGCACCGCGTGGACAGGCGCGGCCGAACCCGACACCGGCAGTCCGAGCACCGACCGGTGCCGGGGCGGCGGACGCTACTACTTCGCCCTGGAATGGGCTCATGTCGCCGAGAACGCTCCGGCGCAACTGCCGGTGGAGTTGCTGATCGGCGTGGAGCCCGCGGTCACCGATCCGGGGCCCGCCCCGGACCCGGATCCGGTGGAGTTCGCCGCACCGGACGGGGTGACCGTCCCGGCGATCGGCGGTGGCTCGTTCGATGTCGCGGCCGTCCTGTCCGGTTCCGGCCGGTACACCGATACTCTGCAGCGCGGCGAGTTCGTCTTCTACCGGGTGAAACTGGAGTGGGGCCAGGGACTGGCATACCGGGTGCGGTTCGCCGCGACCCCCGACCGCGGCAGTGACTACGTCTCGAATATCGCCACCACGCTCTACAACCCGTACCGGGCCGAACTCGATTTCGATTTCGCCGCCTACACCGGGACCGAGAACATTCTGCCGAGCAACGACACGGCGCTGGCCACCACACCGATCAGGTTCCTGAACCGGGAGGCCGCCGATCACACGATGCACGACCAGGCGGTGGCGGGCTGGTACTACATCGCGGTGAAGCTGGGCCCCGCCCACGGCGAACGGGCCCGGGTCGCGCCGGTGCCGGTCGAGCTGGAGGTGGATATCACCGGCAAGCCCGAGCCGGGGCCGCGCTACGCAGGCGATTCCGCGAGTCCGGGCACCTTCGGCACAGACCCGCAGCAGACCGGTGCGCCGGATCCCGCCGCCGCGGCCGACACAGCGGCCGACGGCCTATCGCCGCTGGTGTGGGTGGCCGTCGGTGGCGCGGTGCTGGTGATCTCGGCGGCGACGATCGCCTTCCTGCTCAGCCGTCGCAGGAAGCGCTGACCGACCTCGTCGGGGCGCAGCCGATGCGCACCCGCCCGCTGTGCCCCGTTTCCCGGCCGCGCCCCCAACACCGATTGGTCGCGCCCCCAACACCGGTCCCGGTCGGTCTCGGTCTCGGACTCGGACTCGGACTCGGACTCGGACTCGGACTCGGACTCGGACTCGGACTCGGAGCATCGAACCCCGACGCAACCACGAACAGCGAACACCAAATCCCGACGCAACCCAATGCGTCGAGTTTTACGAGACACAACAAAGGGTTGAGGCCCGTCTCGCCGTTCAGGCCTCGAAGCACATGCGCCGAAGGCGCGAGTCTCGAGGCCTGAACGGCGAAACACTAGGGGACCTCAACCCCGCGACGCCGCAGGCGGCGCCAATAACACAGCTCACTTATCCGGGAACTTGAACTTGGAGAGATCGAAGTTCTCCAGCCCCGGGGGCAGTTGATCGAGGCCGGGGGGCATATTGGACAGATCCGGCATGCCGCCGCCGGGCAGGCCCGGCATACCGGGGAATCCGCCGCGCGTCTTCGGCTGGGTGGGTCCGCGCCCGCCCTTCTTGCCCTTCTTGCCCTTCTGTTTCTTGTTACGACGGTTGGCGCCGGGCATCCCCATCTGCCGGCCCATCATGGTCATCATCTTGCGGGCCTCGAAGAACCGATCGACCAGTTGGTTGACATCGGAGACCTGGACTCCCGACCCGTTGGCGATGCGCAACCTGCGGGAGGCGTTGATGATCTTCGGGTTCTCCCGCTCGGCGGGGGTCATACCGCGGATGATCGCCTGCACCCGGTCGAGCTGTTTGTCGTCGACCTGGGCGAGGACGTCCTTCATCTGACCGGCGCCCGGCAGCATTCCGAGCAGATTGCCGATGGGTCCCATCTTGCGGATGGCCAGCATCTGGTCGAGGAAATCCTCGAGGGTGAGCTCGCCACTGCCGATCTTGCGCGCCGCCTCTTCGGCCTGCTGCGCGTCGTAGACCTGTTCGGCCTGTTCGATGAGGGTGAGCACATCGCCCATACCGAGGATGCGGCTCGCCATCCGGTCGGGATGGAAGACGTCGAAATCCTCGAGTTTCTCGCCGGTGGAGGCGAACATGATCGGCGCGCCGGTGACATTACGCACGCTCAGCGCCGCGCCGCCGCGGGCGTCGCCGTCGAGTTTGGTGAGCACCACACCGGTGAAGCCGACACCGTCGCGGAAGGCCTCGGCGGTGGAGACCGCGTCCTGGCCGATCATGGCGTCGAGGACGAACAGGGTCTCGTCGGGTTTCACCGCGTCACGGATACCGGCGGCCTGCGCCATGAGTTCGGCGTCGATACCGAGCCGGCCGGCGGTGTCGACGATCACGACGTCGTACTGTTTGGCGCGTGCCTCGGCGAGACCGGATTCGGCCACCGCGACCGGATCGGCCGCGGTGATCCCGAGGGCGTTCTCGCCGCCGCCGATCGAGGTGCCGGGATGCGGCGCGAACACCGGCACACCGGCGCGTTCCCCGACCACCTGCAACTGGGTCACCGCGCCCGGGCGCTGCAGATCGCAGGCCACCAGCAGCGGCTGGTGCCCCTGGTCGCGCAGCCATTTGGCGAGCTTGCCGGCGAGCGTGGTCTTACCGGCACCCTGCAGACCGGCCAGCATGATCACCGTCGGCGGGGTCTTGGCCAGCGTCAGGCGCCGGGTCTCGCCGCCGAGGATCCCGACGAGTTCCTCGTTGACGATCTTGACGACCTGCTGGGCCGGGTTCAGCGCGGCCGAGACCTCCGCGCCCTTGGCCCGCTCCTTGATCCGGGCGATGAAACCGCGGACCACCGGCAGCGCGACGTCGGCCTCCAGCAGCGCCAAGCGGATCTCGCGGCAGGTGGCGTCGATATCGGCCGGCGACAGACGTCCCTTACCGCGAAGATCCTTCAGGGCACCGGTCAACCGGTCGGAAAGGGATTCGAACACCTGGCGCGCTCCTGATCTCGAGTGACGTCACTGAGTCCCAGGGTAATGGGCGTCCCAGAGTAGCGGGCGGCCCGGCGGGGCCGGGGCCCGCACCGGACTGCTCGCATACATCACCGGAGATGGTCACCGGGCAGCCGTACCGGAGACCGGCCGTGGCGCCCGTCCGCACACATCTCGACCGCACCCCGGAGGGCCGGTCTCCACGGTCGGGGTCCGCCCGGGTTATGGAGCGAAGGTACGCAGCGATCGAGCGGCGGAGTGAAGAACCGGGGTCACGAAGGCCCCGACCCCGCGGCGCCGGAGGTGTCGCCGATGTACTCGGTGGAGAACCCGCGACGGTAGTCGTGCTGTTCCACAGCAACCAGATAAGCCGCCTCGCGCCCGGTGAGCCCGAGCTCGCGGGAGAGGCTGTCCAGCCGCGACCAGTCGTCGTCGGGCGGTAGCCCGTTGGTCGCTACGGCGGCGGCCACATTCATCGCGGCCATCGCCTGGGGTTCGGTGAGTGTGCGCCCCGGCAACCAGGACACCACCCAATAGGCGTCACCTACACATCGGGCGATGTGCGGTGTCATATCGCTGGTCATGATCGACGAGGTCACCACTTGGATTGCCACCGACCTGCTCCCCTCATGAGCGCGACAGCTGACCACCCGAATGTTAGGGGCCCGATCACCCGCCATCGCCGACTCGCTGGCAAACGGTGAGCAATCGACGCGCAACGGTGACATTCTCCTCGAACGCTAGTTCTGGTCGGCCTCCGGAGATTTGCGCGGAGCCGGTCGCGGAACCACCCCCAGGATCGCCGATTCGAGCTCCGCGCGGCGATCGGGGCCGGATCGTTGCCCCAGATCCACGCAGAATACGTCCACCACGAACGAGCCCATCGTCACGACCTTCGCCCAGCGCACATCGGCGCCCGCACCCGCCAGCACCGCGGCCAACCTGCAGAGCAAACCGATTCGGTCCTCGGCCCGCAACTGCAGGATCAGCCGGCCGGGTATCGCGGTCTCCGCCCACAGCAACCGGGGCTCGGCCTGGGCCCGGCGCGCCGCGCCGAGGGTCTCTCGTTCCCGCGTCTCCAGCGCCGCGCGCACATCCAACTCCCCGGCCGCCGCCCGTTTGATCTCCTGCCGCAACAGGCCCGCATCCGGCGGGCCGCCGAAAGTCGGTGTCACCACGAAGGTGTTGATCGCCGAACCCCCCGCACCGCCGACCGACGCCGAGAGCACCCGCAGCGAATGCAGGGCCAGTACGCCCGCGGTGTTGGAGAGCAGTCCGGGGGTGTCCGGGGCGATCACGGTGGCGATATGGGTGTATTTCCCCTCGCCCGGCGTCAATTCGACGTGCACGCCGCCGCCGGCGGCGCGGGCCAGCAATTCCTCGGGGATGGGTTCGGGTTCGGGCAGGGCGTCCCCCGCCATCACGGTGCGGCAGCGGCGGACCAGTTCTCCGATCAGGGTCGCCTTCCAATCGCCCCATACGCCCGGGCCGGTGGCCAGCGAATCGGCCTCGGCCAGCGCGTGCAACAGTTCGAGCCGGCGTGGATCGTTGTCCAGCGCGTCGACCACGTACCGCACGGTGTCCGGATCGTCGATATCCCGATGCGTGGCGACATCGGGCAACAGCAGATGGTGGCGGACCATGGCACTCAGGATCTCCACATCCGAGGGCCACAGGCCCAGCCGGCGGCCGATATGGGTCGCCAGGTCGGCGCCCACCGCGCAGTGGTCCTCCACCCGGCCCTTGCCGATGTCGTGCAGCAGCGCTCCGAGGGCCAGCAGATCGGGCCGGGCCACCCGGGTACTCAGCGCGCTCGCGTAGGCCACCGTCTCCACCGAGTGCCGGTCCACCGTCCACACGTGCAGCGCGTCACGCGGCGGTAGATCCCGGACCGCGCCCCATTCCGGCAGTAGCCTGCCCCACAGACCGGTCCGGTCCAATGCCTCCACCGCGTCGATCACGCCCCGGCCCGCGCCGAGCAGCACCAGCAGATCGTTCAACGCGTCCTTGGGCCACGGCTCACGCAGTTCGGGCGCGTCCTCGGACAGGCGGTTCAGAGTCGTGGCCGACATCGGCAGTCCGGTCTGCGCGGAAGCCGCGGCCACCCGCAGCACCAGCCCCGGGTCGCGCTGGGGCCGGGCGTCCCTGGCCAGCACCACTTCTCCGGCGTGTTCGACCACGCCCTCGTCCAGCGGCCGCCGCACCGGCATCCGGCGCAAGCGGGCCAGACCGCGGCGCGGCAGCGTATTGCCCGCGGTGCGCAGTCCCACATCCACCGAATATCCGACGGTGCGCGCCGCATCGCTGAGCGTGCGCGCCAGATCGAACCGGTCACCGATACGCAGCGCAGCCCCGATCTCGTCGGCATCCTGGGCGCGCAACTGGTCGCGGGCCCGGCCCGCCACCCGGTGCAGTTCGGTGCGCACATCCAGGAGCCGCCGATGGGCCTGGGCCAGGCCACCACCGGGCGCGTCCGGGCCCAGCCCGGGCATGGCGTCGGTGAGCTGGGCGATCGCCAGCGCGTCCAGCAGCTGGATATCGCGCAATCCGCCGCGCCCGTTCTTCAGATCCGGTTCGCTGCGGTGAGCGACCTGACCGCTGCGTTCCCAGCGCGCGCGTACTCCGGCGACCAGTTCGTCGAAGCGACCCCGTATTCCGCTGCGCCAGTCCCCGCGGATCCCCGCGACCACCCGGTCGCTGAGATCGGAGTCACCCACGATGTGGCGGGCATCGAGCATGCCGAGCGCGGCCACCAGATCGTCGGAGGCCACCTTCAGGGCATGCGGTACCGTGCGCACACTGTGGTCGAGTTTGATATGCGCGTCCCACAGCGGATACCAGAGCCGGTCGGCGATCTCGGCGACCCGTTTCGGGTCCATATCCTCGTGTAACAGCACCAGATCCAGATCGGAGTACGGCAGCATCTCCCGGCGGCCGAGCCCGCCCACGGCCATGATCGCCAGCCCGCTGCCCGGCGTTATCCCCACTTCGGCGCCCTTGCTGGTGAGCCACAGCTCGTACAGATCGACCAGTGCCGCGCGCAGCGATTCGGCGTCCAGCCGCGGATGCCGCGGCGCGCCGCCACCCAGCAGTTGATCCCGGGCCCGCACCAGGTCCGCGGCACCGTGTGACAGTGCGGCCGCTTTTCCGGGCCGCCCGCCGCCGGCTCGCCCGGGCTCTCGATCCTGCCGGTTGTCTCGCAACGAAACCACCACCCGTTCACGCAGGCGACCCCGCCCCGACCGGTAACCGGTGGGAGCGGGGCCGCGTTGTCGTTGTGCACCCGCCGGCGCGCTCGATGCGCGCAGGGGTCTATAGCGCGTCGGTGCCGCGTTCCCCGGTCCGGACCCGGACGATTGTTTCGACCGGGGTCACCCAGACCTTGCCGTCGCCGATCTTGCCGGTGCGCGACGCCTCGACGATCAGATCCACTACCCGGTCCACCGTCGCGTCGTCGACCACGACCTCGACCCGCACCTTCGGCACGAAATCCACCGAGTACTCGGCCCCGCGGTAGACCTCGGTGTGGCCCTTCTGCCGTCCGTATCCCTGGACCTCGCTCACGGTCATACCGAATACGCCCGCCTGCTCCAGGCCGGTCTTGACGTCTTCGAGCGTGAACGGCTTGACGATTGCGGTGATCAGTTTCATGGGGTTCATGCCTCCTTGACGGCCGAGCGTGCGGTTCCACCCAGTGCAGCGAAATCGTATGCCGTCTCCGCGTGCTCGGAATCGTCCATACCATTGGATTCCGCCTCGGCGTCGGCGCGCAGGCCGATCGTGAACTTGATCGCGTACGCGATCACCAGAGCGATCACGAAGGAGTACACCAGAACCGCGACCGCGCCGAGGGCCTGCCGGCCCAGCAGCTCGAGGTCACCACCGTAGAACAGGCCTTGGGCACCGGCGGGCGCCTCGGGCGCGGCGAACAAGCCGATCAGCACCGTGCCGAGGATACCGCCGACCATGTGGATGCCCACGACGTCGAGCGAATCGTCGTAACCGAACTTGAACTTCAGGCTCACCGCCAGCGCGCACAGCACACCCGCGATGACGCCGATGGCCAGCGCGCCGAGGACGTTCACCGAGGAGCAGGAGGGTGTGATGGCCACCAGGCCGGCGACGATACCGGAGGCGGCGCCCAGCGAGGTCGGCTTGCCGTCGCGGATCTTCTCCACCACCAGCCAGCCGATCATCGCGGCGGCGGTGGCGACCAGCGTCGTGACGAAGGTGGCTCCGGCGACACCGTCGGCGGCCGCCGCGGACCCGGCGTTGAAACCGAACCAGCCGAACCACAGCAGCGCGGCGCCGAGCATGACGAAGGGCAGATTGTGCGGGCGGAAGGGAGTTTTCGGCCAGCCCGCGCGTTTACCGACCACAATGGCCAGCGCGAGCGCCGCGGCACCGGAGTTGATGTGGACGGCGGTACCACCGGCGAAGTCGATGGCCTCGACCTTCTCCATGATCCAGCCGCCACCCCAGACCCAGTGCGCGACCGGGAAGTACACCACGGTGGCCCAGATGGCGGCGAACACCAGCCAGGCGCTGAACTTCAGGCGGTCGGCCACCGCGCCGGAGATCAGCGCCACGGTGATGATCGCGAACATGGCCTGGAACGCGACGAATACCGTCGCGGGAATGGTTCCGATCAGCGGGACACCCGCCGATTCGTCGCCGAACCCGGCGATCAGGGTCTTCAGACCGAAGAACTGCCCGGGGTCGCCGAGTAGTCCGCCTTTGTCGGTGCCGAATGCGACCGAGAAGCCGTACAGCACCCAGAGCACGGTGACCACGCCCATCGCGCTGATGCTCATCATGATCATGTTGAGCACGTTCTTGCCACGGACCATACCGCCGTAGAAGAACGCCAGCCCGGGTGTCATCAACAGGACGAGCGCGGCGCTCGTCAGTAGCCATGCGGTGTCGCCGGCATTGGGCACGCCGATCACGGTTTCCACCAGTTTCCTCCCTCATCCTCTGGCCCGCCGCTCGCGCGATATCGGGCCCGCTACTGAAGGGTCCTCACTCGGTGTTTCATCCGTGACGCCCAGGTGTTTCACCTACGTGAATGGATCGCGCACCAATGTTTCGGGTGTGTTGCGCAAGCTGTGCGGAGGTTTCCGGACCGCTGTGCGACACGCCGGAAACCCCGTACCGGGACAAGACCCGCGGTCGTTATCGCGGCGCGGTGAGGGCGTATGCGAGCCGCGCCGCCTCGTGCGCGAGGCCCGTGGGGTCTGTCGCGATGAACGTCGAGGTGCTCGCGATATTGCCCTGCGCATACCAGGTGCGGTCGGGACGGCCCGAGAGGAGAAGTCTCCCGGTGCCGGGTTGAGTGGTCAGCCCCCCGAACGGATGCCGTTCGGCCGATGCGGCGGCCATCAGCGAACGAACCAACCCCTCGGCCGCCCGGGGCACGGTGTAGGCCGGTGGGTTGACGGCATTGATCACCACATCGGCGGTCCATTCGGTGTCGTCGGTCACCGTGAACCCGGCAGGTGAGTGTGGCCGGATCTTCTGCAATCCCGGCCGCAGCCGTACCTGGCCGGAATCGAGCAGTCGCAGCAGGATATCCGCGTTGTGCGGCACCATGGGCGAGCTCAGGCAATTGATGGTGCGGAAGTACGTGCTGCGCAACATCGTCTTGTCCTGCTCGCGCAACAGCGGCCACACCGCCGGCACGACGGTCCGGATGGCCCGCCCGAGGAGCCGCCGGCCTTGATGCGGGTCCGCCACCAGGGACAGCTGGCGCCGCAACCGCCGCACAGGAGGTTCGGTGTCGTTGCCGACGACCTCATCGGCCAGTGTCCCGAAATCCTGCCCGAGCTCGGAGAGCTCCTTGTCCATCAGTTCGATCAGTGTGGTGAGTGTCATCGGACCTCCGCTTTCGCGAGCCCGTCGCAACGCGTACTCGGGTGTCAGATACCGCGGCTCGTATCGGATGGGACGTTGCTGTACGGCGGGCAATACGCCGCTTCGGGACATCAGGGTGATCGAACCGGTGTGTCCGGTGGAGACCAGTCCGGTGACGATATCGACCGCGGTCAATCCGCTGCCGATGACGGCGACGTGCCGGTCCGGGGCAACCTCGGCCATCGTGCGGTAAAGGGGGTACGGCTCATGGACATACCCGGGCGCGGCGGCCAGCCCGTAATCGTCGTGTGGCTGTCCGCCACCGACGGACAGCACCGCGCGGTCCACTCGGAATGCGCCGTCGGCGGCAGTGTGCAAGGCGGCGTCGGTATCTCGCGAGAACCCGGTGACACCGGAGTTGACCACGCTGACCCGCCACCCGTTTCCGCGCAGGTCGCCGATGGCGGTACGCGCGGTGTGTTCCAGGTATTGTCCGTACACCGCGCGCGGCACCACCGGTAGGCCGAGTCCTTCGTCGAGGTAGCGGGCGAGTTCCGGGCGTTCCTGCAACCAACGCAGGTAATGATCCAGGTCGCCGCCGCGGGCGCTCATGGCCATCGGTGGTGCGTTCACTCGTACGGAGTCCTGGTCGTATTGGTATGCGCGGCCGCGCCAGACAGCGGCGGAGGTCTCGAACACGGTGATCTCCCCCGGCTCCGCGTCCGCGGCGGCGATCGCGTCGAGCAGGGCCACCGTAGCCATTCCCGCGCCGACGATTCCGATATGCATGGTTGATTCCTCTTCCGAGTCTCCGACGGATGTGCGCCGACCAGCCTCCTCGGCCACCGGGCGGGATCCCATCCCCCGATCAGGGGGTTTCGCGAGGTCGTACAACCCCTCGGTTGCGGGGTTGTACGACCCCACACGCACGGGAACCATGGCGGCATGAGCAAGTCGATCGGTGAGCCCCCCAGCGGACTTCTGGCGGGAATCGCCGCAGCGCCCGACGCGGCGGGCCTGTTCGCCGTGACGTCGGCCCGCCTGCGCCGGATCGCGCCCTTCGATGCGGCCGTATGGGTTGCCACCGATCCGATCAACGGGTTGACCGCGGCACCGGTGCGGATCGAGAACCTCCGGCCGGGGGGATGCGGCATCTATTGGGAATCGGAATTCCTCGTCGATGCCGTCAATCCCTTCCGGCATCTGACGAAGTCCGCGGTTCCGGTTTCCGGGTTGCGCGACGCCACCGGTGATCGTCCGCTGTCGAGCCCGCTGTATCGCGATTTCATGCGGCCCCGGGGCTTCGACGACGAATTGCGTGCCGTGTTCCGGGTCGACGGCAGGCCCTGGGGACAGGTCAGTCTGTTCCGCGAGCGCGGTCGAGCACCCTTCCGGGCCGAGGAGATGGCAGTGGTCGGCTCGTTGTCGAGCCCGGTGGCGCAGCGGCTGCGCTCGTACGCCCAATCCGCGCAGCCGCCGCGGCGGCCCACCGATACGCCGGGAATGCTGCTTTTCGACCGTGCGGGAAACCTGATGTCGATCAATGACGAGGCCCGCGATTTCCTCGCGGATATGCCGCCGGAGCCGCGCGCGGCGACGCCGTCCGGTCTCGACCTACCGCTACCGGTGTGGATTCGCAGCACCGTCGGTCGTGCCCGCGAGACGGGCGCGAACGCGCGAATCCGGATGCGCGCGCTCACCGGCGAGTGGCTGATATGTCATGCCTCGTGCCTGCGTGGTGCCGACGCCACCGACGGGATGACCGCGATGACGATCGGGCCCGCCCCGGTATCGGAGATCGCCACGCTGGTCATCGCCGCCTACGAGCTGACGCCCCGCGAGCGTGAGGTGACCGAACTGATCGCGCGCGGGCTGTCGACCACGGAGATCGCGAGCCGGCTGTTCCTGTCGCCGCACACGGTCCGAGACCATGTGAAGGCGATTTTCGAGAAGGTCGCCGTGGCGAGCCGGGGCGAGTTGGTCGCGAAACTCTATACCGAACACTACGAGCCGCTCATAGCGCCCGGGAGCGCCCGCGTCCACCGCCCGTAGCCAACAGTGAAGAGCCTCGTTTCTCGCGCACCTAGCCCAGCAGCGCGTCGACGAAGGCCGAGGGCTCGAACGGCGCCAGATCGTCGGCGCCCTCGCCCAGACCCACCAGTTTGACCGGAACGCCCAGCTCGTGCTGGATCTGGAAGACGATTCCGCCCTTGGCGGTGCCGTCGAGCTTGGTCAGTACGACACCGCTGATGTCCACCACTTCCGCGAAGATGCGCGCCTGCGCGAGACCGTTCTGGCCCACCGTGGCGTCGAGTACGAGCAGCACCTCGTCCACCGAAGCCTTCTTCTCCACCACCCGTTTGACCTTGCCCAGTTCGTCCATCAGCCCGGTCTTGGTGTGCAGCCGGCCTGCGGTGTCGATCAGGACCACGTCCACACCGGCGTCGATACCGGTGGAGACGGCGTCGAAGGCGACGGCTGCCGGATCGGCGCCCTCCCGGCCGCGCACGGTGTCCGCACCGACCCGCTCACCCCAGGTCTGCAGCTGGTCGGCCGCCGCGGCACGGAAGGTGTCCGCGGCGCCCAGCAGCACCCGGCGGCCGTCGGCGACCAGTACCCGGGCGAGTTTGCCGGTGGTGGTCGTCTTCCCGGTGCCGTTCACGCCGACCACGAGCAGGATCGACGGATGGTCGGCGTGCGGCAGCGCGCGCACCGAACGGTCCAGTTCCGGCCGCAGCGACTCGATCAGCACATCGCGCAGTACCGATCGCGCGTCCTCGGCGGTCCGGACACTGCGGGCGGCCATCTCCTCGCGCAGCCGTTCCACGATGACCGTGGTGACCGCGGTACCGATATCGGCCAGGACCAGCGTGTCCTCGACCTCTTCCCAGGAATCCTCGTCCAGGTCGCCACCGCCGAGCAGGCCCAGCAGGCTCTTGCCGACCGCGTTCTGCGACCGGGACAACCGGCCGCGCAACCGGGTCAGCCGACCCGAGGTCGGCGCGATCTCCTCGACCTCCGGCACCAGATGAGCTCCGGCGGCGGTATCGGGAGCCACCACCGCGGGCTCGGCACCTGCCTCGGCGGGCGCACTCGCCTGCTCGGCAGCCGGTTCGGCCGCGGTATCCGGGGTCGCGGGGCCACCGCCGGTCTCTGTAACCGGCCCGGTGCTGCCGGTGTCCGCCGGCGTCTCCGCGGTCTCGGGCGCGACGGTGTCGGTGCCGTCGGTGGTGACCGCACCGGACTCGGTTCCGGTCGGCGCGGTGTCGACGGTATCGGTTTCGGGCAGCGGTACATCGGTGATGCCGCGGCGCGGAGCGTCTCGCGGGATGGCGGCGTCGTCACCGATATGCGGCTGACCCTCCACATCGGTCCGCTCAGTGGGACTCGGAGCCGACGGTTCTGCGCGGCTGCCCCCCGGCGGCGCGGGGGCGGCGGTGACACCCTGGCCGCCTCGGCTGAAGGAGAAACCACCCGCCGCCTGATACCCACCCGACCGGTCGGTCAGCTCTCCCTTCTCCGCCGGCGCGGTCAGCGAGATCCGGCCGCGCTTGTACCGGACGAAACCGGCCACGAGCGCGACCAGCAGTACGGCGGCGATCACTGCGATCAGAATCCAGGCTTGCGCACTCACGCCGACCATCCTTCCAGAGCGGTACCGAGCGGTAGGTTACCCGGCCCGGCCCGCGCGGCGGAGGTCCGCACCCGCCGCCACGCACCCGGCACATCCCCAGCTCAGCCCCGCGAACACCACCGGTGAGATTTCTTGTCCTGCGGAACTTCTCGCGGCAGGCCAATAGGATCGGCGATGTGACCGATCGAAACGTGCTTGGGGGTCCGCTACAAGAGTGCGGCACCGATCCTCTGACCGGGTTCTACCGGGACGGCTGCTGCAGCACCGGCCCGGAGGACCTGGGCAGCCATACCGTGTGCACGGTCGTCACCGCAGAGTTCCTCGAGCATCAGGCGTCCATCGGAAACGATCTGAGCACGCCTCGTCCGGAGAACAATTTCCCCGGGCTCCAGCCGGGGGACAGATGGTGTGTCGTGGCGGTGCGCTGGTTACACGCGCACGAGGACGGTGTCGCCGCACCGGTGGTGCTGGCGGCGACCCATGAGAATGCCCTGGAAGTGATAGCTATGGAAATCCTGCGCAAATACGCGGTCGACGTGCCCGACGACGTCAGCGACCTGCTCTGAACGCCGGCGCGGGCCCACGGCATCGCCGGGCATACGGCGCGGCGGCTACTGTGCCGGGCTCCCGGCGGACGCGAGCTCGTGCCCGCGCAATCGCTGCGAGATGACCTGGGTGATGCCGTCGCCGCGCATGCTCACGCCGTAGAGCGCGTCGGCGATCTCCATGGTCGGCTTCTGGTGGGTGATGACGATCAGCTGGCTCTTCTCCCGCAACTGCTCGAACAGTCCGATGAGCCGGCGCAGGTTCGTGTCGTCGAGTGCCGCCTCCACCTCGTCCATCACATAGAACGGCGAGGGACGGGCGCGGAAGATGGCCACCAGCAGCGCCACCGCGGTCAGTGATTTCTCCCCGCCGGACAGCAGCGACAGCCGCTTGACCTTCTTCCCGGGCGGCCGCGCCTCCACTTCGATACCGGTGGTGAGCATATCGGTGGGGTCGGTGAGCAGCAGCCGGCCGTCGCCGCCGGGGAACAGCGCGGCGAAAACCTGGACGAACTCCCGTTCCACATCGGCGTAGGCGTCGGTGAAGACCTGCAGGATCCGCGCGTCCACCTCGGCCACCACGTCCAGCAGATCCTGGCGGGCCTTCTTGACGTCCTCGAGCTGGGTGGCCAGGAAGTTGTAGCGTTCCTCGAGCGCCGCGAACTCCTCGAGGGCCAGCGGGTTGACCTTGCCGAGAGTGGCCAGATCCTTTTCGGCGCGTTTGGCGCGCCGCTCCTGTGACGCGCGGTCGAACGGCATCGGGACCGGTGCGCTGACCTGCTCACCGCGTTCCTTGGCCTGCTCGTATTCCCGCATCTCCAGGTCGCTGGGCGGCAGGGCGACCTCGGGACCGTATTCGGCGATGAGATCGTCGAGCGCGATACCGAACTGTTCGGCGATGGTGGCTTCCAGCTGTTCGATCCGCAACGCCGCCTGCGCTTTGGCCACCTCGTCGCGGTGGACCGCGTCGGTGAGCTGCTCGAGCTGGGCGTTCAGGGCGCGTACCCGCTCTTTGATCCGGTCCACTTCGGTGGCGCATTCGGTACGCCGCCGGACCAATTCGTCGCGGCGCGCGGCGGCGGCCGCCACCACTTTCTCGAGTTCGGCCGCCAGATCCGCACCGGATCCGGCGACCGCGGCGGCGACGCCGGCGGCCTGACGCCGGGCGGCCTGCGCCCGTTCGGCCCGGGCCCGCGCCTCGCGTTCGGCCCGGGCGGCGCGCCGGAGCGTTTCCGCCTTACCGCGGACCGATTCGGCACGCTCCTCGGCCGTACGCACCGCCAGCCGCGCCTCCACCTCCATGGCCCGGGCTTCGGCCAGGGCGGCGGCGGCCTCTTCCCGGGCCAGTGCGGCGGCCTCGGTCCCGGCAGCGCCCGCGGCCTCGCTGTCGGTATCGGCCTGTTCGCGCTCGGCGTGCCGCAGCCGGTCCTCGAGCTCGGCCAGCTCGCCGATCGCTTTCTCGTGCGCGGTTTCGGCGTCGGCGCGCTGGCCGGTCAGCCGCTCGGCGTCGGTGTCGGCCGCGCGGACGGCCGCACCGAGCCGGCCGAGCCGTTCGTACACGGCATTGAGGGCCTGATCGGATTCGTGCAGGGCCAGTAAGGCGTGGTCGACCGCTTCTTTGCGGTCGGTCTGCTCGTCGAGCGCCCCGGCCAGACTCGCCTCCAGTTCCTCGGCGTGCCGGTGGGCGGCGACCAGATCGGCTTCGGCGGCATCGATACCCGCCTGGATCTCCAACCGGCTCGGAGACCGATCCGAACCGCCGACAAACCATCCGGTCCCGGCCAGATCGCCCTCCCGGGTGACCACCCGCAGTTCCGGGCGTGCGGTCAGCAGCGCCGACGCCGCGTCCAGATCGTCGACCACCGCGACCCGGCGGGTCAGCGCCACCACGGCCGCCCGTACCGGCCCCGGGCAGTCCACCACGTCCAGCAGCCAGCGCGCCGACCCCGGCAGTTCCGGTTCCGCGGGATCTGCCACTTCCGGCCCCTCGTACACCAGCGCGGCCCGCCCGCCGTCGGCCTTCCCCAGCGCCCGCAGTGCGCCCAGCGCCGTTTCTCCGGTATCGGCCACCACCGCTTCGGCCACCGGGCCGAGTACCGCCGCCACCGCCGGCTCGTACCCGGCGTGTACCCGCAATTGCCCCGACAGTGGGCCCAGCAGTCCGGCCGGCTGGTTCTCGGTGAGCCAGGCCGCGCCGTCGCGGCTGGCCAGGTTCATACCGAGCGCTTCGATCCGCGCGGTCAGCGAGGCGACCAGACGACCGGCTTCCCGATCCTCGGCGCGCAATTCGGTGACCCGGCGGTCGGCCAGGCCGAGCGCCTCCACGGCGTGCTCGTGCTGGGCGTCGAGCCCGGTCTCGCCGGCCTCCAGCTCGGCCAGTTCGTCCTGTACCGCGTCGAATTCCGACCGCGCAGCCGTCCCCCGGGCACGGGTCTCGGTGATGGCGGTGGACAACCGCACGATCTCGGCGTCGATCGATTGCGCGCGGGTGCGCAGGTTCTCGACCTGCCCCGACAACCGGACCAGCCCCTCGCGCCGGTCGGCGATGGCCCGTACCGCGGCCAGATGCGCCTGTTCGGCGGCCTTGGCGGCATGCTCGCGGTCGCCGAGAGCGTCCCGCGCGGCTTCCAGCGTTTCGGTCGCCATCTCGACGGCCTCACGCAGTTCGGCTTCCTCGGCCTCGACGCGGTCGGCTTCGGCCTCGAGCTGCTCGGGGTCGCGGCCGGTGTTCGCGGGGGCGGCCGTATCGAGGTGCCGGGCGCGATCGCCGGCGATCCGGATGGTCGCGTTGACCCGTTCGGAGAGCGCGGAGAGCTGGAACCACAGTTGTCCGGCGGCCTCGGCGCCGGGGGTGAGCCGGGAGAGCTGGTATTCCTGCTGGGCGAGCGCGGCATTGGCGGCATCCAGCTCGCTGCGTACGGTGATCTGCTGTTCCCGTGCGTAGGCCTCTTTGCTCTGCTGACTCTGCAGTTCGTTGCGCCGGGTGACCAGATCGTCGGCGGCCAGCCGCAATCGGGCGTCGCGCAGATCCGCCTGCACCGTCTGTGCCCGGCGCGCGACCTCGGCCTGCCGGCCCAGCGGTTTGAGCTGGCGGCGGAGTTCGGTGGTGAGGTCGGTGAGCCGGGCCAGGTTGGCCTGCATCGCATCCAGTTTGCGAACGGCCTTTTCCTTGCGTTTGCGGTGTTTGAGCACACCGGCGGCTTCCTCGATGAAGGCGCGCCGGTCCTCGGGGCGCGATTCGAGGATCGCCGAGAGCTGCCCCTGCCCGACGATGACATGCATTTCCCGGCCGATACCGGAGTCGCTGAGCAGTTCCTGCACATCCATGAGCCGGCAGGAGTTGCCGTTGATCTCGTATTCTCCGGCGCCGTCGCGGAACATGCGGCGGGTGATGGAGACCTCGGCGTAGTCGATGGGCAGGGCGCCGTCGGAATTGTCGATGGTCAGCGTGACCTCGGCGCGGCCCAGCGGGGCCCGCCCGGAGGTGCCGGCGAAGATGACGTCCTGCATCTTCCCACCGCGCAGCGCCTTGGCGCCCTGTTCGCCCATCACCCAGGTGAGCGCGTCGACGACATTGGATTTACCGGATCCGTTCGGTCCCACCACACAGGTGATCCCGGGCTCGAAGCGCAGGGTCGTCGCGGACGCGAAGGACTTGAATCCCTTCAACGTCAAGCTCTTCAGGTGCAACGCCGACGACCCTTTCCGCCTCCGTGACTGTCCGCCTCGCCCAGGCCGATCAGCCATCGTATCGGCCTGCGGCGCCGTATCACCGACCGGCGCACCGGCCGTGGCCGATCGATTGCCGGGTACGCCGGCGACCGCGGCCGGGCGTTCGCACCGGCCGGACGTCACGAAGGCTACCGGGCGTTATATCTTCCGGCGATGGCAGTGGCCGCTCTCGATACCGGTTGCCGCCCGCACTGCCAGCACCGCACCCCACGGGCCGATGACCCATATGGGCCAGAAATAGGTGAACTCGCCGACGCCCAGCGAGATCGCGCCCCAGATCACCAGCACCAGCACGCTGACCGTGAGCCACGCGGTGCCCTCGATCCGCTGCCAGATCGGGAAACGCGAGCGCGGTGACGCCGAACGCGCCGGCGCCAGGGTGGGCAGGTCGGCGAGGACGCCGGTGAGCTCCTCGCGGGTGGTGGTGCGGTACACCTGCGCGACCCGCTGATCGTATTCGGACAGGTCGATGCGGCCGTCACCGAGATGGCGGCTCAGATCGCGCACGATTCGATCGCGTTCGGCGTCCGAGGCCCGGGTTCCCGTCGTGATCTCCATTACCGCTCCCCTTACAGGTCGGACCACCTTCCACAGTGGATGCACTCAGAGTGCACCTTCCACTGTGTTATGTCAAGGTGGGCGGTGATCTCGCGGGACTACCGCTCGACGAAACCTCCCAGCCCGCCCCGCGCCGGCTCCCACGACTCGACCACCAGGTCCACCCGGCCGGGCGTATCCCCCGACCGCAACAGCGCCAGCAACCCCTCGGCCGCGGCACGCGGCCCCTCCGCCACCACGTGCACCCGGCCGTCGGCGGCATTCGTGGCATGCCCGGTGAGGCCGAGTTCCAGCGCCCGCGCCCGCGTCCACCATCGGAAGCCCACGCCCTGCACATATCCGTGCACCCAGGCGCTCAACCGCACCGGGTCGGTTCCTTCCGTAGCCGCGGCCACGATCAGTCGACCGTGTCGATATCGAACGACAGCGTCACCTTGCTGCCGGCCTTCAAGGTACGGCCGACCGTGCAGACCTTGTCGATGGCTCGCTGCACCGTCACCAGCAGCCGGTCCCGGGCCGCGGCGTCGAGCTCGCTGAGATCGAGCTCGAAGACCTCGTCGAGCTGCGGATACACCTCGTTCTCCCGGTCGGCGGCGCCGGACACCCGGATGGTGGCGTCGTAGTCGTCACCGAGCCGCCGCGACAGCGGGAGATCCGAACTCATCCCCGAGCAGGCCGCCAGCGCGATCTTCAGCAGCTCACCGGGGGTGAACACGCCGGGCACGCCTTCGGAACCGATGAGCACCTCGGCGCCGCGCGAACTGTGTCCGGTGTAGCGGCGAGTACCCGTCCGTTCCACCCACAGGGTGGTCGGCCCGGCCTGCGCCGCGGGCGCCGTCTCGCCCGCTGCCGGGGCTGATGCCGTAGAGGTGTTGTCAACCATGCTCGCGATCCTGCCACCCGCCGTCGCCACACCGTGCACCCGACCTCGGCCGATCGCGCCGTACGGCCCACGGCGCCTGCGCACGGCCTTTCGGCCCGCCGCTCATCGCGGACTCGAAGGTACGGTCGGCGCCACCGGCACCGCCACGACACCGTCAGGAGCCTGGGTGGCACACACGCGAACCCGCATAGCGGTTGACCACGCGTACCGGCTGATCGGCACCACCGACCTGCCGCCAGTTCGACACCCGCCCCTGGAACAGGTCGCGGATCTGCCCGCCCGTCAGATCCCGCACCCCGCACGTTTCCGCCGGTCAGCCGCCAGGAGTACGGGTCCACTCCAGAAGTTCCTCCACGGGGCGGGTGTTCACGACGCGCTCCGGCGGGACCTCGGCGGCCACCGCGCGGGCACAGCCGTAGCCCTGCCAGTCCAGCTGGCCCGGTGCATGCGCGTCGGTATCGATGGAGAACTCACAGCCCATCTCCACTGCGAGCCGGATCAACCGCGACGGCGGGTCCTGCCGTTCGGGGCGGCTGTTGATCTCTACCGCCGTACCGTAGCGGCGGCAGGCCTCGAACACGATCCGGGCGTCGAAATCCGATTCCGGCCGGGTACCGCGCCCGCCTTCGACCAACCTGCCCGTGCAGTGGCCGAGCACATCGACATTCGGGTTCGCCACCGCGTACACCATCCGCCGGGTCATGGTGTCGCGGTCGTCGCGCAACCGCGAATGCACACTGGCGACGACGATATCGAGTTCGGCGAGCAGATCGGCGTCCTGGTCGAGCGAGCCGTCGTCGAGGATATCGACCTCGATTCCGGTCAGTACCCGCAACGGCGCCAGTTCCGCGTTGAGTGCGGCCACCACGTCGAGTTGCCGCCGGAGCCGGTCGGCCGATAGCCCATTGGCCACCGTCAGCCGCGGCGAATGGTCGGTGAGGGCGCAGTACTCGTGCCCGATCGCGGCGGCACAGCCCATCATTTCGGCGATCGGGCTGCCGCCGTCGGACCAGTCCGAATGGGTGTGCAGATCACCGCGCAGCAGATCACGCAGGGGCGCGCCTTCGGCGCCGATCGGTTTCGCGGCGGCACGTAATTCGGCCAGATAGCGCGGCACGGTCCCGGCGTACGCCTCCTCGATCACCGCGGCGGTTTTGGGGCCGATTCCCGCCAGCTCCTGCCAGCTGCGGTCCCGGCGGTGCCGATCGGCCGCGGCATCGTCGAGGCCGGCGAGGGTGTCGGCGGCCCGGCGGTAGGCCTTCACCCGGTGCGTCTGCGCCCGGTCTCGTTCGAGCCAGAATCCGATCTCGCGCAAGGCCGCGATGGGCCCCGGCGCGGGCGATCCGGCCTGCTCCGCCCCCGGCGACTCGCCCGCCACCACCTAACCCACCCGGCCGTACTTGACGAAGGCGACGCCATCCTCGAAGACCTGGCTGGTGATCACCCGGAAACACGCCGGATCCGGCAGTCGCGGACCGGTCCCGAACAGCGGCCGTCCACGGCCCAGCACGATCGGATACAGCTTCAGGAAGACCTGATCGATCTCCGGCAGCAGCGCCCGGGCCAGTTCACCGCCACCGCACAACCAGATGCCCAGACCCTGCTCCCGTTTGAGTTCGGCCACCGCGGCGACCGGATCGGCGCCGATCAGCGCCACCGCCGGGTCCGGCGGGGCGGTGAGCGTAGTGGACACCACGTACTGCCGCAGATGCGCGTACGGGCTCGCGGTACCGGTACGGACCCCGAAATCGTGGGTCCTGCGGCCCATGATCACGGTGTCGAAGTTCTCGTTGCGCTTGGTGATACCCAGCGATTCGCGCACCCGCGACGGTAGCGTTTCCGGATACTGCGCGGTGATGGCGGGACCGTGGTCGCCGCCGACCGGGAAGAAATCCACCGAGCCGTCCTCGGTGGCGATGAACCCATCGATGGTGGCGGCGACGTAATAGGTGAGCTTGCGCATGGCCTGCCTCCCAGCCGGACCGGGTCGGTGATCTTGCCGAGGCCCACCGTAACCCGCCGCCGGGCCGGGCGCGAGAGGGTCGTCAGGAGGAAACGCGACGCCCGCGTGGCGGCGGCTGACAGCGCGGGCAGGAATAGGACGAGCGGTTCATGAACTTCTCCCGCACGATCACCGCCCCGCAGCGCGGGCACGGCCGGTCGCCGCGCCCGTACACCGCCAGGGCACGCTCGAAGTACCCTGATTCGCCGTTCACGTTCACGTACAGGGCGTCGAAGGAGGTACCGCCGGCGGCGAGCGCGTCGGTCATCACCGCGCGGGCCTCGGCGAGCAGGGTGCGCAGTACCGGACGGGTGAGCGCCGAGGCGATCCGGCCGCCGTGCACCTTCGCCCGCCACAGCGCCTCGTCGGCGTAGATGTTGCCGATCCCGGAGATCACGGCCTGATCCAGCAATACCCGCTTGATCTCGGTGTTCTTGGATCGCAGCACACCGATCACCCGCTCGGTGTCGAACCGGGGGTCCAGCGGATCACGGGCGATATGCGCGAGCAGGTCGGGGAGCAGATCACCGTCCACCTCCACCAGCGGTGCCAGTACCCAGCCGCCGAAGGTGCGCTGGTCGACGAAGCGCAGTTCACGCCCGTCGTCGAGGGTCGCCCGGATATGTGCGTGCTTCTCCACCGGTGCGCCGGCGGGCTGTACCAGCATCTGCCCGCTCATACCCAGATGCACGACCAGCGCGGTATCGGCGGATCCGCCGCCGGGTTCGTCGAAGGTGAGCCACAGATACTTCCCACGCCGCTGCGCCGCGGCCACCGTGAGCCCGGTGAGCCGGGCCGCCATATCGGCGGCACCCGCCTCGTGCCGGCGCACCGACCGCGGATGGGTGACGGTGACCGATTCCACGGTCCGCCCGCACAGATGTTCGGTGAGGCCGCGGCGTACGACCTCCACCTCGGGAAGTTCGGGCATTCAGGATTCGCCGGTCAACGCGCGGTAGGCCGCGCCCGCCGCCTTCTGCTCGGCTTCTTTCTTCGACCGGCCGACCCCCTGACCGTAGGCATCCCCGGCGATCACGGTGGTCGCGGTGAATTCCTTGTCGTGGTCGGGGCCGGTGGAGGTGATCTCGTAGCTGGGTACACCGAGACCGCGTTCGGCGGTCAACTCCTGCAGGCTGGTCTTGAAGTCCAGCCCCGCGCCCATCCGCGGACCGCGTTCGAGCAGATCGGCGAACAGCCGGAGCACGACCTCACGGGCCACGTCGATGCCGTGCTCGAGGTGGACGGCACCGAGCAGCGATTCCATACCGTCGGCGAGGATGCTGGGCTTGTCCCGGCCGCCGGTGAGTTCCTCACCTTTGCCGAGCAGCAGATGCGCGCCCAGACCACCCTCACCCAGGTTGCGTGCCACCTCGGCGAGCGCGTGCATGTTCACCACACTCGCGCGCAGCTTGGCCAGCTCACCCTCGGATTTCTCCGGATGCTCATGGTAGAGCCGTTCGGTGATGCTCAGACCGAGCACGGAGTCCCCGAGGAACTCGAGCCGCTCATTGGTCGGCAGGCCGCCGTTCTCGTACGCGTACGAGCGATGGGTCAGTGCCAATCGCAACAATTCCGGAGCCACCTCGACGCCCAGGGCGGCGAGCAGACCCGAATGATCACCCGGTTCACCGGGCTCGTCTTTACCCGCGGTCAACGGTCGCGGGGTCAGACGGCGGAAACGACCTGGCGGCCCTTGTAAGTACCGCAGGAGGGGCACGCGATATGCGGCGGGGTCTTCTGACCACACGCCCGGTTCGGGCAGGTGATCAGGGTGGGGGCGGCGGCCTTCCACTGGCTGCGCCGCGACCGGGTGTTGGAACGGGACATCCGGCGCTTGGGAACGGCCACGACTACTTCTCCTCTGTACTGTTACGTGCTGTCTCGGTGGAATGATCTCCGGTGGCCGCACCCTCGTCGGGGCTGCCGCTGCCGGGCGATCCGGAGGCGAATTTCGCCAGCCCGGCCCAGCGGGGATCAAGTATCTCATGCCCATGATCGGATCCCGCAATCGCCATCCGGACGCCGCACTCCGGGCACAGGCCCGGGCAGTCCGGCGAGCACAGCGGCTGCAGCGGCAATTCCAGACCCAGCTGGTCCACTACCAGGGGCTCGAGGTCGATGAGGTCGTCGCTCATCCGGTAGATCTCATCCTCGGAGGAGGTCTGGTCGGTGGCGCTGTCCGGGTAGGCGAACAACTCCGTCAGCGACAACCGCACGGTATCGGTGAACGGTTCGAGGCACCGTGAGCACTCACCGGCCACCGGTGCCTCGAGGGTGCCGGTGACGAGCACTCCCTCGGACACCGATTGCAACCGCAGATCCAGTTCGACCTCCGCGCCGACGGGTACGCCGACGAGGTCGAGTCCGAGTCGTTCGGTGGTGGTGACCGTCCGCCGCAGTTCGCGCATCGAGCCCGGGGCGCGACCGAGGCTGCGGACATCCAGCACGAAGCCCGCGCCGTGTGCACGAGGTGCACCCGAACGCGAGCGCGCGGTGGTATCGGCAGGCATCGCAAACACTCCACTGGGTGGGTCGGGGCTGTTGGTTTTGCGCCGGAATCGGCGAGCAACTACACCACAGTACGCGGCTTGGTCGGACCGGCAAAACTCGGTGGGAACGCAGCGACCGATCGCGGACGGTCACCGTCCATGGCGGGAAGTACCGACTTCGGTCCGCCGAGCACCTTTCGTCTACTCCGAATGGCCGGCATTCGTGGTCGGGCCCGCCCCCGTTTCTGGAGCGTATGCAGCCGAAAGTCCAGAGACTGGTGACCATTGAGCACTTGCGGCGACGTGCACCTCCCCAGGCCGGTCCAGGCGCACGACAGCATGCACCTTCTGTCTATTTCTGATGGTCTACCTCCACGGTCGGGGCCCGCCCCCGATTCTGGACCGACGGAGCGATTCTGGACCGACGGAGCGAAGGAGCGCAGCGACTGAACGGAGGAGGGAAGAATCGGGGTTACAGGGCCCCGACCCGCGCGCCGGAGGCGCGCAAACAAACACAGCTCACCGCCGGAACTCCGCGGCGTAATCGGGCACCCCAGACCCGTTGCGCAACTGCTGGCGGCCCCGGCCGACGGTGCGCAGCGCGCTGCCGAGGGTGTCCTCGAATTCGGCGAGTTTGGTGTCGACGTAGTGGTCGCAGTCGGCGCGCATCCGGTCGGCGTCGGCGTGCGCGGTGTCGATGATGCGGGCCGATTCGGCGTGCGCGGCCCGCACCACCTCCGTGTCCTCCACCAACCGACGCTGCTCGGCCTGGCCTTCGGCGACCGAGCGGTCGTAGGCGGCCTGGCCGGCTTCGACGGTCCGTTCGGCTTCGGCGCGGGCCCGGCCGGTGACCACCTCGTACTCGGCCTTGGCGTCGGCGATAAGGCGTTCGGCCTCGGCGGTGGCCGTATCGACCATCCGGTCGGCGTGCGCGGTGGCCTCGGCGACCATCCGGTCGGCGTGCGCCTTGGCCTCGGCGAGGATCCGGTCGGCCTCGGCGCGGGCGTCGGCCACGGTGCCGGCGGCCTGTTCGTCGGCGGAGCGGATGGTGTCCTGCGCGAGACCCCGGGCGTCGTCGACGATCTTGTCCCGGTGATCGAGCACATCCTGGGCGTCGTCGATCTCGGTGGGCAGCGCATCGCGCACGTCGTCGAGCAGATCGAGGGTTTCCGGACGCGGCACGATGCAGTTGCGCGTCGCGGGGATACCGCGTGCCTCCTCGACTATGGCGACCAGTTCGTCGAGCGCCTCGAATACCCGATACATGCTCAAAGTCCTCCTGCTGACGATCGGCGACACATCACGCCGTTCCCAGTGTGCCCCGGGCCGGTGGATGCGCCGAACCTACTTTCGGTGTGTCGCCGTTCTGCCCGATATCTGCAGAGTCACACAATCAACTGGAGACCCACCCTCCGCTTGGTGTTAAATTCTTGGGGAGCCCAACCGCGGCGCGGAGGGGTGTCTGTCCCTTGCCCGATCGGAACCGCCCATGACCATCCTGCAGTTGCCTACTTCCACGGCACTGACCACCGGGGATCTGGATATCGATTGGCCGGAAGCATTCACCCCCACCGCCTGGCGGCAGCGCCTCCTGCAGTACCTGCGCGGTGACCGTGCGTTCCCGCAGTTGATTCGTTTCGCACTGGTCGGCGGATTGAGCAATATTTCCTATGTCCTGCTCTTCCTGACCCTCACCGGCGCCGGGCCGCTGCTCGCCAATGTGGCCGGTTCGGTCGTGAGTACCGTCCTGGCCAACGAACTACACCGCCGGCTCACCTTTCACGCCGCCGAGCGGGTCGGCTGGTTCACCGCGCAGTGGGAAGGCGGCGGCCTGGCGCTGCTGGGGCTGGGTATCAGCACCGCGGCCCTGGCCGCGCTGGAGGTCCTGGCCCCGGCACTGAACGAGCCCGCCCAGGCCGCGGCCGTGCTGGCGATCAGCGCCGTGGTCGGGGGCCTGCGGTTCCTGGCGCTGCGCGGTCTGGTGTTCCGGCCGCTGCAGCGGGCCCGGGAAGTGACCGCCGCGCGGTCCGGGTCAGCCCGCTCGCTCGGCCAGCCGGTCGAGTAGCCGTTTGTGTACCAGCGGCGGCAGCATATCGCTGACATCGCCGCCGAAGGCCGCCACTTCCTTGACAAGGGAGCTGGACAGGTAGCTGAAGGTGGGGTTGGTCGCGATGAAGAAGGTGTCCACACCGGAGAGCTTCTTGTTCATCTGCGCCATCTGGAGTTCGTAGCCGAAATCACCGGCGTCGCGCAGCCCCTTGACGATGGCGGTGATGCCCTGCTCCCGGGCGAAATCGACCAGCAGACCGTCCCAGGAGGCGACCCGCACGCCTGCCAGATCCGCGGTGGCGTCGCGCAGCATCTCGATCCGTTCGTCGATCGAGAACATGCCCTGCTTCTTCTTGTTGATCATCACCGTGATCACGACCTCGTCGAATTGCTCGGCTACCCGCCGGAACACATCGAGATGGCCGTTGGTCACCGGATCGAAGGATCCCGGGCACAAAGCTCCTGCCATGGATCAGACGCTAGCAGGTTCGTCCCGGTTCGCCGGGTCCGCGCCGACGTACACCGCCGACTCGATCCGGGTCTCCCCGTAGCGCCGGGCGGCACGACCCTCGAAGCCTGCGGGCCAGTCGATCTCGACCGACCGGGCGGAGCGTTCGACCAGCAGTAACGCATCCTCGGCGAGCCAACCGTACGCGGCGAGCGCCGTGAGATCCCCTTCGACGGCCTCGGTCGGCAACTCGTAGGGCGGATCGGCGAACACCAGATCGAAAGCGCCCGCGCCGCCGTGGGCGAGCACCTGCGTCACCGTCCCGATCCGCACCTGTGCACCGGCCAGGCCCAACTCGGCGATATTGCCGCGCAGCACCCCGGCCGCCCGGCGGTCGGATTCGACCAGCAGTGCGGCGGCGGCGCCACGCGACAGCGCCTCCAGCCCGAGCGCGCCCGAACCGGCGTAGAGGTCGAGCACCCGGGCGCCGGCGAGGTCCATCCACGCCTCGATCGAGGAGAACACCGCCTCCCGCACCCGGTCGGAGGTGGGCCGGGTCCCGGCGGGTGGCACCTTCAGGCGCCGCCCACCGGCGGTCCCGGCGACGATCCGGGTCATTCGGATTCGCGCTCGCCCAGCTCGACCAGCAGATCACCGCCTTCGACCTGCTGTACCTGCGTGATGGCCACCCGGCCCACCACCCCGCCGCGCGGCGCGGTGATGGCGGCCTCCATCTTCATGGCCTCGATGGTGCCGATGGTGTCGCCCGAGGCGACCGCTTCCCCTTCGGCCACGGTCAGCGTCACGACGCCGGCGAAGGGCGCCGCGATGTGATGCGGGTTGTTCTTGTCGGCCTTCTCCGCGGCCGGGATCTCACTGGCGATGGAACGGTCACGCACGGATACCGGGCGCAACTGCCCGTTGAGGATGCACATGACCGTGCGCATCCCGCGTTCGTCGGGTTCGGAGATCGCCTCCAGCCCGATGAGCAGGATGACGCCCTTCTCTAGCTGTACCCGGTGTTCTTCGCCGTGGCGCAGGCCGTAGAAGAACTGGTTGGCCGACAGGCCGGTGGTATCGCCGTATTTCTCCCGGTGCGCCAGGAACTCCGCGGTCGGACCGGGGAACAGCAGCCGGTTGAGGGTCGCGCGTCGCTCCTCGGAGCTACCGGCCAGGCCCGCTTCGTCCGCGGCGGACAACTCGGATTCGGGTTTTGCCGCGCTCCGGCCGGCGAGCGCTCTCTCCCGGAACGGCTCGGGCCAACCGCCGGCCGGTGTGCCGAGTTCGCCGCGCAGGAAACCGATCACCGAATCGGGGATGTCGTAGCGACCCGGATCGGCGGCGAACTGCTCGATATCGATACCGGAGCCGACCAGCGACAGCGCCAGGTCACCGACCACCTTGGAGGAGGGCGTGACCTTGATCAGCCGGCCCAGCAAACGGTCCGCGGCCGCGTATTTCGCCTCGACCTCCTCGAACCGGTCGCCCAGCCCCAGGGCGATGGCCTGCTGGCGCAGGTTCGACAGCTGCCCGCCGGGGATCTCGTGGGTGTAGACGCGGCCGGTGGGCGCCGGCAGACCGGATTCGAACGGCGCGTACACCTTGCGCAGCGCCTCCCAGTAGGGCTCCAGATCGCAGACATTGCGCAGATTCAGCCCGGTGTCGTATTCGCTGTGCGCGGCGGCGGCCACGATCGCCGAGAGCGCGGGCTGGCTGGTGGTGCCGGCCATGGCGGCCGACGCGCCGTCGACGGCGTCGGCACCGGCCTGCCAGGCGGCGAGATAGGTGGCCAGCTGCCCACCCGGAGTGTCGTGGGTGTGCACATGGACCGGCAGATCGAAATTGCTGCGCAGCGCGGTCACCAGTTTCGCCGCGGCGGGCGCGCGCAACAGTCCGGCCATATCCTTGATCGCCAGTACGTGCGCGCCCGCGTCCACGATCTGCTCGGCCAGCTTGAGGTAGTAGTCGAGGGTGTAGAGCTTCTCGTCCGGGTCGGTGAGATCACCGGTGTAGGACAGCGCGACCTCGGCGATCGCGGTACCGGTTACCCGGACCGCGTCGATGGCCGGACGCATCTGGTCCACATTGTTCAGGGCATCGAAGATTCGGAAGATATCGATACCGGTCTCGGTGGCCTCGGCCACGAACGCCCGGGTCACCCGTTCCGGATAGGGGGTGTAGCCGACGGTGTTGCGGCCGCGCAGCAGCATCTGCAGGCAGATGTTCGGAATCGCCTCGCGCAGCGCGGCCAGCCGCTCCCACGGGTCCTCGTAGAGGAACCGCAGCGCCACATCGTAGGTCGCCCCGCCCCAGGCCTCGATGGACAGCAGTTCCGGGGTCAGTCGCGCCACATGCCCGGCCACATCGAGCAGGCCGTTGGTGCGTACCCGGGTCGCCAGCAGCGACTGGTGCGCGTCGCGGAAGGTGGTGTCGGTGACCCCGACCGCCTTCTGTTCGCGCAGCGCCCGCGCGAATCCCTCCGGGCCCAGCGTCAGCAGTTTCTGCCGCGAACCGTCCGGCGGCGGCACCGACAGGTCGATCGCGGGCAGTTTGTCGTGCGGGTACACCGTGGTCGGGCGGGCGCCGTGCGGTTTGTTCACCGTGACATCGGCCAGGTAGTTCAGGATCTTGGTGCCGCGGTCGGCGGGTTCGCGGGTGGCCAGCAGTTCCGGGCGCTCGTCGATGAACGAGGTGGTGATACGGCCCGCGGTGAAATCGTCGTCGCCGAGTACCGCGAGCAGGAACGGGATATTGGTGGTGACACCGCGGATCCGGAATTCCATCAGCGCCCGCCGGGCCCGCGCCACCGCCGCCGGGAAGTCCCGGCCGCGGCAGGTGAGCTTGACCAGCATGGAATCGAAGTAGGCGCCGATCTCCGCGCCGAGGTTCGCGCCGCCGTCGAGCCGGATACCGGCGCCGCCGGGGGTGCGGTAGGCGGTGATGCGACCGGTATCGGGGCGGAAGCCGTTGGCCGGGTCCTCGGTGGTGATCCGGCACTGCAGCGCCGCGCCGCGAATGGTCACCTTGTCCTGGCTCAGTCCCAGATCCGCCAGACTCTCCCCGGCCGCGATCCGCAACTGCGACTGCACCAGATCCACATCGGTGATCTCCTCGGTCACCGTGTGTTCCACCTGGATCCGCGGATTCATCTCGATGAACACGTGATTGCCGCGTTCGTCGAGCAGGAACTCCACCGTGCCCGCGCAGCTGTACCCGATCTGCCGGGCGAAGGCCACCGCGTCCGCGCAGATCCGGTCCCGCAATTCCGGATCCAGATTCGGGGCCGGCGCCAGCTCGATCACCTTCTGGTGCCGCCGCTGCAGCGAACAGTCCCGCTCGAACAGATGCATCACATCGCCCTGGGTATCGGCCAGGATCTGCACCTCGATATGCCGCGGGTTCACCACGGCCTGCTCCAGGAACACCGTCGGATCACCGAACGCCGACTCCGCCTCGCGCGAGGCCGCCTCGATCGCCTCCCGCAGCCCGGACGGCTCGGCCACCCGGCGCATCCCGCGTCCGCCACCGCCGGCGACAGCCTTCACGAAGACCGGGAACTCCATGGATTCCGCGGCCGCCAGCAACTCGGCCACATCGGCCGACGGCGCGCTCGAATCCAGGACCGGCAGCCCGGCCGCGCGCGCGGCCGCGATCGCGCGGGCCTTGTTGCCCGCCAGTTCGAGTACCTCGGCCGACGGTCCGATGAAGGTGATGCCCTCCCGCGCGCACGCGGCGGCCAGATCGGGATTCTCCGACAGGAACCCGTAGCCGGGGTAGATCGCATCGGCGCCCGCGGTCTTCGCCGCCTCGATGATGGCGTCGACCGAGAGGTAGGCGCGGACCGGATGACCTTCCTCGCCGATCTCGTATGCCTCGTCCGCCTTCAGGCGGTGGACCGAATTGCGGTCCTCGTGCGGGAAGACGGCAACCGTTCCGACACCGAGCTCGTACGCCGCGCGGAAGGCTCGGATGGCGATTTCGCCGCGGTTGGCAACCAAGACTTTCGAGAACATTGAACCAACGTACCCGGCGCCACACCCAGGAGCGACAGCGAAGTCCACTTCGCACAATCTTCACAAGCTCGTATGGCAACGCTGCGAAGTCCTGTTCACCGCAGCGTCATATCTCACCGCCCACGATCCCGGCCTGTGCGTATCGTCCGCTGCGGCCATCTCCCGGCTATCCGAGCGGTCCGGGCATCTTACGAAGATGTGCGAAGCCGGACGCGGATCCGGATACTGTTCGAGCCGCCGCGGGCGGGCTCGGCGCGTCCGCGTTATGGTGGATCCGCAGCTGGTCCGCCGGCCGGACGAACAGGAGCCCCGAACGTCCGCCCCCGGCGCCGAAGCCCGCACCACGCGGGTGAGAGGGAATCCGGTGGGAATCCGGAACTGTCCCGCAGCGGTGAGCAGGAACGACCGCCGTCATCAGCACTGGGCAGTACGCCCGGGAAGCGACGGCCAGTAGGTCGGCCGACAGGCCGGTGCCCGCGAGTCCGAAGACCTGCCGGTTGTACCGGATACGCCGTATCCGGTGGCCGTCGCCTCGTGGAGCGGGCGCCGCCACCAGTGCTGACATCCGGCCCGGCCGTACGACCGGGTCGTTCGGGGTCTCATCGGTGCCGTGCGCCCGGTAACGGCGATGTCCGTCGAACTTCACAGCACTGGAGAACACCGTGACTGTTATTTCGCACCATCCGTTCACCGCAACGGTTCTCGGGCTTCCCCGGGTGGGGCCACGCCGGGAACTCAAACGCGCGACCGAGTCGTATTGGGCGGGCCGGATCGATGCGGCGCAGCTGCACGAGACCGGTCGTGTCCTGCGCCGAAACCAGTTCGCAGAACTGACCGCCGCCGGGCTGGATTCGATCCCCGTCGGCACCTTCTCCTACTACGACCAGATGCTCGACACGGCAGTCCTCCTCGGCGCCCTGCCCGCCCGGGTCGCCGGTATCGCGGATCGGCTGGACCGCTATTTCGCCGCCGCACGCGGAACCGAGTCGGTGGAACCGCTGGAGATGACCAAGTGGTTCGACACCAACTATCACTACCTGGTGCCCGAACTCGGCCCGGACACCACCTTCGGCCTGCATCCGCAAGACCTGCTGGCCCAGGTGGCCGAAGCGATCGAACTCGGCGTGCGGGCCCGGCCCGTGGTCATCGGACCGGTCACCTTCCTGAAACTGGCCAAGAGCACCGGTGGTGCGGCGTTGGACCGGATCGACGAGCTGATCCCGCTGTACCGCGAGCTACTGCCGCTGCTCTCGGACGCGGGCGCGGACTGGGTACAACTCGACGAGCCCGCGCTGGTCACCGATCTCACCGCGGCGGAACTGGCGACGGTCCGACGGGTCTACACCGAACTCACCGCGGCGGCGCGGCGCCCGGCGATGCTGGTGGCCACCTATTTCGGGCATCCGGGCGCCGCGCTGGAGGCCCTGGCCGCCACCGATATCGAAGGGATCGCCGTCGATCTGGTCGCGGGTACCGATGTCGCCGCGGTGGCGGCCGTCCCCGCGTTATCGCACAAACTGCTGGTCGCGGGTGTGGTCGACGGCCGCAATATCTGGCGCACCGACCTCGACGGCGCGCTGTCGACGCTGGCCACGCTGCTGGGCAGCGTGCGGACACTGGCGGTTTCCACCTCGTGCTCGCTGCTGCACGTTCCGTACTCGCTGGCGGTGGAGACACGACTCGACGACACGCTTCGCTCCTGGCTCGCCTTCGGCGCCGAGAAGGCCACCGAGGTGCGCGTGCTGGCCACGGGCCTGCGTTCCGGCACCGAGGCGGTCGCCACGGAACTGGACACCGCCCGCACCGCCGCGGCGAGCCGCCGCGCCGATCCCCGGATCAGCAACGCGCAGGTACGCGCGCGACTGGCCGCGCTGGGTCCGGATGCCGCGCGACGGGCTCCGGCCGAACAGCGCCGGATCCTGCAGCAGGAGCGTCTGCAGCTGCCGCCGCTGCCGACCACCACCATCGGCTCCTACCCGCAGACCGCGGCCATCCGGCTGGCCCGGGCGGCGCTGCGGTCCGCAGAGATCGACCGGGACGAGTACGTGCGACGGATGCGGGCCGAGATCGGCGAGGTCATCGCCCTCCAGGAGGAACTCGGGCTCGATGTCCTCGTGCACGGCGAACCGGAACGCAACGATATGGTCCAGTATTTCGCCGAACAACTGGACGGGTTCGCGGCGACCGATCTGGGCTGGGTGCAGTCCTACGGCACCCGCTGCGTACGCCCGCCCATCCTGTTCGGTGACGTCTCCCGCCCGGCCGCGATGACGGTGGACTGGATAACCTACGCGCAATCGCTCACCGATAAACCGGTCAAGGGCATGCTCACCGGCCCGGTCACCATCCTGGCCTGGTCCTTCGTCCGCGACGATCAGCCGCCGGCGGATTCGGCCCGGCAGGTGGCCCTGGCGATCCGTGACGAGACGGTGGAACTGCAGAACGCCGGTATCCGGATCATCCAGGTCGACGAACCCGCGCTCCGTGAACTGCTACCACTGCGCGAGGCCGAGCAGCAGACCTACCTGGACTGGTCGGTGCACGCGTTCCGGCTGGCGACCTCCGGAGTGGCCGACTCCGTCCAGATCCACACCCACCTGTGCTATTCGGAGTTCGGTGAGGTGATCGACGCCATCGCCGGGCTGGATGCCGATGTCACCTCCATCGAGGCCGCCCGCTCCCGTATGGAGGTGCTGGACGATCTGAACGCCTCGGGCTTCGCCGCCGGCGTGGGACCGGGCGTCTACGATATCCACTCGCCCCGGGTGCCCGGCGTCGAGGAGATCACCGCGTCTTTGCGCGCCGCCCTGAAAGCTGTTCCAGCGCAACGTCTCTGGGTCAATCCCGACTGCGGCCTGAAGACCCGCCGCCCGGCCGAGGTGGAGGCGTCCCTGCGCAATATGGTGGCCGCCGCCCACGGCGTCCGCTGAATTCCCGGCCCGGGCCGCATCGCGCCGGTCCGGGCCGTTCAGCCCTCCAGCTCTTCCGCCCCGGGTTCGCGGCGTTTCGTCCGCCGGGCCACACAGTGCGGGCAGGCCTGCGCCGCCCGCAGCACCGGCCTGATCCGCGCCGGCACGGACGGCCCCCGCCGCACCGACCGGCACCCCTGTCTTTCCTGCATGACGCCAACCCCTTTCCCCTCGGCGATTCCGTTGCCAGGTTTGACGCCGAGCGCCCCGGCACGGTTCCCGTGCTGCCGATCAGGATTTGGCCAGGTACTCCAGGCGTTCGGAATCGACGGCGGCGTGCATCATCGCCGCAAGGCCGGGGTGCCGGGTCAGCCCGGGATCCTGCTCGACCAGAGTGCGGGCCAGTTCCTGGGCGACGGTGATGACCTCGAGATCGTCGAGCAGCGACAGCAGGCGCAACGACCGGGTGGTGCCCGACTGCGCCGCGCCGAGCACATCCCCTTCGCGACGCTGCCGCAGATCGAGTACCGAGAGCTCGAATCCGTCGGTGGTGGCGGCGACGGCCTCCAGCCTGGTCATCGCCGGTCCCCCGGGTGCGGCATCGGTGATGAGCAGGCACAACCCGGGATGTGCCCCACGCCCGATCCGGCCCCGGAGCTGGTGTAGCTGGCTCACCCCGAACCGATCGGCGTCCACGATCACCATCACGGTCGCGTTCGGCACGTCCACGCCCACCTCGACCACCGTCGTACAGACCAGCACATCGATATCGCCGGCATTGAAGTCGCGCATCACCTGGTCTTTTTCATCCGACGGCAGCCGTCCGTGCAGCAGCCCGAGCCGCAATCGCGCGAGCGGTCCGGTGCGCAGGCGGTCGAAGACATCCACCACGGCCTGGGTGGACGGGGCCTCCTTCTCCGCGGCTTTCTTGCCCCGCGGCCCGGAACCGTCCTCGTCGTCACCGATGCGCGAGCACACGACATAGGCCTGCCGGCCCGCGCCGACCTCCTCGGTGATCCGCTCCCAGGCCCGGTCCACCCAGTTGGGATGCACCCGGCGCGGTACCACCTTCGACTGGATCGGCGAACGGCCCCGGGGCAGTTCGGTGAGGGTGGAGGTCTCCAGGTCGCCCAGGGTGGTCATGGCGATCGTGCGCGGAATCGGGGTCGCGGTCATCACCAGCAGATGCGGCGAGAAACCCGTTTTCGCCTTGGCCCGCAGCGCATCGCGCTGCTCCACCCCGAACCGGTGCTGTTCGTCCACCACCACCAGGCCCAGATCGAAGAATTCGACCGTGTCCTGGATCAGTGCGTGGGTTCCGATCACGATGCCCGCGTCCCCGGTCACCGCGGCGAGCAGAGCGGCCCGTTTCGTCGCGGCCGGCATGGAGCCGGTCACCAGCGTCACCGACGTGGCGGTATCGGCCGCTCCCAACTCCCCCGCCTGCCCGAGATCGCCCAGCATCGCCCGCAGCGACCGATAGTGCTGGGCGGCGAGTACCTCGGTGGGCGCCAGCAGTGCGCACTGCTGACCCGCGTCGATCACCTGCAGCATGGCGTGCAACGCGACGATTGTCTTACCCGAACCCACCTCGCCCTGCAGCAGCCGGTGCATGGGCTGTTCCCGGGACAGATCCCCGGAGATCTCGCCGATGACCCCGCGCTGGCCCGCGGTGAGTTCGAAGGGCAGCCGCTCGTCGAAGGCGGCGACGATACCGTCCCCGCGCAGCGGGCAGGCCCGGGCCGTACGGCCCGCCACCTCGTGCCGGCGTTCGGCGAGGACCAGCTGCAGCGCCAGAGCCTCGTCGAAACGCAGCCGCTCCCGGGCACGCTCGATATCGGAGGTGTGTTCGGGCAGGTGGATCAGGCGCAGCGCATCGCCTACCGGCATCAATTCCCGTTCGTCGCGCACCTGCGCGGGCAGCGGGTCGGCGAGCGGGTCGAGCTGATCGAGAATCTGCCGGACACAGGCCAGGATCTCCCAGCTCTGCACCTTCGCCGTGGCCGGATAGACCGGGATGAACTCACGATCGAAGAAGGACATGTCCACCCCGTCGGCGCCCTTGGCGCTCTGCGCGATTCCACGCAGGTCACCCCCACCGCGCACGGTGGTCAGGGTCGGCTCCTCGTCGTCGGCCTCCGGCAGGATCAGATAACCCGGATGGCTGAGATTCCACTGACCGGGGCGCCAGTAGTTGACCGTGCCCGACATCATGGCCCGGACACCCTGGCGCACCGCGTATTTCACCTTGTCGCCGTTGAAGAAGGTGACATCCACACCGCGCCCGCCGCCGGTATCGAGCACCACCTTCAGCAGCGACCCCCGCCGCTGCCGCATCGGCCGCAGATCCGCCTTGGTGACCCGCCCGATCACCGTGATGTGCGCCCCGTCCTCCGGCGCCTCCTCGGTGAGCGGCTGCCCTTGGGTGGCGTAGCGCAGCGGATAGTGGCGCAGCAGATCTTCCACGGTGTGCATATCGAACGCGTCCGCCAGCGACGCGGCGGCCTTCGCGCCGAGCAGATGGTCGAGCCGGTCGCTCAGTGTCGCCATCGCGCTACTCCTGTCCCCACGGCCCGCGGCTGCGGGTCCGGCGGATACTCATTCCACACCGATCTGTATCAGGTCGCCTTGCTGGCCTCCGGCATACACCGTGACCTCCACACCGGGGAACGTGGCACCGATATGGCGCGCGAGGTCGTCGGCGAGCCCGTCCGGCGCGTGCGCGCCGACCAACAGGGTCACCAATTCACCGCCCAGCCCGAGCATCCGGTCCAGCAGGGTCTGCGCCGCGGCCCGGGTATCCCGGTCGATCACCACCACATCGTGGCCCACGAGACCGAGTCCGTCGCCGGGCGCGCAGGTCCCGACCATGGTGAGCGCTCGTCCACGGGCGCGGCGCAGCGCGCCCCAGCGGGTGCTCGCGGCCGCCTCGGACATGGTGAAGGCATCGTCCACGGCGATGCGGGCCCGGTCGTGCACCGCCAGGGCCGCGAGGCCCTGGACCATGCTGGCGCTGGGCAGCAGCAGCACGTCGCGATGCGCGTCACGCGCCGCCGCACCCACCGCCACCAGTTCGTGGGCCGGTAGCGCGCCGTTGGGAAGTACCAGCACTTCCCGATGCGGAAGCTGCCGGATGGCGGCGAGCAGCACTGCCGACTCCAGCGTCCGTTCGGCGTTCAGCACCACCGCGCCCCCCGTTTCGAAGAGCGACGCGGCACCGGCACCGGCCGCGACGGCGAGCACCCCACGATCGGCGGGTTCGCCGGTGCGCCCGCTGATCTGCCGGGCGGCCCGGTCGTGCACCGGCCGGCTGTCCGCCGCCTCGCGCACCCCGGTGGCCACGGCGCCACCGGCGCGCGGACCGCCGTGCCCGGCGGTCCCGTGGCCGCAGTCCTCGATCAGGTGCTCGATACGGATTGCGACCGGGCGGCCCACGGCGAGCCCGGCCTCCACCGCCGCACCCGCGTCCGCGCAGTGCACATGTGCCGACCAGCCACCGGCGCCGTCGGCGGCCACCACCACCGAATCGCCCAGTGCGGCGAGCCGCGCACGCAGTTCGGCGGCGAGATCCGGGTGAGCCCCCTCGATCCGGTACATGACCTCGTAGCGCCGCGCCGATTCGGCCCGGGCCGACGGCGTGCGCAACCCCGCGGCCGGGTATGCGGCCCGCACCGGGCTCTCGCCGGTCACCACGGTGACCAGCTCGTCCAGCAGTACCAGCAACCCGCGGGCACCGGCGTCCACCACTCCGGCGTCGCGCAGCACCGCCAACTGGTCACGGGTGTCCTCCAGCGCCCGCGCCGCCGCGTCGGCGCCGGCGCGCACCACCGCCGCCAGTCCGGGCTCGACGCAGCGGTCCGCCGCGGCCCCCGCCCGATCGAGAACCGTGAGGATGGTGCCCTCCACCGGATCGCTCAGGCTTCCGCGGACCAGTGCGGCCGCCCGCGCCAATGCGACCCGATAGGTCAGTTCGGTCAGCCCGCCGTCCACCGTCGCGTCCGCGATACCCCGCAGTACCTGGGACACGATGATGCCGGAATTGCCCCGCGCTCCGGCGGTCGCGCCCCGGGCCAGTGCCGCGGCCACCGGATGGGCGGCCGGCCCCTCCGGCTCTCCCGCGGTGCCCGATGTCGAGTTGTCCGCTTCCGCGACGGCGGCGCGCATGGTCGCCAGGAGGTTGGTGCCGGTATCGGCATCCGGTACCGGGAAGACGTTGAGCGCGTCTATCTCCGCGCGTCTTTCTTCCAGCGCGGTGACGCAGAGACGACCCCAGGCCAGAAGTTCGGCCCCGCCCAATCCGCCGTGTGCGGAACCGATGGCCGGCGAATCGCCGCGCACCTGCCGGGTTTCGGGCACCGTCACCTCGTTCCTCGTCGTCGCACAAGTCGAACGCCAGGTTAGCGGCCGCTCCCGACACCGCGACCCGGACCGGGCCGCGGCGATATGGTGTCTCGGTCGGGTCGGTGGTTCGGCCGCGGTGTGATCGATCGGCCCCGGTTTGGTGGATCGCAGCGGGTCGGGCTACCCTTGCAGGGTTGCCTGGCGCGGCCGTTATCGGCCGGCGCTCTCCGATGGTCATCGAATCCGCCGATGCTCGTCGGCGGGCATGACGACATTGACCAGGATCGACCGCTGTACCGGTGGCTGGTCCCCCATGATGACATGAAGGAGTTCGCGACTATGGCTGCCGTCTGCGACGTCTGCGCCAAAGGCCCCGGCTTCGGTAAATCGGTCTCGCATTCGCACCGGCGCACCAACCGTCGCTGGAACCCGAATATCCAGACCGTGCGGGCGCAGGTCGCCCCGGGCAACACCCGCCGGATGAACGTGTGCACCTCCTGCCTGAAGGCGGGCAAGGTGGTCCGCGGCTGATCACCGGGTAACCGGTTTCTCAGTTCTTCGATACGACCTCGCCCCGGCTCCACCACAGGAGCCGGGGCGAGGTCGTATCGCTTTCCGGCGAAGGAGCAGCAGATGAGTAGCCGAGCCGGTGATCCGCGCAGCGCGGACGCCCCCTGGACGCTCACGGCGCTGCGACCCGCCCATGCCCGGGCCCTGGCCGCCTGTCATATCGCCTGCTGGCGCGAGGCCTATCGGGGCCTGGTTCCCGACCATGTGCTGGCCGCCTTCGATCTCGATCGGCGCGCCGCGAACTGGGAGCGCATCGCCGGCCACCACCGCGGGCGGATCCTGGTCGCGGAATCGGGCGACGATATCGCCGGGTTCGTCCATTACGGCCCGCCCCGCGACGCCCCCGCGGTCGCCGAGCGGGAGCTGCAGGCCATGTACGTCCGCGCCGAGTGGTACGGCAGCGGGCTGGCCCGGGCCCTGCTGGATGCGGTATTCGAACCGGAGCGCTCGTGTTCGCTGTGGGTCTTCGAAGACAACCCCCGGGCCCGCGCCTTCTACACCAAATACGGTTTCGTCCCCGACGGCACCGCGCGGGCCGAGCGTTTCGCCACGGCCACCGAGATCCGCATGGTGCGGCCGTAGCGATATCCCGGCGCGGCCGCGCGCAGTAATGTCGCGGCCATGAGCACCGAAGCCGAATACGTCCGCATCGACGACGGGGTCCTGGAGATCACCCTGTCCACCGCAGCCAAGGGCACCTCACTGGATTTCGCCGGGGTCGCCGCGGGCACCGCCGCCCTGGCCGACCCGGGATCGGATATCGGTGCCGTACTGCTCACCGGCGCGGGGCCCAATTTCTGCGCCGGTGGCGATGTGCGCGATTTCGCGGCGGCGCCCGACCGCGCCGCACACCTGTACCAACTGGCCGATACCCTGCACGTTTTCGTCCGGGCGCTGGACAGCGCGCCGGTGCCGGTGGTCGCCGCGGTCCACGGCTGGGCCGCCGGCGCCGGGATGAGCCTGGTCTGTGCCGCCGATATCGCGATCGGGGGCCCCGGTACCCGGATGCGCCCCGCCTATCCGGGGGTCGGACTCAGTCCCGACGGCGGTATGTCGTGGACGCTGCCCCGGCTGGTGGGTGCGGCCAAAGCCCGCGAGATCCTGCTGACCGACGCCGTACTCGATGCCGCCGAGGCCCAGCGCCTCGGGATTCTGGCGCGTATCGCCGGCAGCGACGAGACAGTCCGCGACGACGCCCGCGAACTCGCCCGCACTCTGGCGCGCGGACCACGCGCGAGCTACGCCTCGATCCGGACGCTGCTGAGCCGGTCGGCCACCGCGACCCTCGGCGAGCAACTGGACGCCGAACGCGATGCGATAGGAGCGGCCGCGGGCAGTCCGACCGGTCGTGAGGGTGTGGACGCGTTCCTCGCCAAACGCACCCCGGACTATTCCGGACCGAGCTGACCGTCCGCGGCCGCGCGGGGCCGGATTCGCGCCGCCCGCCGTCCGTGGCGGGCTCGGCCGGTCCCGGTCAGCGAGCCCGTGTGACGAACTTCGCGACCGCCTCGGTGAACGCGTCGTTGTCGTCGCCGGCGGCCGTATGTGCGGCATTGCCGATTTCGACCAGCTCGGCATGCGGGACCAGCTCGAGGAACTCCGCGGCACCCGCGGCGCTCACCACATCCGACTGCAGCCCCCGCACCAGCAGGACCGGAATATCGAGTGCCCGTGCCGCGCCCTCCAGGGTGCGGGCCATCTCGTCGGGGTCGGCGGCTTTGTCGCCGAGAATGCCCGGATCCCAGTGCCAGTACCAGCGACCTTCACGTTTGCGCAGGTTACGCAATAGTCCCGCGTTGGATTTCGGCCGAGGTCGGTGCGGGAGATAGTCGGCCACGGCGTCGGCGGCCTCCTCCAGGGTGGCGAACCCGTCGGGATTCTTGCTCAAGAAGGTGAGCACGCGGTTGACGCCTTCGGGCTCGGGCCGGGTGACGATATCCACCAGGACCAGCGCGCCGATCGCGTCGCCGCCCGGGGCCGCGGTGGCCAGCAGACCGGTGATCCCGCCCATACTGGCACCGACCACCACCACCGGGCCACCGCCCAGCTGGTCCAGAACCGCGAGTACATCGCCGACCATGGCCTCGTAGCGGTAGTCACGATCGAAGGCCCATTGGCTGTCACCGTGGCCGCGCGCGTCCAGCGTGACCGCCCGGATCCCCGCCGCGCCGAGCTGGGCACCGGTCTGTTTCCAGGAATGCCGGGTCTGGCCGCCGCCGTGCAGGAAGAGCACGGCCGGGCCGTCCGGTGGGCCGTACTGGTCCGCAACGAGCTCGATCCCGCCCCGGCCGCGTAACCGCAGCTGGACGGGATCGAGCAGATTGTTCGCATTACTCACGATTTTCAGCATCGCAAATATGCGGGCGTTACGCCGTACGAACCGGCGAATCAGCAGTCCAGGTCCATGGCGCTCAGGGTCCGCTGGAAGAGGCAGGCGCCTTTGGCGTTCACCGAGGCCGAAATCGTGGACGAGCCGCTCGAGGTGAAATCCTCGGCGATCGGGGCCGCGGGCTCGGTCGCCGGACTCATCGGTTCCAGAGTCAGCGGGGCCGCTCCGGCCGTCGCTCCGGCCGCCCCCGTCAGGGCGGCGCCCAGCGCGAGCGAGGCGGTGATGCCGCGCAGTTTCATGGTGTGCTCCTCTTCTTGTTTCTCGTTCGACGCCCACTCAGGGCAGGCGCCAGTCCACCGGCTCGGCGCCGAGTTCGTCCAGCAGTTCGTTGACCCGGGAGAACGGACGTGAGCCGAAAAACCCTCGTGATGCCGACAGCGGTGACGGATGCGCGGATTCGATACTGGGCACCTCCGCCGCGGCCAGCGCCGGTTTCAGCGAGGCGGCGTCCCGGCCCCACAGCACTGCCACCAGCGGCTCGTCGCGCGCCACCAGGGCCGCGATCGCCTGCTCGGTGACCTTCTCCCACCCTTTGCCGCGATGGGAGGCCGGTTTGCCCGGCGATACCGTGAGGACCCGGTTCAACATCAGCACACCCTGGCGCGACCAGGGGCTCAGGTCGCCGCAGCTCGGGGTGGGATGGCCCAGGTCCTTGGAGTATTCGGCGAAGATGTTCGCCAGACTGCGGGGTACCGGCGAAACATTCGGCGCCACCGAGAAGCTCAGTCCCATCGGGTGACCCGGAGTGGGATAGGGGTCCTGGCCGACGATCAGCACCCGGACGGCCTCGAACGGTTCCTGGAAAGCACGCAGCACATTCTCCCCGGCGGGGAGATACCCGCGGCCCGCGGCGTTCTCGGCACGCAGGAATTCGCCCATCTCCGCAATACGGTCGGCGACCGGATCCAGTGCCTTCGCCCAGCCCGGATCGATGATTTCCACGAGTGGTTTCGTGCTCATGACCGCACAACCTATCGTGAGTGGCCGACATTCGCCGAGTCCGTCCCGGAGAATGCTTCCCAGCCCTGCGGACCGCGGTACCGCGCGCCGTCCACGGTCACCCCCTGACCGGCCTCGATTTCGCCGATGACGGTCCATCCGGGTGGCACCGGCGACCCTGACGGCCAGACGCCGGCGAACACATGATCCTCACCCCCGGTCAGAATCCATTGCCGCGCATCGATTTCCAGGAAAGTCGCGCACTCCTCGAGTTCGGTATCGCGTAACGCCGCCGAACGCACATCGATGGCGACTCCGGAAGATTCGGCCAGATGCCCGATATCGGCGAGAAGCCCGTCGGAGATATCGGTGAGCGCCACCGGCGGATGCGCCCCGGTGACGGCGGCACGAACGAGGTCGTAGGCAGGTCGCGGGGCACGGTGCGCGGCCACAGCCGTCGCCGCACCCGGACCGGACTCCGGCGAGTGCCCGCCCACGAGTACGGCGTAACCGGCCGCCGACCAGCCCGGCCGCCCGGCGATCGCGAGGAGCCCACCGGGCCGCGCACCGGATCGGGTCACCGGTTCTTCGCCCAGCGGGTCACCGAAAGCCGTCACCGAAATCACCACCTGCGGACTGCGCACGATATCCCCACCGGCGACCGAGCCTCCCGCCCGTGTCGCCTCCGCCCAGAACCCGTCCGCGAGGCCGGTCACGAAATCCACCGGGGTCCGTTCCGGTACCCCGAGGCCAACCACGTAGCCGACCGGTTCGGCGCCCATCGCGTAGATATCGGCGGCGTTCTGGGCGATCGCCTTACGGCCGACGTCCTCGGCGGGCGACCAGTCCAGCCGGAAATGCCGGTCCTCGATCAACATATCGGTGCTCACCACGTAGCGCCCACGCGCCGCCGCCAGCACCGCCGCGTCGTCGCCGGGGCCCAGCTGCACGGCGGGCCCCTGTTCCCGGCCCGCGTTGATCCGGGCGATGAGGGCGAATTCGCCCACCTCGCGCACTGTGGGTCCTGTACTGATGGTGGGACCTTCCTCACTCGCTGCTGCCACCGACGGCACCGGCCGCCGCCTCGCCGGCCCGGACAACGCCGACCGTGTATCCACCGGCGGAACGCCGCTCCGCCGCACCCCCGACGACGCGGCTCCCCGATCCCGCGCGCCCGGCCGGTACTTCGCCGCTCCCCGCACGACGGTACCCTGTGCCCGGTGACCAGGCGCGGCGGCCGGGACCCCGCATGCGCCCCGCCCACCGCGTACGCGCTGACGAAAGGACCGCCGAGGATGCCGGGGACATCGCCGGACGACGACACCGATACCCCGGACAGCAGCGGCGCCGAGCGTAGCGGATATTCGCCCGCGCTCATCGCGACCGCGGTCGCGCTGCCGATCGCGGTGCTGATCGGCGTGGTGGTCGCGGCGGTCATCGCCGCGCGCACACCGGTCGAACGCGAACCGCTGGCACTGGGCCCGGTTCCGGCGCCCGCGGCCGACGGTTCCGCCTGTGCCACCCTGCTGCCCGCACTGCCCGCCGACCTCGGCGAATACACCCGCGCCACCCTCGTCGAACCGGTGCCGCCGGCGACGACGGCCTGGCAGCGGCCCGAAGGCGGTGAACCGATCGTGCTGCGCTGCGGACTCGACCGCCCCCTGGAGTTCAACCGGGCGTCCCCGTTACAGATGGTCGACGATGTGCAGTGGTTCGAGGTCCGCGACGACGCGGCCGCCACGGCCACCTGGTTCGCGGTGGATCGCGAAACCTATATCGCCCTCACGGTTCCCGACGGGTCCGGCCCGACGCCCCTGCAGGCGGTTTCGGATACCCTCACCGCGCAGCTGCCGGCCCGCCCGATCGACCCGGGCGAACTGCCGAACTGAGCCCGGTCACCGCAGCCCGGTACCGCGGGCGAGGGCCGTTTCCACGAGCGTGGTCAGCAGTTTTCCGTAACCGACCCCGGTCTCGTCCCACATCCGCGGATACATCGAGATCGGGGTGAATCCGGGCATGGTGTTGATCTCGTTGATCACCGGGCCGTCCTCGGTCACGAAGAAATCGACGCGGGCCAGACCCTGGCAGTCCAGCGCGCGGAAGGCACGTACCGCGAGCGCGCGGACCTCGTCGGACACCTCGTCGTCGAGTTTGGCCGGTACATCGAATTCGCAGACGTCGTCGAGGTATTTGGTGTCGAAATCGTAGAAGGCCGGCCCGGGTTTCTCGCCGGCGTCGGCATCGGCGAGATCCTCGGGCATCTTGATCTCGGCGAGCACACTGGCTTCCACCCGGCCGTCCGGGAATTCCAACACCCCGCATTCGACCTCGCGGCCCACGATGCCCGCCTCCACGATCACCTTCGGATCGTGAGCGCGTGCGGCGGCGACAGCGGCGTCCAGATCGGCCCAATCGGTGACCTTGGTGATCCCGATCGAGGAACCACCGCGCGCCGGTTTCACGAACACCGGCAATCCCAGCCGCTCCCGCTCCGCGGAGGTGACGGTCGCGGTTCCCGGCCGCAACACCACCTGCACACCGACCGGCAATCCGTCGGCGGCGAGGAGTTTCTTGGTGAACTCCTTGTCCATACCGGCCGCGCTCGCCAGCACCCCCGGCCCCACGTAGGGGATACCCGCCAGTTCGAGCATGCCCTGCACGGTGCCGTCCTCGCCGAACGCACCGTGCAATACCGGGAACACCACATCGATGGCTTCCAGGGCGGTGTGCGGATCGTCCAGCGCCACCAGTGTCCCGGCTCGGCTCGGGTCCGCGGCCAGCATGAGTTCCCGGCCGCCGCCGGTGACCGAGGGCAGGGTACGGTCGTGCCGGCCGAGTTCGGCGGCGTCGCCGCCGGCCAGCACCCAGGTGCCCTCCGGGGTGATCCCGATCGGTACCGCGTCGAAACGCGCCGGATCGAGGTTCCGCAGCACAGCACCGGCCGACACACACGACACCGTGTGCTCGTTGCTGCGTCCGCCGAAGACTACGGCCACCCTGATCCGGTTCATGACCGAACCGTACCCTGCCGGGGCACCCGCCAACCGTGCCGGACCACCGGTGTGGCTATTCCGGTTTTATCTGTCGGCCCAGCAGCTTCTCCACTGCCGTCTGCACCGCCAGTCCTTCGTGGCACACCTGGTGCACGGCCTCGGTGAGCGGCATCTCGACATTCTTCGCCGCGGCCAGTGCGCGCACCGAGGTGCACGATTTCACCCCTTCGGCGACCTGGCCGTGTGTCGCCTCCTGTGCGGCCTGCATGGACCCACCGCTACCGAGGACCTGCCCGAAGGAGCGGTTCCGGGACAACGGCGAGGTACAGGTCGCGATGAGGTCCCCGACGCCGGCCAGCCCGGCCAGGGTCACCGGTTCGGCGCCCAGCGCCACACCGAGCCGGATGATCTCGGCCAGCCCCCGGGTCATCAGCCCCGCGAGGGAGTTGTCGCCGAAACCCATTCCCGAGGCGATCCCGCAGGCCAGGGCGATGACATTCTTGCAGGCGCCGCCGAGTTCGCAGCCGATCACATCGGTGTTGGTGTAGGGCCGGAAGTAACCGGTCACGCAGGCGCGCTGCACCGCGGCGGCCCGTTCGGCATCGGCGCAGCCGATCACCGTGGCCGCGGGCTGCCCGGCGGCGATCTCCTTGGCCAGGTTGGGGCCCGACAGTACCGCGATCCGGTCCGGCGCGGCACCGCTGACCTCGGCGATCACCTCGCTCATCCGCAGCAGGGTGCCGTTTTCGATCCCCTTGGCCAGACTCAGCAGTGTGGCGTCGGAGCCGATGGCCGGTGACCAGATCTTCAGATTCGCGCGCAGTGATTGCGACGGCACCGCGAGGACCACGATATCGGCGCCGTCGAGGGCCCGCGCGTAGTCGTCGGTCGCCGCGACCGGCGGCAACTGCACTCCCGGTAGGTAATAGGGGTTGCGGTGGTCGGTGGCCAGCGCCTCGGCGACCTCGGGCCGGCGCGCCCAGATGGTCACCTCGGTTCCCGCCTCCGCCAACACCTTCCCGAATGCCGTGCCCCACGATCCTGCACCCAGTACCGCCGCCCTCGTCATCAGCCCAATATGCCATGACAGGATGGGGCCATGTGCCCGCACACCGTGCACGCCGTCATCGCGGTGAAAACCCTGGAAAGCGCCAAGAGCCGGCTGGCCGGGGTCCTGGCCCCCGCTCAGCGGTCCCGGCTGGTCCTGGCCATGCTGACCGATACCGTGCGCGCGGCCGCGGCGGCCCCGGAGATCGCCTCGATCACCGTGGTCACCCCCGATCCCGTGGTCTCCCGCGCGGCCCGCGCGCTCGGCGCCACCGTCCATCCCGAACCCCGCAGTGCCACCACCGACCCCGATCCCCTCAACACCGCCCTGTCCACCGCGGCAGCGGCGCTACGGGTACGGCACGGCGAGGTGACCGTCCTGGCCCTGCAGGCCGACCTGCCGGCCCTGCGCACGCCGGAACTGTCCGCGGTCCTGGCGACCGCCCACCGCACCCGCGCGTTCGTGGCCGACCACGGGGGCACCGGTACCGCGGCGCTGCTGGCTCCGGCCGGTACCGCGCTACGGCCCAGGTTCGGGCGGGATTCGGCGCGTCACCACCACGACGACGGCGCGGTCCGGCTGCACGGGGACTGGCCCGGCCTGCGCCACGATGTCGATACCGCCGAGGATCTGGCGGCGGTGCAGGCACTGGGGACCGGCCCCGATACCGCCGCGCTGCTCGCCGAACTCGGCTGGCCGGCTCCCGTCCGCGAAGTGGTCTCCCAGGTGTGTCAGGCGTAACTCCGCCATCGCTGCGCCCGTGCGCGGCCGGTGGTCGTGACCCGATCGGCCGCGCCAACGGGCAGCCGCCACCGCGTGAACTCGAGATAACAGTCATCTACGGCATATGCACCATGGCCGGTTCGTAGGGAATGATCGTAGGCGTGAGCGATACGGAAACCATCAAGCAGCAGCAGGTGCTCCCGACCCCGCCTCCGGCCGCCACCCCGATCCCCGCCGGCGGGACCGCACCACGTTTGCCGGCCGATCGCTACCTGAACCGGGAGTTGAGCTGGCTGGATTTCAACGCCCGAGTACTGGCCCTGGCCGAGGACAGTTCGCTGCCGTTGCTGGAACGCGCGAAATTCCTGGCGATCTTCGCCTCGAACCTCGACGAGTTCTACATGGTCCGCGTCGCCGGTCTCAAACGCCGCGCCGAAACGGGGCTTTCGGTGCGGTCGGCCGACGGCCGCACGCCGAACGAGCAACTGGCCCTCATCGCGGCCGGCAGTCAAGATCTCGCGGTCCGGCACGCCGAGGTCTTCCTCACCGAAGTGCTCCCGGCGCTCACCGCGGAGGGTATCGAGATCATCGATTGGGCCGACCTCGACGACGCCGAACGGGAACGACTGTCGGCGCATTTTCAGGATCAGGTCTTCCCCGTACTGACCCCGCTGGCCGTCGACCCGGCCCATCCCTTCCCCTACATCAGCGGACTGAGCCTGAATCTCGCGGTGACCGTCCAGGACGAGAGCACCGGTGGCGAGCATTTCGCCCGGGTGAAGGTCCCCGACAATGTGGACCGCTTCGTCCGAGTGCGCCGACCGGGACCCACCGGCGGCGGTATCGCCGCGTTCCTGCCGATGGAAGCCCTCATCGCCGCGCATCTGGATCAGCTGTTCCCCGGTATGACCGTGGTGGAGCACCATTCGTTCCGCATCACCCGCAATGCCGATTTCGAGGTCGACGAGGATCGCGACGAGGACCTGTTGCAGGCGCTGGAGCGCGAACTCGCCCGCCGCCGCTTCGGTTCCCCGGTCCGGCTCGAGGTTTCCGACGATATGACCGAGCACATGCTCGATCTGCTGCTGCGCGAGCTCGAGGTCGATCCCGCCGACGTCATCCAGGTCCCCGGGCTGCTGGATCTGTCCTGCCTGTGGCAGGTGTACGGGGTGGACCGGCCGAACCTCAAGGACGCACCCTATGTGCCCGCGACGCCGCCCGCGTTCGGCGAACGGGAAACACCGCGCAATGTGTTCCAGGCGCTGCGTGAGGGCGATGTACTGGTGCACCACCCCTACGATTCGTTCTCCACCAGTGTGCAGCGTTTCATCGAACAGGCCGCCGCCGATCCGCAGGTGCTGGCCATCAAGCAGACCCTGTACCGGACCTCCGGCGACTCCCCCATCGTGAACGCCCTCATCGATGCCGCCGAGGCGGGCAAACAGGTGGTGGCGCTGGTGGAGATCAAGGCCCGGTTCGACGAGCAGGCCAACATCAAATGGGCGCGCACCCTGGAACAGGCGGGCGTGCACGTGGTCTACGGCCTGGTCGGGCTGAAGACCCACTGCAAGACCTGCCTGGTGGTGCGCCGCGAGGGTTCCACCATCCGGCGCTACTGCCATATCGGCACCGGGAACTACAACCCCAAGACCGCCCGCCTGTACGAGGATGTCGGATTGCTCACCGCGGCACCCGAAATTGGTGCCGATCTGACCGATCTGTTCAATTCACTCACCGGCTACTCCCGTAAATCGGACTACCGCAACCTGCTGGTGGCCCCGAACGGTATCCGCGCCGGGATCATCGCCCGGATCGAACGGGAGATCGAACTCGCCGGCTCCGGTGCCGAAGCCGGAATCCGGTTGAAGGCCAATGCGCTGGTCGACGAGCAGATCATCGACGCGCTCTACCGCGCCTCCCAGGCGGGGGTGCCGGTGCGAATCGTGGTGCGCAGTATCTGCGGGTTGCGGGCGGGGGTTCCCGGAATGAGCGAGAACATCGAGGTCCGCTCCATTCTGGGCCGCGTACTCGAGCATTCCCGGATCCTCAACTTCCGGGCCCAGAACGAGTTCTGGATCGGCAGCGCCGATATGATGCACCGCAATCTGGACCGCCGGGTGGAGGTCATGGCCCAGGTGAAGGACCCCAGGCTGTGCGAGCGGCTGGACGATATCTTCGAATCCGCCCTGCACCCGATGACGCGATGCTGGGTGCTGGACGCCGACGGCAACTGGAAATCCAGCCCCGGCCGGGACGGTGCCGAGGGTGACGGTGTCGAAGTCCGCGATCATCAGGTGGCGCTCATGCGACTACGCCGTCCGGATCAGCAGTGAACGATACGCATACCCCGCCGGCCTATCCGGATCCCCGGACAGCACCCAATATCCACGCGGCGGGCACCGTGTTGTGGCGGCACGCATCCGGTTCCGCGGGCGGTATCGAGATCGCGGTCATCCGGCGCCCCAAATACCAGGACTGGTCGCTGCCCAAGGGCAAACTCGATCCCGGCGAGTCGCCGGTACTGGCCGCGTTCCGGGAAACCGAGGAGGAAACCGGACTCCGGCCCCGGCTGGGCCGCTATCTCGGCAAAGTGACCTATCCTGTCACCGGGCACCGCAAGATGAAACGGGTCGACTACTGGGCCGCCGAGGTCGTCGACGGGAAATTCAGCGCCAACAGCGAGGTCGACGAACTCACCTGGTGCTCGCTGGACACGGTGATGTCGGAGCTGTCGTATCCGATGGACCGCCAGATCGTGCGAGCGTTCACCCGGCTCCCCGCCGACACGCACACCGTGCTGCTGGTGCGCCACGCCAAGGCCGGACGACGCGACCGCTACAAGGGTCCCGACGAACAGCGCCCGCTGGAACTGGCCGGCTATCGGCAGTCGCTGGCGCTGGTCCCGAATCTGCTGGCGTTCGGCGCGCAGGACATCTATTCGGCCGAACCGCTGCGCTGTGTGCAGACGGTGGCGCCGCTGGCCGAGGAACTCGGCGTCGATGTGGAGATCGAACCGCTGCTGGGCGATATCGGCTACGCCGCCGATCCCGACAAGGCCCGGGACCGGATCCGGTCGCTGGTCTCGGCACAGCGTGTCCGGGTGCTGTGCAGCCAGGGCGACACCATTCCGGACCTGGTCCGCTGGTGGGCGGCAAAGGACGGCATGCGGTTGTCACCCGCGCGGACCCGTAAGGGGTCGGTCTGGGTGTTGTCGTTCGCGGGAGAGCGGCTGGTGGCCGCCGATCACCTCGACCGTTCCCTGTCGGTCGATACCGCGCCCGCGGTCACCGCGTAGGACGCGCGCCGAGGCCGGCGCCGTGCAGCAGAGACGGCTACGCCCCCGGGGGTTGCCCGGGGGCTCGTCCGTCCGGCGTTCCGGTTGTGTGGATCTGCGAGTCGCCGAGTCGTCACACCACCCACTGACTCGCTGACGAGAACCGATCGGGAGGTCTCGTGCCGTCCGCAGGTGCGAGCACGCACCCGGGATCCGGCGAAGTCGAACGATGCGGCGGAGCCGCACGGGCAGGCCGGGCATACGGGATCCGGTGGGACCCCGGCCGGGATCAGTGGGCCGCCGGCGCGCCTGGCCCGCGGGTCAGCGAGCCTTTTTTGCTGTCGTCTTCTTGGCCGGGGTCCGCTTCGCGGTGGCCGACTTCTTGGCCGTGGACTTGGCGGCCGTGGTGGTCTTCTTGGCGGTGGACTTCTTGGTGGCCGCGGCCTTGGCGGGGGTCTTCACCGCCGTCTTGCGGGCCGCGGTCTTGGTGGCCGTCTTCTTGGCGGCGGTGCTCTTGGCAGGCGCCTTGGTGGCCGTCTTCCGTGCCGTTGTTTTGGCGGGCGCCTTCGTAGCGGCCTTCTTGGCGGTGGTTTTCTTCGCGGTTGTCTTCTTCGCTGTGGATTTCTTGGCCGCCACAGGAGCATTGACACCGCGTTTCACCGCGGGCCCGGTTGCCGCGAGCTTCTGTTTACCCGCGATAACCGCCTTGAACTGGGCGCCGGGCCGGAACGCGGGCACCGAAGTGGGCTTCACCTTGACGGTTTCCCCGGTACGCGGATTCCGCGCCACGCGAGCTGCCCGCTTACGCTGTTCGAACACACCGAATCCGGTGATGGTGACGCTCTGCCCTTTGTGTACCGCGCGCACGATGGTGTCGACCACATGCTCGACTGCCGCGGTGGCCGTGCGCCTGTCAGTACCCAACTTTTCGGTCAGAACGTCGATCAGTTCCGCCTTGTTCATTGAATCCTCCGCAGACTAATGGCCCGTCGTCGGACCGACTAGGTACCACGGTAAACCCACATTGGGCAAGAGTCTATGTGCCACGCCAAAATTCATGTGGTCTAGCACACGCACAGCTACCACGACATCTGGGGGGCCGCTAAGAGGCCGAGAACATTACGCCTGCGAAATAGGTTCGGGCAGGGTCTTTGGTTTCCAACCCGGCCTTGCCTTTTCGAACTCGGCGATCACATCGCTACGTCGCAGCGTCAGGCCGATGTCGTCCAAACCCTCCAACAGGCGCCACCTGGTGTAGTCGTCAATATCGAACGGCAACACGATGGTTCCTGCGGTCACCGTGCGCGCCTCGAGGTCCACAACCAATTCCAGTCCGGGCTGTTCCTCGAGCAACTTCCAGAGCATTTCGACATCATTCTGTGACATTCGTGCCGCCAGCAGGCCGCCCTTACCCGCATTACCGCGGAAGATGTCGGCGAAACGTGAAGAGATAACTACCCGAAAGCCATAGTCCATGAGCGCCCAGACAGCGTGCTCACGGGAAGATCCGGTCCCGAAATCGGGTCCGGCCACCAGGACGCTGCCGTGCTTGTACGGCTCGGTGTTCAGAATGAAGTCCTCGTCACCGCGCCAGGCGGCGAACAGGCCGTCTTCGAATCCCGTACGCGTGACGCGCTTCAGATAGACGGCCGGGATGATCTGGTCGGTGTCGACATTGGACCGGCGCAGCGGAACGCCGATCCCCTTGTGCACGGTGAAGGCTTCCATCGTATTTCTCCCTGTTTCGGCTATAAGTGAGTTTCGATATAAGACGGGCTCAGTCGAGGTCCGCGGGGGCCGACAGCGTGCCGCGGACCGCGGTCGCGGCGGCCACCGGCGGCGACACCAGATGGGTACGCCCGCCTTTGCCCTGCCGGCCTTCGAAGTTGCGGTTCGAGGTGGACGCGCAACGCTGTCCCGGAGCGAGCTGATCGGGGTTCATTCCCAGGCACATCGAGCACCCGGCCTGCCGCCATTCGGCTCCGGCCGCGGTGAAGATCTCGCCCAGCCCTTCGGCCTCGGCCTGTTCTCGCACCCGCATCGAGCCCGGTACCACCAGCATTCGCACGCCCTCGGCCACCTTACGACCCTTCAGCACCTCTGCCACGGCCCGCAGATCCTCGATCCGGCCGTTGGTGCAGGAACCGACGAACACCGCGTCCACCGAAACCTCGCGCAGCGGCATACCCGGGGTCAAATCCATATAGCGCAGCGCCTTCTCTGCGGATTCGCGCGCGGTCTCGTCGGCGATCTCCGCCGGATCCGGCACATTCGCACCCAGCGGCAGTCCCTGCCCCGGGTTGGTGCCCCAGGTGACGAACGGGGTGAGCGCGCTGGCGTCGATGTGCACCTCCCGGTCGAAAACCGCGTCCTCGTCGGTCTTCAGCGCCTCCCAGGCCTCGACCGCGGCATCCCAGTCCGCGCCCTGCGGGGCGTGTGGGCGGCCTTTCAGGAACTCGTAGGTGGTTTCGTCCGGGGCGATCATTCCGGCCCGGGCACCGGCTTCGATGGACATATTGCAGACGGTCATCCGCGCTTCCATCGACATATTGCGAATGGCCTCACCGCGATACTCGAGCACATAGCCCTGGCCGCCCCCGGTACCGATTTCGGCGATGACCGCCAGAATCAGGTCTTTACTGGTGACCCCCGGCGGCAGCACACCGTCCACGGTGATCGCCATCGTCTTGAACGGCCGCAGCGAAAGAGTCTGGGTGGCCAGCACGTGCTCGACTTCGCTGGTACCGATGCCCATGGCCAGCGCGCCGAAAGCACCGTGGGTCGAGGTGTGGCTGTCCCCGCAGACCACGGTGGTGCCGGGCTGGGTCAGCCCCAGCTGAGGTCCCACGACGTGGACGATGCCCTGCTCCCGGTCGCCCATGGGGTGCAACCGCACGCCGAATTCGGCGCAGTTGCGCCGCAGCGTCTCCACCTGGGTCCGCGACACCGGGTCGGCGATGGGTTTGTCGATATCGACGGTCGGGACATTGTGATCCTCGGTCGCGATGGTGAGGTCGGGACGACGCACCGGACGTCCGGCGGCCCGCAGACCGTCGAAGGCCTGGGGACTGGTCACCTCGTGCACCAGATGCAGATCGATGTAGATCAAATCGGGTTCGCGCGCCTCGCCCTCACCCTCGCCGCGGGCGACGACGTGCTGTTCCCATACCTTCTCGGCCAGCGTACGTGGCATTGTTGCGATCACCTTTCGGGCTCGGCATCCGGCCCGGGACTCCCCGGCACCGGATACGCGCTAGCTGGAATCATGCGACCCCTTCCAGGACGCCACCTGGGCTGTTCGTAATGGCATCTCAGAATGCAGGACGCTAATATCGTTGTATGAGACAGCATAGCGGTATCGGCGTCCTGGACAAAGCGGTGACAGTGTTGTATGCGGTCGCCGAACGGCCCTGCAGTCTCAACGACCTGTGCGAGCGCACCGGCCTGCCGCGCGCGACCGCGCACCGGCTCGCGGTCGGCCTGGAAACCCATCGGCTGCTCGCCCGGGACGGCAACGGCTCCTGGCGCCCGGGCCCCGCCCTCGCCGAACTTGCCGCCGGCGCCGCCGACCCGCTGCTCGAGGCTGCGACCTCGATCCTGCCCCGGCTGCGCGAGATCACCGGCGAGAGCGTGCAGCTGTACTGCCGGGAGGGCAATGAGCGGGTCTGCGTCGCCGCCCTCGAACCCCCCGCCGGGCTGCGCGACACCGTGCCGATCGGCTCCCGCCTCCCGCTGACCGCGGGATCCGCCGCCAAGGTGCTCCTCGCCTGGGCCGATCCCGACCTGCAGCGAACCGTCCTCGCCGACGCCATGTTCACCGAACGCACACTCGCCGAGGTCCGCAAACGCGGCTGGGCCCAGAGCGCCGGCGAACGCGCGGCCGGGGTGGCCAGCGTTTCGGCGCCGGTGCGCGATCAGCAGGGCGCGGTGGTCGCCGCGGTCTCGGTGTCGGGCCCGATCGATCGAATGGGCCGCCGACCGGGGGCGCGCTGGGCGGCGGACCTGGTCGCGGCCGCCGATGCGCTGCACCGCCGACTCTGAGCGGTGGGCAGGTGCCGTCACTTATGGTGGCCTGATGGGAGTGAACCAACGGTCACAGATCGTGATGACCGATACCGAGATCACCGATTTCCTCACCCGCAGTCGCGTCGCCACCCTGGCAAGCCTGGGCCCGGACGGTAAACCGCACCTCACCGCGATGTGGTACGCGCTGATCGCCGATCCGGAGCGGCCCGACGCGATACCCCAACTGTGGTTCGAGACCAAGGGCAAATCCCAGAAAGCCGTCAACCTGCGTCGCGACCCCACGGTCACCTGCATGATCGAGGCCGGAAAAACCTACGACACCCTGCGCGGAGTTTCCCTCGAGGGTCGTGCCGAGGTGATCGACGACCCGGAGAAGCTGTTCGCCGTCGGGGTCAGCGTCTGGGAGCGCTACACCGGCCCCTACACCGAAGACATGCGCGAGTACGTCCAGGGCATGCTGAACAAGCGCGTCGCGGTCCGTATCGTCCCCGATCGCATTCGCAGCTGGGACCACCGCAAACTGGGCCTACCCGCCATGCCCCTGGGCGGATCCACCGCCAACGCCCTGGACGACTGACCGACCCCCGGGTGCTGTCCGGCCGGCAGCACCCGGCACCCGTCCGGCCCGGGTCCGGAAACCCCGCCGACCCGGCCGCTACCGGCCCGTCATTACTTGCCGCCCACAGCCATCACCGTCGAGGACGGCCGTCCGAAGAGGGCTCCGGGGAAGCCCCGGCAACGCAACCAGCGAGCGAACGGGTTGCAGGGGCGAAGCCCCACGGTGAGCATCCCGCAGGGGATCCAGGGGCGCAGCCCCGGCCGGTCCCCGAACCGTTCCCGGTCCGCAAGGGGGGTCCAGGGGCGCCGAGCCCGCCTGGGCGGGGTGCGGGGGTTGCACCCCTGCAATGCATCGCGAATCAGCAAAGGCCCATGCTCTCCATGAGCATGGGCCTCGCAGCTGAGTAGCCCCGACGGGATTTGAACCCGCGCTACCGCCTTGAGAGGGCGGCGTCCTAGGCCGCTAGACGACGGGGCCAGGACTTGTGATCAACTCCTGGCTGGAGTGGATCGCGGATCTCTCGATCCGAAGCTCGATCAGCGTAACCGACCGGGCGGCGGCGACCAAATCGCCTGGATAACTCGTTCCGCACCGCATCTGGACGATGAAGCTGAGAGCGATCTCCGCTGGGGTACCAGGACTCGAACCTAGAATGGCTGAACCAGAATCAGCTGTGTTGCCAATTACACCATACCCCAATGACCTGGGCTTTCGGTTGCACCGCTGGCTGCGGCGGCACCGTCGTTCCGGCCGAGAAAGAGAGTACCAAACCGCTCCGGGGAAACTACAAATCGCCTGGTCACGCCGCCACATCAGGTGTGTAACGGTGCCGCGGCGCCGCCGACCGGCCACGGGAGGGGTGGACCGACGCCGGCCCCGGCGGCCCCGGGGACGGCGTCGTGGCCCGGCGGTCACTCGGCCGGCGGCGTCCATTCGCGGCCCGCGCGCAGTCGCTGCATGGTGAGCTCGCGGCCCAGCAGTTCCATGGATTCGTACAGCGGCGGGCTGATATGCGATCCGGTGACCGATACCCGCACCGGCGCGAACGCCTTCCGCGGTTTCAATTCCATTCCGTCGATAAGCGCGACTTTCAGCGATTCCTCGATCTCGGAGGCAGTCCAGGCGGTCAGCGGTTCGAGTGCGGGAATTGCGGCGTCCAATACCGGAACGGCGTCCGGCCCCAAATTCTTCTTGCCCGCAGCGGGGTCGATACCGAACTCCTCGGACGGTGCGAAGAGGAATCGCAACAGACCCCATGCGTCATCGAGCACGACAATGCGCGTCTGCACCAGATCGGCGGCTGCGGCAAAAACCTTCTCGTCAATTCCGGCACCGATATATCCGCGGTCCGTGAAAAAAGCGCGCAACCGTCCGGCAAAATCGGCCGGCTCCAGCAAACGGATGTGCTCGGCATTGATCGCATCGGCCTTCTTCTGGTCGAAGCGGGCCGGGTTCGAATTCACCTTCGATATATCGAAGGCCGCGACCATCTCGTCCATGGAGAAGACATCGTGGTCGTCGGCGATGCTCCAGCCGAGGAGCGCCAGGTAATTGAGGAGCCCCTCGGGAATGAATCCGCGATCGCGGTGGAGGAAGAGGTCGGACTCCGGGTCGCGCTTGGACAGCTTTTTGTTTCCCTGGCCCATCACGAACGGCAGATGACCGAATTCGGGAGTGAAATCGGCGACCCCGATGCGCTGCAGCGCGGCATAGAGCGCGAGCTGGCGCGGCGTGGAGGAGAGCAGGTCTTCGCCGCGCAGGACGTGGGTTATCCGCATGGTGGCGTCGTCGACCGGGTTGACCAGCGTATAGAGCGGATCGCCGGTGCCACGGGTGAGTGCGTAGTCCGGTACCGAACCCGCTTTGAAGGTGGTTTCCCCACGTACCAGATCGTGCCAGGTGAGGTCGGCATCGGGCATGCGCAGCCGAACCACCGCACCCCGGCCGGCGGCCTTGTATTCGGCGATCTGCTCGGCGGTGAGGTCGCGATCGAAATTGTCGTAGCCGAGTTTCGGATCACGCCCGGCCGCCCGATGGCGCGCCTCGACTTCTTCTGGCGTGGAAAAGGATTCGTAGGCCTCGCCGGCATCGAGGAGTTTCTGCACCACATCGCGGTGGATTTCGCGCCGCTGCGATTGCCGGTAGGGCGCATAGGGGCCGCCGACTTCCGGGCCTTCGTCCCAATCGAGTCCGAGCCAGCGCAACGCGTCCAACAGCGCCTGATAGGACTCTTCGGAATCCCGTGCGGCATCGGTGTCTTCGATACGGAAGACGAACGTGCCGCCCTGGTGGCGGGCATAGGCCCAGTTGAACAGCGCAGTGCGGATGAGCCCGACATGCGGTGTCCCGGTGGGTGACGGGCAGAAACGGACCCGTACGTTTGTCATGTCCCTCTTTCGTTCAGCGTTTCGCGGCAACAGGATTGGTCAGCGTGCCGATACCGGAGACGGTGACCGACACCGTTTGACCGTCTTTCATCGGGCCGACACCTTCGGGAGTTCCGGTGAGGATGACATCACCGGGGAGCAGGGTCATCACCCGGGTGACCCATTCGATGATATCCGGAATATCATGCAACAGTAGCGATGTGGTACTACGTTGACGTACTTCGCCGTCGAGTTCGGTGGTGATCTCGAGATCCGCCGGATCGAGTTCGGTTTCGATCCAGGGCCCCAGTGGGCAGAAGGTGTCGTAGCCCTTGGCCCGGGTCCACTGGCCGTCCTGGGCCTGCTGGTCGCGGGCGGTCACATCGTTGGCGACGGTATAGCCGAGGATGACGTCCTTTGCCCGGGCCGCGGGAACGTCCTTGCAGGGCCGCCCGATGACCACGGCGAGTTCACCCTCGTAGTCGACGCGGGACGAACTGGGCGGCACGATGATCGGGATATCGGGGCCGATGATGGATGTATTCGGTTTCATGAAGATCACCGGTTCGGCCGGCGCCTCACCGCCCATCTCGGCGGCATGGGACGCGTAGTTCTTGCCGACGCAGATCACCTTGCTGGCCAGGATCGGAGCGAGCAGACGGATATCGGCCAGCGGCCAGCTGCGGCCGGTGAACGTCGGGGTACCGAACGGATGTTCGGCGATTTCCTTGGCGGTTTCGCCTTCGATGGCGACGAACGCGACCCCGTCGGGGCTGGCAACTCGACCTAGACGCATGACCGAAGTCTATCCAGCCGGGTTCACCAGCCCGAATGCGCCCGACCGACCGGTCTGCCCGGCGGCGGGAACCGGGCCACTACTTGCGGGATCCCGGGGCCGGAGGTGTACCGTGGCCGCGTAAGTTCAAAGATTGAGACTATATTCTCATATATTGAGATTCTCTCGTTCCGAGATGGGGAACCATGGCGCACAGTCCTTCGGCGGCCCTCCCGATCGCCGCGTCCGGCAGGCAGATATCCCCCGCGCACCGCTGGCTCATGCTCGCCTTCGGGGTCTTCGCCCAGGTGTCCAGCGCGATCTTCGTCCACGGGGTGCCGTTCCTGCTCCCCGCGCTGACCGCCGGGGGTATGCCACTGCCCACCGCCGGCCTGCTGGTGGCCATGCCCACCGTCGGCCTGTGCTGCACCCTCATCGCCTGGGGTTATCTGGTCGACCGGGTCGGCGAACGCATCGCACTGGTCGCCGGGCCGGTGATCATGTGCGCGGCCGGTGCGGCCGCCGCCTTCACCACCGGCTACCCCGCCCTGGGGGCCCTGCTGTTCCTCGGTGGGATCGGCGCCGCCAGCACCAACGGTGCCAGCGGCCGGGTGATCGTCGGCTGGTTCCCGCCCGACCGGCGCGGCCTGGCCATGGGAATCCGGCAGACCGGCCAGCCGCTCGGCGTCGGAATCGCGGCGATGTCGGTCCCCCTGGTCGCCGACCGGTTCGGCGTCGCACCCGCGCTCACCGTGCCCGCGCTATTGGCCGGACTGGCCGCGGTGTGCTGCCTGCTGGGCATCGTCGACCCGCCCCGGCCGCCCCGAGCCCAGGCGACCGGGGCGAACCCCTACCGGGGCAGCAGCACACTGTGGCGTATCCACGGCGTATCGATTCTGCTGGTGGTCCCCCAGGCCACCGTCTGGACCTTCGCGCTGCTGTGGCTGCACCGCGACCTCGGCTGGTCACTGGCGGCGGCCGGCGCGCTGGTCACCTTCACCCAGATCCTGGGCGCGCTGGGCCGGATCGGCGCCGGTGCCTGGTCGGACCGGGTCGGCAGCCGGATGGGCCCGCTGCGCCAGGTCGCGATCGCCGCGGTCGCCACCATGGCTCTGCTGGCACTGACTTCCTGGACCCACTGGTGGTGGGCCGCGGTGCCACTGCTCGTCGTCGCCTCGGTGGTCACGGTCTCCGACAACGGCCTGGCCTTCACCGCCATAGCCGAACGCGCCGGGCCGTTCTGGAGCGGTCGCGGACTGGGCATCCAGAACACCGGTCAGAACCTGACCGTCGCCGCGGTACCCCCGGTATTCGGTGCGCTCATCACCGCGACCGGTTTCCCGGCAGTCTACCTGGCGGCAGCGGTCCTGGCGGCCGTGGCGATCCCGCTGGTCCCGGTGGCGTCGGAAAAGCCCCTCGAGTAATCGGGGGCCGAATCCGTTACCGCCGACAACTCCCCGGCCGTACCGGATGCCCAAACGGATAATCGGTCAGGTCTCGACGAGCACAGGGAGTCGACCATCACATGGATAGTCGTGTCGGTGGTGCATATAGTGGCCCGGCCGGGTCGGACGAGCGGATCGCACTCGTCAGATCTCGATGAGCACCGCCGGATCGAGCGCCACGCGAATTCTCGCGTCGGCCTCGATCTCGGCGATGAACTCGGTGCCTTCCGCCACCGGCGGGTCCCAACGATAGGAGGCACCGTCAAGGGTGCCTCGATGAATCCGTATATGCGGCTGATGTTCGACGATCCAGTACTCCGCAATTCCCAGCGCCGCATACTCGCGGACCTTGCGCACTCGGTCGGTGCGTTCGCTACCGCTGCCCGGTGACACCACCTCGACGGCCAGCAGGATGTCGGTACCCGGGATCAGTTTCGGCGATTCGTCGACAATCGCGGCTCGCGCCACTGCTTTCGGGACGACGAACACATCGGGCTTACGGACACCCGACGGCGTGCTGACCTCCCACTCGCCGCCGTCACAGACGAATACGTCGGCGCTTTCCGCAGCTGTCCGGATTCGGCCGGCCAGCGACCACCCGATGAAGTTGTGCCGCGCCCCCGCTGCCACCTCGACCAACCACCCGTCTTCGAGTTCGAAACCCTTGCCGTCCTCCGGCAGATCGTAGAGATCCAGCACTGTGTACGGGCCGAAGCCGACATCACTGGTGGCGTGCCACGCGGTCATGCTGCCTCCAAGTGCTCGGGCCGTCCATCGGGGATACGCCCAGGTATCCCCGATGGTATCGGACACGCAACCCGATTTCGCGCACGGAAATCCGGGGCCCTCGAGGTCAGAGAGCGGTGGCGATCCGATCGCCGATCTCGGTGGTCGACGCGGTGCCGGTGCGGCCGGACAGATCCTTGGCGACCGCGTCCTGGATACGGGCGGCAGCGGCGGTCTCGCCTTTGTGCTCGAGCAGCAGCGAGACCGAGAGGATGGCCGCGGTCGGGTCGGCCTTGGACTGGCCGGCGATATCGGGCGCGCTGCCGTGCACCGGTTCGAACATGCTCGGATTGGTGCCGGTGGCGTCGATATTGCCGCTGGCCGCCAGGCCGATACCGCCGCTGACGGCGGCGGCGAGGTCGGTGATGATATCGCCGAACAGGTTGTCGGTGACGATCACGTCGAAGCGGCCCGGATCGTTGACCATATGGATGGTGGCGGCGTCGATGTGCTGGTAGGCCACCTCGACATCACCGAATTCCGCGCCGACCTCGTCCACCGTGCGCTGCCACAGCGAGCCGGCGAAGGCGAGCACGTTGGTCTTGTGCACCAGGGTGAGATGCTTGCGCCGCGCCTGCGCCTTGGCGAAGGCGTAGCGGACCACGCGTTCGACACCGAACCGGGTGTTGGTGCTGACCTCGGTGGCGACCTCGTGCGGCGTATCCACCCGGATCGCGCCGCCGGTGCCGGTGTACGGGCCCTCGGTACCTTCCCGGACCACCACGAAGTCGATATCCGGGGTGCCCGCCAGCGGGCTGCCGACGCCCGGATACAGCTTGGAGGGGCGCAGGTTCACGTGGTGATCGAGGGCGAAACGGGTGCGCAGCAGCAGACCGCGTTCCAGGATGCCGCTGGGCACCGAGGGGTCGCCGATCGCGCCGAGCAGGATCGCGTCGTGCTGTTTCAGTTCCGGCAGCACCGATTCGGGCAGGATCTCCCCGGTGGCGTGGTAACGCTTGGCGCCCAGGTCGTAGTGGGTGCGTTCGACCCCGGGCAGTACCACATCGAGCACTTTGAGCGCCTCGGTGACGACTTCCGGTCCGATACCGTCACCGGGAATCACGGCGAGTTTCATGACAACCACGCTTTCTACGAACGAGGCCGCGAACGCCAGCGGGACGCGGCTGCCGGGCCGGGTAGGTCTGTCACCGGGAACGGTGGCCGGGTACCGGTCCGCCCCGGACCGTAGGGCCCGGGGCGGGTGCGTACCCGGCGGCGCACGCCGCCCACCGGCCCGGGGCGGCAGCGTGCACGGAACAGCTCAGAACAGGTCGACCAGGGCGACCTTGGCGGCACCGACCGCGGCGGCGATCTCGGAACGCACCGCTTCGGGCACCTCCTTGTTGACCCGCAGCACGACGGTGGCGCCTTCCTTGTTGGCGTCCTGGGTGAGCTGCGCGGCGAGGATATCGATCTCGGCGACGCCCAGCGCGGTGCCGACCTTGCCCAGCGCGCCCGGCTTGTCCTCGTAATTGAGGACGGCAAGGTTGATGCCCTCGGCGCGCATATCGTAGTTGCGCCCGTTGATGTTGACGATCTTCTCGACCTGCTGCGGCTCGGTCAGCGTGCCCGCGACATTGAGGGTGCGGCCGTCGCCGAACACCGCACGCAGATCCACCAGGCTGCGGTGGCTGGGGCTCTCGGTCGCGGTGGTCACCTCGGCGCTGATCCCGCGGGCCTCGGCCAGCGCCGGGGCGTTGACGAAGGTGACCTGATCGTCGACATGGGCGGAGAACACTCCGCGCAGCGCCGCGAGCTGCAGTACCTCTACCTCCGAGGCGGCCAGTTCGCCACGCACCTGTACCTCGAGGCTCACCGGCAGTTCGTCGGCGAGCGCACCGAGCAGGGCGCCCTGCTTGCGGACCAGATCCAGCCACGGCGCGACCTCGTCACCGACCACGCCGCCGGTGACGTTGACCGCGCCCGGCACGAACTCACCGGCCAGGGCCAGCAGCACGGACTTGGCGACATCGGTACCGGCCCGGTCCTGGGCCTCGCTGGTGGAGGCGCCCAGATGCGGGGTGACCACGACCTGGGGCAGGTCGAACAGCGGGCTGTCGGTGCAGGGCTCGGTCTCATAGACGTCGATACCCGCGGCCCGGACATGTCCGGAGGTGATCGCCTCGGCGAGCGCGGCCTCGTCCACCAGGCCGCCGCGCGCGGCGTTGACGATGATGACGCCCTTCTTGGTCTTGGCGAGCGCGTCCTTGCCGAGCAGGCCCTTGGTCTCCGGGGTCTTCGGCAGGTGGATGGAGATGAGGTCGGCCCGTTCGAGCACCTCGTCGAGGCTCAGCAGTTCGATGCCGAGCTGAGCGGCGCGGGCCGGGGAGACGTAGGGGTCGTAGGCGACGATCTTGGTCTCGAACGCGGCGAGGCGCGCGGCGAAAAGCTGCCCGATCCGGCCCAGGCCGATCACACCGACGGTTTTGCCGAAGATCTCCACGCCGTTGAAGCTGCTGCGCTTCCAGGTGCGCTCGCGCAAGGTGGCGTCGGCGGCCGGAATCTGGCGGGCCGCGCTCAACAGCAGGGTGACAGCGTGCTCGGCAGCGGTGTGGATATTGGAGGTGGGCGCGTTGACGACCATCACGCCGCGTTCGGTGGCGGCGGGGACATCGACATTGTCCAGGCCGACTCCGGCCCGGGCGACGATCTGCAGATTCTTGCCGGCTTCGAGGACTTCGGCGTCGACGGTGGTCGCGGAACGGACGAGCAGCGCATCGGCCTCGGGCACCGCGGCCAGCAGCGCGGGCCGATCCGGGCCGTCGACCCAGCGGACCTCGACACCGTCACCGAGCGCATCGACGGTCGACTGGGCGAGCTTGTCGGCGATCAGAACTACAGGACGGCCTGCTTGGCTCACAGTGGGGTACTCCTGGATGTGGGGACGGCCAGTTGACGGGGCCAAGCTTAGTTCGGATCGATCCGGCCATGTCCCGCCCCCTGCTATCGGTACGAGTCGAGCTGCGCGGACCCCGTCGACGGGTGGGCCGGATCACGCGCCGATGCGTCCCGTATGCGGTTCGGTGCCGTGCCGGTAGCGCCGCCCGGGCCACACCGATCCGGAATGCCGCGGCCCCGGGCACAGCCGTCCGCGTCGCCGGAAACCGTCGGCTCGGGCCGAGTTCGGCGCGTTGCGCAAATCGGCTCGGACGCCCGGCGCCGAAGTGGCACAGAAGCGGTTCACAGCAGCGCGGAACCGAAATGCGCACCGCCGGCTTTTCGGTCCCCGGAACGCCGCGATTTGAATTATCGGATTTTTACACCGGATGCTTCCGGCGCACACTCGACAATTCTCCGATCGGCACGTGTCGACCTCCCGGCAAAACAGCAGCCATCGATCCGAGCGCGGCTTTGCGCACCTCGCGGATTTCCCTGCCGGGACGGCTGCGCGACCCCGGATACGCAGCAGGGCCCCGCACCGGAAGGTGCGGGGCCCTGCTGGTTTCGTCACATCACTCAGATGGCGCGGACGTCCTGAGCCTGCGGACCCTTCTGGCCCTGCCCGATCTCGAACTCCACGCGCTGACCCTCTTCGAGGGTACGGAAACCGCTGCCGGCGACTGCCGAGTAATGCACGAAGACGTCAGGTCCGCCCCCGTCTTGCGCGATAAAGCCGAAGCCCTTCTCGCTGTTGAACCACTTCACGCTGCCTTGAGCCATGTTACTTACTTCATACTTTCTGTTGCGAGCCAGACAGACCACGGTCGATCCGCCTGATCTCTCTGACAACGATGCCATGTCCGGGAAAGTTCCTCCACTTCGAAAACCCCCACCAGTGAGGGATAACTCCGCCCCGGGGAGACCGGCATCACGCCACGGTGGGTGCGATCCACCTGGCGGATGACCCGCTCATGGCCCGGTCGGCGCACGGACCGGGGAATCCCCGTAGTACCCCGGGATGATTTCTCGATCGAATCCGCGGAAGGTCTGTGACTTTCGTGACCATTGCGGAAGGGTGAAGGTTCAACGTCTTCCGGCCCGGCCACTTCCGCTGTGCCGGAGGTCACAGCACGAAAGGATTCGAAGTGTTCCGCACGAACCGAGTATCCGCGACCCGCCGGGCCACCGCCCGGATCGCCGTCGCGGGTGCCATCATCCTGGTCCCGCTGGCCGGCCTCGCGGCTCCCGCGGTGGCCGACCCGGCGGCCCCGGCTCCGGGTTACACCCAGGTGGATCGCGACCGCCACGGTGATCGCGACCGCCACTGGGACCGCGACCGCGACCGCCACTGGAACCACGATCGCGACGACCACTGGAACCACGATCGCCACTGGGACCGCGGTCGGCAGGATCCGGCCGGCTGGGCCCGCCATCTGCTGCGTGGTCTCTTCGGCAGCAGCTGACCGATATGCGGGCCCGTGCACGCGGGCCCGCATCTCCGGCCGAACCCGGCAGGATTACCGCATACGCTGCCGGCACGGCGACCGCGAACCGGAGACACCGGCGTCCGCGCGGGATCCGCTTCTCCGGAAGCATGATCGCCGCTGTCGACCACCTCGGAGCCGGTCCGGATGTACGCCCATAGCGTAATCCGCCCGTACCGGCGGATCCGGGTTCTAGGCTCTGTCCATGACCGAGCCCCGCAGACTCCAGGCGATTCCCGGTGGACGCGCCGAGCGGTCGCCCCGGCAACCGGTGGACCATCCCGAGCCACTGTGGCGCGAGGTCCTCGGCGGGCGACTCCGTATGCTGCGCAACGAGAAACGCGAAACGCTCGCGGAGACCGCTGAGCGCGCGGGTATTTCACCGCAGTACCTGTCCGAGGTGGAACGCGGCCGCAAAGAACCCTCCAGCGAGATGATCGCCGCACTGGCCGGTGCTCTCGGCACCTCTCTCGGCACGCTCACCGAACAGGTGGCCGATGAACTCCGGTCCCGGCGTCATCCCGTGGCGACCCGTCGCCCGGGCACCGCACCGACAGCGTTGCTCCGGGCGGCCTGACCCGGCCGGTGTCCGCGCCCGCCGCGGTCCCGATCATCGGGCGGCGGCCGGGCTCCGCGGCGTCAGCACCGAATCGACCAGCCCGTATTCCACCGCGGCCGCCGCGGTGAACACCCGGTCGCGGTCGGTGTCGTGCCGCAGCTGCTCCGGGGTCCGCCCGGTGTGCCGGGACAGGATCGTTTCGATCTCCGCTCGCATCCGCACGAGTTCGTCGGCCTGCAGGATGAGATCGGGAATGGCTCCCTGGCCGCGGGCCGCGGGCTGGTGCAGGACCACCCGGGCGTGCGGGAGCATCGCCCGGTGGCCGGGTGTGCCACCGGCGAGCAGCACGGCACCGACCGCGATGGCCTGACCGACACAGGTGGTGTGCACCGGGGCGCCGATGTGCTGGATGGTGTCGTAGACCGCGAGCATCGATGACAGATCACCGCCTTCGCAGTTGATGTAGAAGTCGATCTCCTGTCCCGGACTCTCCGATTCCAGGTGCAGCAGCTGCGCGATGAGCGCGTTGGCGACTCCGGAGTCGATGGGGGTGCCGAGGTAGACGATGCGTTCGGCGAGTAGATGCGAATAGATATCGGTGATCCGCTCACCCTGTGGATGCCGGGCGATCACATTGGGGATCGTGTAGGTACTCATGCGGAGATCCCAACCCGTTGGCGCTGCGGGACGACCTGCGCGAAATCGCCGACGATATGGTCGATGAAGCCGTATTCCTTCGCCTGGGGCGCGCTGAACCAGCGATCGTGCAGGGAGTCCTCGTAGATCCGTTCGTAGGGCTGCCCGGTATCCGCGGAGATCAGGCCCAGCACGGTTTCCACCGTGTAACGCAGATCATCGGCCTGCACCTCCACATCCACCGCGGAGCCACCGATACCGGCCGACCCCTGGTGCATGAGGATCCGGGCGTGCGGTAGCGCGAAACGTTTGCCGGGGGTTCCCGAGGAGAGCAGGAACTGGCCGGCGCTACAGGCCAATCCGAGGGCGAGGGTGGATACCGGGCTCGGCACCAGCCGCATGACATCGCGGATGGCCAGCATCGCCGGTACCGAACCGCCGGGCGAATGGATCCACAGCGAGATTCCGGCCTCGCCGTCTTCGGCGGCGAGGGTGAGGAGCTGGGTCGCCAACAAGGTGCCGTTGTCGTCGTCGAGCGGGCCGTCGAGAACCAGGATGCGGCGGGACAGGAGCTGTTCGCGGGCACGCCAGCCGAACAGCGGGGATTTGTCGTCGTGAGCCATGCTCACCACGCTGCCGGAGCAGGCGGGGAAGCGGGAGCCCACGCTGCTCTCGGCAGATCTGCTCTCGGCAGCGGCGCCGGGATCCTCGGCCGATAGATACTCGAGCTTCACGCTGCGATACGTGGGCGAAACACAGCCTCCCTACCGTGATTCCTCGTATACGTCGCTGTATACAACGCCGAATACAAGCAAGTCAGCGGGCTGACCTTTCCTGAGTGGAGGCCGAACGGTCATGAATGCAGCCAGAACCGAAGCACCCGGACAACCCAGGAAAGTCGCGGTATCCCGCGGCACCCGCAACCGCCGGCGGGCACGGACCCTTCTCGCTCTGCCGGCCGCGGTGTGCGCGACCGCGGTGGCGGTCACCGCCTGCGGTAGCTCCGCCTCCGATCAGGCCGGCGCGAACACGACCTCCTGTGTCGACACCACGGGCCCGAGTATCAAGGTCGGCTCGCTGAACTCGTTGTCGGGCACCATGGCGATCTCCGAGGTCACCGTCCGGGATTCGATCAGGCTGGCCGTCGACGAGATCAATGCCGCCGGCGGGGTCCTGGGCAAGCAGATCCAGCTGGTCGGCGAGGACGGCGCCTCCGAGCCCACGGTGTTCGCGGAGAAGGCGGAGAAACTGATCAGCAGCGACTGCGTGGCCGCGGTATTCGGCGGCTGGACCTCGTCGAGCCGCAAGGCCATGCTGCCGGTGTTCGAGGACCGCAACGCGCTGCTGTACTACCCGGTCCAGTACGAGGGCCTGGAATCGTCGAAGAACATCTTCTACACCGGCGCCACCACCAACCAGCAGATCGTGCCCGCCCTGGACTATCTGAAGGGCCGCGGGGTGAAATCGCTCTACCTGGTGGGTAGCGACTACGTCTTCCCGCAGACCGCAAACCGCATCATCAAGGCCTACGCCGAGGCCAACGGCATCGAGATCAAGGGCGAGGACTACACCCCGCTCGGCTCCACCGATTTCTCCACCATCGTCAACAAGGTCCGCTCGGCCGACGCCGACGCCGTGTTCAACACCCTCAACGGCGATTCCAATGTGGCGTTCTTCCGCGAGTACAGGAACGTCGGCCTGACCGCGCAGGACATGCCGGTGGTCTCGGTGTCCATCGCCGAGGAGGAGGTCGGCGGTATCGGCGTGCAGCACATCGCCGGCCAGCTGACCGCCTGGAACTACTACCAGACCGTCGACAACCCGCAGAACACCGCGTTCGTCAAGGCGTACAAGGCGAAGTACGGAGCGAACAAGCCGACCTCCGATCCCATGGAGGCCGCCTACGTCTCGGTGTACCTGTGGAAGAACACCGTCGAGAAGGCTCAGTCCTTCGCGGTCGCGGATGTGCAGCAGGCCGCGGGCGGGGTCACCTTCGAAGGACCCGAGGGCCTGGTGACCATCGACGGCGAGAACAACCACATCACCAAAACCGCCCGGATCGGCGAGATCCGTCCCGACGGCCTGATCTACAGCGTGTGGGATTCCGGCGAGGCCGTCGAACCGGATCCGTACCTGGCGGGCTACTCGTGGGCCGAGGGACTCGGGGGCTGATCTCGTGGAAGCACTGGTCGGGCAGCTGTTCACCGGCTTGAGCCTGGGTTCCATCCTGCTGCTGGCGGCCCTGGGGCTGTCGCTGACCTTCGGTCAGATGGGCGTGATCAATATGGCCCACGGCGCGTTCATCATGGCCGGCTCCTACACCGCCTACACGGTGCAGGAGTACCTGGTCGCCGACGCCGAGGTCTCGCTGATCGTCTCGCTGCTGATCGGATTCGTGGTCGGCGGACTCATGGGTGTCGCCCTGGAGGTGACGCTGATCAAGCGGATGTACGACAGACCACTGGACACCCTGCTGGTGACCTTCGGCGTCGGTTTGATCCTGCAGCAGGCGGCCCGGGACATCTTCGGCGCGCCCGCGGTCCGCGTGGTGACCCCGGAATGGCTCGGTGGCGGGGTGGAGATCCTGGGCGCGGTGGTGCCCAGGACGCGGATCTTCATCATGCTGCTCGCGGTGCTGTGCGTGACGGCTGTCGCGGTGACGATGAAGTACACCGCGATGGGCCGGCGCATCCGGGCCGTGGTGCAGCATCGTGATCTCGCCGAAACCAGCGGGATCTCCAGCCGCGGCACCGATATCACGACGTTCTTCATCGGGTCCGGGCTCGCCGGGGTGGCGGGTGTGGCGCTGACGCTGATCGGCTCCACCAGTTCCAATACCGGCACCACCTATCTGGTGGACGCCTTCCTGGTGGTCGTCATCGGCGGGCTCGGGCAGATCCGCGGCGCGGTCCTGGCCGCGGTGGCGCTCGGACTGTTGAACTCGTTCATCGAATACAGCACCACGGCCTCGGTCGCGAAGGTGATCGTATTCGTCGTCATCGTGGTCTTCCTGCAGGTACGCCCGCAGGGATTGTTCACGATCCGGTCGAGGAGTCTGGTATGAGGGAATTCCTGACCACCCGCTGGAAGGTCTATTCGGGTTTCGCGATCGCCGCAGTGCTGCTGTTCGCGGTGGCGCCCGCGGTGCTCTCGGACTTCCGGCTCAACCTGCTCGGCAAGTTCCTGTGCTTCGGCATCGTCGCGGTGGGTATCGGATTGGCGTGGGGCCGGGGCGGCATGCTCACCCTCGGACAGGGTGTGTTCTTCGGCCTCGGCGCCTACATCATGGCGATGCATCTCAAGATCTCCGACGCGCAGCTGCGTGGTGACGACGTCCCGGATTTCATGCAGATCGCCGGTATTCGTGAGCTGCCCGGCTATTGGGTCCCGTTCACCTCGCCGGTGCTGACGATCCTGGGCATCGTGATCGTGCCGCCGCTGGTGGCGGTGCTGCTCGGGCTGGGTGTGTTCAAACGCAAGGTCAAGGGCGCCTATTTCGCGATCCTGTCGCAGGCGCTGGCCGCGGCCTTCGCCATCCTGCTGGTGGGTCAGCAGTCCACCGGCGGGAGTAACGGCCTCAACCGGTTCCGCAGTTTCTTCGGACTGGCCCTCAACGACCCGGTGAACCGGCGGCTGCTGTTCTTCATCGCGGCCGCGACCCTGCTGGTGATCGTCGCGACGACCCGGCAGCTGATGTACAGCCGGTACGGCGAACTGCTGGTCGCGGTACGCGATCAGGAGGAGCGTGTGCGCTTCCTCGGCTACGACCCCGCGAATGTGAAGGTCGTCGCCTATGCGGTGGCGGCGTTGTTCGCCGGTATCGCCGGCGCGCTGTTCGTGCCGATCGTCGGAATCGTCTCCCCCGCCGATATCGGGATCGTTCCCTCCATCGCCTTCCTGACCGGTGTCGCCATCGGCGGACGCACCACCCTGCTCGGTCCGGTGCTCGGCGCGATCGCGGTGGCCTGGGCGCAGACCGGCCTGTCGGAGAACTTCCCCTCCGGCTGGGTGTACGCGCAGGGCGTCCTCTTCATCATCGTGGTCGGCTTCTTCCCGGCCGGTCTGGCGGGCCTGGTGACCCTGGTGCGGCGGAAACGCCGTACCGGCGAGAAAAAGAATCCGCCGCCCGCCCGGACACCGGACCCCGCACCCGCTACCCCGGTAGGAGTGTCATGACCGAGACAGCCACGGTAAGAGCTCCGGTGACCGGCGGTAACGCCGGTATGCACAGCGATTACCTCGAGGTCCGTGGGCTCAGCGTCGAATTCGACGGCTTCACGGCGGTGTCGAATGTGGACCTGACGCTCTTCCAGGGTGATCTGCGGTTCCTCATCGGCCCCAACGGCGCCGGGAAGACGACCATGATCGACGCGATCACCGGTCTGGTCCCGGCGACCGGGTCGGTGCAGAAATCCGGGGTCGAACTGCTCGGCAAGAAAGTGCACCAGATCGCCCGCCTGGGCGTGGGCCGCACCTTCCAGACCGCGAGCGTGTTCGAGGAACTGTCGGTACTGCAGAACCTCGATATCGCCGCGGGGGCGGGTCGTTCGGTCCGGACCATGCTGCGGCGCCGGCCGGCCGCGGTCTCCGCGTCGATCGAACAAGCCCTGGAGACGATCGGTCTCACCGCGCTGCGCGACAAACCCGCCGGAACGCTGGCCCACGGCCAGAAACAGTGGCTCGAGATCGGCATGCTGCTCGTCCAGGATGCCTCGGTCCTGCTGCTGGACGAACCGGTCGCCGGGATGAGCCAGGAGGAACGCGAGGAAACGGGGAACCTGTTGCGCCGCATCGGTGGCGAACGCACGGTCGTGGTGGTCGAACACGATATGGACTTCATGCGCAGTTTCGCCACCTCGGTGACGGTGCTGGCCCGCGGCGCGGTCCTTGCCGAGGGAACGGTGGCGCAGGTACAGGCGGATCCGGCCGTGCAAGAGGCGTACCTGGGGACCGCGGCGGCCGCCGGGCAGGAAGGCGTGAGCGAACCCGATCCGGCGGAGGTGCCACGACGTGACCACGCCGGGGAGACACCCGCGTCGAACGGTCACCGCGGGTCGACCACACCCCGGGACCGCGCGAGCTCCCGGCGGACCGCCGACGACAACGAAGGGTGACCGCGATGCTGGAACTCATCGACATCCACACCGGTTACGGTCGCACCGAGGTCGTGCACGGGGCCGGGATAGAGGTACCGGCCGACGGCGTAGCGGCGATCATGGGCCACAACGGCGCCGGGAAGACCACCCTGCTGCGCGCGGCGGTCGGCCTGGTGCGGGCCCACCGCGGCACCATCCGTTTCGACGGGGCCGATATCACCGGGCTGCGGCCCAGCGCCCGGGTCAGGCGCGGATTGGCCTATGTCCCGCAGGGACAGCAGTGCTTCGGTCATCTCACCACCGCCGAGAACCTGCGGGTGGTGGCCGACGGCCGCAAACGCGGCCGGGCACTGATCGACGAACAGCTGGATCTGTTCCCCGCGTTGAAGGAGCTGCTCGACCGCCGGGCCGGGTTGCTCTCCGGGGGACAGCGCCAGCAGCTGGCGATCGCCCGGGCGCTGATCACCGAGCCGCGCATGCTGATCCTCGACGAACCCACCGAGGGCATCCAGCCGTCGGTGGTGGCCGAGATCGAGAACACCATCACCGAGCTGGTGAAACGCGGTGGGCTCGGGGTGCTGCTGGTGGAACAGCACATCGGTTTCGCTCTGCGGGCCGCGAGCCGGTACTACGTGCTGGAGAGCGGCCGGGTCACCTCTACCGGGGAGGGCGGCGCCGGGGCGGTGGAAACCGTTCGCGCCGCCATGACTCTCTAGGCTGCGCGTCGTGACCGAACCACGAAGCAAACGCGAATCACGCAGCGACACCGTGTACAAGTCGCTGCGCGACGAACTCATGACCGGTGCGCTGGCGCCGGAGGAGCGGCTCGGCGAGGAACGGCTGGCCGAACGCTACGGTGTCTCGCGGACCCCGGTCCGCGAGGCGCTGGCCCGGTTGCAGGCCGATGGCCTGGTGGAACGCCACGACGCCGGACTGTTCCCCTACCGGCCGCGCCTGGACACCCTGGGCGACTACTACGAACTGCGGATCACCCTGGAAGCGCAGGGCATCGCCCGCGTCCTCGACGATCCGGAACTCGGCCACGACCGCGCCGTCCTCGGACCCGAGATCGACCGCTGGCGCGCCTTCCGCACCGCGCCCCCGGCCCCGGACGCCGGTTTCGTGGTCGCCGACGAACAGTTCCACACCGTCCTGCTCGATTCCTCCGGCAACCACGCCCTCACCGACGCCCTGAAAACGGTGAACGCCCGGATACGCCCCGTCCGGATGTTCGACTACCTGACCCCCGACCGCATGCTCGCGACCATCGAGGAACACATCGCCATCGGCGAGGCCGTCCTCGACCGTGATCTCACCGGCGCCCGCGAGCAACTCCTCGCCCATATCGACCAGTCCCGCCGCGTGGTGGCCGACCGCGCCGGTCAGGTACTCCAGCTGACCCGCATGGCCCGCGCGACCAAGACCTGAAATCCCCGGCTGCTCCGGTAGCCGCACTGTCCACGCCGAGAGGATCGACCGTGACCGAGACCGCCCCGCAGTTGTATACACCGCTGCATACGCCGCTCCCCGAATGCCTGCTGATCGCCAACCGCGGTGAGGTCGCCTGCCGCATCCTGCGTACCGCCCGGCGGCTGGGGATCGAGACGGTCGCGGTGTTCTCCGATGCCGACGAGGGTGCGCGGCATGTGCGGATGGCCGATCGCGCGGTCCGGCTCGGCCCCGCCCCGGCCGCCGAGTCGTATCTGCGCGCGGACGCGGTGATCGAGGCGGCGCTGTCCACCGGCGCCACCGCCGTCCACCCCGGCTACGGGTTCCTCTCCGAGAACGCGGACTTCGCGGCGGAGGTGGAGGCCGCGGGGATCGCGTTCGTGGGACCGGCCGCCGACCATCTGCGGCTCTTCGGGGACAAACACAGTGCCCGCCGGGCCGCCGCAGCGGCGGGTGTGCCGCTGGTCGACGGGAGCGGTCTGCTCACCGGGCTCGACGAAGCGCTGGCGGAGGCCGAGCGGATCGGATACCCGGTGATGCTCAAGGCGGCCGGGGGTGGCGGCGGTATCGGAATGGCCGCGTGCGCCGGTCCCGGCGAACTCACCGACGCCTACCAGCGGGTGATCCGGCTGGCGCAGAACAATTTCGGCTCCACCGCGGTGTACCTGGAGCGGTTCGTCGCCCGGGCGCGCCATGTGGAGGTGCAGATCTTCGGCGACGGCCGCGGTCGCGCCCTATCCCTGGGCACCCGCGACTGCAGTCTGCAGCGGCGCAACCAGAAGGTCATCGAAGAGGCGCCCGCGCCCGGTCTGCCCTACACCGTGAGCGAACAACTCCTCGAATCGAGCCGGAAGCTGCTCGGTGACGTCGGTTACCGTTCCGCGGGGACGGTCGAGTTCCTCTACGACGTCGACCGCGGGGAGGCCTCGTTCCTCGAGGTGAACACCCGCTTGCAGGTGGAGCATCCGGTCACCGAGGCCGTCACCGGCGTGGACATCGTCGAATGGATGCTGCGCCTGGCCGGTGGCGACTCCGCGTTCCTCGACGAGATCCCCGACGCCGGCCCGCCGATCACCGGCTACGCGGTGGAGGCCCGCGTCTATGCCGAGGACCCCGGCAACGACTACCGGCCCGGCGCGGGCACCCTCACCGGTGTCGAGATCCCCGCCGCGGCGGCCCGGGTGGAAACCTGGGTCGAGACCGGTACCGAGATCAGCCCCTATTACGACCCGCTGATCGCCAAGATCATCACCTCCGGGGAGAGCCGGACCGAGGCCCTGCACCGCCTGCGCGCCGCGCTCGACGCGACCCGCATGTTCGGTATCACCACCAACCTGCCCCAATTGCGCGCCGCCGCCACCAGCTCCCCCATGCTCGACGCCCGGCACACCACTTCGACCCTCGGCAGCCTGGCCACCATCCGCCCCCGCCTGGAGATCCTGCGCGCCGGTGTTTCCACCACCATCCAGGATTTCCCCGGCCGCCTGGGACTCTGGAACGTCGGTATCCCGCCGTCGGGCGCCTTCGACGATCTGTCCTTCCGGCTCGCCAACCAGGCGGTCGGGAACTCGCTGGGTGAGAACGGTCTCGAGGCCACACTGCTGGGTCCGCGGATCCGCTGCACCGACACCACCATCGTCTGCGTCACGGGGGCCCAAGCACCTGTCACCGTGGACGATCGGCCGGTGCCGATGTGGGAGCCGGTCACCGTCCCCGCCGGTTCGGTCCTCGATATCGGCGCGCCCCACGACACCGGACTGCGCACCTATCTCGCCGTTCGCGGCGGCATCCTCGCCCCCGACTACCACGGCAGCGCCGCGACTTTCACCCTCGGCGCATTCGGTGGTATCACCGGCCGCGCCGTGGCGACCGGCGATATCCTCGGCCTCAAACCCGACGCCGGTGGTCTGCTGGAGCCCGCGCCGATCCCGGCCGACGAACGCCCCGAATTCGGCCACACCTGGTATGTCGGCGTCGGGGAGGGCCCGCAGCCCGCGCCGGACTATTTCACATCCGCCGATATAGCACAGTTCTACGACGCCACGTGGCAGGTGCAGGCCCATGCCAACCGCACCGGCCTGCGTCTGGCCGGCCCGAACCCGACCTGGTCGCGTACCGACGGCGGCGACGCCGGCCTGCACCCGTCCAACCTGCACGACTGCCCGTACAGCGTCGGCGCGCTCAACCTCTCCGGCGACACCCCGATCCTGCTCGGCCCCGACGGCCCCAGCCTGGGCGGTTTCGCCTGCCCGCTCACCGTGATCTCCGCGCACCGCTGGAAACTCGGCCAGATGCGCCCCGGTGACCAGGTGCGTTTCGTCCCGGTCGGCGACGACCGCACCGGCGCGCTCCGCTCCTCGTCCGCTCTGCGCGGCCGCGGCCTGCCCACTCCCGAACTCCTCGGGTCCCGGGAGCAGGACAACGGTGTCCTGGGCCGCCGCGACGCCGGAAGCGGTACCCCCGAGGTGAAATACCTGCGTGGCGGCGACGACAACGTGCTGATCGAATACGGCCCGAGGGAACTCGATCTGGGTCTGCGGATGCGCGTACACGCCTTGAGCGACCGCCTCGAACAGGCGTCCATCCCCGGCCTGGTCGATATCACCCCCGGGGTGCGCTCGCTGCACCTGCACTTCGACCCCGACGTCATCGACCAGCGCACCGTGGTCCGGCTGCTCGGCGAACTCGAGGACGATATCCCCGATACCGCCGATCTGCGGGTCCCGAGCCGCCATATCGAACTCCCGCTGTCCTTCGACGACCCCACCATCGGGCAGGCCATCGAACGCTACGGTCGCGGTGTCCGCCCCGAAGCCCCCTGGTTGCCGTCGAATATCGAGTTCATCCGCCGGATCAACGGGCTGGACAGTATCGACGAAGTGCGCGATATCGTCTTCGCCGCCCAGTACATGGTGCTCGGTCTCGGCGACGTCTACCTCGGCGCACCGCTGGCCGTCCCGCTCGACCCCCGCCACCGCCTGGTGACCACCAAGTACAACCCCGCCCGCACCTGGACCCCGTCCGACGCGGTGGGTATCGGTGGCAAGTACCTCTGCGTCTACGGGATGGAATCCCCGGGTGGCTACCAGCTCGTCGGCCGCACCGTCCCGATCTGGTCGGGTTACCGCCAGCGCGCGCCTTTCGAGGCCGGCAAGCCGTGGCTGTTCCGTTTCTTCGACCGCATCAGCTGGTATCCGGTCGCGGCCGAGGAACTGCCGGCCCTGCGCGCCGATATGGCCGCGGGCCGTTACGAGATGCGCACGAGTGTCGGCGAATTCGCCATGGCCGAGCACCTCGGGTTCCTGCGGGACAACGCGACCGATATCGCCGCCACCGAAGAACGCCGGCAGGCCGCGTTCACCGCCGAACGACAGCGCTGGGAGGCCAGTGGTGAACTGAGCGCCCAGGCCGATCTCGTCGCCGAACCCGAATGCGTCGAGGATCTCGACCTGCCCGCGGGCGCCCATCTCGTGGCGGCGCCCATGATGGCCAATGTCTGGCGGGTCGAGGTCACCCCTGGCGAGCACGTCGAGGCCGGCACCACCTTGCTCGTGCTGGAGGCCATGAAGATGGAGCTGCCGGTGGTCGCCGAGGTTTCCGGCACCGTGCACACGATCACCGTCGCGGCAGGCGACCAAGTCACCACCGGCGCGCCCTTGGTCGCCATCGAAGAAAAAGGAGCGGCATGACAATGGAGCAACTACCGCTGGCGGAGCCGGTGACGAATACGACGGTGAGCATCGCCGACAAGGTCGCCCGCGCCTACCGGACCATCCGCGAGCACGATCGCCCCGAAATCTGGATCACCTTGCGCGCCGAGGTGGAGGTCGCGGCCGAGGCCGCCGCGCTCGACACCCGGCTCGCGCGGGGTGAGCGGCTACCGCTGGCCGGGGTGCTCCTCGCGGTGAAGGACAATATCGACGTCGCCGGTATCCCCACCACTTGCGCCTGCCCGGGTTTCGGCACGACGCCGCAGCACACTGCTCCCGCTGTGGCCCGGCTGATCGATCAAGGCGCGCTCGTTCTCGGTAAGACCAATCTCGACCAGTTCGCCACCGGTCTGGTGGGCACCCGCAGCCCCTACGGCGCGGTCCGCAACGCCCTGTTCCCCGACCGTGTCTCCGGCGGCAGCAGCTCCGGCTCGGCCGTCGCCGTCGCACTCGGCATGGTCGACGCGGCGCTGGGCACCGATACCGCGGGGTCCGGCCGGGTACCGGCCGCGCTGAACGGGGTCGTGGGCGTCAAACCGACCCTCGGCCTGGTCTCCACCACCGGTGTCGCCCCCGCCTGCCCCGACTACGACGCGGTCACCGTTTTCGCCCGCGATCTGGCCCTCGCCACCGAGGTGACCGCCGCCATGATCGGCCCCGACCCCGCCGACCCCCGTTCCCGCGCCTGGCCCGCCGACCTCCCGCTGGGTGCCCCTGCCCGGGCCACCCTCGCGGTCCCCGCCGACCACAATCTGTCCGCCCTCTCCCCCGCCTACCGTGCCGCCTTCGACGCCACCGTCGCGCGCTGGCGGGCCGGCGGCGGCGAGGTCGCCACGGTCGATATCGGCGAACTGCTCGACGCCGCCACACTCCTCTACGACGGTGCCATCGTGGCCCAGCGCTACGCCGCGATGGGCGAATTCCTGGCCGGCGAACCGGAGGGCGCCGATCCGGTGGTCGCGCGGATCGTCGCGGGCGCGGCGCGGCCCGCCGCCCACGAATACGTCACCGACCTCGGTCGTCTCGCCGTCGCGGCCGCCGCCGCGCGCCGGCTGTTCGCCGAGTATCCCGCCCTGCTCCTGCCCACCACCACCGAGCATCCGACCATCGCCGCGGTCACCGCCGAACCCGTGGCGATCAACAGCCGGATGGGTACCTTCACCAACTTCTGCAACCTCCTCGATCTGGCCGCGGTCGCGGTCCCGGGCGAGAAGACCACGGCGGGCGACCCCTTCGGCGTCATGCTGCTCACCCCGGCGTTCGCCGACCAGGTCGGTATCGATCTGGCCGCCCGGCTGCTGGATTCGCCCGCCCCGCTGCTGACCGGGGCCGGCACCGACCTCCTGGTCGTCGGCGCACATCTGCGCGGCCTGCCCCTGCATCACCAGTTGGAGCAGGCGCAGGCCCGATTCCTCGGTGAGGTCACCACCTCGGCGGCGTACCGCATGGTCGCACTGCCCGCCGAACCACCCAAACCCGGCATGCTCCGGGTCGGCGCGGACTCCGGCCGCGCGCTGCCCGGCGAACTGTACCGGCTCTCCCCGGCGGCGCTCGGGACCTTCCTGAGCAACCTACCGGCGCCGATGACCCTGGGAAAGGTGGAACTGGATTCCGGGCGCTGGGTCACCGGCTTCGCCTGCGACTACGAATCCGCCCGCGACGCAATAGATATCACCGAGTATGGAGGGTGGCGCAACTATCTGAACACCGGTCGTTGACACCCGACCCGAGACCCCGTGTGGCCCGTCCAACCGCACGGCGCCACCCGGCCGTTCCCGATGAGGGTTGCAGGGCAGCCTGCGAAGCAGGAACGGCCGGGTGGCCATCGGCCCCCTGCGATGCGCGTGATCCGAACCCCCGATCTAACACTTAGGATTGACTAACCTAAGACCGGTCGCTAGCGTTTCGCATTACCCGAGTGGGTTTCGCCCTGCGTTCACCCACCCGGCGGCGCCGGGCGGACGAGGTACGCACCACCGCGGACACCGCCCCCGTCGCCTCGCTTCGCAGGTTGGTCTTAGAAGGGGCCGTCATGTCCAAATTCATCAGAATCGCCGCTGTCTGTATTCTCACCGCGCTCATGGGATTCGGCCTGACGCAGCCGGCGTCGGCCGATTTCTCCATCCGGGCCTCCCAGGCCTCGGATCTCTACGTCCGAGACGAGGTCCCGAGCCTGGCGCAGATCGAGAAGCAGTTCGCCGCGTTCTGGAACCCGAATATCGGCATGGAGCCCAAGATCGAAGTGAGCTACAACGGGCCGTCCGCCCGCCCCGCCCTCGAACAGGTCATGGAGGGCAGTAAGACCATGGATTTCTTCTCCATCCAGGGTCGCGCCATCGCCCCGGTCAACGTCTCCGGTAACACCATGTCCGTCACCGTGCACGGTGTGATGGCCGGCTTCCCCGCCCAGAGCGTCCTGTACCACTACATCCGCGAGGGCGGCCTGTGGAAGTTCGACTGGAAGGCCACCTGCCAGGAGATGCAGTGCCAGGGTAACCCCTCCTTCGGCTACTGAGTTCGAACACACTCGGGCGGAGCGACCGCGGATCATTCGATCCAGGACCGCTCCGCCCGGGTGTACGCACGCACTTTTGAAATGACCTCCGGAACTTCATTCCCGGCGGTATCCGGCACCAGTCACCCAGGATTTCCCATGATCAGCGTTCGTGGCGTTTCCAAACGCTTCGGTGAGAAACTCGCCGTCGACGACGTCACCTTCGAGGCCGAGCCGGGCTCGATAACCTATCTGCTCGGGCCGAACGGTGCCGGGAAAACCACCGTGATGCGCATGATCGCCGGCCTGACACGCACCAGTTCCGGCACGATATCGGTGAACGGCAGCGGATTACGCGATTTCCGCAAGGCCATCACCGAAATCGGATTCGGTCTGGGCGCTTTCGCGCGCAACCCCGGCCACACCGCCGCACAACATCTCCGCTGGCAATCCCGCCTCGGTGGCCTGCCCACCTCGAATGTCGGCCCGGTCCTGGACCGAGTCGGCCTGGACCGGGTCGCGAATCGACCCGTCGGCGAATTCTCCTACGGCATGCTGCAACGCCTGGGCATCGCCGCGGCCCTGCTCGGCGACCCGAAAACACTGGTCCTCGACGAACCGGCCAACGGCCTGGACATCGAAGGCATCATCTGGTTGCGCGAACTACTCCTCGGCCTGGCCACCGAAGGCAAATGCCTGCTCGTGGCCTCCCACAACCTCACCGAAGTCGAGATCACCGGCACCCGCGTGGTCATCATGGGCAAGGGCAAAGTGCTTTCCGATACGAGTAAGGACGAACTGGTGGCGGCAGGGTCGGGACCACGCCCCTTGGAATCGGCGTATGTCGAAATCACCGCGGACAGTGTGGAATACGCCGCCACCGGAGGCGCCCGATGATCGCCGCCTACCTCGTTCGGTCCGTCCGCAGCGAACTCGCGAAACTCTCCTGGCGCAGCCCGATCTGGTACGCCGTCGTCCCCCTCGCCGTGGTGATCCCACTGGGCCTGAATTTCGGTATCGCCAAGGCTACCGAAGCGAACAAACTGAACGGTGCCGGCGGTATGGACACCGACAACGCCGCCTACTGGATTCTCGTGTTCTCGTCCTTCATCCTCATGGCAGGCGGGGTGTCCTCGCTGTGCGCGGAATTCAAGGACAACACGATCGAGACGGTTTTCGGCATCCAAACCCGCCGCTGGATCCTCCCGGTCGCGAAACTCATCGTCTTCGGCGCCATCGCCGCGATCACCGCCGCCGTCGTCACGTTTCTGGTCCTGTGGGCATTTCCGCAGCTGTTCCCCGAGATCTGGGGCAAGGTCGAAGTGTTCTCGGGTGACGGAATCCAGCTGCTGATCGGAGTCCCGGTCTACACGCTGCTGATCTCCGCACTCGGATTGGGAGTGGCGGCGCTGGTCCCGAAGCCGGGGCTGGTGGTCATGATCGTGCTGCTGTGGAAGTTCGGGGTGGAGGTTTTCGTGACCTTCGTCCCCGGGGACCTGGGTATGGCGCTTCAACAACTGTCGCCGTTCAAGAACGGTGAACTGGGGGTGGGGCAGCTGGCGACGATCGAGAGCATGTTCGGCGGGGAAAGCGGGTCGCTGATCTATTTCGCGGTGGTCTGTGTGGCGATCTTCGCGGCCGGCACGGTACGGCTTTCCCTCAGGGACACACAAGGCCACTGACCGGCGGCGAAGGTCGACGGGTCGCGACCGGCGCACGGCTCGGCCTGCCGTCGAGCAACGGTCCCTCGGAGTAAGCCGTCGACCCACTGTCGTCAGACCGTGTGGGCCTCGGCTTCGGTCGTGAAATCGGGAGTCACAAGTGCGAAGGTATCCGGCGGTGTCGGAATGCGCGACTACAACGGCCGGTGCGGAGATTCACGATCCAGCGGTCTACCCGAGGGTTGTAGCGACCTTCCACGCGGTATGAATGGCCCCTTCGATGTAGTCGACCGCGGCCGCGTCGCCCACCACATGCACCTCGGGCACCACACCCGCCAGTGCATCGGCCAGCGGCGCCTGTGCCGACACACCCGAAGCCATGACAACGATATCGGCCGGTGCGGTCGAGGTCTTGTCGCCGACGCGGAACTCGACATACTCCGCGGTGATCCGCTGCACCGTGGCGTTGCGATACACGGTCACCCCCTTCGCACCCGCGCGACGAACGGCCGTCCAACGTCGCGGCATCGCCATCGGCACGCCGAGCTGCCGACCTTCCTCCAGCAACGTCACATCACGTCCACGCTCGGCCAGGAACTCCGCGAGCTCCAGCCCGACGAGGGAACCACCGATCACGACGACATCCCTGCCCATCGGCAGGAACCTACGTGTCACACCGCGGATCGCCGCAGGACTCCTGGTGATACCGGAGAGCTTGCCCAGCTTGGCTATGGCCCGAAGCGACAGCGGCACCCGGGAGACGTCCCCGGCCCCGGTCAGCAGCGCACGCAACGTATCGCCGGTGTGCACATGCGGCAGATCGCCGCCGGGAACAGCGGGGCGCTCGCGCACCGCACCGGTGGCCACCACGACCGCATCCGCACCCAGCGCCTCGATCACCGGCACCGTGGCCTCGGTATTCAAGCGGATATCGACCCCCAGGCGCTCGACCTGGGTCTTCAGCCATTCCAGCAAGCGCTGATTGTCCGGCGTCGTGAGGCTGGAGAACCACAGTGTGCCGCCGATCCGATCGGATCTGTCCAGCAGCGTCACCCGGTGTCCGCGCTCGCCGGCTATCCGAGCGACCTCGAGTCCCCCGGGGCCCGCCCCAACGACGACAACGTGCTTCGGGGCAGCAGTGCGCACCAGCGGAAGCACCGTTTCATTGCCCAGAGCGGGATTCACCGCACACACCGGGGTGTCGTCCCAGAAGTTCTCCTGGACGCACACATAACAATTGATGCAGGGACGGATCTGTTCCGGCGCCCCCGCTTCAAGCTTGTTCACCAGCTCCGGATCGGCGAGCAGCTGCCGTCCCATTGCCGCGAAATCGGCCTTGCCTTCGGCGATCGCTTTCTCCCCGACCTCCGGTAGCACTCGGCCGACAGTGATCACCGGGATGGAGACAGCCTTCTTCACCACCCCGGCAAGCTCCGTATACGCACCGACCTCATCGGGCAGTGGACCGTCGGTGAAATCGGAGAACGGGTTACGCCCCCATCCGGTGACGTGGATGGCATCCGCTCCCGCCGCCTCGAACAGCGCCGCGGCCGCAGCGGCTTCCTCGGGGGTCAGCGCGTCGTCCTCGCCGAACTCACGTCCCGCTACCCGGACCAGGATCGCCAATGCTTCACCGACCTCCGCCTTCACCGCACGGATGACCTCTACAGCCAACCGCGCCCGGTTCGCCAGAGAGCCGCCGTATCCATCGGTGCGTTTGTTGTCGGCCCGGCTCAAGAAGGCCCCGAGAACGTAGCCGTGCGCACAATGGATCTCGACAGCATCGCCACCGGCAGCCTTCACCCGCCCGGCAGCTTCGGCGAAGCAGCGCACCAGCCAGTCGATATCGTCCTGCGTGGCCTCGCGATAGGTGGCCTGCTTACCACCCGTGACGGCTCCCATCTTCGCCAACTCTTCGCCCGTGTTGTCCGCCAGCGCGGACAGGTCGGCGGCATCGCCCGGCTTCGACGGAACCAGCAGCGGGCGACCCTCCATGGTGTCGATCCGAGCCACCTTCCCGTGGTGCGTCATCTGCACACACAGCTTGCTGCCCGCGGCGTGAACCGCGTCCACCAGCGCCTTCAGGCCTGGTATGAACCGGTCTTCGGACAGACCGGGTTCCTTGGTGCTCGCGCACCCGACCGGGTAGGCGACAGCGCAGCAACCGGTGATGATCAGCCCGGTCCCACCGGCGGCACGGGCGACGAAATGCTCGATATCGCCCTGCTCGATCTCACCGTCTTCGCACAGGTTCATATCCATCGCGGGCATGACAACGCGGTTGGGCAGGGTGACGGGACCGATGGTTCCGGGAGCGAGCAGGTGCGGAAAGGCCTGGTTGCGGGTCACGGGTTGGAACCCTAGATCTCCGCGCACCTCGTCACGTCGCAAAGCTTCCGGTCACCGAGACGAACAGGTTGGCCGGACCGTCGAAATCCGTGGTAGCGCGTACGCGACCATGAAACGGTCCCGTTCACCACCGACTTCCCGCGGCAGCCGCTCTGTAATGAGGGCATGACAACAGCGTTGACCGATCGGGAGCCGCTCGGGTCCGGCACCTGGACACGGCACCAGGGCATTCTCTGGTTCCTCATACTCGCCTTCGCGGGAGCGTGGATTCCGTGGGGAATCGCCGGATCGGTCGGATACTCCCTCGACAATCCGGTGGTTCAGCTGCTGACCGGGGCTTTCGTTCCCGCTCTCGCCGCGATCTGCACCCGGCGGTGGATCACTCGCGAGGGTTTCGCCGATGCCGGTTTGCGGCTGCGGCTCGACCGCCAGTGGCGCTCGTACCTGATCGCCGCACTGCTCCCGATCGGTGTTCTCGCCCTCGCGCTCGGGCTCGCGGTGGTGCTGGGCATATGGCGTCCCGCGGCCGGAGATTTCGATTCCGGTCATGTGCTGTTCCTGGCGCTCGCGCCGATCATCCCGGTCGTGGCCGCGCCGATCTTCTTCGGTGAGGAATTCGGCTGGACCACCTATCTGCGCGACCGTCTCGTGCCCGGACGCCCTGTGCTCACCACGTTCGCGACGGGCGCGATCTGGGGCGTGTGGCATTGGCCGCTGCCCTGGGTGGGGTATCTCGGCGCGGGTGGTTCCGCCGCCGACGCGTTCCTCGCCATGGTGCTGTGGTTGCCGCTGTCGATCGAACTCGAGTTCGTGATCGGCTGGTTGTGGACGCGCAGCGGTTCGGTATGGCCGCCGGCCCTGCTGCACGGCGGGAGCAACCTCGTGCTGGCGCTGGGACTGGAACTGTTCGCCGATACCACCGACCCCTCCGGCGCCGCCACTACTCTGCTGATGTGCGCATCATATTCGCCCGTGGTCGCGTGGATCATCGTAGCGACGAAGCGCGGCGGCCCACAGCGCACGCAACCGGCGACAACGGCAGGAGCCCGGCGGTGACCGCGGTGGGGTCCGCGCTCCGGACCGGCCCACGCTTCCTCATTTCCCGATGGCCGTGGCGCGCGCTGCTCTCCGTACTCTGCGGTGGCATCCTCACAGCGGCCACGGCGGTCGGTTTCGTGCCGGTAGTGCTGCTCGGACTGACCCGCGATCTGCGGGCGGCCCTGTGGGAGCCCATGCTGCGACTCCAGTGCGCTCGGCTCCGACTCGTCGACCCCGACACCGCGGACCACGCCGCGGCCCGGGTGCGGGCCGCCGCGGCCGAGCGCCGGTTGCCCACTGCCCGGCACGCCATCTACCTCGTCGCCACCACTGTGTTCGGCGGTGCGGTGTGCTGCCTGGCAGGGTTCGGTTTCATCCTCGCCGCGGTCCTGCTCGCCGCGCCGCGCCTGGTCCGGAGTGATTACTTCGACCTCGGCCCCTGGGTGGTCGACGAGCCGACGGAAGCATGGATCTGCGCAGGCGCGGGGTTCATCGCCGCGATCTTGCTGTTGGTACTCCTCAGCGCCTGGTCGGCGCTCGAAACGCTGGTGGCCCGGACACTGCTGACCCCCGACGCCGACCGTTGGCAGCGCGAAGCCGCCCGGATCGAGAACTCCCGTTCCGCGCTGCTGGAAGCAGAAGGGTTCGAGCGCGAACTTCTCGAATCCGAACTGCACGACCGTGTCCAGCATCGGCTCGTCGCCCTGTCGATGACCCTGGGCCTCGCCGAATCCCAGGACGCGCACGGACCCACAGGCCGCGTCGCCGCCGAAGCCCACCGGCAGGTCGACGAAACCCTGAGCGAACTGCGGGCCGTCCTGCGCGGCTTCTCGCCCCGGGTCCTGACCGAACGCGGATTGGGTCCGGCGCTGATCGATCTCGCGGCGGACCTACCACTCGATATCCGCATCGACCTCGACGACGCGTCCGGCCCGGGAAACCGGCTACCACCGGCCGTCGAGCACATGTCCTACGTCTTCGCCGCCGAATCCCTCACCAACGTCGCCAGGCACACCGACGCCACCCGGGTCGACCTCCACGGCACCCACACCGGTACACAGTGGATTGTGAGCATCACCGACGACGGGCCGGGCGGCGCCCACATTGTGGGCGGCCACGGCCTCGACCGCCTGCAACGCCGCCTCGCGGCCCTGGACGGACAACTGACGGTATCCAGCCCGCCCGGCGGACCGACGACCATCCGGATGGAGTGCACAGTGTGACAGCCCCACCCTCTCGACTACGGATCGTGCTGGCCGAGGACAGCCCGCTGCTACGCGCCGGGCTGGAGAGTGTGCTCACCTCGGCCGGGCACGAGGTGAGCGCGGCAGTCGGCGACGCACCGGGTCTCCTCCATGCGTATGCGGCATACACGCCGGACCTGGTGATCACCGACGTACGGATGCCACCACAGGGCACCGACGACGGCCTCCGCGCCGCCGCCGAACTACGCCGTCGCGATCCACGCCTACCGATAGTGGTTCTGTCACAGTACGTTTCAGTCGCCTATCTCGACGACCTACTCGGCGACGATTCGACTGCCGGTGTGGGGTACCTCCTGAAAGAGCGCGTCGGACACGTCCGGCAGTTCCTCGACACCGTCTCCCGGGTCGCCGCGGGCGAAACGATCGTCGACCCAGAGGTCGTCCGAGCCCTCGTCAAGTCGAGCCGGCACCGCACTCCCCTGGCCGATCTCACCGCTCGCGAAAGGGAAGTGCTCGCCTTGGTGGCGGAGGGCAAGACGAATTCCGGCATAGCGGAGGTCCTTACCGTCTCGGAAGCCGCCGTGCGCAAACACATCGGCGCCATCTTCGCGAAACTTCCTCTACTCGACGGTGATCGACGAGTCCAGGCAACGCTCATCTACCTACGTTCGCTCGGCCAACCCCAGGCCCACTGACCACGAGAGCAGTGGGCCTGGATGCGCTCAGGCCGAGTACATGGTGAACTCGACGGTGAATTGGACGTTGCCAGGGGCGGTGGTGTGCCCGTTCGTGGCCGTGAAGTCGCACTTCGCGTACAACGTGTAGGTCTTATCCAGAGCCAGCCCTGTCACGACCGAATGCCACCAGTAGTCAGCCGGGATCGACGGATGAGAGTCGTGGTAGCCGGACTTGCCGTGCACCGAGGCACCGCATGACATCGGACCTTGGATGAGGCTTTGCACCTTGGGAGACAGACGCAGCGACCAGATGAGCCGGTTACCGCCATCGGGGTGTTGGCTGGCATAGATCACATCGCCGGTGAACGAACCATGCTCACCGTCGTAGCGGTAGCGAGTGTCGTTGGGGTGGAAATCGTAATGGCCGGGCTGCGCCGCGGCAGTCGCGGGCCATCCCAGCAGGGCCGTGACAATCGCCGCGACAAAGGAAACAACAGTTACTGCGCGTGGCGTCGCACTGATACAGCGCGACTGGCGTACTCCCCTTGGGGTACGTTCTCGATCTCGGCGTCGACCACGTCGCCCTGCTGCAGAGTCAGCACATCGGACTGTGCGACGCTGGACATGTGGAACCACGCCAGTGAACCATCGGGCCGCGACAGCACCCCGGTCCCGTTGCGGATGTTCCAGCGGTACACGGTGGCCTGTTCCATGGGCCGAACCCTCTCTCTCCCTGGCTCCCTCGTCCTGGTTCATCCTCGCACGGAGGTCGGATAGCCGGGCGGTTCGGGTGCTTCCCGCAGGCAAACCGTTCCGGGCGCATCGGCCACCCACCTGGTGTGCGGCTCGATCAATCGACATGGCGCGTCCTCCCCTTCTGTCCAGCCGGCCGGTGTACCGGGCCGACTCGGTCGGCCCGCTGGGGTCCGAACTGGATACAAGGTTGGACGGCGGGACCCTTGGATCGGTTCCCTCGAGCTCCAGTAGTTCCTGATGGACGACATCGCCTCCATCGCCAACGGTTGGCAGTTCGCGTCCGGCATAGCATCCCGATAGTCGCCGCGCCGCCTCCATCGGGCCCCTGGGACCGACCAACCACAGTCACACGCGGTGCGCAGACCGACTCGTGGTTCGTTGTCTACTAAAGCCTTTGGCGTCGATGTCGGGCACGAGCCGATCGGGCCTGACAGAATCCACTGGTGGACATCAGTGCTGAAACCATTCTGCGACAGGCGATTTTCGACCACCTCGAGGAGATGGCCCGCGATACCGGAGTTGTCACTCGGGAGCAACTTTCGAGGTTCACTGTCGATGGAGAGGTGCATCGACTGATTGACCACAGTCGCGGCATCCGGAACCCCGCTGACATGCACGGGACGTTGTCGATCCTGTCGGACCCGCAGGGTAGATACGCGGACGAGGACGTGACCGAATCACTGTTTGCGTACGCGTACCGCGAGGGCAGCACTGCCGGAGACAACAAGAAGCTTCGCCGAGCTTATGAACTCCGACTGCCGTTCATTCTGCTTCGGAAGATCAAGCCGGGGCTGTTTGTACCGATCTTCCCTGTCTATGCGGTGGCCGACGATCCAGCGAACAGACGGTTCCTCATCGCGCTCGACGAAACACTGCTCTCCGTGGACGACCCTCTCCATCTTCATCCGCTGGAGAAGAAGTACGCAGAGAGGATCACCAAGCAGCGGCTACATCAGCCTGAGTTCCGCGGGAGAGTCCTGCACGCATACAGCGGTCAGTGCACGGTGTGCAATCTGAAGCACGGTCCCCTTCTCGACGCAGCACACATCATCTCTGACGCGAAACCGCATGGGAACGCTGAAGTCAGCAACGGCCTGAGTCTCTGCAAAATCCATCATGCAGCCTACGATCGCAACTACCTGGGAATCACTCCGAACTATCAGGTCGAAATCAACCGAGATCTTCTCGAAGAAGAAGACGGCCCGATGTTGAAACACGGGCTACAAGAGATGCACGGCAGGGCGATTTCCCTTCCGCATAGGTCCGTCGACAAGCCCTCGCGAGATAGATTGGCGGAGAGGTACGCGGAGTTCGCAAACTCGGTGTAGCCGTCGGCCGAATTGAACACTTTGCCCCCCTGCCACGACGGACGCGAGAGCCGCGCCCGGGTTCGCCCTTGGTTGCTCGGGTCAACACAGGGGAAGGGTGGCCGGAGGTCACCAGCGTTGGGCGTGGAGGCTTCAGCGGTCCAGGTAGAGGCGTTCACACGGGAGACGTGGGAGGTCGGCCGGATCTTCACAGAGGACGGCAGCCGTGTGGGCGCCGTGGTGTGCGGTCCACTCCTGGAGGAAGCGTTCCGCGGCGGTGGGGTGGGCTCGGTAGTCGAGGCGGAGGCCGTCGAGGAAGACTGTGAGGTGTACATCGGCGCCGACCTGTTGGATTGCGTGGGTGTTCATGGCCGCGCCCGCGTGAGAACAGTCAGTAGCCGTTGCAGCATCGCGAGGGATGGGCACGTGCTCGGGGTGGGCGGCCCAACCAGCGGATAGGTGAGGCCGCGAGAGACGGCGCGGGGGCTGCGGGTGGCGGGGACGAGTTTGCCGGCCTCTACCAGGAGGGCGAAAGCGGCGGCTTTACGGGGGCAGTCCAAGGGAGTGCAATCCAGGTGGGTCTGCATGATGTGGTGCGCGTCTGCGATTTGCAGCCGGGTGTCGGGCTCGCTGTGCCAGACCTCTGGCAACCAGACGGGTTCGTGGGGAACGTCATGTGGATTCGTACCAATTTTCATCCAGAGCTGCCCCGGACACACCGTCATGAGGTCGCAGGTCTCGCAGACTCGGCCGGGGTGGTTTTCGAGATGCGCGAGGTCGGGAGTGATCAGCGTTGTTGTGCCGGTCGCGCGAACGATCTCGAGGACGTGACCGATGGCGTCCGGGACGGAGTCGGGGCCGAGTCGGACTACGTAGACCAGCGTGTGACGCTGCCATCGGGCGAGTCGACGGATAGCTTCCATGTCGCGGGCCTCATAGGGCGAGAGGTCGGTTCGAAGATAACCGATCGCGCGGGGTCGATGCGGGTGCTGTATTTCGTTCACCGGACGTAACGTCATCTGTTCTATCCCTTTTTCGGAGATGGCGATTTGGCCGGTGACCGCGCATGGCAATTCATGCCGGCACGGCAATGCGATTCCGGCAGCTTTCTGAATATGCGCAATGAAAGTATTTGCGCTCGGGGTTTATCCGAGTTTGCGGTCATCGGGTGGATACAGTAGACACCGAAAGCTGGTCGCTGAAAAGGCTATTCGGGACCATCCGGCCAGGTCACCAGGCGTCCAGTATGGGTAGGTCCAGAAAACATAGGTCCGTACTGGACCACGATGAGATAGCGAGGGTGGGCATGGCTATTGGTTCGACTCTTCCACGGCGCGCTTTGGGGCGGCGACTTCGGGAACTGCGGGTCCAATCCAAGAAGAGTCAGTTGGCCGCAGGCTTGGCGATCGAAGTGTCCAAGCAAGGGATCGGGAGGTTGGAAGAGGGGCAACCGGTTCGGATCAGTACCGCGCAGTTCCGGGATCTACTGGAGTTCTATGGGGCCGACGACGAAGTAACGGATGAGGTTCTGGGCCTTGTCCAAGAAGTGAAGGTGGCGAAGGGCGATCCGTCGCGTGGGTGGTGGCGCACCTACGCCGATGTGGTGAACCCACACTTCGACCACTTCATGAGCCTCGAGCAGGCGTGCTCCCGGATGACCGCATTCCAGCTGACGCTCCTGCCCGGGTTGGTGCAGACTGCCGAGTATCGCCGGTGGCTGGTTCGGACGGCCGACCCCGAAATGCCGGCGGTAGACGTCGACCGGCGACTCGAGCTGATGGAGAGGCGGCAACGCAGACTTGTTGCGAATCAGCAGTTCACAATCGATGTACTGCTTTCGGAAGCAGCATTGCGACACCAGGTGGGGGGACGCCATGTGATGGCCGGTCAGGCTCAGCACCTCGTCGATCTGGGAAGGATGCCGAATGTTTCCATCCGGGTGATTCCATTCGGTGTCGGCGGGCACTCTGGATTGATCGTCCAGTCGTTCACCCTCTTCGAGTTCCCAACCCTGCGTACAGCTCGCGCCCCGGAACCGCCGGTCGTGTTCGTGGAGGGCTTTACGGGAGCGCTGTTCTTGGAGGAAGACAGCGCGATCGAACGCCACAGGCAAGCCTTGGCAGATCTTCACGCGGTAGCGTTGAGTGCCGACGACAGTAGGCGCCTGATACAGGAGATCGCAGAGGAGTTTGGCGCGTGACCAGGGATCTAACCGGCGTTAGCTGGTTCAAGAGTAGCTATAGCCAACCGAGCGGAGATTGCGTGGAGGTCGCGCATGCGACCGATGCGGTCGGTGTCCGGGATTCGAAGAACCCCGCTGGACCCATGCTCGTCTTCGCCCCGGCCGAGTGGGATGCGTTCATACGGGAGATCTCGTCCAGTATCTGAGTGCCACGACTACATGGCGACTGAATCCGCCGCGATGATCCGCAGCAGTAACATCCGTACGCCGAACAATGCGGAAACGTCAGTTCCTCTGCGACACGATCTCAGATGATCAACATACGCGCGGAGACGAACGCGAGCGCGAAGACGACGGTGACTCGTTCACCGGTGCGACAACGCTTATCGCTACCGCACCGGTTGGTGCGGTAGCGACAAGCGGCCGTCGGAATTACCAAAACTATGTGTCGATGACCTGGGTCCCACCCGCCGCGTTGTCGTGCCAACCCTGCTTCGTCGGACTCGAGCTGATCGTGAACGCGATGGCGATCGCCGCGACGAACCACAGCAACCCGCCCACCCACGGGATCAGGTTGAGCAGCATGTAGGCGTTGCGGACCGCGGAGTCCTTGAGGCTGGGTTTCGGTGCTGTACCCGAACCATTGACATGCAGGCTGAGGAGTTTTTTGCCGGGTGTCGAGCCGGAGGACACTTCGAAGAGAACGAAGTACAGCCAGCCGAAGCCGGCGCCGGGGAGGACCGAGACCCAGTCGGGGAGGTCCCAGACCGTGCCGAGGAGCCAGAAGAAGATGGCGCCGATGATGCCGGCGATGATCCAGTCGACGAACCTGGCTACCGCGCGTTTGCCCAGGCCGGCGGGTTTGATGCTGCCGGCGGGGCTTGCTGTGGGGCTGTATGTGGGGTCGAATCCACCTGCGGTCATCACGCCTCCTAGCGAACGCTGTGTGGCTCCGGGTGCCTGTCACGTGCTCACGGCATGTCGATCTTCGAGGATTCCACGCTGGGGGCGGCAGCGGCGGTCTCGACACTGTTTCGTGTCCATCTCGCAGTACGGCCTCAATACGGTTGATGGCGGAAAGCGACCGGTAGGACGCATGCGGCGGGTAGGAGGAAGCGGGCCGACGGGCGGTTCACCGCGTCGGCGGCGAGGTCTGCGACTCCCTTGTCGTGCGCCGCGGCGCCACCGCGACCACGGGGTCGGGGGCGCTGCGGGCAATCGACGACTGTTATTTCTTGCGGCCTACGGCCGCGTAGCCGGCGGCCGGGGGGCGGGGGGCACCGGTCGGCAGCTCGGTGACCTCGGCCGCCGGCGACTGCGCCCCTTCGGGATACCAGTTCTCGATCGCGACGATGCCGGGCTCCAGCAACTCCAGGTCACGGAAGAAGCGCGAGACTCCGGCGTAGTCGCGGGCCTCCATCTCGATCCCGCTCTGCCGGTATGCCTGCACGGTGCCCTCGACCATGGCGGGGGCGAAATCGGTGGTCAGATGGGTCATCACCAGGTACGAACCGGACGGCAGCGGCGCGAGGAGGGTATCGACGATGTCGTAGATGCGGTCGCCGGGAACGAAATGGCACAGGGCGATGAGGCTCAAGGCCACCGGTCGGTCGAAATCCAAGGTTTCCCGCACCGCGGCCGCGGACAGGATCCGGTCGGGGGCGGTCAGATCGGATTGCACGTACTGGGTTACACCGTCGGGTGTTCCGACCAGCAGGGCCCGCGCGTGGGCGAGCACGATCGGATCGTTGTCCACGTAGACCACCCGGGCGTCGGGTGTCCTCTCCTGCGCCACCTGGTGCAGGTTCGGTTCGGTGGGGATTCCGGTGCCGATATCGAGAAACTGGCGGATCCCCAGCTCACTGAGGTGACGCACGGCGCGCACCATGAACGCGCGGTTGTCCCGCGCCACGCCGCGCACCGACGGGATGGCCTGCTCGATCTTCGCCGCGGCTTCCCGGTCGGCGGGATAGTTGTCCTTGCCGCCCAGGAAGTAGTCGTAGATGCGGGCGCTGTGTGCCCGGTCCTGCCGAAGGTCCGTCGAACCCTTGTGGTCTGCCACGATCTACTCCTCGCTCCGGCGCCGCTGTCCGCCGCAACGAGTTAACCACCTCGGGACACACCGCCGCATATGGACCTTTGTAAACACTTGTGCCACAGCGATTTCGGCCGACCGGTCGATCATCACGTCACGGAGAAGCGGGCGGGGCAAGGGCCCGCACCCCGTCGACACCGCGGCCGTGCGAAGACTCGCGGAGATCGCGACCGTCGGCGATATCGCGGATCAGGCGGGCGAAGCGTTGCGGTTCGGCCAGGGGCAGGTAATGCCCGGCCCCGGGCACCACGAGCAGCCTCGTCCGGGGCACGGCCGCGGCGAAACGCTGCTCGTGACCGCGGAAATGGTCGCGGCTCCCGTTGATCAGCCAGACGGGGCCGGCGTATCGACGGAGTTCGCCGAGCGGATCGAAAGTTGCAGTGGCCCTGGCGATATCGGGAATAACTTCGGTGGCGATACCGCCCGCCGCCACAGCAGCGGCGACCTGCGCGGGGAGGACGGCGTCGAAGAGGCGGCGGCTGAGCCGCTCGCCTCCGTCGCGCTGGGCCGACAGGAGCAGATGAGCGATCCGGAAGGGAATCGTCAGGGCGGCGTTCGGAATACGCGTCGACCCGGCGACCACCAGACCGGCCACGCGGTCGCCGAGTTCGGCGGCCGCCGCGATGGCGACGTAGCCGCCCAGCGAATGCCCGACGACCAGGGCCCGGCCGCCGACGCTGTCGATTGCCGCGCGGACGGTGTCGATCGCCGCGGGCATGGTGAAACGTTCGCCGCGACGTGCACCGTGCCCGGGAAGGTCGGGGGTCACCACGGATCGCTCGGTGCCGATATCGGCCTCGACGGCAACCCAGCAGCGGCCACTGAGCCGGATGCCGTGCACCAGAACCACGGGAAGAGCCATAACACCTCCAAATGCAACGCAACGTTGCGTTGCACTGTATCGAGCTCGGCTATGCAACGCAACGTTGCGTTGTATTGTCGCCATATGGATCAGGCAGCCGATACGAGCACGACCGCCCGGCCCCGCCGGGCCGAGGCGATCTTCGCGGCCACCCTCGAACTACTCGCCACCGCGGGGTACGAGGGGTTGACCATGGAGTCGGTCGCGCTGCGGGCCGGTGTCAACAAGACGACCCTCTACCGGTGGTGGAAATCCAAGGACGAGGTGCTCGCCGCCGCGCTGACCGGGTCGGATCTGCTCACTTTCCCGGTGCCCGACACGGGCAGCCTCCGCGGCGATCTCGTCGAGACGGCCCGGAGCATTCACCGCCTGCTCACCGATGCTGCGACCGCCCCCATCGCGGCCGCTGTCCTGGCGGCCTCCCCCGGTCGGCCGTCGCTGGCGGCGATCGGCCGCATGTTCTTCGCCGACCGCGCCGCCCGCGAACACCCGATCTTCCGCCGGGCGGTCGAACGCGGCGAACTCGATAACGGGGCCGATCCCCGCCTGATCATGGATATGCTCGCCGGGGCGATCTGGTTCCGCCTGTTCCTACGCACCGAACCGGTCGAGGCGGCCGATATCGAAGCAGCCGTCGATATGTTGCTCGGCGGCGTGGCGCCTCAACAGCACGAAGCTTCCGGCGGACGACCGTAATCCGCCGGTAACCGGGTTCGCCCGGTCCGCCGGGCGGCACAGCTCCACCCCGACGACCCGGCTCGGCTACCCCCGCAGAGTGCGGTCGAACAGGGCCAGCAGTTCACGGTAGTGCCGTTCGGCGAACTCGGCATCGTAGGCGGCGGTATCCGCCTGGGTGTAGCCGTGTTTCGCACCCTCGTAGACCTCGGTGCGGTGGCGCTCACCGGCCGCCGCGACCGCCTTGTCGAACCGATCGAAATGATCGGGCGCCTTCTCCACGTCTTCGCCGGCGTGGCCGAAATACAGCTCCCCCGTGATGTTCTCGACGAGCAGATGCGGGCTGTCCGCACTCTCGGTGATCAGCGGTCCGCCGTGGAATCCGGCCACCGCCGCGACCCGATCGGGGAACGCGGCCGCGACCAGCACCGCGAGTCGCGCACCCATGCAATAACCGGTGACACCGACCTTCCCCGCGGCGACCTGTGGCGCCGCGGCCAGCCAGGCGAGATAGGCTCCGGCATCGGAGCGCAGCAGCTCGGGTGTCAGCTCGCGGATCATCGGGAAGAGCTGCTGGAAGATCTCCGGCCGCGCCTCCGGGTCGATGAAATCCGGTAGCTCGATCACCGGCGCGGGACCGTGCCGGTAGAAGGCGTTCGGCAGCAGAACGGTGTAGCCGTGCGCGGCGATACGGTCGGCCATGGCACGCAGGCTGGGCCGCAGGCCGAAACCGTCCTGGATCAGCAGCACTCCCGGGTGGGCGGCCCCGTCGTCGGGGTGGGTGACGTACGCGTCGGCGACACCGTCGGGGGTCCGGATGTCGACCGACATACCGTGGACTTCATTCATCGTGAATCCTCCTGTGGTGTCGAGCGATCTCGAACATACCGGGTTCGCATCGGTCGATCCGATACGGGCGTCGAGCCTACTGATCGTGGTTCGGCGCGGACACTGTCGGTCCGCGCCGCCGGGGCCGCACGGTTCGTCGACTCCCCCGCGTCACTTCAGCTCGTACGTGGGGAGGCCTGTCCGGCTTCCACCTGCTGGTCGAACCGGGTGCGGGCACGTTCGACCTCGGGCAGGGTGCCGGTGGCCCAGCGCAGGAGCGCGTCGATGAGGTCCTGTAGCGACCGGCCGAGCGGCGTCAGCCGATACTCGACGGCGACCGGCCGGGTGTTTGTGACGACCCGGTCGACCATCCCATTGCGTTCGAGCCGCCGCAGCGCGGTGGTGAGTGATTTCTGTGTCACCACCGGGATGGCCCGGCGCAAGTCGTTGAAGCGCAGCGGGCCGTGCTCACACAGCGCGTCGAGCACCTGGAGCGACCATTTGTCGAGGACCTGATCGAGCAGTTCGCGGTGGGCCTGCGTGAGTTGCGGGCCCGGGGGCGGTGGCGCGGTTTCCGGCATGACACCTAGTCTCGTTGAAGTTCCCTTCGGACACCAGGTAGATATCGGATACCTGGTTGGATCAATGAAAGGGTCCCTCATGGCAGTGCAGTTGCTCACCCCCGAAGGCATGTTCGCCCCCGTGCCGTATCACCATGTCGCGATCGGCTCGGGCGCCCGGCAGGTACACGTGGCCGGCCAGATCGCGCGCGACGCCGCCGGCAATCCCGTGGCCACCGGCGATCTCGCCGGTCAGGTCGCCCATGCCCTGCGCAATACGGCACGCGGGCTGGCGGGGGCGGGAGCGACCTTCGCCGATGTCGTCCGGCTGCGCTTCTTCGTCACGCACTGGACCCCGGACAAGTACAGCGACTTCGTCGCGGGTATCGAGCGCGTCGTCGAGGAGCTCGGAATACCCCAGCCGTTGCCGCCCTTGTCGGCGATAGGTGTCGACTACCTGTTCGAGCCCGATGTGCTGGTCGAGGTTGAGGCATACGCCGTGCTGGACTGAGTGGTAGCGGGAGCGCGCGAGAAGCGCCGCCCGAACGTTACACGTGCAGGGTGGGACGGTAGATGAGCTCTTGGATATCGCCGTCGAGCGTCCGGCTCTCGATCAGCTCCAGATCGAAGTCGGCCGCGCCGCCGAAGATCGGGTCCGTGCCGGTCCGCCCGGTGATCACCGGGAAGATCGTCACCTGTACCCGGTCGACCAGGCCGGCGGCCAATAGCGCCCAGTTCATCGACAGGCTGCCGTGTGACCGCAATGGCAACTCGGACTCCGCCTTGAGCCGGGCGACGATATCGACGGCGTCTCCGCTCGCGATGGTCGCGTCCGGCCAGTCGAGTGACCCCGCCAAAGTACTCGACACCACCGTCGTGGGCAGGTTCCGCATCCGGGTGACCCAGGGGTCACCCACCCCGGACTCTTCGGTGCTCGCGCCCAGCATCTCCACGAACTGCCGAAAGGTGTTGGCGCCGAATATCATCCGCTGCTCGGTGCCGAACAGTTCGAATCGGCGGTCGAGCAGTTCGGGACCCTGCTTCCCCCAGTAGCCGCCCCAGTCGCCGCCTTCTCCGTAGGAGCCGTAGCCGTCGAGGCTGGAGAAAACGTCGAAGGTGTAGGTGGCGGTCATGGCGCTCTCCTCGGATGCGGTGATCGGGCACGTACAGGTACAGACCCGGGAGCACGGCGAAACTCATCGGGCGGGTGCCGGCGTCGATGACCCGCGGGCCCGGCAGGTAGCCACCACGCCGTTCGAGTCGGCGGCGCATTACGCGGTCGAGCGGGTTCTCCACTCGGAACGCACCAACTTCCGGTACGGGCCGGTCACGTGGGTGGCATCATCGGTCCGTGTCCTTGGGGTGACGCGGCGATGCGTAGACGAGCCATACCGTACGGCTGCCGTCGTCGATCACATATCGAATCCGGCCGCCGCTCGTCACCTCGTACTCCCACTGCTCGAGGTCGGCTCCATTGTGCCGATGTGTGCCGAGGTCGCCACGCAGTCGGTGCTGACGATCGGGGTTCGTACGCGAGCGCGGGTCGGCACGAAGCACCTCGAAACAGCGGCGAGTATTCGGCAGCGCCAGCCGACAGAGCTCCTCCCAACCACGAACTGCATCGGTGGTACCGAAGCGGACTTCCCACTCGCCATCCGGCGCGGGCACTGTAACCCGGTCGCCACGCTTCGGGCTCATATGGTGAGGTCCACAGGGCCGAAATCACCGCTGGTCGGAGTTTGCGCTGCGCGATACCCGTCCGGGTCGGCCTTGATGCGCGCAGTTGCCCGCCATCCCGCAATGGCCTCTCGGACAGCGGGGTCGGCATCCAATTCGGCTGCGTCCGAGAGCACTTCGGCCAGTTCGACCGTGAATTCCCGGATTTCCTCTTCGGAGAGGTGCCGCACCCAGGGAAATACATCCGGGATAGCCAAGCGCAGCGTCGCGGCGGCCGCGTCGTGTTTCAGTAGGGCCAGAAAGAGCCGGGAAGCGGCCGATAGCGACTCGTCCCGTAAGTCTTGCCGGTCGGCGGCCGTGAGATAGAAATCCACCGCATCGCGGTGCGTGATGCGCACCCGGCCGAGCCGGGTGGCTCGCTCGGCAACCTCTTTGGGATGCCGCGACAGGTCGGAAAAGGTGACGTGGTCATCGGCAGTCAGGCTCACGATGACATCGTATATCAGAATATGATCTGAATACAGGGCTCGGTTACGGCAGGGGCCCTCCCGCAAGCTGCGGAAGGGCCCCTTTCAGCGCTCGTCGGCGAACCGCTCAGGCGGTTTCGGTGATCGGCCGGTCCACCCAGCTCATCAGGTCGCGCAGCTTCTTACCGGTGACCTCGATCGGGTGCTCGGCGTTCTGCTTGCGCAGGCCCTCGAGCTCCTTGTTGCCGCCCTCGACATTGGCGACCAGCCGCTTGACGAAGGTGCCGTCCTGGATGTCCTTGAGGATGTCCTGCATCCGCTTCTTGGTGTCGGCGTCGATGACCCGCGGGCCCGACAGGTAGCCACCGAATTCGGCGGTGTCGGAGACCGAGTAGTTCATGCGGGCGATACCGCCCTCGTACATCAGGTCGACGATCAGCTTCAGCTCGTGCAGCACCTCGAAGTAGGCCATCTCCGGGGCGTAACCGGCCTCGACCATGACCTCGAAACCGGTCTTGACCAGTTCCTCGGTGCCACCGCACAGCACGGCCTGCTCACCGAAGAGGTCGGTTTCGGTCTCTTCCTTGAAGGTGGTCTTGATGACGCCGGCGCGGGTGCCGCCGATGCCCTTGGCGTAGGACAGCGCCAGGGCCTGGCCCTCGCGCTTCGGGTCCTGGTCGATGGCGATCAGGGCGGGGACACCCTTGCCGTCGACGAACTGGCGGCGCACCAGATGGCCGGGGCCCTTGGGGGCGACCATGCCGACGGTGATCTCGGCGGCCGGCTTGATCAGGCCGAAGTGGATATTGAGGCCGTGGCCGAAGAACAGGGCGTCGCCGTCCTTCAGATTGGGCTCGATGTCATTGGTGAAGATCGAGGCCTGCGCGGTGTCGGGGGCGAGCAGCATGATGACGTCGGCCCACTCCGAGACCTCGGCGGGGGTGCCCACGGTCAGCCCGGCCTCTTCGGCCTTGGCCCGCGACTTGGAGCCTTCCTTGAGGCCGATGCGGACCTCGACGCCGGAATCGCGCAGGCTCAGCGAATGCGCGTGCCCCTGGCTGCCGTAACCGATCACCGCGACCTTACGGCCCTGGATGATCGACAGGTCGGCATCGTCGTCGTAGAACATCTCGACTGCCACTTGGTGGTATCCCTTCTGACTTATTCGAACCCGCGAAACGCGGGAAACGGTAAACGAGGCACGTAATGCGGCCGGGCGCGGGGTGCGCCCGGCCACGGATCAGCGGGTGGCGGTGATGGACTTCGGTCCGCGGCCCACGGCCACCACCCCGGATTGCACGATCTCCCGGATGCCGTACGGCTCGAGCATGCGCAGCAGCGCGTCGAGCTTGGACCGGGTGCCGGTCGCCTCGACGGTGAGGGCGTCGGGCGAGACGTCGATGACCTTGGCGCGGAACAGGTTGACCGATTCGATCACCTGGGTGCGCACGCTGGCGTCGGCGCGGACCTTCACCAGGATCAGTTCGCGGGCCACGGAGGTCTCCGGGTCCTGCTCGACGATCTTGATCACATTCACCAGCTTGTTGAGCTGTTTGGTGACCTGCTCCAGCGGAAGATCGTCCACGGTGACCACGATGGTCATCCGGGAGATCTCCTTGACCTCGGTGGCGCCGACGGCCAGGGATTCGATATTGAATCCGCGCCGGGAGAACAGGCTGGCGACCCGGGCCAGCACGCCGGGCTTGTCCTCGACCAGGACGCTGAGGGTGTGGGTGGTGCTCATGACGGGTTCCCCTCGGTCTCGGCCTGCTCGCGGTTCATGGCCTCGTGGATGACGGCGGGTTCGGCGGCCTGCTCGTCCTCGTCGAACAGCGGGCGGATACCGCGCGCGGCCATGATCTCGTCGTTACTGGTGCCGGCGGCGACCATCGGCCACACCTGGGCGTCCTTACCGACGATGAAATCGATCACCACGGGACGGTCGTTGATCGACTGCGCCTCGCGGATCGCGGCCTCGACGTCCTCTTCCTTCTCCACCCGGATACCGTGGCAGCCCAGGGCCTCGGCCAGCTTCACGAAATCGGGGATCCGCAGACCGTGGGTCTTGAGATCGGTATTGGAGTAACGCTGGTCGTAGAACAGGGTCTGCCACTGGCGGACCATACCCAGGTTGCCGTTGTTGATCAGCGCGACCTTGATCGGCACACCCTCCACCGCGCAGGTGGCGAGTTCCTGATTGGTCATCTGGAAGCAGCCGTCACCGTCGACCGCCCACACCTCGCGATCGGGCTGACCCATCTTGGCGCCCATCGCGGCGGGAACCGCGTACCCCATGGTCCCGGCGCCGCCGGAGTTCAGCCAGGTCCGCGGCTTCTCGTACTTGATGAACTGGGCGGCCCACATCTGGTGCTGGCCGACACCCGCGCAGTAGATGGCGTCGGGGCCGGCCAGGCGGCCCAGGGTCTCGATGACGAACTCCGGCGACACCGACCCGTCCGACGGCTTGCTCCAGCCGAGCGGGTAGGCGTCGCGGATGCCGTCGAGGTAGGTCCGCCAGGCGGTCAGGTCGAGTTCGAAACCGGCCGGGTCGGCGCGCAGCGTCTCGATGAGTTCGGTGATCACCTCACGGCAGTCGCCGACGATCGGCACATCCGCGTGCCGGTTCTTACCGATCTCGGCCGGGTCGATATCGGCGTGGATGACCAACGCGTCGGGCGCGAAGGAATCCAGCTGCCCGGTGACGCGGTCGTCGAAGCGGGCGCCGAGGGTGACGAGCAGATCGGATTTCTGCAGGGCGGCCACCGCGGCCACGGTGCCGTGCATACCCGGCATACCCATATTGAGTTCATGGCTGTCGGGGAACGCGCCGCGCGCCATCAGGGTGGTGACCACCGGGATACCGGTGAGCTCGGCGAGCTCGAGCAGTTCGGCCGACGCCTCGGATTTGATCACCCCGCCGCCGACGTAGAGCACGGGCTGGCTGGACTCGGCGATCAACCGGGCGGCCTCGCGCACCTGCTTACCGTGCGGTTTGGTGACCGGACGGTAGCCGGGCAGCCGCATCTCCGGCGGCCAGCTGAAGGTGGTCTGTTCCTGCAGCACATCCTTGGGGATGTCCACCAGCACCACCCCGGGCCGGCCGCTCGACGCCAGGTAGAAGGCCTCGGCGAGGATGCGCGGGATATCGACGCCCTCTTTGATCAGGAAGTTGTGCTTGGTGATCGGCATGGTGATGCCGGAGATATCGGCTTCCTGGAAGGCGTCGGTACCGATGAGGCTGCGGCCGACCTGACCGGTGATCGCGACCATCGGCACCGAGTCCATCTGGGCGTCCGCGATCGGGGTCACCAGATTGGTCGCGCCGGGACCGGAGGTCGCCATACACACACCGACCTTGCCGGTGGCCTGGGCGTATCCGGTGGCCGCGTGGCCCGCGCCCTGCTCGTGCCGCACGAGCACATGGCGCACCTTGGTCGAATCGAAGAGCGGATCGTAAACAGGAAGGACAGCACCGCCCGGAATACCGAATACGGTATCGACGCCGAGCTCCTCGAGGGAGCGGACGACGGACTGCGCGCCGGTGACCCGCTCGGGCGGGACCTGGCGGCGGTTGGCCTGGGTGGTCGGAGCGCCGGCCGGAGCCGACGGGTTCGAAGGCGCGGGCCTGCGGGCCGCGGGCCCGGGCCGGGTAGTTGGTGCGCTCACCGTCTTGGTTCCTTACTGCTTGTCGTTCACTGGTCCCGACATAAAAAAGCCCTCGACAGCCGGCGGCTGTTCGAGGGTGGCGCGTCGCAGTGCGAGCTGACGTATTCGACTCCGGATCGTCTGGCTCAGCGCTGGACGCGCCGGCCGATTACGAGCAACTCGTTTCGATTCACGCGCATGACGGTATGTGTGCGTGTGGTGCGGAGTCAAACAGCTGACCGCCGACTTCCCATTATGTGGGAAGGTAGCGGGTGCTCACGCCGGTCCACCATGATGCGAGGATGGTGAGGTGTCATCACCGCATCAGTCCGTGCCACCTCCTGAATCGTCCCACAACCCCGCTGCCGCGGAGGTAACGGGTGGGGATACGGCACCGCCCGAACCCAAGCGTGTGATCCGCACGACACGTCTGTCCTTCCTCGGGGTGTTCCTCCTCGCGATGTGCGTGTTCTTCCCCATCGTCGGCTGGCCGGCCGGGTTGTTCTGGCTCGCGTTGATCCCCCTTGCCGTGCTCGTCTGGATCGTGCGGACACAGACGACGGTCTCGCCGGCCGGACTCGATCTGCGCTCGGTCTTCTCTTCCCGGCATATCGACTGGGCGCAGCTGAAGGGTCTGAGCATCCCAAAACGCGGATTCGTCCGCGCCCATCTCGACGACGACAGCGAGGTGCCGCTGCCGGCGGTGAGCTACGACCGGCTGCGTGATCTGGTGGACGCCTCCGGCGGGCGCATCCCGGACCCGTTCGCGGTCCCCGACCCGGCCCCGGCCGCCTCCGACACCGGCACCACCGACATCACCGCGTCCGAGGACGCCACCCCCGGCACCGACGACGCCACCCCCGGCACCGACGACGCAACACCCGGCACCGACGACGCGACACCCGGCACCGAAGCCGGCAGTCCCGCGCCCGTCGGCGCGTCCGATGACTCGGTACCCGCCGCCGCAGCCGATGACGCGGCACGACACGACGCGGGTTCCCACGACACGGCGCCCGGTCCCGCGACTTCCGACGACACGGCGCCCGGTCCCGCGACTTCCGACGACACGGCGCCGGGCGACGCGACTTCCGACCGGCCCACAGCCGGTGGCTCCGGAAAGACGCGCGCCGACTCCGACGACTCCTGACCCCCTCCAGGGCTGCCGATACCGGCCCCGAGCCCGCTTCCGAACGGGAGTAGCCTGGAAAATCGCCGATCGCACCCGACCGCGGTCCCCGCGCCGGGCGGTACGGCGCTGTCGCAACTTTCAGCCCCGCGACCCGACCGAGGACACTCATGCCACCGCTTCGCTCCCGAACGACCACCATCGGCCGCAATGCCGCCGGCGCCCGCGCCCTGTGGCGGGCCACCGGTATGACCGATTCCGATTTCGGCAAGCCGATCGTCGCCATCGCCAACTCCTACACCCAGTTCGTGCCCGGGCACGTGCATCTCAAGGACGTCGGTGAGATCGTGGCCGACGCGGTGCGGGAAGCGGGCGGGGTACCGCGGGAATTCCACACCATCGCGGTGGACGACGGAATCGCCATGGGCCACGGCGGCATGCTCTATTCGCTGCCCAGCCGGGAGATCATCGCCGATTCGGTGGAGTACATGGTGAACGCGCACACCGCCGACGCGCTGGTGTGCATCTCCAACTGCGACAAGATCACCCCGGGCATGCTGAACGCCGCCATGCGGTTGAACATCCCCGCGGTTTTCGTCTCCGGCGGGCCGATGGAAGCCGGTAAGGCCGTGGTCGTGGGCGGGGTCGCGCAGGCCCCGACCGACCTGATCACCGCCATCTCGGCCAGCGCGAATTCCGCGGTGACCGATGACGGATTGAGCGAGGTCGAGCGCAGCGCCTGCCCGACCTGCGGTTCCTGCTCCGGCATGTTCACCGCCAACTCGATGAACTGCCTCACCGAGGCCCTGGGTCTGGCGCTGCCGGGCAACGGGTCGACACTGGCCACCCACGCAGCCCGCCGCGCCCTGTTCGAGCGCGCCGGCACGATCGTCGTCGATATCGCGACCCGCTGGTACCGCGACGACGACGCCTCGGTGCTGCCGCGCAATGTCGCGAACGAGAAAGCCTTCCGCAACGCCATGGCTCTGGACGTGGCGATGGGCGGGTCCACCAACACCGTCCTGCACACGCTGGCCGCGGCGCAGGAGGGCGAGATCGATTTCGATCTGCACACCATCGAGACCATCAGCCGCAAGGTGCCGACACTGTCGAAGGTTTCACCGAACTCGGACTACCACATGGAAGACGTGCACCGGGCCGGCGGTATCCCAGCGATCCTCGGCGAGCTGCGCCGGGCCGGGCTGCTGGAAACCGATGTCACGACCGTGCACAGCGCCTCGGTGGACGAATGGCTCGACACCTGGGACATCCGTTCCGGCAGGGCGTCCGAGGAAGCGCTGGAACTCTTCCACGCGGCCCCGGGCGGGGTGCGCACCACCGAACCCTTCTCGACCGAGAACCGCTGGTCGTCGCTGGACACCGATGCCGCGGGCGGCTGCATCCGCGATATCGAACACGCCTACACCGCCGAGGGCGGACTGGTCGTGTTGCGCGGCAATCTCGCCGTCGACGGCGCGGTGCTCAAAACCGCCGGTATCGACGAGGAACTGTTCTCCTTCGAGGGCCCGGCCGTAGTGGTCGAATCCCAGGAGGAAGCGGTCTCGGTGATCCTGGGCAAGAAGATCCGGCCCGGTGATGTGCTCGTGGTGCGGTACGAGGGCCCGGCCGGCGGCCCGGGGATGCAGGAGATGCTGCACCCGACCGCGTTCCTCAAGGGCGCGGGCCTGGGCAAACAGTGCGCCCTGATCACCGACGGCCGGTTCTCCGGCGGCACCTCGGGCCTGTCGATCGGCCATATCTCGCCGGAGGCGGCCAGCGGCGGGGTGATCGGCCTGGTGGAGAACGGCGACCGGATCCGCATCGATGTCGCGACCCGCACCCTGGAGGTCGTCGTCGACGAAGCGGTTCTGGCCGAACGCCGGGCCAAGATGGAGGCCCGCGAGCGGCCGTGGCAGCCGCAGAACCGGGAACGGCCGGTCACCACCGCGCTGCGTGCCTATGCCGCGATGGCGACCTCGGCCGACAAGGGCGCGGTCCGGCACGTCCCCTGATCCCGGCGAAGACGGATAAGGCCGCCCCCTCACCAGAACGACACGGTCGCCGCAACCTCCAGGAACGGAGTGTTGCGACGACCGCGTGAACCTACGGAACCGAGGGGGCGCCTTCGCGTCTGCCGGGTCAGTCGAAGGGACCGATACCGGTCAGCGGGTTGCCGTCCTGGAGCCACCAGTAGGTGAGCACCGCGGCGGCGACCGCCAAGACGAAGACCCCGAACGATCCCGCGCCCGGCCGGACCGCCCAGCCCCGCCCGCGATCGAGCGACCAGCGTCCGGGCCCGGTGAAGAGGACAGCGACCGCGGTACCGAGGAGAATGCTCTCCATCTCCACCGCGCCCGGCCCGGCCTTGTACTGGAATCCGGGATGCATTCCCTGCTTCCAGAACCAGGCGTCCAGGATCACCGCCAGCACCGCGCCCGCGGCCAGCGGCGTGGCCAGGCCCAGGATCAGCAGCGCCCCACCGCCCACCTCACCGGCGGTGACCATGGCGGCGGCCAGCGAGGGATGTTTCCAGCCGCTGCTCTCCATCATGGTTCTGGTGCCGTCCAGGCCGGGACCGTGGAACCAGCCCGTCAGCTTCTGCAGGCCGTGATAGAGGAAGGTGGCTCCCACGACCAGCCGCAGGATGAAGAGCCCGAAGTCGAGGGTGCCGCGGCGGAAATCGCCGTTGCGGCGGCGCAGGCCCCCGTTGGGCTGATTACCGGCCGGCGGGATGCTCGCATAGTCGTAGGTGTCGTCCCGGTTTCCGGGGGCGCCGGGGCCACCGGGGCCGGGCGTGTCGGCCGGTGTGCCACCGGTGGTCGCCGATGCGTTCACCGGAATCTCCTTCGTCATGGCCACCGGGGGGAACTGGCCGGTCGGAGAATCGTAGGGACTTCCGACCCCGCCCGCGGTGGTCGACACCGCGCGCTGCTCCCCGGTAGACAGATTCCCGGGCCCCGCGGCCTCGGAGGACGCGGACCCGTTTCTCGCCTTGGCACTCACTCCTCAACAGTAAGCCGACGAACTGCCCGGCACCGGCTGAATCGGCGGCGTGTCCGTGCCACGTGCCGGCTGCGTGGCGCAGAGCGGACGTACCCGTGCCGAATGGACGCTTCCCGCCGCGGCAGGGGCTTCGAGGCACGGTCGGCGTCGTTTCCACTACGTTGGGAGATTATGAGGTCGGTTGGCGCGCGGCGCGTGACGGTGGGGCTGGTACTCGGAGCGTTGGTGCTGAGCGGCTGCGCCCGATTCGACGATTCCGCATCCAGTCCGTTCACCCCGGAACCGACGCTGGACGGTGCGGAACTCGAGCCCAAGAAACCCCAGCAGTCCGAGAGTTCCACCACCCGGCCCAGCGGTCCGTGTATCGACCCGGACCCGGCCGTGGTGGTGAGCTGCCTCGACACCACCGGCGGACTGGTCGAGATGGGCGGGTACGCGCTGGTGGCCGAACGCCGTACCGGCCGGATCCTGCAGGTGGCGCCGGAACAGCAGCCGATCGAAGTGGCCCGGGTCGACGTCGACCCCGCGGGCGACGGCGGTTTGAGCGATATCGCGATCTCCCCCACCTACGCCGAGGACGGGCTGATCTACGCCTATATCACCACACCCAGCGACAATCGGGTGGTGCGCTTCGCCGAGGGCGGCCCGGCGAAACCGGTTCTGACCGGAATCCCCAAGGGCGCCAACGGTAATCGCGGCGCGATCGAATGGTCGAAACCCGATCAGATGCTGGTGCTCACCGGCGACACCGGCAATCCCGCCGCAGCCGCCGATCCCGGGAGCACGGCCGGAAAGCTACTGCGGGTGAACAATCCGAGCTCCAACGGGAACGCGCCCACCGAGGTCGCGGTCGCCGGGATCGGCTCGGCCGGCGATATCTGCCTCGGCGGTGACCAGATCTGGATCACCGACCGCATCCCTGCCATGGACCGGCTCCAGCGGATCGGCCCCGACGGCGTGGTCACCACCGCCTGGACCTGGCCCGACCGGCCGGGCGTGGCGGGGTGCGCGGTAACTCCCGAGGGCGTGGCGATTTCGCTGACCGACGCGAAAGCGCTCGCGATGGCCACGCCGGACCCCAAGACCTACGCGGTCACCGCACCGCCGAGCGTTTTCGTCGCCAACAAATACGGCCGCCTGCTCGGCGCGTCTCCGGCGATGGACGGGACCATCTGGGTGTCTACGGCCAACAAATCCGACGGTGGCGAGCCGACACCGAACGACGACCGGGTGGTGCGCATCCCGCCGCCGTCCGCCGGTGGTGGCGGACCGGACTAACGCGCCACGATCTGCCGCGGCAGCGGCACCACGACTCGCATGCCCAACTCCACCACGGGTTTCACCGGGCCACTGGGCGGACGAGTTTCGAGTTCGGGGATCGGGCCACCGGGCTCGAGCACTCGGCGCTCTTCACGCAGCACTGTCGCCTACGTCGAGCGCAGACCGCGTATAGTGGGCCGCCTGTCCGGTTACGGAGTGGTGGTGTGTCGCGGCGGCCGCCGCACAGCGGTTTGAACACACCCCGCGGTTGCGCACCCCGAGCAGGAGGGCTTCTCTGACATCGCGCGAATGGCAGCAGGCCGCCAAACGCCTCATCGACGTGGCCGAATCGTTCACCGGTTTCACCGGCGAGGGAGTAATCCGGCCCATTTCGCGCACAGTTGAAGCGGCAGCGGACACATTCGTATCCAAGGACGGCGTGATCGTATCCAATAGATTCGCGTCACCACCGCACGCCTTCTTCGGGCATCCGATCTACACATCCGTCGAGGATGCTGTCGCGAGCGATCGCCTGATGCAGAACATTTACGGCGATCTGTATCACACGGATTACTCGGCGGTATCCGGGGTGCATGCCAAAGAGTTGATCGTGCGACTGCCCGCGCAATTACATCTCAAGATGAGAGATTTCATGGGGGCAACCGATCGAGCGGGTTGGCGCGATCCGGGAATATGGGTCGGGGACGCCGATACCTTGGATCTGGGACATCGGTACATGAATCGCCACAACTGGCCCGTCATGGCGTTGATGAGCTTGGGAGGAAACGAATCCAAGCGAATAGCAGGAATATACCTCGACGACCACCGAGCCCTCTTACACGGGAACGGATATACACGAAAGTACAGTAATTCGATCCTGCACGAGTTCGGACATGCCACCGACGATCTGATGTCGCGCATGTCCGCAGACAGGGACAACTACATAAAACGAGTTCACATACCCGCGATGAGAGACATCATCGAAAACGGATCTCCGCAAGCAGGCAAAGCCATCGACCGATGGATCGAAAGACCCCATGAAACCTGGGCAGAAGGCTTCGCGTGGTACTACGATGATTATGGTGATACGTTTTTCGATTCACCCAAGGCGACCAGGTTGATGTCGGAATATTTCAGCGAAGTCGACAGCGCGATCAGGTCCTAGGTGCACTGGACGGGCTGCCGGAGGATGGTGCGCAGTTTCTCGGGCGCCACCTTGCGAGCGTCACCGAGATAGATCTCATGGTGCCGGCCGACCATCCGAAACCCGTTTTCCGGTAAGAATTCATGGTGCATTCGTGCCAGTACCTCGGTCTCGTCATCGTAGGAGCCGATGTGTAGCGTCTGCACACAGCGCCCCTCGGACAGGCCGTCCAGGCGTACATCGAGCAGCCGCGCCGGTCGGTTCTTGGCCGCGACCTGTTCGACGGCGGCCGCGAACAGGCCGGGATCTATCCAGTCCGGGACCATGATCATCAACGTCCAGTCCCAGCGGGACTTGTCACGCGCGGCGGTGAAGGAATCCATATCGTCGGCCCACCACAGTCCCTCCAGCGGCATGACGACATAGTCGCGCCCGAGTTCGCGTTTACTGGCGAACTTGAGGGCGTAGGCCAGGGGGTAGAGCGCCTCGGTCGCGTGCGCGAAGGCGGGGTCGGTATTTGGATCACCGTGCCCGTCGATCATGAGGTACCGCAGATCGGGCACGTCCACCACCTGGAATCGGCCCTGCCGGGCGCGATAGGCCTCGATCTCCTTCTTGAAGTCGATCTTGTCAGCCGTTTTGTCCACCATCGGGCACCTGGACTCGCTGCGCGAGCCACGACCTCTCTGCCTCCAGGAGGCTCAGCGAATAGGAGAAGACCTCGCGCGCGGGTGGCGCGAGGGGGGATTGCGCGGACGCCGCCGCCTCGATCGCGGCGATACGTGCTCGGACCCGCTCGAGCCTGTCGGCCAATGCCTGTGTGTATTCCGGCTCGGAGAGCAGCGGAAGATTCGAGACACCCACGAGGAAGGGATTCGGTACCGGGTGCGCCTCCGCGACGAGCGCGAGCGCCACACGCGCGGCCACCTCCCGTCCCGCCGCGGTGGCATGGAAGACACGTCGGCCCTTCGCGGCGGCGGGAGCCTCGGGGACGTGCACGTACCCGCGCCTCTCGAGTTTGGCGAGCAGGTAGTAGATCGATGAGAATCCGATCTCGGTCCACTGCCGTATCCCCCTGCGCTCGACGACCTGTTCCAGGTCGTAGCCGTGCTGCGGGCGCTCGATGACGAGACCCAGCACGATCAGTTCGGACGGCGTCAGCTCCACCCGCCTATCCTAGCACTAGGATAAACCGAAACGGGCGCTTTCGCATCGCTGAAAGACGACCCCGGTACGCACTCGCGCCCTCACGCAGCAACGGCGGCATACCGTGTCGATCACGAAGAAAAGTGCCCTGAACTGCAAGAATATGACGTCTCGAGGGGCATGCTCGTCACATGTGACTCATCCAGAACCAGCCGATGGCCGGCCCCGTAACGCCGACCGACCCTCACACGCCGGACAACCACGCCGTACTACCAGTAGAAAGCGCGGAATTCACCATGGGCACCTACAAGGTCGGTTACTTCGTCGGCAGCCTCTCGTCCACATCCATCAATCGGGTGCTGGCACGGGCGCTGATAAAGCTCGCCCCCGAGAATCTCGAATTCACCGAGATCCCCATCCGAGACCTGCCGCTCTACAGCCAGGACTACGACGCGAACTATCCACCCGAAGGGATCGCACTCAAAGACGCGATCGCCGGGGTCGATGCCGTGCTGTTCGTCTCCCCCGAGTACAACCGCTCGATCCCGGGCGCGCTGAAGAACGCGATCGATTGGGCGTCACGCCCATGGGGCGAGAACTCGTTCGACCACATCCCCGCCGCCGTGATCGGCGCTTCCATCGGCGCGATCGGCACGGCCGTCGGCCAGCAGAGCCTGCGCGCGGTGCTGAGCTTCTGCAACGCGCGGCAGATGACCGCCCCCGAGGCCTACATCCACTACACACCCGAGGTCTTCGGCGACGACGGCACCGTGCGCAATGCCTCCACCGAGGAATTCCTGCGCGGGTACATGAGCGAGTTCGGCAACCATATCCATCGCGTCCACACCGTTCTGCCTCGCTGAAGACCGGGGGATCCGAGGGCGGAGCTGCCCCTGCGAGGGGCGCGGGACCGGTAGGTTCGGTCCCCGCCGCCACCCACTACCGAAAGGAGGCGGTGCCCGGATTTTCCGGACGTTGCCCGGCACCCGCGGTTGGTCCGCGCAGGCGGACCAACCGCAATGATCACGAGATCGAGGTCGCCTCAGCCCCCGCAGGCGGCGAGCACCAGTTCTCTGACCCGGGCCGCATCCGCCTGGCCCCGGGTCGCCTTCATGACATCACCGACGATCTTGCCCGCGGCCTGGACCTTGCCGGACCGGATCTTGTCGGCGATATCGGGATTGGCGGCCAGCGCCTTGTCGACCTCGGCCTGCAGCGCGCTGTCGTCGCTGACCATGCCCAGGCCCTTGCTCTCCACGATATGGGCCGGATCGCCTCCACCGTCGAGCACCAGGTCGACCACCTGTTTGGCGACTTTGTTGTTCACCGTCTTGGCCTCCACCAGGCCGATCACCTCGGCCACCTGGGCGGGGGTGATCGGCAGGTCTTCGAGGGCGACACCGCGCTCGTTGGCCTTCTCGGTGAGGTAGGCGACCCACCAGGAGCGCGCTTCCTTGGCGGGCGCGCCGGCATCGACCGTGGCGATGATCAGATCCAGCGCACCGGCGTTCACCAGATCGCGCATCACCTCGTCGGAGACACCCCAATCCGACTGGATGCGCGCGCGGCGCAGCCACGGATATTCGGGAATGGTGCCACGCAGCTCATCCACCCAGGCCGCGTCGGGCGCGACCGGTTCCAGATCGGGTTCGGGGAAGTAGCGGTAGTCCTCGGCGGTCTCCTTGCGGCGGCCCGGAGAGGTGGAACCGTCGGCCTCGTGGAAGTGCCGGGTCTCCTGGATCACCTCGCCGCCGGTCGCCAGGACCGCGCCCTGGCGGCGCATCTCGAACCGGACCGCGACCTCGACGCTCTTGAGCGAGTTCACATTCTTGGTCTCGGTGCGGGTGCCGAAGACCTCGGCGCCGACCGGCATGAGCGAGACATTGGCGTCGCAGCGCAGCGATCCGTGTTCCATCCGGACATCGGAGACATCCAAGGACTTCAGCAGATCGCGCAGGGCGGTCACGTAGGCGCGCGCGACCTCGGGCGCGCGCTCGCCCGCGCCGGTGACCGGTTTGGTGACGATCTCGATGAGCGGTACCCCGGCCCGGTTGTAATCGAGCAGGGAGTGGCTCGCCCCGTGGATACGACCGGTCGCGCCGCCGACGTGCACCGACTTGCCGGTGTCCTCTTCCATATGCGCGCGTTCGATCTCCACCCGGAAGGTGGTGCCGTCGTCGAGCGGGACGTCGAGGTATCCGTCGGTGGCGATGGGTTCGTCGTACTGGCTGATCTGGTAGTTCTTCGGCTGGTCGGGGTAGAAGTAGTTCTTGCGCGCGAACCGGCCCCACGGGGTGATCGAACAGTTGAGCGCCAGGCCGATCCGCACCGCCGACTCCACGGCCTGCTGGTTGACCACCGGCAGCGAACCGGGCAGGCCCAGGCAGACCGGGCAGACCTGGGTGTTGGGATCGGCGCCGAAGGTGGTGGGGCAACCGCAGAACATCTTGGTCGCGGTGTTCAGCTCGACATGGACCTCCATGCCGAGCACCGGCTCGTACCGGGTGAGGACCTCGGCGTAATCCATGAGTTCGACGGTGGGTGCGCTCATGGCCCACAGTCTAAGCGTGCAGGTGTGCCCCTTCGGTGGGCGGTCAGTCCCCTCGAACCCGCGCGCCCAGCCAGCCGGTGACCGTCTCGAGGGCCGCCGGATCGATGGTCGTCTCGATGGACGCGTACTCGCCGGGCAGACCGGATCCGGCGGGCTGCATCAAATGGTTGAGCCCGTCCAGCACAGTGACGGTGGCGTCCGGCCCGGCGCCCAGCAGATCACGCATGGGTTGTGCGTTCTGCGCCGGCGGAACCTGCACATCCGCGGATCCGAAGAACGCCAGCACCGGCATCCGTAACGCGGACAGCGCGGGGGCCGGATCGTAGGAGACCAGCGCGGCCATATACGGGGTGTTCTCGCCGGTGAGTATTTCGGAGATGGTGCGCAGGTGTGCCGGCAGCGTGCGGTTGTAGGTCTCCGACAGCCGCGCGGCCTTGGTGAGCCGGCCGGCCCGCAGCGCCGCGGTCCAGTCCCGCAGGAAGGCGAGATGGGTGTCCACTTGTTCAGGGGTGGCACCGGCCTCGGTGAAGGTCCGGCGGCCCTGGGCCGAGACGATATCGGTGCCGGGGACGGCGGGTGCGGCCATGAGGACGGTGAAAGCGATCCCGTTCTCGGGCCGCGCGGCCACCAGCGGTGCCAGATAACCGCCCTCGGAGTGCCCGAGCAGGCCGATACGACCGGAGTCGATCTCTGGGCGCTCGTGCAGGAAACGCACCCCGGACTCGACATCACCGGCCAGGTCGGTGTAGTTCGCCTGGTTCAGGTTGCCGCCGGTACCGCCGACCCCGCGATCATCGGTGCGCAGCACCGCGTACCCGGCGCGGGTCAGGGTATCGGCCAGCAGCAGGAAGGGCCGATGCCCGGCTATCTCCTCGTCGCGGTCCTGTGGTCCGCTGCCACCGATGAGGACGACCGCCGGCACCGGATCGGTGGCCTCGGCGGGACGGGTCAGCGTGCCCGCGACGGTGATACTGCCGCTCGGGTACGAAACGTCCTCGGAAATATAGGGGTACGGCGGCACGGGCTGCTGCGGGCGGGCCGGGGGACCGACCGGCCGACGGCTCAGGCGCAGCCCGTAACTGTGCCCGGACCGGCGGAAATCACCCACGATGGCATCCGCCGATTCGTCGAGCCGGCCCGCGAACCGCGCATCGCCCGCGATATCCGGCACGCCGAACTCCACCCGCTCGGGTTCGGCCACCACGTCGGTCAGGGCGCGGTCGGTGACCCGTTCGGCGGGTATATCGATCCGTCCGCTGTGCCGGCCGGTGAAATCCACCGCGACCACGACCGGCGCGCCGGGAACCTCGATCGCCCCGTGCCATTGCCCGCGCACCCGGTCGTCGACGGTGCTGCCCGGGCAACCGGCGAACAGCGGGACGAGCATCGAGACAACCGCAACCAGCAACACTGCCCTGCGATGGCGCATGGCCCGACTGTATCCCCGCGCCACGGCCGGACCCGGGCGAAGCACCGAGGTCGCACCGAGGTTTCGGCCGAACCGCGATTCCGGTCCGCCGGGTGGCGCTCAGCCGAAGAAGGCCCGGGCTTCGTCGTAGCGGTCGGCCGGAACACGTTTGAGCTGTTTGGTCGCCTCGTGCAACGGCACCAGCCCGATCTCGGTACCCCGCAGGGCCACCATCTGACCGAAGTGCCCGGCGTGTACGGCTTCGGCCGCGTGCAGGCCGAACCGGGTCGCCAGCACCCTGTCGTACGGGGAGGGGCTGCCGCCGCGCTGCACATGACCCAGCACCGTGGTCCGGACCTCTTTACCGATCCGGCGCTCGATCTCCACCCCCAACTGCTGAGCGACCCCGGTGAACCGTTCGTGCCCGAACTCGTCGATACCGCCCTCTCGCAGGGTGAACCCGGAATCGGGAGCGGGATGCGAGCCCTCGGCGACCACACAGATGAAATGTTTGTCCCCACGCTGGAAGCGCCTCTTGATGAGCGCGCAGACCTCGGTCACGTCGAAGGGTTGTTCGGGGACCAGGGTCAGGTGGGCACCCGCCGCCATACCGGCGTGCACGGCGATCCAGCCCGCGTGCCGACCCATGACCTCGACCAGCATCACCCGCTGATGGGATTCCGCGGTGGTGTGCAGCCGGTCGATGGCCTCGGTGGCGATGGACAGGGCGGTGTCGTGGCCGAAGGTGACATCGGTGCAGTCGATATCGTTGTCGATCGTCTTCGGGACGCCGACGACCGGAACGCCCTCCTCGGACAGCCAGCTCGCGGCGGTCAGCGTGCCCTCTCCGCCGATCGGGATGAGCGCTTCGATGCCGTTGTCGTCGAGGGTCCGGCGGATCTGTCCCAGGCCGGCGCGCAGGATATCGGGGTTGGTACGCGCTGTACCGAGCATGGTGCCGCCCTTGGCGAGCAGGCGGTCGGTGCGATCGTCGTTCTGGATCCGGATCTTGCGGTCCTCCAGTAATCCGCGCCATCCGTCCTCGAAGCCCACGATCGCGTCACCGTAGCGGCCGTTCGCGGTGCGAACGACAGCGCGGATCACCGCGTTCAGTCCCGGGCAGTCCCCACCTCCGGTCAGGATTCCGATGCGCATGGCGCCCATCTTGCCCGCTGCGCGACACCTTTGCCGCTTCGGGCCCGTGAATGTCCGGTAACACCCGCGCACCGGGCGGGCCCGCCTCTCACCGGGCCGGGCAGGAACCGCCGGTGAACTCGCCCAGATGCTGTGAGATCAAGCCCGCCATTTCGTCGAGAAGATTCATCCCGTCGGAGAAGGTGCCCGAATCCGGCTGCGCGGCAAGGGCTATCGCCACCGAACCACCGCTGGCCGGTACCAGGCCGAACTGACGCACCAGATAGGCACCGTCGGCATCGGGACCCCAGCCGCCTTTGAACTCCGCCGCCTCGAACACCGACCCGAGACCCCACTGCTGATTCGCGCTGACCGAACCCATCAGCTGTACGACCTTGTCCGACCCCGGGAGACAGGGCAATTTGGAGGCGAACCGTACCTGGTCGGCGAGCGACCATTCGGACTGGCCGAACGACGAGTACTCCGCGCGCTTCGGCTTCTCCGCGACGACGGTGACGCTGTCCCCGGCCTCGCGTAGCACGGCCTGCACCGATTGGGCGGCCTCCCGCGGCGTACCCAGCGCGGACCACAGGCTGTCGGCGGCGGAGTTGTCCGAGGCGGTGATGGCGGCCGAGACGGCATAGGACTGGCCGCCCGGGTTCTTTCGTTCAGCGGCCACCACCAGCGGAACCTTCATCGTCGACCAAGCGGGACCGGTGGTCCACTTCCCCAGACCGACCAGCCGTTCGCCGCCGACCGGCATGATCGCCAGGCCCAGTTTCCCCTTCGCCGACTGTTCGAGCACCGTGAAATCGGCCGCCAGCGTGCCCGGAATGGTGATCAATACATTGTCGCCCGGCGCTTCGGCCGCCGCCTGGGTGATCGAGGTGGCGGGCGCACGCTTGTCGGGCTCGGATCCGCAGGCCGCCGCGGTGGTCGCGACGAGCAGGCAGGCGGTGATCGTGAGCAGGCGACGAACCAGTGGGAGTTCCCGCTTCTTTTCGGCCGACACTTCTCTCCCCATGGCTCTTGTGTTCTCCCACAGTCCCGATAATTCGTACCCGGTCGGAAAACCGTACTCCATCGGCCGCCCCGACCCGGCCCGGATGCGCCCGCCGGATCGGCGACCGAGCGCCCGATTCCGCGTCGAGCGGCAGGTCAGTAGAGGTAGACGACGGCGTTGTTCCCACCCCGGCAGGTGACCAGACCGCCCGCGGCGACGCATTCGAGGGTGTAGGCCTGGCCGGTCACCGGACTGGTGGCCTCGACCGAGACCGGATCGCCCTCGGCCGAGACGACGGCGGGATCGAGGTAGGCCTGCCGGACCGCCTCGGCGAACTCGCAACTGGTCACCGTGGTACCGGTTGCCGCGGAACCGTATTCGGAGCCACCCGGCGCCGAGCCCGAGCAGGGTTGCGCGCCCGCGGGCAGATCGGCCCGGGGCGCGGTGGTGGTCGCCGACGTGGTGGTGCCGGTACGCGAGGAGGTGGTGGCGGAGGGTCCCGTGCTGCCGTCGGCCGCGGCGGCCCGCCCGGGCGCCGAGGTGGTGACGGCGCCGGTGGTGATGGCGGCGCCGGTGGCTTCCCGGCCACCGGAGTCGCCGAGGAACTGGATACCGAGTACCGCGATGATGACCACCACCGCGAAGACCCCGATCCCGGTCAATATCGGAACGACCTTGGATCGTTCGTCGCCGGGGGCGGTATTGCGTGCCCGCGCGTTCGCGGCGTAACTGTCGCGATAGCCGGCCTCGTAGGCGGCCGCATAGGGATCCGCCGGGGGTGGGGAGGAATCTTCGGTCCGGTAGCCGTAGTGGTCGCCGGGCGTCGTCCCCGACGCCGGAGCGTCGTAGCGGCCGGTCGGGTCGGACAGCGGATACTGCTCGGCCGGTTGGTAGGCGCGGCCCGCATCCTGAGCGGAATAAGCAAGCCCCGAGGGGACCTGATCCACAGGCTGATACGCACGAGTCGCGTCCTCAGCCGAATAAGCAAGCCCCGAGGGGACCTGATCCACAGGCTGATACGCACGAGTCGCGTCCTCAGCCGAATAAGCAAGCCCCGAGGGGACCTGATCCACAGGCTGATACGCACGAGTCGCGTCCTCAGCCGAATAAGCAAGCCCCGAGGGGGCCTGATCCATCGGCCGGTTGGCACGGGCTGCCTCGTCGGCGGAATAGGCGAGCCCGGCAGGCTCTTGATCCACCGGCTGGTAGGAGCGGGTCGCGTCCTCGGCGGAGTAGGGCGCCGGCGCCTCGTCCACCGGTTGGAAGACATGGGTGGTCTCCTCGGCCCCGGGAAGCGGATAGCCGGGCTCACCGTAGATGCGGGTGGCCTGATCGTGCGGGTAGAAATCCGCGACCGGCATGCCCCCGGTCGCGGGAGCCGCATTCTCGTACTGTGACGGATCGGCGGCCGGGTGCAACTGCTCGTTCTGATAGAGATGCGCGTCCGGGAAAGGCCGGATACCGCCGGCCGGCACCTCGGGGTCGGCGGACGCGGGGTCGTCGGCCGGCAGCGGCGTGAACTCGGTTTCGGTGGGCCGGAACGAGGTCGGGTCGCCGGGAATGATCGCGGGCAATGTGGTGGCCGGGTCCGGGGCACCCTCCTCGCGCGGCATCCGGACCACCAGGGTGGGGATTCCGCCGGTCGGTGGCGCGGACGGACCCGGCACACCGGGAGTCGCGAGAGATTCGCCGGATCGCGGCTCCGGGCCGGTGGGATACGGGTCGCGCGCCGGTGAGTTCAACGCTGCGCGGGCAGCTTCGGCCAGTTCACCTGCCGTAGCGAAACGCTCATACGGATCCTTGGCCATACCCCATGCGATCACATCATCGAGCGCGGCCGGCAATCCGGTTCGCTGCACGCTTGCCCGCGGAGGCGGCTCGGTCAGATGCGAGCGGATCAACACGCCCACGCTGGTCGCCGGGAACGGCGTCGCACCGGTGAGGCATTCGTGCAGCACGCAGGCGAGGGAATAGATGTCGGCGCGCGGGGTCACCGGGCTGCTGTCGAACCGCTCCGGCGCCATGTACGTATAGGAACCGATCGCCACACCCGCCTGGGTCACGCCGGTATCGCTTTCGTGGCGGGCGATACCGAAATCGGCCAGATAGGCGAAATCGGCCGGAGTGACGAGGATATTCGCCGGTTTCACATCGCGGTGCACCAGACCGTCCTCGTGGGCGGCGTCCAGCGCCGCGGCGACCTGCTCGATCACACCGACCGCGCGCTGCGGGTCCAGGGGGCCGCCCGTCTGCAGCAGCGTCCGTAGATCGGTGCCCTGTACCAGGCGCATATCGATGAACAGCCGGCCGTCGATGACGCCCCAGTCGTGGATCGGGATGATGTGCGGTTCGGCGAGGCGGGCCGCGGCCTGCGATTCCCGACGGAACCGGATCTGATATCCGGGGTCGCCGGCGAGCGCGTCGGAGAGCAGTTTGAGGGCGACGACCCGATCCTTCACGGTGTCGTATGCCTCGTAGACCTCCCCCATGCCGCCTGTACCCAGCAGTGAGCGCAGCTCGTAGGGACCGAACCACCGACCGACTTCGGAGCCAGGCGCCTGCACCCGTCCATCCTCTCCACGCGCGGGCACCGTCTCCGCCGGCCGCGGATCGCACCCGGGCTGCCCGTCAAATCCTGGATTGTCCAGGGGAGACCACACCGTGGTCAAACGCGTAGACGATGGCCGCCGCGCGGTCGCGCACCCCCAGCTTTCCGAAGATATGACCCACATGGGATTTCACGGTCACCTCGGAGATTCCGAGCGCGTGGGCGATCTCACTGTTGGCCCGGCCGCGTCCGATCAGGGCCAGGACCTCGCGTTCCCGGGAGGTCAGATCGACGGCCACCGCGGGCGCGGCCGGGGCGACGGTACTGCGGTAGGTCGACAGCACCCGCCCCGTGACGGCGGGGTCGAGCCAGGCGCCGCCGGCGGCGACGGTGCGGACGGCGCGGATCAGGTCCTCGGCGGGGGAATCCTTGAGTAGGAAACCGGCCGCGCCCGCGCGCAGGGCACCGGACAGCAGCTGATCGTCGTCGAAAGTGGTGAGGACGAGCACCGGGGGTTCGGGAGCGCGGGCGCGCAGCATGCGGGTGGCCTCGATACCGCCGACCCGTTTCATCCGCAGATCCATCAGCACGATATCGGGGCTGTGCGCGGCGACCGCCGCGAGCACCTCGTCACCGTCGGCGCATTCGCTGATCCGGAAACCGTCGCGCCGGCGCAGAATACGCCGCAACCCACCGCGGACCAGTTCCTGATCATCGGCGATCAGCACCTCGACCGCCTGCGGGTCACTATCGGCCGCCCTGGTCATCGTTGCTCCCTCGGGTCCGTGGTCGCCGCCGGTGGTGGAACCGCACTCGATCGACCGGTCGTCGTCGCCGGGCCGCCGGGCCCGGTTCTTGGTGGGCGCCGTGCCGGGTCGCAGACCCTCATGCCGGATGCGGTTCGTCGCCGCGGCCGGGGCGGGGGCCCGAATCATGGTCGGCGATGATCTCCGAGATCGGGCACCGCAGCCGGTCCCGGCTCGGGGCCTCGGCGCGCACGGGATGGTCGTCGAGCGGGAACTCCGCGCGCACGATCCACCCGCCGGCCTCCGGCCCGACCCGGATACGACCGCCCAGCCCGTCGGATCGGTGCCGCATGCCGGCGACCCCGGTCCCCCGGCCGAGCTGCGGGGGCAGGCCGCTGGGGATCGTATTGTGGACGCGCACGACGGCCGAGCGGCCGTCCACAGCCACCCGCAGCTCCACCTCCGCGCCCGGGGCGTGTTTGGCGATATTGGCCAGCGATTCCTGGCAAATGCGATAGAGCGCCAGCCCGACCGCCGCCGACACCCCGGACAGGTCGCCGGTGAAATGCCGGTTCACCGTGAGACCGGCGTTGACGAAGTCGTCGACGAGGGCGGGGATATCACCGGCGCCCGGTTCCACCCCGGCCGCCGACGGCACCGAATCCAGCAGGCCGACCGTGCGCCGGATATCGGCCATGGCCTGGCGGCCCAATCGTTCGGCGTCGACCAGGGCGTCGGCGGCCTCGTCCACGTCGCGATCGGCGGTCAGTGCGTGCCGGGCGGCCGTCACGTGCAGCAGGGTCACAGTGAGCGAGTGGGCGATGACATCGTGTACTTCGCGGGCGATCCGGTTGCGCTCGGCAGCCGCGGCCTGCGCGGCGCGCGCACTCTGGTTCTCCCGTTCCTGGTACAGGAACAGCCGCTGATATTGCAGCATCACCCCCACCAGCCAGCCGAGCAGGATACCGAGCGCGTACATGGGGAAACCGGTACGCAGCGACTGGTCGCCCCACAGTGCCTCCCCGACGAAGGCGAAAGCGAGCAGTTCGGCCGCCGCGACCACCGCCAGGAGGATACTCAGCCGCTTCGGTGCGATCGCCGCGATCTCGGCGATACCGACCATCAGCACGAAGGGCGCGAAATCGGAGTCCACCGGCTGGACGAAGAACAGCGCCGCCGCGATCATCGTGGCGGCGAACAGTGGCAGCGGCCGCGGCACGATCCCGAACAGCACGTAGATCGGGCCGGAGGCGAACAGGAGCACCAGCGCGATCACCGGCAGCGCGGTGGGGAAGTACTCGTGCCGCTGCAAACAGGCCACCACACCGATGACGAAGAACGCCAGATCGGTGAACAGCACGACCTTGGGCGGATAGTCGAAAGGCAGTTCGCGCAGCGGGTGCGGGGCCCCCGGGAGCAGTTTCGCCAGCAGAGCGCCCAACCGGCCCCGGCCTCGGATCCACCGTCCGGGCCGGACCGCCGCTACCGCCCGTTCCGGTGCCGGGTCGGTTGTCGTGGCCGGTGGGTCCGAGGCGGACGGATCGATTCCACCCCTCGCGCCACTGTCCACCGGCCGCGCACGGTCCCCCGCGGCGGCAACCGGTGTGAGGCGGCTCTCACTCATCTGTCCAGGGTAGGCACCCCCGGCGCCGCTCGGCATCCTGCTACAGCCGGTTCCCACCTCCGACCACGGTAGGACAACGATTCACGTCCACGGCACGACGATTTACCGGCGCCGGATTCCTAGCGTGGAACAGGAGGTCGCCGTACCACCGGGCCGGCGAACACCAGGCCCCCGACCGAAAGGGCTCGGATCATGTCTTGGGAAGATCAGCATCTGCGTACCGAGATCCTGCACACCGTCCTCGCCCGCGCCGCCCACGATCCGGCGCGGCCGGACCTCTTCGACGATATCCCGCACCTCGACCGTCTGTTCGGCGGACCGCAGGGAGTACTCGCGGCGCTGCGCTATCGGTGGAACATTCATCTGGACGCCAAGCTGGAGCTCGACCCGGGCCGCTGCTGGACCGCCGACGAGGCCCGACTCGAGCTGGCGACCGAACAACCCGTGCTCTACGCGGTGCTCGACGCGCGCACGGCGTCACCCGTGCCGGTGGCCTGACCGGGCCGCGCGGGCGCGGTCGACTACTGCGATCGGGTCGTCACGCTCGGCGACGGCCGGATCGGCGCCGACGAACGTACCGCGACGCGGCCACCGTCGACGCCTGACACCCACCCGCGCGCGGCGGCGCTCACAGTGGGGCGTGCGACCACCACCGGTCGATATCGCCGCGGGCGGCCGCCCCCCAGTAGCGCACGAACAACAGCGAATTGCTGCGGGGCGAATCGGTCCTGGCACCGAAACCGACCACCATGTTCGCGGTGGACCGGCCCCGATCGCCGGGCTCCTCCCACAGATGCGCGGTATAGGGCTCTCCACTCTTGGCACCGGAGACCGACTCGTGGGGCGGCAGGCTCTCGATCACCTCCATGGTGTCCTCCGCGTCCGGATAGGTGATGATCGTGTAGTCGAGCCGGGTGGCCTCCAGCGAGCGCTGCCGGCAGTCCCAGATCGATTCCCACGGGCGGGTTTCCAGGATCTCGTCGAAGACCGGGACCACTTCGAGTATCGGTATCTGTTCACCGGGCTCGTACTGACTGCACAGCGCGTCCTGATACCCGAAACCATCCAGCTCCGACCCCTGCGGCAGCAGTGTGGGGAACAACCGCCGGGTGCGGTCCCCCGGCTCGGTCCCCGGCGAGGTCTCGGATTCGCCGCTGGTACCGGCCGGGCCCCGTTCGAGCGTGGCGGGTTCGGTAGCGGCCGGCGCGCCCTCGGAGCCGGAGTCGTTGCCGCCCACCCCCACCACCAGGACAGCCGCCACGATCACGGCCAGCACGATCAGCGGGATCAGGATGGCCACGGCGATCCAGGGCGCCCGGCTGCGCCGTCGCACGGCCGGAGCCGGGTGATAGCCGTGGTACTGCCCCGGCGCCGGAGGTCGCGGGACGGCCTGCACGGGAATGCCCCCGGTGTGCTCGACTCCCACGCTCTGCGGCACTCCAGCGGGACCGGTGTGTTCCACGGCTGTCCCGGGGCGCGGCGCCGGACCCGGCGGGACCAGGACCGGCTGCGCGCCGGTATGTTCGACATCCCCCGACCGCACCGGCGCACCGGCCGCGGCGTTCGTCGCGCCACCGGGGCGTTCCACGACCTGTCCCGGCGCGCGGGCCGCTGCCGCGGCACCGGCGTGCGGGCCGTATCCGCCTTCGGCATAACCGCCGGTAGCCCCCGCGGTCGGCCCGGGTGATCCGGCATGCGGCGCACCCGGGGGTCCCGCGGGCGCACCGGGCGGTGGCGCAGTGCCGGGCACAGCCGAATATCCGCCCGCTGCACCCGGATACACCGTTCCCGAACCGCTCGCCTCGGTCGGCGGCACATACTTCTGTGTAGGCGCCGGGGCGGTGAGCGCCTGTTCGGCGGCCCGCGCGAATTCGAGGCAGGTGCGGTACCGGTGTCCGGGGTGTTTGGCCATCGCCTTCGCCAGCACCGGATCCAGTCCCGGCGGCAGACCCGGGCGTTTCACCGCGAGCGGCGGCGGAGCGAGTTGCAGATTGCCGTGGATGATGTCGGCGGGGTTGGGCGAATCGAACGGCGCCATACCGGTGAGCAGCCAGTACAACGCGCAGGCCAGCGAATACTGATCCGAGCGGCCGTCCATGTCGCCGCCGGTCATCTGTTCGGGTGAGGCGAAGGCGAGAGTGGCGGTGAACATACCGGTCTGGGTCAACCGCACCGTTTCCGCGCGTAATCGGGCCAACCCGAAATCGGTGAGGAAAACGCGTTCCCCCTGCCCGGGATTGGCCCGGGCGAGCAGGATATTGGACGGTTTCACATCGCGGTGCAGAACTCCCATACCGTGCGCGTAGTCGAGCGCGTCGGCGACACCGGCGACGATCTGCACCGCCTTCTCCGGAGGCAGGGCCAGCGGGTTGACCGTACCGGCGTCGGCGCCATCGATGTACTGCATGCACATCCACAGGTGATCGCCTTCTACGCCGCGGTCGTAGACCGTGACGATGCTCGGATGGTCGAGCGCGGCGGCGAGATCGGCTTCCCGCTCGAACCGGGTGCGGATCGCGGCATCGGCGAACAGTTCCGGTTTGAGCAGCTTCAACGCGGTCTGTTTACCGAGCCGGGGATGCCGGGCCAGATATACGGCGCCCATTCCGCCTTCACCGAGCAACCGCTCGACGGTGAACCCGGCGAACACGTCACCGTTGTTGAGCAACACGACCCCCTTCAGGCGACCGACAGACTGGTGAGCCTACCGGGCACAGCGCGCCGTTTCCCCCGTGACAACGGGAATCAGGGCACTTCATGGAATACCTGACAGTCCGTTTCAGCCGGGGGTGACCAACCCGGACTCGTAGGCCAGCACCACGGCCTGCGCGCGGTCGCGCAGATCCAATTTGGTGAAGACCTTGGACACATGTGTTTTGACCGTCTGCTCGGCGATGAACAGCGCCGTGGCGATTTCGGTATTCGACATACCGCGCGCGACGAGTTCGAGTATTTCGCGCTCGCGCGGGGTCAGTGAGGCCAGCTCCGGAGCCGGGGCGCGCCGGGCCGCGCGGCGGGTGGTCACTTCCGCGATGAGCCGGCGGGTGACGGTCGGCGCGAGCAGCGCCTCCCCGGCGGCGACCACCCGCACCGCCCGCACCAGTTCCTCGGCCGGGGCGTCCTTGAGCAGGAACCCGCTGGCGCCTATGCCGAGCGCCTCGTACACGTAGTCGTCGATATCGAAGGTGGTGAGCATGAGCACGCGCACCGGCGGATCGAATCCGGCCCCCAGGATCGAACGGGCCGCGTCGAGCCCGTTCATCTCCGGCATGCGCACATCCATCAGCACCACATCGGGTCGCAACCGCGCCGATTCGGCGACCGCCACTTTTCCATTGGGCGCGTCGCCGACGACACTGATATCGGGTTGGGCGGCGAGCAATGCTCCGAATCCCTGCCGCACCATGGCCTGATCGTCGGCGATCAACACGGTTATTGCCACGGGCCCAGCTTAATTCCCGGGCGAAACCGGCGTGCGCCGAGCGTCCGGCGGCGAGAACCTCCGAAGGAGGCGGTAGTGCCGTCGCTCGCGGTGCATTCCCCGGCGCCGGGACGCCACCGGAACATCCGGGTCAGCGCGCGCCCGACGAGGCGGCCGCGGGCAACACGAACTCCGCGGCGGGGGCGAGCGGCAGCCGCGCGTGGACCCGGAAGCCGCCGTCGGCGGCGGGGCCCGCGTCGAGCCGGCCACCGACGGCGAGCGCGCGCGCCTGCATACCCGGGATACCGTGCCCGCCCGTCCCGCCGCCGGGGACACCGTCGCCCGGCCCGTTGACCACGGTGAGGTCGACCTCCCCCGTGCAGGCGATCGTCACCCGCACCGGTGCGCCCGGGGCGTGCCGGCCGGCATTGGCCAGCGATTCCTGGACGATCCGGTACAGCGCGGAACCGACGGTATCCGGGACCGCGGCCAGGGCCGGGTCGACCGACCAGGTGAGGTCCACCCCGGCGCGGGCCGCACCGACGAACAGGGCTTCCAGATCGGTGGCGGTCGGCTGCGGCGCGTGCTCGGCGAGCTGGCCGTCGCTGCGCAGCACACCGAGCAGCCCGCGGATCTCGTTCAGTGCCTCCCGGGCAGTGGCGCCGATCGATTCGAACTCGGCGCGCGCCGCCTCGTTCACCCCCTCCACCCGGTAGGGCGCGGTCTGCGCCTGCACGACCACCAGCGACATATGGTGGGCCACCACATCGTGCAGGTCACGCGCGATGCGCGCCTTCTCCTCCAAAATCGTGCGGCGGGCCCGTTCCAGGTCGCTGACTTCGGTCTGCTTGCTCAGCTCGGAACGGGAGCGGATCAGCGACCGCACCAGCAGTGCGACGAAGAGCAACCCGCCCAGGGACACCGGCCAGGCCCAGGGATCGGCGTCGATCCCCTCGGCCGACAATGCCGCGCCCAGCAGCAGCGAGGTCGCCCCCCACACCACCGCGACCAGTTGCAGTGGTGAACGCAGGGCCACCGCGAACACCAGGAAGTACAGCGCGACGATATGCACGACCTGGACCGGCATCTCCTCCCCCGCCACGTTCGGCACGGCCAACGCGATGAACAGCGCCGAACCCGCCGAGGCCGCCCAGCCCAGCAGCGCGTTCCTGCTCATCAGCAGTACCGGCAGCGCGGCCAACGCGGCGATCAGCGGCGCGAGCGGCGCGGGCACCTGGTGGGTGAGATGCAGGGTGGGCCAGGCCACCGCGAACAGCACCACTGTCGTCAGGACCGAGGCCGCGTCGAGCCACCAGCGCAATCCCAGGCCGACGATCAGGCCCCACAGGCCCCGCTGCCGGCGCGCCGGCACCGCGATGCTCGTATCGTTCATGTCCCCGACACTAGGAACTCCGGCCCCGGCGCACCTCATACCGTGGGGTGAATTCCGGGCGGTACACCAGGGTTAGCCCCGTACCGGCGTAGGTTCCCGGATCGGCGCGCAAACCCCTCCCGAGCGGGACGGCCGCGACCGGTTTCCGTTCATAACGTCCTCGGCCATGGCTGTCTCGAACAATGCCGTGCGCCTCCCGGCCCGGCCGTCCCCGCAGACCGCGCGGCGCGCGGCGACCGCCGCGGCCGGATTCGCCGCGGTGGTGTCCCTGCTGTCGGCGCCCGCGGCCGACGCCGCCGGTCCCCCACCCCGGCCTGCCGCTGCGGCGGCGGTACGCGCGCTCACCACGCCGGGAACGATCGCCGCGATACCCGCGGATTTCCGCGAGGTCGCCGGCTACACCCCGGCGCGGGTCGACGGGACGCTGGTCGCGCCGCACGGATCGTGTTCTTCACCGGTATCGCTGCCGGTGGAGTTCGATACCGCGTGCAAGGCCCACGACCTCGGCTACGACCTGCTGCGTTACGCCGACCGCACCGGCGGCCCGCTCGGCCCCTGGGCCCGGCGGGAGCTGGACCGGACCCTCGCCGAGCGGATGCACACCGCATGTGCGCAGCGGCCGCAGCCGGTACCGCGCGCCCGCTGCACCGTGATGGCCGAGATCGCCGAGATCGCCGTGGACCTCAATTCGCTGCGGCAGGACTACGGCGTACCGGTCGTGGAGGACTTTCCCCTGGCCGGCAGCGTCACCGCGTGGCTGCCGCGGCTCTGCGGCCTTCTTCTGCTGGTAACGGCCGTCCTGTTCCTGGGCCGCCCGGTCGCCGCGCCGCTGCTCCCGGCGGCCGGGACCCGCCGTCCGATCCGCTCGTACCGCGCCGTGTCCGGAGGTTCCCATGCCTGACGTGACCCCAGCCGTACCCGTCCCGACCCCGCCGCGGTCCCTGCTCGATTACGTCCGGACCCGGTTACCGCGGCATTGGCCACCGGTAGCGGCCACACTCGCCGTCGGCGCCGGGACCGCGATGTCCCTGGCCCCCGGTCTCCTTCCCCGGACGGCCGCCGCGCAGGCCGTACTCACCGCGCTGACCGTGATCGTCGCGCTGGGTATCGCGCGGCTCACCCGCCTCGTGATCCGATACACCGCGGGGCGCACCCCGGTCACCACACCGCGAACCCGCCGGCTGGTGTTCGCGGCCACCGCGGCCGGTGTCCTCGGCGCGGGGGCGCACGCCGCGCGCTGGCAGCACGCACTGCGGTCGGCCATGGATGTGGCGCCGACCGGGCCGGGGTACTGGGTGGGGTGGGCGGTCGGCGCGACCCTGCTCACCGTGGCGACGGTGGCGGTGGTCCGCGGGTGCGGCCGGTTGCTACGGCGTATCGGCTGGTCCCGGGCCCTGGTGATGGCGGTGGTCGCGGGGCTGTCGATGGCCCTGTTCGCAGGCCCCGCGGCGGTGGGCTGGGGCGACCGGACCTATGCCGCGGCGAACGCCGCCGCCGACCCGGGCCTGGTGCGGCCGGTCGCGGTGACCCGGTCCGGGAGTGCCGGGTCGATGGTCGGCTGGTCGACGCTGGGGCGCGAGGGACAGCGGTTCGTCACCGCCGGGCCGCCGGACTCGGTCCGGGTCTATATCGGGCTCCGCTCGGCGCCGGACCTGGCCGCACGCGCCGCGCTGGCCGTCCGGGAACTGGACCGGGCCGGTGGGTTCGACCGCTCGGATCTGGTGATCGCCGTGCCCACCGGATCGGGCTGGGTGGACGCGCGGGCGCTGCACGGTTTCGGTACCCGATTCGGTGGCGATGTCGCGGTGGTCGCGCTGCAGTACTCCTACGCGCCGAGCTGGGCCACCTTCGTCTTCGGCCGGGACGCGGCGACGGCCTCGGCGCGGGCGCTGGTCACCGCCGTCGAACAGCACCTCGCCACCGTGCCCGATCCGCCCCGGCTGCACCTGTACGGACAGAGCCTCGGCGCGCTCGGCGGTAGCGCGGTATTCGCGGGTGCCGCCGAGCAGAACCGCCGGGTGTGCTCGGTGCTGTGGGCCGGTATGCCCGGCGGCGGTGGTCCCGCACCCGGTGCGCGCACCGCGGTACTGGCCAATGCGTCCGATCCGGTCGTGCACTGGTCACTCGACCTGCTGTGGCGGCCACCGAACCTCACTGTCGCCCGCCACGACGCGCCGACCCCGCCCTGGCTGCCCGTGCTGAGTTTCGTACAAACCACCGCCGACTTGCTGGGCGCCCTCGGCACGCCCCCGGGCCACGGCCACCGGTACGACACCGATCAAGGGACGGCACTGCCCGGCTGCGGTCCGGTGTGATGCGCTCCGCGGCGGCCACGACACGGGGTTTGCCGAGCGGATGCGGGCCGCCGACGCGACAGCGCCGGCCCCCGGGAGCGGGACCTGCCGTGCGGGCCCACCACTCCGTAACGCTTAAGGTGTCCCACCATGGCTTCACCCCGTAACGATCCCCCGCGCCGGACCCGGCGCCGGTTCCGGCGGATCTCACTGCCGGCGTTCACCGGTGCCGCGCTGTTCGGTCTGGTGATCACCGCGGTGCCGGCGCCGACCTCCGAGGCCGTCGGTATCGACGCCTCGGTCACGGCGCCGGCCGGGACGGCGGTGGTGGATCTGACCTCGGATGACACGGTGGTGGACACCGTGGCGGCCATCCCGCGGGATTTCGCCGACCATCTCGGCTACCAGCCCGTCGTCCGGCAGGGCGTGCTCGTGGCTCCGGACGGCAGTTGTTCCTCGCCGGTCGAGCTGCCACCGGAATTCGATACCGCCTGTATGGCACACGACCTCGGCTACGACCTCCTTCGGTATGCCGATCGCACCGGCGCCCCGCTGGGGCCGTGGGCCAGGCAGGCCCTGGACCGGACGTTGAGCGTCCGGCTGCACCAGGCCTGCGAAACACATACCGAACCGGTGGTGCGCACCCGCTGCGAGACTCTCGCCGGGATCGCGGCCACCGCGGTGGAGTTGAATTCGCGCCGGCAGCACTACGGGGTCCCGGTGGTGGAGACGTTGGGTCAGGTGGCGGCGCAGGCCGCCACCGACCATCCGACCCGGCCCTGGGTGCTGCGCGCGGTCGCGCTCGGCCTGGCGACGATGGCCGCCCTGGTCTTCGGGATGCGCCGTCTGCACCGGCGGATCCGGCGCACGGCGGCACCCGGGGTCCGCATCCCGGTCGGGGCCCTACGGCCCGGCCGCGCCACCGGCCTGCCGCGGCCGGCGTTCACCCGTCTCCTGCTGCCGCGTGCCCGCTGGTTGCCCGGCTTCGCGCACCGGCCCACGGCCGCGGCGCCCGACCCCGCGTTCCCGGCCGGGGTTCATCTGTTGCCGACCGCCACGCCGCCACCCGCGCGAAGCCGCTGAGCACGGTTGACCCGACTTGAAACACGTTCTAATTTGGGAATGTGCTTGTTGTGGACGACGTGGTCGAGGTGGACGCCCCCGCCGAGGTGGTGTGGTCGGTGCTCACCGATTTCGGCCGGTACGGCGACTGGAATCCGTTCATCATCGACTGCCGGGCGGATCTGACGGTGGGGGCGCCGATCGATATGACGGTCGGGCAGCTGGCGCCCCGGCCGATCCGCATGCGGGAATGGATCCGCAGCGTCACCCCGGGCCGGGAATTCAGCTACTCGATGAAACCGATCCCCCTCGGCGCACTGCGCAGCAAACGCTCGCACACACTGACCCCGCTGGACGGTGACCGCACCCGCTACGAATCCCATTTCGAACTCGACGGCTGGCTCGCTCCGCTGGTCGGCCTGCTGTTCGGGCGCGGATTCGAGAAGGGGTTCCCCGGGATGACCGCCGCGGTCGAACGGGAAGCCGAGCGCCTGCACGCCCTTTGATCCGGCCCTGTGTCACCGTCTCGGCCGACAAAGGGCCGCAGTCGGTCATACCGGCCGTCTCCGGACCGCTACGCGCGGGCAGCCGCGCACCTTCTCGACCGGACACGGTGCCCCCGAGTTCGATCACGCCGAGCGAGGTCGCCGCGCCGTTCCGGTTGTCACCCGCCGCGCCGCTGCCGGAACGGTGCCGCGCATCCGAATCCCCCGCCGGCTGCCGGCACCGGACCCGGGATCTCCAGCCCTGGAACGCCGATGGCGGTGGCCCGTCGCGACCACCGCCATCGGTGAGTTCTCGCCGCTCCCGGCGGATCGGCGTCAGGCGATATCGCCGCGGGCCGCCTCGTAGGCCGCGCCCACCCGGTACAACCGGTCGTCGGCCAACGCCGGCGCCATGATCTGCAGACCCACCGGCATCCCGTCGTCGCGGCTCAGCCCGGACGGGACCGACATGGCCGGATGCCCGGCCAGGTTGGTGGGCAGGGTGCACAGATCGGACAGGTACATCGCCAGCGGATCGTCGACCTTCTCGCCCAGCTTCCACGGAGTGAACGGACTGGTCGGGGACACCAGCACGTCGACCTGCTCGTAGGCCTTGTCGAAATCGCGCGCGATCAGGGTGCGGACCTTGAGCGCCTGGCCGTAGTAGGCGTCGTAGTAGCCCGCCGACAGGGCGTAGGTGCCGATCATGATCCGTCGTTTGACCTCCGGACCGAATCCGGCGGCACGGGTGGCGGCCATGACCTGCTCGGCGCTGTGGTGGCCGTCGTCGGCCACCCGCAGGCCGTAGCGCATGGCATCGAAACGGGCCAGGTTGGAGGAGACCTCGCTGGGCAGGATCAGATAGTAGGACGCCAGGGCGTACTCGAAATGCGGGCACGACACCTCGACCACTTCGGCGCCCAGATCCTTCAGCACGCCGACCGCGGCGTCGAAGGAGGCGAGCACACCGTGCTGGTAGCTGTCGGAGTGCAGTTCCTTCACCACGCCGATCTTCACCCCGCGCAGATCGCCCGACGCGCCCATGCGGGCGGCGTCGACCACGGCCGGGACCGGGACGTCACGGGAGGTGGAGTCGCGCGGATCGTGTCCGGCGATCACCTCGTGCAGCAGGGCGGTGTCCAGCACTGTCCGGCCGCACGGCCCGCCCTGGTCGAGCGAGGACGCGCAGGCGACGAGTCCGTACCGGGACACGGTGCCGTAGGTGGGCTTGGTGCCGACGGTCGCGGTGACCGCGGCGGGCTGCCGGATAGAGCCGCCGGTATCGGTGCCGATGGCCAGCGGCGCCTGATAGGACGCCAGCGCCGCCGCCGAACCGCCGCCGGAGCCGCCGGGGATGCGGGTGGTGTCCCACGGGTTGCGGGTGGGCCCGTAGGCGGAGTTCTCGGTGGAGGAGCCCATCGCGAACTCGTCCATATTGGTCTTGCCCAGGATCGGGATCCCGGCGGCCCGCAGCCGGGTGGTCAGGGTGGCGTCGTAAGGGGCGACCCAGTTCTCGAGGATCTTCGACGCGCAGGTGGTGGGCATATCGGTCGTGGTGAACACGTCCTTGAGCGCCAGCGGCACCCCCGCCAGCGGCGAGGCGGGCACCTCACCGGCGGCCAGGGAGGCGTCCACCTCGGCCGCGGCGGCGAGCGCCTGCTCCTGCGCGACGTGCAGGAAGGCGTGGTACTCCCCGTCGACCTCGGCGATCCGGTCCAGATGGGCCCGGGTCACCTCCACCGAGGAGACTTCGCCGCCGTGGATACGGCTCGCGAGGTCGGCCGCGCCGAGCCGGGTCAGTTCGCTCGCGCTCATTCGCCCTCTCCCAGGATCTGCGGAACCAGGAACCGCTGTTCCTCGGCGGCGGGTGCGCCGGACAGTGCCTGATCCGGGGTGAGACCGGGGCGGACCTCGTCGGGACGGGTCACGTTCGTCACCGGATCCGGCGACGCGGTGGCCGGGACATCGGCGGCGGCGACCTCGGAGATGGTCCGCACATGGCTGAGGATCGAATCCAGCTGCCCGGCGAACTGGTCGAGTTCGTCCTCGGACAGGGCGAGCCTGGACAGCCGGGCGAGGTGTGCGACCTCGTCGCGGGAGATGGCGGTCACCGCGAACCCCTTTCGGCGATAGTTTGGACTGCGGATCACAAGCATCGAACAGCCTAGTGGTGTGGCCGGACCGGGTTGCCCGGCAGGCCGCGCGGGCCGTCGCCACCGGTACGTGCGAGGCTCCGCCGGAGCCTGTCCGGAGTCGCGCCAGAATCCGAAAGTTACGCATTTCACACCATTTGTCACCTGTGACCGCCGTTGCGAGCGCACAATTCGAGTCGATAACCCTCGGTAATGGGTGTAAGGATGGGCAGACCGGGTATTCGTTGTAAGCCTCGGCCGCAGAAGGAAAGGGAAACGCACGTGTCATATCTGCTCCGCGTGCAACTTCCGGATCGTCCGGGAAGCCTCGGGTCGCTAGCCGTAGCACTGGGAACGGTCGGCGCCGATATCCTTTCCCTGGACGTGGTGGAGCGTGGCGCCGGCTACGCGGTCGACGATCTCGTGGTCGAGATCGCCCCCAATGCCCTGCCCGACACCCTCATCACCGCCGCGGAATCCCTCGGCGATGTGCGCGTCGATTCCATCCGTCCCTACTCCGGCGTCCTCGATACCCATCGTGAGCTCGAATTGATCGACAATGTGGCCAACGCCCGCGATGATCGGCTCCAGGTGCTGGTCGACGGAGTTCCGCGGGTGTTACGGGTCGGCTGGAGCACTGTGCTGGATATGGGTACGCACGGCGCCTACCGCGTGGTGGGCAGCCAGAGCGCACCGCAGACCCAGGCGGCGTCGGTGCCGTGGATGCCGCTGCAGAAACCGACCGCGCTCGACGGCAATGCCGATTGGGTCCCCGAGATCTGGCGCGATATGGACACCAAACTGGCCGCCGCGCCGCTGGGACCCTCCAGCAAAGCGCTGCTGCTCGGCCGCCCCGGCGGGCCCGATTTCCGACCCTCGGAGATCGCACGCCTGGGCTACCTCGCCGGTATCGTCGCCACGGTCCTGGGCTGAAGGTCCCGGGGCCCCGAGCTACCGGTCGACGCCCGGCTCGACGATGCGCCACCGGTCCGGCCTACCCGGCGGGTAGGCGACGGTGAGAGTGTCCCCGACCGAGGGCCAGTAGGCGGCGTCCCACACCATGCGCCCGTAGACCACCTTCCCCGGCTCGGACGGCCCGGACAGGTTCCCGGTGACGGTGACGAACTGCTCGCCCATCGCCTCCGGACGCGGACTCACTCCCGTCAGATAGAGCGAACCGATCTCCGCGTCCGCGGGCATACGCCCACCCCGCCGCCCGCGGAAGACCAGCACGAGCATTCCCACCAGTGCGGCCACCATGATCGCCAGCATCGCCAGTTCGAACACTCCCCCATGCTAGGCCCCGCGGCGGCGTCTCGGCCGCCGCCGCCCGCGACGTCGCGATTCGGTGGCCGGCGCCACCCGAGGGGTCGCCCCCCCCGGACGCGCCCGTCCAACGCCGGCAGCGCGAGCAGCCGGGGTGAGACGGCCGGGGCCTGCTCCGGGACCGCGGCCGGAGATGTGGGGCCGCGGCGCTCGGAGCGCGGCGGTGACCGACGAGTTCGGGCGGGTGCGTGCGGGCTCCCGTATCCCGGTTCCGGTGCCGCGGCTCCGCCGCCGTCGGCCCTTTCCCCGCACCGGTGACTTGTCCGGCCGGAAGACGCTGCGGCGGCGAAATTTCGGCCACCCGGACCGCTGACCATTACTTCTGCGAGACGGGTGGCCCCGCGCATGAGTCGTGCGGGACGGGGTATTTCAGATCCACCGGACATGGAAGGAAGCGATCGTCATGCCGGAATCAACGATTCGAGCAGGTGCAATGGGTAGCCGAGTAGCAAGCCTCGTAGTACTGGTCTGGTTCGTGGCGGGGATCGTCGCCGCGTGGCAACGGGGCTATTTCAATGATCCACCGGAGCAGTGCTCCCACTTCGCGACGCTGGCGGTGACCGTGGTGGCCGGTCCACTCAACTACGTCGGCCTCAACCCGAAGATGGGCTGCAACCTGCCCGAACCCAGCCAGTAGAACCGGATCCCGGTCGCCGTCCCCGCGGCGGCCGGGGTTCAGGACACCGTGAGCGTACTGGCACCGCCCGCGGAACGCCGGACGGTCCAGACACTGGTACGGGTCCGCACGGAGCGGCCGTTGCCCCGGTCCACCAGTGCGCGATCGCCGGTCGTGTACACCAGTTGCGCACCGCGCGTATTGGTTTCCGGGTTCTGGAACAACTGCACGAGCCGATCGGTCTCCTCGACCGTCAGCCGCGCGCCGATATCGTCGACCACGAGCACTTTTCCCGCGTCGAGAGAGTCGAGCAGTACCGGTAGCAACCGCAGCAGGGCCCGGGTCGCCGAGGATTCCTCGGCGAGGGTGAAAACCGGCTCCACATCGATGTGTACGAGCCGCAATCCGACACCGTGCCGGCCGACCATCCGGGTGTAGAGCGCATCGCGCGCATTGCGCATATTGGTCAGTTCGCGGGCCAGCTGCGTGGCATTCAACCCGCTGTCCTGTTCCAGCTGTGCCGCATAGGCCGCCGACCCGGCCGCGCGATCGATCTGTTCGCCGAGTACGGCGATATCGGCGTCGAGGTCGCGCAGGTAGTCTGCGTAGCCGGGATCGTTCTGGGCGATGAGCAGATCGGTGATGCCGAGATCGGCGGACTGCAGCAGGGTCAGCAGCCGGGCGGCGTTCTCGGCGGACCGCGACAGATGTGAGCCCAGCCGCAGTTCGATCGCGGAGCGATCGGCGGGACCGGCCAGCACCTCGAGCATGGTCTCGAACCACCGGTAGGCCGGGACCAGCGCCTCGGCGTACATCTGCCCCGCCAGGCTCAGCAGCAGGGCGTTCGGGCGCACCAGCGGCACCAGCGCGGTGAGCCCGAACCGGGCCGGCTCGAACATCGGGCCGATCCGGATCACCTCACTCTCGCGCTCGAAGACGATCCGCTTCCGTGACCGCGGATGGCTGTAGAGCCATTCGGCGGCGACATCGGCGGCGTCCAAGCGGAAACCGTAGGTGTAGGGCACGCCCTCGGCGACGAAAACCGCCTCGAAATCGCTCGGCTGCCCGGGAAGCGCGAGATGTGGAGCCCGGACCGGGCCGGCGTAGGGGTCCCAGCCGCTCACCGAGTGCAGCACCGCGTCCCGCATATGCGCCAGGGCGTCGACCAGATTGGATTTACCGGCGGCCGGACCCCCGTGGACCGCGGTCACCGGTACCGCGACCGGCGCGGTCGCGCCGCGGGTCAACCGCAATTCCTGTAGATCGGCCAGCGATTTGTGGTTCGACACCCGGAAACTGCGCAACATCCCGCCATCCTGCCGTGTATGGACCCGGTCTCGCAGGATCGGTACCGGGTCGTGTCCCGGCCGCCGCCGCTACTGCGCCGATTCGGCCTCCGCCGCCGGGCCGGACCCGACCGCGTCCGGGCCGGATTCGAGCAGGACGCGGAAACCGGCTTCGTCCAGGATCGGCACCCCGAGTTCCTCGGCCTTGGCGGCCTTGGACCCGGGCGATTCACCGATCACGACGAATGCCGTCTTCTTCGATACCGACCCCGCCGCCTTGCCTCCGCGCAGCAGGATCGCCTCCTTGGCGCCGTCGCGGGAGAAGCCCTCCAGCGAGCCGGTCACCACAATGGACAGCCCCTCGAGGGTGCGGGGGATGGATTCGTCGCGTTCGTCTTCCATCCGCACTCCCGCGGCCCGCCATTTGTCCACGATGGCGCGATGCCAGTCGACGGCGAACCATTCCGCGACGGCGGTGGCGATGGTCGGACCGACGCCCTCGGCGGCCGCCAGCTCCTCCAACGATGCCTGCTCGATCCGTTCCAGACTGCCGAACTCGGCCGCCAGCGCCCGCGCGGCGGTCGGCCCGACATGCCGGATGGACAGCGCGACCAGGACCCGCCACAGCGGCCGGTCCTTGGCGGCGTCCAGATTGCTCAGCAGCCGGTTGCCGTTCGCCGAGAGGCTGCCGTTCTTGTTGACGAACAGCGCGACGCCCCGCAATCGGTCGGCGTCGAGATCGAAGAGATCACCCTCGTCGGTGATCGCACCGGAGTTCAGCAGCGCGACCGCCGCCTCGTAACCCAGTGCCTCGATATCGAAGGCGCCGCGACCGGCCATATGGAACACCCGCTCCCGCAGCTGCGCGGGACAGCTCCGCTGGTTGGGGCAGCGGATATCGGCGTCCCCCTCTTTCTCGTAGGCGAGTTCGGTGCCGCATTCGGGGCAGTGGGTGGGCATCACGAAGGCCCGCTCGTCGCCGGTGCGGGCGTCCACCACCGGACCCAGCACCTCCGGGATCACATCCCCGGCCTTGCGGATGGTGACCGTATCCCCGATCAGAACCCCCTTGCGGACGACCTCGGCCGCATTGTGCAGGGTCGCCATGGAGACAGTGGAACCGGCGATCACGACGGGCTCCATCATCGCGAAAGGGGTGACCCGGCCGGTGCGGCCCACGTTCACCGCGATATTGCGCAGGGTGGTGGTGGCCTCCTCGGGCGGGTACTTGTAGGCGATCGCCCAGCGCGGCGCCCGCGAGGTGGCACCGAGGCGCCGCTGCAGCGACAGCTCGTCGACCTTCACCACCAGGCCGTCGATCTCGTGCTCGATATCGTGGCGGTGCTCGGCCCAGTAGGAGATCCGTTCGAGGACCGCGTCCACGCCCCGCACCAGCCGGGTGTGCGCGGAGACCGGCAGGCCCCAGGCCGCCAGCGCACGGTAGGCCTCGTGCTGGGACCGCGGTGTGAAACCCTCGGTGCGCCCGAGCCCGTGGCAGATCATCCGCAGCCGCCGCCGCGCGGTGACCGAGGGGTCCTTCTGCCGCAGTGAACCGGCCGCGGTATTGCGCGGGTTGGCATAGGGCGGTTTGCCCTCGGCCACGATCGCCGCGTTGAGCGTTTCGAAATCCTCCAGCCGGAAGTACACCTCACCGCGCACTTCCAGCAGTTCGGGAATCGGGAACTCGGTAGCGCCGTTCAGTTCGCGCGGGATGTCCTCGATGGTGCGGGCATTGAGGGTGACGTCCTCGCCCGTACGCCCGTCGCCCCGGGTCGCGCCGCGCTCCAGCTTCCCGTTGCGGTACACCAGGTTCAGCGCCACCCCGTCGATCTTCACCTCGCACAGATAGTGCAGACCGGGACCGGTCTCCTCCTCGACGCGAACCGCCCAGGCCCGCATATCCGCCTCGGAGAACACGTTGTCCAGCGAAAGCATCCGCTCGAGATGGTCCACCGGGGTGAAATCGGTGGCGAATCCACCGCCCACCAGCTGGGTCGGCGAATCGGGGGTGCGCAGATCGGGGTGGCGCTCCTCCAGTGCCAGCAGCTGCTGGAACAGCTCGTCGAATTCGCCGTCGGAGATGATCGGCGCGTCCCGCACGTAGTAGCGGAACTGATGCTCGCGCACCGTATCGGCCAGCTCCTGCCAGCGCACCCGCTCCTCGCCGGCGGCCGGGGCGGGGGCGGCTTCTCCGGGGACATCGTCTCGTTCGATGGGGCCAACGGTGTCACTCACATCTCGCAGGGTAGTCCAGCCCCCCGACACTCCTGGAGCACTGTAACCGCACGTCGCCCGGTATTCCCGGCCCACCGGGACCTGGTATACGGAAGCCTGTGACAGCGGATCACCGGCCGCAGCCACCGATAGCGCCTCACTTCCCGACCGGCCGCGCACCGAGGACCCGTCGCTTTTCCGTCGATCGGTTCACCGCGGCCGGCCCGGCCCAGGTGGGGGACGACTGCCGCCGGAGTCGGCAGCGGTCGCCAACGGAGCCGGCCGGATCACCCGCGACGAGCGTCCCGAAGCCAGGCGGGAGCACGCGGCGACAAGTGCCCCGAAGCCGGCCGGATCAGCCGGCGACGAGCGCCTCCGGGTCCTGCGCGAAGGCCTTCGCGGTATCGACGGCCAGGCGGACCGCGTCCCTAGCCCAGCTCAGCGGTGCTGCGGCCAGGCCGCATGCGGGACTCACCGCCACCCGGCGAGCCAGGTCGGTGCGCGGGAAACCGAGCCGGTCGACCAGTCGGGCGCCCGGTTCGGCGGTCTCGCGCCAGGTCACCGCGGTGGCGGGGCGGGTAGTGGGTACGAGCCCGAGAATGAGCTGTTTGCCACCGTCGAGCGCCTCACCCAGCGCGTCCAGACCGGCGGTGCCCGCGAGTGTCGCCAGATCGAAGCCCAGCGCCGTCGCGGAGGTCCGTCCGAGGAATGCCAGGGGCGGCGGGCTCGCGCAACTGTGCACCACCGTGGGTACTGCCTGCGACGCCAGCACCGTTTCCAGGATCGCCAGCGCTTCCGGCTCCGGTAGGGCCGCGACCGTGTTCAGCACACTCGCCCCGCGCAGGGAACCGGCCAGTACGGCGCCCAGCGACGGCTCGTCCAGTTGCAGCACCACCTCGGCCTCGAGCCGCGACCCGACCTCGGCGATATGCGCGGCCACGCCCTCGGCCAGCGATTCCGCCAGATCCCGTACCGCGCCCCGGTCGGTCAGCACCCGATGCCCACTGGCCAGCTCCACCTGTGCGGCGAGCGTCAGCGGGCCGGGGGCCTGCACCTTCACCGGCCGGCCCGACCCGCGCAGCCCGGCGTTCTCCCACGCCTCCTGGAGCGCGTCCACATCGGTGCGCAGCAGATCGTTCGCGCGCCGCGAGACCGCACCCGGCCGGGCGGCCAGGCGGTAGCCGCGCGGGGTGGTGTCGAATCGCATATCCACCAGCAGCGCGGAGGCCCGGCCGACCATATCCGCGCCTACTCCGCGGGCGGGTAGCTCCACCAGGTGCGGCAGGCCGGTCAATTCGCCGACGATCACCGCCGCGGCTTCCCGGGGGTCGCTACCCGGCCACGACCCCACCCCTGTCGCGACCCCGGCCGGCAGACCGGACGGGTTCATCGTGGTGCGCCGGCGGGCGCGGTACGCGCGGTCGCGCTGATGGTGCCGCTGCCGAGCACCGCGTCACCCGCGGTATCGGGCCGGTACAGCACCACGGCCTGGCCGCGCGCGACTCCGCTGAGCGGTTCGTGCAGACGCACCGCGAGACCGTCACCGACCGCCTCGGCCGTCGCGGGCGCGGTGCCGCCGTGCGCACGGACCTGCACCACACAATCCAGCGGTTCGGTGGGTGCCGCGCCGCCGGTCCAGATGGCCCGGTCGGCCTCGATCGACCACACCAGCAGATCGTCGGCCGAGCCGACGCGCACGGTGCCCGAATCGGGATCGATATCGGTGACGTAGCGAGGTTTGCCGTCGGGGCCCGGCCCGGGCAGGCCCAGACCCTTGCGCTGACCGATAGTGAATCCGTGCACACCCTCGTGCCGGCCCAGCTCCGTGCCGCCCGAGTCCACGATGGCGCCGGGACGGATTCCGATCTTCGCGCCCAGGAACGCTCGGGTGTCCCCGGACGGGATGAAGCAGATGTCGTGGCTGTCCGGTTTGTTCGCGACCGCCAGGCCCCGCTCGGCCGCCTCGGCCCGGATCTGTGGCTTGGGCGTATCACCCACCGGGAACATGGCCCGCGACAGCTGCTCGGCGGTCAGCACCGCGAGAACATAGGACTGGTCCTTGTCCGCGTCCACCGCTCGGCGCAGCACACCGTCGGCGAGCCGGGCGTAGTGACCGGTGACCACCGCGTCGAAGCCGAGCGCCACGGCCCGGTCGGCGAGCGCCGAGAACTTGATCTTCTCGTTGCAGCGCAGGCAGGGGTTGGGTGTCTCCCCCGCCGCGTAGGACTCGACGAAATCGTCGATCACGTCTTCTTTGAAACGGTCCGCGAAATCCCAGACGTAGAAGGGGATCCCCAGCACATCGGCGGCGCGCCGGGCGTCGCCCGCGTCCTCCTTCGAACAGCAGCCGCGCGATCCGGTGCGCAGAGTGCCCGGTGCACTCGACAGCGCCAGATGCACTCCGACCACCTCGTGCCCGGCGTCGACGGCCCGTGCCGCCGCCACCGCGGAATCGACTCCACCACTCATCGCGGCGAGCACACGCATACGCTACGCACCTCCTCTCGCACCGGCCAGACCCGCGGCCCTGGCTCGTTCCACCACCTGCGGCAGTACTTCCAGTACTGCCTCTATATCGGACCGCTGCGAGGTGTGTCCAAGGGAAAACCGCAGCGACCCCCGCGCTTCGCGGGCCTCGACGCCCATGGCGATCAGGACATGGCTCGGCGAGGCCACCCCCGCCGTGCACGCCGATCCGGTCGAGCATTCGATTCCCGCGGCGTCCAGCAGCATCAGCAGCGAATCACCTTCGCAGCCGGGGAAGGTGAAATGCGCGTTACCGGGCAGCCGCCGCTCGTCGTGGGGTCCGTTGAGTATCGCGTCCGGGACGGCCTGCCGCATGCCCGCGATCAGGTCGTCGCGCAGGCCGGACAGTTCCACGGACCGGGCCGGCATCTCGGCCACGGTCTGCCGCAGGGCCGCGGCCAGCCCGGCCACCGCCGCGACATCGGAGGTCCCCGAGCGTAGGTCACGTTCGTGGCCGCCGCCGTGCAGCAGCGGCACACAACCCACCTGGCGGCCGAGCAGGAGAACGCCGACCCCGTGCGGCCCGCCCAGTTTGTGCCCGGTGAAACTCGCGGCGGCGAGCCCGGTGGCGCCGAAATCCATGGGCAGCTGCGCGGCGGCCTGGACCGCGTCACTGTGCATTGGCACTCCGGCCGCCTCCGCGATCTCGGCCAGCTCCCGGATCGGCTGGACCGCCCCGACCTCGTTGTTGGCCCACATCACGGTGACCAGCGCGACCTCGCCGGGATGCGCGGCCAGTTCGGCGCGCAGTGTCTCCGGGGAGACGATTCCCTCGGCGTCCACCGGCAGCCAGGTGACCCGGGCGCCCTCGTGCCGCTCCAGCCACTCCACGGCGTCGAGCACCGCGTGGTGCTCGACGGCGGTGGCCAGAATCCGGTTACATCGCGGGTCCGCGTCCCGCCGGGCCCAGTAGATCCCCTTGATCGCGAGATTGTCGCTCTCGGTTCCGCCGGAACAGAGGATCACCTCGGAGGGACGGGCGCCGAGATCCGCGGCGATCGATTCGCGCGACTCCTCCAGCCGGCGCCGGGCGGCCCGGCCCGAGCCGTGCAGCGAGGACGCGTTCCCGACCTGCGCGAAGGCAGCGGTCATCGCCTCGATCGCGACGGGCAGCATCGGTGTGGTCGCCGCATGATCGAGGTAGACCGTCGTGGGCACACCGCTGACAGCACCCGGGAAAGCCGACTTCATGACCGACAAAGCCTATCCCACCGTTGACCTGCACATCCGTGGGGTCTACCCCCGCTTTCTACGATTTTTCTACGATTCGCACGCGATTCACAACCGTGCAGGCACCACCGACATTCCCCGGATCCATGCGCCGGGTAGGGGAAACTCGGCGCTGGATATACCGACCGCCCAGAGGCCGGGACAGATGGTCCCCCGCCCTGGCCGAGGAGCGCCCCATTGGAGCCAGCCGGCCGGGTTGGTTCATCCCGCTGGGAAGCAGCAAGGGGCCCGTCGACTCCTCTCGCCACGCCACGCGACGTACCGACGGAATCCGGCCGCGCACGCGGGCTGCCTAGGTAGAAGTTCTGCCGTCCCCCACGATTGCTTACTGGCGTGCTGAACAGGGGCCGCGGACAGACGGTGAGTGACCTCGAGGTCGCCGGCAACCCGATACTGCGAAGACTGATCGCAGGCGAGCGCACTCTCACGGCTGACGAATCCTGGACGGCGCTTCGCTGGTTGGCGAAGACCGCCGTCGTGTCGCACCCTTTCCGAGCACTCATCACCACACAGACCGAGCGAGCATGCGGTGACACGAGCAGCGACCATGAGCCCGAAGGGGGTTCCGGTCGAGGCGACTGCAGTGGTCGACCGCGCCGTGCGCGCGCATATGGAGGCCGGGCTGATCCCCGGGGCAGCGGTGGCGATCGTGGACCCGGAACGGGGGAGTTACATGCGGGCATATGGGCTCGCTGATACCACCACCGGCAGACCTGCCACCGTCGATGACCACTTCCGGATCGGAAGTGTCACGAAAACCTTCACGGCGACAGCGGTCCTGCGCGCTGCGGAGCAGGGCAGGTTGTCGCTGGACGATTCCCTCGAAAGTTTGTACCGGGTGTGCCGCACGGCGAGGCGATCACCATCAGGGATTTGCTCGGCATGCGTGGGGGCGTCTACGACTACTCGGCGGATCCGGAGTTCGCGGAACAGTTACAACCGGCAGAGCCCACTTCGGAATGGGGCCGTGGTGATGTCCTGCGAGTCATCGCCGCCCGCCCCGACGCCGCGAGAAGGCCTCGACAGCACGGCAACTATTCCAATTCCGAGTATTACCTGCTGGGGCTAGTGCTGGAGCAGGTGACGGGCAAGCCGGCACGCCAGGTGCTGAACGACCTCGCCGGCGACCACGGGTTGCGTGAAACCTTCTATCCGGCGATCCATCGCTTCCGGTGCCTGCCGCCCGTGGGTACACCTACGCTGGAGACGTTCCCGTCGATGTCACCGAACGCACGTCTCCGGCTCTTTACGGTGCGGCCGGAGCGATGGTGTCCTCGGTCGCGGACCTGGCATCGTATGCGTCGATGCTCGGCCGAGGTGAGCTGTTGAAGGAGCCGACTTTCCGGGCTCGGACAGCGTTCACCGATATCTCGACGCCGGGAGGTGGAACGTACCGGTACGGTCCGGGGCTGGCGCAGGACGGTCGTTGGTTGTCCCATGAGGGATCGGTCCTCGGTTATACGACCCAGATCGGCTATCTGCCCGAACGCGACGTCAGTGTGGTGGTCGTGGTGAACCAGCACACCCTGCCGGGGACACAGTTGATGGTCGATGCGCCGAGTATCTGGTCGGCCATCGTCGACGATCTCTACCCGGGCACCCGCCGTCCGGTCGAAGTGCCGACAGAGCCCACGCCGCCGCTCCCGACGGTCGCCGAAATGGATTCACAGATCAAGGAGGTCTTCGATCCGGGTGTTCCGGCCGGAGCGAAGCGTATCCGCGTTGTCGACGACGACAAGGATCCGAACCTCGTCGATCGAATGGCATCGTTCCAAGCCCAGTTCTCATTGCAGGTGAACGTGGACCGGGTCACCTTGATCCGACCGAATATTCTCTTGGTGACGACCAGTACGACCAGCAGCGCGGGAACAATGCCTACCGTTGTTCCCCTCGTCCCGCGTGAGGGCAAGTGGTGGCTGCCGACCTGGTGGGTATGTGTGGCGGGAGGGCCCCAGGCCCACGCCTCGGTGGCCTGCCGATGACAAAACGCGGAGGTCGGCTGCGGCGGCCACTGCTTGGCATAATCGAACTGGGCGACTCCCCTGCCCGCCACCGTCTCCACAACTCGTCCTGGCCGGCAGGTGACAACCCGTAGTCCCGCACCGAACCCTCCACGGCGACATAGCCGTCCACGCGGTGATGCAGTGACCGATTGAGCCCAAGATCGGTCACTGGACACCGGGAAAGGGGCGGTCATGGTTTCTCGTAGCGTCTCATCGCCGGGGGCCGGGTCTGTCGATCAGTGCCGCGGACCGAGGTGTGTCCGCGGTCTTCGAGTCATCGGCGGTGTCATCACGATGGTCAGGCCGTCGAGCAGCCGTTCCAGTCCGAACGCGAACAGTGATTCCAAGTCCACTTCTGTGTTCGGTTCGGTGATCTGGGTGATCAGCGCTCGGTCGACGGCGAGCCGGGCAGCGCCCCATTGTTTGCTCGTCATTCCGGTGTCCAGTTCGGCGCGGGCTTCGCTTTCGATGTTCATCGCTGTGCCCCGCACGTAGTTGACCAGGGTGGCGTAGACGTGGAGCCGGGTGGAGGAGTCCAGTTCCAGGCCGTCGAAGGCGCGTAGCGTCCACAGTCCGTAGGCGATCATTGCCGGCAGGGTGGCCGGCCGGGTGATGGACACCAGCGGCGGCACCCATGGATGACGCTGGTAGACAATCCATTGCAGGCGTGCGGCCACACGCAGATGTGAGCGCCACCCCTGGGCCGGTTCGGGGTAGTCGATCTCGGCGAAGGCGGCGTCCGCGAGCAGTTGGGTGAGTTCGGCGTCGGCGTCGAGGTGGCGGCGCAGCGTCATGGTCGCGACGCCGAGTTCGGCGGCCACTGCCCGCAGCGACAGTGCTGCCAAACCACGGCTGTCGGCGATCTGCATCGCCGCACGCACGATCTGCTCGCGTTCGAGCCCAGCGGTGGTTCGCGAGGGCAACCGGCGCGCGGCGACCACGGCGCCGACGCGGGAGGTCGATTCGATGGCGCCCGAGTGTTTCAGCGCGGCCAGGGCTTTGGTGGCGGTGGCGATGGCGACGCCCCATTCGCGCGCGACGGCCCTGGTGGTGGGAACCGGATCACCCGGCCGCAGCTCTCCGGCGGCGATGCGCCGCTCGATCTCGGCGACGATTCGAAGGTAGGGCGGTCGGGGATCGGTCACACCATCATGCTGGCACGAGTCAGTGGTCGGGTAACCAGTTGCCGTGCAGGCCCAGCGGTACGCGGGCGGGCAGGTGGATACGCGCGACGGGTTCACCGGTGAAGTCCTGAGCGGCCAGCACGACCAGATCGGCGGCATTGCGGTGCGGATCGTGGACATAGGTGAGCAGATATCCCTCGTCTTCGCCCGGCCCGGTGGCCGCGAACACCGCCTCGCCCACGGTTTCTTCCGCCCCGAACGCGCGCACCTCCGCAGTGCCCCGCGCAAAATCGTGTTTGACCAGCGCGTTGGTGAAGGCCTCGTCCGGGGCCGCGCCCTCGGATGCGAACGGTATCCCGTACAGGGCGGTCGCGGCGGAGTAGCCGTAGCGGTGTGGGCGTGCGGCGTAGGCGTCATTGATCCGGGGAAAGTCCTGCGGCCGGTCGTCGATGCGTTGCTGCCCGACCGTGCCGGTGGTGAGGGTCCAACGATCCAGCACCGGCCGGATCGCGCCGGGATCGGCGGGATCGAATGGGCCTTGGGCGGTGACCAGGTCCACGACGACCGAATCACCGTCGTCGTAGGCGTTGAGCGTATGACTGACATGCACCGGGTCGATCTCGTACCAGCGCACCTCGCCCCCCGTCCGCGGCATCACGCCCACCCGTGTGGGGTGCTCCGGTAGCCATCGGCAGTCGAATCCGTCGAACCCCAGCGGAGTATCCCAGAGCACCACATGGTTGCCGGTGAGAGCGAAGTCGTGCAGAAACGGGGTCCGTGTCATCTCGATCGGTACGGTGCGAACCACCGCCCCCGCGGTATCGGTCACGATGTACTGCACGAAATCTCGGCCGGGCATATAGGACAGGGAATGCAACTCCCCAGTCCGCGGGTCGTATTTGGAATGCGCTCCTGCGGTGAACCCCTCCGCCGTCGCTCCCAATTGGCAGAATCCCACAGTGTTCAGCTCGTCGTCCAGCAGCGCCGGCGGCAGTCCGCCCTCCGCCATGGCGAATGTCTGCCCCGCGTGCTCGATCACATGCACCATGGGCGCGAATCCCGGGACCCGCACGAAACGGTTGCGGTACCACTCCGCCCGCCCGTCGCGCAGCCGCACCCCGTGCACCATCCCCTGCCCCATCCCCCAGACATGGGTGCCCGCATCCTCCACGCCCACCGGGTTGGGACCGTTGCGCACATACCGGCCACCGAGTTCGGCCGGGATACGCCCGGTCACCGGCAGATCATAGGCCGTGACCTCCACCTCTACCGGCGCGAAATGGCCTTCCAGATACTTCATGAGAACACCGTAGAAACCGGCACCCCATAGACGCTCCCGCACACCGCGACCACCACGCTGTGCACTAGTACAAACCGCCGGAAACGCCGTTACCGATATAGTCCCGTTCGCCCATGTCGGGTGCCCGAGGTTGCCCGCTCAGTTCGAGCGGCCCAGCGGCAATGTGGCGAATCGGTGAGTGGTCCAGACCGGTGTGCGCGGACGGCGTCGGGATGGAGTGTGCCGAATACGGGCAGGAAGTCGAGGCTGTGGGAGGCGCCCTGCTCGCGGTTGAAACTCCAGCACAGTTCGTAGAGCCAGGCCCGTCCACCGCCGGCGTGCTGTGCGTCGGCGAGGTGCACGGTGGGCATGCGGAACAGCCAGTCGGCGTGAACGAACTCGTAGAGTTCGGCTGCGGCCCGCGCGCCTCCATGACGGGGCATGTGGTTACGCCGCAACCGCGTGTTCGTAATCAGGGTATTTATGAACGGATATCAATGGATAACCACTGTTGACCAGCGATTATGCCGACGATCACTGTTCAGGAAGATATCGGTTTATGAACACTGTTGCCGGTGGCTCAGCTGAGTCCGGCGATTTCCTGGGCGATCGCGGCGAGGCGGGTCTGGGCAGCCGATACGACACCATGACGGTTCTTGTGGGCTTCCTCATGGGCGACGATTGCTCGGATATCGGCGGGGTCGGTGAGTTCTTTGACCTCGGCGACGGCTTGACTGACGTTCAGTTCGTCGTAGTCGTCGATGGGCAACTCATCGGATTCGAGGACACCGGTGGTGGTGCGGATCGAGCGAAACGCGTCGGCGGCGGTGTCGGCGCCTTCGCTGCGGGTGACCAGCTCGGCGGTTTCGAGGGCGGCGTCACGGGAGGCCGTCAGGGTTTTCACGGCGACATCGCCCGCCCGCGCGCCTTGGGCGAACAGTCCGCCGAGCGCGGGTGAGGTGGCGCGGACGGTGCCCAGGGCCCGGTCCAGGCCCCGCGCGGACCAGGTGGCCGGGAGGTTGACCAGCTTCACCGCGGTCCCGGCGGCCGCCTGCAAGGGAGTACGGCGAAGCGCCGCGGGCCCGCCTAGGGCGTCCTCGGCCAGGACTATGGTCAGCCAATCCACGGTCGCGGAATGCGCGGTGATCAGACGATCCGCCAACGCCACCACATCGGTTAGTTGCGCTGTAGTCGCCAGCGCTTTGATGTATCGGGCGCGATCGAGGAGTTGATGTTCGAGGGCGAGGTCGCCGAGCAGGGCCTCATCGAACGGTTGAGCCTGTTCGACCATTGCCTTGACCGCGGCCGAGGCGCGGCCGAGAAAGGGGCCGACTACGTCCGGGGCATTGCCCAGATCGCGGATGGCGGCCTCGATGGCTTCGACGCGGGCGCGGGCGTTGTCGGCGTTCTCGGACAACTCCCGGCGCACCGCGTCGGTGCGGGCCTGGGCGGTACGAGTCTCGGCGACCTGGATCTCGGTGTTGGTCAGAGCGAGGACGGCGCGCAACTGCGCCAGCAGCGTAGTGGTGTCGGGTGTGCTCATCGAAAACCTCATCCCTTCGGCGTTGACAGCATCGGATGGGCGCAACGCTGCACCTTCGGCGGGCTTACCCAGCAATACCGGCGAGTAACCTGCCTTTCCTGAGGCGCGCCGTCCCTGATTCGGAACCGGCCTACCTGGAACCGGCGTCCGGGCGGGTGGTGGCGTCCGGCTCGGGCACCGCGGTCAGGAACACCGGTTGCGGAGCATCGGCCGGTATCGCGTACGGCTCGGGTTCGGCCGGGACGTGACTGAACAGTCCAGCATTGTCGTCGTACATGTTCGTGCTCCGATCTTCGGTGTGCGCTGCCGGTGGAGGTCGCGGCACGCAGGGTCGAGATGCGCGTCCCGTGGTGGTCGGGACGACCGGCGGCCCGGGACCTTTCGGGGATACCCATCCGAACCCGAGGCCGCTCCGCGCCGGACCGCCGAGTGGAGCAACCCGTCGCCCGGAGGTAGCGGGGGCCCGGCGGATACGGGGCAGGGCGGCGATGGCGTCCTGGGACTGCGGCAGTTCGAAAGAGGTACCCGGCCGGGTTCGCCTGTTGTCCGGCGCGTGATTCAGTAGAGAACAGCTGTCAGGAGTCGGCGCTTATTCCCCCTGCTCGGGGGCGGCCGACGTGGGCGAATGCGGCGCCCGCCCGATCGGCCTCGGCGCCGCCCCGTCATCCGTCCAGACCCGCTGCAACATGTGCCAGTCCGCGGGATGGGCGGTGATGCCGGCGGCGAAGCGGTCGGCCAGCTCCTGGGTGGCCTCCCGGACTCCACGGGAGGTGTCGATCGGATTTCCGACCGAGAATCCCCATCCGTGCGCCGTGAACCAGCAGTGCACGGGCAGCAGCGGGGCGCCCGTATCGATGGCCAGCCGTGCGGGACCGGCGGGGAGCCGCGCCGGCGCACCGAAAAAGGTCACCGGCACCCCTCGGCCGGACAGATCTCGCTCACCGAGCAGACAGACCACGCCGCCTGCGCGCAGCCGTTCGGTGAGCAGCCGGAACGGGGGTGTGTCGCCGCCGGTGAGCGGGATGATCTCGAAACCCAGCCCCTCCCGGAAGCGGACGAACCGGCGGAACAGCGACTCCGGCCGCAGCCGCTCGGCGACCACGGTCGGCGTACCGACCCGCTGCACGAGCCAGACACCGGCGAGGTCCCAGTTCCCGCTGTGCGGCAGGGCGATCACCACCCCTCGGCCGGCGGCGTACGCCTCCCGGATCCGGTGGAGCCCGGTGGCCGAGGACTCGATGGTGTCCGCCAGTGCCTGCGGATCCATCGCGGGTAACCGGAAGGCCTCCCGCCAATACCTGGCGTAGGACCGTAGATTCGCCCGGATCAGCGCCGGCGGAACCTGCGCGGGATCGACGCCGAGGACCCGGCCGAGATTGCGCCGCAACTGGGCCGGGCCGCCGTCGCGGCGCGCGATCCGGTCGGCGGCCGCGTCGAAAAGGCGCACCGCCCACCGGTGCGGCAGGGCCCGCACCAGCCGCCAGCCCGCCGCATAGCCGAAGTCCTGCACCCGGCCGGGCATCGCTACTCGGTACCGGTGTCGGACACGGAGGGATTGTCGGTCTCGAGTGCCGCGGTCAGGAAGACCGGACGGTGATCGTCGGCCGGTAACGCGTAGGGCTCGGGTTCGGTGGGGACGTGACTGAACAGCCCGGGATGGTTGTCGTACATGGTCTTGCTCCGATCTTCGGTATGCGCTGCCGCCACGAGTTCCGTACGGCAGAGGTCGAGAGGGGTGGGTCCCGCACCGGCGGTCCGGAGTCGGATCGGGGCCGGGACCTTTCGGGGATACCCATCCGAAACCCATGGCACTCGGCGCCGGGCTGCCGAGCGGAGCTTCCGTGGACCCGGGGGGGCAAGTCGCGGCCGGGTCCTGCGGATTCGGCAGCCGGACGGCTGCTCCACGGTGTTCCTCACCACCGTAGCCGGATATGCCATCGCTGTGTCCCGCACGTCGGAAACCCGGGTGGCGGCGCGGCGCGCGGCCGGCGGGAGACACCACCTGTTCACCGGCCGTGCCGATCACCCCGCTTGACACTAACTTGTTGAATGTACCGTTATATAGCGGTACGGTGACTGTTGTATCAATAAGCACTCGCGAAGTGCGATCCGCCCCGGACAACGAACGGGGGCGTGACCGAGTGAGGACCCCGCCGATGAACCGAAATCACGAACAGCGCGCCCGCCGTCTCGCGGCGCGGATCGCCGCGCTCGCCGTCATCACCCTCGCGCCGCTGGTCGCCGGGGCCGGACCCGCCCTCGCCGATCAGATCGGCGCGACCCACATCAGCAGCGATTCCAGCGACAGCTTCGGCGATGGCTCCGGCTGGGACAGCAACGGCTGGGACGACAACGACCATCAGGCCTGGGACGGCGACGACTTCGGCGACGACAACGATTTCGGCTGGGACGACAACGGCCACTACGGCTACAAGGACCACCACCGGCAGGACTACGACGGCTGGGAGGACCACCTCAACAGCGGCGACAACCAGTACCCCGACCGCGATTCACACAACGACCGCGGCCGCGATTACGACCGGCCCGCGGATTGGGACCGCCACGAGAATCCCCGTGGCGGCGGGGGCGCGCCGCCGAACTGGAATATGCCCAACCCCTATATCCCGCCGCCCCCGCCCAGCCTGCTGCCACAGGTTCAGCTGCCGGCACTGCCGCAGCTGCCCTTCGCCCTGCCCGCTCTGCCGGGCACTGGCAGCGCCCGCTGACACACCGGCAAGTAGCCGTTGAATAGCGGTACGTAACCGAGCGAGTCGCTATATAGCAGCAGAAGGCCGGGCTCACCCCGGTAGGCCCGGCCGGAACCGCACGGATCAGACGGGGGTGACCGCCGCTCTCGTCAGCTGCCGGCCCGCTGCCGCCAGCACCGCGTGCGCGGCATCCGAGAGTTCTTCCGCCCGCACCGCTCGCTCACACCGGCGGGCCAGCTCTCTGCGGTCGGTGCCCGCCTGTTCCACCGGCGCCAAGACCACCTCCGCCGTCAGATTCCGCGCCCGCAATACCCGAACGATCGAATCGACCAGGGTGTCCTCGCCCACGAAACCCGGGACGGTGGACCGGTTACCGTGCGCGTCCAGGTACCGCAGCCGGACCGGCTGCACCGGGGTCGCGGTATCGACCGCGGCCTGGAACAGCGCGGGCCGCAGTGACCCGTAGGCACGGCCACACCAGGTGGTGCCCTCCGGGAAGAATCCGATCCGTTCCCCCGCGGCGAGCCGGTGCCCGACCTGCTCGATCACATCCGGCAGGCGGCGCAGGCGTTCCCGCTCGATCGGGACGATCCGCATCACCCGGGCGAGGGCGCCGAGCACCGGCCAGTCGATGAGATCCGCCCGCGCCACGAACGCGAGCGGCTGCACCGAGGCGAGCACGACGATATCCGCCCAGCCGATATGCCCACAGGCGACGAGTACTCCGGTGCCCGGCTCGGCGTAGCGCGGCCCGATCGCCGCGGCTCCCGTGCGCCGGTCCATCACCCGCAGCCGGATACCGCATGCGCGCAGGAGGGTCCGGGCAAACCGCCGCTGCACCCCCGAACGCCGGGACGCCGGGGTGACGAGGTGCGCGAACGGGTAGGCGAGCAGCACCGAGACGGCCCCCATCCCGCGCAATCCGGCCCGCACGACACCGATCTCGGGGCGCTGCTGCACACAACCGGTCCCACACGGGCTCACCGGCATCCAGGCGTGCGGGGCGGCAGCCTTCGCCGGTGGCCGGTCCACCTGCTGCGCGACGGTTTCCATCACGTCACCGCCCGCCGTCGAAATTCGCGGCCGCACCGCGCAACCGATCCAGATACCGGGTGTTGATGGTGTCGAGTCCCAGCAACACCACGAAATCCGCCACGGCGAAATCCGGATCGTGCGCGGGCTCCCCGCAGACCTCGGCGCCGAGCCGCAGGTAGCCGTTGAGCAGCGGCGGCAGTTTGGGGCGTCCGGGGGCGGGCAGCTCGTCGAGGGTCACCCCGTCGACAACTACGGGACGATAGGGGCGGACACGCTTGCGGGGCGCGCAGGCGTGTTTGCCGAGCAGGAGATCGCGGACGCCGCGCACATTGACCCCGGCCGGGTCGCCGGGGCTGTTCTGCATGGGGACCGAGGCGCATCCCATCACCCAGTCGTAACCGGTGAGCTGGATGTAGTGCAGGATTCCCGCCCACATGAGGGTGAGCACCGAACCGTTGCGATGGTCGGGGACCACGCAGGCCCGGCCCATCTCCACGATCCGCATACCCGCCGGGTCGAGATTCGTGAGGTCGAATTCGGTGGCGGTGTAGTATCCGCCGGCGGCAGCGACCTTGTCCGGCGGCAACATCCGGTAGCACCCGACGAATTCGCCGGTGGCCTCGTCGCGGACCAGCATATGGTCGCAGTGCTCGTCGAAACGGTCCGCGTCCAGCCCCGTGCCGTCGTCGGGGATCCGGAAACCGGGCTCATCGGCGAATACGTTGTACCGCAACCGCTGCGCCGCGATGCGATGGTCGGTGTCGGAGGAGACGATCAGGGCGTATCGGGACCGGTGATCCTCGCCGGCGGCCGGTCGAGCCGGAGCCGTCGGGACGGACGTAATAGCCATGCTGCCAAGCAGGCCAGCCCGATACGGCGTCCGGGCGACCGTCATATGTCGCGGACATGCCGGTTCGGTTAACGAGACGCAGGTCATACCGGGCGTTCACCGCCCGGTACCCGCGCGTTCGCGTGAACAGCGAAAACGGCTCCGCCGTTGGACTGCGCGCAACCTGGAATTCGCCGCTCGGACGCGCCGCGGGCGGGCCCGTCCCACGGGCCCGCCGCAGGCGGTGCTAAGCGACGAAACGTTCGGGTTCGCGCACCCGTTCCAGATGTTGCCGGTCCACCTCCTGGAATCCCGGCCGCCCGGTACCGATGAACGCCACCAGCCACGACAGGACCGCGGCGAACCGGTTCCGGAAGCCCACCAGGTAGAACAGGTGCACGGCCAGCCAGATGAACCACGCGAACACACCGCGGAAGGTGATCTTGTCGTTCAGCTTCGTGACGGCGCTGAACCGGCTGATCACCGCCATGCTGCCCTTGTCCCAGTACACGAACGGAGTGCCCGGGTGCTTGTCGCGGCTGATGATGTCGGCGGCGTGCCGCCCCTCCTGCATGGCCACCGGCGACTGACCCGGATAGCCGTTCAGCGAGGTCATATCACCGATCGCGTAGATATCGGCATAGCCGCCCACGGTGAGGTCGGGGTTGATCAGCAGCCGACCGGCGCGGTCGGTCTCACAGCCGGTGGCCTCGGCCAGCAGTTTCGCGAAACCGCCCGCCTGTACGCCCGCCGACCACACGATGGTCTCGGCGTCGATCTGCCGCTCGGCGCCCTCTTTGTCCTTGACCGTGACGTGCCCGTCCTCGATATCGGTGACGAAGGTGCCCAGCAGCACCTCGACACCGCTGCGGGTCAGCGATTTCTTCGCGTACTCCGACAGCCCGCCGCCGAACGGCGGTAGGACGGCACCGGCGCCCTCGACCAGGGTCACCGAAACTTCCTCGTGGTAATACCGCTTCGCGAGTTCCTTCAACTGTCCGGCGACCTCCACACCGGTGGCCCCGGCACCGACCACGACGAACGACAGCAGCCGCCGCCGGGTCGCCTCGTCGGCCTGGGCCGCCTCGCGGAACACCCGTGAGATCTGGGCCCGGAGCAGCTTGGCGTCGTCGATGGTCTTGAGCGAGTAGGTCTTGTCGGCGAAGTCGTCGCGGCCGAAGTACGACTGGCTGGCGCCGGTGGCCGCGATCAGCGATCCGTAGCGGATCCGGCGGACCTCGTCACCGCTGCGGTAGGTCAGGATGGCGGCGTCGGGCTCGATCGCGGTGACCTCGCCCAGCCGGACGTCGGCTTCCTTGTGCCGACGCAGGATGTTCGCGATCGGGGGTGCGATCTCCGCGGACGCCAACACCCCGGTGGCGACCTGATAGAGCAGCGGCTGGAACAGGTGTTCCGGCGTGCTCGAGATCAGGACATAGTCCACTCCCGCTTTGGCCAGTTGTTTGGCCGCGGCGAGCCCGCCGAACCCCGAACCGATGATCACGACGTCCGCGTACTCGATGCCGGCGCCGATCTCAGTGACCTTGTGCATGACAGCCTCCTTCACTCATTAGGAACCGTCATCCGTAAGGCAGATATTTCAGGGTTCAGGGCGCATAATTGAGATGACTCTTATCTGTTCTGGTCATGAATGGAGATCGAGGTGGAACTTCGCCAGCTCACGTACTTCGTCGCGGTGTGCGAGGAGCTCAGTTTCAGCCGGGCGGCGGCCCGGTGCTTCATCTCGCAATCGGCGATCAGCCATCAGATCGCCCGGCTCGAACACGACCTGGGCGTCCAGCTCTTCGAGCGTTCGACCCGTTCGGTCGTCCCCACCGACGCGAGCACGAGATTACTACCGCTGGCCAAGCAGATGCTAGGTCTGGAATCGGCCATCCGCGCCTCCATTCGTACCACCGGTCCACGTATCCGGCTCGCCGCGAACATGTCGTTCGCCACCCGGTCGCTGTCGGCCATCGCCGGCGCCCGCGAGGCACATCCCGGGGCGGAGATCGAATTCGTCATCAAGCCGTTCCGCCAGCGGGTCGCGGCCGTCGCGGACGGCGACTGTGACCTGGCGCTGATCCGCGGCAGTGTGCAGCAGGCCGGACTCGTCGTCGAACAACTGTGGGTGGAAGACCTCACCCTCGCCACCGCCCCCGCGCATCCGCTGGCCGGTCGCACCGACGTCACCCTCGCCGAGCTCAGCGCCTACCCACTGCTCCTCCCCCCGGAGTCCGAGCAGTTCCTCCTGCACAACGTCATCCGGTCCGCCTTCGCCGACCTTCCCACCGGTCCGACCTTCGGCCCGCCCATCCCGCCGGACCACACCGCGACGATGGAACTGATCAACCACCCCGATGCCTGGACGGTTCTCTACGCCAACAGTTCCACCGAGGGCATCGCCGTGCTGCCGCTGGCCGACCACCGCCTCCGCATCCCGGTGTCCGCCGTCCTGCGCGCCGACACCCGGCGCACCCCGATCCTCGATTCACTGCTCGACGGGTTGCACTGCGCATAGCGGCACTCCCGGCCGGGCACCGCAGTGCTGCCCGAACGCACTCGGCCCGGTACACGCGGGGTGGCGTACCGGGCCGGTGGGTCCCGGCAGCCGGGCAGTGGCCGCCGGGACCTCGGTGGCGTCGCCGGTTCGGCACCGCGGGCCACCGGTAACCCGAGTGGCGAGGGATCCGGCTCGGGTCGGTTCGTGGGGGCCGTCCGTAGACGGCCGGTACGATGCGGCGCGGTTACCGCTGCAGGCGGTGCTGCCGGAACACGGCACCCTCGGGCACCGCCTGAACCTCGCCGCTCTTCAGGATGATCACTCCGGGGCTACCCGGAGGCAGCCGATACCCCGGCAGTTCCCGCTCGATGTCCTCGCGCAGGATCACCCGGTCGACATCGGGCCGCTCCTGGCCGTTGATGACGATCTTCTTCTCGGGCCCCGGATCGGCGCCGGCCATCCCGGCTCCCGCCACGGCCGCGCCGCCGACCCCCGCAGCGCAGACCAACGCCGCGAAAACTCTACTCGCCGGTTTCGGATTCACTGTGAAACTCCTTGTCCCGCTGCTTTTTTCGTCGATCACATAGATCGAACCCCGGATAACGACGACAGTAGTTCGCCTCGCTGTGCGCAGGCTGGGGAGACAGCTGGGAGTCTGCTGGGAACCGGGCCGATTCAGTCGCCGCAGAACAGGCAGTCACAGGGCCGGCCCACCTCGCTGCCGTAGACGGCCAGGTGGCGCACCGGAGCCAGCACCGTTTCCGCGAGAGCCGGATCCAGGGACGGAGCCGACCGCGGGGACAGTTTCCCCCAGGCGGCCGGCGCCTCCTCGATGTCGTAGCGGACCACCGCGTCGACGAACAGGGTCCACAGGCAGTGGTCGGGGAAGGGGTTCAGACGCAGAACCCACCAGTGACCCACCACTTCGGCGGCCAACGGGAAACGCGCATGGCCGGTGCTGCGCCATGCGGGCCGGGCCAGTGCCTCGGGCTGTGCCATATCGCCGCCTCCGTGGGAAGTTCGCGCACCGCTATCCGGCGGGGGCACCGAACGCCTCGAGAATCGTCTCGATACGTTCCAGCGCAGCGTGTGCCATCACCGGATGCGTGGTCTCGTAGAGCTTTCCGGCCTCCACCGCGGCGAGCACGATCTCGGCGGCGCGGGCGGTGGGCAGCATTTCCTTCGCCATCTCGCCCACGGCCTCCATCATCGGCGCGAGCGCGGCCAGGACCTCCTCGGGCAGCGTCTCCGCCTCCGACGCCCCGCCTGCGGCCATCTCGGCCAGCCCCCGGAACATCCGGGTATCCACCGGACCCGGGCACACCACAGTGACCCCGATATTCGGCGCGAGGATGTCCAGTTCACCTCGCAGTGATTCCGAGATCGAGATGATCGCGCTTTTACTCGCCGCGTACGGCGCCCCGAACAGGCCGACGGTCAGCCCGGCCAGCGAAGCGGTGTTGACGATATGGCCGCCACCGCCGGCGATGAGATGCGGAGTGAACACATGGATACCGTTGACCACACCGCCCACGTTCACCGACCAGACCCGGTCCCATTCCGCGGGTGCGATATCCCAGCTCGGCCCGCCCGCACTCACCCCCGCATTGTTGACGACCAGGTCCACCCGGCCGAAGGTGGCCAGTGTCCGGTCGGCGAGGGCCCGGACCTGATCGATATCGGCGACATCGGTGGGCACGGCGAGCACCGGGTCACCGAGTTCGGCGGCGGTTCGCGCCAGTGTCTCGGCCTCGACGTCTGCCACCACAACTCGTAGCCCCCGATCGACCAGCGCGGCGGCCACGGCCCTGCCGATACCGTTCGCGGCTCCGGTGACCACCGCGACCTGCCCGGCTTCCAGCTTCATAGAACCTCCACTGCACCTTGTCCGCCCCGATGGCGGACGGCACCACCATCCTCACCCGCGCCCCGGACCACCACATCGGCCCACAGAGTGATTTCCCGGTCGGCACGGGTAGCAGCCATGCGGTGCGCACGATCCAGGAGTACGAGAAGGACTGTCGTACACGGGCTGCGGTGCGAGGGCCGCACCCGACACGCACCGGTGCAGCACCGCCCCACCGCGATCGACGGCCCCGATGGACCCGCCGACCCGCGCGACGCCCAACCCGCCGAGACAGGCTTGGGGCTACGAGCGCTTCCGAGAATCCGGCAGCCGGTGTCCGGTCACGCCGTGCGATCGGGCGATCATCGATCCCCGGATTCGGCGGCAGGCCCACCGGCCGGCGGAGGGAGGCACTTTTCGCCGCAGGCCAGTTCACGCGCGAGGCTTTCGTAGGAGAAATACGCGCGAGCCAATTGCCGCCGGTGTGCCGCCTGGGGCCCGTCCAGGATGTAGCGGTCGAATGAAATCGTGTACAGATACGCCAGGCGGCCGAATACCGCACCCAACCCCTCGTGATGTTCCACCGCACCGCTGCCCGGTTCACCGAGAACGCGGTGCGCCTCCAGGTCTATGACGAGAAGATGGCGCTGCGCGTCCTCCCAGGCGCCGGTGAACGGGTCGGCGGCGAGATCCATACCGGGCAGTTCCGGTTCGGACCGGCCCGGGATCCAGGTCATCGCCACCTCGTCCCAGTTCGGCCGTGTCGCCGCCAGACGGCGATGGGCGTCCACCAGGCCCGCGACCGAGACGAGTATGGGGCAGCCGAAATCGGCCGCTCCGGCGGTGCGGAATTCCGCCGCCCGGGCGAACACTGCCGAGACGGCTCGACTGTCCGGTAAGGGACCGAACCCCCTACGGCCGTACACAGTTCCCCATTTCCTGCCGCCGCGGCGGCCATTCTTGAATTGTCCGAATTCGGCGATCCCGGCCGATCGCCCCGCACTGTCGATTTATCGATCGGCGCGCACAGCTTAGCCAATTGTCGTGCTCGGAACAGCCATTCCATGACAGGTGTTCGACACGGAAACTGTTCCCGTACAGAACAATTGGAATAGACCGAACAGAAGCGCCGGCACGCGCCTCCTGTATTTCCATGCGTCGTACGCCTACACCGCGCCGAGATCCGCGGCTATTGGCCCTTGCCACGTCGGGAACCGCCCGGGGTGCGTCCGAACGCATGCCGGTACACATCGATGAAAGCGCTGGGCGAGGCCCAGCCACAGCGACCGGCCACCGCGGTCACCGAGTACCCCTCGGCGAGCAATCGCACTGCCCGGTGCAGCCGCAGGTGGGTCCGCCACTGCGGGTAGGTCATGGCGAACTCGGTCCGGAACAACCGGGTGAGGGTGCGCTCCCCGGCGCCCACGCGCCGGCCGAGTTCCGCCAGTGTCCAGGTGGTTTCCAGATCTGCCTCGACGAGAGCGCAGGCGCGCCGGAGGCGTTCGTCACCGGCGACCGGCAAGAGCAGGCGCTGTTGCGGCATCCGGCCCAGCTGGTCGAGCAGGACCTGCCGCAACCGCCCCAGTTCGTGGTCCGGCAATTCGCCCGGTGCGGAACAGGCGATGATCAGTTCGCGCACCAGCGCCGAGGTCGCGAGCACGACCGGCGCCTCCCGCTCGCCCTCCGGCGCGACCGGAAAAGCGATGCAGTGGAAACGAGTCGGGCCGTAGAAGTGGTGCTCGTGCCGGTGCCCGGCGGGAATCCAGATCGCGCGGTCCGGTGGCGCGATCCAGGTACCGGTATCGGTACGGACCTCCGCGGCACCGCCGCTGCAGTAGATCAGTTGATGGTCGGGATGGCTGTGCACCTCGATATGCGATCCCGCAGGCAGATCCCGAACGCGGGTGGGCGTGGGAACGATCCGGCGGGTTATCGACATATCTTGGCATCTTATCGGAAGAAGTCATGGCCGGTCGCTTCCTACGCTGATCCTCGATCGACGACCAGGAGGATCTCGCTGTGGACACCCCGACGACCGTCCCCGCGCCCGCCGCGGGTCCGGTGCAGGTATGGAACCGTATGCGGCACTGGGTCCTCGCGCATACGGTCGACGACTTCTACCAGGGGCTGATCCCCGCCAGTATCCCGTTCTTCGTCCTGGAACGCGGCTACAGCTACGTCGCCGCGTCCGGTCTCGCCCTGGCGGCCGCGCTGGGTAGTTCGCTGCCACAGCCGCTGCTGGGGGTGCTGGTCGACCGCCGGCCACTGCTGTGGCTCGCCCCGGCCGGGCTGCTGGTGGCCGGGGCCGGAGCCGGGCTGGCGGGTCTCGCACCGGCGTATCCGATGGTATGGCTGCTGATCCTCGTCTCCGGAATCGGTATCGCCGCTTTCCATCCCGCCGCCGGTCGGGACGCCCGCCGCGCGGCCGGGGACAGCACCGTGGCCATGAGCCTCTTCGCGGCCGGCGGTAGCGTCGGTTTCTTCCTGGCCCCGGCACTGGCCACGCCGCTGCTGTCCGCACTGGGCATCGGGGCCACCGCACTGTTCGTTCCGCCGGCGGTACTCACGGCCTACGCCCTGTGGCGGCACCAGACGCGGCGGACAGCCCACCTCCCGACTTCGCGTCTCACCGTCGGCCGCGACCGATGGGGCCCATTCCTCGTGCTGACCGTCGTCGCCGTCGTCCGCTCGGTCCTATTCCTCGGGATGAACACCTTCATTGCGCTGTACTGGATCGGATACCTGGGCGCCGACCGCGTACTGGGTGGCGTCGCGCTCACCACTTTCCTGGTCGGCGGCGTGGTGGGCACCGTATCCGGCGGGCGCATCGCGGACCGGATCGGTATGCGGGCGACCGTCCGGCTCGGTGGCGCGGTCGCGGTTCCGGCGCTGGTCGCCCTGCGCCTGTGCGGCGACCCGCGGCTCGCGCTGGTGCTGGTGGCGCTGGCCGGGGTGGCCGCCAACCTACCGTTCGCGGTGCTGGTCAAACTGGGACAGGACTACCTCCCGGCCCGGCCCGGCACCGCGGCCGGGGTCACACTCGGTATCGCGGTGAGCGCGGGCGGGCTGTTCATGCCCGTACTCGGCGGCATCGCCGACCGGCACGGGCCGCAGGCCGTGCTGACCGCGCTCTGCGTCGTTCCGGCGCTCGCCGCCGCGCTCGCGTTCGCGCTGCCGCCGGCCGAGGGCACCGACCACCGGGGTCGCCGGCCTCGCCGCGGCGCCGACGCCCCCGACCCGGGAATTCCTGGATGATTCCTGCGGCCGATCCCGACCGCTGCGCGGACGGGCGTGGTCTCAGATGACGCCGAGGGCGAGCATCGCGTCCGCGACCTGGATGAATCCGGCGATATTCGCGCCCGCGACGTAATCACCGGGAGAGCCGTATTCGTCGGCAGTCTCCAGACAGCGGTCGTGCACGCCTCGCATGATCTCGGCGAGACGGTCTTCGGTGTGCTCGAACGACCACGAATCCCGGGAGGCGTTCTGCTGCATCTCCAACGCACTGGTCGCCACACCCCCCGCGTTGGCGGCCTTACCCGGTGCGAAGACGATCCCGCGCTCGGCGAACACCCGCACGGCTTCCGGAGTGCACGGCATATTCGCGCCCTCGGCGACGATCATGGCACCGTTGTCTGCGAGGGCGACCGCGTCCCGGCCGTTCAGTTCGTTCTGAGTAGCGCACGGCAGCGCGATATCGCAGGGCACTTCCCACACCGAACCCGTTTCGATGAATGCGGCCGAGACCCCGGCTTCGTCGGCATAGCTCCCGATCCGGGCCCGCCGCCGCTCCTTCACGTCTTTGAGGAGCTCGAGATCGATACCTTTCTCGTCGACGATGTAGCCGCCGGAATCGGAGCAGGCGACCACTGTGCCGCCGAGTTGTTCGACCTTCTCGATCGCGTAGATGGCGACATTGCCGGAACCGGAGATGACGACCCGTTTGCCCTCGAAGCTGTCGCCGCGCGCCCGCAGGATCTCGTTGACGAAGAAGACGACACCGTACCCGGTGGCCTCGGTCCGGACCCGGGACCCGCCCCAGGCCAGGCCTTTCCCGGTGAGCACGCCGGATTCGAAACGGTTGGTGATGCGTTTGTACTGACCGAACAGGTAGCCGATCTCGCGTCCGCCGACACCGATATCACCGGCCGGTACGTCGGTGTACTCCCCGATATGGCGATAGAGCTCGGTCATGAACGCCTGACAGAAGCGCATCACCTCGCCCTCGGAGCGGCCTTTCGGATCGAAGTCGGAGCCGCCCTTTCCGCCGCCGATGGGCATACCGGTCAGCGAGTTCTTGAAAGTCTGCTCGAAGCCGAGGAATTTGACGATCCCGAGGTAGACGCTGGGGTGGAACCGCAACCCGCCCTTGTACGGTCCGAGTGCGGAATTGAATTCGACCCGGAATCCGCGGTTGATCTGGACCCGGCCCATATCGTCGACCCAGGGCACCCGGAAGATGATCTGGCGCTCCGGCTCGCACAGGCGCCGCAGCACCGCGGCGTCGGTGTAGGCGGGATGTTTGGCCACCACCGGACCGAGACTGTCCAGCACCTCGTGTACCGCTTGGTGGAACTCGGTCTCACCAGGGTTGCGCTGAAGTACCTCGGCATAGATGTCTTGGAGTTTCTCGTCCAGAATGGCCATCGATCCGGTCCCTCTTTCCTCATCGGTCCCCCGGCTGTATCCCGCATCCGTTCAGGGGGCTTTATGCCGAATCTATCCCCAACCGGCCAGGGGCCGGCCGGCCGGGCCGCGGCCCCTCGCGTCCGCCGCCCACGGGAATCGGCCGCTACGGCGGCCGGGGCACCGGCAGTGGATACGTGCCCGAATATGTGCCCGGAGGTGTCCGCGCAAAAAACGTCCGGCCGGTAAACCGGCCGGACGTTCTCCGCGAAGCGCGCCGGAATCAGCCCTTGTGCTTCTTGACCTCTTCGGTCAGCTGCGGGGCGACATTGAACAGATCGCCCACGATGCCGTAGTCGGCGATCTCGAAGATCGGGGCTTCCTCGTCCTTGTTGACCGCGATGATGGTCTTGGACGTCTGCATACCGGCCCGGTGCTGGATGGCGCCCGAGATACCCAGGGCGACGTAGAGCTGCGGGGAGACCGTCTTACCGGTCTGACCGACCTGGAACTGGCCCGGGTAGTAACCCGAGTCGACCGCGGCACGGGAGGCGCCGACAGCCGCGCCGAGCGAATCGGCGAGGGCTTCGACCACGGAGAAGTTGTCGGCCGAACCGACACCGCGGCCACCGGAGACGACGATGTTCGCCTCGGTGAGTTCCGGACGGTCACCGGCGACCACGGGCTCGCGGCTGGTGACCTTGACGACGCCTTCTTCCTGCGCGGGGACCTCGACGGTGACCTTCTCGCCGGCGCCGGCCGAGGGCTTGGCCTCGATCGAACCCGGGCGCACCGAGATGACCGGCACATCGCCGGTGGCCTGCGCGTCGACGGTGAACGCGCCACCGAAGATGCTGTGCACGGCCGTACCGTCGGCCTTCACGTCGATGACGTCGACCAGCAGACCCGAGCCGATGCGGGCGGCGAGCCGGCCGGAGACCTCTTTGCCCTCCGCGGTGGCGGCGACCAGCACGGCGGCCGGGGAAGCGGATTCGACGAGGCCGGCCAGTACGTCGACCTTCGGGGTGACCAGGTAGTTCTCCACGTCATCGGATTCGGCGACGTAGATCTTGGCGGCGCCCGCGGCGGCCAGGGCGTCCGACAGCTTGTCCGCGGTGCCGGGCGCGCCCAGCACCACCGCGGCCGGTTCGCCCAGGGCGGCGGCGGCGCTCAGCAGTTCGGTGCTGACCTTCTTGACCGCGCCTTCGGCGTGCTCGACGAGCACAAGTACTTCTGCCATTTGTCTGTTCTCCTAGAAGTTGCTGCGGGTGCGGGTCTCAGATGATCTTCTGGCCGACCAGGTACTGGGCGATCTTGGTGCCGCCGTCGCCCTCGTCGGTGATCTTCTCGCCCGCGGTACGCGGCGGCTTCGGGGTGGACGCGGTGACCTTGCTGCCCGCGTTCTCGACGCCCACGGTCGACGGGTCGATGCCCAGATCTTCCAGGGTGAAGGTCTGCACTTCCTTCTTCTTCGCGGCCATGATGCCCTTGAAGGAGGGGAAGCGCGGCTCGTTGATCTTCTCGGTGACGCTCACGATTGCCGGCAGCGTGGCCTCCAGCTTGAAGACACCGTCGTCGGTTTCCCGCTCACCGGTGATCTTCTCGCCGTCGACGGTCAGCTTGCGCAGGTGGGTGAGCTGCGGGATGCCCAGGTACTCGGCGATGATGGCCGGGACGGCGCCGGCGCGGCCGTCGGTGGCCTCGTTACCGGCGATGACGAGTTCGACACCCTCGACCTGGCCCAGCGCACCGGCCAGCACCCACGCGGTCTGCACGGCGTCGGAGCCGTGGATGGCCGGGTCGTTGATGTGGATTGCCTTGTCGGCGCCCATGGACAGGGCCTTGCGGATGGCCTCGGTGGCGCGATCGGGACCGGCGGCCAGCACGGTGACCTCGCCACCCTGGGCCTCCTTGATCAGGAGGGCTTCCTCGACGGCGCGCTCGTTGATCTCGTCGAGCACCGCGTCGGCGGCTTCACGGTCGAGGGTGAAGTCACCGTCGGTCAGTTTGCGCTCGGACCAGGTATCGGGCACCTGCTTGATGAGTACGACGATATTCGGCATCGGTCTTCGTCGACCTCCTGTTCTGGTTACCTGTATTGGCGGTCGCACGATCTCCAGCGGCCGTACGTCCATGTGAGTAGCTCAGGCCGAGACATTACCCTACGTTAAGTTACCCGTGGGTAACTTACGCCGCAAGCCACTCCGAGGCCCCACCGGGCGTCTCCCGTACCGGGCCGTACCAGTAACCTCGTCGCAATGAGCGAGGCTGTGATTCCCGCCGCACCGGCCACCGACGACGCACCGGAGCCGCTGCCGTTGACCGGCGAGCGCACGGTGCCGGGTATCGCGGAGGAGAACTACTGGTTCCGCCGGCACGAGATCGTCTACGACCGGCTGCTGCCGCGTTGCGCGGACAAGATCGTCCTGGAGGCGGGATCGGGCGAAGGCTACGGCGCGAATATGATCGCCGCGGTCGCGAAAGCGGTGGTGGGCCTGGACTACGACCGGACCGCCGCGGCGCATGTACGCACCCGCTACCCGGCGGTCCATATGGTCCGCGGCAATCTCGCCGCGCTCCCCCTCCCGGAATCCGCGGTGGACGCGGTGGTCAATTTCCAAGTGATCGAACACCTCTGGGATCAGGCGGAGTTTCTCCGCGAATGCCTGCGAGTCCTGCGCCCCGGCGGGGAACTGCTCATCAGCACCCCGAACCGGATCACCTTCTCGCCCGGTCGCGATACCCCGCTCAACCCCTTCCACACCCGCGAACTGAACGCGGCCGAACTCACCGAACTCCTCGAAGCGGCCGGGTTCCGGGTGGAGCTGATGACCGGCGTGCACCACGGGCCGACACTGCGCGCGCTCGACGCCAAGCACGGCGGCTCGTTCATCGATGCCCAGATCGAACGCGCCCTGGCCGGTGAACCCTGGCCCGCCGAACTCACCGCCGATGTCGCCGGGATCACCGTCGACGATTTCGCGCTGACCCCCGAAGCCATCGACACCAGCCTCGATCTCGTCGCGCTCGCGGTGAAGCCTTGAGCGGCAAGCGAACCGACGCGGTACCCGGACAGTTCACGCTGGTCCTGCACTCCCATCTGCCCTGGCTCGCCCACCACGGCCGCTGGCCGGTCGGCGAGGAGTGGCTCTACCAGTCCTGGGCCGCGTCCTACCTCCCCGTCGTCGACGTCCTGCGCACGCTGGCCGCCGAGGGCCGATCGCATCTGCTGACCCTCGGGATCACCCCGGTGCTTGCCGCCCAGCTCGACGACCCCCATTGCTTGGCGGGTATGCACCACTGGCTGGGCAATTGGCAGTTGCGGGCCGACGAGGCCGCGAAGGCCGGAAACCGCGCACTCGGCGCGCACGAACACCGGCTGGCGGCCGCGGCACTGGCCGAATTCGAGCGGAACTGGCGGCACGGCGCCGCGCCGGTCTGGCGCCAACTGCTCGACGGCGATGTCATCGAACTGCTGGGCGGGCCGCTGGCGCACCCGTTCCAACCGCTGCTGGACGAGCGGCTGCGCGAGTTCCAGCTCCGCGAGGGCCTCACCGACGCCCGGCTGCGCTGGGGGCACGCCCCGTCCGGGATCTGGGCGCCGGAATGCGGCTTCACTCCCGGGATGGAACAGGTCTACGCGGACGCGGGTGTGACGCATTTCATGGTCGACGGGCCCGCGCTGCGCGGCGATACGACCCTGGGCCGCCCGGTGCGCGAATCTCCGGTCCTGGCGTTCGGCCGCGATCTCACGGTCAGCTACCGGGTGTGGTCGCCCAAATCGGGTTACCCGGGACACGGGGCCTATCGGGATTTCCATCATTACGATCACGCGACCGGACTCAAACCCGCCCGGGTCACCGGGAAAACCGTGGCCGGGCCGGACAAGGCCCCCTACGATCCCGACCTCGCCGCCGCGCAGATCGGCCGCGACGTCGAGGACTTCGTGCAGACGGTGCGGGAACGGCTGATCGCCGAATCCGCGCGGATCGGGCGCCCGGCGCTGGTGGTCGCCGCATTCGACACCGAACTCTACGGACACTGGTGGCACGAAGGCCCGCAGTGGCTGGCGCAGGTGCTGCGGGCACTGCCGGAAGCCGGGATCACCGTCGGCACCCTGGCCGACGCGCGCGACCGCGGTTTCGTCGGAGACCCGGTTCCGCTCGCCGATTCCTCCTGGGGATCCGGGAAGGACTGGCGGGTCTGGGCCGGCGATCAGGTCCGCGATCTGGTGGAGCTGAACTCCGAGATCGTCCGGCTCGCGCTGGATACCGCCGACAAGATGCGCGCCGGCGCGCCGACCGGCCGCGATCCGGTGGCCGACCAGCTACTACGCGAAGCGATCCTGACCGTGTCCAGCGACTGGGCGTTCATGGTCAGCAAGGACTCCGCCGCCGGTTACGCCCGCGACCGAGCCCATCAGCACGCGCACGCGGTACGTGAGATCGCCGGTGCGGTCGAAGCCGGTCAACTCGCCAGAGCGCACGAGCTGGCGGCAGGATGGGCTGTGGCCGACGGCGTGTTCCCGGCCCTGGACGCGCGTAGGCTACGCGTCACCCCTGCAGAAGGACCGCGATGAAAATCTTGATGGTGTCGTGGGAGTACCCACCGGTGGTCGTCGGCGGGCTGGGCAGACATGTCCATCACCTGGCGACATCGCTGGCCGCGGCCGGTCACGAAGTGGTGGTACTCGCCCGGCGGCCCACCGGCACCAGCCCGGCCACCCACCCCACCCATTCGTTCATCGCCGAGGGCGTGCTGGTGGTGGCGGTCGCCGAGGACCCGCCGATCTTCGATTTCGGCGAGGATATGCTCGCCTGGACCCTGGCCATGGGGCATGCGATGGTGCGCGCCGGGGTCGCACTGGACAAACCGGGAATCGGCGAGGGCTGGACACCGGATGTGGTGCACGCGCACGACTGGCTGGTCGCCCATCCCGCGATCGCGCTGGCGGAGTACTACGACGTTCCGCTGGTGTCGACCATCCACGCCACCGAAGCCGGCCGGCACAGCGGCTGGGTCGCCGGCCGGGTCAACCGGCAGGTGCATTCGGTGGAGTGGTGGCTGGCCAACGAATCCGATGCGCTGATCACCTGCTCCTCCTCGATGAAGGACGAGGTGGAGCGGCTCTACCGCCCCGACCGGATCCCGGTGCACGTGATCCGGAACGGAATAGATGTGGGGGCGTGGACATTCCGCACCCGCTCACCGCGCAGCGGCCCGCCCCGGCTGCTCTACGTGGGACGCCTCGAATACGAGAAAGGCGTGCAGGACGCCATCGCCGCCCTGCCCCGTATCCGCCGGGCCCATCCCGGGACCGTCCTCACCGTGGCCGGGGTCGGGACCCAGTTCGAATGGCTCCGCGAACGGGCCCGGGCGCACCGGGTGGCGCGCGCGGTGCACTTCACCGGGCAACTCGATCACGCCGAACTGCTCGGCTGGCTGCACGGCGCCGACGCGATCGTGCTGCCCAGCCGCTACGAGCCGTTCGGGATCGTGGCACTCGAGGCCGCCGCGGCCGGGACCCCGCTGGTCACCTCGACCGCCGGCGGACTCGGTGAGGCCGTGATCGACGGAGTCACCGGGGCGTCCTTCGAACCGGCCGATGTGAACGGCCTGGTGGACGCGGTGATCTCGGTACTCGACGATCCGGTGGCCGCCCAGGATCGGGCGTTCGCCGCGCGGGAGCGGCTGACCGCCGATTTCGCCTGGGATGTGGTGGCGGCCGAAACAGCCGGTATCTATTCGGACTCGAAACGGCGGGTGCGCAATCCACTCGGCCGCCCGGTGATCGTGGAACGCCCGCTGCCGGAACGGGATCCGAAGTAACCCGAGCGTGCGCACCGCACCCCGCTCACCTGGTCCACGGAGGTCGTCGGGCGTAACCGTAACTCGTCTCGCCGGGGTATTCGCCGAGCGCGCGGCGTCGACGATCGCGCCGCTGGGGTGACGGCGGGAGCGACGATTCGTCCCCACGCGGTGTGCGTCGCCGGAGAAGTTCGCGACGTCCGCGCACGAGCGACCCGCGCCCAGGTGGTGGCGCCGACGTCTCAGTCGTTCTCCGCGAAGGCGAAGATCTCCCCGATCCGGGTGGCGACCACGACCTCGCCCTCGGCGCCCACCGCGGTACCGGTGGTGGTGCCCTGGGCTCCCGGCAGGACATCGGAGTCGAGGGTGGCGCCCGTACCGGTATCGAAGGTGATCAGGTTCAGCCCGGTCCCGATGGCGGCGGTGACGTAACCGATCCCGCCCGCGGTCTGCACCGGGCTGCCCCGCAGCGCCAGATCCTTACGCTCCCAGACTCGTTCGAAACTGTCGCCGGTGTCGCGCAGGGCGAGCAGATAGCCGTCGTCACCGGCGGGCACGACCAGGCCGTCGTCGGAGACCGAGATCCCGCGGCGCGGCTCCCAGTCCAGCTGCGCCTCCCATTTCGGAGTGCCGTCGGCGGTGTTCACCGCGATCAGGCGTTTGCTGTTGTCACCGACGTAGAGCGTCGCGCCGTCGGCGGACAGGGCCGGATCGGTGGCACTGCCACCGGCCAGGATCTCCCGGCTCCACTCCTGCCGGACCTTTCCGTCGGCATAGCGCAGCGCGACGAGGGCAGCCTTGGACTCGCCGGGCTTGCGGACCGTCGCATAGATCCGCCCGGTATCGATATCCATCGCCGCCACCGTGGCGACCGCGCAGTCCGGTCCGCCGGTATGGCAGTCCTCCAGGCCGGCACCGGCCGGCGGCCAGTCCAGATTCGGTGACTGCAGGAAATCGGGCTGCGGCAGCAACTGCTGGGTGGGGACCATCCGCTTGCCGGTCTGCCGTTCCAGCACGTCGACCTGGCCGGACTGGGTGATCACCAGCAGATGCCCGTCACCGGTGAACTGCATTCCGATCGGCACGCCCGCCACCGGCGTCCGCCAGCGCGGCTGCCCGAGGAAATTATCCGATTCCACGCCGCTGTCGAGGCCGACGTACACATTGTTCGCGCCATCGAGCAGGGTGGGCGAGTAGACGGCGTTCGGCCCCAGCGGATTACAGAAACGCTTACGTCCCGTGGGCATCTGGTAGGAGAAGATGTCGCATTTCGCGTCGGTGCGGCTGGTGACGAAGATCTGCCCGTCCGACCCCACCGTCACCGGCTGCACGACCGGTCCACCCACCGGCCGCGACCACTGCAGGCTCAGCGCCTGCGAACCGGTCACCGGGGTGGTGCCGCTGTTGCGGCTCTCGTGCCCCGGCGCGGGCCAGCCCAGGCCGCGGCCGACGGTGATGTCGTCGACATCGGTACCGCAGGCGGTGAGCACCCCCAGAGCGGCCACCGCCGCCGCAAGCCAGGACACGGTCCGTACGCCGCTGCCGATACGCACCTGCTGGTCTCCTCTGTCGTCCTGTCTCCCCGGGCCCACGTGTGTGGAAGATTAACGGAAGGGTATAGGCCGGGGCTCCCGAGCACGAAAGTAGGCTGTCCGGCAGTACTGGGCAGCACAGGATACGAGGAGAAACGTTCGTGACGAGCATGTGGGGCGCACCGCTGCGCTCACGCTGGCAGGGCTCCCGGCGCAGCGACCGGCGGCAGGCCCGGTTCCTCACCCTGGACTCGCTGCGCTGGGTGCTGGCCAACCGCGCCTACACACCCTGGTACCTGGTCCGCTACTACCGGCTGTTCAAGTTCCGGCTCGCCAACCCGCACGTGATCCTGCGAGGCATGGTGTTCCTCGGGCGCAATGTGGAGATCCACGCGACCCCCGAACTCGGCCGGCTCGAGATCGGGCGCTGGGTCCATATCGGTGACGGGAACGCCATCCGCTGCCACGAGGGCTCGCTGCGGATCGGCGACAAGGTGGTGTTCGGTAAGGACAATGTCGTCAACACCTACCTCGATATCGAGATCGGCGAATCCACGCTGGTCGCCGACTGGTGCTACATCACCGACTTCGATCACCGCATGGACGACATCACCCTGCCGATCAAAGACCAGGGCATCGTGAAGAGCCCGGTCCGGATCGGCCCTGACACCTGGATCGCGGCCAAGGTCACCGTGCTGCGGGAGACCCGGGTCGGCCGCGGCTGTGTGCTCGGCGCGCACGCCGTGGTCAAGGGTGAGATCCCGGATTACAGCATCGCGGTCGGCGCACCGGCGCGGGTGGTGAAGAACCGGAAATCCACCTGGGAGGCCGGTGCGGCCCAGCGGGCGGCGCGGGAGGCGGCGCTGGCCGATATCGCCCGGAAGAAGAGCGGCGTCGCGCAGGAGGCCTGAGCCGCCGCTACTTCACCGCATCGATCTTCTTGACCACCCGCTGCACCGTCAGCCAGGTGCGGGTGGTGATGTCCTTGCCGTAGGCGCGCTCGAGCCACGCCATGAAATTCGGCGTTTTCGGCGTGCTGTTGTCGATGACCGCGAGGAAGACCCGGGCCGGCTCGTCGTAACCGATGACCGTGGTGAGCGGGTCGCCGTCGGCCGGCGCGATGGGTGGTGCCTCGCCGGTTCTCTTGAAGAAGGTGGCGGTGAGGTAGGTGCCGCGGCCGTGGGTGAAACCGGCGAACGGGTCGCGTTCGAGAAGATCCCGCAGTTCGGACTCGCTGCGAATGATCGTGCCGCCCGGAATACCGAGTTCGGCGTTCAGCGCCTCTTGGACACGATCCTCGAGTTCGGCGATATCGGTATCCGCGGTGGCGAAGACGATATTGCCACTGGACAGCACAGAGGACACCGATTCGAATCCGAGCCCGCTGAACACGCCGCGCAGGTTGTCGTTGCTCATGTTCGGATTGCTGGGCATGATCCCCCGCAGCAGTGCGGCGTACATGGTCATGGAGCGACCGTACCCCGGCGCTCCGACACCGGCCCACGATCCGGCCCGGCTGCCCGGAGAACCATCGGGCGGGACTCGGGGACTGTGCCGCGAACGTACGCGCCACCGCGCTACGTCGAACTTCCGTAGGCCGTTGCGAGCCCCCATCATCCGCTCAGGCCCGCGAAGCCTCACACAGGAAAACAGTTGCCGCGGTGCCGATGCGGGTGATCACGAGCGAATAGGGCCGGGATCCGGTGAGCTTCAGGCGTCGCCGGAGAACATCGGGATCGATATCCACACCGCGGACCAGAATCTCCAGTGGCCCGCAGTCGCGGCGGCGCAGTTCGGCCCGCAAAATCTTCTCCCGCAGCACACAGCGGTCGAGAATCCGGAAGCCGCGCACCCCCGCGGGGGGACGGTCGCCGGTCAGGTAGGCGATCCGCGAATCCAGTTGCCACAGACCGTGGCGGGCCGCGTAGTGCCGGACCAGCCCGGCGCGGACCACCGCACCGTCGGGGTCCACGATCCACTCCCCCGGCTCACGCTCCGGGATTTCGTCCGGGTCGGCGTCGGTGAGGGTGGTCGCCGTACCCGACGAGGTGAGGACGGTGGCCCGGCGGCCGACACCGGGCTCACACAGACCCGCCGACCACAGGCACGCTTCCCGGACCCCTCCGTCCAGCGATACGACCTCGATCTCACCGTCCCAGCCCAGCCGGTCGAAATCCAGTCCGGGAGCACATTTCACGACCAGATCACGGCCCGCGTACACCGACAGCAGATCCGGGAGCGGCGGTTGCAGCGCGGCCGGATCGTGGGTGCGTCTCCCATCGGCCCGCCGGCCCGGATCGGCCACGACGACCGTGCCGGTCGTGCACGGGGCCAGGGCGTCGGCGCGCACGAGCACGGTGTTCCGCGGCATCGCCCACGTCGGCGTGAGGTGGGGCGCTGGTGAGCTGTGTTCATCCACCTGCGCCGCGGCACCGCGGGAGCCGAACCCTCGTAACCCCGATTCGCCACCCCTGCGCTCTGTCGCTTCGGCTGCGCCGGCCACAGCGGTTCCTTCGTGGGGCGCGGGGGAGGCTGTCGCGGGAGCAGCCGGAGCCGGGACCGGGTGGGTCAGATTGTGCCGGGCCATGGCGAGCCGGATCGGGTCCAGATCGCTACCGACCACCCGCGGGCACACCCGGGCCAGTTCGGCCAGTTCCGCGCCGATCGAGCAGGTGACGTCGTGGACATCGCGACCCGCCAGCCGGCCGGCGCGGTGACGGGCGACCAGGGTGGGAGTGGCCTGTTGTACCGCGTCGTCGGTCAGCAGCCAATCCTGCGCACCGGACAATTTGGCCGCGGCCCGGCGGCGCAGACGGACGGTCTCGATGAGCGCCGGGGCGCGGTCACCGTAAGCCCGGCGCACCGCGGCCACATCACGTAGTTGCGAGGCGGAGCCGAGTTCCAGCTTCGCCACCTCGGCCAGCGCGGCCGTACCGTCGGCCGAGCCGAGATAGCCGATATCGGCCGCGCTGAAGCCGTACCCCACTATTTCCCGGCGGCGGCCGGTTTCACTCCGGTGATCATGGCGTTGTAGAAGAACTGCCGCGGCACCACCCGCCGCATCACGTTCTCGTCCACCCAGCTCAGCCCGAGCCAGGCGCGATACATCGCCATCCGGTAGCCGAAGGTGAGCTTCTCGTCCGGAACGGCCGCCTCGAAGGTCCGCACCGGCCAGCCCCACAACGCGGCGGCGAATTCCTCGGTATGCGCGGCCACGTCCACGGCGCCCGCCGAGCGCGCCATATCCTCGAGCTGGGTCGGGTCGAAGGTGTGCAGGTCGACCACGGCCTCCAGCGCCGCGGCCCGCGACGACTCGTCCAGCTCCTCCTGGGGGCGACGCCAGTCCCGCAGGAACGGGAGTCTGGTGACGGCGGTGGTCGCCTTCCAGGTGATGTTGCCCAGGTTGCGGGCATAGAAATTGCCGATGGTGGTGGGTTCGCCCGCGAAGACGAAACGGCCGCCCGGTTTCAGCACCCGCAGGCATTCCCGCAGTGACTGCTCCACATCCGGGATATGGTGCAGCACCGCGTGTCCGACGACCAGGTCGAAGGTGTCGTCGTCGTAGGGGATGGTCTCGGCGTCGGCCACCCGGCCGTCCACATCCAGGCCCAGGCGCTCGGCATTGCGCAGCGCGACCTTCACCATGCCGGGCGACAGATCGGTGACCGAACCGCTCTTCGCGATCCCGGACTGCATGAGGTTCAACAGGAAGAAACCGGTACCGCAGCCCAGTTCGAGAGCACGCTCGTACGGCAACTCCGCATCGGTGCCTACCGCGGCGTCGAACCGGCCGCGGGCGTAATCGATACAGCGTTCGTCATAGGAGATCGACCATTTGTCGTCGTAGGTCTCGGCTTCCCAGTCGTGATACAGCACCTGGGCGAGCTTGGTGTCCTCGAATGCAGCTTCGACCTCCGCGGCGGTGGCGTGCGGATGGGGTGCGGGGTCGTCGGGGCGTACCGTCATGATCGGAGAGCCTAATGGGTGCTGTCCGGCCTTTCGATACCGCCGGGTAGGTCTTGGTGGCCCGCGACTCGTTCAGCGCCCGGTGAATACGGCCGACCCCGGCCCGTCGCGCAGGTAGGAACGGGTTCCAATACGCTGATCCTCGGTATCGAACAGCTGCGCCCACTCGGTGCGGGCCTGTTCGTGCCCGTGCGGGCCCGCCTCGAACACCGCCTTGGCGGCGGCCAGCGCCCGCGCCGGACCGTCGATGAATCGGCGGGCCCAGTCGATCGCCGCCCCCAGCACATCGTCGGGTGCGACCACCTCGTCCACCAGACCCAGTCGCGCGGCCTCGTCCGCTTCCACGAAACGCCCGCTGTACACCAGATCCTTCGCCGCCCCGGGGCCGATCAGCAGCGACAGCCGCCGGATCCCGGCGAGCGGGATGAGGCCCGCATCGATCTGCGGGAATCCGAGCTTCACATTGTCGCCGATGATCCGCCGGTCCGCTCCCAGCGCCAGCTCCAGCCCCGACCCGAGGGCGTAGCCGCTGATCGCGGCGACCGTGGGCTGCCCGACCGCGGCCAGGCAGCCCAGCGCCGTCTGCAGATCAGCGGCCATGGCGGCGGCCTGTTCGGCCGGCAGCTCGGCGAGCTCGGCCAGGTCGTCACCGGCGCAGAACACCCGCTCGTCGCCGTAGACCACCAGCGCCGCGATCTCCGGATCGGCGCCGCAGGCGGCCGCCGCCTCCGCGATCTCCCGGATCAGCTGGGTATCGAACAGATTCATCGGCGGGCGGGCGATACGGAGCACCGCCACACCACGTCCGGACCCACTCGCGTCGCCGGCACGGGACAGGGATACGAATTCCGCCATGGACGGTTACGCTACCGGCCGCCGGCGGCGCCGCCCGCATTCCCGGAGCCGCCCAGCAGCGACGGATCGGTATCGCGCATTCCCTTGGACCCGACCAGCCGCGACGGGTCCGGCAGATCGGCGAAGTAGCGCATATTGTCCGGGAACTGCAGTAGCTGCTTACCGTCGACCTCACCGAACACCGGCTGGATCGGATCGATCGGCGGCTCGGCCGCCAGGATCTGCCCGGTATCGGAATAGCCGGCCAGCGACGTCAGCTGCGACCAGGTCGGCGGCAGCAGCACATGCTCGCCCGCCCGCCACGTCTGCAGCGCCGCCGCCGGAGTGGACCACAGCACCAGATCGGTTTCGGTGGTCGCGCCGTCGGCCAACTGGCCCTCGGGCAGCACCGCCACGAAGAAGTTGGTGTCGTAGCGGCGGCGCTCCACCGTCGGAGTGATCCAGCGCGACCACGGCCGCAGCAGATCGGCACGCAACACCAGCCGCTGCTGTGCCAGGAATTCCGACAGGGTCAGCTCCCGGCCCTCGATCCGCTCCCGCTCCCTGCGATAACCGGTGGTATCGGCGACGACCGTATCGGCGGTGGGACCGGCCAGCAGCACCCCGCACTCTTCGAAGGTTTCCCGCACCGCCGCACAGACCAGCGCCTTGGCCCGGGCCTGCGACACCCCGAACCGCTCCCCCCACCAGCGCGGCGACGGCCCGGCCCAGTCGATCGCCACCTCGGCGTCGACGGGATCCACCCGCCCACCTGGGAAAGCGGTCATCCCGGCGGCGAAATCCATCGCCCCGGCCCGCTGCTGCAGGAAAACCTCCGGACCGGCGGCGCCGTCACGCACCAGCATCACGGTCGAGGCGTCCTTGGCCTCGGGCACCCCCGCCGAATCCGGCACAGTCGTCTCACTCACCTCTCGCACACTAGCTGTGGTGGCGGAGCGCCGGTGCGCGGGGATGAGGCGGGCGGGTGAGTTGGCGAAGGTGAGAGATGTAGACCTGCTCGT
>NZ_BDBX01000018.1 GCF_001613205.1 Nocardia sienata NBRC 100364 | reverse complement strand
TCGCAACACTCGACTCATACGGGTTGCGTCGGCATTCGAGGTTTGGGGCGGCGCATGGCCACGCCTGCGAAACAGGCCCGCGAAGTCTCCCGCTCCACGGTTGGCCGCACAGGTCCTGGGCCGAGACCGTGGCGCCCGCGTGCCCGGCCTACCGCTGTGTCGATTGCCGTCACCCGCGGCTTCATCACCGTTGCGGAAGTCTCGCGCTTTCCGGGGCGCGATGACGCCCTACCGCGACCGGTGCCGCCCCAACCGTCGCTTCCGGCGGGCGAAGTACCGTCCGTCGATCCGGTCCAGTGCGATGGACTGGCGGAACGCCTCGCTCAGGTTCTCGGCGGTGAGTACATCGTCGAGCAAACCCTGGGTGACGATCTCGCCCTCGCTGATCAGCATGCAGTGGGTGAAGCCCGGCGGGATCTCCTCGACATGATGGGTGACCAGCACCAGCGCCGGGGCGTCGGGGTCGGAGGCCAGGTCGCCCAGGCTCTCCACCAGTTCCTCACGGCCGCCCAGGTCCACGCCCGCGGCCGGTTCGTCCAGCAGCAGCAGTTCGGGGTCGGTCATCAGGGCGCGGGCGATCAGGACGCGTTTGCGTTCGCCCTCCGACAGCGTGCCGTAGGTGCGGTCCAGAAGGTGTTCGGCACCCAGGCTTTCCAGCATGTCGATCGCACGGTCGGTGTCGACGTCGTCGTATTTCTCACGCCAGCGGCCGAGTACCGCGTAACCGGCGGAGACGACCAGATCAGCGACCCGCTCCTCCGATGGAATACGCGCGGCCAGCGCCGCGGACGACAGGCCGATCCGGGGCCGCAGTTCGCTGACGTTCGTTTTGCCGAGCCGTTCGCCGAGGACGTAGGCGGTGCCGTACGAAGGATGGGTCTCGGCTGCCGCGACCTGCAACAGCGAGGTCTTCCCGGCTCCGTTGGGGCCCAGGACGACCCAGCGTTCGTCGAGTTCTACCTGCCAGGTCACCGGGCCGACGAGATTGTGCCCGTTGCGGCGGATGGAAACATTGGTGAAGTCGATGAGCAGATCTGGATCGGGATGCGCCACGCGCTCCATCTTGTCTCGAGGCGAACACGCTCGCGGCACCGGGCACCCGCGATTCACCGCGGGAGACCGCCGGATCGCCGGTATCCGACAAACAGGACGGGCGGGTCGGGTCCGAGCGCGGCGCCTCAGAAGCCGGCCGGGCGGTGGCGCGTATCGCCGAGGCTCTCGATCCGGCGATTGTGATAGAAGTCGTCCTCGCGCAGTTCGGTGATACTGCCGGAGGGGGCGTGGAAGGCCACGTAACCGGTTGCTTCGAGCGGCATTCCGATCCACGCGGCCGGCACAAAGGTGAGGGTGCCGCCGTGAGTGACGATGATCTGGTTCTCGCAGCGGCTGTCCAGAATCGCGTCCACAGCGGCATAGACACGCCGCGCGAACGCCGCCCGGGTTTCGGCACCCGGAATACCTTCGTCGTGCGTCATCCGGTCACCGACCGCCGGCGGCGGTAGGAACCTCTGGTCGAGCCACTGCTGGGGTCGTCCGCCGGCCTCGCCGTAGGACTTCTCGCGCAGCCGTTCGTCGTACACCGGAGTCACGTCCAGCACGGCACCGATCACCGCGGCAGTCTGCGCGGTCCGCCGTAGATCCGACGAGAACACCTCGACGTTCGCGCCGCCGGGGCTCCGCGACCGCAGGGCATCCGCGACGGCCGCCGCGGCGCGTTCACCGGCGGCGGTGAGCCGGGAGTCGTACCAGCCGCCGACCACCCGGTCGACGTGATGCGTCGCCTCCGGGTGGGTGACGACGTGGACGGTGCGCATCTCCTACCACTGGTCCGGCCGCGCGGGCCGGGTGGCGATCACGGTCGTCGAACCCGGCGCGACCTCGGTGAAACCGGCGTCGCGCACCGCGGTCGCCGCGCTGCGGTTGACGGCCGCGCTCAGCATCTGCCACTCGTCGGGTCCGGCCTCGCGGACCGCGCAGGCGAACCCGCGCTGCGCCCAGGTCCGGGCCTGTTCCACCGGCAGCGCTCCGGCGAACAGCATGCTCGCGTGCCCGACCTGCGCGGCGGCCTTACCGACGGTCATACCGAGTTCGGCGTTCACCCAGAACACCGGGACATCCAGCGGCACCGGGCCGGGATCGTCGGATTCCAGGTCGGTGCCGCCGATCTGCAGGCGCCGGATCCGCGGATCGACCTCGCCCACGGGCCCCGGTACCAGAGCCCGCACCAAGGCGCCGCCGCTTTCGACGGTCACTCCGGGAACCTCGTTCGCGGCCGCCCACTGGGCCCCGCGCGCCCGCCGGGCGACCTTCCTGATCCGCGCGCGCTTCCACGCCAGATACCGCTGCTCCCATTCGCCTTCGTACCCGACGCGCGGGTCGAGGCACAGCGCGACCGCCGCGGCCGCCGCGGCGGCCAGGACATCGCTGCGCGCGGGCGGATCGGTCTTGGGCAGGTGCAGCACCATCTGCATCGCCTGCACCTGTGCGGGGTCCTCGGGGTCGCCCAGTTTGCCGTACCCCGCGGCGAGTTCGGCGTGACGTTCGGAAAATCCTGGGTCCGCGAGGAACTCGGGATCGGTGTCTTCCGGGAAGTCCGGCTCCGCATCCATCTCGCGACCGTTCGCCGCTACTTCCCTCACGCCACTATCCGGCATTCCACCAACCCTCCCAACACCCGAGCTTCACCGGACGACAGCCTACCCACGCACCGACACCGAACCCCCCGCGGTGCCGAGTCCGGCTCGGTCGCAGAGAATTACGATTCACCCCAGCGGGACCCGCCGCAGCAGCCCGTCCACGGCGTCCGCGGCCTCGACCTCGTCGCGGGTCACGCCCAGGATGAACAGCACGGCATCCAGGTAGGGGTGCGACAGCGCGGTATCGGCGACCTCTCGCAACGCCGGTTTGGCGTTGAACGCCACGCCCAGCCCCGCCGCATTCAACATATCGATATCGTTGGCGCCGTCACCGACCGCCACCGTCTGCTCCATCGGCACGCCGGATTCGGCCGCGAAGGCCCGCAGCGCGGTCGCCTTGTAGGCCCGGTCCACGATCTGCCCGACCACCCGGCCGGTGAGCTTCCCGTCGACCACTTCCAGGACATTGGCCTGAACGAAATCGAGGTCCAGTTCGCGGGCGAGCGGGTCGATCACCTGCCGGAATCCACCGGAAACCACGCCGCACCGGAAGCCCAGGCGTTTGAGCGTTCGGATGGTGGTCCGGGCCCCGGGGGTGAGCTCGATAGTCGCCGCCACCTCCCCGATCACCGATTCGTCCAGTCCGGCCAGGGTCGCCACCCGCTGCCGCAGCGATTCCGCGAAGTCGATCTCCCCGCGCATCGCCGCCTCGGTGACCTCTCGCACCTGGTCCTCGACCCCGGCGTAGGCGGCCAGCATCTCGATCACCTCACCCTGGATGAGGGTGGAATCCACATCGAAGACGATCAGTCGTTTGGCCCGGCGCGCCAGCCCGGCCCGCTCCACCGCGATATCGACCCGTTCGATAACCGCCACATCGGCCAGCGCGGTGCGCAGCCGGGCATCGGTGTCCCCGCCGTGGTCCGACGCCGTGACCATGAGTTCCATCCCGGTTACCGGGTAGTCGGCGATGCCGCGGATGGTGTCGATATTGGCGCCGAGCCCGGCCAGTTCCCGCGAGACCGCACTGAAGGCGTGTGCCGTCACCGGCGACCCGAGCACCACCACGGCGTGCGTGGACACCGGGGCCCGCGCGACGTGGGCGTCGATATCGACATCCACCTGCATACCGACGGTGTTCATCGCCTCCTCGAGTTCGTCCTGCAGCGACTCGGGGTCGGTCGGACAGCTGATCAGCACACCCAGGGTGAGCCGGCCGCGGATCACCACCTGCTCGATATCGAGCAAACTCACCCGGTGCCGCGACATGGCCGTCAGCAGAACCGACGTCACACCGGGACGGTCGGGCCCGGTAACGGTGACCAGCACGGTGGTCTCGGCCAAAACAACTCCTGTATTTTCGGCGCCGCCGCCGGCGGCGCGGGTCGAGGCCCTCACGACCCCGCACACGAAGCGCCACGCTGCGCCCGATCGCAGGACCCGCGGACCTGCCCACAACAATGTAAGTACACGCCACCTCCCGCCCGCAGACGACCCCCTGCTGTGTTTTTCGGC
>NZ_BDBX01000017.1 GCF_001613205.1 Nocardia sienata NBRC 100364 | reverse complement strand
CCGCGGGGTTGAGGCCCCCTTGGTCTCGCCGTTTCGGCCTCGAGACTCGCGGCTGCGCCGCATGCGATGTGCGGTGGGCCGTCCATAGAGAGCGACCGTTGAGCACCTGCGGCCAAGGGCGAGACGGGCCTCAACCCTTGGAGGTGTCTCGTAACACTCGACGCATGGGGCTGCGCTGGTATCGGAAGGCCGGGGTGGCATGTCGACGCGGCTTGTTGGGGTGGACCCGGCCGGGGCTTCTGTGAGTGGTGCGGCTTCACGAGCATGCCCACTACTCACCTTCGCGAGCAGCCCCGCCCCATCCTCGGCAGGCCCCTCGCTCGCCTCTGAGAGCAAGCCCACCTCACGCACCCACCAACAACTTCACATCGGCCCCCGCCGACAAGATCTCCTGGAACAAGACCGACGCAGACGAGTACACCCGCCGACCGAAGCCGACGGGTGCATACGTGAAGTACCGGAGGTCAGGACTTGACCAAGGTCTCCTCGGGATGGTGCTTGGCAGCGCCGGTGAATCCGACGTGCGCTTCCTTGCGCATCCGCTCGATCATATGCGGGTAGTGCAGTTCGAAGGCGGGCCGTTCGGAGCGGATCCGCGGCAGCTCGTAGAAGTTGTGCCGCGGCGGTGGGCAGGTGGTGGCCCATTCCAGGGAGTTGCCGTAGCCCCACGGATCGTCCACCGTGACCACCTCGCCGTACCGGTAGCTCTTGAAGACGTTCCACAGGAACGGCAGCATCGAGGCGCCGAGGATGAACGCGCCGATGGTGGAGACGGTGTTCAGCGTGGTGAACCCGTCACCGGCCTGGTAGTCGGCGTAGCGGCGGGGCATACCTTCGGCGCCCAGCCAGTGCTGGACCAGGAAGGTGAGGTGGAACCCGAGGAATGTGGTCCAGAAATGCCACTTCGCGAGCCGCTCGTCCAGCATGCGGCCGGTCATCTTGGGGAACCAGAAGTAGATACCGGCGTAGGTGGCGAACACGATGGTGCCGAAGAGCACGTAGTGGAAGTGCGCGACCACGAAGTAGGAGTCGGTGACGTGGAAGTCCAGCGGCGGGCTGGCCAGGATGACACCGGACAGACCACCGAAGAGGAAGGTGACGAGGAAGCCCACCGAGAACAACATCGGTGATTCGAACGTCAGTTGCCCCTTCCACATGGTGCCGATCCAGTTGAAGAACTTCACACCGGTCGGAACCGCGATCAGGAAGGTCATGAACGAGAAGTAGGGCAGCAGCACCGCGCCGGTGGCGTACATGTGGTGCGCCCACACCGCGATCGACAGGGCCGCGATACCCAGGGTCGCGTAGACCAGGGTGGTGTAACCGAAGATCGGTTTACGGCTGAAGACCGGGAAGATCTCGGAGACGATGCCGAAGAACGGCAGCGCGATGATGTAGACCTCGGGGTGCCCGAAGAACCAGAACAGGTGCTGGTAGAGCAGGATGCCGCCGGTGCCCGGGTCGTAGATGTGGCCGCCCAGGTGGCGGTCGTAGGCCAGGCCCATCAGCGCCGCGGTCAGCAGCGGGAAGGCGAGCAGGACGAGCACGCTGGTGACGGCGATGTTCCAGGTGAAGATGGGCATCCGGAACATGGTCATACCCGGAGCGCGCAGGCAGACCACGGTCGTCAGCATGTTCACACCGCCGAGGATGGTACCCAGGCCGGAGACGGCCAGGCCCATGATCCACAGGTCGGTACCGACGCCGGGCGAATGCAGGATATCGGTGAGCGGCACGTAGGCCGTCCAGCCGAAGTCCGCGGCGCCGCCCGGGGTGATGAAGCCGGCGGTCGCCATGGTGGCGCCGAACGCGTACAGCCAGTAGCTGAAGGCGTTCAGTCGCGGGAAGGCGACGTCGGGTGCGCCGATCTGCAGCGGCAGGATGATATTGGCGAAGCCGAACACGATCGCGGTCGCGTAGAACAGCAGCATGATCGTGCCGTGCATGGTGAACAGCTGATTGAACTGCTCGGGCGAGAGGAACTGCAGACCCGGACGAGCGAGCTCACCACGCATCATGAGGGCCATCAGGCCGCCGATGAGGAAGAACGCCATCGAGGTGGTCAAGTACATGACACCCAGGACCTTGGGGTCCGTGGTGGTCACCATCTTGTAGATGAACGACCCCTTCGGCCCTGTTCGCGCCGGAAATGGCCTAGTCGCTTCCACCCCCTGCGGGACTGGCTTGGGCTCTACGGCAGTCACTGATCCTCCTGAAGGTGCCTTTAGGTCGCTCCGCAGGCTCCACTGTTTTGCCCGCCGCCCGGTGCGACCGCGCGGCCAACGGTTAGCTTGCGCTTCTGGAATCGTAAACCTTCCGCTGAAGCCGGGTCGCCCGGGTCCTACTCTCTGTCGTACTCAGGGTCGCCGGGCACTCCTTCCCGAGCGACGCCCGCCGGACACCGGTGGCGGCCGCGGGCCCCGAGTACACCGACCCGACTCCCTGTCCATGCGCCGCAGCCGCACAGAACAGACGCAACCCGCCTGAGCCGAGTCTCACGAGGCACCTCCAAGGGTCGAGGCCTCTCTCGCCGCACAGCCGCACAGCCGCACAGCCGCACAGAAAAGATGTGACCCGCATGCATCGAGTCTTACGAGACACCTCAAAGAGTCGAAGCCCATCTCGCCGTCCATGCGCCGCAGCCGCACAGCACGGACGCAACCCGCATGCGTCGAGATTTACGAGACACCTCAAAGAGTCGAAGCCCGTCTCGCCGTCCATGCGCCGCAGCCGCACAGCACGGACGCAACCCGCATGCGTCGAGATTTACGAGACACCTCAAAGGGTTGAGGCCCGTCTCGCCGTTCAGGCCTCGAAGCGCATGCGCCGAAGGCGCGAGTCTCGAGGCCTGAACGGCGAGACCAAAGGGGGCCTCAACCCCGCGACGCCGAAGGCGGCGCCAAAAAACACCGCCGTGTACTCTTCCCGGCATGCCGGTGAGCCCCGCTGTCCACACCCCCGCCGCGCGTGAGCCCCGGATCTCCGTGCGGACCGGCCGGATCGGCCGGCTCCTGGGCGCCGTGCTCGCCTGCACCGCGCTGGCGGTGTCGGCGTGCGCGAGTCATCCCGACGATTCGGCCTCCATCATCCGCACCACGACGAATATCGCCGGTGCGGGCGTGGTCGGTATCGAACGCGACACCACGCAGGCCTGCCCGCTGCCTTCCGCGCCCGATCCGGCCGACGGGCCGACCCGCCCCGTCCGGCACGCGTCGGGTGAGTCCCGGGTCCCGGCGGACCCGCAGCGCATCGTGGTGCTGGGCACCTCCGCACTGGACGCCACCTGCGCGGTCGGCCTGTGGGAGCGGGTGGTCGGCGCGACCACGATTCCCGGCCCCGTGCCGCAGCCGGCCTATCTGGGTTACGGGGTCGTCGAGATCCCCGGCGTCGGTACCGCCGCCGACCCCGACCCGGCGCTCATCGCACAACTGGACCCCGACCTGATCATCGGTGAGACCCCCGCCGGCCGGGCCGACTACGCGGCGCTGAGCTCGATCGCCCCGACCGTGCTGGTCGGCGCGGAGCCGAACTGGGAGAAGCAGTTCCTCGCGTTCGCGGGCGCAATGGGCCGGCAGGGGGCGGGCGCGGCGGCGCTGGACGCCTATCGCGCCGAGGCCGCCGATACCGGCGCCACCATCAACGCCCGCTACGTCCAGGCCTCGATCGTGCGCTTCACCCCCGGCGGTACGGAGTATCTGGGCAACGAGACCTTCGCCGCGCAGATTCTCGCCGATACCGGTGCCACCCGGCCCACGGCGCAGCGCGATACCTCCGCGCCGATCGACGAATCCGATCCCGTGGACGCCGAGGGCGACTTGATCTATGTCCTGTTCGCGGGCCCGGACGGGCAGGAGCACGGAGAGTCGGTGATGCGCTCGCAGCCGTGGGAGGAACTCGGCGCGGTGAGCGACAAGCGCACCTTCGTCGTCGACGACGTCCTCTGGCACACCACCGGCCTCACGGCGGCGCGGGCGGTTCTCACCGATATCCGCGACACCCTCAACGCCTACGTCATGGACTGACGCTTCCCGCACGAATCCGGTATGGCCCGCGGCTTCCGGCGCGCGGTCGGCATCCCGCGCTTCGTGACGGCATGCAGCGGTTCGGACAGGCGTCGGGCCTGCCGCGCGAAGGCGGGAGTCCGGGTGTGGCCCGCGCGCCGGGTCTCGGTGACCAGCCGGGCCGGACCTCGGTACCGCGCGACGGCAGTGGTCCGGCGAGCGGCGGCGATCGGTCCACAGAGGACTCACAATGCGGCTCCAGCAATCCGCCAGACAGCGTTCCTACCGTGGTTGTCACCCCATCGGAAAGAGGTGCGCACGTGCGGAAACGAATCGAGCGGCCACAAACGGAACCGCCCCACGAATACGATCTCGGGCTCGTCCACGATATGTCGGTGATGCTGTCCCGGCGGCGCGCGCTGTGGATCATGGACGCGGTCGGGACCACGTCCGTGGTCGCGGCCCGCTCGTCCGGTACGGGCGCCACCGGCAGTTCGGCACCGGCCGCCGCCGCGAGCACCACCGCGGTCGCCGCGGCCCCGCGGGAGACGGCCGGCCCCTACCCCGGCGACGGCTCCGACGGGCCGAACCCACCCGCGGGCGGCGCGGGCCCCGGCGGTGCTCCGCCCGCGGGCCCACATCCCGGCGGGGGAACGTCCTCCGGCAACGGACCCGGCGCAGAGCCGCGCGACGGCACTCCGGCCGGCTGATCGGGAAGCGCTATTCGCCGACCGGTCCCGTCCGGCGGCCGAGCCACCGGTCCGCAACCGGACGTCAATCGTTCCGAGACCCTGTTTCCGCAGGTGAGCGCCACTAACCGGCGTACCGTCGAACTATGGGCGGCAACACTGAGGGTGATCGCTCACTCGCGAGCCGGCTGAGTATCGGGATCGTCATAGGATTGGCGATCGGGATCCCGCTCGGCTTGGTGGTGCTGAACAATGTGGCGCTCGGAGTCGGGTTGGGTATCGGCTTCGGGCTGGCCTTCGGTCTCGCCATGTCGCCGTCGTCCTCGGGCGACAACGGATCCGACGGCCACCACAAACCGCCGACCGACGACTGAAGTACGCTCGGCGCTTGCGGTCCACGCGCGCCGAAACCTCCCGCTTCCTAGCGCATTCGGCGTGCGAAACACAAGTTGTGGTGGCGCTCGGTGATTCGACCCCCAAGGGGTAGTGTTACGGCACGCGCAGGGAAGTCGTCGGATTCGTTGGGAAGGGTGTGGAAGCAGCATGAAGCTCATCGATCGGGTTTCGGCCATCAACTGGAATCGGGTACCCGATGAGAAGGACGCCGAGGTCTGGGATCGGCTCACCGGTAACTTCTGGCTGCCCGAGAAGGTCCCGGTGTCCAATGACATCCCCTCCTGGAACACCCTCACCGCCGACGAGAAACAACTCACCATGCGGGTGTTCACCGGCCTCACTCTGCTGGACACCATCCAGGGCACCGTCGGCGCGGTCAGCCTGATCCCCGACGCGCTGACCCCGCACGAAGAAGCGGTACTCACCAACATCGCGTTCATGGAGTCGGTGCACGCCAAGAGCTACAGCTCGATCTTCTCCACCCTGTGCTCGACCCGCGAGATCGACGACGCCTTCCGGTGGTCGGAGGAGAACCGCAACCTGCAGCGCAAAGCCGAGATCGTCCTCGAGTACTACCGCGGCGACGACCCGCTCAAGCGCAAGGTCGCCTCCACCCTGCTGGAGAGCTTCCTGTTCTATTCCGGCTTCTACCTGCCGATGCACTGGTCCTCACGCGCCAAGCTCACCAACACCGCCGATATGATCCGCCTGATCATCCGTGACGAGGCGGTGCACGGCTACTACATCGGCTACAAGTACCAGCGCGGACTCGAGCAGGTCACCCAGGCCGAACGCGACGACCTGAAGAACTACACCTTCGAGCTGCTGTTCGAGCTCTACGACAACGAGGTCGACTACACCCAGGACCTCTACGACGAGGTCGGCCTGACCGAGGACGTCAAGAAGTTCCTCCGCTACAACGCCAACAAAGCCCTGATGAACCTGGGCTACGAGGGCCTGTTCCCGAAGGACGAGACCGAGGTCAACCCGGCCATTCTGTCGGCCCTGTCCCCCAATGCCGACGAGAACCACGACTTCTTCTCGGGTTCGGGCTCCAGCTATGTCATCGGCAAGGCGGTCAATACCGAAGACGAGGACTGGGAGTTCTGACCTGTGGTCGAGCGCCGGCCACGCCGGACGGCTCAGCGAACCGAACCGGTATCCGTGTCGAGCCGTCGCATCTTCTCGGGTGACCGACGAACGCTTTTCACAGTCCGAGTTCGGCGAGCAATTCCTCGATGCGGGTGGCGACGGTGACCCAGCGTCCGGACTCCGGGGAGGCATACAGCACCCGTGGCTCGGTCATGGATGTCCGGTAGTCCAGGGCGAAGGGCATGTCGTACCCGAGGTCGCCGATGAGGACCGAAAGCTCCGGGTCGATATCCCCCGGCGGGGTCGACTCGTCCGGGGTCCCGCACAGCCGGGGACTGCGCGCGGCGAGTGCCGGCCATTTGCTGTTCTCGAATTGCATGTACTCGAATGTGTAGAAGTTGGGCTCTTCCGGTCTTTCGGTGAATACGCGCTCGAGCGCCGCCGCATCCGCCGGGACAATCCACCGCTGCTCCGTGATCGCCGCGGACAGCGCGGCCGGCAACGGCAATCCATTGATCGTCATCTCGTTCATACGTCGGACTCCACTTTCCGGCCGGTTGCTTCACGTAGCGCTTTCATCACTGCCGGCCGCATGCGCTCCGGCACCTTGGAACCTTCGAAGCTCGGATTCTCGCCGTTGACAGACCCGGAAGTCCAACGGCAACCCAGTGAACCGTCGCTACGGAGCAGGGCGACGAATCCGAGATTCTCCCCTCGACGCGCGCCGGTGAGATCGCAGAGTATGTCTTCGACATCACCGTGCCCGCCGTACCTGGACACGAGATTGGCCGGGCGTCCGTCGCTGTCGAGCCTTCGCGCGTCACCGCTCGGATAGGCGAGGATTCTGCCCGTCGGTGGGTTGTACACGCCGCTGAAGCCGGTCCCTTCGCCGAAATTGTTCAATCTGTCCCCGCTGCCGGGCGAGAGGTTGGTCAGCGCGTTCTCGACGGCCCACGGAGGCATCGGGGTGTCCATATGGTCGGCCGCCGCAGGCGTAGCCGGGACATCCGGGTCCGGCGCCGCCTGCCCGGGCGGCTTTCCCTGCTCGGGCGCATTCACCGGTGCACTCCCCCGCACAGGAGGATCCGCGTGTCCGGGAGGGAAGGGCGGTGGCGGCGGATACGCCGGCGGAGGCGGAATCGGCGGGCCGGGCGAGGACGCGGCGACGTTCACGGGTGTTCCACTCGCCTGTTCGATGCGATTGGCGCCCTTACGGAGGACAGTCGCCACATCAGCAGGCGGCTGGGACAGCACCTCGGCCCCGGTTTTTTTCGCGCGAATGAGCCGTTCGGCCAGCCGACCGAAAAGCGAAGAAATGCTACTCACCGCGCCACCTGGACCAAAAGGGCACGTATCCCCCCCTCCACCGAGAGCATCCGCATCCTGTCTTTCGATGCGCAGTGCCCACCCCGGCATCCGACGATACGCGAATCATTGCGCGCCGACGACTCGATACGGAGCAATGCCGACAACAATGGACACCGATCAGGACTATCCCGCGGCGCAATTCCGCCGGGGCGATGACGCCGCCGCGAGCCACCGTCGTCCTTCGGCTCCACGCCCGGCGGCCGGCGGGATGTGTCATACGTGACCCACCGGCACGGGTCCGGGCGGAGCTCCTTCCGAAACCGCCCCGCGCGGGGCCCACCGCAGCCGGGGCCCACCGCACCGGACACCAGGAACCGGACCGCCCGTCTTGTCGGCACCGGCCCGATTTCGTATATCGAACCGGAGTATCGGCAGGGCGGCGCCACCGGAACCGAGTCACAGATTTGATGGTTTCGAAACCGGAGTGTCCGACCGACCCCCGTTAGGGTTGATGGCGACCAACCCACTCCAGGGAGATGGCGAACATGGCAAATTCGGTCATGGACGACTACGTCAGTCAGCTGCGCGTCGCGCTACACCAGCTCCGCGACTGGCCCTACCCCGATCAGATCGATCACGGGCTTTTCCGGGCATTCATGAAAACCCCGCACGATGTGGGCGGGGAACCGGATGCGCCGGCTGTTTTCGAAGAAAAGGAAGAGGAGGTCTGGGAGCTCAATACGTTCATCACCTGCGAGGTGCTGGGCTGGCGGGGCATCTGGACTTCCGAGGAACGCCGCAGGCTGGGAAATGTCGACGTCGGACGTATGCAGTATCTCGGTTTTCCCTACTACGGCCGCTGGGTGCTGGCCGTCGCTCGCTGCCTCATCGACAAACGGCATATCACGCTGCGTGAACTGCTCGAACGAAGCCATGAGGTCCGGGAGCGCAGCGCGGGCGGCTCCGGCCCCTTGGAGGCCGCGCCCCGCAGCACCGGAGAAGGTACCGAGGTGGCGCGCAATATTCATCACCGTGACGCAGTCGGCCAAGGCGATCCCCAATGTTTTGCCGGGCAGGCGGACACTCCCCGATTCGGGGTCGGCGACCGGGTACTGGTGCGTGACCTTCCGACCATCTTCTACACCCGCACCCAGGAGTATTTGCGCGGCAAACCGGGAACGGTCGTCAAAGTGTCCTATGAGAGCCCGATACCGGAGGACGAGGCGTTCGACCGTGAGGACCGGCGCCCGGAATGGTTCTACATCGTGCGCTTCGATATGACAGATCTGTGGGATCCGTACCAGGGGCCCCCCGGCGACACCTTGCAGGCGGAAATATCGGAGCCCTGGCTCCAGGCGATCTCCTAGACCGGGTTACACCTCAGCGAGAGGAACGCGATGAGCGGGATATCGAACGAAGGCGAGGACACCGAAGCTCCCCGGCACGCCGCGCCGATGGTGGAGGAGGTCACCGATTTCGAGGTGCTCGAGATCGCACTCCGCGAGCTCGCGATCGAGAAGGGGCTGTTCACCGCCGAGGACCACCGCCGCTACACCGAGTATTTCGAGCAACTCGGCCCGGCGCCGGGTGCCCGGTTCGTCGCCAAGGCGTGGTCCGACCCAGATTTCAAGCAGCTCGCCTTGGATGACGCCGTCACGGCATGCCATGAGGTCGGTATCGATTGGCTGAAACCGACCGGCTTCGGAACGCCCAGCGATTTCACCGCGCTGCACGTACTCGAGGACACGCCGACCCTGCATCACGTGATCTGCTGCAGCCTGTGTTCCTGCTATCCCCGGCCGCTGCTCGGCAATTCGCCCGAGTGGTATCGGACGCCGAACTACCGCCGCCGGCTCGTCCGCTGGCCGCGCCAGGTTCTCGCCGAATTCGGCCTCTACCTCACCGAAGACGTCCGGATCCGAGTCGAGGACTCCAATTCCAAGCATCGGTTCATGGTGCTGCCGGTACGCCCGGACGGCACGGAAGGATGGACCGAGGAGCAGCTCACGCAGATCGTGACGCGTGACTGCTTGATCGGTGTCGCCCTTCCCAAGCCCGGACGAACCGCGGACGTGGAACGCCCTGTGCACACCGCGGTGCACCCGGCGCAGAACTATTGACCGACCGGAGGACAACAGATGCCAGTGGACAACGACGTCACGCGGGTCAGAGTGCAGTTGCTGGAAGAGATGATCGCCCGGGGGCAGGTGTGGTCACGGATGGCCGGCAAATACGGCGTCGAGAATCCGTCTCCACCGTGGAAATCGAGTCTGGACGGGATATGCGACGCCCTCGACCGAGAAGGAGCGGCGCTACCGCTGCTCGCTCGGCGGGACGAGGAGGACCGTCTCACCGGGGAGGTCTATCCGGCGCTGCCCTTTCCGGAGAATCAGCTCGTCGCACTGGCGCATTCGTTGATCGCCCGGAGGATCATCGACGAGGCCGAGTTGGCCGACCATATCGAGAAGGTTCGGGCCAGGCTCGAAGCGGAATGAACCGGCGGACGCCACCGAGGCGGAGACGGAGGCGCGCCGCGCCCGCGCGTGGATTCGGCGATCTCATGGTGGCCTGTGGCAGAAGGCGTCTCCGGTGCGGCGCGGGTGGCGCCGCACCGGAGACGCGGATCAGGCGTGGGCGCGCAGCGCCTCGATGAACCACTCCCAGGCCGGTACCAGGGGTTCCCGGCGCGGCCAGCCGTTGAGGATGCCCAGCAGTTCCCAGTACCGTTCGACCCGGCGGTCGGTGAACACCTCCGTCCGATCGGCCAGCCGCCGGCGTTCCGCCGCAGGCAGACCGGCGTCGACGATCTGTTCCAGCACCTCTCTGCCACGGCCGGATCCGGGCGCTACGCCTTCGGCGAGCGCGCGCAGGGCATGCTCGGACACCCGGCCCGGGTCGACCGCGGTCTCGGGTCCGGCGTCGCCGGTCGCGCCGGTCACCGCCATCCGGCGGCAGCGCGCCTGGAAGTCGACGTCAGTGACCAGTTCGGCCAATTCGATCCAGGCATCCACCTGTTCCGGGCTCGGGTCGTCGGGGAGTTCGGCAGGCAGCATCCGCATCCCGTGCGCGATATCCGCTCCCGGCGCATCGTCGGCTATCCCGTCGAACATGGCGTCCACGAAGTCGTCGATCAGCCGTTGGCGTTCGGCAGCGGACAGTTCGGCCATCTTGTGCATAATTCTCATCTCCTCGGTCGTGCTTCCCCGATGAGCGACCGAACGCAGCACCGCGCGCCGGATTCGCAGGGTGCGGATCTCGGCGTCCAAGGCGCGGGCATGCGATGCGGCGACCTCGGCCACGGTGGCCTGCCGCCGCAACACCTTCTGCACAGTCGGTAGGTCCAGACCCAGTTCGCGCAGCGTACGCACCAGGTCGAGCCGGGCCACCGCCTCGGTGTCGTAGAGCCGGTAGCCCGACGGCGACCGGACGGTCGCCGGCACGACTCCGGAGTCCGACCAGAACCGGATGGTCCGCACCGAAAGTCCGGTGCGGCGTGCCAACTCACCGATGGTGAACAGTGCATCGTGGTCACTCACGGGAACCAGCCTGAACCTTCCAGTAGATGGAGAGTCAACGACATTTTTGCCCGCATCACAGAAGTTCCGCTTCGGCCGGATCCGACCGCCGCGACGCCGCCCGGTGGTGCTCGCTCGCGGCCTGCGCGATCGCGATGATCCGATCCCGCAACTGCGCCGGGGCCAGGACATCGACCTCGGCACCGAAACCCACCAGCATGGCCGCGGCCCCTTCCACACTGCGTACCCGCAGTCGGTGCGCATCCGGCTCGTCGGGGACGGGTTCGGGGTCGCCGAGCGCGGTCACCGCCAGCGACCGCAACACCAGCGGTAATCGCGGCCGGTGCACGCGCAGCACGATCTCGGTGGCGGGCGCCCCACGGAAGTCGTCGCGCATCTGCCGCCACACCTGGTGTAGATCGAGATCCGGCGGACGCCGGGCGGGCTCACCGAGCCGGCGTACGGCACTGATCCGGGAGACCCGGTAGCTGCGCGGCCGGCCGCGATGGGCGGCGACGAGATACCAGGTCGTGCCGACTTGGAGCAGCCCCCATGGATCGACGGTCCGGTCGCCCGGAGCATCGGCCTTTCTCGACTGGTAGCGGATCCGGATCCGCTCATCGTCGAGCACCGCGGCCTGCACCGCGGCCAGGGCGTCCAGCACCGCCGGGTCGCGGTGCCATCCGCCGGTGTCGAGGACGATCCGATCCCGCACATGCGTGACCAGGCGGTGCTGATCGTCGGGAAGAGCGGTGGACAGCTTGTGCAGGGCACGACAGAACGAGTTCCCCAGGCCGAGCGCCTCGGCCGTACCCCGCCCGCCCGCGACGAAGAGCGCCCGCGCCTCTTCGGCGGTGAGTTGCTCGGCGTCCGGTTCGAACCCGGGCACCAGCGCGAATCCACCACCGCGGCCGCGTTCGGCGTACACCGGGATCCCGGCGGCGGACAGCGACTCCATATCGCGCAGCACCGTCCGTTTGGTGACTTCGAGGCGTTGGGCCAGTTCGGCGGCACTCATCCGCCCGTACCGCCGTAGCAGTTGAACGATCTGGAGCAACCGGTCCGCGCGCACTTCTTCAGAATCCCACGAAAAGGTGACACCAGATGTCACCTTGTATGCCCGAGACTACTCCCATGACCCAGATACCGGATTTCCGATCGGACCTCGCCGCCGCGCAGGAGTGGGTGGCCGGTCTCATGGCCGCGGTCCGCCCCGACCAGTGGAACGCCCCCACCCCCTGCCCGGACTTCGATGTCCGCGCGCTGCTCGAGCACCTCTCCTGTCACCCGGCCAAATTGGTGGCGACCGCTACCGGCGCCGACCCGCGCCTGCTCCCCGCCCGAGCCGATATCGATGGGAACCGGCCCGGGGAGGACTACCTGAAACGGTCGAGCGCCGCTCTCGACCGGTGGTCCGACGACGCGCTGCTGACCCGCACGCTCATCGCGCCCTGGGGCGAGGCCCCCGGCGGGCTCGCCGTCGGCGGGTACCTCATGGAAACCGTCGCGCACGGCTGGGACCTGGCCGTATCAATCGGCCGGCCCGCCGAAGCCGATCCGGCACTCGTGGCCAAGGCGCAGGCCATCGCCGAGCGGGCGCTGAGCGACGCCTTCCGCGGCCCCGGCTCACCGTTCGGCCCGCGCGTCGAGCCGCCCGCCGCGGCCGGGCCGACGGAACGCCTGGCCGCCTTCCTCGGACGCAGCCGGCCCGAAAGCCGCTGACCGTTGAGCGCACCCGCCGCGCCGTGTCGTCGATCGGTGCGGCGGGCCGGTCGGCCTACAGATCGAGGACCATTCCGAATTCGGGCCGGGTATCGCCGCCGAGGACGATCCCCCGGACACATCTACCGGTCGTTCGGGGTGCGTCCGACGTCGGTAGCGCTGGACATGACGGGGTGGCGGCGGCCCGAACCGGCCCGTAACGCGGACCGGCAATGTGAGGATGGGTGCGAGGAGCCGAGGAGGGAGCAAGCATGGGGAAGTTGGACGGACAGGTCGCTGTCGTCACCGGCGGCGCGCGGGGACAAGGCCGTTCGCATGCGGTGGCACTGGCCGCGGCCGGCGCCGATATCGTGCTGTGCGATATCGCCGCGCCGATCGCGAGCGTGCCCTACGCGCTCGGTTCCGAAGACGACCTCGCCGAAACGGTGAAACTCGTCGGCGACACCGGCCGCCGCTGCGTCCCGGTCACCGCCGATGTTCGTGATCAGGAACAGCTCTACGCCGTCGCCGACCGCGCCCTCGACGAATTCGGCCGGATCGACATCCTGCTGGCCAACGCGGGCATCGCATCCAACGCCCTGATCGCCGAAATGTCCGAACAGACCTGGCAGGACATGATCGACGTCAACCTGACCGGCGTCTACCACAGCTTCCGTGCCGTAGTCCCGCATATGATCGAGCGCGGCTCCGGTCGCATCGTCGCCACCGCCTCCATCGTCGCCCGCATGGGCGCCCGCAGATCCGGCCACTACGCCGCCGCGAAATGGGGTGTGGTCGGCCTGGTGAAATCACTGGCCGAAGAGGTCGCCGAACACGGCATCACCGTGAACGCGGTACTGCCCTCGGGAGTGCAGACCGACATGATCATGAACCCCGCCACCTACCGCGAACTGATGCCCGACCACGAGAACCCCACCCGCGAGGACGCCATGGCGATGTTCGAGGCCGGGGGCGGGCTGATCCAGCCGGAGGAGGTCTCCGAATTGATCCTGCTACTGGTCTCCGACTCCGGCGGCCGCTACAACGGTGAAGCCCTCACCATCTCCGGCGGCCTGAGCACCCACACGATCTGACCCACTCTCCCCGGCTTCCGAGCAGCTGCACGCCGCGGCAGGGAGCCGGCGCCGGACGGCTCGTCGTCACCGGGAAGGTGACGTGCTCATCGAACCACGGGTACAAAGAGGTGTGCGAATGGCAGATGACAACCGTGTCCAGATCCCCCGCTGGCTGAAGCCGATGAATCAATTGATGGTCGCCGTCGGCCGGGTCGGAGTTTCCCTACCCGTGACTCTGCTCACGGTGCCCGGGCGGACCTCGGGAAAGCCACGCACCACACCGGTGACCCCGTTCGAATTCAACGGCGCCGAATACGTTCTGGGTGGTATTCCCGGTGCCGATTGGGTGAAGAATGTGCAGGCCGCGGAGACCGTCGAATTGAAGACGAAACGGAAGACGCGGACCGTGCGCCTGGTAGAGGTTCCGGCGGTGGAGAGCGAGCCGGTGCTCCGGGAGTTCCCGCGACTCGTACCCACCGGCGTACCGGTCATGATCAAATCCGGGGTGGTGACCGGCGACGACCCCGATGAGTTCGCCGCCCTGGCGGGCCGCTGTGTGTTGTTCCGGATCGAGAACATCTGACAACGTCGCACGACTATTCCGCGGTGCCACACCACGAGCCGTTAGCCACCGATGCGAGGTGGGCGCACGCGTACAAGCACACTGCCAGGTGCGCTCATGTCGACGCCCGGTTCCCGGCATCCTGAGACGCCGGGGATCATTTCAGGCTCCACTCATGCGGGCAATGAAGGCATCCCAGTCCTCCGGTGCGAAGTCCAGCGCGGGACCGGCCGGGTTCTTGGAATCCCGCACGCCGACCCGCCCCGAGCCCAGCCAAGCGACTTCGACACAGTCACCCTGGGTCCCGCTATGGGAGGACTTGAACCACTCATCCCCGGCATACCCGATCATGATTGCTCGTATCTCCTTGCTATTTTCCGGATTCGGTCCCGCGAGACGACTTCGTCATACGTTGCGGACCGAATCGTTTCGTACAGGGACCGAAATCGATCCACATCAACGGTGTCCTCGAAAGTCATCGAGCCGATCGCACCCTCGGAGTGGACTACGGACGGCTCGGTATCCGGAAAGTCAAGGACGATAAATGGCGGAACGACGTGGCCGGTGGGAAGACCGGCCTCGAATGGGACCACCCGGATCGCAATGTTCTCCTGGGTGCTCACATCGGCAATGCAGCGGCACTGAGCAGCCATCTTCGGTTTGGACCCGACCACCGTGTGCAGCACACTCTCGTGCAATATGAACTCGAGTCGAGCCTTCCAACGCCGCTGCATGATTCGAGTACGACGCTGCATGCGCATTTCGACCCAGCTGTCGACCTCCGAATCCGGATCGTCCGGTGCGGACGCCCGATAGACGGCTCTGGCATAGTCCGCAGTCTGGAGCAGGCCGGGGATAACAAGTGGTTGGAAGAACCGGAATTCTATTGCATAGGACTCCAGTTCGAGGTAGGAGCTGAATCCTTCGTGCAGGAAATGTCGATAGTGCTGCCACCAGACCTTGGTATTCGATTCCGCGGCAATGGCCATCAGATACTGAGTGCGGTCTTCCGGCAGATCGAAGTAACGGCAGAGGTATTCGACCTCCCGGACCTTGATCCGCTCGTACTGTCCCAGCTCGATCCGGCTCAAGGTCGCCCGGCTGAACTCGGTCTCCCGGGCCACCTGTTCCAGCGTCGAACCGCGTGCGTGGCGCGCGTCGCGCAACGCTCTCCCCAGTTGCCGCCGCGGCAGTGTGGTGCCGCTGAGATCCGCCTTGCTCGGCATCGTGCCTCCCCTGTTTCTCAACGAATCGCCCGGCGTTTCTCAGTACGAGAACAATCGTAGGCAGGCACCGGGAAACGTGCTGCGACTTCCGATCGATCCCGTGACGGCCTCGCGCCGACCTACGCCGGGTCTGTGACCTGCAGCAACATAGTCGCATGTCCGAGAGATACGGAAGTCGTTGTCGCAAAGACGCTTTCCCCGCGTCCTTCGGCACCGCCGAGACGCACGCACCGACGCACCACACCGAATGCGACGGCCGGCTGGCCGCGTGGCGGCTCGATCGCGGGGCGATCCAGATCCTGGAGGTGCGCAATACGGCGGGCGCGGCCGTACCGCTGCCCGCCCGCGCCTGCGCCGACCTCGCGGATATGCGGGAACGGTTCCCCGAATACACCCGCCTGTGGGATGCGATCCGCCACCAGTTCTGGACACATACCGTCGCGAGGGGACTGCTCGGATGAGCGCTATCCGCTACCCCGACGACGAGTCGGTCGCCGAGATCACCGCGCACTTCCTGCCGACCGTACCCGCCGGATCGCTGCCCGTACTGTTCGGATTCCGCTTCGACGGCGCGACGATCCACGCCGAATGCGCCGAGGTCGATCCGAGCCGAGGCGCCACGGATCCGAATCCGATCCATGTGGCGGCCGCCCGGGTGCGCGCCGCCCTCGGCCCCGGCATGTTCGGACTCGGTTTCGTCTTCCTCGTCTTCGCCGACCAACTGGATGCCCGTGCCGCCGCCCGGCATATCCCGGCACCTGTCCGTACCGCCGCCGCGCGACTGCCCGCCGGGGCGGATGTCCTCGCCGCCGCCACCATCGATGCCACCGGCCGTCAATGGTGGGCGGTCCGCCCCCGCCACTGCGGCACCGACCCGATACTCCTGCGATACCCCGCTGTCGCACCCCGGGATTGGCGCCTACCCGAATCCATCGACGCGTCCCTGTGGACCGCCGCTCTCGCCCTCGACGACGCCAACCATCCGCATCTGCTGACGCTGCGGATCACGAACCCGCGCGAACGGACCGGGCTATGAGCGCAACCCACCTCCGCCTGCACCGAAGCCCACGCTCACCAGGCCTCGGCGCGCTCCTGCGCAAACCGGCCCCAGGCCAGATCCGGTCGGCTGCCGAAATGGCGGGTGAACTCGGCCGGGGTGGCCGGACGCACCGTGACCTGGGTTCCGCGCCGCCGACCGATCTCCTCGTCATGCCAGAACTGGGTCCAATGCTTGTTGACCCACCCGGCATCCAGCGGCCGTCGTCTGTGGTGGTGACGGGGGCAGCGCCACCTGCGGCGGAGCCGGGTTCTTCCTGGGGCGGCTCACGCCGGCGACCGCCTACCGTGACAGAGATTTCGGAGTGTGGCCCGACTCGAATCACCGAACTGCTCATCCGGCCGGTCACCGAGTTGGTTTGAGGGTTGCCCACGCACTCACCGCTTCAGCGAGCCGCGTCACCCTGTCCGATGAGCCCATACCCACCCGCGTCCGCCGGGCGTCAGAGCGCCGCCAGCTGGCGATACTACGCTTATTCGCCGCAGATTCTGCGGCGAATAGGCCTTCGATTCTCCGCACGAGCCTCGACCGCGCCGCCGACGAACAAGCACACCGCGAACCATCACTCCCATGGCACAGGCCGGGCCGCGCCGAGCGCCGAACTCGACCCGACGCTGCCCCGCTCAGATTCCCAGCACCAGTTTCGCGGTGGTGAAGTAGATGATCAGCCCGGTCGCGTCGACCAGCGTCGTGACCATGGGCGCCGACACCACCGCCGGGTCGATCCGCAGCCGTTTGGCCAGCAACGGCATGGTGCCGCCGATCGTGGCGGCCCAGGCACAGATGAGCACCAGCGTGACCCCGACGACCACCGCGACCCGGGGGCCGACGAACAGTCCGCCGATGATCACACCGACCACGGCGAGCATGGTCCCGAGGACCAGGCCCACCCGGCACTCCCGCCAGATGACCTTGAACAGGTCACTGCCGCGCACCTCGCCGACCGCGACCGCACGCACACACGCTGTCGCGGCCTGGGCTCCTGCATTGCCGCCGGCTCCGATGAGCAGCGGAATGAACAGCGCCAGCTGCGCGGCCTGTTCGAGGGTGGCCTCGAAGAAACCGGTCACACTCACGGTCAGTGTGGCCGCGACCAGCAGCAGCATCAGCCACAGCGCCCGGTAACGGGCGAGCTGGAACACCCCGGCGGCCATGTAGTGGCCTTCCCAGGGTGCCGAACCGGCCTGTTTGGCGACGTCCTCGCTGTCGGCGGCCTCGATGACCTCGACTGCGTCGTCGATGGTGAGCAGTCCGACGAGCCGGTCCTCGCTGTCCACCACGGGAAGGTTGATGTCGTTGGTCTCGCGCATGAGCCGCGCGGCCTTCTCTGCCGAATCGGTGGCGCGGACGAACGCCGGTTCGGTGACAACGAGATCGGCGACCATGGTGTCGGGGCCGGTGAGCACGAGTTCGCGCAGCTCCACGATGCCCTGCAGGCGGCGGCCCGCGTCGACCACGGGCAGGGTGTAGACCGTTTCGGCGTTACCGCCCTTGAGCCGGACCGTGCGCAGGGCGTCGGCGACGGTGAGGGTGCCGGGGATGGCGACGACCTCGGGCGTCATGTACCGGCCGACCGACCCCTCGGGGTAGCCGAGCAGCGCGGCGGTCATCCGGCGTTCGCGGGGGCTCAGCCCGGCGAGGGCTTTCTTCGCCACCTTCGCCGGCGCCTCGCGCAGCATGCGGGCCCGGTCGTCGGGCGCCATACCCTCGACGAGTTCGCGAAAACTCTTCTCCCGCAAACCCTGCAGGATCTGCTGCTGGTCGACGGGTTCGAGTTCCTCGAACACCGCCAGCGCCAGGTCCTTGTCCAGCAAACGGAACGCGACCCCGGCCTCGACGGCATTCATCCGGGCGAGTTCGTCGGCGATGACGTGCGGCGGATGATTGTCCAGCCAGTGCAGCGCGGCATCGACGCGGTGGCTCTCGACCACGTCCTGGAGGGATTCCGACAGCGTCGTCGGCACTTCGATGAGATCGGTCTGCGACATGAGAAGTCCTCGGCACAGCAGTGAGTTGCGAGTGATTTCGAAGGAAAGTCACACCGCGAGGCGCCGAGCCGGGCCGCTCCGCCGACAGTTACTGCAAGCGGAAACGCGGGCGGACGACGCCGCGCGGCCTTCGACTGGGAGGTTCGCTGCGCATTGCAACACCACCTCCTCTTAGGTCGCCGCCGCGCGCGTGGGTACACGCCCGATCCGGAAAACAGTCTATGAATGCGAACGCATTCTTGATCAGAATACATCCTGACCACGGGAAGTCCGCATCGAAAGGTTCGTCACACGGCGTTTCACACTCCCGGGCGTGTCCGAACGCCGGAAAGTTGCTCAGGATCGTCGAGAAACAGGCTGATCCGGGTCACCGCGGCGGAGATCCGGCCGCTGGGCAGCGGTGAGTCCACGCGGATATCGACCGGCTCGAAAAGCGTCATATCGACGGTGGTGCCGTCCGGTCCGGCGAGGAACAGGCGGTCGCCGTCGAGGGCTGTTCCGGTGTGGTTGTAGCGGCGATGTGCGGCGACGGCCGCGATCCGGTCGAACGCGATGGTCGCGATCTCACGGCCGCCGCGGCGCAGCACCAGCGCCCGGTCGGTGGCGTAGTGCGGGTAGGCGATATCCGCGACGAACATCGCGAACAGCAGCAGCAACGACCACAGCGACAGCACGCCCAGCAGAACACTCAACCATGCCCACGGGATCAGGATGTGCAGCACCGTCATCTCCAGCAAGGTCGCCGCCAGAAAGGCCAGTGGCATCGCCAGCGCGCCCTGCGTACCGGCCAACGGCGCGCGTTCTCGGCCGTCGCAATCGGTGCGCCGGCGCATCCACAACCAGACCGCGCGGTAGGCCCGGCCCTGGTTCCGCAGGAACCTGGTTGTGCGCCCGGTCATGGTCGATCGTCCGCGCCGGTGAGCAGTTCGATCGCCCGCAGTACCGCCCGGCGCTGGGCTGGATCGGGCACGAGTGCCGGCAGCGACAGATCGGGCGCGCCGGTGCCACCGTGAGCTACGGAAGCCCGCAGTGATTCGAAGTCGGCGGCACGCAGTCCGACGACGAGCTCATGCGCCACCTGTTCGATCAACTCCCCGGCCTGTTCCACCGCCCGGCCGCTCAACCGCTCCCAGCCGCGCAGCATCCGGCGGTAGCTCTCCCTGGCCGAGGTATCGGAGAACGCGCGCGCGAACCAGCCGAACATCTCGTCCGGGGTGTCGCCGGAGATGGCGATGATCTCCAGCAGATCCCGCTCCCGGTCGAGTGCGGCGCGTTCCAGGTCGTCGGCTCGCTCGCGGGCGGCGTCGAGCGCGTCGGCGAGTTCCGCGGGTAGCGCGGTGAGCGTCCGGCCCGCGTCGACGGCGGCCAGCATCCGGCCGAGCCCTTCCTTCTTGCGGACGAGCTGGGCGATGCGGTGGGAGATCTCGTCGTGCAGGGCCGCCAGATCGGCCCGGAGATCATCGGTATCCGATGCGCCGCGCTCGGCCTCGAGCACGGCGGCCACCGCGCCCAGCGGCAACCCGTTGTCGGCGAGCCAGCGGATACGCATGAGTCGCGCCAGCTCCGCCAGTCCGTAGTCGCGGTAGCCGTTGTCGGGGCGGACCGGTTCGGGAAGCAGGCCGAGCCGGTGATAGTGACGGACGGCGCGGGGAGTCGTTCCGGCGGCCGCAGCCATTTCGCTGATCCTCATGGCACCAGCTTCCGGTGTGACGCTACGTCGCAGTCAAGCACCGGAATCGGGACCGAACGCCCTCTGCGCGCGGATTTTCTGCGTAGGCGATGCCGCATCCGCCGGCGATTCGACGCGGGCAGCGTACAAACGTTGCCCGGTTGCCGAGATCTCGCCAGAGTGGAACCCGAGATATCTCACGGTGGCCCCCGGGCCCGACATCGGAGGAGAGTGCTGTGCGCTTCGGAATCTTCATCCCGCAGGGGTGGCGTCTCGACCTGGTCGGTCTCGATCCCGCTACCCACTGGGAGGTGATGCGGGGCCTGGCGGCCCGCGCCGATGCGAATCCGGTGTGGGAGTCGCTGTGGGTGTACGACCATTTCCACACCGTTCCGGAGCCGAGCGAGGAAGCCACCCACGAGGCCTGGACCCTCATGTCCGCCTTCGCCGCCACCACCACCCGCGTGCGGCTGGGCCAGATGTGTACGGCGATCAGTTACCGCAACCCCGCCTACCTCGCCAAGGTCGCGGCGACGGTGGACCTGATCTCCGGCGGCCGCACCGAAATGGGTATCGGCGGCGGCTGGTACGAACACGAATGGCGTGCCTACGGATACGGTTTCCCCACCGCCGGCGAACGCCTCGGCCGGCTCGACGAAGGGGTCCAGACCCTCCGTCAGGCCTGGCGAACCGGCACGGCCACCCTCGACGGCCGCTACTACCAGGTGGACGGCGCGATCGTGCGCCCGCTACCCGCCCAGGAGGGTGGCCTGCCGCTGTGGATCGCGGGCGGCGGCGAGAAGAAAACCCTGCGTATCGCCGCGAAATACGCGAACTACACGAACTTCGCCGGTAACAGCCCCGAGGAGTTCACCCACAAATCGGAGATTCTGCGGGCGCACTGCGCCGATGTCGGCACCGATTTCGACGCCATCGTGCGCAGCGCCAACTTCAATGTCGCCATCGGCGCCACCGAGGCCGAGGTCGAACAGCGCAAGTCCGAGCATGTCGCCCGGATCGCCCCGGTCCTGGGCGCGGAGAAGGCCCGCGCCTACGTCGACAACCTGAACAACGGCGGTGCGGCGGTCGGCACCCCGGAACAGATCGTGGAGAAATTGTCCGCCGTCCGTGATCGCGGGCTGGGCTACGCCATCTTCAACTTCCCCGAAGCGGCCTACGACACCAGCGGTATCGAACTTTTCGAGCGCGAAGTCCTCCCGGCACTGACCGACTGAGCCGCACCCGCGCCTTCGCTCCGGGTGTGCCGTCCATATCTCGGTACACCCGGATACCGCCGCTCTATCCCAACAGTGTTACGGCTGTGGCGGCAACCACATGCGATAACGACCATCGGCACCACGCTTCCGCTACGAAGGTGGTACCGATGTCGCGACCGCAGGATGGGTGACCCAGGCTCTCAGAGCATGCAGCTCACGCAGCCCTCGACCTCGGTGCCCTCCAGCGCCATCTGCCGCAGGCGGATGTAGTAGAGGGTTTTGATGCCCTTGCGCCAGGCGTAGATCTGGGCCTTGTTCAGGTCGCGGGTGGTGGCCGTGTCCTTGAAGAACAGCGTCAGCGACAGGCCCTGGTCCACGTGCTGGGTGGCCGCGGCGTAGGTGTCGATGATCTTCTCGTAGCCGATCTCGTACGCGTCCTGGTAATAGTCCAGGTTCTCGTTGGTCATGTACGGGGCCGGGTAGTAGACGCGGCCGATCTTGCCTTCCTTGCGGATCTCGATCTTCGACGCCACCGGATGGATGGAACTGGTGGAGTGGTTGATGTAGGAGATCGACCCGGTCGGCGGGACGGCCTGCAGGTTCTGGTTGTAGAGGCCGTGTTCCATGACCGCGGCCTTCAGTTCCCGCCAGTCGTCCTGGGTGGGGATGCGGATACCGGCGTCGGCGAACAACCGGGCCACCCGTTCGGTCTTCGGTTCCCACACCTGGTCGGTGTACTTGTCGAAGTACTCCCCGGAGGCGTACTTGGATTCGGGGAACCCGCCGAAGTACGTACCCCGTTCCCGCGCGAGCAGATTCGAGGCCCGCAGGGCGTGGTAGACGACGGTGTAGAAGTAGATGTTCGTGAAATCCAGGCCTTCGTCGGACCCGTAGTAGATGTGCTCGCGGGCCAGGTAGCCGTGCAGGTTCATCTGGCCGAGGCCGATGGCATGCGAGGAGTTGTTGCCCTGTTCGATCGAGGGCACCGAGTGGATATGGGTCTGATCGGAGACGGCGGTCAGGGCCCGGATGGCGACCTCGATGGTGCGCGCGAAATCCGGGGAATCCATCGCCTTGGCGATATTGAGCGATCCCAGGTTGCAGGAGATGTCCTTGCCCACCTGCGCGTAGGTGAGGTCGTCGTTGTAGATCGACGGGGTGGAGACCTGCAGGATCTCCGAGCACAGGTTGGAGTGGGTGATCTTGCCGGCGATCGGGTTGGCCCGGTTCACCGTGTCCTCGAACATGATGTAGGGGTAACCGGATTCGAACTGCAGCTCGGCGATGGTCTGGAAGAACTCGCGCGCCTTGATCTTGGACTTGCGGATCCGCTTGTCGTCGACCATCTCGTAGTACTTCTCGGTGACGTCGACATCGGCGAACGGCTTGCCGTAGATACGTTCTACGTCATAGGGCGAGAACAGGTACATGTCCTCGTTCTTCTTGGCCAGTTCGAAGGTGATGTCCGGGATCACCACGCCCAGCGAGAGCGTTTTGATGCGAATCTTCTCGTCCGCGTTCTCCCGCTTGGTGTCGAGGAAGCGGTAGATATCGGGGTGGTGGGCGTGCAGGTACACCGCGCCCGCGCCCTGGCGCGCACCGAGCTGGTTGGCGTAGGAGAAGGAATCCTCGAGCAGTTTCATGATCGGGATGACGCCCGAGGACTGGTTCTCGATCTTCTTGATCGGGGCCCCGTGCTCACGGATATTGCTGAGCAGCAGCGCGACCCCGCCGCCGCGCTTGGACAGCTGCAGCGCGGAGTTGATGGAGCGCCCGATGGACTCCATATTGTCCTCTATGCGAAGAAGAAAGCACGACACGGGCTCGCCGCGCTGCTTTTTCCCGGAGTTGAGGAAGGTCGGGGTGGCCGGCTGGAAACGGCCGTCGATGATCTCTTCGACCAGCTTGCTCGCGAGTACCTCGTCGCCCGCGGCCAGGGTCAGCGCGACCATGCACACCCGGTCCTCGAATCGCTCCAGGTAACGCTTTCCGTCGAAGGTTTTCAGCGTGTAGGAGGTGTAGTACTTGAACGCGCCGAGGAAGGTGGGGAACCGGAACTTCTTGGCGTAGGCCTGCTGGAACAGCTTCTTCACGAAGGCCCGGCTGTACTGCTCGAGCACCTCGGACTCGTAGTAGTTCTCCTCGACGAGGTAGTCGAGCTTCTCGTCGAGGTTGTGGAAGAAGACGGTGTTCTGGTTGACGTGCTGCAGGAAGTACTGGTGCGCGGCCTCGCGATCCTTGTCGAACTGGATCTCGCCGTTCGGACCGTACAGGTTCAGCATCGCGTTGAGGGCGTGGTAGTCCAGGACCTCACCGGGTTCGCCGGCGCGCTGCGGGGGCTGCTCCAGGCGGGCGGTCATACCTGCTGGTGCTGTCGTTGTTGCTGCCAAAACAATCCCAATCCCTCACGGACGCGGTCGACGTCCTCGGCGGTTCCCATGAGTTCGAAGCGGTACAGGTAGGGCACCCCGCATTTACGCGAGATGACATCACCTGCGAAGCAGAAGGTGTCGCCGAAGTTCGTGTTCCCGGCCGCGATTACGCCGCGCAACAGGGCGCGGTTGTGCGGATCGTTGAGGAACTTGGCGACCTGGCGCGGGACGAATTCCTTGTCGGAACGTGTCGAACCGAGTACGTGCCGACCGCCCCCGTAGGTGGGGACGATCAGCACGTAGGGTTCGTCGACCCGCAACGAGCCGGTGGTGTGCAGGGGGATCCGGAGTGCCGGGATATCCAGCTTCTCGACGAACCGGTGGGTGTTCTCCGACGCACTGGAGAAATAGACCAGCGTATGCGATTCGGACATCTCACCTCCCCTGTTCCCCCGACCTGGTCGGGCGCGCTGCCGGCTCGGGCTGTGCCCATCGCACCTGAGCGCGGGCCCTTTGTGGTTACACTGCGCTGCCGCTCACCGGGCCTGACACACTCAGGCTGTGTCCGTCACGCCGGAGCGCGGGCCCTTTGTGGTCACGCTGCGCTGCCGCCGCCGGGCTGACGCACTCAGGCGGCGACGGTGGCCAGCGCCTTGATGCGGTCGGGCCGGAAACCGGACCAGTGCTCGTCACCGGAGACGACGACGGGGGCCTGCAGGTAACCGAGGGCCATCACGTAGTCGCGGGCATCGGCATCGGTGGAGATATCGACGACCTCGTATTCCACCCCGGCCTTGTCGAGGGCCTTGTAGGTGGCGTTGCACTGCACGCAAGCGGGCTTGGTGTACACGGTGATCATTCGAGTCCCTCTCTCCTGTGCCTCTGTGCGGTGTTCGCGGTCCTTCGTGGTGACGGTCCGCCGCCCTCCGGGCCGAGCCCACCGCATGCCTTATCCAGCCGGTGACCCGTCTGTGTTGTGCGGTGTGTCGGCACGATCGGATGATCTGCGCAAACTCCGAGGACCGACCCTGAAACGCCATGTCCGGGCCGGTTCCACCCGGTGCCGGCGGGCCGATTGCGCCGCCGCCTCCAGGCATCGATGACACTACACCTAGTGGCCGACAGAAAGAAACAACACGAGATGTTGCGAGTCACAACCATGTGATTTCACCGCTGTAAGCCGCAGGACAACAACTCGACACGCCGCATTCACCGTGGTCCAGATCACAAACCGACCGGACCAGCTCTCTTTCAGCAAACCCAGGAGACTACGCCCGCCACACCAGTCGCTACGAGTCCCAGCAGGCCCTCGAGTCCCGTAGGAAACCGACCGATCGGAAACGCGAGGGCCGCCCCGTCCTCGGACGGAGCGGCCCTCGATGCGTCGTTATCAGGCGGAGACGAGTTCCCCGCTGGCCGCGGTGACCAGAACCTTCACCGACTCGGTCAGTTCGCGCTGCGCCTCGGCATCCTCACGCGGATGCCCGGCAGCGAAGCGCTCACCCCAACCGGCATAGTGCAGATGCGCTTCCTCGACGACCTTCCCACCGGCGATACCCACGGACTTGACCGCGTCGGCGTGCGCCCACCGGGCGGCGTTGGGGCTGATCGAACCGCTGAGCACGGCCACCGGCTTACCGCTGATAGCGCCCGCGCCGTAGGGCCGCGACAGCCAATCGATCGCATTCTTCAGTACCGCCGGCAGGGTGCCGTTATATTCCGGGGTGACCAACAGCAGACCGTCGCTCGCCGCGACCGCGTCGCGCAGCGCCTGGGCGGCGGCCGGTACCGAACCCGCGATATCGATATCTTCGTTGTAGAACGGGATATCACCGATACCTTCGTAGATGGAGACCTCGGCGCCCGCGGGCGCGGTGGAGGCCGCCGCCTCGGCGACCTGCCGGCTGACCGAGGCGTCGCGAAGGCTGCCGACGAGGGCGACGATACGGGTCTGGCTCATGTTCACTCCTGCGGTACTAGTTGTGTGACGATCCCACTGCCCAGACCCAACCGGACCACGGTCCGCTACATTCCTCCGGAGGGACCCACCGCGCCGTGAACTACGACACACTCAGTCCGGACTCCACCGAATCCGGACCTCCGGGTGAACCGCACCGCACCACCGCGCCGGTGCCCGCCGAGCAGCTCGCGCCGCGCGCCCGCCCGCAGCCGGTGGGACCCGAACTACCCGGTACCGCCGAACCCGCCGAACGCGCCGATGCCGCGCGCAACCGGCGCCGGCTGCTCGACGCCGCACAGGAACTGGTGCGCGACCACGGCGTGGACGCACTCACCATGGACGCGCTCGCCAAGCGCGCCGGGGTCGGCAAAGGCACGGTCTTCCGGCGCTTCGGCAACCGCACCGGCCTGATGTACGCGCTGCTGGACCATTCCGAGACCCAGGCGCAGGAGGCATTCATCTTCGGCCCACCGCCGCTGGGGCCGGGCGCGCCCCCGGTGGAGCGGCTCGTCGCGTTCGGGCGGGCCCGGCTACGGGATCTCGAAGTGGCGGGAGAACTGTATCGCGCGGCCGAACTCGGCTCCTCCGAAGACCATTTCGGCAGCCGGCCCTACCTCGTACTGAAAACCCATGTGACGATGCTGCTGCGCGAGGCGGGCACCCCGGGCGATCCCGCACTGCTGGCCGACTCCCTGCTGGCCGGGCTCGGGGCCGCGCTGGTCCTGCATCAGCTGCGCGCGCTCGGTTACACACGCGAGCAGATCGGCGACAACTGGGAAGCCCTTGTTCGTCGCGTGGCCGTTTCCACCGAGCAGTAGAGTGGTCCGGCATGGGAAACCTGCGTGAACAGATCATCTCCGAACTGGGTGTGCGGCCGAACATCGAACCGAAGGACGAGGTTCGGCGCCGCGTCGATTTCCTGAAGGACTATCTGCGCGCCACACCGGCGAAGGGTTTCGTACTCGGCATCAGCGGGGGCCAGGACAGCGCCCTCGCCGGACGGCTGTGCCAATTGGCCGCCGAAGAGCTGCGCGCCGAAGGTCACGAGGTCCGATTCGTCGCGGTGCGGCTACCCTACGGCGTTCAATCCGACGAAGCCGACGCCCGCGTCGCCATGACCTTCGTCGCGCCCGACGAATCGGTGGTCGTGAACGTCCGGCCGGGTGCCAACGCCGTGGCGGCGGAGGTGGCCTCGGCGCTCAAGGTCGGCAAACTACGGGATTTCGTGCGCGGCAACATCAAGGCCCGCGAGCGGATGGTGATCCAGTACGCCATCGCAGGCCAGGAGAACCTGCTGGTGATCGGGACCGATCACGCCGCCGAAGCGGTCACCGGGTTCTTCACCAAATACGGTGACGGCGGCGTGGACGTGACCCCCCTGGCCGGCTTGACCAAACGGCAGGGTGCCGCACTGCTCGAAGAACTGGGCGCACCCTCCCGACTGTCGTCCAAGGTGCCGACCGCGGATCTGGAGGACGATCGCCCGGCGCTGCCCGACGAGGAAGCACTCGGCCTGCGCTACAGCGAGATCGACGACTACCTCGAGGGCAAGGACGTCACCGACGAGGTCGCGAAGCGTATCGAAACGATCTTCCGCACCACCCGGCACAAGCGCACGGTGCCGGTGAGTCCGCTCGACGATTGGTGGCGCTGAGCGCGGCGAGTCGCCCCGGCACCGAGTCGGACCGTCGCGGCGCGACCATTCGACGACCGGGAGTCCGGGCCGCAACACCGCACCACGAAACAGCTTTCGTCCTGTCGTGCCTCGGATCAGCCGCCCGCGAAGGGTGGCATGACATCGACACGCGAGGTCAGTGTCGCACCGCTGTCGCGGGTCAGCTCGTCACCCATCAGGTAGGCGCAGACACCGAGCATCTTGTCCAGATCCGGACCGTAGACCGCGCTCAGCCGGGAACGGAGGTCGGCGATCGTGGCGCCGGGCGGCAGGTCCAGGGTCTCGGCGTCCTTACCGACCGCGTCGGCGACGGCGGCGAAGTAGCGGACCTCAACCACCTATTGCTCCCATCGTGCGTTCCGGGGGGACGAAATCCTCGGCATCGATACCGTGACCCGCCCATTTCTGCCACATCGCACCGCGCCACAGCTGCGCGAGTTCCTCATCGCTCGCCCCGGCCCGCAGACTCGCGCGCAGATCGAACTCCTGATCACTGAACAGGCAGGACCGCAGCATACCGTCGGCGGTGAGCCGGGTGCGGTCACAGGTATCGCAGAATTTACGGGTCACCGAGGCGATGATGCCGACGGTCGCGGGGCCCCCGTCGACCAGCCAGGACTCCGCGGGTGCGGCCGGATCCTCGCGGCCGACGGCGGTGAGCCGGAACCGGGCGCCCAGCACCTCGAGCAGTTCGGCGGCGGTCACCATATTGGCCCGCGCCCACTCGTGGTCGGCGTCCAGCGGCATCTCCTCGATGAACCGCAGTTCGCACCCTTCGTCCAGGCACCAGCGCAGCAGATCCGTGGCACCGTGCAGGGTCTGCCGCATGAGGACCGCGTTCAGCTTCACCGGCGCCAGCCCGGCCGCGACGGCGGCACGGATACCCGACATCGCCGAATCCAGCCGGTCGCGGCGGGTCAACCGGGCGAAATCGGCCCGGTCCACGGTATCGAGGGAGATATTGACCCGACTCAGCCCGGCGGCGGCCAGCCCGGCAGCGCGATGCTGCAGGCCGACCCCGTTGGAGGTCATGGCCAGGGGCACCTCCGGTACCGCCGCGTGACAACCGGCCACGATCTCCTCCAGATCGCGGCGCATCAGCGGTTCGCCGCCGGTGAACCGCACCTCGCGCACACCCAGTTCGCGAACGGCCAGCGTGACCAGGCGAACGATCTCGGCCGCCGTGAGCAATTCCGCGGGCGGGATGGCCGGCAGCCCTTCCTCGGGCATGCAGTAGGTACAGCGCAGCGAGCACTTCTCCGTGATGGACACCCGCAGATCCCGCGCGATCCGGCCGAATCGATCCACCAGCAGCGGCGTTTCCGGACGTCCATCGAGAGAGGGGCGCCCGGACCGCACGGTGGGAATCCCCATTTCGACCAGCGTCACACCTCCATTATGTACGCCGGGTCCGCAGAGATATCGAGACACCGCGTCATCCGGCCGGTCTCGGGCGCCCGAGCCGAGCATCGCCGCAGGCCCCGACAGGCGATGACCGTCCGGCGCGCGCGGCTAGTCTGGGCCTATGATCTCTCGGCCCGCCAGTCGTCCGGTCCGGTCGGCGGACGATTACCGCGACGCCATCGAACAGCTGTTGCGGCCGCTTGCCGCCCGGCCGGTGGAGGACGTCCCGGTGGCCGCGGCGCTCGGTCGCCGGCTGGCCCGGGATCAGCAGGCGCCGATCGATCTGCCCGTTTTCCGCAACTCCGCCATGGACGGCTACGCCGTGCGCTCGCAGGATGTCGCGGTCACCCCGGTGACCCTGCCGCTGACCGGCGTGATCGCCGCCGGTGATCCCGGCGGTGTCACGCTGGCACCGGGGACCGCGCGCAAGGTGATGACCGGGGCGCCGCTCCCGGCCGGCGCCGACAGCGTGGTCCCGGTGGAGGATACGACCGCCGACGAGCACTCGGTACGGATCACCCGCGGCCGCTCGGCCGGCGAATTCGTCCGGGAGCCCGGCAGCGATATCCGGGCGGGTGCCGAACTGGTCCCGGCCGCGACCGTGCTGGCCCCGCGTCATATCGCGGCGCTGGCCGCGGCGGGCGTGGGCGGGGTCCCGGTCTTCACACCGCTGCGGGCGGTCGTCATCAGCACCGGGAACGAGTTGGTGCCCGCCGGCGCCGAGCTGCGACCGGGGCAGATCTACAACTCCAACGGCATCGCACTGGCGGCCGCGCTCACCGCCAACGGTGTCGCGGTGGCCGGTGTCGAGCACTGCGGTGACGAACCCGCGGAGTTCCGGCAGCTGCTGTACTCCGCGACCGCCGCCGCCGATCTGGTGATCACCACGGGCGGGGTGTCCAAGGGCGATTTCGAGGTCGTCCGGGAGGTTCTCATCCCGCTCGGGGGCGAGTTCGGCTCGGTGGCGATGCAGCCGGGCGGCCCTCAGGGCCTCACGGTCGTGGACGGGGTGCCGGTGCTGAGTTTCCCGGGGAACCCGGTGAGCGCGGTGGTGTCGTTCGAGGTGCTGGCCCGGCCGATCCTGCGGCGCCTCTCCGGGCTGGACCCGGTACCCGAATACGAACTTCCGCTGCTGGGCGCGGTGCGCCGTTCCCCCGAGGGCCGCCGCCAGTTCCTGCGCGGGCGGCTGGTCCGTAACGGGACGCGGCCGCACGCCGTGGAGGTGGTTTCCGGACCCGGTTCCCATCTCGTCGCGAGTATGGCGGCGGCCGATGTGCTGATCGATATTCCGGCCGCGGTGACCGAACTCGCGCCCGGCGCGACTGTGCGAGTGTGGGAACTATGAGCGAGTTGTCACATGTGGATGCCGAAGGCCGCGCCCGCATGGTGGATGTGAGCGCCAAGGCCGATACCGCGCGGATCGCCGTCGCCGGGGGCGAATTGCGCACCACCGCCGAGGTGGTGGCGCTGGTGCGCGCCGACGATATGCCGAAGGCCGATGTTCTCGCGACCGCCCGGCTGGCCGGGATCGCGGGCGCCAAGAAGACCGCCGAACTGATCCCGCTGTGCCATCAGCTCGCGCTGTCCTCGGTGAAGGTCGAATTCGGTTTCACCGACTCCACCATCACCATCGAGGCCACCGCCAAAACCACCGGCCCCACCGGGGTGGAGATGGAAGCGCTGACCGCGGTGGCCGTGGCCGGTCTCACCCTGCACGACATGGTGAAAGCGGTGGACCCGGCGGCAGAGCTGAACGGCGTGCGCCTGCTCAGCAAAGAGGGCGGAAAACGCGGCCACTGGACCCGCGCGCAGGCACCGGCCGCTACCGGCGCCACCCCACGTCCGGTGCCGCACTCCGAACCGGAAACGCATGCGGCCACTCCCCGAAGCGATATCAGCGGCACCGCGGTGGTGCTCGTGGCCTCCACCGGCGCGGCGGCCGGAACCCGTACCGACACCACCGGACCGCGGCTGGTGTCGTGGCTGCGCGATCTCGGATACACCGTGCGCGGACCCCTCGTCTACGCCGACGCCGACATCTCCGACGGTCTGGCCGACGCGCTGCGCACCAGCCCCGACCTGGTGGTGACCACCGGCGGTACCGGCGCCTCCCCCACCGACCACACCCCTGAGGCGACCGCGGCCGTCCTGGACCGGGAACTGCCCGGTGTCGCCGAGGCGATCCGGCAGCGCGGTACGGCGAAGTTCCCGCTCGCGGCGCTCAGTCGCGGCGTCGCGGGTCTGGCCGGCCGTTCGGTGGTGGTGAATCTGCCCGGTTCCCCGGGCGGGGTGAAAGACGGTATCGCGGTACTGGAACCGCTGCTCACGCATCTGCTCGCGCAGGTGGCCGGCGGCGGCGCGCACGATCACGACAGGGCGCGGGAGCACCCCGGTGCGCCGCGGGAGACGAATAGCGGAAACGAGAGCGCGCATGCCTGATCTGTCCCTGGGAACCCCCGGCCGCGAGAACCCCGCGGCCCTCGGCGCAGTCCGGCTCGCCGAGATCAGCGACCGGCCTTTGGATCCCGCGGTGGTCGACGCGGCCGTCCGCGGATCGCACTATGGGGCGGTCGTGTTGTTCACCGGCGTGGTCCGCGATCACGACGGCGGACAGGCGGTTTCGGCGCTGGAGTACTCGGCGCATCCGCAAGCGCTCCGCTTCCTGCGCGAGTGCTGCGCCTCGGTCGCCCGATCGAGCGGCCTGCCGGTGGCTGCCGTGCACCGCGTCGGCGATCTGGTGGTGGGTGATCTGGCGATCGTGACGGCGGTGGCCGCACCGCATCGCGCCGAGGCATTCGCGGCGTGCTCGACACTGGTGGACCGGATCAAACACGAAGTGCCGATCTGGAAACGTCAGCTGTTCGCCGACGGGCTCTCCGAATGGGTCAACGCCTGCGGGTAGTCGTCGTCGGCCGCCGCGGACGCGATATCGGGGACGTAGCGCCAGACCGCCAGCATCTCCTGGTCGGCCGGCGTGCCGGGTCCGCCGTGGACGGTCGCCCGCAGCCCTTCCAGCACCGCGTCGGTATCCAGACCGGTGCCGATGAGCACCAGTTCCGTTCCGGCGCCGCGGGTGGTCCGGCCGGCCGGCTCCAGCGTGATCGCCCGGCCGACCAGGTGCAACAGGAAACGGCCGGGTCCCGGCGTGGCGAAGGTGACGAAACCTTTCGCCCGGAACAGCCCGGCGGGTGGTTTCTCCAGGAAATCGACCATCCTGCGCGGATGCAGTGCCGCGGTCTCGGTGAACGTCACACTGGTGTAGTCGTCGTGCAGATGCCGGTGGTCACCGTCGTGCTCGTCGTGCGCGTGCTCCTCGCGCAGCAGTTCGTCGAGACTCAACTGCTCGCCGATGCGGGGTTCGCCACGGCGGCGCGGATCGAACAGCAATCCGGGATCGATCCGCCCGCGCGTGGTCGCGTACACCGGTGCGCCACCGGTCAGTTCCATGATCTCGGCGCGCAACCGGTCCAGTTGCGCCGCATCGATCCGGTCGGCCTTGTTCACCACCACCAGATCGGCCAGGCGCAGATGACTCGCCAGTTCCGGATGCCGGGCCCGGCTCCCGGCGAACTCCCCCGCGTCCACCACCTCGAGCAGTCCGCCGTAGCGGATCCGGGAGTTCTCGCTGCCCACCACCATGCGCACCAGATTGCGCGGTTCGGCCAGTCCGCTGGCCTCCACCACGATCACATCGATACCGGCGCGGGGATCGGTCAACCGGGTGAACAGCTCGTCGAGCTCGGAGACATCCACCGCGCAGCACACACAACCGTTGCCCAGCGACACCATGGCGTCGACCTGGCCCGCCACCAGCATCGCGTCGATGTTCACCGCACCGAAATCGTTGACCACCACCCCGATCCGGGTGCCCCGGTTGTTGCGCAACAGGTCGTTGAGCAGGGTGGTCTTTCCGGCGCCGAGGAATCCGGCCACGATCACCACGGGTATGCGCTCAGCCACCGGGCAATAGTATTGGCGCGCCTTCGGCGCACGAGGTCGAGGCCCCCTGTTTCGAAAAGTATTTCCCGCGAATTCCCGGGAATATCGCGATTCTTCGAAATCGATAGCGCGACTCTGGTAGACGTGCCGGGGGAGATCGGGAGGATCTCACTGTATCGAGAAACAAAGAGATACCGAGGAGAACGAATGCGTGCAGGCACGTTTCTGATCGCCGGTGCGGTGTTGTCGGCGGCGACCGTGCTGGGCGGCGGTATCGCGGCGGCCGAGCCCGCGGATCACATATCGCACGACGGCGTCTACCGGGTCGGCGTCGATATCCGGCCCGGAACGTGGGAATCGTCCGGGCCCGCCGATCCCACCCGGAGCTGCGACTGGCGGCGGCTGCGGCTGGTCGAGGGCGACAACACGAATATGCATTACATCATCGAGAACAATTACACGAAGCTGGGCCCGATCCGGGTCACCGTGAAACCGACCGACGCGGGTTTCAAAACCGAGAACTGCGGCCCCTGGCGGATGGTCCCGCCGACGCCGACCGGTTCGGCCGGCCACTGACGTCGGACCGGCCGCGGCCCGGCTCCCCCGTACGGGAAGGCCGGGCCGATATCGCCGCGAAGCGCCGCGGCGGCGCGCTCACCGGTGGGCGCGCAGCTGGTACAGCCCTTCGGTTTCGGCGACGACCACACCCTCGGTATCGCTGAGGACCGCCCGTAGCGTGAAATCCGCTTTACCGTTGGCCGCGGCCTCCGCCGCGATCCGGTCGATCTCCGCGTCGTCCAGAGTGGCCTGGGCACGGACCGCCGTGGTCGCCGGTTTCCGGAACACGATCCGCAGGTCCTTCACCAGCGGATAGAACCGCGTGGTATCGAAACTGGCCACCGCGATGGCGCCGCCCAGGATCTCGCCCACGGTGAACAGCACCCCGGCGTACATGACACCGAAATGATTGCCGTTGCCCTCGACGGGCACCGTGGCGGCGGCGTACCCGCGGCGCACCTCCTCGGCGTGCACCCCCATCCGGTGCGCCACCGGGATGGTCTGTTCCAGCGCCGAGTTGACGACCTCGGCGATGGGCGGGTTGCGGACATCACTCATAACAGGGTCGGCCCTTCCGATGGATCACGCGACGATTTGCTTCTCTTCGGTGGCCGGCGGGTCGGGTTCGGCGGCATCGGGCACTTCGGTGCCGCGCAACGACGTCCCGGCGGTCTCCCGCAGGAAATACCATGCCACGAGACCGATCAGCGCGGCGGCCACCATATAGAGGGCGGGGAACAGACTCCAACCGGTGGCTTCGATCACCGCCTCGTTCACCAGCGGAGCGGTACCACCGAACGCGGCCGTGGACACGTTGTAGGCCAGGGCGAACCCGGCGTAGCGCACATGGGTCGGGAAGATGGCCGGGAAGGTCGCGCTGATGGTGGACAGCTGCGGAACGTACAGCAGGCCCAGCACGACGAAGCCCACAATCGCCCAGCCGGTGCCCACGCCCATCAGCCAGTACATCGGCACGGCCAGCACCGCCAGGCCGACCAGCGAGAACAACCACAGCGGCCGTCGCCCGGTACGGTCGGACAACCGGCCGAAGAAGGGGACGCACGCCATCATCGCCACCTGGCCGATGAGCATCATGGCGGTGGTGGTGGACTCGCCGAGGCCGATGGTGTTCTGCAGATAGGTCGGCTGGTAGGTGAGCAGCGTGTAGTTCGCCACGTTCAGCGCGATGACCAGGCCGGACAGGGTCAGCAGCTCACGCTTGTAGGTGGTGATCAGCACCCGCAGCCCGCCTTCGGGATGCTCCTGTTCGTTGACCTCGGTGAACACCGGCGACTCGTCGAGCTTGGTCCGCAGGTACCAGCCGATCGCGCCCAGCGGGATGGCGATCAGGAACGGGATCCGCCAGCCCCAATCATGCATGGCGTCCGAACCGAGGATCAGCTGGCACAGCAGCACGACCGCCGAACCGCCGACGAAACCACCGAGTGTGCCGAACTCCAGGAAGCTGCCGAAGAAGCCACGCTTCTTGTCGCTCGCGCATTCGGCCAGGTAGGTGGCCGCGCCACCGTACTCACCGCCGGTCGAGAAACCCTGCACCACGCGGAGCAGGATCAGCAGGATGGGGGCGAGCACGCCGACCTGGCCGTGGGTCGGCAGCACACCGATCAGACCGGTGGCGGCGGCCATGAGCAGGATGGTGGTGGCCAGCACCACTTTGCGGCCCACCCGATCGCCCAGCGGACCCCAGACCATGCCACCGACCGGCCGCAGGACGAAGGAGATGGCGAAGCCGAGCATGGTGCCGAGGGTGCCGAGTTCCCCGGGGAAGAAAGCGTCGGTCAGGTAGGTGGCGGTTGCGGCGTAGACGCCGTAGTCGAACCATTCGGTGGCATTGCCCATTGCCGAGGCCGCCACCGACCTCTTGAGTTGCGGTGGTTCGACCTGTGCTGGTTGCGACTGCTGGTCCGTCACGGTCAGTCCTCTCCGGCGCACGCGTCCGTGTCGGCCCGGCCGACCCATGACGTCGCGCCCGCCGGCGACCGGGTTCCGGCGAGTATCGACCTCAATCCGTTACCCGGGATTCTCCCTGGGTAAACGCAGCCGGCACCGGCACGGGGTCACCGGGCACCTCTCATCAGCTACTCACCAGCGTATGTGAAGGCGCTCACACCTGCGGGAAAACCGGCCCCGGAGACCCTCGCGACGCCCGTCCGAGGAGCCGGTGTTCCGGCTGCTCAGCGCGACTCCTCACCGCCCACGGCAGCGGGATCGGGCCGATGGTTCACTTCGATCAGCGGTAGCCGCAGCGCCGCGGGCGCCGACTCCGGCACCACCGGCGACGCCGGGGCGACCGGGGCGACCCGCCGATAGGGCGCGCCGAGCGGCGGCCGCGGATCGGCCTCGCCCTTGTTCGGCCACATCGCCACCGCGCGTTCGGACTGCGCGGTGATGGTGAGGGAGGGATTGACGCCGAGGTTGGCCGAAATGGTCGAACCGTCGATTACGTGCAGGCCCGGATAACCGTAGAGCCGCTGGTAGGGGTCCACAACACCGGTCTGCGGGCTCTCGCCGATCACGCAGCCGCCGATGAAATGACCGGTCATCGGAATATTGAACACACTGCTGGTGGCGCCGCCGGCGATACCGTCGATCTTGTCGGCGACCCGGCGGCCCACCTCGTGCCCGGCCGGGATCCAGGTCGGGTTGGGTGCGCCCTCGCCCTGCCGGGTGGTCATCCTGCGGCCGAACAGCCCGCGTTTGGTATAGGTCGTGATCGAATTGTCCACCGACTGCATCACCAGCAGGCCGATCATCTGTTCCGACCAGCCCCGCGGGTTGTGCAGATGCGGGAGGTCACGACGGTGCCGCCACATCTCGCGCAGCCACAGCCGGCGTTTGGACACACCTGGTTGCTCGTCGACCATGACACTGCCCATCAGCGAGATGACATTGCTGCCCTTGCCGTAGCGCACCGGTTCGATATGGGTGTCGTGATCGGGATGGATCGAGGAGGTGATCGCCACCCCCTTGGTGAAATCGCTGGTCTTGTCCCGGCTGCGGATCGCGAGCAGTTCCTCGGAGTTGGTCCGGGACAGGAAGCCCAGACGACCGGAGATATCGGGCAGCGAACCGGAGTCACGCAGTTTGTGCAGCAGCCGCTGCGTACCCAGGGAGGCCGCGGAGAAGATCACCTGCTCGGCGGTGAACGTAGCGCGTTTCTTGCGCAGCCAGCGCCCGGTGGTCACCGTCGACACCGTGTAGCCGCCGCCGGGCAGCGGTAACACATCGGTGACGGTGCGCAGCGCGTGCACCGTGGCCCCGGCCTGCTCGGCCAGATACAGATAGTTTTTGACCAGGGTGTTCTTGGCGTTGTGACGACAGCCCGTCATACATTCGCCGCAGTGGGTGCAGGTGCGGCGGGCGGGCCCGGCGCCGCCGAAATACGGATCCGGCACATCTTCGCCGGGCCGGCTCCCAGGACCGCCGAAGAAGACGCCGACCGGCGTCCGCTGATAGGAATCGGCGACGCCCAGCTCCTCGGCGACCTCCAGGAAAACCCGGTCGGTCGGCGTGGTCGCCGGATTCGTGGTCACGCCCAGCATGCGTTTGGCCTGGTCGTAGTAGGGCGTGAGTTCGTCTTTCCAGTCCGTGATACCCGCCCACTGGCCGTCGCGGAAGAACTTCTCCGGCGGCTCGTAGAGGGTGTTGGCGTAGACCAGGGAGCCGCCGCCGACCCCCGCCCCGGCCATGATCAGGGTGTTCTTCAGCAGCGCGAGCCGCTGGATACCGAAGCAGCCGAGATACGGCGCCCACAGGTACTGCCTGGCACGCCAGGACGTCTTGGCGAATTCGTCGTCGGCGAAGCGGCGGCCGGCCTCGAGGACGCCGACCCGGTATCCCTTCTCGGTCAACCGCAGGGCGCTGACGCTGCCCCCGAATCCGGAGCCGATGACGAGGACGTCGTAGTCGAAGGTCTGGCCGGGCCCGGCGCCGGTGCCGGTGCTCGTTGCGGAACTGGACATCTTTCCGAGACTATGGCCTGGATCACCGTCGGGGGCACATACCCGCGGACACGAAATCGGTACTTTCGGCCAACCTGCCCGAACGCGGCCCCTTCCCGCTCACCGGCCTGCTTCCGCCGCCGGAGCCGGGCCCGGAACCGATACCTCGGGCACGGCGGGCCCGGGGTCCCAGCCGGCCTGCGCGCCGGGTCTGCCGTGCTCCACGACATAGGTCGCCCGGGTGCTGATCGGCGCCCCGGGCCGCCCGACATAGGGCACCACCCGGTAATCGCTGCGCCACAGCCGCTCGTCGACCTCCACCCGGACATAACCCCGCTGGCCGTTGAAGAACTTCATATCGGGGTTGGCGGCCAGCAGCGTCCGGCCCCGCGGAGGCAGGTCGGCACCGTCGCGTCCGGTGGTGATCGAAGTCCCGGTGAACTCCGTGGCCACCACCGGAGAGTGCGGGTCGCGATAGTTCCCCCGCAGATCGACCACGTAGTTCTCGTGCCGGTCACCGGTGAGCACCACCAGGTTCGCACGTCCGCGCGCCGCCGCCGCGGCGAGTACCGCATCGCGGTCGGCGACATAGCCGTCCCAGGCGTCGGTGCCCACCGCGACCGCCGGGCCCGGGTCGTGGTCGGACTGCGCCATCGCGACCTGATTGCCCAGGATCTGCCAGCGGGCCGGGGAGCGAGTAAGGCCGTCGATCAGCCAATCGCGTTGCGGGGCACCCAGGATGGTGCGGTCCGCCGCGAAGCGATCCGGGCAGTCGAGCACCAGGTTGCCGCCGTCACCGCAGACCAGTGACGTCCGGTGCTGGCGCGTGTCGAGCATGGTGAGGTCGGCGAGGTCACCGAAGGCGTAGCGACGGTGCATCCGGACGTAGGGTCCGGCGGGGAGCTGTTCGATACGCAGCGGCAGATGTTCGTACATCGCCCGGAACGCGGCCGCGCGGCGCCGCCGGAACAGGGCCGGCAGCAGATGGATATCGATCCCGGCGCCCGGATCGAAACCGGCCCAGTTGTTGTCGATCTCGTGATCGTCGAAGGTGCAGATCCAGGGGTACGCGGCGTGCGCGGCACGCAGTTCGGGTTCGGCCTTGTACTGCGCGTACCGCAGCCGGTAGCCGGTGAGATCGGCGGCCTCCGCGCGCAGCGTCTCCGGGATCGCGACGCCCGCGCGGCCGCGCGCCCACTCCTTCTCGTAGATGTAATCGCCCAGGTGCACCACGAAATCGAGGTCTTCCTCGCACAGATGCCGATAGGCGGTGTAGTAGCCGGAACTCCAGTGCTGGCAGGAGGCGAAGGCGAAGCGCAACCGCGCCACCGGCGCGCCCGCGGCGGGGGCGGTACGGGTACGGCCCACCGGGGATATCGCCGCGCCGGCGCGGAAGCGGTAGTAGTACCAGCGATCCGGGGCCAGTCCCCGGACCTCCGGATGCACACTGTGGGCCAGTGCCCGGGTGGCCAGCGCGCTGCCGCGCGCGGCGATACGGCGGAAATGCTCGTCCTCGGCGACCTCGTACTCGACGGTGACCGGCGCTCGGGCGGTGCCACCGAGCGAATCGGGCGCGAACGGGTCCGGTGCCAGCCGAGTCCACAGCACGACCCCGTCGGGCAGCGGGTCTCCGGACGCCACCCCCAGGGTGAAGGGGTCACCGAGCCATCGCGGCGCCCGATACGGAGCGCTGCTCGCGAGACCCGCGCCGGCCAGGAGCGCGGCCGCACCAGCGGTGCCCGCCTGCAGTAAACGACGCCGGGACAGAGCCATGAATCAGCTTAACCCGGCCCGGAGCGCCGGAATCGCCGCGGCCGAGCCCGGCCGCCCGGCCGTCACCGGGCGACCGGACCGGTCTATCGATCGCCGATACAGACCACGAACCGGCGTTCGTCGTAGACGAACCCGCGGTCGGCCGACGGGCACGCGTTGGGGTTCACCGTATCCGGCAGGATGCTGATCACCTGCACCCCGCCCGGCCCGCATTCCGTGCGTTGCGGCTGGTCGCCCGAGACATCCACACAGCTGCCGACGACCCAGTCGATATCGAGGCACAGGGTCGTTTCGCCGATGGTGTGACTCGCGTCGGCGTCCGAGGGACACACGGTCCCCGCCGGGCCGACAGCGGCCACCTTGTAACGGGATTCCCCGCTACCGCAGGAGGCCTTGCTCACCTCCTTCTCCCCCAGCGCGCTCAGGCACTCCCCGCTCGCGACCTCGACCTTCGGTGGGGCCTGTTTGGCCTCTTTGTTGGCCGATCCCGCGATACCGACCGCCGAGACGGTGGTGGTCGGCGGGACCGTCGAGGGCACCAGCACCGACGGTGGCGCCACCGGGGCGGGCGAGGTCTCGGTAGCGCCGGTGAGGGCGGTCGTCGCGGGGGCAGTCGGCGCGGCGACATCCTCGGCCGTATCGTCGCTGCCGGCGGTGGCCAGTAGTGCGGCCACGCCGATTCCCAGCACAATCGAGGTCACCACCGCCGCGATGGCTATCGCGGCGGCGGTGGCGCCGACCCGGGCGCGTTTGTCCTGCTGCGAGAGCGGCGGCCGCCCGCCGTCCTCGTCCGGGCCCGGCTGGGTCACGGTTCGCCGCGCAGCACGGCCATCACCGCGTCGACGAACGGCTGCCCGCCGGTGATGTAACCGCCGGCCACCGCGCCCACGACCAGACCGATCGGACCGGTGATGATGCTGAGGAATCCGAGCCCGATGAGCGCGCCGAGCAGGCCGCCGAGTACCGCGCCCACCGCGACACCGACAACGTTCTCCTGTAATTCGGTGGTCAGCCGGGTCATCGAGCTGACCGGCCGCATCTCGCCGATGTTCTCGGCGGTGACCGTCGGGGTCAGCTCTAGAGTGGTGCCGTCGGCGCTGATCTCGTGGGCCACCGCCATCTCGCTGCCGGAGATCTCGTACTGCAGCGGCACTTCGGCCACTACGGCACCGCTGACGGCCTTGAGCACAGCTTTGGCGCCGTCCGGCGTCAGTTCGAACCGCCCGTCGTGTACCTCGGTGGTGATCGTCTGGGTCTTCTGGTCGACGCTGGTCTCGTAGGCGACGCCCTGGTCGATGCCCTCGCTCTTGATCTCCGGAGCGCCGGCCGCGGGTTCGGCGTGCACCACGCCGGCGGAAATCCCTACAGCGGCGACGGACAGAAGTGCGGTAGCGGCGAAAGTGCCGAACTTCATTACGTTCAATTCCTTCTCACGTGAACCGACCCTGGGCCGGGCGGCTGCGATTTCATTCGCGCACAGGACCATACCGATATTCGGAGTTCGCGTGCATATCAGGAATTAAACGGAAAACCCATCCTTTAAATTGCTGATCAATAACCGTGCAGGACGGCGAGAATTCCGCGATACTCGTCTCGTTCAACGGTTATACGATTCTGCGATATCACCGTGGCACCAGCACCGGCCCGGACAGCATTCCGCCGGCAATCGCCGGGTGGCCGTAACTTTTACGCACGGTTATTCACCGGAAGGCCTCCAGGTGTTACACACCCGCCGGAATGTGCCAGTCGTCGTGGGTGAGGTGGCCGGGCCCGGCGACCTCGCCTCCCGGCCCGCACCGGCATCAACCGGAACTACTTCGTGATCGACGGGGCCTGTGCCGCGCGACCGCGGGGTGCTGCACTTACCTACAGGACGCTGCACCGTGTACCCACCGTCGATCCGACTGGAGCACGCGCCATGACGACCGCCGCACGCACTCTTCTCACCACCTGCGCTCTCGCAACTGTGACCGCGTTCGGGCCGGCCCCCGGCGCCTCGGCCGCGGTGTCGGGGGTGAGCGTTTCCGGTGGTTTCGGTCTCGGTTTCGTCCAGTACGGCACGGGCTGCACCTACACGGTCACGATCCGCGGAGACGGGGTCAGCGCACTGGAGGACCTGGTGAACGGGCAGCCCGGCGGCACATTCGGACCGATCGAACAGGCCGGCCCCGACATGTACACCGCGGATTGGGCGCCGACGGTGTCCGGTCGGCATTCGGTATCGGCCGACGGTGTGGGCACCGAGGTGTACGTGCAGAAGGGATACGACTTCGGCCTCGTCTGCCTCACCCTGCCCGAGTATCTGCGCCTGCCCGGCTGACCCGCAGGCGTGCACCGCCGGCCGGTCGCGATCGCCGCCCGATCACTCCAGGCCGCTTGACAGACTCCGTACTTTTGACAGACTCCGTCGAATGGCCCGGGGACGGCAGTCCCGGGGCGGAGGAGAGGATTTCGGATGGGTGTCTACGCGGTCACGGGAGCGGCGTCGGGGATGGGCAGGGCGGTCGCCGACAAACTGACCGCCGAGGGTCACCGCGTGATCGGTGTGGATATCCAGGAGACCGATATCGTCGCCGACCTCGCCACCGCCGCGGGCCGGCGCAGCGCGATAGACGCGGTACTGACCGCCGCGGACGGCCGGCTCGACGGCGCTGTACTCGCGGCCGGGCTGGGGCCGGTACCCGATCCCGCCCGCTTGCCGGTGATCGCCGCGGTGAATTATCTCGGCACGGTCGAGTTGCTGGAGGGCTGGCGGCCCGCGCTCGCGGCGACCGGATCCGCACGGGTCGTCGCCTTCGGCAGCAATTCCGCCACCACGGTCCCGGCGGTGCCGCGCCGGACGGTGGCGGCGTTCCTGGCCGGCGACACCGAACGCGCCGTCCGGACGGTGAAGATCTTCGGCAAGCACGCCGCGCCGTTCGTGTACGCGGGCTCCAAGATCGCGGTCAGCCGCTGGGTGCGCCGTCGTGCCGTACGGCCGGAATGGGCCGGGGCGGGTATCCGGCTCAATGTCATCGCCCCCGGCGCGATCCTCACCCCGCTGCTCGAACGCCAGCTCGCCTCCCCCACCGAGGCCAAGGCGGTCAACGCGTTCCCGGTCCCCACCGGCGGCTTCGGCAAACCGGAACACATCGCCGACTGGGTCTACATGATGCTGTCTCCGTCGGCCGAATTCCTCTGCGGCAGCGTTGTTTTCGTGGACGGCGGCACCGACGCCTATTTCCGTCCGGACGATTGGCCCCGTGCGGTGCCGCTACGCCGCATCGTCGGATACCTGCGCCGGTTCCGTGGTTTCTCCGCGACCCCGCGAGCGGAGTAACCACGGACTGCCCTGCGCCGGATATGTGCCGGTGACCCTGTCCGGTCGCCGATCCGCGATGTCCGGGCGGGCTATCGCTTCCGCGCGACCCCGGCCCAGCAGTTCACCTGCGTATCCAGCCATTCCGGTGACTCACCCGCCGGACGCCACTGGTTGGCCACGACGACCCCCGGCTCCAGCAACTCCAGACCGTCGAAGAACCGGGCGAATTCGTCCCGGTTCCGGGACCGGGCGAACACCCCGCTCTGCCGGTACACCTCGAGCGCACGCGCCATGGTCTCCGGAGCGAGGTCGGCGGTGATGTGGGAGGCGACCACGAACGAACCGGGTGCGAGGGCGTCCACCAGCGTCGCGACCACACCGTAGGGGTCCTGTTCGGCGTTCAGGAAATGCAGGACGGCGACCAGGCTCAGCGCCACCGGGCGCTCCAGATCGAGCGTTTCGCGCAATTGCGGCGCCGACAGGATCGCCGTGGGGTCGGTGAGGTCGGCATCGATGTAGGTGGTGCGACCTTCGGGTGTGCCGACCAGCAACGCACGGGCATGGGCGAGCACGATCGGATCGTTGTCCACATAGACCACCCGAGCCGCGGGCTGCGCGGCCTGCGCCACCTGGTGCAGATTCGGCTCGGTGGGGATTCCGGTACCGATATCCAGGAACTGGGTGACACCGGCCGCGGTGATCTCGTTCACCGCGCGGTGCATGAAGTTCCGGTTCTGCCGAGCGGCGACCCGGACGGTGGGAAACGCCGCCACCACTTTCTCGGCGGCGTCCCGGTCCACCGGGTAATGGTCTTTTCCGCCGAGAACGTAATCGTAGATCCGGGCGCTGCTGGGTACGGTCTGGTTCACGGGCGCCGTTTTGCGGCCGGTTTCGGTCATTCTCTGCCCCTATCGGTTCCGGGTCGCTCGTCTGCGCGGTATACCGGCAGAACATGCCAATGATGCAGGCCCGCAGAGTCTTCGGCCAGGGCTCGACCGGATTACGTCGCCGCGCCGCCCGATCCGGTCAGCTGCAGCGCGCTGCACCAGATCCAATCGAGAGTCTCCAGCAAGGTGTCGAAATCGATCTCCTCCCCCTCCACGAACACCAGGTACGCCACCTTGCTCACCATGCTCGACAAGGCCAGCGCCGTCACCCGTGCGTCCAACCGCGCCGTGATCAGACCGCGCTCCTGCAGATCCCGGATCAACGCCGCATTGCGATCGATGAACGCCGAGGCCCGCTCGGCCCGCAGCGCGGCGAAATGCGGGTCGACCCGGGACACCTGCTCGAGCACGGCCATCAGCCGCGCATTACGTCGATAGGATCTCAGGTACTCCCGGTTCGCCGCGGCGATCCAGTCGCGTGGATCCTCGCTACCGGCGCGCGCCCGGACGTGCGGATGCAGCATCTCCTCCCGGACCTGCTCGGCGACTGCGGCGAAAATCTCTTCTTTGCTGTCGAAATGGGTATAGAACGACCCCGACGCCACCCCGGCCGTCCGGGTGATATCGCTGATCCGGGCGTCGACGAACCCGTCGGCTTCGAAAACCTCGCGAGCCGCCTCGATCAGTGCCGCGCGCGTGCGGATCCCCCGGCGGCTCTTCGGGGCGGGCCGGGTCGGTCGACCGGCCGCCGCGGCGTCCGGCGCCGCCTTCGGGCCGGTTGTCCGGCTCGCGGAGGTGCTGTCTGGCCGGCCGTTCACCGGGCACTCGCCGTCATCGCGGACCGGCGGGCAGGCCGGAGCCGGTAGCAGCGGGCGCGAATCGGCTCGGGTACCGCGTTCACGCCGGGAACAGGCGGCTTGTCGCCAGCGTGGTGATCCGATCGGAATTCCCGGTATCGCGCAGCGTCGCCCGTCCGACCTCGGCCCGCAGTGTCGCGTCGGCGACCACCGGCCCCACCCGGGCGGGTTGCAGATACCGCAGACCGAGCGTGCTCAGGGTGGATCCGGGCGCCAGCGACAGGATGGCCTCCTCCGCCGCGAGAGCGATCAGACCACCGTTGACGGTGCGCGAGGCGTTCAGGCCGTCGTCGGTGCGCGGCAGCACCGCGGTGCCCGGGCCGCGGCGCACACACCCCGCTCGTTCGGCGAGCGGCACCTCGAGCAGCCGGTCCGACACCGGCATATCGACGCTCAACCCGGCGGGCAGGCGCAGGTCCGCGTCGGGCGAGACCATGAACGATCCGCCGCCGAAGGCGAACGGTTCGCCGTCGACGGTCCATTCGACCTCCGCGACGAACACCGACCGCCCCGCTTTGATCTTGCGCCCCACTGCCCGGACCTCGCCGGATCCCGGCGCCGGCCGGTACAGGTGCACATCGAGTTCGAGAGTGACCGGCACTCGCGGCCCCAGGGTGAGCGCGGCCAGCAGCCCGGTCACCGTATCGGTCCAGGTGGCCAGCACCGAGGTGCGCAGCCGCTCGGTACCGGGGACATGCATCTGCGGGGTGATCGTCGCCGACCCGTGCAGCTCGTCGCCGGCCCGCGTGGTCGCGAAGCCCAGTTCCAGCAGTATGTGCTGCCGCCGCGGCGCGGTTCCGGTCTCGACCGTCATGGGTTGCCTCCTCGTGCCCGCCCGGATCGCGCCGGGGAGAACGGCCGGGCGCCGACCGGACATGTCCAACGTATCGGGCGACGAGCCGCAGCGCCCGGGCTATGTCCACGAGCCGGGCGGCAACCACTAGCTGCCGGCGGCTTCGGCCGCCGCGCGGGCCTTACCGAGTTCGGCCCGGGCGATCGTCAGTTTGTGCACCTCGTCGGGACCATCGGCGATCCGCAGAGTACGCAGATGGGCGTACATACTCGCGAGCGGGAAGTCTTCGGTCACGCCCGCCGCGCCGTACACCTGGATGGCGCGGTCGACGATCCGCAGTGCCATCACCGGCGCGGCGATCTTGATCGCGGCGATCTCGGTGCGGGCCTCCTTGTTGCCGACCGTATCCATCATCCAGGCGGTTTTCAGGGTGAGCAGCCGTGCCTGTTCGATATCGATGCGGGCCTCGGCGATCCAGTCCCGGATATTGGCCCGTTCGCTGACCTTGCGTCCGAAGGTCGTCCGCGAATCCGCCCGGGCGCACATGAGTTCCAGCGCGCGTTCGGCCATTCCGATCGCGCGCATGGCGTGATGGATGCGGCCGGGGCCCAGCCGGGCCTGGCTGATCGCGAAACCCTCGCCCTCGCCCTTCAGCACATCCGTGACCGGGACCCGCACATCGGTGAACTCGATCTCGGCGTGCCCCTCCCGATCGACATAGCCGAACACCGGCAGGTTGCGTACGACGGTGACGCCCGGCGCGTCGATCGGCACCACCATCATCGACTGCTGGCGGTGCTTGGGAGCGTCCGGATCGGTCTTGCCCATCACGATGAGCACCTTGCAATTGGCGTGCATGGCATTGGAGGCGAACCATTTCCGGCCGTTGAGCACATACTCGTCGCCGTCGCGTTCCATCCGCATCTCCACATTGGTGGCATCGGAACTGGCGACCCCGGGCTCGGTCATCGCGAACGCCGAGCGGATGGTGCCCGCCAGCAGCGGTTCGAGCCAGCGCTGCTTGTGCTCCTCGGTGCCGAAGAGGGTGAAGACTTCCATATTGCCGGTATCGGGCGCCGAACAGTTACACGCCTCGGGCGCCAGCGCCGGACTGCGGCCCATGATCTCGGCCAGCGGCGCGTACTCCAGATTGGACAGGCCCGGGCCCCACTCCGGATGCGGGTGGAACAGATTCCACAAGCCCCGCTGCTTGGCCTCGGCTTTGAGATCCTCCAGGATCTGCGGGTGATGATGCGGATCGCCCGCCGCGGCCATCTGCTGGGCATAGATCGGCTCGGCCGGATACACGCTGTCGTCCATGAACGCGAGCAGGGTGCGCCGATACTCCCGGGCACGCTCGGTCGAGGTGAACAGTTCCACGAGAACTCCGATCGTCGGGGCGCGGCTCGATGCCCTCCCGACGGTAGCCTAAACTTGAATCCGGATTCAAGTACATCGGCCCGTGGAACCGGTGAACCCGGGACGAGCACGACACAGGGCCCGGACCCCGTGGGGTTCGGGCCCTGGTGAGGGCGGCCGGCCGCGGCGCTCAGGCGCGCACGGCGGGCCGGGCGGCGGTGTCCCCGTATCCAGGCAAGGGGGCCTGCGGGGGAAATGTCACCGGCAGGCCCGCCAGCGATCGATGGAAGGGGCCCGGCCGCCAGACCGGCTCGCCCTCGGGGAAGTCCGCGCGCATCTCCGGTATCGCGTCCAGCAACTGATCGATCGCGCCCTCGGCGACCATATAGGCCAGGGACTGGGCGGGGCAGGCGTGTGGGCCCAGGCCCCATGCCAGGTGGGCGCGATTGCCCGTCAGCTCCGAGGTGCGGATGGCGGGGTCGTTGTTGCAGGCCGCCATGCTGATCACCACGGGCTGGTGCGCGGGGAGCCACACATCGTCGAGCAGGATCGGCATCCGCGGATAGGTGATCAGCAGATTCGCCAGCGGCGGGTCGTTGAACAGCACCTCGTCCAGGGCGTCGCGGGAGGTGAGGTTCCCACCGAGGACGCTGCCGCCGAAACGCTCGTCGGTGAGGATCAGCAGCAGTGTGTTGACGATGAGGTTCAGCTCGAATTCGATCCCGGTGCCGTACACCTGCGAGACGTGGTGGGACACCTCCTCCTCGGACAGCTCCACCGGATGCTGCAGCAGCACCGAGGTGATATCGCTACCCGGCTGCTCGCGCTTGAGCAGCACCAGGTTCATCAGGGCCTCGCCCAGCATCCGACTGCCGGCTTCGGCGTCCACCCCCTCGAGCAGCGCGGCCGTCCCGGCCGCGACCTGCTGACCGATCTCCGGCGGGCAGCCGAGCAGATAGTTGATCACCTGGAAGGCCAGCGGGAACACATACTGCTGGATCAACTCCGCCCGGCCGTCCTCACAGAACGAGTTGATCAGCGGGCCCGCGATGTTCTCGACGACCGTGTGGATCGCGTACATGTCCACTTCGTCCATGCTCGCGGTGATCGCCTGCCGATAGCGCACGAATTCCTGCCCGGCACAACGGCTGGCCATCGGCCGCCACTCCAGCAGCGGCAGGATCGGGCATTCGGCCGGAATATCCTTCTGCCAGACCCGGGGGTCGGCGGGGAAGCGGTCCGGATCGTTGAGCACCCGCAGGGCGGTGTTGTAACCGATCACCAGGGTTGCGGGCACTCCGGGGGCCAGTTCCACCGGCGCCAGCGACCCGTACCGAGCCCGCATCTCGCGGTAGAACCGGTGCGGATCGGCGGCGAATTCCGGCAGGTACAGCGGTATCCGCGGATCATCGGAATCGATCGGCGACCCGTGCACGTGGGTCTGGGCGTGGCTTCGGTAATCCGAGGTAGTCAAGTACGAAACTCCATACCGTCCGGTTGCGGAGCCGATGGTTTTCCACCGGCCGATCCCGGTTCGAGGCTCCTCCTGCAGGAATCTCCTGTCTCGAGCCGGAACCAGGCGATGGTACGACATGGTCACGGAATCGGATCGATTGCGAAACAAGTTGTACAGCTGACTTTTTCGCATTTTGTTGGACTAGTCCGCACATTTTCGATCGGTCCGGTCCGAAGATTTCGCTCGGCTTTTCCACCACTGCGACCCGGCCGGGGCTCGGCGAATCCGGAGCCCGGCCGGCGCAACGGGTATCAGACGCCGAGCGCCTCCAGTGATCGGTTGTCGTCGATGGCCGAGGTGATCCGCCGCAAAAGTGTGAGGCAGGTCTCCTTCGATTGCATCTCGGGCTGATACGCGGCCCGGCCGATGGTGAATGCCCATGCCGCGTAGGCGAACATCGACTGCTGCCGGTAGATCAGCCAGGCGGTATCGAAATCGGGTGCCGCACCGCCGGCCTCGGCCAATTCCTCCAGATATGCCCGCAGCAGCTCTTCGGCCCAGGCCCGGCGATCCTCCGGTTCGCAACCGGAATTGACCGTATAGGCGAAATCGTGCCCCCAGCCGCCGCGCATCACGACCTGCCAGTCCACATAACCCATCCGCCCCTCTGCGGTCCGGTAGGTCTGGCCGATATGCGGGTCGCCGTGCAGCAGGGTATGCGGGAGTTCGCTCGTGGCCAGATCCACCGCACGCTCGACTCCGGACCACAGCCGGTCCGCCTGTCCGTGCAGGCTTTCCGGCACCACTTCGGCCGCCCGGTCCAGGCCCACCGCGCAGCGGGTCTTCATATCGATGGCCGCGAGATATGCCTGCAACGCCTCGTTGGTGGTCTTGAGGACCTCGATGGCGGGATCCTCCCAGAACGTCCCGTGCAACCGTGCGAGGTTGCGGACCAGATCCTCCATTTCGGCCCGGCCGATCGCCGCGGTGGGTTCGCTGAACACCGCTCCCCGCGTCACGGCGATATCCTCCATCAGCGCGATCGATCGCCACGAGGCCGGATCCGAGGCCCCCCAATAGCCGAGCGGGGCCTGGATCTCCAGTTTCGGCCGGAAATCGCGGAAGAACCGTGTCTCGCCGTCGATCATCTTGCCGCCGCCGAGCAGGATGCGCTGACTCAACGAGGTCGTGGTCTTGGCGAACAATGCCTCCGGTAGCCCGGCCGCCCGGCCCGCCCCGTTGTACTCCACCCGGATCGCCACCCGCGTGGAGGTGCCGCTGCTGCCACCCGTGGTGTCGAAGGCGACCACTTCGGCGCCGGGAGTCTCCCGACAGAGCACCGCGGTCAGCCACTCGGGGGTGAGCGCGGCGCCGGAGGCGGGCACATCGTCGATCGTGCGGGCCCGGTGCCCGGTGAGCTTCTCGCCCAGGATATGCCCGCCCACCGCGACGAGCCGGCCGAGCAACCAGAGTTTGTGATTCATATCCGCCTCACTTTCCGGATGCGCGTGAAACAGCGCGCACCGTGCCGAACCGTCCGGTCCGGACTTTCTCTTCACACAGACGATTTTCGATTTTGCGCCATATTCGCTGTGCCGGAACATGTTTCGGCCGAATACTTTACGATGACCAGCCGAATGGGCCCGGCCCGCCCCGTGCGAGCACGTCGCACGGCATATATCGGAACGAGACGCCACCGGCATCGGCAGTTTGCCGGACCGCGAAATATAATCTGGTCACCGACCACTGTCGACGAAAGACGCCCACCATGGTGACGCTATCTGTTCGACATGTACCGGACGCGGTGTATCGCGCCCTGCGGATCCGCGCGGACAATCACGGCCGCAGCACCGAGGCGGAGGTCCTGGCCATTCTGGAGGAGGTCGTCACGCGCTCCCCGGAGAGAGTCCGGTTGGGGAAGGTCCTGTCCGGGGAGCATCCCGAGGACGACCGAACGGAACCCGAACCCGAGCAGTGAGCGCCCGACGGAGGCGGGCGGCCGGATGCCGGCCCACGACCGGGCCGCACAGCGCGCTAGCGGGCCCGCGCTCGAATCGCTCGTCCACCGATGGCGGAGTGCCCGCAAAAGCTCTCATGTCGCCCGGATTCCCGAGGCCTGACCGTCCGGCGTTCCCGAGCCGGAGCCCATCACCGGAGAAAAGATACGCATCAGGCTGGTGATGAATGCGTACTCGGCGTCCGGGCCGGTCATCCGGCCGCTGCCGCGCTCTTCGCTCGCGGCGTGGGCGAGGTGGATCGCGGCGACGACCAGCCAGCCGGCGGGAAGCCGGCTGTCGAATTCGCCCGTGGCCTGTCCACGCTCGATCACCCGCTCGATGCGATCGGCGATCGGCGCATGCCGAGCACGGTCCTGCGCGGCGGCGGTCGGCAACCCGTTGATTTGTTGCAACAGGGTGGGATAGCGCCCGGATTCCCGGGATGCCGCGTCGAATACGCGGAGCAATGCCTCCGCGGCCGGGCCCTCGTCCGGCTCGGCGGCGTCCATCGCGGCGACGGTCAATTCGGTGAGCCTGTCGAGGACCGCCACCAGTAGCCGGTCACGGGAGGGAAAGTGGGCGTACACCGTCTGACGGGTCACTCCCGCACCCGTGGCGATGGTTTCGACGCTTGCCTCGGGCTGTTCGTTCAGGATGCGCGCGGCCGCGTCGAGGATGGCCACCCTGCTGCGGTGGGCGTCGGCACGCTGCTTACGAGCCATCGATCCCCTCGCTATCTCTTACAGCTTGTCAAATTTATCACGGCTTTATATCTTACACTCTGTAAGAGTTAACGCGGCTCACCCGTCAGGAGACTCATGCCCGCCTTCACCGGCACCGATCCCGCGCGATTCATCGCCGACTTCTTCACCTCCTTCAACGAACATCTGCTGGCCGGCGACGAAGACGCGGCAGCCGTCGTCGACCGGTTCCACACCCCCGACATCGTGCAGGTCGCCGATGGCCACCGGATGGATCGCGACAAGCTGATCGCGCACACCCGCCCGATACGAAAGAACCGCCCCGACAGCCACATCGACGTACACGAGGCCGTCGCCGACAACGACCGGATCGCCGCCCGCTACACCCTCCACGTCCGGCAGCGCGGCAGAGAATTCGCCATCGAGGTCTACTTCTTCGGCCGCTTCGCACCGGACGGGCGGATGCGGCAAGCGCATATGCTCACCCGGACCGCGACCACCGGCGACCGACCTCGGCCGGACGTGCGGCCATGAGCGAGCACCGCTACACAGTCCTCGGGATGGCGTGCGACCACTGTGCCGCATTCGTTGCCGGAGCGCTCGAACCCCTGCCCGGGGTCACGGGGATCGCGGTCGATGTCGACACCGGCTCCGTCACGGTGACCAGCACCGGCGACCTCGACCTCGCCGATGTCCGTGTGGCAGTCGAAGCCGCCGGATACGAGCTCGCCGACTCCTGACAACCCGTCGGACCTACCCGCCGCTACCGGTCCGCGCCGCCGGCCGGGCGCCGGCCCGGATGCTGCCGGGCCAGCGCCCGGCCGATGACGCGGGCACCGTCGGCGAACGCTCCCGGATTCGGCCCGGAGTAGTTGATCCGCAGGTAGGCGCCCGTGGGCTCGGCGGGGAACCATTCGTCGCCCGGAGCCACGACCACGCCCCCGTCCTCGCAGTCCCGCACGAGCCGGGCCAGATCGGTGTGTTCGGGTAACCGGACCCAGAGGTTGAGCCCGCCCCGCGGCACCACCTCCGGGACCGCGTCGGGGGCGTGCTCCCGGAGCGCGGTCAGCAACAGATCGCGGCGGATCGCCAAACGCTGCCCCAGACCGCGCAGATGTGTCCGCCACCCCGGATGAGACACCACATCGAGGGCGACCGCCTGCAGCAGCCCGCTCACGTACATCGACTCGGCCTGCGCATCGGAGAGGATCCGATCGCGCGCCGGCCCGCGCGCGACCACGGCGGCGATCCGGACCGACGGGGAGACGCTCTTGGTGAGCGAACGCAGATAGATCACATGCCCGCTGTCGTCGCGCGCGGCCAGCGGGACCGGCACCGAGTCGATACCGAAATCGTGCGCCCAGTCGTCCTCGATCAGGAAGGCGCCGTACTCGCGCACCACCTCGAGTACCCGCGTGGCAGTCGCCGGAGCCCACTGGGCACCGGTGGGATTGGCGAAATGGGGTTGCGCGTAGAAGGCGCGGGCCCCGGTCTGTTCGAACGCGCTAGCCAGTTCCGCAGGCCGCGGACCGTGCGGACCGCTGGGCACCGGCACCACCCGCACCCCGGCCCGCTCCGCGGCCATCAGCGCACCCCAGTAGGTCGGTGATTCCACCAGCAGTGGCCGGCCGGGGCCGACCAGCGACTGGAAGGTCGTGTTCAGGCCGCTCTGGCTGCCCCCGAACACGATCACATCGCCGGCCGCCGGTGGCAGCACACCGGCCGGGGTCACCGTCGCCAGTTCGGTGGCGAACCAGGTCTGCAGTTCTGGGGAACCCGCGGTCGGCGGGCGGCCGATCGCGGCGTCGCTGCGCGCGGCGCGGGTGAACGCGGCACGGACCAGGCGGACCGGCAGCAGTTCTCGATCGGGGTAACCCGAATGCAGGGCGATCCGGTCATTGGGCACCGTCCGCAGGACGGTGGACACCTGGGCGCGTCGAGCGCGCGGGGCACCGAGAGCCGCGGTCTGCCAGCCGTAGTCGGCCGGACGGGCCGGGCGCACCGCCTGGACGAACGTGCCGACCCCCGGCCGGCTCTCCACCAGCCCCTGGGCCACCAGGGTCCGCAGCGCTTTCTGGACGGTGACCGGACTCGCCGAATACCGCGTCACGAGCGTGCGGGTGGACGGCAGCTTGGCCCCGGCGGGGGCGGTAGCGATCCAGGCGCGGAGGTCCGCGGCGATCCGGGAGCTGCTATCGTCGGACATGAAGGAACATAGTAGCGCTACTCATCGGCACCGTGGACCGCTATCGCCGGATCGGGTCGGTCCGGCCTGGGGACTACTCGGGGTCGCGGCATTTTCGCTGACCGTCCCGCTCACCCGCATCACCGTGGCCGAGGGCGGCATGTCCCCGCTGTTCGTCGCTTGCGCCCGCGCCGTGGTCGCAGGTGTCCTGGCCGCGACGGCACTGCTGGTCACGCGTGCGCCGCTGCCCCGCGGCGGGCAATGGCTCCGGCTCGGCGTCGTCGCGGCCGGTGTGGTCACGGGCTTCCCGCTGCTCACCACCTTCGCGCTCACCACCACCTCGGCGGGCCACAGCGCGGTGGTGATCGCACTGCTCCCGGCGGCCACTGCCGTTCTGGCAGTACTGCGCACCGACGAACGGCCACCGCGCGCGTTCTGGTGCGCCGCGGCCGCGGGAGCGGTGGCGGCCGTGGGCTTCGCGGTGTTCGGCGGAGGCGGATTCAGCGGTCTGCACTGGCCGGATCTGCTGCTGTTCGGCGCGGTCGTCGCGGCCGCCGCCGGGTACGCCGAAGGTGGACTGCTGGCCCGCGAACTCGGACCCTGGCAGACCATCTCCTGGGCACTCGTCCTGTCCGCGCCGCCGATGGTCACGCTCAGCGGTATCGCGATCGCCGCCCAGCCGCCGACCGGCTCCCCGGCGCAGTGGGCGTCGTTCGCCTACCTCGGCGTGGTGAGCATGTTCCTCGGCTTCCTGGCGTGGTATCGCGGGCTCGCGCACGGCCCTATGGCGCAGGTCAGCCAGATCCAACTGGTCCAGCCGGTGCTGACCCTCGGCTGGGCGGCACTGCTGCTGGGAGAATCCGTGACCTGGACGACAGCGCTGGGAGCGGGCGCGGTCATCGCCTGCGCCGGCAGCGCCGTCCGGACCCGGCTCGGACGCCCCGGAACCGGCCGTGGCTCCGGGCCGGCCGGTACCGGCTCGAAACCGCTTTCCGTCCGCACCCGGGCGAACACCGCGCAGCGGGCGGCCGATAACGGTTCCCCGGCACAGCGGCGCAGGACCGCGCCGGCGCGAGCCGTCGGGTGATCGTGGTGGTTCCGGTCACCACCGGGAATCCCTCGCACGCCTCGTTCGTTACCGCAACGGAGCCCGGCGATCGGGCTCGCGGACGAGGGAGCAGTACCCGCATCGCGACAAGACTGACTCGGAAGGGTTTGTCATGTCCTGGGTCGTCCTGCTGCTGTCGGGGGTGCTCGAGGCCGTCTGGGCCGCCGCGCTGTCGGCCTCGCACGGTTTCCGCCGGTGGAAACCCACTGTTCTGTTCGCCGTGGCGCTGGTCCTGAGTATGGCCGGTCTCGCCTGGGCGATGATCGACCTGCCGACCGGTACCGCCTACGCCGTATGGGTAGGCACCGGCGCGACGCTGACCGTCGGGTGGGCCGTCGTCACCGGTCGCGAGCGCGCCGATACCGCCCGCGTGCTGCTGCTCTCCCTGCTCATCGTGTCCGTGGTGGGCCTGAAGGCGGTGAGCTGACCATGGCGTGGATCATTCTGCTGGCCAGCGCTGTCTGCGAGGCGGTCTGGGCGACCGCGCTCGGCGCATCCGCGGGTCTGACCGAACCGGTGGCCGCGACCGTATTCTTCGTCGCACTCGCGGCGAGCATGCTCGGACTGGGCCGGGCGGTACGTGATATTCCGATCGGCAGCGCCTACGCCGTCTGGACCGGCGTAGGCACCGCCCTGACCGTGTCGTACGCCATGATCACGGGGGGCGAGGCGGTCACGCTCGCGAAGGTCGTCTGCCTGAGCGGGATCGTGGTCGCGGTGATCGGGCTCGAACTCGTCCCGCACGAGAAGCGGGAGGAGTAGCGCCTCGCTCCGCGTCCGCCCCGACGACGAATGCGATGCCGGCCGCGGCCCGGCGCGGCATGTTCGAGCGCAATCCCACCGGTTCCCTGCACACCGAACAGTTCTCCGCGCCCGCCGTGCTCGACGGCGCGGAATTCGACCTGACCCTGGCACGGACGGGCCGCACGGTCCGGGTGGGCGCACGGGAGACCGCGCTCGCCGCGATCGGCCGGGTCGTTCCGGACGCCGCCTATTCGTGTCGCCAGGGTTTCTGCGGCACCTGCCGGACGGCGGTGCTCGCCGGCGCGGTGGACCACCGCGATCGGGCGCTGCCCGATTCCGAACGCACGACCCATATGCTCCCCTGTGTGTCACGCGCGGCGGGCGCAACACTGGTTGTCGACCTCTGCGCCGGAAGGACCGGAGCAAGTCCTTCGACGGCGGTCGAACACCGGCATATCGCCATCTCTACTGAGCGCGGATTCCAGCGGTATCGGTCTCGCAGTCCGCCTCGGCGCGGCGGGTTTCGACGATCCGTCGACTCCGGAACGAATCGACAGCCTGCGGACTGCGTTCGAATATCGTTACCGCACAGATGTTTTCGATGACAGACCGGCTGAGGTCGGCCGTCCGCGGATCACGGCCGTACCGTAGCGGCGACTCCGCACAACACTCAGGGGTAGACCAGTTCGCGATAGGTGTCCAGGATCTTCTGAATCGAGGAGGTGACATGCAACTCGCCATTGAGCGGCGCCCATTCATAGCCGGCGTGCGCACTCAGCACCACCGGTCCGGTAGCCGCCACCTCTACGGCGAAGTGCAATCGGCGCACCGGTTTCCCGGCGGGGGACAGATAGTCGAAATCGCCGATGTGATGGCGGATATCCGTGACAGTCAGCCCCGTTTCCTCCTGCACACCGCGCACGAGTGCTCCGGTCACCGATTCTCCCGGCTCGACGGTGGCACCGGGGAGTTTCAAGGTGGGACTGATCGGTCCGGTACTGGGCAGTTCGAGTAACAGGATTTCCCCACCCCGGTCGATGATCGCGCCCACCCGCAGTCCGACCCCGTCCCGCTCGCCACGTGGCAGGGTCTCGTCGAACATGGATACCGACATATGCGGTTTCACCAACCTTCGATCGGGCGGACTCGCCTCGCTCACGCCGTAGGCGAGCGTTTCGATATTACCGCGCCGTGACCATCGGATGACAGCGCATCGCTCGAAGTGAGCCGCACAACAGCACCGACCGGACCGGCTGTCCGGGCCCGTCCGGCGGTAGGAACACTCGTCCGTTCCGAGATAGTGAGGATCGCCGAATCGATTGCTCGACAACACTTTCCGTCGTGCGAACGAACTCCCGGATGCACCGTCACCGACGATGCGACCGATACGCACGCACCCTCACCGCGACCAACGCCGGTGACATCCGCTTGTGACGGAGACCTCGCTGTTACGCATTCGGCGCCTGCGGCCGAACCCGAGCCGGTACACCGGGCCCCGACCACCCACGGAAGAGGCCCGCCCGGGGAACGAAAGACTCACCTGCTACACCCGACTCGACGAGAGTATAGTTCTCGTTAATCAGAGTGATCCTTTCCTTTTTATAGAATGAGGATCTATCCTGAGCGAGTGCCTCAGCGTGATCGGTACCGGGTCGTCCAGTGGACGACCGGTAATGTCGGAAAGAGCTCGGTCCGCGCCATCGTCGCGAACCCCACCCTCGAACTCGTCGGCTGCTATGCGTGGGCACCGGCGAAAGTGGGTCGCGATATCGGCGAACTGTGCGGTATCGAACCCTTGGGTATCGCCGCGACCGGCGATGTGGACGCGCTCCTCGCCCTGAAACCGGACCGCGTGGTCTACAACTCCATGTGGATCGATGTGGACGAGAGCTGGTGCGCATCCTGTCGGCCGGCGTCGACGTGGTCACCACCGCCTCCTTCATCACCGGTCACCGGCAGGGGCCGGGTCGCGATCGGCTCGCCGAGGCCTGTCGCCGTGGCGGATCGACGATCTTCGGCTCTGGGATCAGCCCCGGATTCATCGACCTGCTGGCCATCGCGTCGGCCGGTATCTGCGACCGCGTCGACAAGGTGACCGTCAGCGAGGCCGCGGACACCACCTTCTACGACTCCCCCGCGACCGAACGCCCGGTGAGCTTCGGAGCGCCGATCGACCGCCCCGGCCTACCGGCGATGGCGGCCGAGGGCACCGCGGTTTTCGGCGAGGCCGTGCGGATGATCGGCGACGCCCTGGGAGTGGAGCTCGACGAGGTGCGCTGCGACGCGGAGTTCGCACAGACGACCACAGAACTCGATCTGGGTTCGTGGACCATTCCTGCCGGTTGCGTGGCGGGAGTGTTCGCGAGCTGGAAAGGGATTGTCGCCGGACGCACCCTGGTGGAACTGACGGTGCAGTGGCGCAAGGGGCAGACCCTCGAACCCGACTGGAAGATCGACCAGGACGGCTGGATCCTGCAGGTGGACGGGCGGCCGACCGTGAAGAACGTGGTGAGTTTCGCGCCGCCCTCGGATTTCCAGGCCGAGACCATCGCCGATTTCATGACTCTCGGCCACATCATGACCGCCATGCCGGTGATCAATGCCATCCCCGCCGTGGTCGCCGCGGCGCCGGGCATCGTCACCTACAACGATCTGCCGCTCATCCAGCCGCACGGAGTCGTTCCCGGAGTCGGATGACCGGCGCACGGCGGCGGCGCCGTCGCCACTCCTCGCCCACCGGAGGCCTTGACATTTTTATGACGACCGGTCTACTTTTTGCCCATGGGAGCGAAAGGAGCCGAGACCCGGCAGCGCATGATCGAGGCGACCAGGTCCTCGATCGAGCGTCAGGGCTACTTCGGCACCGGACTCAATCAGATCCTGTCCGAGAGTGGGACTCCGCGTGGTTCGCTGTATTTCCACTTCCCGGGCGGCAAGGATGAACTCGTCGCCGCGGCCGTCACACAGACATCCGGCCTGATCGATGCAGCACTCGACGCGGCCGATCTCACCGATCCGGCCGAGGCCGTCGCCGGATTGATCACGCTGCTCGGCGAGCGACTCGAAGCTTCCGGCTGGGAGAACGGGTGCCCGGTGGCCACCGTCGCACTGGAGGTCGCGGGCACCAACGACGCCGTCCAGCAGGCGTGCGCCCAGGTGTACACGCGCTGGACCGAGGCGCTGCGCCTCATCCTGCGGGCGGCCGGCCATCGCGATGCCGATGATCTCGCGGTATCGCTGCTCGCCCTCGTGGAGGGCGCCTTACTCCTCGCCCGGACCCACCGCAGCCGCGATCCGCTGGACCGGGCCGCGCGCGTCGCCCGCACCCTGCTCTGAGCCTCCGTTGAATCGAGTGCATTTTTCGCTGTTCACAAAATATGTAGACCAGTCTAGTTAGGAAGTGGATATGAGTACTCCCGATACCGTCGTCTTCGGGGCAGCGGGATTCATCGGCCGCGCGCTCGTCGCCCGGCTCTTACAGCAGGGCCACACCGTCGCCGCGGCGGTCCGTCCCGGTACCGGAGCGCGGCTCCGGTCCTGGCTGGACAACCGGAATGCCGACCGGGAGCGACTCACCGTAGTCGAATGCGATATCACCGATCCCGGCCTCGGCGGCCTGGGCGGGGCACCACTGGACGACGTCCGCGATGTGTACAACTGCGCCGCGCGCTTCTCCTTCGGGCTCGATCCCACGCAGGCACGGGCGGTGAACCTCGACGGCGCCCTCCATGTACTGCGCTGGTCCGCCGGCCGCCCCCGGCTGCGCCGGCTCGTCCACATCACCGGTTACCGGGTCACCGTGCCGGAATCCGCCGAGCACGACTACGCCGTAGGCGCCTATGGTGCCTCGAAATTCGAAGCCGACGCGGTATTGCGGGAACAGGCCGCGACTGCCGCGGTCCCGCTGACCGTCGCCAATCCCGGCACCGTCATCGGACCCGGTCAGTACATCGGCCTGGCCGAACTCGTCCGCGACCTGTGGCACGGCACGCTGCCCGCGCTCCCCGGCGACGCCGATACCCTGCTCCCGATCCTGGACCTGGACTACTTCGTCGATTTCCTGACTCTGCTCCCGCGGCAACCCGATACCGCCGGCCGTTCCTATACCGTGCTCGACCCGGCCAGTCCTCCCCTCCCGGAACTGATCGGGCTGCTGGCCCGGCATATGCAGGTTCGCGCACCGCGCCTCACCATCCCCGTGGGCCTGGTGGCGCGCCTGCCCCGCCGGTTGACCGGGGTGGACGCCGAACGCCTGGCCTTCATAGCCGCCGACCGCTACGACACCTCCGCCGCCGACGCGGTGGCCGCGCGCGTCGGGCTCGCCCACCCCCCGACCGAGACCGTATTGCGGGAGTGGGCGGATCACCTGGTGAGCAGCCGATTCGGGGCCACCGAAGCCGATCCCGCCGCGGGCTTCGACCACGGGCTCTGGGTCTCCGGCGAGCGACATACTCCGGAATACGTCCTGCTGCATGGACTTCCCACCGACAGCGAAGCCTGGCGAGAGGTCCGCGCATTGCTCGACGCTCCCACCCTCGCCGCCGACCTCCCCGGCCTGGGCCGGTCCGCCCCACACCCGGCCGTGCCGGATCGGTGGCCGGACGAACTCATGGCGCCGGTAGCCGGCCGGCCGGTACTGGTCGGCCATTCCCTGGGCTGTGTGCCGGTCCTCCGATACGCGACTGCGCATCCCGACCGCGTCGCGGGTGTCGTCCTGGTGGCCCCGGCCTTCCTGCAGAACGGCAGCTCCCGGCTCGCGCGCACTCCCATCGCCAGCGCGCTGCTGCGCCGCCTACCGCCCGCGCGACTGGCCGCCCTGCTGGGAATCCCGGCCGGCCCGGCGCTGGAGAGCGCGAGCGCGAACCTGCGCC
>NZ_BDBX01000016.1 GCF_001613205.1 Nocardia sienata NBRC 100364 | reverse complement strand
GCGACGCCGGAGGCGGCGCCGATAAACACTGCTCTAGTATTGCGTAGTGTCTCCGGCCGATCGTGCGAACAGTAGACGCCGCCAGCCGCGGCGCCGTGGTTCGGCCGGTGGTGCGGCGAAACCTCGTATGCGTACCGTGCGGGAGACTTCGGCCGGGGGTTTGGTGGTCGATGGGCTCGACGGTCCGCCGGAAGCGCGCTGCGCCGCTTTGATCGGCCGTACCGACCGCCGGGGCCGGCTGCTATGGTCGCTGCCCAAAGGACATATCGAAGAGGGCGAATCCTCGGAACAAACGGCGATCCGGGAGGTCGCCGAGGAAACCGGTATCCAGGGCGTCGTGGTCGCCGAATTGGGCAGCATCGATTACTGGTTCGTCACCGAGGGTCGACGGGTACACAAAACGGTGCATCATTTTCTGCTGCGTTCGGTCGGTGGTGAATTGTCCGACGCGGATGTCGAGGTCACCCAGGTGGACTGGGTACCACTGAGCGAATTGAACTCGAGGCTGGCCTACGCCGATGAGCGGAGGCTGGCCGAGGTGGCGAACCGCCTGATCGACCGGATGGAGACCGGCAAGCGATGACGCGTGGACTGAGTCGGATCATGCTCGTGATCGCGACCATCCTCGGTTCGGCGGCGCTGCCCGCGCTGCTCGGATCCCCGGCTCATGCCCAGCCCACGGGGTCGGCCGAGGACACCTCGATGCCGCAGTTCCTGAAGTTGTCCCTCGATTCGGTGAGTCCGGGCACCGTCACCGCGCAGAGTGAGCCGGTGCTCACGGTGGCGGGCACGGTTACCAATATCGGCGACCGCGGGGTCGAGGAGGTAGCCGTGCGGGTGCAGCGGGCACGGGCGATATCGGACCCCAGTGAGTTGCGTACGACACTCAAACTCGACCAGGTGAACTACGAGCTCCCGACACCTTTCCAAGATGTGGCGGTGCGGTTGGAGCCGGGGCAGCGCCAGCAGTTCACCATGACCGTCCCGCTGCGGGACGCGTCGGGGACCTCGCTGAACATCACCGAGCCGGGTGTGTATCCACTGCTGCTGAACGTGAACGGGACCCCGGATTACGGTGGCCAGGCGCGGTTGGACGACGCACGGTTCCTGCTGCCGGTACTGGGGTTGCCGGCCGCCGCGGACGGGAGCGCTCCGCCGTTGCCCGCGCCCACCGCACCGCCGGTCCAGACCACTTTCCTGTGGCCGCTGGCCGATCGTCCTCGCATGGTGGCCGGGCAGACCGGCGACCTGGACCGCGAGGTCGAGCTGACCGATGACGAGCTGGCCGCGTCGGTGAGCCGGGGCGGCCGGTTGGACGAGCTGGTGGGCGCCCTGGAGTCGGTCTTCGGTGACGATCGGGCAGCCGACGGGCCGTCTTCGGCGGTCTGCCTGGCGATCGATCCCGATCTGCTGCTCACCGTGCAGGCCATGACCAGCGATTACCGGGTGCTGGCCAGTCCATCCGATCCAGATGGCGCGACGCGTCCCGGTTCGGGGACCGAATCGGCGAAGGCCTGGCTGGACAGATTGCGCCATCTGGCCTCCTCGATGTGCACGGTGGCGCTGCCCTTCGCCCAGGTCGATATCGCGGCGCTCGCGGCGGCCGCCGATCCCGCGCTCACCGCGCGGGCGCTGGATTCGCCGGCGACGATCGTCGACTCGGTCCTGAACACCCGATCGGTCCGCGGCGTGAGCCTGCCCGACGCCAGCAACCTGGACCAGGGCACGGCGCAGCTGTTGAAGAACCAGGGCTTCGGAACCGCGGTGCTGGCCGCCAACGCGGTGGCGCCCGAGGGCGCCGCCGGCGACCCGTACGCGGCCGTACCCGATCTGGTGCGGCTGCCCGGCGTAACGGGTGCGGTCCCCCCCGCCGCGCCGGCTCCGGAATCCGGCGACACCCCCGATGCGGTCCCCGCCGGTGCGACCGCCGACGGTACGCAGCCGGATACCGGTACGCAGACCCCGGCGGGAGCCGCACCGGCGCAGCCGGACGGCGGCGCTTCCTCGAGGGCAGATCCGGCGCTGCGGGTGGCGACCTTCGACATCTGGCCCGCGGCCGCGCTGGCGGGGGTCGGTTCCAATCCGCCCACCCCGGCCTATGTACCGGAAGCGGCACGGTACGCGGTAACCAACGATTCCCGGACCGCGCGGCTGCAGGACGCGCTGGGGGCGGTGTCCTGGCGGGCGCTGCAAGCCGATCCGAGTCGGCCGCGTTCGCAGTTGATCATGCCGCCGCAGCAGTGGGGTGCGAACCGGGACGAGGCCGCCGCGCTACTGCGCCAGCTCGATCTGCTGGTCGAGAACAAAGTGGTCGATCCCCGTCCGTTCGACGATCTCGTCGGTCAGGCTCCCGATCCTGTCCCTTATCAGCTGGCTCCGCTGCCGGAGGCGGCTGTGGAGGCGGTGCCGGTCCATTTCGCGACCCCTGCCCGCGACCAGTCGCATCGGATCTCGCAGTTGCTGCAGGCAATGGTGGAGGTGCCCGAGGCGGCACCGACCCCGCGCGCCTATCTCGATCCGCTGCGCGACGATCTGGTGCGCGCACTGTCGCTGTCCGATCGGCGCGGCGGCCCCACCGCGCAGGCCGAAGTCTTCGCTGCGCGCCGGATCGAGAAGACGACCTCGACGATCGACGAGATCTTCCGTTCGGTATCGGTGCTGCCGCCCGGCGGGGTGTACACGCTGGCCTCCGAGTCGAGTCCGCTGCTGCTGGTGGCCCGCAACGATCTGCCTGTTTCGGTACGGATCAGATTCCGGATCGACGCACCGGCGGAAACCAAGATCACCGATATCGGCGAGCAGTTGCTTCCGCCGCGCGGTACCCGGTCCTTCCAGATCCCGACCGAGGTCAGTGACAGCCGCAAACTGGTGGTGCCGATATCACTGAGCACCCCGGAGGGGGTGCCGTTGGGCCACGCCACCTCGATCTCGGTGCGATCCAACGCCTACGGCCAGATCCTGGCGATCATCACCGCGTGTGCGGCCGCCCTGCTGTTCCTGCTGGCCGGGCGTCGGTTGTGGCGGCGTTTCCACGGCAAACGCGATCCCGCCGACAAGGGTATCGATCCCGGGCTGCGGCAGCGGGTCGTCCGATTGGGTCGGGCGCGGCGCCGGGGACGCGCTCGTCCCGGTCCGCAGGTGAGCGAAGCGGCCCGGGAGGCGCCGGGCCGGCAGACGCGCGGCCGGGAACGGGTGTAGCGGCAGATTCCCCACGCCCGGCGGGCGGACCGGCGACAGGCCGCTGTGCGCACGACCGGGGGAGGGTGACCCGGGCCCGCGACCCATGGAAGATAGAAGGGTGCGCACCGGCTGCCCGGGTTCGCCCGGGTGCCGGTGCGTAGCCGGATGTACTACCGGCCGTTCGTCGCGCGCGAACGCCGAGACAATGTGTTCGACGCGACACAGGGGACAACCGCCGCGCGGGGTCCGGGCGATACAGGAGGCATGATGAGCGACGATGAATCCTCCGCTCATCGGCAGCAGCCCGGTCGACAACCCGACGGTCCACGAGGCCGCCGGTCCCCCAGCGCACCGTGGGAGCGAGTGCCTCGAGTTCCCGGTCCGGAGACGGATATGACCGGCCATCCCGGCGACCCGGAACCGGACCGCGATCGCCCCGGTGCGTTCCGGGAACCGCCTCCGCAACTGCGCAGGCCCGAGCGCCCCGGCACTCCGGCGGATCGATCCGTCCCGCCCGGCCCGCGTCCGGGGCCGGGGCCGCATCCGGGGGAAGATCGCTATGCCCCGAACCGGCCGCAATATTCGGATCCGCGCTTGCCCCGGAACCAGCCGCCCGGGCGGCCCACGAATCCGCCGGCGGGTACTCGCCCGGCGGTCCCGCCCGACCAGCGCTCCGCGCCCCCTTCAGGCGCCCGCCCGGCCGTCCCGCCCGAGCAACGCCCGGGGCCGGCCTCGCCCGCGCGCCCAACCGTCCCACCCGGGCAACGCTCCGCGCCGCCATCAGGCGCCCGCCCGGCCGTCCCGCCGGAGCATCGACCCGCACTCCCGGGATCAGCACAGGCCGCAGTACCGCCGCCGGGTGGCCGTCAGCAGCCGCCCCCGGGTCGGTCGCCCATGCCCGGCGCCGGGCGACCTCCGGCACCCGGCGCCGGCCCGTCGACCCCTGGACGGCCCGCCGAGCGTCCTGCACAGCGCCCCCGTCCCGACGGCGCCCCCACCGCGGGCCCGTCCTCCGAACCGTTCCCCGCACAGCGGATGCGGCCGATGCAGCCGCCGCCCGCCGGTGGCCCGCCGCCGGGCCGGCCCGGGCCCCAGGACCGGCCCTCGCCACCTCCCCAGGACCGGGCCCCGATACCTCCCCAGGACCGGGCCCCGATGCCTCCGCAGGCCCGGCCGCAGTCACCGGAATCACAGCCCCGGATGCGCAACCGGCCCGGACCGCAGCACCCGTCGCCCGCGCCGCGCTCGGCACCGCCGTCACAGCCGTTCCGCCATATACCCCCGGGCCGGGAACCCGCGCCGACTCCTGCTGCCACGGTTCCCGCGCACAACCGGCCGCCGGCCGGGGTCGCCGTCGCGGAGAAACCCGCCGCGGACACACCCTCGGACAAGGCCGACAACAGCCAGTCCAAGCTGCTGAAGGATTCCGGGTCGATCGCGATCGCCACCCTGATCAGCCGGATCACCGGTTTCGGGAAACAGCTGCTGCTGTTGGCGGTGCTGGGCCCGGCCATCGCCAGCTCGTTCACCTCCGCCAGCCTCATTCCGAACATGATCGCCGAACTTGTGCTGGGTGCGGTGCTGACGGCGATCGTGGTCCCCACGCTGGTCCGGGCCGAGCAGGAGGACTCCGACGGCGGCGCTGCCTTCATCCGGCGCCTGGTCACCGCGGCCTCGGTAATCCTCGGCACCGCCGCGCTGCTGGCCACCGCGGCCGCGCCGATTCTGGCCACTCATGTTTTCGTCTCGGCCGATGGCAAGGTCAACACCGCCCTCACCACGGCACTCACCTTCCTGCTGGTGCCCGCGGTGCTGTTCTACGGGTTGTCGGCGTTGTTCACCGCCATCCTCAACACCCGGGGCGCGTTCAAACCGGGCGCCTGGGCCCCGGTGCTCAACAATGTGGTGGTCCTGGTCGTACTGGGTTTGTATGCGCTGACACCGGGGGAGATCACCCTGGACCCGGTACGGATGAGCGATCCGAAACTGCTCGTGCTCGGTTGTGGCGTAACTCTCGGCGTCATCGTGCAGGCTGCCAGCCTGCTCCCCGCGATCCGCCGTCAGAGCATCGACCTGCGCCCCCTGTGGGGAATGGACAACCGCCTCAAACAGTTCGGCACGATGGCGGCCGCCATCATCCTGTATGTGCTGATCAGTCAAATCGGCGGCATCTTCGCGAACAATATCTCCTCGCAGGCCGACGAGGCGGGCCCGGCGATCTACCAGAACGCCTGGCTGCTGCTCCAGCTGCCCTACGGCGTCATCGGCGTCACCCTGCTCACCGCGATCATGCCCCGGCTGAGCCGCAATGCCGCCAACGACGACACCCCCGCGGTGGTCGACGATCTCTCGGCCGCCACCCGGCTGACCATGATCGCGCTGATCCCCATCGTCACCTTCCTGACGATCGCCGGTCCACAGGTCGGCGACGCGCTGTTCGGCTACGCTCGGTTCGCCGAGGACGCCTCCCGGCTCGGTACCGCCGTGAGCTTCTCGGCGTTCACCCTGATCCCGTACTCGCTGGTGCTGATCCATCTACGCGTGTTCTACGCCCGCGAACAAGCGTGGACACCCACCTGGATCATCCTGGGCATCACCACCATCAAAATCCTGTTCTCGGCGCTGGCCCCGGTCATCGCCGACAGCAGTCAGCAGGTGGTTATCGTGCTCGGCGTCGCCACCGGCCTCGGCTTCACCACCGGCGCGGTGATCGGTGGTTTTCTGCTGCACCGCAGTTTGGGTGATCTGCGGATGGCCAATGTCGGGCGGACGGTCAGCCGAGTGTTGCTGGCCTCGCTGGCAGGCGGCGCCGTCATGCTCATCGCGGACCGGGTCATGGGATTGGACCGGCTGACCGAATCACTCGGCGGTCCCGGATCGTTCATCCGGGTGGGTATCACCGCGATCGTCATGTTCGCGGTGGCGTTCGGGCTGATGCGACTGGCCGGTATCCCCGAGGTCGTCGCGATCACGGTGGCAGTCTCCCGCCGCCTCGGCATCACCCCGCCGGCCCCCGAGATCGACCTCGGACCCGCCGAGGACGAATACGCGACCCGCGTTCTGCACCGGCCGGATCCGTACCTGGCGTACTCCGGCTTCGACTCGGCCATGGACGCACAGAGCACCATGGTGCTGCCGGTGATCCGGCCGGACTCGGTTGATCGCACCGGCTCGGGTCAGTTCCCGTACCCTGTTCGGCAGACGAGCACAAGAGGCAGGACCGCTGAAGTTGCGGCATACCAGGGCGAAGGAGGTCCGAGGGTGAGCGACGACGCGGTGGGCGAGCGCCCAGCCGCCGATTCTTCCTCGAATCCGGCGAGCGGTCGCCTGTCCACCGATGTTCCCCCGGAGCAGACGGCACCGGGCGACCCGCACACTCGGCGCGGGGTCGGTGGGCCGGCCGCGCACGATCCGGCGTATCCGGCGGAGCCGCGGATGGAATCGGGGGCCTACTCCGACGACGAAACCGCGCGATCCCCGCGCGAATCGGACGACGGATACGAACCGGAGGAACCCGGCGAACACCTGTCGGAAGAGCAACTACACCAGGCCGGTGCGACGGTCTCGGCCACCGACTCGGTCTACGACACCGGCATGGTCCCGGTCCCGCCGATGACCCGGTCCAGCCGGGTTCAGCGCGGGCCCGAGCTCATTCCCGGCGCCTCGGTCGCCGGTGGCCGTTACCGGCTGCTGGCCGGACACGGCGGAGCCCGCGGGCTGCGGTTCTGGCAGGCGCTCGATATCAAGCTCGACCGGGAGGTCGCGCTGACCTTCGTCGACGCCGATCAGAAGGCCGCCGGTAATTCCGGTCAGGACGGCCCGCAGGCGATTCTGTCCCGGACCCTGCGGCTGGGCCGGATCAACTCCCCGGGTCTGGCCCGGGTGCTGGACGTGGTGCGCGGTAGTTCCGGCGGCATCGTGGTCGCCGAGTGGACCCCGGGCCGTTCGCTGCGCGAAATGGCCGAAACCGTCCCGTCGCCGATCGGTGCCGCGCGCGCCATCCGCGTCCTCGCCTCGGCCACCGAAATGGCCCACCGCAGCGGGGGAGCCCTGTCCATCGACCATCCGGACCGGATCCGCATCAGCGCATCCGGCGATGCGGTACTGGCCTTCCCCGGCACCCTGGGCGACGCGGATCCGCAAAGCGATGTCCGCGGCCTGGGCGCCATGCTGTACGCCCTCATGACCGCCCGCTGGCCGCTGCGCCAGGACGCCACATTCGGTACCGCCGCGACGGTCGGCGGCCTACGCCCGGCCGATTTCGGCCCCGACGGCACTCCGGTGGAACCCCGCCAGATCCGGCCCGAGGTCCCGTTCGAGATCTCCGCGGTGGCGGTGCGGTCACTGGAGCCCGACAAGGGCGTCCGGACCGCCGCCACCATCCAGCATGTGCTGGAGCAGGCGTCGGTGGTGGACCAGAAGACCGATTTCATTCCGGTGCTGCGGCTCGGGCAGCGGGCCCCGGCGCCGGTCGAGGAATCGCTGGCCGATCCGGAACTGCTCGCCGCCGAACGCGAGAAATCGCAGCGGATGATGTGGATCATGGTGGCCCTGGGCATACTCACCGCCCTGGTCGTCGGCATCGTCATCTGGTGGCTGGTCAGCGTATTCGCCCCGGGTAGCTCCAGCGAGCCGCTCAACGAGCAGAAGGTCATCGGTCTCACCACCAGCCGCGCACCGGATGCCTCGGAGACACCGGCAGGGCCGTCGTCGGCGCCCGCCGCGGCCGACGGGGTACCGGTGCCGGCGAGCGGAGTGGTCGTGTTCTCCCCGGAGGGCACCCCCGACGATCCGTCCGGCGCCGCCACCACCACGGACGGCGATCCGGCGACCTCCTGGCGCACCGACCAGTACTTCCAGCAGTTCCCGGCGCTGAAGAAGGGCGTCGGACTGCTGGCCACGCTGCCCAGTCCCGCAACGCTGACCAAGGTCTCGATCACCTCCTCCACCCCGGGAACCAGTGTCGAGATCCGTACCTCGCCCACCGAGGCGGCCACCCTCGATCAGACCCAGCTCGTCGGCACGGCCGTCCTGGGCGACGGGGTGACCGAGGTTCCGATCCAGACCGATCAAGCGGCGCGCTACGTCCTCATCTGGGTTACCGGACTGGGTAATTCGGGCGCGCAGTTCCAGAGCTCCATCGCCGAACTCGGGTTCGAAGCCGAACGCTGATCGGTGCGTGCCGAGTGGCCTGCACGTGCACGCGTGTGGGCCGAGATCGGTTGCCGCCGAATCGATTGCCGGGATATGATCGCGCTCCGCGCTCTCAGCAGGGAGCCCGGCGGGATCAGGGGTTCGATTCCGCACGCTGCCCACCGCAGTGATTGTCGGTACCGGATCACCGGCTGTCGTCGCTGCCGTGAGCGCTGTCCAAGGGGTTGGCTATTGGCGTCCGAAGTGAACGCGGGGGGTCGTGCGCGGACACGAACCACCGCGGTGGGAACAGGGGAATCCCAGCTGGATACGACAACCGATACAGATCTGCTGCGGGCCCACGCGAACGGTGCACCGCATGCTTTCGCCGAACTGATCCGCAGGCACAACGATCATCTGTGGCAGACCGCGGTACGCGTCTGCTACACCCCGGAGGACGCGGCCGACGCCCTGCAGGAGGCGCTGCTGTCCGCACACCGCAACGCCGGGTCCTTCCGGGCGGAATCCGGGGTGCGCACCTGGCTGCACCGGATCGTGGTGAATGCCTGCCTCGATCGCATCCGCCGCAACCGCGCACGGCCCACGCTGTTCCTGGCGCCGGAGGTCTGGCCCGAGATCTCCGACGACTCGGACGATTACAGCCGGGTCGATATCTCGCTGGTGCTCGAACGCGCGCTTTTCCGGCTTCCACCCGACCAGCGGGCGGCGGTCGTGGCGGTCGACGTGGAAGGGTACAGCGTCGCCGACGCCGCGGAACTACTCGGTGTTCCGGTGGGCACCGTCAAGAGCAGATGTGCGCGGGCCCGGCAGCGCCTGAAGACCGAACTGGATTCTCTGCATGTGGAGAGGAACCAGATGTAGTTCTGTCGCGTCAGTACAAGTGACACATTTTTCCTCCCGAACGGTATGTACCCGAGGGAGTACAGAAAAACCGGCCGCAGGAATCGGTATCCGAGTCAGATGGACGCAGCAGCATTGGAGGTGTGCAGGTCATGAGCCCCATTCCGCAACCTCCTTTCCCGGCGGAGTTGCTCGCCGACCTGCACGCCGGAAATATCGATCCGGAGCTCAGTGCTCGCCTGTGGCCCGCGGTCCAGCGCGACCCAGAGGCGAAACGCTATCTCGACTCGCTGGACGAGCTCCGCGGGTCGCTGGCGGCCCTGGGCGCCGCCGAGCGGATCACCCGCCCGATTCCCGGTGATATCGCCGCCCGCCTGGACGCACTGGCCGAATCGCTGGGCCGGCCGGGAAGCGGCTCCGGAACCGCTACGGCGGGGAACAGCCTCCCCGATCCACCGCCGGCATCGCCACCGAATCCTGCCGATTTCCCACCGCCGGCACTCGGTTCCCCGCCCCCAGCGCTCGACCAGGCCGGCGCCGGAACAGCTTTCGAGCCCGCGGGTCTCACCGCCCCCGTCTCCCTGGATGCCCACCGCAGGCGGCGCCGTCTCGCGGCCGGGGTCGCCGCCGCGGCCGTGCTCGTGGTCGCCATCGGTGCCGCGTTCTTCACCGTCGGTGGTTCCGGTACCGGCACCACACCCACAGCGGCCCCACCGCCCTCCGCGAGTACCGAACCGGGCCCCGGGCTCGATACGGCGGTGGCGCTGCGCGCGCTCGGCCGCAACGACGTCGGCGGTCGCCTCGCCGATCCCGCAGCACTCACCGCCTGCGTAGCGGCCGCCGGAATAGATCGTCCGGTGCTGGGGTCGGCCGATATGGACTTCCGCGGCCGCGAAGCGGTCCTCATCCTGGTCGGCGGCCGCAATGGAGCGCAGATCACCGCCCTGGTGGTCGGCCCCGGCTGCGCCCCCGGTAACCCCGAGGTTCTCGCCACCCCCACCGATATCGGCTAGGCATCGCCCATCGCCCCGCCTGCGCTGCGACCGTACGAGGCCTGTGGGAGGCCCGCCGCCCGGCGGGCGCGGGGGCCGGGAACAAAGCGCGTCTACCCTGTTGTTGACCGAATCGTCCCCGCTAGCTTTTCTGGAAGGGTCCCATGAGCACGCCAGTTCGCGACCTGATCATCGTCGGCTCCGGACCGGCCGGTTACACCGCCGCCGTGTACGCCGCCCGCGCCGAACTCCAGCCGCTGGTCTTCGAGGGCACCCAATTCGGCGGCGCGCTGATGACCACCACGGAGGTGGAGAACTTCCCGGGTTTCCGCGACGGCATCATGGGCCCCGACCTCATGGAACAGATGCGCGAGCAGGCGAAACGCTTCGGCGCCGATATCCGCACCGAAGATGTGGACGCGATCGATCTGAGCGGCCCGGTGAAGAAGATCACCGTGGGCGAGGATGTGTACGAATCGCACGCGGTGATCCTCGCCATGGGTTCGGCCGCCCGCTACCTCGATGTCCCCGGCGAGCAGGATCTGCTCGGTCGCGGTGTGAGCGCGTGCGCCACCTGCGACGGCTTCTTCTTCAAGGGCCAGGACATCGTGGTGGTCGGCGGCGGCGACTCGGCGATGGAAGAGGCGATCTTCCTCACCAAATTCGCGGCCAGTGTCACCGTGGTGCACCGGCGCGAAGAGTTCCGCGCCTCCCGCATCATGCTCGAACGCGCCAAGGCCAACGAGAAGATCCGCTTCCACCTCAATGCCGAAGTCGTGCGGGTACACGGCGAGACCAGCGTCACCTCGCTGACCCTGCGGGACACTCGGACCGGCGAAACCTCCGAGCTCGCCGCCACGGGCCTGTTCGTGGCCATCGGTCACGATCCGCGCAGCGAACTCGTCCGCGGCCAGGTCGAGCTGAACGCCGAGGGATACGTGCAGGTCCGTGAACCGGGCACCCAGACCACCGTCGAGGGCGTCTTCGCCGCCGGTGACCTGGTCGACCACACTTATATGCAGGCGATCACCGCCGCCGGCACGGGCTGCCGCGCCGCCATCGACGCCGAACGCTGGCTCGCCGAAAGGGGCGATATCACCAGCAATACGCTCCGGAATGCCGACCAGCCGGTCGACGTCGCCGTAGCGAACTGACCCGCGGGCGCGTCGCGTCCGGGAAGATCGAGGAGAACACCCATGTCCGAAAGCACCAACACGGTCACCGTCACCGACAAGTCGTTCGCCGACGATGTGCTGCTGAGCGAGAAGCCGGTGCTGGTCGATTTCTGGGCCACCTGGTGCGGGCCGTGCAAGATGGTCGCCCCGGTGCTGGAGGAGATCGCCGGCTCGCACGGCGAGAAACTGACGGTGGCCAAACTGGACATCGACGCCAATCCCGAGACCGCCCGCGATTATCAGGTGATGAGCATCCCGACTATGATTCTTTTTGCCGGTGGCAAGCCGGTGAAACAGATCGTCGGAGCCAAGGGCAAGGCCGCTCTCCTGCGGGAACTCGAAGACGTGATCTGACGTCTCGAATACGCCAACAGGCGGCCGTGACACGGCGACGCGCCGTAGTATGCCCTGACCAAGATTGTCGAATTCCGGTCCGGGTCTGACAGAATCGACCACGCTCCGTCGTGCGAGGGTGTAGGCCGTCGCATGAGTGGGTACCCGGGATTGACGGAAGGAAGGGCCCTCACGCATGCACCGACTTCGTCACGGCGACACCGGTCCAGCCGTAGCAGAGGTTCGGAGCACCCTGGCAAGTCTGGGGTTCCTGCACGCGCACAACGGCGTGGACACCGATAGCGCGGGCGAATACTGGAAAGACACCGAAGCCACTTTCGATTACCCGCTCGATTCCGCGGTGCGTGCGTTTCAGCAGCATCGCGGACTCCTGGTCGACGGCGTCGTCGGTCCGGCCACCTATCGGGCGTTGAAAGAGGCGTCGTATCGGCTGGGCGCCCGCACCCTCATCTACCAGCTCTCCGCACCGCTCTACGGCGACGATGTGGCGACGCTGCAGCGCCGGTTGCAGGACCTCGGCTTCTACGTGCACCGGGTCGACGGGTTCTTCGGTCCGCATACCCACGAGGGATTGACCTCGTTCCAACGCGAGATCGGCCTGTCGGCCGACGGTATCTGCGGTCCGGACACGCTGCGTTCGCTGGAATTGCTCGGTGCCCGGGTCACCGGGGGCAACCCGCACCGGATCGCCGAGGAGGAAGTGGTGCACCGGGCAGGGCCGCAGCTCACCGGTAAGCGCATCGTCATCGATCCGGGTCTGGGTGGAGACGACCGCGGCCGTGCCATACCCACCGAATTCGGAGACGTGTACGAATCGGAGGTGCTGTGGGATCTGGCCAGCCGGTTGGAGGGCCGGATGGCGGCCACCGGGATGGAAACCTTCCTGTCCCGCCCGTGGGGGAGCAATCCGACCGATGTGGAGCGCGCGGAAACCTCCAACGCCTTCGACGCGGATCTGATGATCTCGCTGCGGTGCGCGTCCAATTCCAGCCCCATGGCCAACGGCGTCGCCGGGTTCTACTTCGGTAATTCGCACGGGTCGGTGTCCATGATCGGCCAGGTCCTGGCCGGGTTCATCCAGCGTGAGGTGGTGGCCCGTACCTCGCTGCAGGATTGCCGCACCCATCCACGTACCTGGGATCTACTGCGTCTGACCAAGATGCCGACTGTTCAGGTCGATCTCGGCTATGTCACCAACCAGTACGATGCCTCGGTGCTGGCCAGCCCCCGGATGCGCGACGTCATCGCGGAAGCGATCCTGATCTCGGTGAAGCGCCTCTACCTGCTCGGCCAGGACGATCAGCCCACCGGCACATACACTTTCGCCGAACTGCTGGCCGAAGAACTCGCCGCCGCCGACAGCGGCTAGCGAGTTCCCCGGTCGGCCGAGCGGCTGCTACAGCGTGAGGACCCGGGTCGGCACGGTCATCGACGCAGCCGCCAGCAGCTGATCGAGAGCATGCTCGACATCTTCCTTCCAACCGTGGTCGGAGTCGAGTTCGAGCCGCAACCGCGGGAAACGGTGGTGCGGTGCCACCACCTCGAATCCGACCTCCTCCAGGAAGTCCGATTCGATCATGCAGTTCTGCGGGCTGCAATCCATGCTGGATCCTCGCGAACCGCGGTCGGGGACGCCGATCCGTTCCATCAGGCGCATGGTCCCGGTGGGCCGATCGGACAGGGCGGTGCTCGGTGGGGTCCCGCGGATACCGAACGCTTCCAGAGCGCGCACACCCCGGCGGACCAAATCGGTGACCACGCCCTGCACCAAGCGGTAAGCGATATCGCCGTCCAGGTCGGGGTACTCCGTGCCGAGGGTGGTCAGCAGTACCGCGTCGGGGCTCACGGGGGATGTGGGGAAGAGGCCGGCACGCGGAACGACCCGGGGCGGCGCGTAGAGGGCGCAGCCGACGGTCTTGTCGTCGACGGTCGCCAATTGGCCGCAGGAACCCCATTCGAGCATGACAGTCGAGATCCAGGCTTCCTTCTCGAAAACCGGATCGCTGAATCCGCACGAGTCCGCGGCCACCGCGGGATCCATTTCCCAGAACACACAACGGCGGGCATGAGCCGGTAGCCGGCTGATGCTCTCCAGGGTTAGTCCTGTGACGCTGGTCGACACCGCTCTGCTCAGCCTCCAGCTATCCGATTCGTCTACGCTCACGCCGCATCATAATTTTCTCGACAGCCAGAATATGCGATCAAGCGAACCCGCCTCATTTCGCGTCACCGTGATCTTCGATTGATTCCCGTAGCCGCGCTCTGACCCCACGATCGACCACTGTCACAGTGACGTTTCAGCTCGAAGGGAGAGGTTACGCGGGCGACACGAGGCGAAGTATCAGTTTTCGAGTGCCGACTGCATCATCAGCTCGACAATCCGTTCCAGATCGTCGACCGATCCGAACTCGACCACGATCTTGCCTTTCCGTTTACCCAGACTCACCGAGACCTTGGTATCGAACGATGTCGATAGGCGGTCGGCCACATCCTGTAGCCCAGGGGAGTGGATCGGCGGCCGCTTAGGCACCGGCGGTTTGGGCGGCTCCTCCTCCCGGTTCGCCAACTTCACCGCCTCCTCGGTGGAACGCACCGACAACCCCTCGGCAACGATCCGAGCGGCAAGCACCTCCTGTGCGTCGGCACCACCCTCGAGACCCAGCAACGCTCGCGCGTGCCCGGCGGAGAGCACGCCCGCCGCCACCCGGCGCTGCACCGGGATCGGTAGCTTCAGCAGCCGGATCATATTGGTCACCACCGGCCGGGACCGGCCGAGCCGGGTGGCCAGTTCCTCCTGGGTCACCCCGAACTCTTCGAGTAGCTGCTGATAGGCCGCTGCCTCTTCGAGTGGGTTCAGCTGCACGCGGTGAATATTCTCCAGCAGCGCGTCCCGGAGCATGGCGTCGTCATTGGTCTCACGGACGATGGCCGGGATCGTTTCCAGACCGGCCTGCTGACAGGCCCGCCAGCGCCGCTCTCCCATGATGAGCTGGTAGCGGCCGCTGCCCGGTTCGATTTCCCGGACCACGATCGGCTGCATCAGCCCGAATTCCCGGACCGAGTGGACAAGCTCCGCGAGGGCCTCGTCGTCGAAATACTGACGCGGCTGCTTGGGATTCGCCTCGATCTTGTCCGGTGCTATCTCTCGATACACCGCGTCACCAGCCGAAGCCAGCTCCGGAACGTCCACGGGCTCCGGCACTTGATGAAGGTAGGTAGATGCTGGGCGGGGCCCGGGATCCAGCCCGATCACCGCATTGGCCGCCTCGGTCCCCAGACCCGCCGCGACCGGCGTCGGTCCCGTCGGGATCAATGCCGCCAGACCGCGTCCCAGCCCACCCTTTTTCGACTGACTCACCGGCCTACCCCTTCCCTTGCCCGCGTCCACAACCACACCCGATCACACTCGATCCGTTCACTCCGCGCCATCCGCCGCCGCGGCGTAGTTCACCGCACCGCGTGCGGCAAGCTCCCGGCCGGCATCCAGATAGCTCAAGGCACCGCGGGAGCCCGGATCATAATCCAGAACCGTCATCCCGTACCCGGGTGCCTCGGAAACCTTGACACTGCGCGGAATCACCGAGCGCAGCACCACATCGCCGAAGTGGCTGCGCACCTCTTCGGCGACCTGGTCCGCCAGCTTGGTGCGCCCGTCGTACATCGTGAGCACTACCGTCGATACATGGAGATCGGGGTTGAGATGCGACTGCACCAGGCCGATGTTCCGGATCAATTGCCCCACACCTTCCAGCGCGTAGTACTCGCACTGGATCGGGATCAGGACCTCACGCGCCGCGACCATCGCGTTGATGGTGAGCAGACCGAGCGAAGGCGGGCAATCGATCATGACGTAGTCGATGTCGTAGCCGGCGATATTGGCTTCCTGGATAGCTCCCTTGAGGCGCGCTTCCCGGGCCACCATGGAGACCAGCTCGATCTCGGCCCCGGCCAGATCGATCGTTGCCGGAATGCAGAGAAGATTATCGCTGTGCGGGCTCTGCTGGATCGCGTCCTGAACCTTGATCTCGCCGATCAGCAGTTCGTACGTGGACGGGATACCTGAATGATGTTCGACCCCCAGCGCAGTACTGGCGTTGCCCTGCGGATCGAGATCGATTACGAGCACCTTCATCCCGTGGTGCGCCAGAGCGGCGGCCAGATTCACCGTCGTCGTGGTCTTACCCACCCCGCCCTTCTGGTTGGCCACGGTGATGATGCGTTGCTCATGCGGTTTCGGCACTGTCACCTTTCCTGGATGCATTAGCTGGCTCGCGCGGTGCGCCTCGGCAGCAATCGGCGTCTCGGTGGGGGAGATGTGCCCGTATGGCGTACTCCCGAAGGCTTCCGGGCCGATATTGCTGTCGTCCAGCATTCCCGGTACGCGTGATGTTTCCCGTGAAACATTCGCTGAACCGCTCGACATAGACCGCTCCTAACGCGAGAACTGCAAGTCACGTGGCCTGACGGACGCCGGCGCCGTGTCGTCGAAACAAGCCGTACTGGTTCGAATCATGCTCCACGACGACGACCTCGGCATCTGCGTGAGGACCGGACAGCTTCGCAACGATGCGTGATCATGCGAAGCTACCTCCTCCGACGCTGACACTCAGTCGCCAGTCGACCGAGCGGAGCTTTCACCGCTGCAACACCAAGATTCCTACGTGGCACCGACGCTCACGCCCGACGCTCAATAGCTTGCCAGCCGCAGGCGCGATAAGAAAGCTGAATCGCGGCGACGCGCCTACGACACACACAACATTTCATGTTTCGGCGCCCAGCGACGGCCGCCAACGGGTCCGAGCGCGATGTTTCACGGGAAACATCGACCACGCGACGCATCGATCACTGGAAGCACTGTGGCGAACCGGCTTCCGAGACGCAGCCGGCGCCCCCTTCACCAACCACCGACGGCACGCCATTACGGCACTAATTTCCGATCCGGAGGAGGCGATCACAGGGTGGCGAAGACCGGTCCCGACGGTCAGCGCGTTGAGTGAAAGTTCTACTACCCCACCCTCGATAGCCAGCCATGTTGTCACAGTGACGGTTCGTTGGGTAGGTGTGGCTACACCCACCTCGGCCCCGCCGAGTCACTTTCCGCGCTACAGGTATACCTGCCCTTCGACGATCAGAAACAGCGGGCTCGACGGACTGGGCTCGGACGAGACAGTGCAGTCGACGAGGTGACGGCCCCCGGACCGGTCACCTCGCCTTCAACCCTTCCTGCCCACGCTTCAAGCTTCGTGACGCAGGTAGCTACCGGCCACCCCGTCGACCCACCACCGAAATCACTCCGGGTCTGTCCGAGCAACTGGCGTTCCGGCCTGCGATGCACAGCCACACTCAGACCTGTACAGCCCGATCATCCACGCCGGCCCGTGGAGATGAGCCGGAAATCGACCGAACAGCGAGCGACCGATGTTTTCGGATGACCGCACCACCACGAGCCGTAATGGCAGGAGAGTCCGCTTCGCGACCCCGTCGAGGCAAAGCGCAGCGACATTCCACTGCAATGAACTGCTCGCCCAGAGCGCGACAGCTCGGACTGCCGATCTCGAAGCAGCAGGTTTCGGCAGCCCATCACTTCGCCGCCGACTGCCGTAGGGGCCCGTCCCATCCCGTCAACAGCAACAGCAACAGCAACAGCAACAGCAATGATCAACCACCGGACTTGCCCAGCATTCGGATTCGCCCAGCATTCCAACCATTTCCATCGCACCGCGCACAACCACCAGCCCGCAGTCCAATCCGAGAACTGCGGCGGCCGAATCCGCGGGCACTTCCGAGCGCCCGGGCCGGGCGGTTCGCTGCGCCGACGCGCCGGCCGGCCGCGGCCCACTCCGTGACCCGCTTGCTGCGATAAGCCCGAGTGGGCTCGCCGAGCCGTTTCACGTGAAACCCCTCAGATGCGCGTCCGGCTGTCCCAGGCGACCCGACAACCAACGAACGGAAGATCGACTTCCTGTCGAACTGCGAGCGCTCGCAGGATCTGAGTCCTACGCCGTGAACCAGTTGCAGGCGTCGGAGTCGCACCGAGACTCATCAGGAGGGGAGCGAATCAACGAGCACCGGCGGACGAGAAAGTTCTGCCGAACCTCCCAACCCGGTCGAATCAGCTCCCAACATCCTCCCGCAACCCGAGTAACCGGGCCGCAAGTCGAACGGGCGGACGTTTCACGGGAAACATCATGCGCCGGCGGTCCGCCGTGGGAGGGGCGGTGTCGCGGGCAAGAAATATCTATGCCTTCCCCGGGTCGACCTGCGATTGCTGGTCGGCTGATCGCGGATGCGATGGTGTCGGAACCGTGGCGGGTTCGCTCCCGGCTTCCCGCCCTACTTCCGGCCGACCCGGCGCTCCGCTCGCGCGGCGCGCTTGATCTTCTTCGGCGCGCGCTCCGAGCGGCGCAGTCGTTCCGCCGACAGGACCATGGTGGGCGTGGCGACTATCCCGGCTCCACATTCCAGAACGGAGAAATTACCGGCACCGGCCCGCTCCACCGCGCCGCGGTCGCGTTCCAACTCCTCGGCCACACTGGATCCCTTGAGGGCGAGCATATGGCCGTGCTCCCGGAGCAGCGGAATCGACCACTCGGCCAGCCGCGCGAGGGGAGCGACCGCGCGGGAAGTGACGACATCCGCGCCGCCCGCCTCTTGGATGACACCGGGTTGTTCCGCCCGGCCGCGTACCACGGTGATCGCGAGTCCCGCCGCGTCGATGAATTCCTTCAAGAAGACCGTGCGGCGCAGTAGGGGTTCCACGAGGACGATACGTAGGTCCGGGCGGGCCAATGCGAGAGGGATTCCGGGCAGGCCGGCACCGCTGCCGATATCGACCACGGATGCGCCTTCGCCGATGAGTTCGCCGACGACCGCACAGTTGAGGATGTGCCGCTCCCAAAGGCGCGGCACCTCCCGCGGTCCGATCAGCCCGCGCTCCACACCGGCAGTAGCGAGTGCGGTCCAGTAGTCACGTGCCAACTCCAACCGGGCGCCGAAGACGATCTCTGCCTCGGCCGGCGGCAGCGATTCCGGTGGGCCGGCCTCCGGATCGCCGAGATCTGGTTTCACGTGAAACACCCTTCTGTGTGTAGTCGTGTCGACTCGCCTGACACGAATTTTCTCTACCGGCCCTCAACCGTAGTTGTCGCAACGCAGCGGCAAGGGAGAGATCTCGGAAACAGGCGAGGCCCGGGTCCACGGACCCGGGCCTCGCCCGACCACTCGGCGCCCGGCTACCGCACGGGCCGCGGCTTCATTCTGGTACCACTACCACTCGACGGTTCGGCTCGACGCCTTCGCTTTCACTCACGACACCCTCGATCGAGGCGACCGCATCGTGCACGATCTTGCGTTCGAACGGAGTCATGGGTGCGAGCTCCTCGGGTGCACCGGTCTGCAGAACACGCTGCGCGGCCGCGGCACCGAGCGCACTCAGATCAGTGCGGCGCTTGGCGCGCCAACCCGCTACATCGAGCATGAGCCGACTGCGAACACCGGTCGACTGCTGCACCGCGAGCCGGGTGAGTTCCTGGAGCGCGTCGAGCACCTCGCCACTGTGGCCGACCAGTTTCGTCAGGTCCTTACCACCGTCGATACTCACCACCGCGCGGTCGCCTTCGACGTCGAGATCGATATCACCGTCGAAGTCGAGCACGTCGAGCAACTGCTCGAGGTAGTCAGCGGCGATCTCACCCTCTTCGATGAGCGCCTCCTCGGCCTCGCTCACCGCATCGTCGGACTCGGTCTCCACGACGGTCGTGGATACGGTGGCGTCCCCACCTTCGGTCTCGAGAGTCATGTGTTTCCTTTATCTGCTCGCCGGATCCCGGCCTGCCCCGGCCGGGATCACGATCACAAGGGGTTGGGGGTAGCTCAGCGCCGGCGCTTCTGATTGGCCCGACCGCGGTTACCCGGTCGCTTCTGACCGCTCGACCGCCGCTGGCCCGACTGTTTACCGCCGGACTTGGTGGTCGGCTTCGCCGCTGCCGAACCATTCGTTTCCGCCTTGCCGGCGTCCGCCGTATCGGAATCCGTCTCACCGCCGGCCTTCACCGGCTTCTTCTTGATATCGACGGGTTTCGCGCCGGGCTTGGGTGCGTTCTCGGCCTGTTTCGCCGCTTTGGCCTGACGCTTGGCTTCTTCTTCTTTGGCCATCCGGCCGAAGACCAGGTGTTGCTGGCCGTAGGTCCAGATGTTGTTGGAGACCCAGTAGAGGATGATGGCGATCGGGAGGAAGGGACCACCGACGAGCACACCGAACGGGAAGACCCACAGCGCCAGCTTGTTCATCAGCGCGGCCTGCGGGTTGGCCGCGGCCTCGGCGCTCTGGCGGGCCACCGAGGCCCGCGCGTTGAAGTGGGTGGCGATCGCGGCGATAACCATCAGCGGGATCGCGACCGCGGCAATGCTGACCTTGCTCGGGATCCCGCCGTAGTCGGCGAAGGCCAGCAGCTCGTCTGCCGGTGCGGTGATGAACGCCGAGATCGGCGCACCGAAAATACGGGCGCTCAGGAAGGACTGCACATCGTCGGCGTTGAAGACATAGTTCGGAGTGTGGGCGTTGGTGTACGGGTCCATCCCGAGCTGACCGAATCCGTGACCGGTCCGGTTGAACGAACGCAGCACATGGAACAGGCCCAGGAACACCGGCACCTGCGCCAGAATCGGGAGGCAACCCATGAGCGGGTTGAAGCCGTGATCCTTCTGGAGCTTCTGCATCTCCAGCGCCATCTTCTGGCGGTCGTTCTTGTACTTCTTCTGCAGCTCTTTGATCTGCGGCTGCAGTTCCTGCATCTGCTTGGTGGTTCGAACCTGTCTCACGAACGGCCTGTAGAGCACCAAACGCAGCGTGAAGACGAGGAACACCACAGACAGAGCCCAGGAAAGGCCGTTGTCCGCCCCGAAGGCGAAGCCGAAGACCCGGTGCCAGAACCAGAGGATCCAGGACACCGGATAGTAGATGAAGTCGAGCACGGCTCTATGCACTCCCGTCGGTAGTGTCACCGATCACCGCGTGCGGTGATCCCTTACAAGCTTCGGTCCGCGGATCGTCGTGGCCGACGTTGCGCCGCCGCTCCGGTACGGGATCCCACCCACCAGGGTGCCAGGGCGCGCATTTGGCCAGTCGCACGGCCGTCAGTCCGAGACCGATCACCAGCCCACGGGTGCGCAGTGCGGTCACCGCGTACTCACTACAGGTGGGGGTGAATCGGCACACCGGCAAGCGAGTGGGGGAGACGTAGGTCCGGTACAGCTCGATCGAGAAGATCAGAATATTCGCGGGCCACCGGCGGACGGTCGCCGCGCAAGCAACCAGCGCGCTCATCGTGACGTACCCCGGCCGGCCGTCACGGCCGATAGAACACCGAGCTTGCGCAATCCGCTGCGCAGCTGGCGGCGCAACTCGCCGCTGCCGGCTGTCGCGGCTCCGGGAAGTGCGCGGATCACGATATCCACCTCGGCGGGGATGTCGGCGGTCAGTTCTGCACAGATATGACGCAGGCGGCGGGCCGTGCGGTGTCGTACGACCGCGTTGCCCACCGCCTTGCTGACGATCAGCCCGAATCGCGGACCACCGGAACGAACCGGCACGTCACGCAGTGCCTGGTCGCCCTGATCGGCCAGCACGTGAACGACCAGATCGCGATTTCCCATGCGCCTGCCGCGCCGTACCGTTCGGGAGAAGTCGGCACGGTGGTGCAGCCGGTGCGGCTCAGGAAGCACCCGGACGCCCGAGGCTCGTCGAAGCCGCCGCTGCGGCGTAGCTACCGGCGGCGTGGGTTACGGGGTTCGGCGGACCCGGCATCGGACACCGAATTCGACGGGGAATCAGGCGGTGAGGGTGCCGCGGCCCTTACGGCGGCGCGCGGAGACGATAGCGCGGCCCGCACGGGTCCGCATCCGGAGACGGAAACCGTGGACGCGCGCCCGACGACGGTTGTTCGGCTGGAACGTCCGCTTGCCCTTGGCCACGGTCAACACTCCTCGAATTGGTGGGCGCCCTGCGGCACCCGAAGCTTTTCGGTGATTCTGGCGATGTCTACCCGGCGCCGCGGTCCTGGCGAACGGTCAGCACAGAACAATCACCACGCCGGGGGGTGACTGTACGAGGGTACTTACCCAGTTCTACCGGGTCAAACTCGCCCCCCGGGTTGCGGCGTTCCTCGCGGACACCGGACGATCCGGGCGCCCGCCCGAGGTGGCGATGATCACCATGCGATCGTGGGGCACGCACAGGGGTGCAGGTCGGGCGCTCATCACCGACCCGCGCACAGCGCGGGACCGCGGGCGGCGGTCCGCCGAGATTGTCCCCATCTGTGGATAATTGTGTGGAAATACCCTGTGAATGGCATATTCGTAGGGCCGAAGGTGCCACGCCGCAGCCGGAAGATCGGGGATTCCGGGCAGCGTCCCCGGGCACCGTATCCATGGGATACGGCGGAGCGGTGGTGCGGACGTATGCGGTGTCACTGGGACGAACCAGTACAGTGGACGCACCGCGAGCCCCGGACGTCTGCGCCGAGCAACCGACTCCCGGGGAGGACACTGGATGGACGACGAGCAGAACGTACTGGCCACGGTGTGGCCGGAGGTGGTCGCGGAGTTGACCACCGGTTCGCCCGACGGTGCCATCGGCGCGGTGACCCGAGCTCAGCAGGCGTGGCTCAAACTGGTCAAACCATTGATGGTCGTGCAGGGCTTCGCGCTGCTCTCGGTTCCCTCCTCCCTCGCTCAGGAAGCCATTGAACGTGACCTGCGCGAACCCATTCTCCGGTCGCTCGGCCGCCGGCTGGGGCCCCAGGTGGAAGGTCTCGGGGTCCGGATAGCCGCGCCTCTGCCCACCGGCGCCGACAACGGTCCGGCCCGGCACGCCCGGATGACCAGCCGACCGGAGCCGGCCGGCCGGCCCGACCATTTCGGTAACGGTCGTTCCCGGCCCGCCCCGCCCTCTTTCCCCCCGACCGGACCGGCCGAGACCTCGTGGCCGGACGAGGCCGTGCGTGACCCCGAGGGGGTTGAGTACCCAGGGCGCGGATACCAGCCGGAACCCGGTTTTCCGCATCCCGCGGAGGCCTCCGGTGAACCGCGTTTTCCCGGCCGGGGCTTCTCCCATGAGGCCGAGCTGCCGCTGACCGGAGAACTGCCCCGCAATCCCACACTGCCGCGCACCACCGATCCGCTGCCGGGGGAGCCGCCGCGTCGGCCGACCCTGCCCGAGCTACCGCACGGCGGAAGTTTTCCTTCCGATCCGGTGCTACCCCGCGACACCGAGGATCCGATACGGGATCCTTATCCCGCACCACGGTCCTACCCGCGCGAATACACACCGTCCGCGGAATATCCGCGGGACACCGGATACGAGCGGGATCGGGAGTATCCGCCCGCGGAGTACCTCGACCCCTACGCGGGCAACCGCGGCGATATGGCCGACCCGGTGGCAAACGGCCGGGAGCGCGGTGCACCATCGGTCCGGGACGGCGGGCCCGACCTGGATCCGATCCTTCCGCCACGCCGTGCCGCCCGCCCCGCCCAGGAAACCCTGTTCGCACCCGACCTCGCCCCCGGTGATCGCGCACCGCGGGACGAGGTGCGCGATACCGATCTCGACAGTTTGCGCGAAAGTGTCCGCGACCCAGGGGTCGATCCGGAACCCGACGTGCCCCTCGAGGACGAGAAGGTGGTGAACGTCCGGGACTCCTGGCCCACATTCTTCGCGAAATCGCCGGGTACCGGGGATACGGCGAAACCGTCGGCCAGCCTGAACGCGAAGTACACCTTCGAAACGTTCGTCATCGGCGCATCCAACCGCTTCGCACACGCCGCGGCCGTCGCCATCGCCGAAGCCCCGGCTCGCGCCTACAATCCGCTGTTCGTCTGGGGTGCCTCGGGGCTCGGCAAAACTCATCTGCTGCACGCCGCCGGCCACTACGCCCAGCGGCTCTTCCCCGGGATGCGGGTCAAATACGTCTCCACCGAAGAATTCACCAACGACTTCATCAACAGTCTGCGCGACGACCGCAAAGTGGCGTTCAAGCGCCGCTACCGGGAGACCGACATCCTGCTCGTCGACGATATCCAGTTCATCGAAGGCAAAGAAGGCATCCAGGAAGAGTTCTTCCATACCTTCAACACCCTGCACAACGCGAACAAGCAGATCGTGGTGTCCTCTGACCGGCCGCCCAAACAGCTGGCCACGCTGGAGGAGCGGCTGCGCACCCGCTTCGAGTGGGGACTGATCACCGATGTGCAGCCGCCCGAGCTGGAAACACGCATCGCCATTCTGCGCAAGAAGGCGCGTATGGATCGTCTCGATGTGCCACACGACGTCCTGGAACTCATCGCCAGCCGGGTGGAACGCAATATCCGCGAACTCGAAGGCGCGCTGATCCGGGTGACCGCTTTCGCGTCGTTGAACGGGCAGCCTCTGGATCAATCGGTGGCCGAGGTGGTGCTGCGCGATCTGATGCCCGAATCCCAGGATGTGGAAATTACCGCGTCCACGATCATGGGCGTCACGGCCGAGTACTTCAATACTTCGATGGACGAGCTCACCGGGCCGGGTAAGGCCAGGCCGCTCGCCCAGGCCCGGCAGATCGCGATGTATCTCTGCCGGGAACTCACGGATCTGTCGCTGCCCAAGATCGGTCAGGCATTCGGGCGCGACCATACGACCGTCATGTACGCGGAGAAGAAAGTCCGCAAGGAGATGTCGGAGCGCCGCCGGGTGTACGACCAGGTCCAGGAACTCACCGCCCGGATCAAACAACGCTCCCGCTGACCGTCGCGTACGCGCGGTGTCCGGCGGATGTGCACCCGGATTTCAGTAGGCGATATCTTCACCCGATCGGCGATGAGCTGTTCGTGCGGGCGAGGTTCCCCGTCCGCATCGGCGGTGTGCCATACCAGGTGCCGATGCGGCGGCCGGGACGGCCCGGGCAGTAGAGCGGAGCCGAACCGGCGCGCGCGGCCGAAGACGCAGGGGAGGCGAGCAGAGATGTCGTTCACCGATCTACCGGTGGCCGCGGCATGGTCGCATCGGGACGCCCGGTCGGGCTTCGAGGTCGTCCACCTATGGCGGGACGGCGACGGCCATCGTATGGAGGGCTGCACTACCGCCGTCGAGGACGATCAGGCCTGGTACGTGCAGTACGAGATCACGGTCGATTCGGGCTGGACGACCCGCTCCGCGCGCATCACCGGCCGGTCGCCTACCGGATGGCATACGGTGCTGATCGAGTCGGACGGTGCCGGGCGGTGGGTGATCGACGGTACGGAGGCGCCGCATTTGGACGGCTGCCTCGACGTGGACCTGGAATCGTCGGCCATGACGAATATGTTGCCCGTCCACCGCCTGGCGCTGCCTGCCGGTGGCTGCGCCGCGGCGCCCGCGGTCTACGTGCGCGCGACCGATCTCTACGTCGCACGCCTGGAACAGAACTATCGGCGCACCAGCGACGACGGTACCCGGCAGCGCTACGACTACTCCGCCCCCGCATTCGATTTCGCCTGCCGGTTGATCTACGACGCATCGGGCCTCGTACTGAGCTATCCGGGAATCGCGACCCGCGTCGCCTGAGCGGCCGTTACCGCTCCCGCGCGGGTTGCCATGGGCCCGCGCGCGATTTCGAATTTATCGTCGCTCCCGGATCGATAGCGCGGACTCATGCCGAGAAGTTCGGTTCTCGGTCCGTTCTCGAGGCCGGCCCGCATGCGGGCCGGGCACGTGTTCTACCTCGTCCGGGCACCACTGCCACTCGGCAGGAGGCAAGAGAGCGGGCCTGGGTCGTCCACTGATCGAACCGCAATCGCCGACCGGGCGATCCGCCCCCTTTCGGGCGGCGACTCGTCGACCGCGGCGGACCTCCGGCTCGCGCGGCGAGCCCGGATGTTGTTCTGCCGCAATCCGCTTGCCCGACCGTTCGAATCACCTTTCTCCCGCTGCCGTACCCGAATACCACAAGCATCGGCGTGTCGAAAGCATCCACAGGTGTGTTGCTAACAGCTTGTGAAGGCCCTGAGCTGGGCATATGTCTTATCCACACCTGTGGATTCCCCAGGTTGTCCACCGGCTCGTCCACAGGATCAGGAGGGTACTGGGGGCAACTTGTCCACAAGCTGTTTATCCACAGTTTCCACAGGCGATTTGGTCCACAGCTACTGAGCAGCGACGTTCCGGTCAGAGGGCTGGGGACAACCTGTGGATTCCTCGAGGATTCCTCGAGGAATCCACAGGTTGTCCACGGATCCATGCACAGTGTGCACAACTGGCCAGAATCTGGGGACCGAGTTGGGGACGGCCTGTGGACGCGGTGTGGACAACAAAACCTGTCCACAGCCGCCTTCGATTCATCCTCGAGTTATCCCCTGGCCATCCACAGGCAGACACGCGGTGTGAGCTGGGGAAACCAGCGGAATCCACAGTTTCCACAGGGCCTATTACTACTCCTGTTCTTCATCTAGAGAATTTCTCTTCAAAACAGGTTGTGTGGACAAGTCTCGAGCGGACCGCGCCACCGCACAGAGCCGGAAAGAGAGACAAGGACAGCGAGGCAGACACGGGAAGTTCAGCGCTCACTCGCGGGCGGCATTCCACGGCTGCACAGATCTCCATCTGTTCGAAGACCCGGACCGGACTCGTTCCCCTGCCCGCCCTGTGGCGCTCTCACAACACCGCGCTCCGGCGCTCGTACAACGAGGTCCGGCTACGACCCACACGCCCCGTCCGAAGACCCGGAACCCGTATCGGCGATCGATCGCATATCGAGGCGCGGCCGGCGGCGTGCCGGCGTTTGCGCCACATCGATGAGAAGAGCAGCCGCCGGGCCGCCGACGAGAAGTGGTGATCCGGCCACCGCACGGGAGACCGGTTGCCCGGTTGTCCACACCGCTACCTATGAACGACTGTGGATACGGCCACACCAGGGAGAGCGCGCGGATATCGGCGACCCGACGCCCGGAGGTTCCACAGCGGCCGCATCCGCTGTTCATCCACAGTCGTACACAGCCGATCGGCCCAGGCAACGGCGATACGGCTCGATATGCCCGCCCGGCCTGGCCCGGGCACCGCCGCAGGACGTATCCTCCACTCGGAGGGGCAGCCGACCGCGTAGCTCGAAACGGGGTACGGTCTGATGTCGGCCGCTTGTGCCAGACTCCTGGGGCGGTCGGTCCGGATTTCCGGCCGCCGCATCGACCGCCGTGCCGGTGGCGGAGTCGGCACAGCGGGATACGCGGGGGCAGCACAGCCGTCGATCCACACTGAACGGGAGAGGACACCTCGGGCGATGGACCTTGCAGGCATGAAGTTTCGGGTCGCGCGTGAGGATTTCGCGGAGTCGGTCGCCTGGGTGGCGCGAAGTCTGCCGTCCCGCCCGCCGGTCCCGGTGCTCGGCGGAGTCCTGCTGGTCGCGGACGAGGACGGACTGACCGTCTCCGGATTCGACTACGAGGTCTCCGCGCAGATGCGGGTCGCTGCCGAGGTCGCCGGCCCCGGGCGTGTCCTGGTCTCGGGCAAACTGCTGGCCGATATCACCAAGGCGTTGTCCAACAAACCGGTGGACGTTTCCGTGGACGGCACCCGCGTGCTGATCCAGTGCGGTAGCGCCAAGTTCTCGCTCCCGACCATGCCGGTGGAGGACTATCCCCAGTTGCCGGAGGTCCCGCAGTCCAGCGGGGAGCTGGCGGTCGAGGTATTCGGTGAGGCGGTCGGACAGGTGGCCGTCGCCGCCGGCCGCGACGACACACTCCCCATGCTGACCGGTATCCGGGTCGAGATCGAGGGGCCGCAGGTGGTGCTGGCGGCCACCGACCGGTTCCGGCTCGCGGTACGGCACATCCAGTGGCAGCCCGCCCGCACCGATATCGAGACAGCGGTGCTCATTCCCGCCCGCACCCTGTCCGAGGCAGCCAAGACGCTGGGCGCCTCCGACCGGCTGGTGCAGTTGTCGCTGGGGTCCGGAGCGGGTGCCGACGGACTGCTGGGCATCGTCAACGGTGGTCGTCGGACCACCACCCGGCTGCTGGATGCCGAATTCCCCAAGTTCCGCCAGTTGCTCCCCAAGGAGCACACTTCGATCGCGACACTGGAGGTCGCCTCGCTCACCGAGGCGATCAAGCGTGTCGCGCTCGTGGCCGAGCGCGGTGCCCAGGTGCGACTGGAATTCTCCGGTGAAGGTCTGCTGCTGTCGGCGGGCGGCGACGACGCCGGCCGCGCCGAGGAATGGCTCACCGCCGATTTCCGGGGCGAACCGCTGACCATCGCCTTCAATCCCGGCTACCTGATCGACGGTTTGTCCGCGCTGCGCTCCGAGCGGGTCACCTTCGGGTTCACCACCCCCAGCCGCCCGGCTGTGCTGCTGCCCGCCCGCGACGAGGAACCGGAGCCGCTCGATTCCGGTGCGTATCCGGCGCTGGAGAGCGACTACATCTATCTGTTGATGCCGGTCCGGCTCCCGGGCTGAGCGGGCGTGGGTTCGGGAAAGACGAACCGGCACACATCCACCCGTTACGGCCGGTGTTGGTGTACCGTGCCTGCCGTAGCGGTCGGTAGCGATACCTCCGCAAACCAGCGCTGCGACCTGCGCTATCCCCGGTTATCCACAGCTGTGGATAACCGGGCTGTCATTTCCCGGATGGTGTGAACAGGTGCATATCCGTGCTCTGACCTTGCGTGATTTCCGATCCTGGGAGCATGCTGAGATCGAGTTATCCACAGGCCCTACGGTTTTCCTGGGGGCCAACGGTAACGGCAAGACCAACCTGCTCGAAGCGCTGGGCTATCTGTCCACGCTGGGGTCACACCGGGTCTCCACCGACGCACCGCTCGTGCGGGCCGGCGCCGATCGTGCCCGGATCGGCGCGAATGTGGTGCATCTGGGCCGCGAATTGCGGATCGATATCGAACTCAACCGCGGCGCGGCCAATCGGGCCCAGATCAACCGGTCCCCGGTGCGCCGGCCGCGAGAGATCCTCGGCATTCTGCACACCGTGTTGTTCGCCCCCGAGGATCTGGCGCTGGTCCGGGGCGACCCGGGGGAGCGCCGCCGTTTCCTGGACGAGTTGTGCACGGCGCGACGACCCGGTCTGGCCGGTGTACGCGCCGATTACGACCGGGTGCTGCGGCAGCGCTCGGCCCTGCTGAAGACCGCGGGACGGTCCGCACGGGCCGATCTCGGCACGCTGGACGTCTGGGACGGGCACCTGGCCGGCCATGCCTCGATCCTGCTCGCGGAGCGGTTGCGCCTGGTCCACGAATTCCATCCACATCTGACCCGCGCGTATGCGGCTCTCGCGCCGGAGTCCCGGCCCGCGGCGATCGGGTACCGCAGCGGGGCCCTGCCGGCCGAGTTGCTCGATCCCGGCCGGCCGCCCGAGCCCGGTGATCCGGCCCTGCTGGAGGAGATCCTGCTGCGTGAACTCGCCGCGGCGCGGGCCAAGGAGCTCGAACGAGGTGTTTGCCTGGTCGGTCCGCACCGGGACGAGTTGGAACTGATGCTCGGGGAAACCCCGGCCAAGGGTTTCGCCAGTCACGGGGAGTCCTGGTCGTTCGCGCTGGCGCTGCGGCTCGCGGCATTCGAACTCCTCCGCGCGGACGGGACCGAACCGGTCCTGTTGCTCGACGATGTCTTCGCCGAACTCGACCGGCGTCGCCGCACCGCCCTGGCCACAGTGGCGGCGGCCGCCGAGCAGGTGCTGATCACCGCGGCCGTACCCGAGGACGTGCCCGCCGAGCTGATCGGCGCCACTTTGCAGGTGACGACAACCGGTGACCCGGAGCATCGGATATCCGGTTTCGCGACCCGGCGCCCGGTCGCCGGTGGTGACCCGCCCGCGGCGATGGCCGGTGATCCGCCGGGTTGACGGACACGCGCCCGCCGTCGTCTTGCATGCGCGCCGGGCCGTTCGTAGAGTGAGCCGGTACACCGGGCCGTTATCCCCCGTCCGGTATCGAAAATCAGTTATCCACAGCCTGTGGATAACTTGTTCGACCAGGTCGTCGCCTCATACCCCGGACGGCTACCCGGTCCATTCGGAGACAACCGGCACCGGCACCGAAATACCCGTACTGAGCAGCAGATTTACCGAAAGATCGGCAGCGGTGCCGATCCCGGGGCGCGGAGTCGGGAGCGGGTTCCCGGATGTGCACAGCCTGAGGAAAAACCGGTCGAACCTGGGGATAACTCGCACCGGTGAGTGGAGCAGCGATGACCGACCAGCCCGGAACACCCGGTGGCGCCACGCCCCCGACCGAACCGGAGTTGCGCGGGATCGACCTGGCTCGCCGGGCGCTGGAGGAGGCTCGGGCGGCGGCGCGCGCCAGCGGTAAATCCGTCGGTCAGGGACGCTCCTCCCCACGCCGTGGTCTCCGTTCCGGCGCCCGCCGCCGCAGCGGATGGTCGGGTCCTCGTCCCGACGATCGCGATCCACAGCCACTGTCCAAACTCGCGACCTCGATCGCGCGCAGTCGCGGCTGGTCCACCAAAGTGGCCGAAGGCACCGTTTTCGGGCACTGGTCGGGTGTGGTCGGGGAGGACATCGCCGCCCATGCGAAACCGGTGGCGCTGGAGAACGGGGTATTGAGTGTCGCGGCCGAGTCCACGGCCTGGGCCACGCAGTTGCGTCTGCTGCAGGCGCAGTTGCTCGCGAAGATCAGCGCGGCGGTGGGGCCCGGTGTGGTCCGTTCATTGCGTATCTCCGGGCCGACGGCGCCGAGCTGGCGCAAGGGACAACGTCATATCCGGGGCCGCGGACCCCGCGATACCTACGGTTAGAACGCGGTTTCACCTCGAACGCGCGCAGTGCTCATCGTCCCCGCGCCTCAGTGAACTCTCAGGCCGAATCTGGTGCTTCGAAACGGCCGCATCGCGAGGGGACCCGTGCCGGTCCGATTTCTCTCACCCAGGAAGCCGTCAGGGGTGTCGCAGGTGCACTGTAAGTTGGGCCGCGAAGTAGGATGGAACTGTAAATCAGCGGCGATACCCTCGGCGCGTTGCGTGCAGCCCTGCGATCGGTCCCGGGCCCACGTGCGCTGTCCCACCGCCGTCCCGGGGATCAGCAAGTAAGGAGAGCTACCGACCAGTGGCTGCCAAAGACTCCAAAGCATCAGGCTCGAGCGCATCGGAAAAGCAGGACTACGGTGCCTCCTCCATCAAGGTCCTGGAAGGCCTCGAGGCGGTGCGGATGCGCCCGGGCATGTACATCGGCTCCACGGGTGAGCGCGGTTTGCACCACCTGATCTGGGAGGTTGTGGACAACTCCGTCGACGAGGCGATGGCCGGCCACGCCACCAAGGTCGAGGTAACCCTCCTCGCCGACGGCGGTGTGCAGGTCGTCGACGACGGCCGTGGTATCCCCGTCGCGATGCACGCCCAGGGCATCCCGACCATCGAGGTCGTCATGACCCAGCTGCACGCCGGCGGCAAGTTCGACTCCGACTCCTACGCCGTATCCGGCGGTCTGCACGGTGTCGGTATCTCCGTGGTCAACGCGCTGTCCAGCCGGCTCGAAGCCGAGGTCGATACCGACGGTTACCACTGGAGCCAGACCTACAAGGACGCGGTCCCGGGGCAGCTGGTCCAGGGCGAGCCGACCAAGGCCACCGGAACCACCATCCGGTTCTGGGCCGATCCCGCGGTCTTCGAGACCACCACCTACAACTTCGAGACCGTATCGCGGCGCCTGCAGGAGATGGCCTTCCTGAACAAGGGCCTGACCATCGTCCTGACCGACGAGCGCGTCAGCGATATCGAGATCACCGACGAGGTGGTCAGCGACACCGCCGAAGCGCCCAAGCACGACGACAACGGCGAGAAGCCCGCGGCCGAACCCAAGGTGAAGACCCGCACCTACCACTACCCGGGCGGTCTGGAAGATTTCGTCCGGCACATCAACCGGACCAAGCAGCCGATCCACAACTCGGTGGTCTCGTTCAACGGTAAGGGCACCGGGCATGAGCTCGAGGTCGCGATGCAGTGGAACTCCGGCTACTCCGAGTCGGTACACACCTTCGCCAACACCATCAACACCCATGAGGGCGGCACCCATGAGGAGGGCTTCCGCGCCGCGCTGACAACGGTGGTCAACCGGTACGCGAAGGAGAAGAAGCTCCTCAAGGAAAAGGACGGCAACCTCACCGGCGACGACATCCGTGAGGGTCTGGCCGCCATCGTCAGTGTGAAGGTCAGCGAACCGCAGTTCGAGGGCCAGACCAAGACCAAACTCGGGAATACCGAAGTGAAGTCTTTCGTGCAGCGTGCCTGCAACGAGCATCTGGCGCATTGGTTCGAGGCCAATCCGGCGGATGCCAAGACCATCGTCAACAAGGCGGTGTCCTCGGCGCAGGCCCGGGTCGCGGCGCGCAAGGCCCGTGAGCTGGTCCGGCGCAAGAGCGCGACCGATATCGGTGGACTGCCGGGCAAGCTGGCCGACTGCCGGTCGAAGGACCCGAGCAAATCCGAGATTTACATCGTCGAGGGCGACTCCGCCGGCGGTTCGGCCAAATCCGGCCGGGATTCCATGTACCAGGCGATCCTGCCGCTGCGCGGAAAGATCATCAACGTCGAGAAGGCACGTATCGACAAGGTCCTCAAGAACGCCGAGGTCCAGTCGATCATCACCGCTTTCGGCACCGGTATCCACGACGAGTTCGATATCGCCAAGCTGCGTTACCACAAGATCGTGCTGATGGCCGACGCCGATGTCGACGGCCAGCACATCTCGACGCTGCTGCTGACGCTGCTGTTCCGTTTCATGCGGCCGCTCATCGAGCACGGTCACGTGTTCCTGGCGCAGCCGCCCCTGTACAAGCTGAAGTGGCATCGGGTCGAGCCCGAGTTCGCCTACTCCGACCGGGAGCGCGACGGTCTGCTCGAAGCCGGTCTGGCGGCGGGGAAGAAGATCAACAAGGACGACGGCATCCAGCGGTACAAGGGTCTCGGCGAGATGAACCCCAAGGAACTGTGGGAGACCACCATGGACCCCTCGGTCCGGGTGCTCCGTCAAGTGACACTGGACGACGCGGCCGCCGCGGATGAACTGTTCAGTGTCCTGATGGGCGAGGACGTGGCGGCTCGCCGCAGCTTCATCACCCGTAATGCCAAGGACGTCCGCTTCCTCGACGTGTAGGGCGGTCCGCCCGCAGCGCTTCCGCGCGCGGTGACCTGCCGTATTCCGTCAGCACCTAGGAGATTCGCATGACCGACACCACCCTGCCGCCGGAGAGCGCAGGCGACCGGATCGAGCCGGTCGATATCCAGCAGGAGATGCAGAGCAGCTACATCGATTACGCGATGAGCGTGATCGTGGGCCGCGCGCTGCCCGAGGTCCGTGACGGCCTCAAGCCGGTGCACCGCCGGATCCTGTACGCGATGCACGACAACGGCTACCGGCCCGATCGCAGCTATGTGAAGTCCGCGCGGCCGGTGGCCGACACCATGGGTAACTACCACCCGCACGGCGATTCGGCCATCTACGACACCCTGGTCCGCATGGCCCAACCCTGGGCCATGCGGTATCCGCTGGTCGACGGCCAGGGCAACTTCGGCAGCCGCGGTAACGACGGTGCCGCCGCCATGCGGTATACCGAATGCCGGCTCACGCCGCTGGCGATGGAACTGCTGCGCGAAATCGACCACGACACGGTCGATTTCATCCCGAACTACGACGGCAAGACCCAGGAACCGGTAGTCCTGCCCAGCCGCGTGCCGAATATGCTGATGAACGGCAGCAACGGCATCGCGGTCGGCATGGCGACCAATATCCCGCCGCACAACCTGACCGAGCTGGCCGAGGCCATCTACTGGGTGCTCGACAACCACGACGCCGACGAGGAAGCCACCCTCGCGGCCTGTATGGAACGGGTGAAGGGCCCGGACTTCCCGACCGCCGGCCTGATCGTCGGCACCCAGGGGATCCACGATGCCTACACCACCGGCCGTGGGTCCATCCGGATGCGCGGTGTGGTGGAGATCGAAGAGGATTCCCGCGGTCGCACCACGATCGTCATCACCGGTCTGCCGTATCAGGTCAACACCGACAACTTCATCAACGCGATCGCCGAACAGGTCAAGGACGGCCGGATCGCCGGTGTCGCCGATATCCACGACGAGTCCTCGGACCGGGTGGGCCTGCGTATCGTGGTCACCGTCAAGCGGGACGCGATCGCCAAGGTCGTGCTGAACAACCTGTACAAGCACACCCAGCTGCAGACCAGCTTCGGCGCGAACATGCTATCCATCGTCGAGGGCGTACCGCGCACCCTGCGGTTGGATCAGATGATCCGGCTGTATGTGAACCATCAGCTGGAAGTGATCGTCCGGCGCACCCGCTACCTGCTGCGCAAGGCCGAGGAGCGGGCCCATATCCTGCGCGGCCTGGTCAAGGCGCTGGATCAGCTGGACGAGGTCATCGCGTTGATCCGCCGGTCGGCCAATACCGATACCGCGCGGACCGGCCTGATGGAACTGCTCGATATCGACGAGACCCAGGCCACCGCGATTCTGGATATGCAGTTGCGGCGCCTCTCGGCGCTGGAACGACAGAAGATCATCGACGAACTCGCCAAGCTCGAGGCCGAGATCGCCGATCTGAAGGACATTCTGGAGAAGCCGGAGCGGCAGCGCGCGATCGTCAAGGACGAGCTGGCCGAGATCGTGGAGCGCCACGGCGACGAACGGCGGACCCAGATCATCTCCGCCGACGGCGATGTGGCCGACGAGGATCTGATCGCCCGCGAGGACGTGGTGGTCACCATCACCGAGACCGGGTACGCCAAACGCACCAAGACCGATCTGTACCGCAGCCAGAAGCGCGGCGGTAAGGGTGTGCAGGGCGCGGGCCTCAAGCAGGACGATATCGTCCGCCACTTCTTCGTGACCTCGACCCACGACTGGTTGTTGTTCTTCACCAACAAAGGCCGCGTATACCGGGCCAAGGCATATGAATTGCCGGAGGCCAACCGCACCGCGCGCGGCCAGCATGTGGCGAATCTGCTGGCCTTCCAGCCGGACGAGAAGATCGCCCAGGTCATCCGGATCAAGTCCTACGAGGATGCCGCCTACCTGGTGCTGGCCACCCAGAAGGGCCTGGTGAAGAAGTCGCGCCTGGTCGACTTCGACTCCAACCGCAGCGGCGGGATCGTGGCGGTGAACCTGCGCGACAACGACGAATTGGTCGGCGCCGTACTGTGTTCGGCCGAGGACGATCTGCTGCTGGTCTCGGCGCAGGGGCAGTCGATCCGCTTCTCGGCCACCGACGAGGCGCTGCGCCCGATGGGACGCGCCACCTCCGGGGTGCAGGGTATGCGGTTCAATGCCGAGGATGCCCTATTGTCGCTGAATGTGGTCCGCGACGGGACATATTTGCTGGTAGCGACCTCGGGCGGCTATGCCAAGCGGACCGCCATCGAGGAGTACACCGCGCAGGGACGCGGCGGAAAAGGTGTATTGACGATCCAGTACGACACCCGGCGTGGCACCCTGGTGGGAGCGCTCATCGTCGACGACGACGACGAGTTGTATGCCATCACCTCCAGTGGAGGCGTTATCCGTACTGCCGCCCGGCAGGTGCGCAAGGCCGGTAGGCAGACCAAGGGCGTGCGATTGATGAACCTCGCCGAGGGCGATACCTTGCTTGCGATCGCACGTAACGCCGACGAGCCCGAGCAGATCGACGGCGGCGGTTCTCCCGAGCAGTAATCCCATATCGGCGGCAAAGAACGGATCCGAGGATTCCCATTGACCACTCCGAAACAGCCGAGCGACGAGCGGCAGCAGACGAACGGCGTGACCGAGCGGGTCACCCCGTCCCCGATTTCGCCGCGCCCGACTCAGCGGCCGGGCGAGGCCGCGGACCACGAACAGGCCGGCGGTAACCCGTCCGGTGGTTCGCCCGCGGCCGGCCCGCAGCCCGAAAAGCAGGAGCAGCAAGGCGAATTCCCGTCCGACTCGCGCAATGCCCCGGCGGACCGGAATCCCGGTCCGCCGGCCGGTGGCGGGCCGGGCGATCAGCAGGGCGGCGCGGGTAATCAGCAGGCCGGTAACGGTTCCGAGGCGAACCGTTACCAGGAGGGCTGGTCGCAGCTGCCGCAGCGGGAACCGCAGTCGAACCTCTCACGGCCCGGCCATATGCCGGTGGGCGGCGCCCAGCGGTCGGTGGGCCTGCAGGGCGGCGGCCTGCAAGGCGGCGGGGGTTTGCAGGGCGGGGTCACCAATGCCCGTACCACCAGCGACCTGGCGGCCAAGGCGGCACGTAAGGAAGCGGCCATGGCCAAATCCGTTGGCCTGGACGGGCCGACGCGCAGTATCGCGCGCCCGGAGCTGGTGAAGGATATGCCGGATCTTTCCGAGATCAGGCATCCCCTACCCCCGGAACAGCCACCCAACCAGCAGCACAACCCGTACACACCTCCGGCCGCACCCCCGCCCGCGCCGGCGGCGCCGCGTGGGCTGCCGCAGGCGGTGCTCGGCGGAGAACCGTTGCGCGCCACCGTCCAGGTGCGTCGGATCGATCCGTGGTCCACGCTGAAGATCACTCTGGTGATCAGCGTGGCCATGTTCTTCGTGTGGATGATCGCCGTCGCGCTGCTGTACATGGTGCTCGCCGGTATGGGCGTCTGGGAGCGGCTCAACAGCACCTTCACCGATATGGTGTCCCCGGACAGCGGATCGGTGGGGCTCATCGACGCGGGTACGGTCTTCGGCTACGCCGGGGTGATCGGGCTCATCAATGTCGTCCTGTTCACCGCGCTGGCCACGGTCGGCACGTTCATCTACAACCAGTGCTGCGATATGGTCGGCGGTATCCAGGTCACCCTGGCCGACCCGGACTGAATTCTTGCGTACCTGCCGGCCGGCGCCCACACCTGGGCGCCGGCCGGTTCGCTTTCTGCTGCCTCGATTCCGCCGGATCGGTCATCCGCTGTCCGTTGGTTTCGCATACCCGGGACCGCGCGGGTTCTTGGCCCTGGTCGGTGGTGGGTTGCGCTCACCGGGGCCGGCTACCGGCCTGCCCCATAGGCCCGCCCGTCACGCGCAGAGGCTCACAGGTCAAGAGTCAGCGAAGCTGATCCCGTAGGGACGCCATCGGCGCTCTCGAGTTGTGAGTGGCGCGGGATCACAATGCAGGCCACCATCGCTCAGGGTCACGCGGCCGAAGGTCGCGGATTCGGAATCCTGGTTGTTCATCCTCGGGGTTCTCGTTTGATCGATCATGTCTATGGTTGATGCGATACTTACCGGGTGCTCTTGGCATACCTAGACGAGTCGTACGACAAAGGCGTGTATTGGATTTCGGCCGTCATCTGTCCGTCGGACGAAGTGCTAGATCTTGCATCCCGTTTGGACCAGGTGGTGTCAGATGCGGCTGGCAAATGGCCAGTTGACGCTCGCGCTGAGTTACACGGAAACGACATGGTCCAGGGCAAGGGTGATTGGGCTGAGATGGCTCCGTTGGTTCGCGCGCGAATCAGCGTGTACCAAGCGGCACTAGCGGCGCTTGCGGCGACGCGGAATCTCAAAGTGATGCTCAGGGGTGTCGACCGGAAGAAGCTTGTGGCTCGGTACGAAGAGCCATGGCATCCACACCGGGCTGTCCTCGAGCACCTTCTGCAGCGGTTGAACGTGTACGCCAAGACGCAACGTCAGCCCATTTTGGTGATTGCGGACGAGGTCGGCGACCACGATACCCATCGGAAGAGCCTCTGGGAGTATCAGCACATCGGCAGCGGTCCTTGGGGTAAAAAATTGACCAACATCGCCGATACCATCCACTTTGCGCCGTCATACGACAGCCGACTCGTCCAAGCAGCCGACCTGGTCTGCTACTTGCATTACCGGATGAACTACACCACGATCACGGATGTGCGCGCAAAGAAGGCCAACGAGCTGCTCTGGTCGACTGTAGAGCCTCTGGTCACGAGCCGGCACCTGTGGGTGCCATAGATGCACGACAGCCCCGCGACGTGGGGCCGCAGGGCTGAAGGCTAATCGGACTTCCTTTGAAGTCCTGCAATGAAGTTACCAAAGCCGTCGCGGGTTCACAGTGTTATGGGTCACTTTTGTGGTCACACTATTGCATCGCTGGGCTGAAACTGTGTGCTTTACCAGCGGGAAGGCACGGGCGAGAGGAGCACCGCGCTCCCCGCGCCTCGGAGGTGAGCTGGCCACTGGAGTGACCACGGCCGGGTAACTGAACCGGATGCGCGAGCGTTCCCTGGCCACGAACCGAACCGCAACCTGTGCCCCCATGGCACCTCAAGGGGACCGGACCACAGCCAATTGACCGGGCACAGAGCCAGCGGACTCACGCTCGACTGCGGGAGGTAGGTCGGGTACGGCTCTCGTCGTGCCCACACTTCTCGGTTATCGAAAACTCGGCAATCTCGGATCGGCGGGTGTTGGCGCAGCGTGCGGCCGACGCACCGGCGCGCCGGGCGGTGAGGTACGAGCAGGGCCGTTGCGCGCCGTAGTGCAGCGCCGGCGCGCAGCGCCGGCGCCTCTTGATCCTATATAGCTGAATTCGGCAGCAACCCACTAACAGTTCGGGCGATGACTCCCCGGCGTTCACGCGACGGGCTCACGGCGGAGGGCCTCGACCAGCCGCTGAGCTTGCGCTCGCAGGGACTCGTTGTCCGGATCGTTCTCGATGATGGCGTGCTCGACCGGAAGGGCGCAGGAAGTTCCAGTCCGGCGCTGTACTTGTTCCAGTTCCAGAGTTTCCAGACTTGTTTCAGTTCAAAAGTTTCCAGGTGTCGCGGGCTGCTCCGCGTCGCCTCGGGTAGGTCGGCATCGTGTCGATCGAACACCGGACCCAGACGAATGGTGAAGTGTCCTCGGAGGTCTTCAACCAGTACGAGCACGCGGTTCGGCAAGTGGCCCTCAGGGAAGCCGGTGGGTTCCGGTTCCATGACCTGCGAGACTTTTATGGCACGATGCTGGCCGACCAGGGCTGCCGCCGCACAAGGTCGCCAAAGTGATGGGTCATGAGAAGTCCACGACCACGATGCAGTTCTACATCCGCCACCGCGACGACTTCGACGCCATTCGCGGAGCTCTGCGGGAGGAGGACGAAAGGGATCGGATTCGCGGGTAGGTGGCGGGCTGATGCTGCCTTCTCGCTGCGTGAGCGCCGGGATGTCTGTATTCTCGCCGGTCCGTAACCTGCGTTGCAGATCTCAGTCACCGGCCTTTTGTGGCTGGTCGAGCCAGGTTTCTGCAAGCGGTCTACCTGCCGTTTTGGTTGATATCATGAAATCATGTAACCTCTGTGCTCGGCGGTTGCTCGACATAGAACGACTGCCCCGCGGGTCTATAGCTCAGGCGGTTAGAGCGCTTCGCTGATAACGAAGAGGTCGGAGGTTCAAGTCCTCCTAGACCCACACTTGTACGAGAGCAGGCAGCCCCCGAACCTCACGAGGTTCGGGGGCTGGTTCGTTTCCCGGCCGGCCCGGATACCGTTCGGTCCGGAATTGAGCTGTTCCGGTGTCACAGGACTAGGCTCGAGAGTATGAAATACGTTCTCACCATCGGTCTTGTCGCTGCGGTTCTCGTCGGTATCAGCAAGCTGCGCCAGCGTGACGACGCCGACCTGTGGCACGAGGTCACCACACGCTGACCTCGTCCCGGGCGACGTTCTCCGTCGTCGCCGGCGGACTCGGTGACCTCCGGGTCCGCCGTGCTCACGGCCGGGCCAGCAGTTCGATGACCGAGTGCACCTGTTCGGTGGTCGGTGTCGGCAGATTGTCCCGGCCGTGGATCAGGCCGAGGCCGATGTAGACCATCGCGCCCGCCCGGAGCCCGGCCTGGTTCTCGTCGAACCCCAGGTCGAGCATCGTCCGGTAGACCGTTTCGAACACCCGCTGGTCGAGGGTGCGTACCGCATCGGCCACCTTGGGGTTGCTGCGCGACCATTCCCGCACCGTGGTCTCCACGATCCAGTGCCGATGGTCGACGAGCATGGCGGCCATCTTCTCGATCCGTTCCTCGACCGGAATTTCCGCGAAGCCGCCCAGCTCTCGTATCGTTTCGCTCTGTACCGCGCTCCAGCGGTCGGCCATTGCCGCCATGAGCTGTTCGATATCGTCGAAATGCCAGTAGAAGCTTCCCTTGGTTACGCCGAGTTCCTGGCACAACCGCGGAATCCTGATCGCCGCGACGCCTTCGCGGGACAACAGGTTCAGCGCGCCGTCCACCCAGTCGTCGTAGGACAACCGGGCAGTGCGCCGGCGCCGGGTCTGTTGGGCGCGAGCTTTTTTCGATCGGGGTCGTGGTGGCGCCGTCCGGTCGCCGGATGGATCGGGGTGCGAAGCCGTGGACGAACCCGCCGTCATCGGTTCGACAGGTCAACGCTGGGTCTCATACTCCGATGGTAGGGGAGGAGGCCGACGGCCTCGACGTATTCGCCCATCACGGCAGAGCGCCGGCCGCCCGGTCTGTGTCTCCGGGGGCCACGCGCGGATTTCTCCGGCGTAAATTCCATACCTTCAAGTACAGTATTTCCATACGGATTGGTATGGGTGGACCGCGCGCCATCGCGGGTACGCCACAGGTCCAGGGCGGCCGGCCGCGCGGTGAGGGGAGCAGCGATGTCGATACCAGCGGGGACACCGGGCGGCACGAAGACGGATGCGCAGTGTCCGGCCGCCTTCCGCTATTGGCAGGCACGGGAGACTCCCGCGGTCAGGCGGGCCGAGCGGGTCTTCCGGACGGTGACCGGGTCGGCGCTGTTCCCGACCGACGAGCAGGCGCGGGCGCTGTGCGCGGATATGTTCGCCGGCGACCCGGTCGCGGAACGCTTCGTGGCGGAGGTCATGCGCGGGGAGACCGGCCGTGAGTACGGCCGCCGGCTGCTGGAAACCGCGCTGCGCGACGGTATCGACGCGGTCCCCGACGCCCCCGCTTCCATGCGCGAGCTGTTCGACGAGTTCGAGACGGTGCCCGCCTGGGTTCGTCCCGAACTGGTCGAACGCGGCGCTGCGGTCTGGCGGCGCTGGGGCACGGTGCTGTTCAGTTTCGCGGGTGCGGAAACCTTGGAGATGTACACCGAATCCGCGGTCGCCACACCGCTTTCGCTGGCCGGTGGTTACGCCGGGGACAGCGCGTTGCGCCGTTTCCTGGAAACCTGCCGGTTCTGGATGGACGTCTCCCAGCCCGGCGCACTGCTGAGCCCGGGCTCGCCGGGGCGTGCCACCGCCTTGAAGGTGCGGATCATGCACGTCTCGGTGCGCGCGGGCGTGAAACGGCATCCGGAATGGGAGATTCAGCGGTGGGGGCTGCCGATCAGCCAGACCTACCAGCTGCTCACGCTGATCGCCGGGAGCACGATCCCGAGGCTGGGTCTCTGGGCGCTGGGTTACCAGACGACCCCCGCGGAGTTCCGGGCGCTTCTGCACTTCCAGAAGTACATGGGGTACCTCCTGGGCGTCCGGCTGAGCTGGCATCCGGAGACCGTGGCCGACACGCTGCGGGTTATGGCGATGACCATGGTCGCCCGGGCCTACGACTCCGGTGCCCAGGGCGCCGAACTCATCGAGTCCTATCCCGCCGCGTTCGCTCCGCGCCCGGAGCAGCGGGGCCCGGCTCGGCTGCGGGCGCACTACAACTATCGGATCAACTCGGCGTATGCGGCCCTCTACATGCTGCCCACCACCCGGCGCCGCTATCGGATGCCGGCGGCTTTCCCTTACGTGCTCGTCCCCATCGCCAGGATCCCACTGATCACCGCTGTGGAGTTCCTCCGCCGTGTCCCGCCGTTCGGCCGGGTGCACGAGCGGATCATGCTCTGGCACCGGGAGAACTGGTATCGCGAGCAGATGCAGGGCCGGGAAGCGGAGTTCGAGGCGACCGGCGCACTGCGGCGCTGATCGGTGCCCGCGGGTATCCTTGTTTGACGGTGTCCGTGCCGGAACGCTAGTGTTTCGCAGGCGACTCGCGGCTCACGCCGCACGGCTGCCCGGGGCCTTAGCTCAATTGGCAGAGCACTGCCTTTGCAAGGCAGGGGTTAGGGGTTCGATTCCCCTAGGCTCCACTTCCGGTGATCAGCAGGCGACTGCGGCCAGATGGCCGCGGTGCCTGTCTCCCCATTCCTCGAGCGGACGCAGCGCCTGCGCGAGCTCCTCGCCGAGCGGAGTCAGCGAGTATTCGACCCGCGGCGGCACCTCCGCGTACACCTCTCGCCGCACCACGCCGCTGGCCTCGAGCTGGCGCAGATTCTCGGTCAGCACCTTCTCACTCACCCCCGTCAGCGCCCGGCGGATCTCGCCGAATCGCTGCGGGCTCGCACCGAGGACCCACATCAGGTGCAGTTTCCACTTGCCACCGACCACATCGATGGCGAGCGACATACCGCACACCTGGTGATCCGCATCACTCACGCCGGCCACCTTCTCCTCCTGACGTCGTTACGGACCTGGCGGTAAGCAACCACATCCGCAGGTGCGTTCTTGTCCGACTCTACCCGCGTGACCAGCATCGGTATCGGCGCCGCAACCAGCTGAACCACTACCGAGAAGGACATCGAATGTCTCAGGAGAAGATCCGGTCCGTCAGTGTCATCGGGCTGGGGCCGATGGGCCGGGCGATGGTGCGGGCGTTGCTCGCCGCCGGTATCGAGGTCACCGTCTGGAATCGCAGCGGCGACAAGGCCGACGCGATGGTGGCCGAAGGTGCGAAACGTGCCGCGACCGTGGCCGAAGCGCTGGAGGCCAATGAGGTGACAGTGCTCAGCCTGACCCACTACGCGGCGATGTACGACGTGCTCGGCCCGGCGGTTTCCAGTCTGCCCGGCAAGGTGATCGCCAACCTGTCCTCGGATTCGCCCGACAACGCGCGTAAGGGCGCCGCGTGGGTGCGGGAGCATGGTGCCGAATTCCTTTCCGGCGGTTTCATGTCCGCGGGTGACAATATCTCGCACCCCGCCTCATATGTCTTCTACAGCGGACCGCGGGAGGTCTTCGAGGCCCATGCCGAACTCCTGCGGCCGCTGAGCCCGCAGGAGTACCTCGGGGTGGACGACGGTCTGGCGCAGGTCTTCTATCAGGCGCTGCTGACCGTCTTCCATCCGTGGATGCTCGCCTTCGACCAGGCGCTCGCCCTGATCGATCGCTCCGGTGTCGATATCGACCAGTTCCTGCCGTACGCCGTGCGGTCCAGTGAGGCGTACCCGTTCTTCATGACCGAGTACGCCGCTGCGGCGAAGGCCGGCGGCTGGGGAGATCTCGCGGCCTTCAAGATGATGGACGCGGGCGCGCAGCACATCATCGATGCCAGTACCGAGGTCGGCGTGGACGCCACCCTTTCCCGTGCGGCACAGGGGTTGTGGCGCCGGGCGCGGAGCGCGAGCGAGCGGGCCGGGCGTCCGGTACCCGTTTTCGAGATGATGCGTGGCAGCGACTCCGCATAGCTTCCGGCCGCGCCCGGCCTCCGCCGCTACCCGCGGGGGCCGGGTTCGGCTGCCGGATTCGCCAGCCGTGCCTTCTCGGTGATCTCGGCGGCGTATTCCATATGGTCGACACCCGGAAGCTGTTCCAGGGTCAGCCCTTCGATATCCCAGCGCGGCCGGGCATCGGCGATGAACCGGATGGCGTCCCGGACGAAGCGCTCGCCGGCCGGTCTACCGATATGGGCCGAGGGCGTGTACAGGCGGAGCCAGCCGAGCAGATCGGCTGCCGTGCCGTCGATTCCGGTGGCCGCCACATGCTCGTCGGCCGCGGCGGTATCCGGCAGCAGCAGGCTGGTCGGTGAGACGCCGAGCGCGGCCGCGAGCGCGATCAGATCGTCCACGTCCACCCGGCGCTCACCCCGCTCTATCCGGGACAGACCGAGTACCGGGATCGGCCGGCCGATGGCCTCGAGCCTGCGCGCGAGATCGGCATAGCCGAGGTTCATCCGGTTGCGATACCGCGTGACGTTCGCGCGCACAGTATCGCCTGTAGGGCCGAGCGGGTTCTTCTTGATCACCACCTGACCAGCGTTATCTATCGAAATGATGCCGTCAACTATCGTTTCGATGTAGAGATGGAGGCCACAGCAGTAGGGCTTTCGAGGGGTGAATAGATCAACCTGATACCTATCAAGTTGATGCTATTCGTGATCTTTTCGATAGAAAAGGTGGCTCGATCAACTCGAGCGGGTCGCCATCATGTAGGCCTGCGTAGTCCGCTCCCCGTCCTCGGCGCTACGGTCGAGCCGCAACTCGACAGTGAACCCAATCGTCGTAAGGGAATCGGCGAGCTCGTCGGTCGAGATGCGATGGAAGTCCAGCGATATGGCGTGCCCGTAGCCCTCGTCCAGATGCAGGATGTCGGTACCCGACTGGAAGGCCAGCAGCAGTTTGCCGCCGGGACGCAGAATCCGCCGGAATTCGGCGAGCACACCGCCGCGTTCGGCCGGCGGGATGTGGATGAGGGAATACCAGGCCACCACACCGGCCCGCGAGTCGTCCGGGATATCGAGCGCCGTCATGGATCCCACCTCGAAGTCGATCTCCGGATGGGTGCTCCGTGCCACCTCCACCATTGCCGGGGACAGGTCGATCCCGTGTACCCGGACCCCGCGCGCCGCCAGATGAGCGGCGATCCGGCCCGGGCCGCATCCGATATCGGCCACCGGGCCCGAATCACCGACCGCCTCGGCGAAAGCGGTCAGTACCGCCCGGTCCCAGAACCTCTTCTCCATCTCCCCCTCGGCGTGCTCCGCGTAGGCAGTGGCGATCGCGTCGTAACCGGCGCGAGTGCGAGAGAGAAAACAGGATTCGGTCACCGGTAAGACAGTAGTGTGCGGAGCGCAACCCGGGCAGCGGTCGTGACGTGCGCGGTGCCGGGGCGTAGCTTTGGTGGTGTCGACCCTGCACAGACGAGGGAGAAGACCTGGTAATGCCTGCTACGGATTTCAGCGGACCCGGGATCGACGGATCGGACTGGAGACGCGGGCGGGTCTTCTGGTTCGACTCGGAGAAGGGCTTCGGCTACATCAAACCCGACGACGGAACCGATCAGGTGTTCGTCGAATACCGGTGCATAGAGACCGACGGCTACCGCACCCTGCACGCGGGCCAGCCGGTGCTGTTCGTCAGTACTGCCCGGCCCCGGGGGCACGAGGCGGTGACGGTCCGGCCGGAGGCCGGCGCCGGCCTACCCGATACCACGCCGGGCGGCGGCCAGAGCCGGCATTAGCGCCGGACTCGCATGGCGCCACAGACCGGCGCCGGCCAATCCACCGCGGTGGTCGCCAGTTCCCGGTCGATGGCGGCCGCGGTATCGGAGGCGAAAGCCGCGGCCGCACGGCTGTGCAGATCGACGTGCACGGCGATGATCTCGAGGGTGCAGCTGAGTCGGCGGGTGGTGTCGTTGACCAGTAGTGCCATGACGTGTACGACCTTGTCCGAGCGGTCGACTCCGCGGACGTGGACCGAAATCTCCTCGCCGATACGGTTTTCGGAGTAGTACCGGATGTGGTGTTCGCCGGTGAAGAAGCCGGCGCCCCGGGTGGCGCGGTATTCGTCGGTGATCCCGGCCCGCTCGAAGACCCCGGTCGCAGCCGTTACGCACAACGCGAAATAGTGCGTGACGTTCATATGGTCGTTCTCGTCGCGATAGGCCTCCGGGACGGTGATCGGGCCCAGTTCGCGGGGCAGCGTCACCACCTGCTCGTAGCTGGGAATCGAAATCGTCCCGGTCATGATCAGCTCCTCCTCGTCCCCGGCGCAGTCTATCGGTACAGCGAACGGCCCCGGATCCATGGATCCGGGGCCGTGAACGCTGGCTCAGAGCGGTCGCACGTCGATGACCTTGCGCAACCGCGCCTTGTCGCGCTCGAGCCTGCGGGCCTCGTAGGCGATGGGGAAGTACCGCAGCCGTTCCGGCAGCAGCGGCACCAGCCGTGCGAGGAACCAGCCGAGGACACGCAGTTTGCGCTCGTCGGAAGCGGTCCAGGTGAGGCCCAGTTTGCGGCGTGCCGCCTCCGGCGTGGTGCCCACGGTGACGAAGTACTGCATCCGCCCGAACGGATCGGTCAGCACCCGCCACACCGGGTGCAGGGCCCGCGGCAGCTGCGTGGGCGGCGCGATGGTCCGGATGACCTTCAAATAGTCCTTCGAGGTCTGGGTTGCCTCCAGGTGGTTCTCCACCTGGTCGGCGAAGAATTTCTCGAAATCGGCGTAGGTCGCCGGCAGTTCTTTGGGCGGTACCGAGAAATTACGCATCAGCTGCAGGGCTTCGCGGTAGTAGTCCTCTTTCTCCGCCGCGGTGAGTGGACGCTTCGAGAAGTACTTCGCGTTCTCGGAGAAGGCGAAAGTGCCGGTGTGCAGCACCCAGGCCCACGGCCCGCTGGAGAGCGCGGTGTGCCGGACGCCTTTGGCGTCGGTGGTGTTGAGGGTGGCGTGCATCTTGCGTAGCCGGTCGGTCTCGCCCAGCGATTCCTCCCCGCCGTAAGTCCACATCATCACCGCCGAGAGGCTGCGGACCGCGCGGCCGATCGGGTCGGTGCGGAAGGTGGAGTGGGCATCGACCACTGCGGAGATGGTGGGTTCCATGGTCTGCAGGAGGAAGGCCGAGCCCGCGGTGAGGGAGAAGGTGATCAGGCCGGTTTCTTCCCAGGTCCGGGTACCGGGACCGAAGGGACGGCGCTCCACCGGAGCGTGGGTGTCGGTGGCTGCGACGGACGCGGTCATGCGGATCTCCCTTGATCTACTGCATCGATCTGATGAGACGATGATACTCCAAACATCTCACTATTGCGCCGGTGGATTTACGCGGGGCTCCCGATGGGGAGTGAGGAGTCGGCAGCTGCCGACCGTCGATGTCGCGGAGCGGAATATGGAGCGCGCCGAGGGGGAGCGGGTTCGGTTGTGCCGTGACGACGGAACCCGGATATGAGAGCGGGCCTCGGCGAAGGGGGGAGTTAGCCGAGGCCCGCGTAAGGTCGGCCCGGGGGGGAGGGGCCGACGCAAACGATCCTACGCGATATCGCGAAAATGCGCGCACAAGGCCCCCGAGAGTCTCGAACTTTTTCCGGTGCGGATCACAGTGCCGGGCCGGGGTCGGTGCACTGGGGTTGAAAGCGTTCGAAATGGTTGCCGATCAACGGGATTCACTCACCGGGCCGGTGTATTCCGCCCAACGGAACGCTGGGTGCGGGTGGCTTTCGCCGAGCGTTGCCGCGCCGACTTGTCGGACCCCGCTGTCACTATGCCGCTGTGCACTGTGAGCGTGCGCACGACCACATCCACTGTCGTGCTCGGTTGCCGGATCGGGTGGCCGCGAGAACCGCATCGAGTAGCGCGCCACGCGCGATTTCGAGACCGGGAGCGATGAATACGCGAGCCGTCCATCCCGTTTCCGTTACCCCGGGCGCGGCCTCCGGGTATGGCTCTGTGTACTGCGGGGAGGGAGCCGGGGAACCGGATAAATCGAATGAAAACGTCGGTGGCCGCGACGATACTGCACAGTATCGGCCGGGCGGCCGAAGCGCCTGAGGTCGGTGGTCCGCCACCGGCGATCTACGACTCGTCCTCGTCAATCACTCGATTCAGGAGAATTATGCCCGACGCAATAGTCGCCGAGGGTCTCGTCAAACACTACGGCCGCCGGGTTCGCGCACTCGACGGTCTCGATCTCACTGTGCCCGAAGGCACGGTCACCGCTCTACTGGGACCCAACGGGGCCGGTAAGACCACCACCGTACGAGTGCTCACCACTCTGCTGGTGCCCGATGTCGGCCGGGCGACTGTCGCCGGGATCGACGTACTGGCCCGGCCGCGTGCGCTGCGATCGCGGATCGGGGCCTCGGGTCAGTACGCGGCGGTCGACGAATACCTGACCGGCTTCGAGAACTTGGAGATGGTCGGGCGCCTCTACCACATGGGCACGCGACGCAGTAAGGAACGCGCGCGTGAGCTGCTGGAGAGGTTCCGTCTCAGCGATGCCGCAGATCGCCCGGTGCGGGGCTATTCCGGTGGTATGCGCCGCCGGCTCGACCTGGCGGGCGCGCTGGTGGCCAACCCGCCGGTCCTATTTCTCGACGAACCCACCACGGGTCTGGACCCGCGGGCCAGGCTGGACCTCTGGGATGTCATCGAGGAACTCGTCGCCGGTGGTACCACCCTGCTGCTGACGACCCAGTACATGGAAGAGGCGGACCGCCTCGCGGATGCCATCGCGGTCATCGACCGGGGCCAGGTGATTGCCCGCGGCACCGCCGACGAATTGAAGAGCATGGTCGGGGGCGACCGGATCGAATTGACCGTCGAGCACACCGACAATCTGGCCGTCGCCCAGCGAGTGCTCGCGCCGCTGGCCGACGGCGATATTCATGTCGAACCCGGGCTGCGTCGGCTGGTGGTCCCGGTCAGCGACGGTTCCCAGGCGCTGGTCGCGGCCATCGGAAAGCTGAGCGAGGAGGGGGTGAGGATCCAGGACGTCGGGTTGCGGCGGCCCTCGCTCGACGATGTGTTCCTCACGCTCACCGGACACGAGGCCGCAGAGACGGCCGGCGACGCCGGCGAATACGAGCAGGCGGCAAAGGCCGGTGGCGGCGGGCGCCCGGGAGAGGCCCCCGAGGCGGAAACCGCCGGTGGAGCCGGTCCGGCGCGTGAGATGGAAGCAATCGAGGCGATGGAAGGAAGAAGCAGATGACCGCGCTGGCGACCGTCGGCGATATCGGGGAGAACCCCACTGTGGTCGAGCGGCTGTCCATGGTGGTCAGCGACAGCCTGACCGTCACCAAGCGCAATGTGATCAAGATAAAGCGAGTGCCCGACGTGCTGATCTTCAGCACGCTCTCGCCGATCATGTTCGTCCTGCTGTTCGCCTATATCTTCGGCACCGCCATCAAGGTGCCCGGGATGGAGGGCGGCTACCGCGAATTCATCATCGCGGGCATCTTCGTGCAGACGGTGGTGTTCGGGTCCACGTTCACCGGGCTCAGCCTCGCCGAGGATATGCAGAAGGGCATCATCGATCGATTCCGCTCGCTGCCCATGGCCCCGTCCTCGGTACTGATCGGGCGTACGGTCAGCGATGTGGTGATCAACGTGGTCAGCCTGGTGGTCATGTCACTGACCGGACTGGTGGTCGGCTGGCGGATCCGAGGGTCGGTCGTGGACGCGATTCTGGCCTACATCCTCCTGCTGCTCTTCGCCTACGCGATCTCCTGGATCATGGCCGTGGTCGGCCTGATCGTGCGTACGCCCGAGGTGTTCAACAACGCCAGCTTCATGGTGATCTTCCCGCTCACCTTCTTGGCCAACACCTTCGTGCCGATGAGTGAGCTGCCGACACCGCTGCGGGTCTTCGCCGAGTGGAATCCGGTCTCGGCGCTCACCCAGGCATCCCGGGAACTGTTCGGTAATGCCGCCCCGCTGACCGCGGAATCGACGGCCTGGTCGATGCGGCACCCGGTGGCGACCACCCTCATCTGGGTGGTCATCATCATGGCCGTCTTCGTACCGCTGGCGCTGCGGCAGTACCGCAAGACCGTCAGCCGCTGAGGACGATCAGTCCGCGGTGGCTTCGGTATCGTCCGGTGCCGCCGCGGCGGCACCGTTTCGCGTATAGCCGATCCTCGGCGGCGCCGGGGCCGGTTCGGGTGGTTGCGGGCGCTTGCTGCGCACCAGCCACGCGGTACCGCCCGCCGCCGCCACCGCGGCGGCGGCCAGCAACCGGTAGCGCGAACGACTGGATGGACGCAGTGGCCTCGAGCTCATGGCTCAACTCTGGCACAGCCCGGCGGATAACGCAGACCGGCAGGTCAGGGCATTACCGGTGGCCACGAGGGCAGGACCGGCGAGCTACGGACCGCGGGCTCGCATGGCACGATGGGCTGGTGAGTACGACACGCCCGGCCAGGTCGGGAGCGCGCGGCGAAACAGCTCCGGCAACGACGCGGAGTCCGTGGTGAACCCGCAGCAGCCCTCCACACCGGCTCAGATGTGTGTCCGGCACGCCGACCGCCCGACCGGGCTGTCCTGTACCCGCTGCGGTCGTCCGGCCTGCCCGGAATGCCTGCGTCCGGCCTCGGTCGGCCAGCACTGTGTCGATTGCCTGCGCGCCGATCAGCGCAGCACCCCGCAGGTGCGGACCGTGGCGGGTTCGGCCGCTGCCCGCAGGGCGGTCCCGTTCGTCACCTACACCCTGATCGCGCTCAATGTCCTGGTCTACGCCGTGACCGCGGCACAGTCACGCAGTGTGATGGAGAACGAGCGCGGATCGGCGCTGTTCGTCGACTGGGTCATGTACCCGCCCGCCGTGGCCGGCGGCGACTGGTTCCGGGTGATCGGTTCCGGGTTCCTGCACTACGGGCTGATCCATCTGCTGCTGAATATGTTCGCGCTGTACATCGTCGGCCGCGATATCGAACTGGTGCTCGGCCGGGCCCGGTACCTGGCCGTGTATCTCGTATCGCTGCTCGGTGGATCGGCCGCGGTGATGCTGTTGGCCCAGGACAGTCTCACGGCCGGAGCGTCGGGCGCGGTGTACGGGTTGTTCGGCGCGATCACGGTCGTGCTGATCCGGTTGCGGCAGAACCCGAACAATATGCTGATCCTGATCGCGATCAACGTGTTCATCAGCTTCTCGCTGCCCGGTATCTCGCTGTGGGGTCACCTGGGCGGTCTGGCCGCGGGCACACTGGCGACACTCGGCATTCTGTTCCTGCCCGCCTGGGTGCGGGTCAGGACCCCGGAGCGGGCCCGGCTGGTCGGGTTGCTCGCGCTGGCGGCTCTGACGGTGGTGGCCGTGGCGGTGATTGCGCTCGCCACGATTTCGCTGCGCTGAGCCGCACCTACAGCTCCGATACTCCGGTGCGGATTCGCGAGTTCCGGCATGTTCAACGTGAAACATCGCGGCGCGGAGTTCGCGCGCCCACGATCCGGCCCAGGGTCGCTCAGCGTGCGGTGCCGCCGTGCAACCGAAGTTCCGTCCGCACCGTGTCGTAGACATCCTCGGGGCTGGTGCCCAGATCCCAGCGGCCGAAGATCAGCAGTCGTTCGGATCCCAGATGGTCCACGTCGATCTCCAGCATCGGCGATTTCCGGCCCAGGCGGCGGTAGCCGACCACCCGGGCCCGCAGGATCTGATCACGGTTGTACTCGGTGACGCCGGTGAGCGTGCGCAGCACCAACCGCGGGTTCTCACCGGGCACGACCGAGAGCCGTGGTCGCTGCCGCACGCCGAGTGCGGCGAGTCCCAGCAGTACCAGCGCGGCCACCCCGAGCAGGAATTTGCCGGGCAGCTCGGTCGTCAGCACCGCCGCGACCGCGAGCACCACTCCGCCTCCGGCGGCCGCGATCAACGCGGGCAGGGGCGTTGCCCAGGCAAGACGGGATTCGGTGCGGTCCGGCTGCACGCGGGTCTACCTCCATCTGAGGTCGAGGGTTATCCACAGAGTTATCCACAGGTGTGTATTAATTACACCGGTGTAATCCCTGGTAGGTGCGCTAGCGCCACCGCATCGTCATGATCAGACCCACGACCATCAGCCCGAACCCGATCAGGAAGTTCCAGGCATTGAGGTTGCTCATCCAGCTGATCTGATCGGCCGCGAGGTAGTAGACCAGCAGCCATACCAGGCCCGCGAGCATGAAGCCCAGCATGATGGTGACGTACCAGACAGGCGACGGTCCGGCTGCCTTCACCTTCACCGGCGTACGGCTGGCGGGGTTGATCGTGTAGTCGGTCTTCTTCCGGACCTTCGACTTGGGCATGATGTCCTCGTGTTCAGCGTGCAGGTCGTGTTCCAAGGCTATCCCACCAGGTAATCGGTGTGATGCCCAGCGGCCGAATGTTCCGCGCGCGGCGATGTCGGCGCAATCGCAGGCCGGACCGGGTATCTGGGCGTGCGAACACGTAATCTTTGGGCATGCGTGTACTGGTCGTCGACAACTACGACAGCTTCGTCTTCAACCTGGTCCAGTATCTGGGCCAGCTCGGCGTCGAGGCAGTGGTCTGGCGCAACGACGACCCGGAGCTGGCGGACCCCGCGGCCGTGGCCGGCGAATTCGACGGAATCCTGATCAGCCCCGGCCCCGGCACCCCCGAACGCGCGGGCGCCAGTATCGACCTGGTACGCGCCTGCGCCGACCGGAGCACCCCGCTGCTGGGCGTCTGCCTCGGGCATCAGGCCATCGGCGCGGCCTTCGGTGCCACGGTGACCCGGGCTCCGGAATTGCTGCACGGTAAGACGAGCTCGGTGTTCCATATCGGCACCGGAGTCCTGGCCGGGCTGCCCGATCCGTTCACCGCCACCCGTTACCACTCGCTCACCGTGGTGGAGAAAACGCTACCGCCCGAATTCGATGTCATCGGCCGTACCGAGACCGGGATCGTGATGGCCCTGCGCCATCACGAACTGCCGATCCACGGTGTGCAGTTCCATCCGGAATCGGTCCTCACCCAGGGCGGGCACCGGATGCTGGCGAACTGGTTGGAGGTCTGCGGCAAGCGCCCCGACGAGGGGCTGGTGCAGATGCTGGAAGCGGAAGTCGCCTCCCTGGCCGTCTGATGTACGAAACCGGGCGGCCGATTCACGGCCGCCCGGTTCCTACATCCTGCCGAGTCGCCGGGGCCGGGCCCCGGCAGCGGATCAGGGCGGTCCCAGCGGCAGAACGCCCGTATTGACCGTCACCGTCGTCGAGGAAGGCACCGTGGTACCGGCGGAGGGCTGCTGGCCGAGCACCTTGCCCGCCTGATCGGAGTTCAACGTGATCTGCGTGATCTGACGGACCTGGTTCGCGCTGCCCTGCCAGCCGCTCTCGCGCAGCTTGTCCACGACCTCCGCGGTGGTGAGCCCTACCAGATTCGGCATCGCGATCCGGTCGCTCTGCGCGACCTGGACCGTAATCGTGGAACCCTCGTCGGCCGTCGAACCGCCGGCCGGGCTGGTGGCAAGGACCTCGCCGCGCGGCCGGGTCGACTGGACCTGCTCGATCACGATCTTGAAGCCGGCGCCCTCGAGGTTCGGCTGGGCCACGTCGATCAGCTGGCCGACCACTTCCGTGACGCGGACCTGCTTGGGACCGGTGCCGATGGTCAGCGTGATCTGGCTGCCCGCGTCCATCTCGATACCGGGCGAGGGATCCTGCCCGATCACCTTGTCCTTGTCCTGCGCGCTGGACGGTTCCCGCTTCACCTCCGGGTTGGCCTGGAGTCCGACATTGTTGAGTTCTTGTTCGGCGTCCTGCTGCGACAGGCCGGTGAGCCGGGGAACCGGCACCTGCTGCGGCCCGGTGGACACCTGCACGGTGATGGTGCTGCCTTCATCGGCGCGCGACCCGCCCAGCGGCTGGGTGGCGATCACATTGCCGGCACTGATCTTGCCGTCGGGTTTCTCCTGGACGGCCACATCGAAGCCGAGCGAATCGAGCTTTTTCTGAGCTTCGGTGGCGGAGGTGTTGGACAGATCCGGGACGGCCACCTGGTCGGGTCTGCTACCCGGGCCCAGCAACACCCAGAACAGCCCGAATGCCGCTACCACCGCGGCGACCACACCCGCCGCGATATATGCCGTCCGGCGCGAACGGCCCGCGGAGTCGTGCCCGTAATCGTCGTAATGGTCGTCCTCGTCGCCGCCGCGGTAGCCACGGCCGGAACCGTCCGCGGGACCGAGCATGGTGGTGCGGTCCTCGTCGGTCATCACCATCGGCGCGCCGGGTTTCTGGCCGCCCAGCACCCGGATGAGATCCGCGCGCATCTCCGCCGCGCTCTGGTAGCGATTGGCCGGATTCTTGGCCATGGCCTCGAGCACGACCGAATCCAGCTCCCGCGGCACCCCCTCGTAGACGAGCGAGGGCAACCGGGGATCCTCCCGGACGTGCTGGTAGGCGACGGCGACCGGCGAGTCACCGGTGAACGGGGGCTGTCCGGTGAGGATTTCGAACAGCACACAACCGACCGAATAGACATCGGACCGGGCGTCCACCGTTTCGCCGCGCGCCTGCTCCGGCGACAGATATTGAGCGGTGCCGATCACGGCCGCGGTGGCGGTCATCGGATTGGCGGCGTCGGCGATCGCGCGGGCGATGCCGAAATCCATCACTTTCACCGCACCCGCGCGATTGATCATGATGTTGGCGGGCTTCATATCGCGGTGCACGATCCCGGCCTTGTGGCTGAAATCGAGAGCCGCGCACACATCGGCGACGACCTCCATCGCGCGCCGCGGCGGCAGCGGACCCTCGTTGCGCACGATATCGCGCAGCGTGTCACCGTCCACGTACTCCATCACGATGAACGGCAGTGGCCCGCCGTCGATCTCGGCTTCGCCGGTGTCGTAGACCGCCACGATGGCCGGATGGTTCAGCGCCGCGGCGTTCTGCGCCTCACGTTTGAAGCGCAGATAGAACGTGGGGTCTCGCGCCAGGTCGGCGCGCAGCACCTTGATCGCGACATCCCGGTTGAGCCGTAGATCGCGAGCTTTGTGGACTTCGGACATACCGCCGAACCCGATGATCTCGCCCAGCTCGTAGCGAGAGGAGAGCATCTTCGGGGTCGTCATGGCTGTCCTTGCGGATTAAGGGCCGGCGCGATGTTGTCGACAGGGTCTCCTGGGAAGGGGATATCGATCGTCGGGACCGGCGGGCGGCGACGCGTAGTGGTCTCCTCTTCTTCGCCGGTGGTCTCTTCGCTCGCCGTCGTCTCGGTCGTGCTCGGCGCCGTCGAAGTGGTGGTCGGCGGCTGAGTCGACGTGGTCGAGGGCTGCGGCGGGGTCGTGGTGGTGGGCGCGGCCGGCGGCGCAGTGGTGGTGGGTTCCACGGTCGGCGTCCATACCGGGGGTTCGGTCACCTCGTAGGTGGTGGTGACCGGCGGCGGCAGCGGGCGGGTGGTGGGTGCCGTGGAGGAGGTGCCCGGCGGAGTTCCCTCCGGGTTGGTGTCGCCGCCGAACAGCAGCCACACGACGGCACCGCCCAGCAGCAGCGCACCGATACCCAGCGCGATCATCCACTTCTGGTTCTTGTTGAGGCTGCCGCCGCGGGGGGTGTCGCGGTACTCGTCGTCGCCGGGGTCGTGTACGCCGCGGTCGTATGTGGTTGCCGGCGCGGCCATGGCGGCGGGCGGCGTGTTGTACCGGACGGTAGCGGCCTCGTCGTAACCCGGCAGTGGAGCCGCGATCACGCTGGTGGGCCCGGCCACCGGGAGATTGCGCGGCGGGGGCGGGCGGCGGCCCGAGCGTACCGCGGCGACCGCCTCGGCGAATTCACCGCCGTCGGCGTACCGGTGGGCCGGATCCTTGGCCAGCGTGATCTCGACCAGTTCGCGCACATTCGGCGGCAGGTCGGTGGGCATCGGCGGCGGCACTTCGCGGACGTGCTTCATCGCGACGGTGAGAGCGCCGTCTCCGGTGAACGGCCGCTGCCCGGCGAGCGCCTCGTATCCGACGACACCGAGGGAATACACATCGCTGGCCGCGGTGGCGTCCTCGCCGACCGCCTGTTCGGGCGCGATGTACTGCGCGGTGCCCATCACCATGCCGGTCTTGGTGACCGGTGAGGCATCGACCGCCTTGGCGATACCGAAATCGGTGATCTTCACCTGCCCGGTGGGGGTGACCAGGATATTTCCCGGTTTCACATCGCGGTGCACCACGCCGGCCAGATGCGCGACCTGGAGTGCGCGACCGGTCTGTTCCAGCAGGTCCAGGCCCTGGGCCACCGACAGCCGGCCGAGCCGGTTCAACACCGTGTTGAGCGGCTCGCCCTGGACCAGTTCCATCACCAGATAGGCGGTTTCCCCGCCCTGGGGGTCGTAGGTTTCGCCGTAGTCGTAGATACCCGCGATACCGGAATGGTTCAGCTGCGCGGTGGTCTTCGCCTCGGTACGGAACCGGTGCCGGAAGGTCGGGTCGGCGGAGAACTCCGACTTGAGGACCTTGACCGCGACCCGGCGATCCAGCCGGGTGTCCAGGGCTTCCCAGACCTGGCCCATCCCACCGGTGGCGATCAGCCGCTGCAGCCGGTAGCGGTCCGCGATCAACGCGCCGTTTGTCAGCATCGGGTTCCCCGCAGATTCACTCGCACATCCATCTCGTTCAGCGACCTCGCAGACCTGCGTCCAGCACCGCCCGGGCGACCGGCGCGGCGACCGACCCGCCTGTTGCCGCCAGCGCCCGGTCACCACCGTTCTCCACGATGACCGCGATGGCGATCTTCGGGTTCTCGGCAGGTGCGAAGGCTATGTACCAGGCATGCGGTGGAGTGTTCCGCGGATCGGCGCCGTGTTCGGCCGTACCGGTCTTCGACGCGATCCGATAGGACGTTCCGCCGCTGCCCGCGGTGTTCTCCTCCGAGGCGACCATCAGGTCGGTCAGCGTAGACGCTACATCGGCGCTCACGGCCTGACCGACCGAGACCGGTTCGGTGGTGGACAGCTCGCTCAGATCCGGGTTCTGCAGCTGGTCGACGAGGTAGGGCTCCATCCGGACGCCGCCGTTGGCCACGGTAGCGGCGATCACGGCATTGTCGAGCGGGGTGAGCGCGACATCACGCTGGCCGATACTGCTCTGCGCGAGAGCGGCGTTGTCCGGGATGCTGCCCACGGTGCTCTCGGCGACCGGCATCGGAATACCGCGGTGCGGTCCGATACCGAACGCCGCGGCCTCGTCTTCCAGGGCTGCCGCCCCGACATCGACACCGAGTTCCACGAACGCGGTGTTGCACGAGCGCCGGAACGCCTCGTAGAGGGTGGCGGTGGCGCCGGAACCGCAGGTCGAGCCGTTGTAGTTCTCCAGGGTCGTGCTCGTGCCCGGCAGGGTGATGTTGGGCGCCGCGGTGAACTGGGACTGGGGATCGGCCTTCCCGTTGGACAGCGCGGCCGCCGTGACGACCACCTTGAAGGTGGAGCCGGGCGGGTAGGTTTGCGAAATCGCCCGGTTGAGCATCGGCTGGTCCTCGTCGGCGCCGAGGTCCTCCCACGCCTGGGTGCCCTGGGCGCCGTCGTGCCCGGACAGCAGGTTCGGGTCATAGCTGGGGGTGGACACCATGGTCAGGATCTTGCCGGTACTGGGTTCGATCGCCACCACCGAGCCGGTGTAACCCTTGCTGGTGAGTTCGTTGTAGGCGACCTGCTGCATCACCGGGTCGATGGTGGTGACGACATTGCCGCCGCGGGGGTCACGGCCGGAGATCAGGTCGACCAGCCGGCTGCCGAAGAGCTGGGCGTCCGAACCGTTGAGCACCGGGTCCTCGGCCCGTTCCAGCCCCGTGCTGCCGTACTGCATGGAGTAGAAACCGGTGACCGGGGCGTAGGCCTGCGGATCGGTGGGGTAGACGCGCAGATACTTGTAGCGGTCGTCGGTGGCCACCGAGCTGGCCAGCACGGCGCCGCCGGCCGAGATCTGGCCGCGCTGGCGGGAGTACTCGTCGAGCAGCACCCGCGAGTTACGGGGGTCGGCGCGGTAGTCGTCGGCTTTGATGACCTGGACATAGGTCGCGTTGAGCAGCAGAGCGACGATCATCACCATGACCGCCATGGCGACGCGGCGTAATGGTGTGTTCAACGCTGCAGACCCCCTTGCCGTCGTGACACCATCACTGTCTGCGCTTCCGCCAACGGCGCCGGGGCCGGTTCGCGGCGGCGGGCCGGCGCGGGCTCACGAGCCGCGTCGGAGATCTTGATGAGCAGGGCGATCAGCACATAGTTCGCCAGCAGCGAGGAACCGCCGTAGGAGACGAACGGTGTGGTGAGACCGGTCAGCGGGATCAGCTTGGTCACGCCGCCCACCACCACGAAGACCTGGATGGCGATGGTGAACGAGAGCCCGGCCGCGAGCAGTTTGCCGAAACTGTCCCGGATCGCCAGCGCGGTGCGCATACCGCGCAGCACCAGCACCAGGAACAGGATCAGGATCGCGGTCAGGCCGATGAGACCGAGTTCCTCACCGATGGTCGTCACGATGAAGTCGGTTTTGGCGAACGGCACCTGCGATGGTCGTCCGGCGCCCAGGCCGGTACCCGCCAGACCACCGGTGGCCAGGCCGAACAGCGATTGCACGATCTGGTAGCCGGTGTTGTTGTAGTCGTCGAACGGATGCAGCCAGGTCTGCACGCGCACTCGGACATGCCCGAACAGCTGATAGGCGAAGACGAAACCGAGCGCGAGCAGACCGCCGCCGATGAGCAGCCAGCCCACGCGTTCGGTCGCGATGTAGAGCATCACCAGGACCGTGCTGAAGATCAGCAGCGAGGTGCCGAGATCCTTCTCGAACACCAGGACGCCGATGCACACGATCCACACGGCCAGGATCGGACCCATATCGCGGGCCCGCGGGAACTCCATACCGAGGAAGTGCCGCCCGGCCGCGGTGAACAGCTCACGCTTGGAGACCAGTACCGAGGCGAAGAAGATGATCAACAGAATCTTCGCGAATTCGCCGGGCTGCAGGCTCAGGCCGGGCAGCCGGATCCAGATCTTGGCGCCGTTGACCTCCGACAGCGAACCGGGCAGGAGCGCCGGGATCGCGAGAGCCACCAATCCGACGAGACCGAGGGTGTAGGCGTACTTGGCCAGTGTGCGGTAGTCGCGCAGCACCAGCAGGATCGCGACGAACATGACAATGCCCAGCGCGGTCCACAGGATCTGCTGGTTGGCGTCGGGGGAGGGGATCTCCCAGGAGTTGTAGGCGGCGGTCTGCTGATCGGCCAGATCGAGCCGGTGGATCAGCACGAGGCCGACTCCGTTGAGCAGCGCCACGATCGGCAGCAGCAACGGATCGGTGTAGGGCGCGAAACGGCGTACCGCCAGGTGCGCGACGGCGAAAAGGCCGAGATAGGCCAGGCCGAGCTTGGCTATATCCCAGGTCAGCGATTCTTCCTGGCTGGCTTCCACCAGTGCCAGTGCGGCGGTGGTGATCAGCGCCGCGAATCCGAGCAACATGAGCTCGGTATTGCGCCGGGTCGTCGGCGACGGCGCCGGAGCGAAACCGCCCGGGGGACTCGGAAAAGCCCCGGCGGACGGTGGTGCCGGTGCGGACATCAGTCCGTCACCCGGCAGTTCTCCCCGGCGATCTGGGGCACAGCGGTGGTCGTCGGAGCCGGGACGGTAGTGGTCGGGGGCGCGGGCGGCGCGGGGTTCTCACCGCCTGCGCCGGGCGCGGGCGGCTGGCCGGCCGGAGCGGGCGGAGCCGCGTCGGTGGGCGTCGGCGCGGGCGGTGCCGGAGCGGGAGCGGGGGTGGTGGTGACCACGCCCGGCTGGGCGGCCGAGGCATTCTTCTTGCACACCGGCAGCAGCTCACGGTCGGCCAGGACCGCCATCTGCTCGCGGGCCTTGTCCAGGGTGCCGGGCGGCAGCCCGCGCTCGACCTGGTCACGGCCGGTCTGTTCCAGATCGCTGACCTTCAGCACCCGGCAGCCCTGCGGCAGGGCGGCGCCGCTGTCGACAAGGCTGAGCTCGCCCTTGGCGGTGACGCAGCCGACCAGGTTCACCTCGTGGATCGAGTAGCCCAGGATCGACCCCGGCAGCCCCTGCATGACCACGACACTGTCGTTGTCGGCCCCGACGTAGTAGTTGGTCCGGATCATCTTGTAGCCGACGACCAGGCCGATCACGACCGCGAGCACGAGGGCGACCGCCAGCAGCAGCCAACGCAGTTTGTGCGACTTCTTCGGTTGCGGCTCGGGCTCACCGGCGGCCCGGCGCGGGGCGGCGGCCGGCGGTCGCATAGCGGCGGCCCGCCCGGCCGCGGTGTTCGGCGGCGGGTTGTCCTCGGCTTCCCCGGACGCGGCGCCGGCCACGATCGGATGACTCTGGCCGTAGTCGAGGTCGATGACATCGGCGACGACGACGGTCACATTGTCCGGACCGCCACTGCGCAGTGCGAGCTCGATGAGCCGGTCGGCGCATTCGTCGGTACTGCCCTCGCGCATCGTGTTGGCGATGGTTTCGTCGCTCACCACATCGGACAGACCGTCCGAGCACAGCAGATAGCGGTCCCCGGCCCGGGCCTCGCGCATCACCAGTGTCGGCTCGATCTCGTTACCGGTGAGCGCACGCATGATCAGTGAACGCTGCGGATGAGTATGAGCCTGTTCGGCGGTGATCCGGCCCTCGTCCACCAGCGACTGGACGAACGTGTCGTCGCGGGTGATCTGGGCCAGTTCGCCGTCGCGCAGCATATAGGCGCGCGAATCCCCGATATGGACCATGCCGAGCTTTTTGCCGGCGAACAGGATGGCGGTGAGCGTGGTGCCCATACCGTCGAGTTCGGGCTCTTCCTCGACCTGTTCGGCGATGGCGGCGTTACCCGCGTGGGTGGCCCGGTTCAGTTTGCCGAGCAGATCCTCGCCGGGTTCGTCGTCGTCCAGATGCGCCAGGGCGGCGATCATCAGTTGCGACGCCACTTCGCCGGCCGCGTGGCCACCCATGCCGTCGGCAAGGGCCAGCAGGCGGGCGCCGGCGTAGACGGAGTCTTCGTTGTTGGCGCGGACGAGGCCGCGGTCGCTGCGCGCTGCGTAGCGGAGAACAAGTGTCACGATCGGAGCTCGATCACTGTCTTGCCGACCCGGACAGGAGTGCCGAGCGGAACGCGGACTGCGGTGGTGACTTTGGCGCGATCCAGGTAGGTACCGTTGGTCGAGCCGAGGTCTTCGACGTACCAGTCGTCACCGCGTAGGGACAGCCGGGCATGTCGGGTGGAGGCGTAATCATCGGTGAGCACCAGCGTGGAATCGTCCGCACGGCCGATCAGCACCGGTTGGGTACCGAGCGTTATGCGGGTACCGGCGAGAGAACCTTGAGTCACCACAAGATATTTGGCGCCCTTCTGGCCCCGGCGTATGGACGGCAGTACCGCGGAACCACGCGGTCCCCGGGTCTGCAGTCGTTTACCGGAGGCCGCGTAGATATCACTGCGGAGGGTACGCAGGATTGCCCACACGAACAGCCACAGCAGCAGGAGGAACCCGGCTCGGGTCAACTGCAAGATCAATCCCTGCACGGCGCTCCACCTCCTGTTCGACCGTGTGTCGGTGCTGTAGGCGTGGTGCGACCCACCCCACTGCGATGCTCGTCCCGGCGGACCGCTGTGCGGTGCCGCGCGTGTGTTGGCACATCATAGGGCCGTCGGACGATACCGATCACGATTAGGCCGCCCCATTATGCGAGAGCCGCCCCGTGATCCGCACGGCGAGCCTACGGCATCAGACGATACGGATGAGGATCTCGGAGTGCCCGGCACGGATGACATCGCCGTCGGCGAGTTGCCAGTCCTGTACTGGAGACCCGTTCACCAGGGTGCCGTTTGTGGAGCCGAGGTCGGACAGCATCGCGGTCTGGCCGTCCCAGCGGACCTCGATATGGCGCCGGGAGACACCGGTATCGGGGAGCCGGAAATGCGCGTCCTGCCCGCGGCCGATGATGTTGCTGCCTTCCCGCAGCTGGTAGGTCCGGCCGCTGCCGTCATCGAGCGCGAGGGTCGCGGAGAAACCGGGCCCGGCCGCCGGCGTGTATCCGCCCGGTGCGCCGTATCCGCCCTGCTGGGCCTGCGGGGGGTAGCCCTGGCCCTGCGGCTGGCCGTAGGCCTGCTGGTCGTAACCCTGGTCGTAGCCGGGCTGCTGGCCGTAGCCCTGCTGGTCGTAACCCTGGTCGTACCCGGGCTGGGCATAGCCCTGCTGGTCGTAGCCCTGCTGGGCATAGCCCTGCTGGTCGTAGCCCTGGTCGTAGCCGCCCTGCTGGCCCTGGTACCCCTGGTCGTAGCCGGGCTGGCCCTGATAGCCGGCCTGGTCGTAGCCGGGCTGCTGGCCGTAGCCCTGCTGGTCGTAACCCTGGTCGTATCCGGGCTGGGCATAGCCCTGCTGACCGTAGCCCTGGTCGTAGCCACCCTGCTGGGCGCCGTAGGCCTGCTGGTCGTAGGCGGCGCCGCCCTGCTGGTAGTCGTAGCCGTTCTGATAATCCGGGCCGCCGCCGTAGGGCGCACCGGGACCGTAGTCCTCGGGGTACGCGCCGTTCTGCGGCCCGCGTCCCACGGGTCCGGGAGCGTACCCGCGATTACGTGGATCGGACTCCGCGTGCTCACGGCTCGGGTCGTAGCCAGAGTTCTGCGTCATGGGGCCAGCTCCTGGTTGCGGGTTAGCGGGTCGTTGTAGCGGTTCGGGGCGGTGAGCCGGTGCGGCTCCGCGGCCGGCGTCGGGGTCGACGCGACCGCTCGTCCTGAACATTCCGGTGTGCAGCGTAGGGGATGCCTCGAATGCCACGTGTACTTCGCCATAGGTCTGCCAGCCTTGCTCACGGATGTAATCCTGCAGATGTTTGGCGAAAGCGCGGGTTGTGAGGTCGTGATCGGCGTCGAGCTGCCGGTGGTCCGACGAGTTGATGGTGATCACGTAGCTGTTGGGTGCGAGCAGATGCCCACCACCGACATCTCGGACGTTGTCGGCGGCCTCACGCTGCAGCGCTGCCTCGACCTCCTGGGGAACGACGTTCCCGCCGAAGACTCTGGCGAAGACGTCACCGACGGCGCCCTGTAGGCGACGCTCGAAACGCGAGACGATCCCCATCCGGGCCCTCCCTTCGGTGAGTCTCTCCTCATTCTTTACGACGGCACGCGAATACGGCGTGTCGTTCTACGAGCACGTTCTCTGCATGATATCCACGTTCCGCTGTACCTGTAACTACCGCAACCGCCCCGGAGTTCCCTCCCTGGCTGCCGGCGGGCTCCGGACGCTGGTCGGCGGCGGCTCCGAAAACGTCGTGACCACGTGATTTCGCCTCGTGGACATCTCCGTGCTAGTGTCTGACCGTCGCTCGGGCGAGTGGCGGAATGGCAGACGCGCTGGCTTCAGGTGCCAGTGTCCTTCGGGACGTGGGGGTTCAAGTCCCCCTTCGCCCACCGAGAAGAAGCCGTGGATCCTCCGGGTCCACGGCTTCTTTCTTTTCTGCTGTCCAGGCGGCGGCCGGTCCGGCACGATGGTCTGCTACATCGGTGTGTCCTTGGTCATGATCGGCCGGCCGCGGTTCGTAGATCATCTAGAACGTGTTGCAGAAACATGCCGGAAAATCCGCCGAACCCGTTGACTCGCGATTCGAACCTGTTCTAATTCATGCCATGCGGAGATATGAAGGCCGTCGAGTAGTGGTGACAGGTGCGGGATCGGGGATCGGCCAGGGCGTGGCCCTGCGGCTGCTGGACGAGGGAGCGCAGCTCGTCGCCGCCGATATCAACGAGCCCGGTCTGGCGGCCACAGTGGAGAAGGCCGGCGACGCGGCCGACCGGCTCGGCACTGTGGTGGTGGACATCGCGGATATCGAGTCGGTGCGTGCGGCCGGCGAGACCGCGCTGGGAACCCTCGGCGGGTTGGACGTGCTGGTCAACTGCGCGGGGATTCTGAAACCGGCCCGCACGCACGAGATGCCGCTCGACGAGTGGAACCGGATCATCACCGTCAATCTCACGGGTACGTTCCTGGTGACCCAGGCGCTGCTGCCTGCCCTGCTGGAGTCCGGCCGGGGCGTGGTGATCAATCTGTCCTCGACATCGGCCTTCCAGTCGGCCCCTTATCTGGCCGCCTATGCCGCCTCCAAGGGCGGTGTGGCCTCGTTCACCCACGCGATAGGTTTGGAGTACGCGAAGCAGGGGCTGCGAGCGGTCAATATCGTTCCCGCCGGAATCATGAGCGGGATCACCACCGAATCCATCACCGAGCAGCCGGAGGGCGCGGACTGGTCCCTCTTCGCCCGGCTGACCGGTTGGCTGAACGGTGGTGCGCTGGGGAGCCCGGAGGATATCGCCGGGGTGGTGGCAATGGTCGGTTCCGATGACGGCCGCTACATCACCGGCACCGAGATCCGGGTCGACGGCGGCGCCCTCATGTGATCTCACGATGTTCCGAGGCCGCAACGGTGCTCGCGCCACTCGCGATCGCCGCTGCGGCCTCCTTCGTTTCGCGGCCCCGCCGAGACCGCGCCGGAAGAGTGTTCCGGCAGGTCGCGGCGGGGCCGCTGCGTTGGTCGCCCCGGCCGCGAACAGCGCGACGTACTCGCGGTATGCCTGAATGAGACCAAGGTCACACCAGAACTTTTCGATTGCGGCGGCGCTGCTGAGGGTTACCTCACCAGTCCGGTCCCGTGACCCAGTTCACGTCCCGGAATCGTCTTGGTTAACTACCGCGAGGTGTTTACCGGGCCGCCGTACGGGGGGTGCGGCGGGTTTGCGCGGGTTAAACAAACTCTAGGTATTTTTCGTTCCCTCCACCCGGCCGGCAACCGTGTTATCGGCGCGCGAACGCGCAGGTCGGCGTGGGGGCGGTCGAGTTAACGGCTGTTCGGGGGAACTGCGTGGCGAACCGGTTTGCCGTTATCCGTAACCATGGTTACGGATATGTCCGTGACCAGTAAAAACCAAATGTACTTGCAAATGAAAGCACCAATGTAAGCCCGCCACCGCCTGCTGGATGTTAGCTGAACGAGGGCCGAGTCGGGGGTGTCTGAATGTTTGCCGGACTGCGACACGTACCTGTGACCTCAGCCGCAACGGGTTGCGTAGGGGTAACGATTGTGTAGAGTCGACGGTAACGCTGGCCGCAGCTAGAGCGGCGACTCGCTGCGGCCAGCGGAATTCAAATGGGGGAATCCACGCAGGTCATTCGCTTCGCGTTGCTGCGATCACACAAAACGCCATCAATCGCTGTGTGCTCGAGGTTGTCTACCCGTTATCGCGAAAGTTGCGCTATCGCTACTTCTGCCTTCTTCGTCCCGGCGGGCCGGCCGGCGCGGCTGCCGGCGATGAAGATGTAGGCGAGAAAGGCTGTCTCGGCGGCCAGCCCGATGGTGATCCGAGTCGGCGTGGGCAGTGCGCTGGGGGTCACGAATCCCTCCAGAAGTCCGGCTACCAGCAAGGTCGGCACCAAGCCGAGGGCGATTGCGGCGGTGACGCGGCCCTGGCGGGCGACCGCTTCTGCCCGGCGCAGGCGGCCCGGATCGATCAGCGTCCAGCCCAGTTTCAGCCCCGCGCCACCCGCGATGAAAATGGCTGTCAGCTCCAACATTCCGTGCGGCAGCAGGAATCCGAAGAACGAATCCAGCCGGCCGGCCTCGGCCATCAACCCGGCCGAAATGCCGATATTCAGGGCGTTCATGAACAGTAGGTACAGTACGGGCACGATCAGCACGCCCAGGAAAAGGGCCAGCGCCGATACCCACGCATTATTGGTCCAGACCAATGCGGCGAACGCGTCGTTGGAATGCTCGGTGTAATAGGTCTCGAAAGCGCCACCGGGAGCAGTCAGGGCGCCGGTGTCGCCCCGCAGACCGAGGGTTTCCCGAGCCGACGGATCGTTCGCGATCCAGGTGGCGAACCCGGTGGACACACCCAGGAAAACCACGGCGACGGCGAGCCACCAACCCAGCGCCCGATACACCGCGCCCGGGAAACCGTGGGTGAGGAACCGGACGATCTCGGTCCAGGTGTTCGGTGCGCTGCCGACGATCCGGCCGCGGGCCCGGGCGAGCACTGCGCCGAGACCTGCCACCAGTTCCGGTTCGGGACTATGGGTCTGCAACCGGGCCAACTGCTGCGAGGTACGCCGGTACAACAGCACCAGTTCGTCGGTTTCGGCCCCGGTGAGGGCGCGTTTACGCGACAACATGTCCAGCCGGATCCACAGGTGCCGGTTCCTCGCGCTGTATGCGTCCACGTCCATGGGTTCGCCTCCCGCTCCCGCCTGTACCGCCGTCGGCTCCCCGCCGGTACCCGCCGAGGACTGCGCACAACGGCAGCACGGCCCCTACTCGGCGAACCGATGGCGACGGCTGTCCTTCCCGGGGCACCGACCCCGGGCCGCAAACCGGTCGCCGTGGAAGAATGCTATGCGATATGGCCGAATTCACGACGGGCGAAGCCGTGGCGATCGAACTGCCGGTCGCCCGGGTCCCCACCCGCGCGGCGGCATTCGTACTCGACCTTATCCTGCAGGCCGTGCTCGGGATCGCGTTGTTCACCGGCGTGCTGCTGCTGGTCCGCGGCGACGACGCCGACCCGTGGTTCACCACTTTGACCCTGGTTTCCCTGGTGACCGTGCTCGTCGGCTATCCGGTCGCGTTCGAGACCCTGTTACGCGGCGCCACCCCGGGAAAACTGGCACTCGGGTTGCGGGTGGTCCGTGCCGACGGCGGCCCCATCGATTTCCGGCACGCACTCACCCGGGGCCTCACCGGCGCCATCGTGGATTTCTGGATGCTCGGGCTCTTCGGTGTGATCGCGGTGGTGAGTTCGATGTGCTCACCGCACGCACGCCGGGTGGGCGATGTACTCGCGGGCACCGTGGTGGTGCACATGCGGCAGCGGCTGTCGGTACCCGCGCTGGCCGTCCCGCCGGTCCGGCTGACCGGCTGGTCGGCCGAACTCGACCTCGCGGCCCTGCCCGAGGATCTGGCCCTGGCCGTGCGGCAGTACCTGACCCGCATCAACTCGCTGACCCCGGCAGCGCAATACGAACTCGGTCACGCACTCGTCCACGCGGTGTGCGCCCGGCTACGGATCGCCCCACCGGCCGGGTACCCGCCGGTGCAGGTTCTCGGCAGCGTGATCGCCGAGCGCCAGCGTCGCGCACTACCGGCGCTCTCACCACCGGCGGCTTTCGCTTCGGCGCCCGTGTCGTTGCCTCCCGTGCGCTGAGGTCGACGTTGCCGGGGTCAGAGAGCCCCGCAGCGTTTGAGTTCCAGGTACTCGTCGGCGAGGGCAGCGGGCAGATCGGCTCCGGACGCCGCGACCACCGCGATCCCCATCCGGCGCAGCGATTCCTGCAGTATCGCGTGCTCGGCGATCCGCGACTCGGCGGCGGCTGCCCGGTACAGCGCCGGCAGGCTGCCGCGGTCGGCGGCCGCGGCGGCGATTTCGGGATCGGTGACGGACACGATCAGAACGCGATGCCGTTGGGCCAGGACGGGAAGCACCGGAATCAGGTTCTCGGTGACCGCCGCACCGTCGAGACCGGTGAACCAGACGATCAGGCTGCGCCGCCGGGCCCGCTGGACAGCGGCCCGGACCAGCCCGTCGGTGTCGGTGTCGACCAGGGCGGGAACGACACCCGCCAGGGCATGCATGAGCTTGGGCTGGATGCCGCGGCCGACACCGGTGGGCACCTCGGCGCGCACCGCCCGGTCGTAGGCGAGCAGACCGACCATATCGCCGCCGGCCGCGGCCAGACCGCCCAGCAGAAGGGCCGCCTCGATCGACATCTCCAAACGAGTACCCGTACCTACCCGTCCCGCGCTGGTCCGGCCGGTGTCCAGCAGCATGAGCACCTGCCGGTTGCGTTCCGGGCGCCAGGTGCGGACGAGTACATCGGTGGCTCGCGCGGTGGCTCGCCAGTCGATGGTGCGGACATCGTCGCCCGGTACGTATTCGCGGAAGGAGTCGAACTCGGTGCCCTGGCCGCGCACATCGGCCAGATTGCGGCCTTCCAGATGGTGCAGCCGTTTCACCTTGGCGGCGAGGAGCCGTTCGCTGCGGAACGGGGGCAAGGCGCGAACCCGGGCCGGGACCTCGCGGTGGAATTGGTACCCGGCCAAACCCAGCGGCCCCCACAGGCGCAGCGTCACCGGGCCGGCGGCGCGATCGCCGCGCCGGGCGGGAGCGAGGGTGGTACGCAGCCGGATCCGGCCGGACGCGGGGACGGTGATCCGGTGTTCGCGCTCGGTGGCGCGGGCACTGTCGGGCCAGTCGTCCCAGAGCAGACCCCGCACTGTCCGGGATCCGGTATTGGTCAGTGTCAGCTCGACCTCGGTGCGCGCGCCCAGCCGCAGCACCGACAACTCGGGCCGGTGCAGCGTGACATCTGCGCTCCGCGCGGCCAGTGAGCGGTCGGTCACTGCGAGCGCGAGAATCAGCGCACTGGCCACCAGGACCGTGACCCACGAAGGAGCCGGCAGCACGACCGCCGGTGCCGCGGCGGCCGCGACGACGACCAGCCGGCCGGTGACGATCACGGCCTACACCGGAACCGGGATCGACAGCAGCAGCGAAGTCATCACCTGTTCGCTGGTGACTCCATCCAGTTCGGCTTCGGGACGCAGTTGCAGCCGGTGTCGCAGAGCCGCCACGGCAACGGTTTTCACATCGTCGGGCGTGACGAATCCCCGGCCGTTCAGCCAGGCCAGTGCCCGTGCCGCGGACATGAGCGCGGTCGCGCCGCGGGTGGACGCGCCGTGCTGGACCGCCGCCGCGGTCCGGGTGGCGCGGCACAGATCGACGATATAGGCGAGAACTTCCGGACGGATCGTGATTCCGGCGATCGCCGAGCGGGCGGCGGCGATATGTGCCGGCCCGGCCACCGGCCGTAAGCCGGCCGCGGTGAGGTCGCGGGGGTCGAAACCGTCTGCGTGCCGCTGCAGAACGCGGAACTCGTCGTCCCGGCCGGGGAGATGGATATCGACCTTGAACAGGAAGCGGTCCAGTTGTGCCTCGGGCAGCGGGTAGGTGCCCTCCTGCTCGATGGGATTCTGGGTGGCGACCACGACGAAGGGGTCCGGCAGCGGCCGGGGCGCACCATCGACCGAGACCTGGCGCTCCTCCATGGATTCCAGCAGTGCCGACTGGGTTTTCGGTGGGGTGCGGTTGATCTCGTCGGCCAGGAGCAGGTTGGTGAACACCGGACCGTCGCGGAAGGTGAATTCGGCCGAGTGCGGATCGTAGATCTGTGATCCGGTGACATCGGCCGGCATCAGGTCCGGGGTGAACTGGACTCGGGCGTGCTGTAGGTCCAGGGCGGTGGCCAGTGCTCGGACCAGCAGGGTCTTCGCCACCCCGGGGACACCTTCCAGCAGTACGTGCCCGCGGCACAGCAGCGCCAGCACCAGGTACATGACGGCGTTGTCGTTACCCACCACCGCCTTGCCGATCTCGGTCCGCAGCGCCGCGAAGGCGGCGGCCGCCTCGGCGGGGCCGGGTGCCATGACTGCTCCCGAGTCGGCCTTACCGGTGTCAATGCTGGTCATCGGACCTCCGCTTCGATCCATTCGAGTTGCGCGGCAACGAGTTGCAAGGCCGATGCGTCGGGCACCGGCCCGTACAGGGCCGACCCGACGAGGGCCGGGTCGGCACCGATCCGCGCGGCGACGGCCGCCGTCAGTTCTTCCGGGGATGTCCCGGTGCCGAGCGCTCGGCGGAGTCTGCGCTCGGTCGCGGCGCGCAACACTCCCGCGATATGCGCGTGATCACCGGAGCGGCGGTAGAGCCCCGCCTGTCCGGCCAGCAGTTCATCGGCGGCGACCTCCACCGGCCGCGGTTCACCGACCACCGTGCCCCGGCGCCGCGCCCGCCACCAGACCAGCAGGGCGGCGGCGATCAGGAACTGCAGTCCGCCGTAGGCCAGCCAGCCGGGGGTTCGCCCGAAAAGGGAGTCGTCGCCGGTCGGCCGGGGCAGGTCCGGGTCGTAGTCGCCGCTCGGCGGGTCTATCGGAGGCGGGTCGATCGGCGGCGCGTCCGGGGCGCGCGGTGCGCTGGGCCCGGAGCAGCCCTGCAGGACCGCGTACAGGACCAGTAGGAGCAGGACCAGCGCGGCGAGGCCGGCCCAGAACCGGGGGTGGCGCAGTATCGCGGGCCACTCTCCCGAGCCTGGTCGCCACCACGATCCGCGGCGGGCGGGTTCGATATCGATCGGTTCGGCCGCCGGGGGCGGCGCCGCCGCGGAGAACCGGTCGGCCTGCGTCAGGCGGCGGTACTCCTCTTCATCCGCTCGGCGGCCGCCGTAGACGACCTCGTCGAACGACCTGGCCGCGGACGGAAGCTCACCGAAGTCCTCCGCGGACAGGCTCGCCGCCGCTTCGTGCGAGGTTTCGCGGGCGGTGCGCGATCGGCGCACCTCGAGCAGGCCGCGCTGTTCCAGCCCACGCAGCACCGCCCGGAAGCGTTCGCGCAGCGCGGTATCGAAGTCACCGCGGGCGGCCGCGTGGTCGGCGGCGGCCGAATGGACCGCGGCGGCATCCAGCCGGGGCGGCTCCGGGACGGTCCGGGACGGCTCGGTCACCGGCTACCTCCGCCGGGGATCCGGATATCGGCGCCCTCGCGCCGGCAGCGCAGATCCAGGTAACCGACCACCCGGGCGCTGGACTCCACGATCTCGGTGAAGGCCGCCGACAGCAGACCGGCGACGGTGACCAGTACCAGGAACGCCCACCGGTGGGTGCCCGAGATATCACCGGCGAAGAGTATGAGACCCAGCAGCGGTGCCACGAGCAGTGTGAAGAGCAGACGCTGACAGATCCAGAGACCGGCCAGGCGGGCGCGTAGGTTCGCGACCAGTGCGCCCGACCGTGACAGCGCCGCACGGGCGCCGGCACCCTCGGCGAACAGCACCGGCACGGCCACGAGATGACGCGCGCGCAGCCAGGCCAGCCAGAGCAGGCAGCAGGGGTAGGCGACCACGAACCAGAGCAGGCTGCCGAGGAAGGTGAACGGGAAGAGCACGGCGCTGATACCGAGGACCGCGATCCCGATCGCGGTGAACGAGAGCTGGGTGAGCAGCAGCGGGCCCAGCCGCCCGGCGGTGCGGCGCAGACTTTCCCGCAGCCCGATCGGCCGCAGGTCGGCCCGGGCCAGGCCGGTGCCGACCGTGACACCGCGCAGGACCAGCCGGATGACCCAGGCGCTACCGAGTGTCGCGAACAGCGCGGCGAGGGCGGTCCCCGTATCGGAGCCGTCGGTCAGATGCGAGATCAACCCGATCGACCCGGCCACCATGAGTTCTCCGGCCACCAGCAGCACCGCGGCACCTTTCGCCAGCGTCCGGATATCGGCCTGCAGGAGCGCGAACGGCGCGTCGAGCAGTTCCCGGAAACTCAGCGGGCGGATCGGAACCGTCGCTACCTGGGCTCGGCCTTCCGGATATGTTCCCGCCCCGACGGAACCGGCCGTATCAGCGGCAGGCTGCACGCGGCCGAGTCTAATGGGCGCCGGTTCGGTCCGCGCCGGTCCGGAGCGAAGGTGGCGATATGCCCGCCGGTGCGGTGGGTCGCGGCGCGCGGGCGGGCATCCGGCCCGCGCGGTGGTCAGCTGCCGGGGGGTAGTTCGCGAGGCGCGGCGATCTCGCGTTCACCACCGGCGGGCAGCGCGGCGGTGGTCCCCGGCTCGAGATGGGTCGTGGCGGAAACGATGGCCTCCGAGCCCAGGGTGATATCGGCGTCCACCGCGCCGCCACGGCGGCCGGCCCGACGGTCATCGACGATGCGCGAATCCTCGATACCGCTGTCCACGCTGACCTTTCGTGCCCGGCGCAGAGTAAAGGTGATCTCCTCGGCCTCGGTGAGTACCTGGCGAGCGGTGCGCAGCGGCCGACTCGCGGTATCGACGGCGGTGTCGATGGCCGAGCTGACGAAATCCGGGACCAGCGGGCCGATCCAGCGGGCGACGGTATCGGTGAACGGGACGGTGCCGATGATCGGGAGTTCCAGACCCGCCGGCTGCCGGCCCGCGATCTCCTTGCCCAGCGGGACCGGTAGGTCCGGCCGATCGCTTCCCGGCAGCGCAGCGTTGTTCCCGGCCGCCGCCGGCAGGGCGGGGTCGGGGTCGCGCTCGGTGACGCCGATCTCCAGTCCACCGAGCGCGGCGATGATCCGGGTGCGCTGGCGTTCCCGGTCGATGGTGGTATCGGCCTCGGCCGCGAGTTCGGCCGCGGTGAGCTGCTGTTCGAGTCGGACGGCGGCGGTATCGGCCCGGACCCGGGCCTGTTTCTCGGCGATCGCCGCATCGGCGGCGCGTTCGGCGCGGTCGCGTACGGTGTCGGCGGCCCGGCGCCGCTCCTGTGCGGTCTCACCGCGCCACCAGCGCAGGATCAGCGGCAGCAGCGCCAGGAGCGCGAAGAGCAGCCAGGTCAGCGCCCGTAGTCCCAGGGCGCTCAGCGCGCCGACGGTGTATTCGTGTGCCGCCGACCACCGCGCACCGAACCCGCGGTCCCCCTCGGCGGCCGCCAGCTGCGCGTCGCGCAGGGCCAGGCGGGCATCGGATACGCGCTGGTCGAGCGGGGCTACGCGGTTCTGCGCGGCGGTCAGCGCGGTGCGGGCATCGTCGAGCATCGCGTTGGCGGTTTGCGCCTCCGGTCCCCGGCCGGGGACCCCGGTGATCTTGGTCTGCGGACACTGCGGGGTCGGGTTGAACTCGCACCGGGCGATGATCAGGGCGTTGTCGATCTCCGCGGCGGCCGCGGCGATGGTCGCGTCCAGCGCGGTTCGGTCGGCGACCGCGCGATCCAGCTCGTCCTGGGCGGTACGGACGGTGGGGGCCGTGGCGGCCGCGGTCGCGGCACGCTCGTCGAGTAACCGGTCCACGGTGCCGCCGAACAGCACGGTCACCGCCATCTCGGCCACCACGACACCGGCCACCAGCGCGGTACCCACCCGCGTGGCGATGGCCGCGACATTGAGGGTCCCGGCGGGTAGATCGGGGCGGGCAGTGGGCTCGGCCCCGGCCAGTGCCCGGCCGAGCAGGCCCGCGAGGACTCCGGCCACCAGGGCGATGGCGGCGACCGCGCCAGGTGGTTGATCGGCGGCGCTCATGGCGGAAGCGGTGACCGCGCCGGTGACGAAGGCGAACAGCGCCACCCCTACCCCGGTGACGGTATAGCCCGTGCGCTCGTATCCCTCGGCGGTTTCGGCGGGCTGCCCGCCGCCGAGCCGGATGAACATGCCGGTGACGCTCATGGGGCCCATATCCTCTGCAGCTGTCATCGATTCGTTGTCTCAGCGTGACAGGCACGTGCCTGTCCATCGACCCTTGACGATCGGGTGTGGGGATCTTCACAAGGGTGTCGCGCAGCATACGGTGGCCGCTGTGCGAGCCGTGTCCGGGCCTTGCCGCAGACCTCCCCGAAACCCGCGCTCCCACAACGGAAGCGATGCGCGCCCGGGCCGGAAAAGTGTGTTGTAAACCACTCGAATGGTGGTTTGCTGATCATGTGCTGTGGGTGTCGAAGGCAAAAACAGGCCGAACGGTCGGATCATGTTCTGTGCTCGTCACGAGGCTGTCACGAACATCTCACCGGGGTGCGCAACAGTTAGCCGCAGGCCGATGGGTTTGCCTTCCGCGGCTGCCGGGAATTCATCTTCGATGCAGGTGAGCGTGGGTTCGGTAGATACGGCGCGGTATCGGGAAAGGCTCGCAACCGCTGAATCGCTGCTGTTCGGAGGGCCGATCCGGGATCGATTCACCCCCGAAAGCTGCTTTACACTAGAAAACGCGCATACGTGGAGGAACGAATGAAGAAGCCCAGCTAGATCCGCTTCTTAGGGCAACCTTGGTTGGTTGGGTCCCGGACCTGGCTTATCGTTTGCTCTTACGCCGCACATACCCGTGTCCGGCCGAAGAGCACGCTCGGGCGACCACCGACCAGGCCAGCCTAGTGGGCGAAATCCCGCTCCCGGGTTCCGAACGCGTAAGCGTTTCGTTACCGGCGGGTACCTGCGCACAGCGACAGGTGGAAAAACTTCAGACGTGACTGCACGCCGAACACCATCAGCGCGGCTGGTGTCGGCCAACGTACGAACGCAGTCCAAGCAGGGAGCGTTCGACAGTACCGGCGTTCGACAGGGCGTTCTCGCAAAGGCCGCACCACGTCGAGGTCGACTTTCTCGAAGGCAGAGGCATGACGCAACTACCTGGCCACAGGTCCCCCGGACCCATCGGGCTCTACGACCCGGCGAACGAACACGACGCCTGCGGTGTCGCCTTCGTCGGTGATATGCACGGCCGCCGCAGCCGTGACATCGTCGACAAGGCTATTACGGCCCTGTTGAATCTGGAGCACCGCGGTGCCGCGGGCGCCGAGCCGAACTCCGGCGACGGCGCGGGCATCCTCATCCAGGTACCGGACCGGTTCTTCCGGGCAGTCGTCGACTTCGACCTGCCGCCGGAGGGCTCCTACGCCACCGGTATCGCCTTCCTGCCGCAGGCCCGCCGCGAGGCCGCGCGCGCCTGTTACGGCGTGGAGAAGATCGTCAAGGAAGAGGGCCTGACGGTCCTGGGCTGGCGCGAGGTACCGATCGACGAGTCGTCGCTCGGCGCGCTGTCGCGTGATGCCATGCCACTGTTCCGGCAGGTGTTCATCGGTTCGCCCGCCGATTCGGCCGAGCCGCTGTCCGGGATGGATCTCGAACGGCGCGCCTACGTGGTACGCAAGCGGGTAGAGCACGAGCTCGGTCGCGCGGGCGCCGGTGAAGGCGCGGTGGGCAGGGAGTCGGTGTACTTCCCGAGCCTGTCCGGCCAGACCTTCGTCTACAAGGGCATGTTCACCACCCCGCAGCTGCGGGCCTTCTACCTGGACCTGCAGGACGACCGGGTGGAAAGCGCCCTGGGCATCGTGCACTCCCGGTTCTCCACCAACACTTTCCCGTCCTGGCCCCTGGCCCACCCGTTCCGCCGGGTGGCCCACAACGGTGAGATCAACACCGTCGCCGGCAACGAGAACTGGATGCGGGCGCGTGAGGCGCTGCTGCGTTCAGACATCTTCGGCAAGGATTCGGCCGGTAAGAACCGGCTGGACAAGATCTTCCCCGTCTGTACCCCGGGGGCCAGCGATACCGCGCGCTTCGACGAGGTCCTGGAACTGCTGCATCTCGGCGGCCGCAGCCTGCCGCACGCGGTGCTGATGATGATTCCCGAGGCCTGGGAACGCAACGAGAACATGGACCCGGAGCGCCGGGCGTTCTACGAGTACCACTCGATGCTGATGGAGCCGTGGGACGGCCCCGCATCGGTGTGCTTCACCGACGGCACCGTCATCGGCGCCGTCCTGGACCGCAACGGCCTGCGTCCGAGCCGGGTCTGGGTCACCGACGACGGTCTGGTGGTCATGGCCTCCGAGGTCGGTGTCCTCGATATCGACCAGTCCAAGGTCGTCCGCAAGATCCGCCTGCAGCCCGGCCGCATGTTCCTGGTGGACACCGCCCAGGGCCGGATCGTCGGTGACGACGAGATCAAGGCGCAGCTGGCCGCCGAACACCCCTACCGGGAATGGCTCGACGAGGGCATCAAGCACCTGTCCGATCTCCCGGACCGGCCGCATATCCACATGTCGCACGATCGCGTGCTGATCCGCCAGCAGATCTTCGGGTACACCACCGAGGAACTGAGCCTGCTGATCTCGCCGATGGCCAGGACCGGCGCCGAAGCGCTGGGTTCGATGGGTACCGACACTCCGATCGCGGTGCTGTCGGCGCGCCCGCGGCTGCTGTTCGACTACTTCTCCCAGCAGTTCGCGCAGGTCACCAACCCGCCGCTGGACGCCATCCGCGAAGAGGTCGTCACCAGCCTGCGCCGCCATATCGGCCCGGAGTCCGATCTGCTGCACCCGAGCCCGGAGTCCTGCCGGCAGATCGTGATCCAGCAGCCGATCATCGACAACGACGAACTGGCGAAGCTGGTCCACATCAACGACGACGGCAGCCAGCCCGGTCTGCGCTCGGTGGTCGTACGCGGCCTGTACGAGGTCGCGGCCGGAGGCGTCGGTCTGCGCCGGGCGCTGGACGCGATCAACACCCAGGTCTCGGCCGCCATCGACGGTGGCGCCCGGATCATCGTGCTGTCCGATCGCGAATCCAACGAGAAGCTGGCGCCGATCCCGTCGCTGCTGCTCACCGCGTCGGTGCACCACCACCTGGTCCGGGAACGCACCCGCACCATGGTCGGTCTGGTGGTCGAGGCCGGTGACGCCCGCGAGGTGCACCATATGGCGACGCTGGTCGGTTTCGGCGCCGCCGCGATCAACCCCTACATGGCCTTCGAGTCGATCGAGGACATGCTCGAGCGGGGCGCCCTGGAGATTCCCGGCAGCACCGGCGACCTGACCGCCGATTACCGCAAGGCCGTCGCGAACTACAACAAGGCCGCCAGCAAGGGCGTGCTGAAGGTGATGTCCAAGATGGGCATCTCCACCGTCGCCTCCTACAACGGCGCGCAGCTGTTCCAGGTGATCGGTCTGGCGCAGGATCTGGTCGACGAGTACTTCACCGGTCTGCGCTCGCACCTGGGCGGGATCGGCCTGGACGAGATCGCCACCGATGTGGCGACCCGGCACGCGGTCGCCTTCCTGGAGAACCGCAACGAGCGTGCGCACCGCGAGCTCGAGGTGGGCGGGGAGTACCAGTGGCGGCGTGAGGGCGAATACCACCTCTTCAACCCGGATACCGTCTTCAAACTGCAGCACGCCACCCGCAGCGGTCAGTACTCGATCTTCAAGGAGTACACCAAGCTGGTCGACGACCAGTCCGAGCGGCTGGCCTCGTTGCGCGGTCTGTTCAAGTTCAAGAAGGGCGCGCGCTCCCCGATTCCGATCGAAGAGGTCGAGCCCGCCAGCGAGATCGTGAAGCGTTTCTCCACCGGCGCCATGAGCTACGGCTCCATCTCGGCGGAGGCGCACGAAACCCTGGCCATCGCGATGAACCGCCTCGGTGGCCGCTCCAACTCCGGTGAGGGCGGCGAATCGCCGGCCCGGTTCGAACCGGAGGACAACGGCGACTGGCGGCGCAGTGCGATCAAGCAGGTGGCCTCGGGCCGCTTCGGCGTGACCGCGCACTACCTGACCAACTGCACCGATATCCAGATCAAGATGGCCCAGGGCGCCAAGCCCGGCGAGGGCGGCCAGCTGCCCGCGCACAAGGTGTACCCGTGGGTCGCCGAGGTCCGCCACTCCACCCCGGGTGTCGGCCTGATCTCGCCGCCGCCGCATCACGACATCTACTCGATCGAGGATCTGGCGCAGCTCATCCACGACCTGAAGAACGCGAATCCGCAGGCGCGGATCCACGTGAAGCTGGTCGCCGAGCCCGGCGTCGGCACGGTCGCGGCGGGTGTCTCCAAGGCGCACGCCGACGTGGTACTCATCTCCGGCCACGACGGCGGGACCGGCGCCTCCCCGCTGACCTCGCTCAAGCACGCCGGTGGTCCATGGGAGCTCGGCCTGGCCGAGACCCAGCAGACCCTGCTGCTCAACGGTCTGCGTGACCGGATCGTGGTGCAGGTCGACGGCCAGATGAAGACCGGCCGTGACGTGATGATCGCGGCCCTGCTGGGCGCCGAGGAATACGGTTTCGCGACCGCGCCGCTCGTGGTCTCGGGCTGCATCATGATGCGGGTCTGCCATCTCGACACCTGCCCGGTCGGTGTGGCCACCCAGAATCCGGTGCTGCGGGAACGCTTCACCGGTAAGGCCGAGTTCGTCGTGAACTTCTTCATGTACATCGCCGAGGAAGTCCGGGAACTGCTGGCGGAGCTGGGTTTCCGCACGCTGGACGAGGCCATCGGCCGGGTCGATCTGCTCGACACCGCCAAGGCCAAGCGGCACTGGAAGGCGAGCAAACTGGATCTGTCGCCCATCCTCGACGATGTCGAGACGGCGTTCATGTTCCAGGACCGCCGCCGGACCAAGGAGCAGGACCACGGCCTGGACAAGGCGCTGGACAATGAGCTCATCGCGCAGAGCCGCGACGCGCTCGAGTTCGGCAAGCCGGTCCGGATCGATACCAAGATCACGAACGTGAACCGCACGGTCGGCACCATGCTCGGTCACGAGGTGACCAAGCTCTACGGCGGCGCCGGTCTGCCCGACGACACCATCGATATCACCCTCACCGGATCGGCCGGCAACAGCTTCGGCGCGTTCGTCCCGGCCGGTATCACCCTGCGGGTGCAGGGCGACGCGAACGACTATGTCGGCAAGGGTCTTTCGGGTGGCCACCTGGTGGTCCGCCCGGCGCCCAACGCCCCGGCCGATTTCCGGGCCGAGGACAACATCATCGCCGGCAACGTCATCCTGTTCGGCGCGACCAGCGGCCAGGCGTTCATCAGCGGTGTGGTCGGCGAACGGTTCGCCGTGCGCAATTCCGGTGCCACCGCGGTGGTCGAGGGCGTCGGTGACCACGCCTGCGAGTACATGACCGGTGGCCGGGTCGTCATCCTCGGCGATACCGGGCGCAACTTCGGTGCCGGTATGTCCGGTGGCCTGGCATTCGTCTACGACCCCGACGGCACCTTCCCCGGCCGGCTCAACCCGGAACAGGCCGAAGCCGTCGAACCGCTGTCCGGTGACGATTTCACCTGGCTGCGCGACATCATCGGCCGGCACCGCGAGCAGACCGGCTCGGCGGTGGCCGAACGGATCCTGGGCGATTGGTCGCAGCAGGTCAACCACTTTGTAAAGGTCATGCCGCGCGAGTACAAGAAGGTACTGCTCGCCATCTCCGAGGCCGAGAAGAGCGGTAAGGACGTCGACGAGGCGATCATGGAGGCCGCTCGTGGCTAGTAAGAACATCAAGCAGGCGGCGTCGATGAGGCGCTGTGACTATTCGAGGCCGCTCGTGGCCGGTAAGAACATTCCGCAGGTGGCGTCGATGAGGCGCTGTGACTATTCGGGGGCCGCTCGTGGGTGACACCCAAGGATTTCTGAAGCACACGTCCCGTGAGCTACCCGCCCGCCGTCCGGTGCCGCTGCGCCTGATGGACTGGAAAGAGGTCTACCAGGAGGGTTTTCCGCACGAGACCCTGCAGCGGCAGGCCAGCCGCTGTATGGACTGCGGTATCCCGTTCTGCCACAACGGCTGCCCGCTGGGGAACCTGATTCCCGAGTGGAACGACCTGGTCTACAAGGACCGTTGGCGCGAGGGTATCGACCGGCTGCACGCGACCAACAACTTCCCGGAGTTCACCGGGCGGCTGTGCCCGGCGCCGTGTGAGGCGTCCTGTGTGCTCGGGATCAACCAGGATCCGGTGACCATCAAGCAGGTCGAGGTCGAGATCATCGAGAACGCCTTCGACGAGGGCTGGGTCGCGCCGGTCTACCCGACCCGGCTCACCGGTAAGAAGGTCGCGGTCGTGGGGTCCGGCCCCGCGGGCCTGGCCGCGGCGCAGCAGCTCACCCGTGCCGGTCACACCGTGACCGTATTCGAGCGGGCCGACCGCATCGGCGGTCTGATGCGGTACGGCATCCCGGAATTCAAGATGGAGAAGCGTTTCATCGACCGCCGCCTGGCCCAGATGGAGGCCGAGGGCACCATCTTCAAGCCCGGCGTCAATGTCGGTATCGATATCACCGCCGACGAGCTGCGCGAGCGGTTCGACGCGGTGGTCCTCGCCGGTGGCGCCACCCAGGCGCGTGACCTACCCATCCCGGGCCGGGAACTCGACGGAATCCACCAGGCCATGGAATTCCTGCCGTGGGCCAACCGGGTCCAGCAGGGTGACCCGGTGACCGACGACAAGGGTCTGCCGCCGATTCACGCGCACGGTAAGAAGGTCGTCATCATCGGCGGCGGTGACACCGGCGCCGACTGCCTGGGCACTTCACACCGGCAGGGCGCGGCCAGCGTGCACCAGTTCGAGATCATGCCGCGACCGCCGGAGGAGCGGGCCGGATCCACTCCGTGGCCGACCTACCCGCTCATGTACCGGGTGTCCTCGGCACACGAAGAGGGTGGCGAGCGGGTGTTCTCCGTGAACACCGAACGTTTCGTCGGCGCGGACGGCAAGGTCACCGGGCTCGAGGCGCACGAGGTCAAGATGGCCAACGGCCGGTTCGAGAAGGTGGAGGGAACCGATTTCACCCTCGAGGCGGATCTGGTGCTGCTGGCCATGGGCTTCGTCGGCCCCGACAAGCCGGGTCTGCTCACCGATCTCGGGGTGGGCTATGACCAGCGCGGCAATGTCCAGCGGGACAAGAACTGGGCCACCAACATTCCCGGTGTCTTCGTGGCCGGCGATATGGGCCGCGGTCAGTCCCTGATCGTCTGGGCGATCGCCGAGGGCCGCGCCGCCGCGTCCGCGGTGGACCGGTACCTGGAGGGTGAGACGGCGTTGCCCGCGCCGATCCCGCCCACCGCTGTCGCCCAGCGCTGATCTCGGCGCGGCGGTCCCGGACCGCTGAGCCGGGGAGGCTGCGGCACAAATGAATACGTTACGGCGCGGTGTTACCGGTTTTCTCCGGGGACACCGCGCCGACGTATTTCGGGCGGGGGCCGAATTCGGCACGCAGCCTTTCCGGTGAAATCCGGGCGATCGCTCGTCTCCGGTGGTCGGCCCGGGCTGGGCTGGCGATACCAAGATCGTCGCTCTATTGTTATCTGCGGTGTGTCCCGGTACGAGATCGTGATCCGATCGTGTAATTGTGACGCGTGGTTGTTGTTCACCTGTTACACACGTCGGTGTCATCGGCCGGGTTCAGCATCTTGGCGATGGCTTAACGGGAGCGTCCCGATCAGGGGCCAGGGTTGACTGGAGCAGAATGCAGTTCAAAAGGGTTGCCGCGGCGCTGAGTGCCTGTGCGGCGGTTGCGTCGGGATTGGTTTTCGGGGGATCGGTGGCCTCGGCCGACCCCGGATGCCCGAGTCTGTATGTAGTGGCGATTCCCGGGACCTGGGAAACCGGCCACGACAAGCGCCCGACGCCGGGCATGCTCGCCCGGGTGACCAACGGCCTACCGTCCTCGGCGAAGGTCGACTATGTCACCTACGCGGCAACCGCTTTTCCGTGGGAAGGCGATATCTACGCCGACTCCAAGAACGAGGCCGTGACCAATGCGCGCGGCATGATCACGAATATGCTCCAGCGCTGTGGTGCCACCAAGATCGCGCTGGTGGGTTACAGCCAGGGCGCCGACGCCGCCGGTGATCTCGCCGCCGAGATCGGCACGGGCCTCGGCCCGATCCGGCCGGAGAGCATCGCGGGCGTCGGGCTGATCTCCGATCCGCGGCGGGCACCCGGTGATATCCAGGTCGGTCCGCCCGCGCCGGGCGCCGGTGCCGGCGGCCCCCGCGTCGGTGGGTTCGGCTGGGTCAGCGATCGTACCCGCACGGTATGCATCCCCGACGACCTCTACTGCGCCACCGCATCCGACGATTTCGTCACCCGGTTCGCCGGGTTCCTCGCGCAGAGTTCCGACGCGAACCCGGCCAATATCTGGCGTTACCAGCTGGAAGTCGGTGCCATCGTGAGCGATCTGCTCGCCAACGGCGGTCTGCCGACGCTGCAGGCCCAGCTGACCCGCAATGCCAACGAGAAGCGGGTCAAGGATCTCGACACCTTCTACCGGTCCGAGTCGCATGTCGCCTACGGCAGCTACAAGGTCGGTGGCGGCCAGACCGCGCTGTCCTGGATGCATAACTGGATCGCCGGAATGGCCTGATCAGCCGGAGATATTGCGGGGAAGCAATTCCCAGACGTGTCCGTTCTCGTTCACGGTCGCCGCGGTGCGGCGACCGGTACGGGAGAACAGGATCCGGGTGATCGAGCAGTAATCGATCGGGAAGGTCAGCGGCCGGGCCAGACCGAGAATGTCCTGCAGGGTCACGTTGATGACGCCGCCGTGCGCGAACACCACCACGGTGTCGGCGGCGGGGGTGGTGGAGGCGATCTCGGTGATCGCGTCGTGCACCCGGTGCCGGAAGGCATCGGCATCTATCTGCAGCGGCAGGTGCCCGGCCTTGATCCGGTCGTAGGTGTCGCGGAATTCGACCTTGGCGTCCTCGATCGGGATATAGGACGGCAGGTCGCGATCGTATTCGGCCAGATCGTCCATGATGTCGACGGCCAGGCCCAGCTTCGCGGCCGTCGGCGCGGCGGTTTCGCGGGCCCGGCGTTGCGGGCTGCTGATCACCCGGACGATTCGGTGGGGTTCCAGGGCGGCCGGTACCCGTTCGGCCTGCTCCACGCCGACGGGCGCCAGGCCGGGGTCGGCGGCCTGTCCGGCATTGTCGACCCGGAGCGGCTGGCCATGGCGAACGAGTATCAATTGCACGCATCCACTCTGCCGCATCGGTCCGGTGGACCGGCAGCGAGGTCGCGGAGCCGGTCGGCCGATCGATGTAATGCCCGGTGGTATCCGAAAACACAGGGGCCGGTTCGCCGTGATCACGGCGAACCGGCCCCTGTGTACGAGGTGGGCCTATTGCCCGGTGGGCGGGTACGGCGGCTGGCCGCCCTGCGGGGGATTGGGGTAGTTCGGGTCGGACGGATAGCCGCCCTGCTGCGGATAGCCGCCTTGCGAGGGATAGCCACCTTGCTGGGGGTAACCACCCTGCTGGGGGTAACCGCCCTGCTGCGGATAGCCGCCCTGCTGGGGGTAACCCTGCGGGGGCTGGCCGGGCTGAGGGAATTGACCCGAGGAGTTGTTGTCGTTCTTCTTCTTACGGGCCAGCAGAATGACGCCGACGATGATCGCCACCACGAGCACGCAGCAGATCAGGCCGAACAGGCCGAAGCCGCCGCCCTTGCCCTTGCTCCTCTTGCGGGCGCTCAGCTCGACCGCGGACGCCAGCGTATCGGTGTTGGCCCAAGCCGAATAGTCCACCTGGCCGGCGTGGGTGAGCAGGTCCACGTAACTCAAATCGAACCCCGTTCCGAAGGTAGGCCCCTCCTCCCGGGGCCGAAGTCACTACACCGTACTTCCCCGAGCAGCGGGGCGGAAACATTCCATCCGATCAGTACGGGGAAGCCCTCGATCATCGCGGCCGGACCAACGGGAACGGCTGGGTCTCCCGGAGCGCGCGCCCGGTCAGCAGCATGATCACCCGGTCCACGCCGAGACCCAGACCGCCGGTCGGTGGCATAGCGTGTTCCAGTGCGCACAGGAACTCCTCGTCGAGTTCCATGGCCGCCTGGCCGCCGTCTGCCGCGATACGGGACTGGGCGGCGAGCCGCCGCCGCTGCTCCACCGGGTCGGTGAGTTCGCTGCACCCGGATGCCAGTTCGATACCCCACGCCACGAGGTCCCAGCGTTCGGCCAGTACGGGCTCGCGGCGGGCCGAGCGGGCCAGCGGCGACACCGAGCTTGGAAAGTCGGTATAGAAGGTCGGTTCCCGGGTGGCCTCCACCACCAGTCTCTCGTAGAGGGCGTAGACCGTCCGGCCCTCGTCCCAGCCGGGTTGCGCGACGATATCGGCCTTCTCGCACAGTTCCCGCAGGTCCGGTAGGGCGGTCCGGGGAGTGATATCGACACCTACCTCCGCCGACAGCGCCTCGTATATCGACCGCACCCGCCACTCACCGGAGATGTCCACCGCGTGCAGTGAACCGTCCGGGGTCGGCCGCATGGCGATCATCGAATCATTGGCGGCCAGTGCGGCCTGCTGCACCAGCTGCCGGCACAGCGTCATCATGCGCCGGTGATCACTGTGCGCCTCGTAGGCCTCCAGCACGGTGTATTCGGGCAGATGGCGGGTATCGGCGCGGGTGTTGCGGAAGCCCGGTCCCAGTTCGAACAGTTTCTCGACACCGCCGACACACAACCGTTTCAGCGCCGGCTCCGGAGCGGCCCGCAGATGCAGATCGGTGTTGTCGGCATCGATACGGGTGCGCAGACTGCGGGCGGCCGCGCCGCCGGGGCTGTGCTGCAGCACCGGTGTGGTGACCTCCAGGAATCCGCAGTCGTGCAAGGCATCGCGCAGGGCCCGCAGCACCGCACTGCGCCGGGCCAGCAGCTCGCGCGCTTCCCGGTCGATCATCAGGTCCAGGTAGCCGCGCCGCATCCGGACCTCCGGGTCGCTGAGGCCGCGCCATTTGTCGGGTAACGGGTGCAGGCATTTGCCGAGCATCCGCCAATCCGCCACCAGCAGGGAAAGTTCCCCGCGCCGGCTGTATCCCAGCTGACCGCTGACCGACACCAGATCTCCCAGATCGACGAGTTCACCGAATTCGTCGAGGCGTTGCCGGCCGAGCCGGTCGCGGTCGAGCAGCAGCTGGATATCGCTGGTCCAGTCCCGGACCACGCCGAAGATCACGCCCCCGTAGTCACGTCGGCGCAGCAGTCGTCCCGAGACGCGGACCGTCGTACCGCGCGGTGTCCGGCGCGCGGCGGCGACCGTATGCGTCGGCGGGAACGGCAGAGGATAGGGGTCGACGTTCGCCGCGGCGAGCCGGTCCAGTTTCTCGAGCCGCACCCGCACCTGTTCGGGGCGGTGCGCGGCGATCGGCTCCGGCTCGATCTCCGTCGGCCCGGTATGCGCGCCGGCGCGTGCGGGAGCCGGATGTTCCGGCGCGCCACGGTGCCGGCCGGTATGCGTGAAGGCTGTGGATCTTCCGTCCGCCCGCGGCAGCAGACCTTCGGCGCGCGCCGCGGCGACGGCGATCCGTGCCAGGTCGCGCGAGGAGTCGCACAGCACGTAGCGGGGATCCCACCGCGGCTGGTACCGCATGCTCGCGCGGTGCAATTGGGCCAGCTGCCACCAGCGCGAGAACGCCAGCGGCAGGGTGTGGGCACCGCGCACGAATCCGGCCGCGGTGTGCAGCGCGGCAGGTCGCTTCCGGGAGGTCGCCGGAAGGTACTCACGCGCCGCCGCCTCGAACACCGACCTGAAGAGGGTGAAGCTCAGCGAAACCTGGTGGACACCGTGCTGTTCGGCGCGCAGCGCGAGTTCCGCGATCAGCAAATCGGTCGTCTCCGTGGCGCTGCCGGGCGCCCGGCGCAGCAATTCCAATGTGACGCCCGTCTTTCCCCAGGGCACCAGGGACAGCATTCCCAGCACCCGGTCGTCGGCGTCGACGGCTTCCACCAGCAGACAGTCGCCGTCGCGGCGGTCACCGAGGCGGCCCAGGGCAAGCGGGTACCCGCGTTCGGTCTCACTGTGGCGCCACTGTTCGGCGCGTACCGTGAGCCGGGCGAGTTCGGCGGTCCCGATATCGCGGTGCCGGCGGATCCGCACTGTCACACCCGCTTTGCGGAGCCGCGTCACCGACTGCCGGACCGGCGCGAGTTCCGGGACGGCCAGGGAGAAGCTGCGGGTGTCGAGAACGGCCTCCGCGCCGGCGGTCACCGCGGTGAGCCCGGCACGCTGGTAGACCGGAACGGCGGATTCGCTCGCTCCGATCACCGCGACCCGCCAGCCGAAATCACGGGCGTGGCGTCGCCAGGTCTCCACCGCCTGCGGCCAGCAGTCACGCGCGCCGATCGGGTCACCCAGCGCCAGGCAGACCCCGTACTCCACGCGATAGCCGATGGCGGCCCTGCCGTTCGGCGTGAAGATCACCGCCCGGTCCCGCCGGGTCGTGAAGTAGTCGAGCGAGCCGGAGGGGTCGGCTCCCGCCAGTAGTTCGCGCAGCGCCGACTCGTCGGTGTCGGTGAGCGCGTACTCCGTGCGCTGGGTGCGGTGCAGGACCAGGGCGCTCGCCGCGACCGCCAGGGCGCCGAAGAGCCCGACCAGGAACTGGGCCGGGAAAGGCGGTGCGTCGGAGGTTTCCGAGGAGCCGGGTATCAGGTGCACGGTGAGTGCGGCGATCACCCACAGCGCACGCTGCGCGACGGACGTCAGCGATCCGGGGAGCGTCTGGACCACGCCCCAACCGGTGACGGCCGCCATCAACAGGCCGGCGGCCAGGGCCGACGCGGCCGGGCGCAGCGCGCAGCGGCGGATTCGCGCGCCGAACTCCGCGCGGCTCGAGACCAGTACGGTCAGTACGGCCGAGTGGATGAGCGCGGCCACAGCGGCATTCCGGTCGTGGGCGCGCACGAGATCGGCCAGGTTCGCCGGGACCCAGCCCGCCAGGTAGAGCACCAGCGCCCACCAAGCCACCCGCTTGCGCCCGGCCAGTCCGATCGTCAGCAATCCGAGCAGTCCGGCCCACAGCAGGTTGGTATCGGGTGCGTACAGGTAGTAGCGGTCCAGGTAGCGACGGGCGCCGGCGAGCGCCGCCGACAGGTCCGGGGAGAGACTCCACAGCAGGCAGGCGACCGTGAGAACACCCGAGACCAGCGTGGCGATACGCGGTATCGCCGCGAACCGCCCGGGCGTGCCGGATGGGCCGGGTGGTGCGGGGTGTCGCGGTTCCTGCGTGGATATCACGGGTCCAGTCTGCCGCCAGGAATCACCGAATCATTGGTGTGGCCCGGCGTGTTAGTGGTATATCGGGCCGGAAACGCATGTATTTCCCTGTGCGCGGGCGCGGTTGGCCGATATGGAAAACCGGGTCCCGGGCGTGGCGCGCGAAATGGCCGTGAAATGCCGGAAATGTCTTGTTGTTACGCGTCCGGCACGGTTCGCGCGCCGGGTGCCCGGGGCCGGTCGGAAAGCGCCGTGTTCGGGGGAGTAAGTATGAACCCATGTCGGATCCCATCGATGTGCCGATCGACGACGACGTCATACGGCTCGGGCAGTTCCTGAAGCTGGCCAATCTGATCGAATCGGGGGCGGAGGCCAAAACCGTTATCGCGGCCGGTCTGGTGCGCGTCAACGACGAGGTCGAATTGCGCCGCGGACGGCAGTTGCAGGTCGGTGACGTGGTCGCCATCGCCGGTCACTGTGCCAGGGTGAGCGGCGGATAACACCGGCCCCGCCCGTCGCCGGAGTCGGCCCGCGACGATCAGGGCTCGGCCCGGACCACGATGCCGTCGTGGTCGCTGTAGAGCATCTCACCGGGAATGAAGGTGACGCCACCGAACTCCACCGGTACGTTCTTCTCGCCGCTACCGGTCTGGGTGCTCTTGCGCGGGTTGGTGCCCAGGGCCTTCACGCCGATACCGAGGGTCCGCAGAATCGCGGAGTCACGGACGGCGCCGTTCACCACGACCCCGGCCCAGCCGTTGTCGACCCCGCGGCCGGCGATGATATCGCCCACCAGGGCGGTGTGCACACTCGCGCCGCCGTCGACGACCAGGACCTGCCCGGCGCCGGGCTCCCCGAGTGTCTGCTTGACCAGCAGATTGTCCTGGAAGCAGCGGATCGTGGTGATCCGGCCGGAGAAGACCTGGTGGCCGCCGAACTGGATGAACTGGGTGTCGCAGCTGCGGATATCGGGGCCGATCTCGTCGGCGAGATCCGCGGTTGCCACCTGCTGCTCTGATTCGGTCACGTTCCGATTGTGCCGGGTGCGTCGCGGCAGCCCACAGCAGCCCCCGTGCCCGGGTCCGGTCAGCCCCCCGGCGCGGACTGGTGCCGATAGCGCAGGTTGTACACCTCACGATCGCAGTCCTTGCATTTCTCGTGATCGACCAGATCCGGATCCAACCCGTGCTGGACCAACCGGTACCGGCGCCACACATACGTCAGTGCGATCGTGAAGATGATCAGCGGAACGATCATCATGACGATCAGGCCCAGCTTGAGGGTCATCGGTCCCGGGAAGAGCAGGATCAGCACGAAGAAGGGGATGATCGGGCCGACGAAGCGGATGAGGTAGCGCTGCATGGCACCGCGGCCGACGACGTCGTGGAGCACCCACTCGTGCAACTCCGCCGGCAGTTCGCTGCCCAGATCGTAGGCGATCCGTTGCTTGAAAGTCGGCTTGTCCATAGCTCCAGGCTATTCCTGTGTGATATGGCTCACCAGGGGTAATTCGGTTCGTTGGTCAGCCTCTGCCATGCCGTCGCTCGTAGGCGGCGCGCTCGCGCTCGGCACGGCGGCGGACATCGGCATCGGCCAGCGCCGGATCCAGTCCGTGCCTGACCAACCGGTTGCGCCGGAAAACGTAGGTCAGCGCCACGGTGAAGTAGATCAGCGGCAGCAGGAGCAGCGCCATCATCGACGCTCCCATCCACAGCGGGCCGGGGACCAGCAGGAACAACAGAAGCACCAGTACGAGCGGCACCAGCATCCGCACCAGGTAGCGGCGGGTCGCACCCGGGCCGGTGAGATCGTTCAGCACCCAGTCGGAGTATTCGGCGGGCAGGGTGCGGCCGCAGATGTACCCGATCCGCTGGAAGAGATTCGGAGTCCGGGCACCGGCAGCCATGCACCCAGGCTATCCCGTGATGGCCAGGGACGCCGCCAGCCCGAACACCACCGCCATCACCGAAACCTCCACCACAGCGCGCCGCAGTGAGCCCTCCGCCGGCATCTGGTGCCGGGCCGCCGCGACCACCCAGCTTCGCCGCCACCACCAGCCCAGCGCCAGCAGCACCGCCAGCAGTACCGTCTTGGCGAGCATGATCCGCCCGTAGCCGGTGGTGAACACCGGCGCGATACCGCCCAGGCGCACCAGACCGTTGATCACGCCGGTCAGCGCCACCGCGGCCATCATGGGCAGCGCTACCGCCGAATACCTGGGCAGTGCGTCGGCCCAGCCGCGGCGGCCACGGACCACCAGGGCCAACGCCAACAGCAGGCCGAGCCAGGCCGATGCCGCCAGCGCGTGCACCCCGGCCAGTACCGACCCGGCCGGTTGCTGCGACATATGCCCGGTGATCGGCCGCAAGGTCACGCTGACGGCGGCGAACACCAGCACCAGATCCGGTGAGCGCTGACCGGACAGCCGGAAGGCGATCGCGGCGTACACCGTGATCGTCGCGGTGGCCAGCAGGATGACCAGGCCGATCTGACCCGCGCTTATTCGCGCGAGATAGGTGCCGAAATCGGCCGGGCCCAGCGCCGTGACCCCCGAACCGACCACCTCCCCCGCGGCGAAGACCAGGGTGGCGAATTCCAGGCAGCACCACAGTCCGGCCAGGACCGCCACCATCCGCCAGGGGAGTTCGATCCGGTCCGCCAGCCGGGGCAGGGCGGCCAGGCCGAGCACCGCCGCACCCGCGATATCGGCGCAGAAGCGCACGGCCGACGCCGCCGGAACCCCGCCGAGCGCCCAGGCCAGCAGGACGCCGAGCAGGCCCGCCGGTATCACGAGTCCGAGCGCGAACCGGTCCACGGTCGCGCTCGGCACACCGTTTCTCACCGCTGGTTCTTGCCCTTGCCCATGTTCGAGCCGAACAGCGCGAACGCGAGACCGCCGCCGAACAGGACGATCGCACCCGCGATGTACACCCAGACCGGGATACCGCCGCCCGAGCCGCCGCTCTCACCGCGGGCGTTCGCGGCCGGACCCGGAGTGCCGTTACCCGGCTTACTCAGCGTGAAAGCGCGTTCACCGTTGACCACGTGACCGTCGGCCGAGGTGACCCGGAAGGCCATCCGGTACTCGCCGGCCGGACCGAGTTCACCGACCTCGACGCTGAGATTCCTGCCGTCTACGACCGGTTCGCCCTTCGACCACAGGTTGCCGTCGGGGCCCACCACGGTCATGGCCGGGAAGTCGGGCTGCAGCGGTTCGTTGAAGGTGATGGTGGCGCGCTGCGGCCCCACTTCGACGGTCGCACCGTCCGCGGGGTCGCTGCCCACCACCGCGGAATGGGCGGCGGCCGGTCCGGCCAGCGCGCCCAGGGTCACCATGAGCAGCGTGGCGACCAGCGCGAAGCGCCGGCCCCACCGGGCCCTACGCTGGTTCATCGCCGGCCCCGCACCACCGCGCCGACTCCGGTGCCCAGCGCCAGTGCGCCCAGCGCCAGCCCCAGGCCGCCCAGCCAGCGGGCGGTGGTGTCGCCACCGTCGTCGGCGGGCGCGGCGGCGGCCTCGTCACCGTGACCGCCGTGATCGGCCTCGGCGCCGGTCAATGTCAGGACAGGCGAGGGGTGTTCGACCGAATCGTGGTCACCGGTCTCGTTCCAGCGCACGACGGTGCCGTCGCTGTAGGTCTGTTCGGCCGGGAAGGCGACCGAATCCGAATCGGGGAAAGGCCCGAGTGAGACCGCGAAGCGCTGGAATTCACCCGGCCGGATCCCGGGGGATCCCGGGTTGGCGGTCCAGGTGACCGCGGTGACCTGATCCTTGTCGTTACGGTCGATTTTTGCGGTCCAACCGGGCACCGGTTCGGTGCGCGCGGTGGAGAACCCGGGCACGGTGATCCGTACCGAAGTGGTGGCGGCGGTATCCGATTCGGTCGGGACGCTGAAGGTGGCGACCGCGCCGTGACCGGGTGTGGCGTCCGGTGCGGAAACGCTCACGTGCGCGGCGGCGGTACCGGCCGCGGACAGTACGAAGCCCGCGGCGAAGGCCGCGGTCAGACCGCGGCGAAGGACGGGGGAGATCCCGTGGGACATGTGTTGGAAGCTTTCTCTCCGGGGGAAGGGGCGGCGGGGTCGGTGCGCGCGGGTGGTGCGCGTGGACCCGGTACTCCCTTCGGAGAGCGATGGGCCGTGACCCGGGTGGTCGCGGTGATGCGAGCCCGAGGTGGGCCAGGGATGGAGCGTGGCGGTTCGAGCAGTGCGCGCAGGACCGAGGACACACAACGGTAGAGCCGCTCGGCCGCGGTGATCGCCAGCGCGCAGACCGCGACGGCGAGCAGATGGAAGGCAACCATCGCCACACCGGACAAGGCCTCGGGGCCCGTCTCGGCGGGGGAGCCGTGATGGCCGGTGAGACCGGTCAGCGCCCAGTGACCGGCGAACTGCCCCGCCGTGAGGGCGATAAGGGTGGTCCGGCCCGGGCCGGCCCGCAACCGGTCCGATACACCGATGACCGAACCGGCGGCCGCTCCGGCCACCAGGGCCGTCAGCAGGAGCAACGCCGCTCCGGCGGAGGTCGGGTATCCGCCACCCGCGACGCCGTGGGCGGCGATGGCCAGGATCCCGGTAGTCGCGCCCACCACACAGCCGCGCAACGGCGCGGGAGAGGAGCACGTGCTGGGCATCGCGGACTTTCGGATTCAGCCGACCTGACCGGGCCCGGCTGGTCGGGGAGGGGGCAGGGCAGTGTCCATGGTCGCCGACCGGCTCCGGGTGCGCGCACCCGACCCGGAGATCGGCCCGAGAACGCCCACTCGATGACCGGCCGGAGTCAGGCGACGCCGAGGCGAGCGAGCACGTCCGCCTCGATCCGGGACAGCTCGGTGGTGATGGACGCGTACACCGAGCGTCGCCGCCCGGCGGGCAACTGGTCGGCGGTGCGGACAGCGGCGGTGAGTGCGTCGAGCCGGTTACGGGCGTCGGCCACGAACTGCTGGATGTCCTTGTCCTTACCGGACTGCCCACCCGCGATCTTGTCCAACGCGGCCTCGGTATTGCCGATCCGTGCCTGCAGCCGGCCGCCGTGCCCGGCGTAGTCGCCGAGCTGGCTCACCCCCACGCCGAGTTGTTTGGCGCGGCGGGCGTCGAGCTGCCCGCGCAGATAGGTCGCGCCGCGGTAGGCCAGCGGGGCGAGCACCGGAACCAGCACCCGTGCCACTCCGATGTATTTCCTGATCTGGGCGGGGCTGAAGGGATCGCGTTCTGCCCGCGCGGCCGCTTTGAGGGCCGCCTTCTCCTCGGCCTGCAGGGTGGCGACCTGGGCCTTGGCGACCTTGCGCTGGGAACGAGCCTCGGCCCGTTGGCGTTTGCGATCGTTCTTCGCGCCGAGTTTGGCCTCCATGGCGGCCTTGTGCTTGAGAGCCTTGGCCTCGGCCCGCCGACTCGGCCGCCGTTTGCGCTTGGTGAACAACCCCATCGAAGGCCCTCCGTAATGCTGGTTCGCTACGGCGATACGACACGGAAAACCGCACCGTCCACCCGTGTCACACGGTTCGCCGACACCCTATCGGGTTACCGGCCGCGGCGGCGAGAGACGCTGCCCTCGGCGGTGCGGCGAGGCTGTTCCCGGATGCTCGATTGGGTGGTCTGTCGGGGACAGGGACCATACTGCTTGCGTGCAACCGGGCAGTGTCGACAGCGAAGACCCCTCCCACGCCGATCACGAGCGGCGGGAGTCCGCCACGCCCGCAGGGCGGGTTTCCGCCGGTGCGGGCCGGCTCGCGTTCCTCGACGCCCGGGGTCTGATCGGCTGCCGGCACCGGCTCGGGATGGACGCCGCGCACCCGGAACTGCTCGCCGAAGTACGCGAGGACACGGGGGTGCAGCAGCGGCGCGCGGCCGCCCAGGCCCATCGCGAGCGGGTCCGCGACACTCTGGTGGCGGCCGACCCCGATGGCTGGGCGATCATCGACCCGGCGCTGCCGGCGAGCGCGCGTGCCGAGGCCACCCTGCGCGCCTGCGCGGCGGGCACGCCCCGGATCTGGGGTGGACTGCTGCCGCAGGAGCCCGATACCGGACGCCGCGGCGGCGCCGAGATCCTGCTGCGCGACGAACGAGGCGGTGGCTATATCCCGGTCATCGTGGTCAACCACAAAGTGACCGACCCGCGCCGGCCGGATCCGGCCGAATTCCATCCGCTGACCTCGGACCTGTTCTCCTGGAACCCCGTCCTCGATCGCGCCCGCAAACTCCGCCAGCAACCCCGCGACCAGCAGCGGCTGGCCCATGTGTACCGGATGCTGGAGCGGCACGGGCTGGCGCCGGCCGCCCGGGTCGGCGGAGTCATCGGTTTCCATTTCGACCGTATCCTCGTCCACGACCTGACCGCGGTCCTGCCCGAGTACGACAGTCGTTTCGCAGAACGGATCGCGGTGGTGCGCGGACAACTGGAGACCGTGCCGTCGAAGGTCCCCGAATGCCGCCAATGCATCTGGTGGAACCGCGGCGCCGAGGGCGGGTGCCAGGCCTGGCTGAACGAGCATCGCGATGTGAGTGTGGTGGCGCCGGGGTCGCGCGCGGAGGTGCTGCGCGGGCACGGGGTGCGGACCATCGACGAACTGGCCGCCTGGTCCGGGCCCGAACCCGAGGATTGGCAGCACGGGCCGTTCGATGAGGCCGTGGTCACCGCCCGGGCATGGCTGGTGCAGGCACCGCTGGTGCGCCGGTTCGACCGGGTCTGGGTGCGCCGGGCCGATGTCGAGGTGGATGTCGATCTGGAGAGTTACCAGGAGGAGGGCGCTTACCTGTGGGGGACGCTCCTCGACGGGCGGTACCGGGCGTTCGTCACCTGGGACCCACTCCCCACCGAGGACGAGGGCCGCTCCTTCGGCGAGTTCTGGACCTGGCTGATGGAGGTCAGGGCGCAGGCCCTGACGGCCGGGAAGACCTTCGCCGCGTACTGCTATTCGCGCAGCGCTGAGGACAAATGGCTCTACGAGTCGGCGCGGCGGTTCGCCGGGCGTCCCGGGGTGCCCACCGAAGCACAGGTCACCGAGTTCGTCGATTCGATCCACTGGGTCGATATGTTCCAGGCGGTCACCGATCAGTTCATCTGCCCGAGCGGTAAAGGGCTCAAGAAGATCGCGCCCGTGGCCGGTTTCGCCTGGCGCGATCCCGAGGCGGGTGGGGAGGCGTCGATGAGCTGGTACCGGCGTGCGGTCGGTTACGACGCCCAGCCCGACCTCACCCAGCGCACCCGGCTGCTGGAATACAACGAGGACGATGTGCGGGCCACCGCGGTCCTGCGTGAGTGGATGAACCCGCGGGTACCGCGGGAGCACAGCGCCGAACGCGAGGTTCCGGCATTGAGTGATTTCGCCGCGCCGCCCGGAACACCGCCCGGCCTGCGGACGAGTTCCGCACAGGCTTGATTACCATTGTCCAGCGTGACAGAGCACGTCGAACAACTCGAGTTCCAGGCCGAGACCCATCAGCTGCTCGAGCTGATGATCCACTCGGTCTACTCCAACAAAGACACGTTCCTGCGGGAGCTGATCTCGAACGCTTCCGACGCGCTGGACAAGCTGCGGCTGGAGTCCTACCGGGACAAGGATCTGCACGTAGACACCGACGACCTGCACATCGAGCTGGAGGTCGACAAGGATCAGCGGATCCTCACCGTCCGGGACAACGGCATCGGCATGTCCCGTGCCGAGGTGGTGGACCTGATCGGTACCCTCGCCAAATCCGGTACCGCCGAAGTGCGCCGGAAACTGAACGAGGCGAAATCCGAGGCCGCGGCCGGGGAGCTGATCGGTCAATTCGGTATCGGCTTCTACTCGACCTTCATGGTCGCCGACAAAGTGGTGCTCACCACCCGCCGCGCGGGGGAGACCACCGCCACCCGCTGGGAATCGACCGCCGGATCCGGCACCTACACCATCGAAACCCTCGACGAGGCCCCGCAGGGGACCGCCGTCACGCTGCACCTGAAGCCGGCGGACCCCGACGACCATCTCTTCGACTACACCCAGGAGCACAAGCTCCGCGAGATCGTCAAGAAGTACTCCGATTTCATCGCCTGGCCGATCCGGACGCAGGTCGAGCGCACGGTTACCGAGGGCGAGGGTGAGGAGAAGGAGGAGAAAACCGTCGTCGAGGAGCAGACGCTCAACTCGATGAAGGCCCTCTGGACCCGCCCGCGCAGCGAGGTGTCCGAGGAGGAGTACCAGGAGTTCTACCGGCACGTCAGCCACGCCTGGGACGAGCCGCTGGAGATCATCCCGCTCAAGGCCGAGGGTACGTTCGAGTATCAGGCGCTGCTGTTCCTGCCCTCGCAGGCGCCGTTCGATCTGTTCACCCGCGAACACAAACGCGGTGTCCAGCTCTATGTGAAGCGCGTGTTCATCATGGACAATTGCGAAGAGCTGATGCCGGAGTACCTGCGCTTCGTCAAGGGTGTGGTCGACGCGCAGGACCTCTCGCTCAACGTGTCCCGGGAGATCCTGCAGCAGGACCGGCAGATCCAGATGATCCGCAAACGCCTGGTCAAGAAGGTGCTGAGCAGTGTCAAGGATCTGCAGGGCGCCGAGGACCAGGCGAAATACCGCACCTTCTGGCAGGAATTCGGCCGGGTGCTCAAGGAGGGCCTGCTCTCCGATTTCGACAACCGGGAGACCATCCTGGAGGTCTCGTCCTTCGCCTCCACTCATTCCGAGACCGAGGCGACCACGCTGGCGCAGTACGTGGAACGGATGCCCGAGGGGCAGGACGCCATCTACTACATGACCGGCGAATCCCGTGAGCAGGTGGAGAAGTCGCCGCATCTGGAGGCGTTCCGCGCCAAGGACCGCGAAGTGCTGATCCTCACCGATCCGGTGGACGAGATGTGGGTCGGCTCGGTCACCGACTTCGACGGTAAGCCCTTCCAGTCGATCGCCAAGGGCGAGGTCGATCTGGAGACCGAGGAGGAGAAGAAGGAATCCGAGGCCCTGCGCGAACAGCAGGACAAAGATTTCGCCGAGGTACTGACCTGGCTGGGCAAAACCCTCGAGGACAGCGTCAAGGAGGTCCGTCTCAGCTCGCGCCTGACCAGTTCGCCGGTCTGCCTGGTGGGTGATGTGTTCGATATGACCCCGATGCTGGAACGGATGTACCGGGCTTCGGGCCAGGAGCTGCCGCAGTTCAAGCGGATCCTCGAGCTCAATCCCACCCATCCGCTGGTGACCGGTCTGCGCGATGCCTACGACACCCGCAAGGACGATGCCGACGCGGGTAAGGTTCCCGAGCTCACCGAGACCGCCGAACTCCTGTACGGCACGGCTGTGCTGGCCGAAGGTGGGGAACTGAAGGATCCGGCCAAATTCGCCCAGATCCTCGCCGACCGGCTGACGCGTACGCTCTGAGGGGTGCAGCCGGGCATCTCTCGTCCGCGGATCGCTTACGGCAGTAGACGAGCGCGGGCGGCAGACGCCCGGCCGTATCGGGAGACCGCGGCCGCTGCCGCGGTCTCCCGGTATGCGTTGAGGAATAGACGAGATCGGATACGACCGTGCCCGAAAACCCACTCGCCGCCGTGGATCCGTGGGATCTGGTCGCCGATGACTATGCGGTGTCCACCATTTCGGTGATGCGCCCGTTCGCCGCCGAGGCGGTGCGACTGGCCGGCCTCGCCGGACATACGCCGCGTGCCCGCGTGATCGATGTCGCGGCCGGTCCGGGCACGCTGAGTCTGCTGGCCGCGGAGCACGCCGAGCGGGTGGACGCGATCGATTTCTCGGCGCCGATGATCGAGCAGCTCGAGCGCGCGGTGACAGCGGCCGGTGCGAGCAATGTGGTGGCGCGGGTCGGTGATGGGCAGGAGTTGCCGTTCGCCGACGCCGAATTCGACGCGGCGTTCTCCATGTTCGGGCTGATGTTCTTCCCCGACCGTGCGCGCGGGTTCGCCGAACTGTCCCGGGTGCTGCGGCCCGGCGGGGTCGCGGTGGTGTCGAGCTGGGCGCCGGCCGACCGGTCGACCTGGATGCAGATGTCGTGGCGTGCGCTGGGCTCCGCCGACCCGGATATCCGCCCGCCGGTACCGAACTCCGAAAGCCTGGAGAACCCGGAAGTATTCGAGCGTGAGATGTGCGCCGCGGGTTTCGAACGGGTCTCCGTGGTGCCACATACGGTGGAAATGGTCTTCGCCGATGCCGACGCCCTGCTCGCCCGGCTCACCCGCGGTAGCGCCCCCTTGGAATTGATGCGGCGCAGTATCGGCGACCGAGCGATGGCCGGGCGTATCGAAGCCATGCGCTCCTACCTGACCGAGCATTACCGGCCGGGCAGCCCGCTGACCACCACCGCATATCTCGGGGTCGGTTACCGGTAACCACCTGTGCCGCCAGGAGAGCAGCGCGAGTTGCCCCGGAGCGGACCGCCTCCCGGATCGGGCTCGAACCGCCTCGCGGACACGGTGTTTCAGCAGTGAGCAAAGGATGCTCACCTGCCTTTTGTAAAGCGTCAGGGAGCGTGGACGATAGATCGTCCGGAACACGCGGATCGTGTTCCGGACAGGAGATCGATTATGTCGGCCACTACTGTGGCGCGCCGCGGAATGCGCCACGCCTCGCTTCGGATAGCGTTGCTCGGCGCGCTGATCATCGCCCCTGCCCTGGCGGCGATACCGGCGTCGGCGGAACCGAGCGATGCCCCGATCACGACGCACCCCACGCCCGCGGCCCCCGGAGCCGGCCTACCGGAACCGGGGGGACCGGTCACCACGCTGCCCGCCGTCCCGGAGGTCACGCCCCCGAGTGCTCCGGAAACGACGGTGCCGAGCCTTCCCACCACTCCGCCGCCGTCACCGGCCCCACCCGTGGTGTGTCCGGGTGGGGCAGCGCCCCACGGAGCCGTATGTCCCGCGCCGGAACCGCAGGATCCTTTCGGCCCCGATGGCTACGACGACTTCGGCTACGACCGCGCCGGCTTCGACCGCTTCGGCTTCGACCGCTTCGGCTACGACCGCGCCGGCTTCGACCGCTTCGGCTACGACCGCGCCGGCTACGACCACGCGGGGTACGACCGCCTCGGGCGCGATCGATTCGGATTCGATCGGTGGGGCCGCGACCGCGGTGGCTATGACCGCAGCGGACTGGACCGTGAGGGGTATACGCGGGCGGGATGCCGTGCCGACGGCAACGACCGGCCGTGGGCAGACCGCGCGGTCTGCGACAGATGGCGGGCGCGCCCGGCGACCGGAAGTGCCGGGTGACCGGTGTGGGTATGCCGCACCCGCAACACAAACGCCCGCCGTCCCGGCTTTCCGGCCGGGGCGGCGGGCGTCGTGGGGGCGGGAGGGACTACCGCGGCGCCATCCGCAGGGCGCCATCCATGCGAATGGTCTCGCCGTTGAGGTAATCGTGTTCGACGATGTACTGCGAGAGCTGCGCGTACTCATCCGGCCGGCCCAGCCGGGACGGGAACGGCACACCGGCCTCGAGGCCCTGGCGGTATTCCTCGGTGACACCGGCCAGCATCGGGGTGTCGATGATGCCGGGGGCGATGGTGTTGACCCGGATACCGTACTGCGCGAGGTCACGCGCGGCCGGCACGGTCATACCGTGTACGCCGCCCTTGGACGCCGAGTACGCGATCTGGCCGATCTGGCCCTCGAACGCCGCCACCGACGCGGTGTTGATGACGACACCGCGCTGTCCGGCCTCGTCCACGGCGTCGGTCTTGGCGATGGCGTCGGCGGCCAGGCGCATCACATTGAAGGTGCCGAGCAGGTTCACGGTGATAACCGTGCGGAACAGCTCCAGATCGTGCGGACCGTTCTTGGACAGGATGCGCCCGGCCCAGCCGACCCCGGCGCAGTTGACCACGATACGCAGCGGCGTACCCGATTCGACCACCTTGGCGACAGCGGCGGCGACCTCGTCGTGGCTGGTGACATCGGCGGCGAGCAGGGTGACCCCGTCGGGGACATTGTCGCCGGCGCGCTCGATCGACTGCGGTACATCGAGCCCGAAGACGGTGGCGCCCAGATCGGCGAAACGCTTGGCGGTGGCGGCGCCCAGACCGGACGCGCCCCCGGTAACGATGGCGGCGGAACCCGAAATCTCCACGATGGTCCTCTCGTTCGTGACAAGCCAGTTGGCCTAACGTCAATTGCACCCTAACCGGTGCGGGCGGAGAGTTCGTGGACGGTCCCCTTGCGCTGATCGGCGAAATCGTACTCAGTAAAGGGACTAGGCCCGGTGCTGCGGAATTCCGGTGACGGCGGCCTCGGTGACGAGCCGGTCCGCGGCCGTACGACGGGCCCGCAGCAGCCACAGCGCCAGGGCTGCCACAGCCGGTACGAGCAGGGCGATACCGGCCGCACCGGCGAGCGCGAGTTCCGGGAATGCGGTGTTCATGCCGGTGAGCGTCCCGATGAACAGGAAGAGCAACCCCGACCCGAAGCCGATGGCGCGTTCGGGCAGGTGCTTGCCCACCAGGATGCCCACGGCGATGGCCAGAGCATCGGCGGCGACCATGCCGATCGTCGAACCCAGCCAGACGGCCGCCCAGTTGTTGTCGGTGGCCAGCGCCGCGGTGGCGAACATGGTGCGGTCACCGAGTTCGGCCAGCAGGAAGGCCGAGAGCACGACCAAGAAGGGCGCCGTGGTGGCGAACCGTGACGGAGCCGGCTCCTCCTCGTCGTCCGCGCCGCTCACCAGCTCACGCAGTGTCCACAGGCCCACGGCGAGAAAAGTGATCGATGCCACCGCCGCGATGGCGGTGGTGGGCAGGGCCGCGCCCAGGAAATGCCCGATGGCGACCGAAATGACGTGTACCGCGGCGGTGGCGGTGGCGATTCCACCCAGCACCACCCACCAGCGGTAGCGCAGGGCGAACGTCAGGGCCATGAGCTGGGACTTGTCACCCAATTCGGCCAGGAAAACGATGCCGATGGCGAGTCCGACGGTGGCGATCATCTGACGAATGCTCCCGATCCGCCGGCCGGAAACGGGTTCGCCTCCGGCCGACAACGAAATTGCTGTAGGCCGAAGGTCTCGCCCACCGGAAGGACCGGTTCACACGACCGGACCCACCGACGAGCGGCGGGTCAGTATGTCGACCGCGTGATTGAGGGCTACTCCCCTTCGCTGTCGGCAACTCTACCGCACCCACTCCGGTGTCGCAATTACGCAACGGCGAAAAATGGCTTCTGACAATAAGTTTGGTTAAGGTAGCGGCATAGTTAGGGGGGCCTGATAACTGCTGTCCGGTCACCCGGAACGGATTTATGGCATCGCTACAGCAAACAGATCGAGAGCCCTGAACCCCGACGTGGGGGCCGCGACTATCGCACCGGGGACGGAAACGTCCTTATGAGTCATGAAGCGCTACCGGCCGCTGAACAGCCGGATCGCCGAAAGAAATGGTGCCGCGAGACCGGACGGAAGCTCGACGGAACCGGTCGATCGGTAGACTACCGACCAACGAGAGGATCACTCCAGATGTCGATCGAGAACCGCCTTGCTGTCCTGGAGGCCCAGGTCGTGCAGATCATCAACGAGCGGGATCGGGAGCCGGAATCGGTCCGGGCCCTTCGCGCTCGGATCGACAGCAACCACAATGCGGTGCTCGGCGAACTCGGGAGTCTGCACGCAGACGTCCAGGATCTTCGGACCGGCCAAGCCCGGCTCGAGGCGGGGCAGGCGAAGCTGCGTGGTGACGTTCAGGAGCTGCGTGGCGACGTTCAGGAACTGCGTGGCGACGTTCAGGAGCTGCGTGGCGGACAGGCCCGACTCGAAACGGGGCAGACGAAGCTGCGTGGCGATGTCGAAGAGCTGCGTGCGGGGCAGACCCGGCTCGAAACGGGCCAGCAAGCTCTCATGGACAGACTCGCGGAAGTCTTGTCGAAGCTGCAGTAGCCCGCGGATCGGTCGTCGAGGTCTTGCCGGACCGGCGTCGACGCCGGTCCGGAGCCTTACCGGCTCAGGCGGCCAGCAGCATGGCCAGCACAGCGGTATCGGGGTCGCTGATCGGGTCCAGACCGACCCGGCTCACCAGCGAGGTCACGGTACCGTCCGCTTCCGCCTCGGCCCAGGCCGCGCGGTGTTCGAGCCCCAGGTGGGGCAGGCCCGGCAGCAGTACGCACCCGGAGGCGGCGCCGGTGCACTCGGGCAGGGACGGATTGGTCTCCGCCGGCGGGTGCAGCATGAACAGGGCGGGTGGAATGTGCTCGGCGAATCGGCCGGGCCGTACCCCGTCCTCGCCGAGGACCGGCCCCTCGGCGATCACCAGGCCGACGGTATCCGGCTCCGGCTCGTCGGGTAGTTCCTCACGGACTCCGAAAACGGTCGAGGTTGTCAGCAGGCCGGGCATGGATGCCACTCGTACGGCGAGTACCAGCAGCTGCGACCACTCTTTGGTGGTGTCGGGCCAGCGTCCGGAGATGACGAACCCGCGTAGCGTGCCACCGGCGTGGAACGGCGTGACGCCGATCGGACTGTTGCTGCGCATGAGGCCTCCCGTGCGTAACCGGGGGCGGCTTTGCCCGTCCTCGAACTGTCGTGGAAGAAGAGGATCGCGCAGAAGGTATCTGGCACACAAGTACCAGAGAGTGCCAATTCGGGCAGAAAAGGCAAAAGACCCGCGGGCTCGGCAGCCCGCGGGTCTTTCAAGAAATGGTCGCTCAGCCGAAGATGAGACCCTGCGCCTGGCTGGTGGCCTTGGCGAAACGCTCCTGGACGTCGGCCCAGTTGACCACGTTCCAGAAGGCCTTCACATAGTCGGCCTTGACGTTCTTGTACTGCAGGTAGAAGGCGTGCTCCCACATATCGACCTGCAGCAGCGGGATGATGCCGAGCGGCACATTGGCCTGCTGGTCGTAGAGCTGGAAGGTCAGCAGCTTCCGGCCGAGGGTGTCGTAACCGAGCACCGCCCAGCCCGAACCCTGCAGTCCGTTGGCGGCAGCGGTGAACTGCGCCCGGAACTTGTCGAAGGAGCCGAACTGGTCGTCGATGGCGGCGGCCAGTTCACCGGTCGGCTTGTCGCCACCGTTGGGGGAGAGGTTCTTCCACCAGATGGAGTGGTTGACATGGCCACCGAGGTGGAAGGCGAGGTTCTTCTCGTGCAAGAAGATGGCGCCGTGATCATCGGCTTCACGCGCGGCTTCGAGCTTCTCCAGCGCGGTGTTCACTCCGGCGACGTAGGCCGCGTGGTGCTTGGAGTGGTGAATCTCGTTGATCTGCCCGGAGATATGCGGCTCCAGGGCGCCGTAGTCGTAATCCAGATCTGGCAGCGTGTACTCAGCCACGAATGTCCCTTCCTTGTCGGGTCGAGTGCGTCCTGTACGGGATGCTCCCGACCATTCGTACACCCGATCGGTCCAACTCGCCCCGACGCCCCACCATTCCACATCGGGTCACCACCGACCATTCGACATCGAACCGGTGCACGCCGCGCGGCCCGGTGGCACCTGCCCGCAGTAGTACCGAGTCGGCTCTCGGGCACGCACCGAACGCGTGGCGTAGCGTCGTCCGGCTACTGCCACCCCGTCGCCGCCCGTACGGTATCCGGCCGATACACAGTTCGCGCAGCGACGGAACCCTGCTACAGCGGCGGCGCGATACCGGGATGGGTGGCCCGGGGATCGCCTTTGGCGTGCGCGACCCACCAGCGTTCGGCCCCGGCGACCAGTTCCGGCAGCGGAACGGGTTCGCCTCCGGTGGTCCGGGCGGTGACGGTGTCGAACCACACCCGGATATCGAGAGCCCGGGGATCGACGCCCTCCTCCTGGGAGAACTCCAGCACGTGCCGGGCGATCCGGGTGTCGATGGTGGTATCGAAACTGAGCAGCTCGCTCCACAGGGTCCAGCCGCTGTCGTCCAGGTCGACGAACTCCCAGCCGTGCAGGCGGCTACCGCCGAAACTCGCTACGGCGGCGGGTAGTTCGGGCAGCTGCAGCGGCAGGACCCGCGGTTGTAGATCGTCCCACCGCTGGATTCGCAACGATGCGGCAATCCTGGTGACTCCCTGGAACACCAATCGCACCCGCCGGTGGCCGATACCCGAATCCGGTTGCGGTTCCGATATGCCCGATATTTGCTGTGGCAGGCTCAATACCTCTAGGTCGAGGTCCAGTCGTTTGGCCTCGGAATCGATTTCCAATCCCAGACATCCGGCTTCCGACAGTGCCTTGTCGAGGCCGGCCACGTCCAATCCGTCGAGTAACCCCCTGATCGCTGTCATGGCGCCAGATTACCGAGGTCATGGTCGGAAACCGGGGATTTCGCCGATTTCCGGTTCCCGGGGAACCGATCCGGGTCTCCTCGCGTCCAACTCGATATCGGGTCACGCAACGGCGCGTGACCCGATCGAGTGGCCGGGCGGCCGCTCCGGGATTTTTGGAGGGGAGTACCGGATCGGCCGTACGGTTGCATCATCAATGCAGGTCAGAATGCCTTTGATGGGTCATCCGAGATGATGGTGCGCTGAATGATAGCTGATACCAGCGAATTTGGTGGTGGGTTATGCGCATAACTCATGAGATGCTGTCGACGTCGTACTCGCATCCGTCTGCTGTCGGCGAGCCGCGTCGCCCTCGGCGAATGCACCGCATCGTCCGGCGTGTCGGCGGCCGTGACATCCGGCCGGCGAGGTCCGGGCGAGCAGGTCCCGCCCGGACGCCCGCTCCGACGAGAGCCGGGCAGCCGCCGAGGTGGTTATGGCAGGATCAAGGGGGTGACGAGCTTCGGAGTCCCGTCGGTACCGGTCGAGGCCGTACCCGCTGAATTCGACCATCCGCCCGGGGAGGCGGCTGCCGCCGTCCTGCTCGACGTGCGCGAAGACGACGAATGGCAGCTCGGCCACGCACCCGGTGCCGTGCACATTCCGCTCGCCGATGTTCCCGCGCGCTACGGCGAACTGGACCCCGATGCCGATCTGTACGTGGTCTGCCGGCAGGGCGGTCGCTCGCTCGAGGCCGTGAAGTTCCTCGCGAACGTGGGCTATGAAGCGGTGAACGTGGCAGGCGGGATGGTGGCCTGGCAGCAGACCGGTCGTCCGCTGACCGGCGAGGGTGACGAGCCCGCGAAGATCTACTGACGAAAAGCGAGGTGCGCGGTGAGTACGGTGGTGCAGCCATGTGCCCGCTGCGGTACGCGCTGGGCGGTGCAGGGCCCGCCGATGCACTGGTGTCCGCGCTGCCGCGGGGTACTGCTCTCACCGGGGCCGATCGATGCCCCGCCGGAACGCCGTAACTACCGCTGGGTCGCCCGCCGCCCCGGACGGCGCACCCACCCACACCGGGGCGCGGTCACCGGCCGTGCGAGTGCCGGGACCCCGCGCTACACCGAGATCCCGCGGTGGGGTCTGCGGGATCGGCCCGCCACCGATCGCGAAGCGGACCGGCACCGCCCGCTCAGCACGCTGACCCGCTGGGCGCACACCGCACTCTTCGCCACGGCCGTCCTGTTCGCGGTGTCCGCCGTGGCCGAATCGATCCGCTACCTGATCCTGCTGCGCAACCGCACCCGCCTCATCGAACCGCCCCTGCTCTGGTTCTCCGACGCCCTGGTGAACACCGCGGCACTGTTCGCGCTCATCATGGCCCTGGTCGCCGCGGTGGCCACGCTCGGATGGCTGATCGAGGCCCGGCGCGCGGCCTTCGCGGCCGCCGGCCGCCGCGACCCCCGCTCACCCCGCATGCTCGCGCTGGGCTGTCTGATCCCGGTGGTCAATCTGATCTGGCCCGGGGTTTTCCTCACCGAGGTCGTGTCCGGCCGTACCGACCCGCGGGCCCGGATCGCGGTCCGCGTCTGGTGGGCGGCCTGGGTGTTCGGCGGGCTGGTCGCTGTCGCGGCGCTGTACTGGCGGACCGCGGACTCGCTGCAGGCGAAGGCCGACGGTGTGCTCTTCACCGCATTCACCGACGCGGTGGCCGCCGCCGTCGCGGTGCTGACGCTGTGGGTCCTACGCACGCTGGAGGGCCGGGACCTGCGCGGTCGCAGTCGGCTCGCCCAGCGCTGGGTGATCGCCGTAGACCCAGCGACACCGTTGATCGAACCGGTGCACCCGGGGACGACCGCTACGGTGAGCACCGCGGCGGACGCCGACAGCGCCGATTCCCCCGACGGCGCCGACCGAGCACCACAGGAGGTTGTGGCCAAGTGAGCGAGGGCACTGACCAGTCGGTTCAGAACGGCCGCGCGCCGTTCGTGGTCGCGCATCGAGGTGCCTCGGCGGCGCGCCCCGAGCACACCCTGGCAGCCTATGAACTGGCCCTGGAAGAGGGGGCCGACGGAGTGGAATGCGATGTCCGGCTCACTCGGGACGGACATCTGGTGTGCGTTCACGACCGGACGGTGGACCGTACCTCCACCGGCAGCGGTCTGGTCAGCGAGCTGACGCTGGCCGAACTGAAGGACCTCGATTTCGGTGACGGCGTCCCCGCCGGTGTCCTCACCCTGAGTGAGTTGATCGGGTTGGTGCTGGACTGGCGCAGCCGGCCTACGAAACTGTTCATCGAGACCAAACACCCGGTCCGGTACGGCTCCCTGGTGGAGAACAAGGTGCTGGCGGAACTACAGCGCTTCGGCATCGCCACCCCCGCCTCGGCAGCCCATTCACGCGCGGTGGTGATGTCCTTCGCCGCCACCGCGGTCTGGCGGATCCGCCGCGCGGCACCGCTGCTGCCTACCGTGCTGCTGGGCGAATCCTCGCGCTATCTGGGTGGCAGCGCGGCGACGACAGTCGGGGCGACCGCGGTGGGTCCGTCGGTGAAAACCCTGCGTGAACACCCGGATCTGGTCGACAAGGCGGCCGCGGCCGGCCGGGCGACCTACTGCTGGACGGTCGACGAACCCGACGATATGCAGTTGTGTGCGGACCTCGGCGTGAGCTGGGTGGCGACCAATCATCCCGGCCGCGCGAAAGCCGTGCTGGCCAACAGCTGAAGTGTGTGGCCTGCGGCTGATCCGGTGCGGTGCCGTGTAGTTTGACCAGCCGTGGGTAAGAGCAAACGCAATAGTCCGAAACCCGGCGGAAACCGGGCCCAGCGGCTGGCCGAACGCCGGACGGCGTTGCAGGAGGCCGAACAGGCCGTCGTGCGGCCGTTCCAGGGCTTGGCCGCCGAATGCGATCTGGTCGCGCTGCGGGAGTTCGTGCCGTCGGCGACCGCCGAGCTGAAGCTGGCCGACGGCGTGGCCGCCGAACGTGCCGTGGTGCTGGCAACTGTCCTGCCGGGCGCGGTTTCCGCGCTGGTGCGGGCCGGGGATTCGCCCACCGGTTACGTCGGTGTGCAGGTGCAGACGCCGAGTTCGGATCCGGGCGCCGATATCGCCGCCTCCATCCTGTGGACTCAGTCGGCCGATCCGGGCGATTCGCTGGCTGTGGCACATGCCGCGCCGGGTGGGCCCACGCTGGCCGATGTGCTGGTGGCCGACGCCGCGCTCGAATTGACCGTGCACCAGGACTTCGACTGGTGGGTGCCCGAGGGCGTGCAGCCCGATCCGCAGATCGCCGCGACGATCGAACAAGCGAAACAGGCGATCATGCCGACGGATCGACTGGATCTCGGCGCGGACGCGATCGGGGCTCCCTGGTGGGTCGACGCCGGGGAAAAGGCCCACCTGCGCTGGGTACGGCCGGAATCCGAAGACGACCTGATGCTGGCGCTGGCCCGGTTGCACGCCGCCGGTGGGTTGCATCTCGGGGAGGGCTCGCGGTTCGCGGGCTCTTTCCGCACCCACGGCCTGCTGGTGCCGGTGTTCGATCTCGACCCGGACCGGCATGTGAGCGAATGGCGCTCTCCGGCAGTGGAGTTCGGGGCCCGACTGGCCGACGCGCTGGCGACGGACACGCCGCTGACCTCGGAGCAACGGCGCTCGCGGGACGGTCTCCGGTCACGGCAGGTCACCCTCCGCTGAATAAACCGGAATATTTTTAGAAAAACTCTTCTTTCCGGCGGCGATCTCGGCTAGGTTTCAGAGGTCGCCGTTTCTGGAACCCCCCGGCGACACAACGTCAGCCGACACAACGACCCGGCGCCGGCTGACGTAACGGAGCATCGGCCGCCCGACCTCGGCGCAGTGGGCCGGGACGGCCGATGCTCCAATCATCACCCGGGGCCGGCATCGGCCCGCCGCGGTTCCGTGCTCACGAAACCCATCGGCGGGTGGACGCGGACCGTTACCGATCAGACATGGCCTCCGGCGGCCGAGGGCGCACCCGACACCTTCGACGGGTCATCGCTCATCTCACGCGCGATGAACTCCTCGAGATCGAACAGGTTCGAACCCGCGCGGTCGGCGACCGTGAGCAGGGTGGTCATCTTCGCCACTTCCTCGACCTGCTCCTTGAGGAACCACTGCATGAACTGCTCGCCGAGGTAGTCGCCCTCTTCGCGGGCCGTGCTGGCCAGCTGGACGATCTGATCGGTGACCGTCTTCTCCTGTTCGAGCGCCATCGCGATCGGTTCCCGGGCATTCTCGAAATGTGATTTCGCCGCATCGATACCCGTGAGATCGACGCTGATGTCCCGATCCAGGAAGTACTGGACGATCATCATCGCGTGATTGCGTTCCTCCACGGCCTGCGCGTAGAAACGCTTGGCGAGCTGGGGAAGGTCGGCATTGTCGTACCACACCGCGATGGCGATGTACTGGTGCTCGGCATTGAACTCGTGCCGAATTTGGTCGTGCAGCAGTCCGTGGAATTTGCTGCGGGGACTCTCCGGATGATTGGACATGCCTTGACATTAACGCCGGAAAGTGAGGCTGTCATCCAAGTGCAGCCTTAATGAGGATAGTGTTGCCTCACGGAATTGAGGATAGTGTTGCCTTATCGATTACGGCCCGCCCCAGCCATTTTGGGCACGGATTGATTCGCCACCGGAACCGTCGAACGCAGCTCCCGCGCCACGAACTCCTCCACGTCGAGAAGGTTCCCGGCCGCCCGATCCGTCACAGCCAACAGTGTAGACATACCGGCCACATCCTGTTGCCGGCATTCGAGCAACCAGCTCATGAATTGCTCACCCAGAAAATCGGACCATTCTCGCGCCAAATGCGCCAACTCGGTGACCTGATCGGTTGCGGTCTCCTCTCTGGCCAGCAGGAAAGCTATTGCCGCGCGCGGCGATTCGAAAGTCTGCCGAACTTCCCCCAAACCCCCGATGGTGATCTCCAGCTCGCGGTCGATCAGATACTGCACAATTCGCAACGCGTGCCCGCGATGCTGCTCGGAACGCGCATAACAATGACCGGCCAATTGCGGTAACCGTTGGATATCGAAGTAGACCGCGGCCGCCAGGTACTGCTGGGAAGCGGTGAGTCCGTGCCGTACCTGCGCGCGCAACTGGGCGATGAACGGCTGAGCCAGATCGCTGTCGTGCATGTGATCGACGTTACTGTGTTTTCGGCGCGCCGAAAACACAGCCGGGGCTCCTATTGGTCACCCGCGAGGTCGGCCGGGATCGGGTCGCCGTCGGCCAGGGCCTGGAAGAAGCGGTCGGCGTCGGGGTCGGCCCACAGGAGCACATTTCCGCTGTCGGTGTCGGTGAAACCGCCGACCGGGACCGTGGTGGCGAGGGTATCGCCGCGTAGTGCCCAGGCGAGGCGGGCCAGGTCCCAGATGTGATCGCCCTTGTCCACGGTCAGGGAACCGGCGGTGTCACTGACCATGGGCCACAGGGCGAAGGGATTGGCCAGGGTGGCGGGGCTGGTCGCCTTCTCCAGCAGGGCGGACAGGAACAGGCGCTGGTTGTTCATCCGGTCGATATCGGCCAGCGCGGTGGCGCGGCTGCGGACGAAACCGAGGGCCTGCGGGCCGTTCAATTCCTGACAGCCGGCCGGGAGGTCGATACCGGCCAGCGGGTCGTTGATGGCCTGCGGCACGCAGACGTCGATACCGCCCAGCGCGTCCACGACGCCGGCGAAACCGGCGAATCCGATTTCCGCGTAGTGGTCGATCCGTAGTCCGGTCGCGGTCTCCACTGTTTCGGTCAGCAGCGGTGCGCCGCCGAAGGCGAACGCGGCGTTCAATTTGTCCTGTCCGTAGCCCGGGATAGCGACATAGGAGTCGCGGGGCAGGCTCACCAGCGTGGTGCGGCCCGACGGCGGGACGTGCACCAGGATGATCGTGTCGGTGCGCGGATCGCCGACCTCGCCGCCGGTGGCCAGACCACTGGTCTGCTCCTCGGAGAGTCCGGCCCGGCTGTCCGAGCCGACCAGCAACCAGTTGGTGCCGGCGGTGTTGCCGACTCGGTCTTCGTAGTCGGTGAGTGCGTCGATTCGGGTGAGTGAACCGTCGACCTTCACGACTCCGTAGATCAGCAGCGCCAGCAGGGCCAGCGCGATGGCGAGGAACCAGCGGCCGATATGGCGCTTACGGCGCGGACGCCGGGACGGCGGTGCCGCCGGGCGGCGGCCCGGTGGATTCCCCGTCGGCGGCGGCCGGCGGCGGTCGTCGCGGAACGGGACAGGGCGCTGGGTGGGGGCGTGACCGCCTTCGCGGTACGGCACCGGACGTTGCGTCGGGGCGTGGGTGGGCGGGTGCGGTTTGCCGCCGCGGCCCGGCGCGGGCGGCCGAGGGGGAGCGTGACGACCCTGCGGCGTCTGCGACCAGGCCTGTGGCGGTTCGTAGCGTTCGGTGGGACGGGGCTGCCCCGGCCCGGGATTACGGCGCGTCACCTGCGGCGGTTCGACCGGGGGCCGGCCACCCTGCGGAGGTGGGGGGCGGCGCGCGCCGGCTCGTCCGGGTCCCCCGCTGTGCGGCGGCACCCGGCGCATACGTGGGTCGTCGCCGTTCATCATCATCAAACTGTACTTATCGATCGGGACCTGTTCTGTCAGCGCAGGCGGGCGTCCGCTCGACCCGCAGGTGAGCGCGCTGCGCCGGTATAGACGGCTTACCCCGCTACGGCAGCCAGGACACCCGGCCGTGCAGCAACCCGTAGCCGACATAGGCCACGATGTCGATCACGGCGTGCGCGATGATCAGCGGCCACAGCCGGCCGGTGCGCTGCCAGAACCGGCCGAAGATCACCCCCATCACCACATTGCCGAGCCCGCCGCCCAGGCCCTGGTACAGGTGGTAGCTCCCGCGCAGGAGCGCGGACGCGGCCAGTGCCGAATTGTCCGACCAGCCCAGTGCTCGCAGCCGGGTCAGCAGAAAGGCCACCACCACGATCTCCTCGGCCGCCGAATTCGCGCAGGCCGAGAGTACGAGGGCGGGAATGCGCCACCAGTGGTCGCTCAAGGCGTCGGGCACGATCGTCACATTCACGCCGAGCGACTGCGCGACGAGATACAGTCCCAGACCCGGCAGCCCGATAGCGGCGGCGAGCGCCAGACCATACAACCAGTCGGGCCGGAACCGGGCGCGCGCGAGTCCGATCGCCCGCGGTCCGATGCCGCTACGCCACAGCAGGTAGAGCGCCAGTCCCGCCCACGCCGCCAGCCGCAGCACCCCGAGCAGTTGGAAGAGCAGATCGATGACCGACCGGGTGGCCCGCGAGGAATTCAGCGCGACCGTTTGCCCGCCGACCCCGCCGGGCGCGAGGGCGCTCTCCAGCAGTGACAGCGCCGCGTTCATACCGCTGAGCCCGAAGGTCACACCGAGGACCACCAGGATCTCGAGCCGGATCCCTCGCTGTTCGCCGGTCCGGTCGTCGACCGGGCTGCTCTCCCGCATGAACAGAATCTACGTGTGATGTGCTGTGGGCCATCCAGGGAGCGGTGACCATCGAGTCACTGCGGCGACCGCGTCCACCGTTCGATGCCGTGTGGCGGGGACATGTCGCCCACCGGTCCGCGGCGCCGCAGGCGAGGCAATGGATCGCTCAGCGGCGTAGGCCGTTCAGGAATGGGCAGCCGGCCAGGGTGCGGACGGCGCGTCCCAGGGCTTCGACGTCTTCGGCCGGGGTCGCGAAGGGGAGGCGGAAATCGTGGTCGCCGTCGATTCCTTCGATGCGCAGGGTCAGGCCGTAGCGGTCGACGGCCAAGGGGTGGATGCGGCCGTGGCGGAGTTTCGCCGGTAGATGCCGGGCCAGCTGGGCGACCACGTCGGCATGGTCGGCGTCGAGGTGCTGTAGCCAGGCCGATTCCATTCCGCAGAAAGGGTCGGGGGTGGCCAGTCGCAGTTCGTCCACACAGACGGATTCGGCTCCCGATGAGTCGGCTACCACGGCCGAATTCAGTACCAGGCGCAGCAGGGTGGTGGTATGGCCGATATCGAGCAGGCCGGGGTGCGGGTGATCCTCGGCGACGGCGCTGACCAGTGTTCGCTGGGCGCGGGCCGGTACGCCGCGGAGCCAGCCGCGTAACCAGACCAGGGCCCGTACCGGTTCCCGCAGGGGCAGTGGTGCGTGGTCGGTGAGCTCGAGAACGGCGGGTGCGCCGGCGATGGCGGTGCCGGCCGCGTACACGGCAGCGCTGTCGTTGGGTACCGCGATCACCACGTCGCCGCACTGGCGCAGGAAATGCACCGATACCGGGGTCGGGTCGGCGCCCGGGAGTGCGAGTACTGCCTGCTCGGCATGTACGCAGGCGTTGCGGACGCGTTCGGCGGTGGACGGGGCGGGTGCGGCGGCGGTCGGCGCCATCGGTACCTCCATTGCGGGCGTGCCCGACTTCACAAGCATTGATTTAGGTAAACCTAAGCTAAGTTAAACTCCGATATGGCGCAAGAGCGTCGACGCCGCCGGTGTCGGCAGGCGCATCCCCGCGCGCCGGGTATGCCCGGCGCGGCCACGGCCGCACCGGGCATACGATCTGGGTGTGGTAGCTGGGGAATCGCAGCCGGTACTCGTCGAATTGACCGTCCCGAAGCGCACGACCGAACTCGGACTGGTCGATGGCCTGGTGGTCCCGACCGGAACCTACGCCGGGGTGCGCATGGTCGAGCCGGCACTTTCCGACGAAGGGGTCGCCGACCTGCTGGCCGAGGTCGCGCACAGCCCGGACGGCTTCGCGGCCCGCGGCGACAGCGTCACCCGTGCGCTCGCCATCGTCGCCGCCACCGCCGCGGCGCTGTGCGGCGACGATATCCGCACCGCCCTGCGCAGCCCGGATACCGCCTTCCTGTCCGGCCTCTCCAGTGGCGCGGTCGACGCGGTCCGCGAGGTGCTGCTCGGAATCGAGAGCGACGAGCCCGCCGAACTCGAGCGGGCGCTGCGGGCCGCGTTGGGCTGACCGGAGTATGGCCCCGGAAGCGCCGGTCCGACAGGCCGAGCAGGTTCGAACACGCCGGCCCTGAGGCCCGTCGGTAGTAAGCCGGTCCGGCGGCGCACGCCCAACCGGTCCGGACCCCGTCCGTGGTCGCGCGATCGTCCGGAATCCCGTGGTCGGCGGGCAGGGCGCACGCACCAGTAGTCTCGTAGACGTGCCGCGTATCGCGTATTTCGGTCCGTCCGGAACTTTCACCGAGATGGCCCTCGCCGAATTCGAACGCTCGGGGTCCTTCGACGGGCCGGTCGAGCGGATCGCCGCGCCCAGCCAGTCCGCCGCCCTGGATCTGATCCGGGCAGGCGAGGTGACCGCGGCGGTGGTGCCGATCGAGAGTTCGGTCGAGGGTTCCATCTCGGCGACCCTCGATTCCCTGGCGATCGGTCCCCGGTTGCAGATCATCGCCGAGGTCGAACTGGAGGTGACCTTCACCATCGTCGCGCGTCCCGGTACCGGAATCGGCGCGGTACGCACGCTGGCGGCTTATCCTGTCGCGCTCGCGCAGGTCAGGCAGTGGGTCCAGCACACCCTGGGCGACGTGGCGCTGCACACTTCGAGTTCGAATGCCGCGGCCGCCGAAGATGTGCGGGCCGGTCTGGCCGACGCCGGGGTCTCGACCATGCTCGCCGGGGAGCGGCTCGGGCTGACCGCACTGGCCTCCGGCGTCGCCGACCACGAGCAGGCGGTCACCCGGTTCGTCCTGGTCACTGCCCCGCGGGTGGCGCCCGCGCCCACCGGTGCCGACCGGACCTCCATCGTTATCGAGGAACTGCCGAATATGCCCGGCTCGCTCATGCGCGCCTTCGCCGAATTCGCGACCCGCGGTGTCGACCTCACCCGTATCGAATCCCGGCCGACTCGCACCGGAATGGGCACCTACCGCTTCTACCTGGACTGTGTCGGCCATATCGAAGACGCCGCGGTCGCCGAGGCGCTCAAGGCGCTACACCGCACCGCGCGGATCCGATTCCTCGGATCCTGGCCGGCCACCTCGGCGACCGGTACTCCGCCGCCGTCGGACGAGGATGCCGCGATCTGGTTGACACACCTACGCAAAGGGGTGGGCGACCTGTGAGGCGATATTGCGGTACCTCCGCGACCGTTGCGGTCTCCGCGGACCGCGAGCAACGGCGTCGAAGGAGGCGCGGTGACGCGATTGCTTCGCCTTCACTGCGAGTTGTGTGGCCGCGAGCGAGCGTGACGAAGGAGGCGCTATGAGCGCGAAACTGATTCTGGTGCGGCACGGGGAAACCGAAGGCAATGTCGCCAAGATCCTGGACACGAAACTACCCGGCCTCCCGCTGACCGAGCGCGGCGCGGCGCAGGCCAAGGCATTCGGTTCGGCCCTGACCGCCCCGCCCCGTGCGCTGTTCCACTCGCGGGCCCTGCGCGCCCGCCAGACGGCCGGCTATATCGAGGCCGCCACCGGTGTGGCCGCGATCGAGCGCGACGGCGTACACGAGGTGCAGTTGGGCGCTCTGGACGGGCTGAGCACCAAGGAGGCCCACGACCGGTTCCAGGCGGTGTACCGGTTGTGGCACGAGGGCCGGCTGGACGAGCGTCTCGACGGCGGGGAATCCGCGCAGGATGTGCTGGACCGCTTCGTTCCGGTGGTCACCGAGCTGCGGACCGAGTTCCTCGACGGCAGCGACGGCGGTGATGTTCTGGTCGTCACCCACGGCGCCGCCATGCGATTGGTCGGCAGGTTCCTTGCCGGGGTGGCGCCACCGTTCACCACCAACAACCATCTGGACAACACCGAGACGATCGAACTCGTCCCGCGCCCGGACGGCGGCTGGGGATGCGTCCGCTGGGGTCGATTCACTCCGCCGTTCGGGGTGAAGGCGGAAGCCGGCGCCGACGACCCGATGGGCTGACGCCACATCAGGCGAGGTTCGGGTTCCGGGGGAACTCCGCGCGTTCGGGCAGCGAATTGATCAGATCCTGGAGCGCGATCCGGAGCCGGGCGCCGGTGCCACTGCTGAACGAGGTCCACTTGGTGCCGTCATCGGCCGGACTGGCCGTCGCGATGAACCGGCCCGCCCGGGTGTTGAATACGGCGATATGGTTTTCCGCGATATCGCGGCTCGCGTCGCCGTACACCACGCCGACGATCTCCGCGTGCGATTCGCAGTGCGCCATCGCCGAGGCGATCACCTGCGCGTCCCGCGGGGGATTGCCGACCTCCGCCAGCCGGGCCGCGGTGGCCGCCGGATCTCCCGCGTCGTCGAAGATGGGCACCAATTGCTCGGTGGGGGCGTTCATCCCGGTCAGTTCCAGCGCTTCGGCAGGGCCGAGCGCCATGATGACAGGGCCCGGCAGATCGTCGGTGGCCTCGTCGATCACATAGGTCTCCGGACCGCGCAGGGCGACGGTCACCAGATCGTCACCCTTCGCCAGACACATCCGGCTCACCTGCCCCGCCACAATCAGACGTAGCGCGACCACCCAGTGCGGCCGGTACAGGCCGCGGAGGCGCTCGGCGAGTTCCGGATGGATGCGCTCACCATCCAACAGATCCCGGTCGGTGAGCGACCGGGCCGCGGCGGCCATCGCGGCGTCGTGGTCGACCTGATTGTCATAGCGACCACGCGCATCGAGCACGACGGGTACCTCGTCGATTTCCAATGCCTCGAGGAGGTACTGCATTTCGTCGAGGGACAGCGTGACCGCCGCCAGTGTCGACGGTCCGCGCCCTGCTCCGAGCACTGTCACTTGTCCGCTCGTGGCGGTTCGCCGCCGATCACGCCGTCCGCGATATAGCGACCGTCGGCGAAGTGATCACCGCGCAGGTACTCGGCACCGTCGTGTTCCTGGTCGTCCTCGCCGGCGGCGCCGCGCGAATTGCCCAGCAGGGGACTGGTGGACGAGCCGGTGCCGGCCGGACGTACCGGCGCGGCCTCCCCTCGCGCGACCGCGACGGTTTCCGTGGCCCCGACCGTGGCATTCGCCGCCGGGGCGCCCCAGCCCTCGGGTACCTTCAGGCCACCGTGGTTCAGGCCGAGTGCCGAACCACCGGGCATCCCGCCCGCCCGGGTGGCCGCCGCGGCGGTGGCAGCTACGGCTCCGGTGACCATCGAGGGCGCCAGCGGCGCCACCGCAGCCGAGGCCGGGGCGGAGGTGGAGGCAGCGACGAGCGCGTTGGCCCCCAGATTGCCGACCGTGGTCACGCCGGTGGTCGCCACCGAGCCGGCGACATTCGCCGCCTGCGTTGCCGCACTGGCCAATCCGGGATTCTGCGCCAGCGCGGTGCCGGCGGCGGCCAGCATCTTCACCGGATCGCCGTTTGCCTCCTTCATGGCCTCTTCGGCGGAGGAGGAATCGACCTGACCGGCGCCGTTGGCAATCGGCGGCGGATTGAAGAACTCACCGGGGGTCAGCACAGTGGCGCTGATGGCCGCCTCGTAGGTCTCCATGGTGAGCGCGGCCCGCAGATCCAACGCGGCCTTGGCGGCCTCGGCCACCTCGGAGGTGCCGTTCAGGACGCCACCGGTGGAATGTGCCGCGACCCGAGCGGCATTGACCGCGGCGATCTCGGGCAGGCTCGGCATGGCGATCGAGGCGACGGTATAGGCGGTGGCCTGTGAGGCGGCCTTGGTGCCGAGGGTCGCGGCCATCGCGCCCTGCTGCTCGGCCCATCCGGTGAAGCCGACGAGCCGGGCGAGGGCACCGATACCGTTGACGCTCTGCATACCCACGCCGAGCTCGGCCATCACCCGGACGACGGTGGCAGTGGCATCCACCCACGCGCCGGTGAGCCCACCCCATGCCCCCGCGGCCGCGCTCATCGGAATGGCGTGCGAACCCGCGTTCAGCGCGATCGAATTCCCCTCGGCGAGTCTGGGCAGCCAGAACACCCCGGTGATACCTGCGGTCATGCTTGTTTCTCCCCTTGTGAACTATCGATGGTGAATCGGCGGTCTCGCCGCATCTGCGTGGTCACCGTGTTCCGCTCCTCGGCCACGGCCCTTCGTGGGTGGGCCGGCCGTGCCGCCGCGTCCGCTCCGGCCGCGGACGAGCCTCGCCCGACAGCATCACTAGACGGCGATCGACCCGAACGGCGCGCCCGTCAGCGCCAGCACACCCGCCGAAGCCGCATCCTGGACCAGGTACTGGGCCAGCTGGGTGCGCAGGATCGCGGCCGTGTGATGCAGTTCGAGGACGGCCTGGGCGAGCGAGGTCTGATGGGTGGCGGCGGCCTTGTTCATATGCATCGCACCGTGGATCGAGGCCTCGTCCGCGCCGGACGGCGCCACATAGGTGGCCGGAACGGTGGCCGCGGCCACCCCGGCCAGCCTGTCGGCGAGCAGATCCAGCTCGACCGCGGCGGCGAGGATGAGTTCCGGTGTGACGTCGACGTTGCCAATCATGTCCTCGACTCCTTCTGGTGGCGGCTCTTGGGCGGAACCACGAGAATTCCCCCTACGAGTAGATCGGACGCGATACCCCCGCCGGCGGTTCCATCGATTCCGAACTTCTTCTGTCGGCCCAGCCCCCGCCCGTGCATCCCCTGCCGGCTCGTTGCATGGACCAGACTGAGCTTAACCCCATCCCAGCTGATGAAGACGGTCTTCGTCAATCCCGAAATAGTGTGCGATTTCGTGGATCACGGTGATCCGCACTTCCTCGATCACCTCCGGCTCGTCGGCGCACACATCCAGCAGGGCGTCCCGGTAGATGGTGACGGTGTCGGGTAACGAGCCGCCGTAGTGGCTGTCGCGTTCGGTCAGCGCGATTCCGTGGTAGAGGCCGAGCAGATGCGGGTCGTCGGGATTGCGCGGTTCGATCAGGATCACCACGTTGTCGATGGCGCGGGTCAGCTCGGCCGGGATCTGGTCCAGCGCATCGCCGACCAGTTCCTCGAATCGTGCCTCGGACATGCGGACCGGCATCGTCGTACTCCGCCTACCTGGGCGCGGGACGCGGTTCCGGCTGCGGGGGCAGCGGTGCGGCGCCGGGCAGCGGCTTGGGGGTGGAGCGTCCGGAGTTGGGCGGAGGCACGGGTTCCTGGCCGTTGATCAGCAACCGGCCGCGCGCCGGACCCACGATCGGGGCGAAACCCTCCTGATCGGCGCCCTTTCCGATCATGCAGTCGAGTTTGCGGCTACCCGCCAGCCAACTGCGCACATCGATGAAGTCGAAGAACACCGTGAGCGTCTTGTCGCGGAGCACATGGGGGCCGCCGAGGTAGTCGTTGGTGAGCCGGCCGCATTCCTCTTCGAGATACTGGTCCTGATCCTCCTTGGCCGGTGGCCCGCCCGGGAAGCGCTGGGACAGATCCACGGTGGCCGCGATCTCGACCGCGTGCTCCTGAGCGCAGTCGATCGGATCGGTCGGCAGGTTCTGGCTGATGCCGAGGCAGACGCCGGGTTGGTAGACCTTCGACTGGTCGCCGTCGGACACCCGGCCGGTGGTGGCGATCGGGTTGCCGCTCAGGCCCGGCACCTGCAGCCCGCAGCGCAGGATACGGTCGCCGGAATTGAGCCAGCCGTCGTTGCTCGGGTACATCAACCCGACGGCGTAACGGCCGCGCGGATCGAGCCGCCCGTCGAGATAACGCTGCGCGGCGGGCACGCAGTGTTCCTCGCGGAGTTCGGTGAGCCGCAGGGAGTCCGGCCACGGCGCTTCGGGCCCGAATTCGGATCCGGGGTAGACACTCAGGTCGACGGTGTCGGTGACCTCGAAGAGATGGTCTTCGGCGCAATCGAGTTCGACCAGATCGGAATGGTCGGGTTTGGTCCAGGTGAGGCAGTCGCCGGTGCCGACGGAGGCGAACACCTTCTCGGCCTTGGCCACCGAACCGCCCGGGCTGCGGGCCTGCAGATTGGAATCGTTGTCGAATCCACTGACCAGCATGGTGCCCAGTGCCGCGATCACCGCGCCCACGGCGACCGCGAGCAGCCCCCAGCGCAACCGGGGCGCCGGTATCCGCCGCGGTTTCCCGCCGGTCCGGCGGGAACTGCCCGGTGCACCGGCGCGGGGCCGGCCGCGGCGTTGCCCGGCCGCCGCGCTGCGGCCTGGAGAGTCCGGCGATGCCGGTCCGTCCGACCGCGGACGCGCGGCATCGGTCCTGCGACCGCGGCCCGGGCGGGCGGCACGCGAGCGCAACGATTGGGCGCCGCGAGGGCCGCGCCGGCTGGTGGGCTCAGTTTCGGAGGACATCGCGGTCCATCATGGCAGCGCTGTACCCGAACGTGCCACGAACCCGGCCGATCGGGATGGCGTGCGTGTTGTCCGGAGCGCCTCCGCGGCCGGGCGTGGCGATACTCGGTTGAGGCGGGAAATCCGCGACCATTACGCTGGTCAGCCATGATCGACCTCCGCCTCCTGCGCGATGATCCCGAGCTGGTCCGCGCCTCGCAGCGAGCCCGGGGCGAGAACCCGGCCCTCGTCGACGCGCTGCTCACCGCCGACCAGGCGCGCCGGTCCGCGATCGCGACCGCCGACAAATTGCGTGCCGAGCACAAGGCCATGGGGAAGCAGGTCGGTAAGGCGAGCAAGGAGGAGCGCCCGGCGTTGCTCGCGCAGGCGCAGGAGATGTCGGTGCGGGTCAAGGAGGCCGAGACCGCCCAGCACACCGCCGAGGCCGAGCTGCAGGAGGCGCACCGGGCGATCTCGAATGTCGTCCAGGACGGGACACCCGCGGGCGGTGAGGACGATTACGTCCTGCTCGAGACTGTCGGCGAGGTGCCCGAATTCGATTTCACACCGCGTGATCACCTCGAACTGGGCGAGGCGCTGGGGCTGATGGATATGGAGCGCGGTGCGAAGGTCTCGGGGTCGCGGTTCTATTTCCTCACCGGGTACGGCGCGCTTCTGCAACTGGGTCTGCTGCAACTGGCGGCGCAGCGGGCGGTGGCCAACGGTTTCACCATGATGATCCCGCCGGTGCTGGTCCGTCCCGAGATCATGGCGGGTACCGGTTTCCTGGGGCAGCACTCGGCCGAGGTGTACCACCTGGAAGAAGACGATCTCTATCTGGTCGGTACCTCAGAGGTGCCGCTGGCCGGCTATCACGCCGACGAGATCCTGGATCTGGCCGCCGGGCCGAAACGCTACGCGGGCTGGTCGTCGTGTTTCCGGCGGGAGGCCGGTAGCTACGGCAAGGACACCCGCGGCATCATCCGGGTGCACCAGTTCGACAAGGTCGAGATGTTCGTCTACTGCCGTCCCGAGGACGCCGACGCCGAACACCAGCGGTTGTTGTCCTGGGAACGCGATATGCTCGCCGCCCTCGACGTGCCCTACCGGATCATCGATGTCGCCGCCGGTGACCTGGGCAGTTCGGCCGCGCGGAAATTCGACTGCGAGGCCTGGGTGCCCAGCCAGGGCACCTACCGCGAGCTGACCTCGACGTCGAACTGCACGACCTTCCAGGCCCGCCGGCTATCGGTCCGTTACCGCGACGAGAACGGTAAGCCGCAGACCGCCGCGACCCTCAACGGCACCCTCGCCACCACCCGGTGGCTGGTCGCGCTGCTGGAGAATCATCAGCAGGCCGACGGTTCGGTGCGGGTTCCCGCAGCTCTGGTGCCTTTTGTCGGAACCGAGCTGCTCACTGCGCCGAGCTGATGTGGTTGTGCGGCGAGGAATCGGGGTACTTCATATCCCCGGTTGAGTCGCCGCCGAGCTGATCAGTTGTTTAGGCTGTTCATCGTGCGAGGAAGCGGGTCTCGCGGCGATACCCGAACGCGGGTACGGGCCGCGTCTGGTGTGGCCACGGCCATGGTCATGTCCCGGACCACCGGGGCCTTCTACGTCATGGGCGGGGTCCTCGGACTGCTGGTGACCGCTCTCGCGCCCACCCAGGTGCTGCACCCGGGCGACGAGGGCAACCGGATGCTGGTCGGTTCGGCCGCCGCGGTCGCGCTGTTGCTGGGGATAAGCCTGCTCGGGTGGGGTCCTCGGATGCCGCACTGGCTGCACCACGTCTACGTCGTCGCGGCGACGGTCCTGGTGACCATCGCCGTGCATTCGTTCCCCAACACGGTCGCGGCGATCACGCTCGCCTCCTTCTATGTCTTCGTGGCCTGTGACGCCGCGCTGTTCTTCGCCTGGACACAGGCCGCGGCCCATATCGCGCTGTGTATGGCGCTGTGCCTGTGGGTGCTGCCGACCCGCGCCGGTCTGCCGTGGTGGTCCGGGCTCATCCCGGCGGGTATCACCTTCGGTGTCGGGGTCGTGGTGGGCATCCTGACCCGGATGGCGTCGGAGGCCGATATCGACACCCTCACCGGGTTGCTGAACCGCCGGGGTTTCGATCGTGCGCTCAATACCGCGCTGGAACAGGCCGATCGTTCCGGCCAGGCGCTGGCGCTGGTGCTGGTGGACCTGGACCGCTTCCAGAAGGTCAATGATCATCTGGGCCACCGCGCCGGTGACGCGGTGCTGCAGAAGGTCGCCGATACCTGGGCGGCCCTGCTGGGGCCCGATCAGCGGTTGGCCCGCTATGGCGGTGACGTGTTCGCGGCGCTGCTGCCGGGCACCACTGAGCAGGCCGCCATCCTGCTCACCGAGCAATTGCGTGCCGCGGTCAGCACCGGATGCTCGGCGGGAGTCACCTCCTGGCAGCCGGGGGAATCGGCGTCGTTGCTGGTCAGCCGGGCCGATGTGGGTCTGTACCGGGCAAAGCAGGCGGGTCGCAACCGCACAGTACTCGAGTCGGGGCACCGCACGCCGCTGGCCGTGGAACTGCGCGAAGCCATCGACAACGGCGCTTTGGACGTGCACTACCAGCCGATCGTCAGCCTGAGCGACGGCGGCGAGAAGGCGGTGGGGGTGGAAGCGCTGCTGCGCTGGTCCTCCAGCGCCCAGCCCGATGTCACCACCGAAGGGCTGATCCGGGTCGCCGAGGAGTACGACCTCATCGCCGACCTGGACGAACTGGTGCTGCGCCGGGCCTGCGCCGATGCCGCACAGCTGCAGGAGACTTTCGCCGCCCTGGAGCTCACCCTGAACGTGAATGTGAGTGGCCTGGAACTGGCGGAGTCGGGATACGCGGACAAGGTGGCCGAGATTCTCGAGACCACCGGATGGGCCGCGGAGCAACTGGTGCTCGAGGTGACCGAGACCGAACTGGCCGCCGAATCCGATACCGCCATCGCGAACCTGCATACGCTGCGCGACCGTGGTGTGCGGATCGCCATCGACGATTTCGGCACCGGGTACTCCTCGCTGAGCCGGCTGGCGACCCTGCCCAGCGACATCATCAAGGTGGACCAGTCGTTCGTGGCCGCCATCCGCTCCGATTCGCCCGCCCCGCCGCTGCTCGGCGTGATCGCGGCCCTCAGCAAATCGCTGGATTTGCAGGTCATCGCCGAAGGCGTGGAGACCGAGCACCAGGCTGCCGTGCTGACCGAACTGGGCTTCGCGCTGGCGCAGGGCTATCACTACAGCGATTCGCACCCGGTGGCCGAGCTCATCGGCGATATGAACAGCGGCCGCCTCGGCGGTGTGAACACCCGCGCGCTGGGCGATGCCGCGGCCGACGAGAACGGCTGGGTACCGCTGTGAGCTCGGGCTCGAGCCCGTAGGGACCCGCTCGCACAACGTCCGCGGTGCGTACGGGAGAAATCCGCTTGACCCGTACGTAGGTCTCGCGAATGCTGATCGCTATGCGACTGGTCTTCTACCACCGTTGAGTCCGGACCACGGATTCCGGCCGCAGGTCTGGACTACGCGCGCTCGCCCTGCGAGCGACCCTGTTCGCTGCGACCGGAGACCTGGTTCCCTATTACGCGCTGTACGCGCTCCTCTTCGCCGACCACGGCTTCGGTCCGGGGCAGATCTCGCTCCTGCTGGCCTTCTGGTCGGTGACGGCCTTCGTGTTCGAGGTCCCCTCGGGCGCGTGGGCGGATACGGTGTCCCGGCGTGGGCTGTTGATTCTGAACGGCTTGCTGATGGCGGCCGGTTTCGTGGTGTGGACGGTGGTGCCGTCCTATGTGGGCTTCGCGCTCGGATTCGTGCTGTGGGGTGTGGCCGGCTCGCTGCGCTCGGGAACTTTCGAGGCGCTGCTCTACGACGAACTCGCCTCCCGCGGCGCGGCCCGTGCCTATGCCCGGGTGATCGGTTACACCCGCACGGGGAGTGAGTCGAGCGCGGTGCTCGCGATCCTCGCCGCGACCCCGTTGTACCTGTGGGGCGGGTACGAGCTGGTGGGCTGGGTCAGTGTGGGCTGCGCCGTATTGCACACCGCGCTGGCCGCGAGCCTGCCCGTGGCGCCGAGAACCGTCTCGGCCGCCGAGGTGGGTGAGTTGGAGGAGGCGGATGCGGAGAGGGCCACTCCCGCGGTGATCGCCCCGGGCCCCCGGCCGGTGCCCACACGTCCGGGTGTCTCGCCCACGTCCGGGCCGGGAACGCTGGGGCGGTATCTGCTCATGCTGCGTACCGGTGTCACCGAGACGGTCCGGGTCCGGTTGGTCCGGCGCGGGGTGGTGCTCGGGGCACTGCTCTACGGGATCACCGCGTTCGACGAGTACTTCGGCCTGGTCGCCGGGGAAGCGGGCGCGGCCACGTCGTTCGTACCGGTCCTGGTGGGTGTGACCGTGGTCGGTTCACTGCTCGGTTCGCTGCTGGCCGGGCGGTCGGAAGCGCTTCCCGCGCGCATCCTGGCAGGGGCGCTGGGGGCGGCCGGTGTGCTGTTCGGTGCGGGCGCGGTGGTCTCCGGGCTCGCGGTGCGCTGGCCGGGCGAGGTCTACCTGTGCACCGGACTGGGTTTCGTCTCGATCGCCGCCGCCTACGGGATGGTGTACAACGCGGCGATCGTCGCCGAGGCCCGGCTCCAGGACGCCATCACCGGTCCGGCCCGGGCCACCGTGATGTCGGTGTCCGGACTGCTGGAGGAACTGCTGTCCCTGCTGGTTTTCGGTTTCGTCGCGGTGGCCACGCTGTGGCTGTCGGTCTCCTCGGCGATCGCGCTGCTGGGCGTCGCCATCCTGGCCCTGGGCGTGCTGACGCCGCGCTGGCTGCCGCCGCGACCGGAATCGGAGAGCGACACACAGACCTGAGTCGTGGGCGGCCGGTCCGGGCGGGGCGCCTCGGCCGCGTCGGTAGGGTGCGGTCATGGTTTCGCGGCGGTGGGGTCTGGGTTCCGGGTTGTTGATCGGAGCCGGGGTCGCCGTCCAGGGACGGATCAACGGTGAGCTGGGGGCGCGGCTGCAGGACGGGGTCGCGGCGGCGGTGGTGAGCTTCGGCAGCGGATTCCTGGTGCTGGCGGTGGCGGTGCTGTTCAGTTCCCGGCTCCGGGCGGGTCTGCGGGCGGTCCGTCGCTCGGTCGCCGCGGGGGAACTGCGGCCCTGGCAGTTGCTGGGCGGGTTGTTCGGCGGGTTGTTCGTGGCGAGCCAGTCGCTGACCGTCGCCGCGCTCGGGGTCACGGCGTTCACGGTCGCGGCGGTCTCCGGTCAGTTGCTGAGCAGTCTGCTCGTGGACCGGCTCGGGGTGGGCCCCGGCGCCCGCACTCCGGTCACCACCGCGCGGCTCGGCGGTGCGGTGCTGGCGGTCGGCGCGGTACTGCTGGCGGGCTCCGGTGGCTCGGCGCCGGCATCGCTGCGCACCTCGTCCTGGCTCGAAGGTGTCCCGGGACCGCTGCTGTTGCTGCTGCCCGCGGCGGCCGGCATCGGGCTGGCCTGGCAGCAGGCGTGGAACGCCCGGATCGGCGCGACCGGGAGCCCGTTCGCCGCCACGGTGATCAACTTCGCCGTCGGCCTGCTGGGTTTGCTGGTCGTGGAAGCGCTGGTGGTGGCCCGGACCGGTGCGCCCGCCGAATTCCCCCGCGAACCGTGGCTGTACCTGGGCGGTGTGATCGGAGTGCTGTTCATCGCCGCCGGAGTGCTGGTGGTGCGGTGGGTGGGGGTGCTGCTGATGGGGTTGAGCACGGTGGCAGGACAGTTGACGGCATCGCTCGTCCTGGACTGGGCGTTGCCCACTGGGGCGGGGCTGTCGCCGGTGAAGGTGCTGGGCTGTGTCCTGACACTGACCGCGGTGGTCGTCGCGGCCAGAGCCCCGGTTCCAGGGGACCGCGAACCCGTGAGCTGAACATGCGCCCGGGCCCCGGATGGAGACATCCGGGGCCCGGGCGCGGTGTGCTAGATCAGTGTGTGGGGCGGAAGTTCCGCAGCCGCAGACTGTTGCTGACCACGAACACCGAGGAGAACGCCATGGCGGCACCGGCCAGCATCGGATTGAGCAGACCGGCCATGGCCAGCGGAATCATCGCGACGTTGTAGCCGAAGGCCCAGAACAGGTTCCCCTTGATCGTGCCGAGGGTGCGGCGGGCGAGCCGGATGGCATCGGGGGCGGCGGTGAGGTCGCCCCGGACCAGGGTGAGGTCGGCGGCCTCGATGGCGATATCGGTGCCGGTGCCGATGGCCAGGCCCAGGTCGGCCCGGGCGAGCGCGGCGGCATCGTTCACACCGTCACCGACCATGGCGACGCGTTTGCCCTCCCGCTGCAGGCGTTCGATCACCGCGACCTTGTCCTGCGGCAGCACCTCCGCGATCACCTCGTCGATACCGACCTGCCGGGCGATGGCGGCCGCCGCGGTGGCATTGTCCCCGGTGAGCATGATCGGGGTCAGGCCGAGAGCCCGCAGACGGGAAACCGCTTCGGCCGAGGTCGGTTTCACCGTATCGGCGACCACGAGCACCCCGCGGGCCCGGCCGTCCCAGCCGACCGCCACCGCGGTGCGGCCCTGGCTCTCGGCCTCCCGCAGCGCCTCCTGCAGCGCCTCGTCGAGGTGCAGTGCGTAGTCGGCGAGCAGGCCCGGCCGGCCGACGACCACCGCGTGGCCGTCCACTACGCCCTCCACACCCAGTCCGGCACTGTTACGGAAACTCTCGACCGGGGACAGCCCGCTCGTCCGCTCCCGGGCCCCTTCGGCGATGGCGCGGGCGATCGGATGTTCGGAGGAGTCCTCCAGCGATCCGGCCAGCCGTAGGACTTCGTCGGTGCTCTCGCCCGCCGCGGCCACGACCGCGAGCAGCGACATCCGTCCGGTGGTCACCGTGCCTGTCTTGTCCAGCACCACCGTGTCCACCTGGCGGGTGGACTCCAGCACTTCGGGCCCCTTGATGAGGATCCCGAGCTGGGCGCCGCGCCCGGTCCCGACCATGAGCGCCGTCGGCGTGGCCAGGCCCAGCGCACACGGGCAGGCGATGATCAGTACCGCCACCGCCGCCGTGAAGGCCGCGGCCACCGAACCGCCGGTGCCGAGCCAGAATCCGAGGGTGGCCACAGCGAGCGCGATGACGATCGGTACGAAGACGCCGGAGATGCGGTCGGCGAGCCGCTGGGCCTGTGCCTTCCCGGTCTGCGCGTCCTCGACCAGTTTCGCCATCTGCGCGAGCTGGGTGTCCGAGCCGATCCGGGTGGCGCGCACGGTGATCCGGCCACCCACGTTCACGGTGGCGCCGGTGACCGTATCCTCGGGCCCGACTTCCAGCGGCACCGATTCACCGGTCAGCATGGAGACATCGACCGCCGAGGCGCCGTCGGTGATCACGCCGTCGGTCGCGATCTTCTCGCCGGGCCGCACCACGAATCGATCGCCGACGGACAGTTGTTCGACCGGTATCCGCTGTTCGGTCCAGTCTTCTGCCCCGGACCGGCGTAGCACCGACACCTCTTTGGCGCCGAGTTCGAGCAGTGCCCGCAGCGCCGCGCCGGCCCGCCGCTTGGACCGGGCCTCGAAGTACCGGCCGGCCAGGATGAAGGTGGTGACCCCGGCTGCGGCCTCCAGATAGATGCTGCCGGTTCCGTCCATCCGGGTGATCGTGAATTCGAAGGGATGGGTCATCCCCGGCGTACCGGCGGTGCCCCAGAACAGCGCGTAGATCGACCAGCCGAATGCGGCCAGGGTGCCGAGCGAGACCAGGGTGTCCATGGTCGCGGTGGCGTGCCGCAGGTTGGTCCAGGCAGCCCGGTGGAAGGGCAGGGCGCCCCACACCACGACGGGCGCGGCCAGGATCAGCGACAACCACTGCCAGTTGGTGAACTGCAGCGCCGGGATCATCGCCATGGCGATCACCGGCACGGTCAACACCAGCGAGATCAGTAGCCGGGTGCGCAGCCGGTCGGCGGGATCGGCCGGTTCGGTGGTCTGCGGTTCCGCGGTGGGCGGCTGCGGCAGGCTCGCGGTATACCCCGCCTGTTCCACGACCGCCACCAGGTCGGCCGGTGCCACGGTATCCGGGTAGTGCACCCGGGCCTTCTCCGTGGCGTAGTTGACCGTCGCGGTCACACCCTCGAGCCTGTTCAGTTTCTTCTCGATGCGATTGGCGCAGGATGCGCAGGTCATCCCACCGATCACCAATTCGACCTGCGCGGCCCGGGTATCGGTCTGCGCGGTATCCGGTGCAGTCTGAGTGCTCATCGTCGGCTCCGTTGGCCGGGGGTCAGTGCCCATGGCCGTGTCCGGTGGGTTCGGGGGCGGTCTGCGCGTCGTCCGGGGCGTGCCCGGCCGGGTCCCCGGCGGTCTCCGCGACGGGCACGGTGAACTCGCCGCGGTGCACGGCCCCGCCGTGGCGGAACTCGAAGAACAGCCGGTAGTCGCCGGTGCCGGGCGCTGTTACCGCGAAGGTTACGCCCGGTCCGGCCGGGGTGCTCCCGTCGCCCGGGTGACCGGCCGGATGGACGTGGAGATAACCGAGGTCGGCGGTCCGCAACGCCACGAGATGACCGTACGCCCCCAGATAGGGCTGCAGGTCGGTGACCGGTTCGCCGTCGCGGGTCACGGTGAAGGTGACGTCGGTGGCACGCCCGGGAACGACGGTGCCGCGCAGGGCGACGGTGTAGCCGTCCACGGTGACGGTGGGGTCCGGGGCCGGGAGTGGGCGCGGGGTGTACTGCCCGGCGACCCGCAGTTCGGCACCCAGGGTGAACGGCTGCCCGTCGGCGGTGACGAAATCGGCGAAGACCCGGTGGTCGCCGGCGCGGGTGAGATCGACCGGGGTGCTCCAGGTGCCGTCGGGTCCGAGCGCCGGGTGCAGATGCTGGTAGGCGGCGGTATCGCGGCGCACCAGGATCAGATGCAGATCTTTTTCGTGGTTCGGGGTGTACCGCGTCACCGGCCGGCCGGTGCTGTCCTCGATCCGGAACCGCAGGGTCGCCGCGCGGGCGGCGGTGGTGATCGGGTCGTCCAGGACGAGGGTGTAACCCCCGGCGCTGCTGGTCAGCCCGCCGGGGGTGGCGTCCGCGGCGGGCTCACCAGCAGCGGCGTCGTGGGTTCGCGGCTCGCTGTCCGCGGGGCCGACCAGGGCGCCGACGCCCAGCGCGACCCCGAACAACGCGACGAGTCCGAGCGCGAACCCGGCGAACTTTGTCGGCGTATTCATTCGATGCTCCGTTTCCGTGGAGGCTCCGGCGGCCCTCGGCCCGTGCCGCTCTCCAGTGGTTACGGTACCCCCCTAGGGTATTTTGTCAACAGGGCAGGTGGGATGGGTTGAATGCTGGGAGGGTGTCGGAGGTGTGTTCCCTGTTCGCGACGGTGGGGTGGACTTTGCTTGTGAAGGTGCTGTGTTTTTGGCGCCGCCT
>NZ_BDBX01000015.1 GCF_001613205.1 Nocardia sienata NBRC 100364 | reverse complement strand
GGACTCGCGCCTTCGGCGCATGCGATGTGCGGTGGGCCGTTTATGGAGTACGACCTTCGATCACCTTCGGCCAAGGGGCGAGACGGGCCTCAACCCTTCGGGGTGTCTCGCAACACTCGACGCACTGGGGTTGCGCCTGCGTTCATCGGCCGGATCGGCATGGGGCCATACGCACTGCGGAACGCGCTGTGCGGTCTGGGCCGGCCACGCACACTCGGGGCGGGTACCCGACGGGCCTGTGCCCGGCCGCGCGCCGGCGGCGTATGCCGACACCTACGGGCGCTGGATCCGTCGCCGGGCGTATTCCTCGGCTTCCAGGACGGCGGCCTGCGCCGGCGTCGGGGCGCTGCCGCCCAACCGGGCCGGGACCCACGGCTGCCCGGCGGGCATCGGGTATTTCTCCTGTGCCGCTGTCAGCAGTTCGCTCATCCGGCCGCGTAGCGCGACGGTCACCTCGTCGACCGAACCTGTGGCGACCAGCGGTTCACCGATGCGGATGTGAACCGGGAAATTGTGCCGGCCCAATTGTTTCGGGAAACCTTTGGTCCAGATGCGATGTGCTCCCCAGATGGTGAGCGCAATGATCGGGACTCCCGATTCCAGCGCCATGCGCGCCGCCCCGGATTTGAATTCCTTCAACTCGAAACTGCGGCTGATGGTGGCCTCCGGGTAGACCACGACCAGTTCGCCGTCGCGTAACGCCTCGACCGCCCGGCCGAACGATTCCGCGCCGGCGGTCCGGTCGACGCCGATCGCCTTGCAGTGCTTCATGAGGAATCCGACTACGCCGTGGTCGAGCTCGGCTTTCATCATGAACCGCACATTGCGCCCCGACCGGCGCCCGACGACCCCGACCTCCATGAAATCCAGGTAGGAGGTGTGGTTGACCGCCAGTACCGCGCCCCCGGTGCGGGGGATATTCTCCTGGCCGCGAATATCGAGGCGCACCCCTTGCGCGAAGAGAACCGCGTGCGCCAGCCCGGCCAGGACATCGAAAACCGGCTCCCGCGCCATCGCAACTCCTGCTCACTACCCGGGGTTACCGCTGCTCTGCACCTATCCCGCCGTGGTGGATAGACGCTACTCCCCGGCGTCGTCGGAGCCGGTGAGTTCGGCCCGTCTCCGGGCGATCCGTTCCGCGACCTCGGCGGCGTCCATCGCGTCGGCTTCTTCCAGGGTAGGCGCACTGCCCCCGAGCCGGGCCGGAACCCAGTACGCGCCGGGTTCGTGGGTGTAGTTCTCCTGCAGGCCGTGCAGTAGTTCCTGCATGGCGGTCTTCAGCTCGGCGGTGAGCTCGGCCGCCGGTTCATAGGGTTGGATCGGTGTGCCGACGGCGATGGAAATAGGGGTATTGGTGCGGCCCAGCCGTTTCGGATGACCTTTCGTCCAGACCCGCTGGGCACCCCAGATGGCGATCGGGATGATCGGCACCCCGGCCTCGATCGCCATCCGGGCGGCGCCGGATTTCAGCTCCTTGATCTCGAAACTGCGGCTGATGGTGGCTTCGGGATATACGCCGACCAGTTCGCCGCGCCGCAGATAATCCACGGCGGCCTTGTACGAGTCCGCGCCCGCTGTCCGGTCCACCGGAATATGCTTGAGAGCTCGCATGATCGGCCCGGCGATCTTGTTGTCGAAGACCTCGCTCTTGGCCATGAACCGGATATAGCGCTTGGGGGTGCGCACCGGCAGGCCCGCATAGGTGAAATCCATGTACCCGGTGTGGTTGACCGCGAGTACAGCGCCCCCGGAGGCGGGAATGTTCTCATCGCCGGTGACGGTGAACTTCAGGCCCTCGAGAAAGAAGACGGTCCGGGCCAGCCCGATGATCGTCCGGTAGACGGGTTCCACAAGTCCGCTAGCGTAGTCGCTGCCATGATGACCGGCAGCGTCCGGCCCGCCGCGCGCGCCCCGGCCCGCCGGATCCCGGGCCCGCCGTGGTGCGGTCGGAACCGGTATCTCGACCGAACCGCTATGTACCGCAGGAAAGGTGATCGTCGAAGTGGAACGCGCCCGTCCCGTACCGTTGCGCCGAATCGGCCGGGTGACCGCCCGACGCGCCCGCGTCCGTGGTCTCGCCGCGGGGCTCGCGGTATCCGGAGTGCTGCTGGGCACCGGATGCGATTCGGTATCCGGAATCCCGGGTGACGACGTCGGCAGCCCGTCGGTGCACGCCTCCGAGGGCGACGCGCGCAGCGCCGGACAGCAGGCCGCATCCGCCGCGGCGCCGCCTTCGGCTCCCGCGTTGCCGCCGATTCCCGCCGACGCGCCCGTGGTCGGTGCGGTCCCCGGTGTTCCCGATGCCGCCCCCGCACTACAGCGGTTCGCCGCCGATCTGCGCTCGGCAGATATCGCGACCCTGCAGAACACCTGCTGGAGCATTCCGCCGCTCACCGTGCAGACCATGTACACCGACCGCGATGCGGTACTGAACGCGCTCGCCCAGCCGGGTACCGCGGCGGATGGCACGCTCACCTGGACCGACGGGATCACCACGGTCACCGTGGACGAACATCGGGTGGCCGCCGGATACGCCTGTGGCCGCGTGTTCCCGGCGGGTGTGGAAGCGGTCTACGACGCCGCCGACGCCCGGCACACCGTGCGCCGTTACCTGGCCCGGGCTACCGGGCAGCCGCTGGACCCCGCCGACCTGGAGGAGCAGTACCCGCTGGTCTGCGCGGCGGACCCGGCCACCTGGGATCCCGAGGCCACCGGCGCGCCCGTGGCCGCGCCGCTCGCCGGGAATCCCGGTACGCTCGGCACGATCACCGGATTCACCGATCAGCAGATCAGTTCCCAGCCGCTCACGACCGGATATATGGCCGTCGCGGTGCCGGTGACGAATGCGTCCGGAATCACGCAGAACCGGACATTTCTACTCGAACAGGGTGATGACGGCTACTGCATCGGGGACATTTCGTCCTGAAGCACTACCCTGGAGGGCCGTAAACGGTCAGGAGGAGCGAGCTCGTGCAGATCACCAGCGTCGGACATGCGGGATTCCATATTCGGACCGCGGCCGGTTCCATCCTATGCGACCCGTGGGTGAACCCCGCGTACTTCGGGTCCTGGTTCCCTTTCCCGGACAACACCCAGCTCGACTGGGACGAACTGGGTAACTGCGATTTCCTCTACGTGTCGCATCTGCACCGCGACCATTTCGACGCCGCGCACCTGGCCGAGTACGTGAACAAGGACGCGACCGTCCTGCTGCCCGACTACCCGGTCCCGGATCTGCGTCGCGAGCTGGAGAAGCTGGGCTTCCACAAATTCTTCGAGACCGAGGATTCGGTCAAACACAAGATCAACGGGTCCATGGGGATCGGCGGCGGCGATCCGGCCGCCGAGCTGGACATCATGATCGTCGCGCTGCGCGCCCCCGCGGACGGCCCGATCGGTGATTCCGGGCTGATCGTCTCCGACGGCGAAACCACCTGTTTCAATATGAACGACGCGCGGCCGGTCGATATGGACGTGCTGCACGAAGCCTTCGGCACGATCGATATTCATCTGCTGCAGTACTCGGGCGCCATCTGGTATCCGATGGTCTACGACATCCCGGCCCGGACGAAATCGAATTTCGGAAAACAGAAGCGGCAGCGCGGAATGGACCGGGCCCGCAGCTATATCGAGCAGGTCGGCGCCACCTGGGTGGTCCCGTCCGCCGGGCCGCCGGTCTTCCTCGACGACGAACTCCGCTATCTCAACGACGACCACGGCGACGAGGGCAATATCTTCCCCGATCAGATGGTCTTCCTCGAGCAGATGCGCGAGCACGGCCATGATCGCGGCGTGTTGATGGTGCCGGGTTCGGTGGTCGAGGTGCACGGCGCCGAACTGGAACTGGATCATCCTTACGATCCCGAGACCATCTGGCACGACAAGGCCGCTTACATCGAAAAGATGGCGCAGCGGCTGGCACCGGTGCTGGTGGCGGAGAAGAAGACCTGGGCGCCCGCCGAGGGCGAACCCCTGCTGGAACCGCTGAAGGCGCTGTTCGAGCCGATCATGGCGCAGAGCGATCTGATCTGCGACGGTATCGGCTACCCGGTCGGGCTCGTGATCGGCGAGGAGACCGTGGTCCTGGACTTCCCGAAGCGGGCCGTGCGCGCGCCGCTGGAAGGCGAGGGTAAATACCGATACGGCTTCCGGATCGCCCCCGAACTGGTGCGGACCGTACTGCGCGACAACGAACCCGACTGGGTGAATACCATTTTCCTGTCCACCCGTTTCCAGGCGTGGCGGATCGGTGGCTACAACGAATATCTGTACACCTTCTTCAAATGCCTCACCGACGAGCGGATCGCCTACGCGGACGGCTGGTTCTCCGAAGCGCACGACGATTCGGCTTCGGTGGAGGTGGCCGGTTGGGAGATCCAGCGCCGCTGCCCGCACCTGAAGGCCGATCTGTCGAAATTCGGTGTGGTGGACGGAAAGACGCTGACCTGCAACCTGCACGGCTGGCAGTGGGATCTGGAGTCGGGACGCTGCAAGACCTCCAAGGGACACGAACTGCGCTCCCGGAAGCTGTCCGAACCGGCCGGGTAGCACGGTGCGGTCGGTGGATATCCGGCCCAGATCCCTCGACGACCTACCGGCGTGTGTCGCGGCCCTGCGTCGAGTGCATGAGGCGGATGGCTATCCGGCAGCGTGGCCCGAGGACCCGGTCGGCTGGCTGAACCCGGCGAAGCTGGTCGACGCGCGGATCGCAGAGAGCGATGGCGCCGTGATCGGCCATGTCGGTATCGGCGGAAACGCACTCTCAGAGGCGGTTCATGCCGTTGCTCACGACCTCGGTGCACTGATCTCGGTGGTCCGGTTGTTCGTCGTGCCGTCGGCCCGGCGGTGTGGCACAGGCCGCGATCTGCTCGATGCGGCGGTGGAGATGGCGAGATTGCGCGGTCGCCGCGCGGTGCTCGATGTGGAAGACGGTGGCGTCGCCGCGATCTCGCTGTACGAGCGGGCAGGCTGGCAGCGAATACACAGCGGCCCGGGGGACTGGACGACACCGGACGGTCGAGCCGCGTTCCTGCATTACTACCTGAGTCCCTGACCTGCTCGGAACAGCCTGGTCGGCTCAGGGCAACCGCGGCAGCCGGGCGGTTGGATCGGAACAGCGTCGCGGTCGGCGTTCCGACCATCCGCATCGCTCTGGCCCGCAATCGCTGCCGCCCGGTGTCGGCCGTGACCGGGACCACTCCACGCTGAACTTCGCACCACCGCCCCTTCGGAGCGGATTTCCGCGGCGGTAGAGTCACGCCATGGCCTCGCGCATTATCCGGGTCGCGACCCGGGCCAGTCCTATGGCAGTAGCCCAAGCCGAGCAGGTCGCGGCCGGTCTGTCCGAGTTCGGTGTCGAAACCGAACTGGTGAAAGTGACCTCCGCCGGCGACCGCTGGATGGGTGATCTGGCGAAGCTCGGCGGCAAGGGGGCTTTCGTCAAGGAGATCGACGACGCGCTCCTGGAGGACCGGGCCGATCTCGCCGTGCACTGCCTGAAGGATATTCCCGGCGATATCCCGATCCCGGAAGGTATCGCGTTCGCCGGTTTCCCGAAGCGCGACGATGTGCGCGACGCGATCATCACCAAGGACGGCCGCCCGCTCGCCGAGCAGCCGCCGGGGACGGTGGTCGGGACCAGTTCGGTGCGCCGGGCGGCGCAGCTGCGCCTGCACTATCCGGGGCTGGTGATGAAGCCGCTGCGCGGGAACATGAACACCCGGCTGGAGCGGCTGGAGGACGGCTACTGCGATGTGCTGATCGCCGCCGTCGCCGGGATGTATCGCATCGGACGGCAGGACCGGATCACCGAAATACTGCCGCTCGAGGTCATGTGCCCGCCGATCGGCGCGGGCGTGCTCACCCTCGCCTGTCGGGCCGACGACGACGAGGTCCGCGAACTCGCCGGGCACCTCGATCATGCCGAGACCCGCCGCGTCGCCGATGCCGAACGCGCCATGCTGCACGCCCTGCAAGGGCACTGCAATTCCCCGATCGCCGGGGTCTGCGTGATCGAACCCACCGGTCGGCTGTCGTTGCGCGGCAAGGTGTTCGATCTCGAGGGCACCCGGTGGCTGGATTCGCAACATTGGGGCGTACCGGAGGATCCGCAGGCCCTCGGTTTCTTCGTCGGCTCCGATTTGCTGCGCCAGGGCGCCCGGGCGATCATCGATTCCATCCCGCACTGAGTTCGCCCGCGGACGCCGCGTACCGGAGGCCGGTCCTCGCCGAGAGTACCGAACTCGCGATCACTCAAAACTCTTCTCGCCGAATTTATCTCGCCTCTCGACACCGGATTCTCCCCCGGTCACCTCACCCCGAGGGTCTCGCAGATCCGCCCACGCCCGAAAATGGGTGGCGCGGAGGTGTGAGATGGGCAAGTCGGATGGGTTGCCGCAGTTGCTGCGGAAGCTCGCCGGTCGGATCGCGAAAGCGGCCACCGGCGGGGCCTCGGCGTCGGTGAAGCTCGAAAAGGACATTCTCGGAGTAGCGACCGGTCCTCATTTGCCGGCCGCGGATGCCGCACACGGTGTCACCTGGCAGCAGATCTCCCGCGAACCTCCCTCCCATCACAGCGGCGGGTCGACTCGAGTTGTGACCGGGCTGGGCGACGATATCGACGATATCGTCGCGTTCTCGCCCACGCTGACCGCCATGATCACCAGACTTCGTGCCGAAGGATGGCACGTCGGCCGGGCCGATACCGTGAGGGAGGGTGGCCGGCCCTTGGTGGTGGTGGCCCCCGACAGCGAAAGACCACAGGTACTGGTGGCCCCCCTTGTCAATCCCGGGCAGACTGTGGGGTCACTGTCGAGCGCCGTCGGACAGGCGCATCACCTGCTGGATCATCCGCGGCAGGACGTTCGTCGACCGCAGCCCGACGAGCGCTGGGAGGACTGGCGTGATGAAGCCCTCGCAAAGCACTTCGATCCCGACGCCGAAGGCTATCTCGCTGCCGCCCGCATTGCCCGAGAGATGGAGCGGGCCAATGGCCCGAGTATTACCGTGCCCCTCGGGCAAGCCCTGCGTCGAATCGACGATGCCCTCGAAGCCGGTGACGTGGACCGCGACTGGGCCGTGGCGGTGCTCGCCGAGGAGATCGGAAACCATCCCAGTGCGATTACGCCGGGTATTACGCGGCGGGAAGAGGCTGAAGCCACTTTGCGCACACTCTGGGACCTCGGCCCGGACGACCATTGATCGCCCCAAGGAGCAACAAGGAGAACGGCACTACCGTCGAACGGGGACTCGATCCGGTGGTCGACTCGAACTCTGAGCCCCATTCCGAGAAGTCGGCGCACGCGATCCAGCGGAGAGCGTACCGACGGTTCGCGACCAAGTCTGAGGTTCCCTTGAACGGTGGACAGGGGGTTTGCGGGTTTCCGGCGACACTCGTTCGGAGTGACTGCTCGTAACTGCCGTGGCATTGCATCCCGATCGCGAAGGGCCGTCGTCGAGCAGGTAGGCCGTTCGCGGGCGGTCGATCGGCCGCATCTCGTGTACGGCGTTCAGCTCGGGTCCGACCCGCGGACGGCGCTGAGCCAGGTCGCGGTTGCGGCCGCCACGCACATGGCGGCGATGAACGCCCCGGTTCCGCCACCCATCACATACAGCCACAACAGCGCGACGAACGGGGCGGCGACCGCCGGCTGGGCGTCCAGCAGCAATCGGCGGGTGACCTTCGTGGTGGCGACCGCCCGGGTCTGCGCTTCCGGGTCCACGCGCGTCGGATTGTCCACCAGGCGGCCGGGCGGTTCGCTCCCCCGGGCCCGGCCGGCCGGTAGCACTCGGAACTCGTGCTGTGGTCCACCGGGCTGCCGGGTGCCGGCGGGTTCTGGCCGCAGCACGATCCGCCGCTCGCTCAGCCGGGCCATACCACCGGTGAAACCGATCAGCTCCGGGGTGAAGTACACCGGCAGCCAGCGGTCGTCACCGTGGCCGCGCAATTCCAGCCAGGAACGGCTGACCAGCTGATACTCCTGTCTCACTCGCCGTACCGCCACTGTCGCGGAGCTCTCGGCTCCGGACCGCACCACCCCCAGCGCCATGGCGAACCGGTATCCGCTGTATCCCACGATCCCCGCCCCGACCACCGCCAGCGCGCTGAACTGGTCCGGATCGGCGAACGGCGCCCACGCGGTGAGTACCGCGAGGGCGCCGATGGTCACGCACAGCGGATAGGCCGGCGGATGGCCTATCCGGGAGCTCACTTCAGGAAACCGATTTTCGTGTAGTCCAGGGAGGCCAGTCCCGCGGCGCCGTAGTTGGCGAGGTTGTCGCGGACACCGATGTTGCCGGCCGACTGCACCAGCGGGATCGAATGGCCTTCGGCCCAGATCGCCTGGTCCACCTGATTGGCCAGTTCGATGGCCTTCTGGGGGTCGAGTTCGGTGAGGGTCTTCTCGATGAGATCGTTCAGTTCCGGGGAGCCGATGCGGCCGTAATTACCCTGCAGGTTATCGGGGTAGTAGCCCCAGATCTGCGGGATGCTGCTCAGCGGGAACGCATCACCGATCCACACCCACTGACCCACGTCGAAATTGCCGGGCTGGATGTTGTCGGTGAAGAATCCGGCGCCTGGCTTGGTCTCGATGACCAGTTCGATGCCCACCTGCCGCAGGTTCTGCTGGATGATCTGCGCGACCTGCACCCAGGTCTTGTCGTTGTACATGACATCGCGGATCACCAATTTACGGCCGTCCTTCTCCCGGACGTCCCCGTTCAGTGTCCAGCCCAGCGCATCGAGTTCCTGCTTCGCGGCCTCGGGATCGAAGGGCAGGCTGTTGTCCTGATAGCCTTTCTGGCCCTGGATGAAGATGTGGTTGTTCAGCGGTTGCGGATCCACTACCAGGCCGTTTTGCATCGCCTTGGCGATTCCGGCGCGGTCGATCGCCTTGATGATCGCGACCCGCAGTTTCGGATCCTCCAGCAGCGAGCCCGGGGCGCCGTTGAAGGTCAGGTGCGACCAGCTGTTACCGGGAGCGCGCCGGATCGCCACGCCGGGGGTATTGCGGGCGGTCTGCATATCGTCGCGGGTCCCCAGGCCGACGGCATCGATCTCGTTGTTGGCCAGCGCCGGCACCATCGCTTCGCTCGACAGCACGCTGTAGGTGATGGTGTCGAGTTTCGGTGTCGCACCCCACCATTTCGGATTACGGCCGAGTACGATCCGGCCCTGACCGCGGTCGGTGGACTGGACGACGAACGGACCCGCGGTCTTGCCGGGGGCGTTGCGCCAGGCCTCGTTGAACGCATCCGGTGTGGCCGTGGCCTCCTTCGGCAGCAGCATGGAGTTACCGGCGAACTGACCGGCCCAATCGGCGTAGTGGCTCTTGAAGGTGATGATCGCCTGGCGGTCGTCGGTACCGCGTTCGACCTTCTCGACCCGGTCGAAACCGTTGGTGTTGCCGATGAGGAACTTCGGATCCTTCCCGCTCATCGCGTTGGCCTGGGAAGCGATGTCCTCCCAGGTGATGGGGGATCCGTCGGACCACACCGCCTTGGGATTGATGGTGTAGGTGACCCGCTGCGGCTCGGTATCGGTCAGTTCGACGTCGGTGAAGAAGTCGGTGTTGACCGAGATCGCGCCGGCCGCGTCGGTGGTGAACGCCCGCGGCATCATCACGCGCATGATGCTCGCGGATTCGGCGTCGCTGTCGATCTGCAGCGGGTTCCAATGCTCCGGGAACGAGGTGGCGGCCAGTCGCAGATTCCCGCCGTCGCGCAGTTCGCTCACATCGTGCGGGTTGATGTCGTTGACCGTGCCCAGTTCGGCGACCGCGCCCTCGGGAGCCCCCGCGTCGTTCGCCCCACAACCGGCCGCGAGCAGGGCGACGGTGCACAGCGGCACCGCGAGCCTCCTCAGTGATCGAATCCTCATGGCCGTTCATCCTTCCTGCCGGTGGGTCCGGAGAACACGTCCGTCAACCCTCTACCACGGGTACGGGCACGGCATCGATCAGCGATCGCGTGTATTCGTGGCCCGGATCGCCGAAGATCTGCTCCGCCGGTCCCGCTTCGACGATCTTGCCCCGGTACATCACCGCGATATCGTGGGCCAGATTGCGCACCACGGACAGATCGTGGGAGACGAAGAGGTAGGACAGTCCGCGTTCGGCCTGCAGGTCGCGCAACAGATTCAGCACACCCGCCTGGATCGACACATCCAGCGACGACACCGGCTCGTCGAGCACCAGCAGTTCGGGGTCCAGGGCCAGCGCCCGGGCGATACAGATGCGCTGCTTCTGGCCGCCGGAGAAATCGCCCGGATAGCGGTCGGCGTGTTCGGGGCGCAGGCCCACCTGCCGCAGCAGGTCCGGTACCCGCGCAGCGATCTCGGATTTCGGCCGCTTCGCGATCCGCATCGGCTGGGAGACGATATCGGAAACAGGCAGCCGCGGATCCAGTGAAGCCGTGGGGTCCTGGAACACGATCTGCAGTTTGCGGCGCAGTTCCCGGCGCTGCGCGGCGCTGAGGGTGGCGGTATCGCGGCCCATGATCTCGATGGTCCCGGCCTGCGGTTTCACCATGTCCAGGATCTGGGTCAGCGTCGTCGATTTACCCGACCCCGATTCACCGACCAGGGCCAGCGTACGTCCGGCGCGGACCTCGAAACTGATCCCGTCCACGGCGCGGACCTCGCCCTTGCGGCGGCGCAGGATCACCCCGGAGGTGATGGGGAAGGTCTTGACCAGATCCGTCACCTTCAGCACGGGTTGTGGATCGGTCGCGGGGGCAGGCGCCGGTTCGCCGATCTCGCGGCGGTAGGCGTCGAACAGGGCCGCCGAACCGACCTCGTCGGTACGGATGCAGGCTGCGCGGTGGCCCGGAACAGTCTCGGCCAGCGGCGGTTCCGCGGCGCGGCAGTCCTCGATCGCGACCGGGCAGCGCGGCGCGAACGAACACCCCTGCGGCAGTGCGTGCATGGCCGGCGGCGCGCCGACAATGGGGATCAGCGGTGCGCGCGGCGGTCCGTCCATGCGCGGGATCGAGCCGAGCAGCCCGACGGTGTAGGGCATCCGGGGGCTCCGGAAGACCTGCGCGGTGGTGGCGGTTTCCACGATCCGGCCCGCGTACATCACGGCCACGCGATCGGCGAGGGTGGCCGCGATACCCATGTCGTGCGTGATCATGACGACGCCCGCGCCGGTGATATCGCGCGCTTTGCGCAGCAGGTTCAGGATCTGCTTCTGCACCGTCACATCGAGTGCGGTGGTGGGTTCGTCGCAGATGATGAGCGCCGGATCGTTGGCGATCGCCATGGCGATGACCACTCGCTGGCGCATACCACCGGAGAATTCATGCGGGAAAGCCTTCGCGCGCAGCTCCGGGTCGGGGATACCGACCAGGTCGAGCAGTTCGACCGCGCGTTTCGCCGCTTCGGTCTTGCTCAGGTTCCCGTGCGCGAGTAGCGCTTCGGCGACCTGATCGCCCACCCGGTACACCGGGGTGAGCGCCGAGAGCGGGTCCTGGAACACCATGCTCACCGCACTGCCGCGCAGTTTCGACAGTTCCCGGTCGCCGAGGCCGAGGAGTTCCCGTCCGCGCAACCGGATCGAACCGGTGACCCGGGCCTGTTCGGGCAGCAGACCCATCACGGCCAGGGAGGACACCGATTTACCCGACCCGGATTCGCCGACGATCGCCAGGACCTCACCGTCGGCGACGGTGTAGTCCACGCCACGGACAGCGTCGACGCGGCCTTCTTCGCTGGGGAACGAGACACGCAGATCCGATACCTCCAGCAGGGGCGCGCGGCCCTGGCCGGAACCGGGTTCACCGGGTACGGCCCGGTCCGCTGCCGATTGCACCGTCGTGGTCTCTCCGGTCATGTCCGCGCTTCCTCCGCCTGCCGGGACTTCTCCGCAGCCTTGCGAGCCCTGCGCGACGGCCGGGACCGGGCGCGTTGGGCGCCCGGATCGAAGGCGTCGCGCAGGCCGTCGCCGACCAGGTTCGCGCACAGCACGGTAATGATCAGCAGACCGCCCGCGAAGAGGAACAGCCACGGATAGGTCATGGCGGAACTGGTGCCGTTCGCGATCAGCGTGCCCAGCGACACATCCGGCGGCTGCACCCCGAAACCGAGGAAGCTCAGCCCCGTTTCGGCCATGATCGAGGCGCCGACGGTGAGCGTGGTGTCGATGATCAGGATCGAGGCGATATTCGGCACGATATGGGTGAGGATGATCGTCCGGGTCGGCGCACCCATATAGCGGGCGGCCCGGACGAATTCGCGTTCGCGCAGGCTCATGGTCAGCCCGCGCACGATCCGCGCGCTGATCATCCAGCCGAACACGCTGAGCAGGATGATCAGCAACACGATCGAACCGCTGCCCTTGGTACGTGGGGCGAACAAGGCCACGATGATGAAACTCGGCACCACCAGCAGCAGGTCGACCACCCACATGATGGTCCGGTCGGTCCAGCCGCCCAGCAGACCGGCCACCGCGCCGGTGACGGCGGCGATGGTGGTGGAGAACACGGCCACGCACAAGCCGATGATCAGCGACTTCTGCAACCCGCGCAGAGTCTGGGCGAGTACATCCTGGCCGATCTCGGTGGTGCCGAAGGGATGCTGGGGACTCGGCGGTTGCAGCAGGGCGGTGTAGTCGATGTCCTGATAGTCGTAGGGCAGCAGCGACGGCAGTAGGAAACTGGCCAGGAACATCAGGATCAGCACCGTGGCGCCGACCAGCGCGGGTTTGTTGCGCAGGAAGCGGCGCAGGATGAGTTTGCGCCGGCCGGAGGCGGCCGGCTCGGGCGCGCCCTGGACCAGGATCTCGGTCTCATTGATACTCACGCTGTGTCCTCGCTCATGCCACACGCACCCGGGGGTCGAGAATCGCGTAGACGATGTCGGAGAGCAGGCCCGACACCAGGACCACCAGCCCGGCGAACGCGGTCACCGTGGCGACCACGTAGATGTCCTGGGCGTTGATGGAATCGACCAGCCATTCCCCGACGCCGTGCCAGCCGAAGATCTTCTCGGTGAAGGTGGCACCGGTGATCAGCCCGCCGAAGCTGTAGGCGAACAGCGTGGCCATCGGGATGAGGGCGGTCCGCAGACCGTGTTTGTAGAGGGCCCGGTTGCGGGTGAGACCTTTGGCCCGGGCGGTCCGGATGAAATCGCTCTGCAGCACGTCGAGCATGGCATTGCGCTGGTAGCGGCTGTATCCGGCCATTCCGCCCAGGGCCAGGGCCAGGGTGGGCAGAACCAGATGTTGCAGGCGGTCGACCAGTTGGGCGCCCAACCCCTCGATATTGGTCGCCGACGTTTCGCCGGTGTAGAGGAAGATCTGCGTTCCGGTGGCCGAGTTGATCTCGAGGGCACCGAATTTCAGCAGCGTCGCGAGCAGGAACACCGGGGTCGACAGGATCAGCAGTGAGATGACGGTGGTGAAATAGTCACTGAATCTGTACTGGCGGATCGCGCCGGCCGCACCGATCAGCACGCCCAGGACCGTGCCGATGACAGAACCGAGGATCAGCAACCGCAGACTGACTCCGATCCTGCGGCCCAGTTCCTCGCTCACCGGCTGCCCGCCGAGCGTCTCACCGAAATCGCCGTGCACCGCACCCGTCACCCAGGTGACGTAGCGCTGCGGAATCGGTTCGTTCAGATGCAGTTCCTCGGCCTTGGCGTCGATCACCGACTGCGGCGGTCGCGGATTGCGCTGTTCCAGGCTGTCCAGTGGCCGGAAGGTCAGCGAAGCGAGGCTGAAGGTGAGAAAGGACGCCAAGAGCAGCAGCACGACGTAATTGAGCGCCCGTCGTAGCAGAAAGCCGGCCATCATTCCCCTCGATATCAGGTGTAGCCCCTGATCATAGGGAGCGATGCCACGGGATGCGCGACGGACGGCATGCTGCGTGTTCGCCCCGCGAACGGGTACGCCCGCCGGGGGCGCCGCGGCCGACCCAGCAGAATGGAACGGGTGAGCGCAACGCGGCAGACCCGACCGGAACTGGTGGCCTCCGATGTGGACGGCACCCTGATCGATCCCTACGAGCGGGTTTCGGCGCGTACCCGGGCGGTGGTGGGGGCCCTGGTCGCCGACGGGGTGCCGTTCGTGCTGGCCACCGGGCGGCCGCCGCGCTGGATCGCCCCGGTGGTGGCCGGGCTCGGGTTCGCGCCGTTGTGCGTATGCGGAAACGGTGCCGTGCTCTACGACGCCGGAACCGACAAAGTGCTCGGCGCCTCGGTACTGGATGTGGAAACCCTGGCCTGGGTCGCCGATCTCGCGGAGAAGGTGCTGCCGGGATGCGGGCTGGCGGCCGAACGGATCGGCGCCAGCGCGCACGACGCCGCCACCCCGCAATTCGTCAGCTCACCGCAGTACGAGCACGCCTGGCTGAATCCCGACGACACTGCCGTGGCCCGGGACGAGGTCATCGACACCCCGGCGATCAAAATGCTGATCCGGTTACCCGGGGCCCGCAGCGGCGATATGGCGGTGACCCTGGCCGCCCATATCGGCGACCGCGCGGATATCACCTACTCCACCGAACACGGCCTGATCGAGATCTCCGCGCCGGGGGTCACCAAGGCGTCGGGGCTGCGGACTCTCGGGGAGCGGCTCGGAGTCGACCCCGCCGATATGGTCGCGTTCGGCGATATGCCCAACGACATCCCGATGCTGCGCCTGGTCGGGCTGGGGGTCGCGATGGGGCACGCTCATCCGGAGGCGCTCGCGGCTGCCGACGAGATCACCGGGACCAACAGCGAGGACGGGGTCGCGCAGGTCCTGGAACGGTGGTGGCCGGGGGAGGGGTAGGCGGGGTGCCGCCGTGCGGCGGATCACCCATGGAAGACGACCGCGCCGGATCGTGTGTGACACGATCCGGCGCGGCCGGTATGAAGATCAGGCGGGTGGCGGGGGCGGTGCCGCGGGCTCCGGCGGAGACGCCGCCGGTTCCGGCGGAGGTGCCCGCCCGGCCTCGGCGGTGCGGCCCGGACCGGCTTGGGCAGCGGGCGGCGCGGGGCCGACCTGAGCGGCAGGCGCGGGGCCGACCTGAGCGGCAGGCGCGGGGCCGACCTGGGCCGCGGGTGCCGGCGAGTACTGCGGTACCGGTGACTGTCCTTCGGCCGGGGCGGCGGCGGGTGCGGGCGGTGTCGCGACGTCGGGGACCGGGCCTGCGACCTCCGGGACCGGGTCTGTGATCCGGGGATGGGGAACCGGTCCCGCGACCTGGGGAACCGGCCCCGCGACCTGGGGCCCGTGGTCCGCGACCTGCGGCACCGGACCTGCGCCGGGTACCGCGTGCGGTGCGGCGCCGGGCTGCGCGTCCTGCCCCTGTGACTGCTGCTGGTAGGTGTCGTTGTAGGTCTTCCAGACGGTGGTGACGATATCGGCCGCCTGGTTCAGGATCAGCGAGCCGTTCTGGAAGTCGGTGCGCAGCCCCTCGGGTATCGGGTAGGCGTCGCTGAGCGGGAGTCCGAGCGCACCGGCATCGGCGCCGAGCTCCAGGAACCGGTCCAGGACCTTGCCGGCGACCTCGTGCACCCGCCCGTCCGGTGCGGTATAGACGTACCCGTTCACGAATTTCGCGTACTGCTGTCCCTGGCTCGCGGGCATCGGCTCGGACGCGGCCTGGCCGAGCGGCCCGTCCGGTCCACCCTTGGAGACCCAGTACTGCGCGATCACATTGTCGTTCACCATGGTCAGCAGCTTGGCGGTGAGATCGGCCAGCGCGGCCAGATCCGAGCGGGAGGCCTGGCTGCGCGGTGTCGACGACCGGGTCGCGCCCGCTTCGCCGGCGGCTATGGTGCGGATCCGGTCCATCTGCGCGTAGGCGGCATCGCCGGGGCAGCTGGTGTTGCCCACGTCGCGGTGCGCGAATACGACCGGAAGATGTACTTCCTCACCCTGCGCATAAGGGGTGAACTCGGTGCCCTCCGAATACATGATCGTCTGGCCCTCGGGATCCAGATCGGCGACCCGGGCGCGCCAGCCGATGAATTCGCCGGTGGCTTCGATCGAGGCGTCGGTGGGCTGTTCGACCTGGTAGTCGCCCATGATCGCGACTCCGGAAGTGTTTTCGTTGAACCCGCCCGCGTGCGCACCCTGCACCGGTTTGTCCAGACCCCCGTAGCGACCCTCGAAGATCTGCCCGTACTTGTCGACCAGTGCGTTGTACCCCATATCGCACCAGCCCAGGGTCTGCGAGTGGTACGCGTAGATGGCGCGGACGATCCCGGCCGATTCGGATCTGCTGTAGTCGTTGCGGCCGGCCGTGTGGTGCACGGTGATCCCGCCCAGCCCGTCGTCGTAGGTGGGCTCTTGGCAGCGGATCGATTCGTCGGCGCCCCACTGGTTGCGGGTGATCACCCGGGGGCCGCCGCCGGGGAGTGCGGCGGCGATGTCCTGGAGTTGATCGTCGACCGCGCCGCGGCCGGGATCGATGAGGACGGCGGTCAGGTCGGGCGGCTGCTGCGGCCCACCCCCCGCCGCGGCGGGGGTCCGTCCGAGCGGATCATTCCCTTGCTGCTGCGGTTTGCGGGTGACGAGTACCTGCACCGAAGTGGTGTTGCCGACATAGATGGGATCGGTGCCGGTGTGCCCGCCGGCCGTCACGCCGTCGGCGCCGTCGATCGGGTTCGCCTCGTACCACTGGCCCCAGCCGCCGTCGGGCTGTTTCGCCCGGATCATGACGGTGGTGTCCGCCAGGTCCGGAGCGGTCAGGGCGACCATGCTGAAGGGCTGTTCCCGGTTCAATTCCTTGACCTGCGCGCCTACCGCGTCCATGAACTCCGGCGGAATGACGCCGGGGGTGAGGGCGGGGGTGTCCGCGGCCGGTGTCCCGCCCTCGGCCACGAAACCCACCCCGGGCTGCCGTCCGGGCAACCGGCGGCCCGGGTCGGTGGGGGTGGTCGTACCGTTCGGCGTGAGGCCGGGTACGCCCAGTGCCTGCAGATTGCCCAGGCGCAGGTCCGGCAGATCCAGGCCGGTCAGCTCACCCAGTGGCAGCACAGTATCGGGGGCGTCGCGCAGCGCGAGTTCGGTGAGCTGGGGCGGCACCGCCGTGAGTTCGATCTGATCGGTCGATTCGGCCGGGTCGGCGACCATGGGCAACAGGATCGGGCCCGCTACCGCTACTAACGCGACAACCGGCAGTACACAGGAACGCTTCGGTTTGCGGTAGGGCACGAGCTTCTCCAATCAGGGTTGCAACCAGTGATCGGTGAGCAAGTCATGCTTGCGAACTTCAGTCCCACGGACCACACTAGCCACATTCGTCACAAATCTAAACCTGAGGTTGAGGCTTTCCTGTTCGCTCGAATGTAGCTCCCGGAGCGTGGCCGGTCGAAACGACATGCCGACGTCGTACCGAGTCGAAAGCGTCCGGGCTGACGATGGGAGTGCTCGTATGTCATACCGAAACAACATGACCGGGCCGAAAGCCTCAGGGCGTCTGAGGAACCCGCTGGTGGTGCCCGGTATTTCGCAGTCGATGAGAGGCCGGCGGGTCCGTCCAGGCCCATTACTCGTCTGTGGCGTCACCGCTCTGGCCATCGGCGGATCGCTCCTGTGGCCCGGCGGCGGAGAGGTATACCGGATGCTTGCCGAGGCCGGTCCGGGGCACGGGCGCGGCCTGAGTCAGCACGGTGCGCTGCAGAACGCCGACAACGGGCAGAACGTCGATCAGATCCTCGCCTACTACTATCCGGGCGCCGAAATCGGCACCATCGGACCGGCGTCGGTATCGGTCCGGCTGCAGGATCAGGACGGCGCCGACCTGGTCGTCACTTCCGCCACCGGTATGCGGCTCGCCGGGCAGGAGCTGTCGGCGGGCGAGGCTGTCCGGCTCACTCCGCTGCCCGACGGCGGCGCGCACGCGGTGGTCACCCAGGGCTGTGACGGACCGGTTCTCTGGGAGAACCCGATCCAGGATCCGTGGGTCTATCCGATCGATCCGAATCCGAACCGCCCGGCAGCGGAGCATCTGACACTGTGTGGCGGCGGGGCGTACCGCGGGTCGCTGGGCGTGGCCGCCGAGAACGGGGAGACCCGCACTGTCAACCGGGTGGACATCCAGGACTATCTGCTCGGGGTGGTCCCGGCGGAGATGCCGCCGGACTGGGCGCCGGCCGCACTGGAAGCCCAGGCGGTGGCCGCCCGGTCCTACGCGCTCGCCGAAACCCGCTGGCCCTATGCGCAGACCTGCGATACCACCGACTGCCAGGCCTACAGCGGCACCGCCCAGGAGGACCCGCGCACCACCGCCGCGGTGGAAGCCACGGCAGGCCGGGTACTGCTGCGCGACGGGCGGATCCTGCGCGCCGAGTATTCCGCCGCGCCCGACGGCGGGTCGCCGGCCGATATCCGGACTTTCGAGGTGGGACCGACACCCGCCGAACTCACCGTCACCACACCGATGCCGCTGCCGCCGCCGGTGAACCCGCCCACCGGACCCCCGGAAGGTGCCGCCCCGGGCGCCACCGAACCGTGGGACGAGGTCTCACCGGAGGGAAGTAAATCGGGTGCGCCGGCACCGCGCACTCCGGAAGGCTCGCTCCCGGTATCCCCCGATGGCACAGTCCCCGCCATTCCGGGTGTCGCACCGGGCGCGACCCCCTCGCCGATCGACACCGCCTACGCGGAGACGGGCGGTATGCAGGGTGCACTCGGGTTGCCCGTCACTCCGGAACTACCCCTGCCCGAGGACGCGGGCAAGTACCGGCTGTTCGAGAACGGTGTCATCGTCTACACCCCTGACCTGGGCGCACAGGTCGTCGACTTCGACACGCTGATGCAGTTGGTACCCGGTCTCACCGACGGGGCGGGTAGCGCCGAAGCCGACGGCACAGGGCCCGCCGATACCGAATCCGGCAATTCCGGGCCGGGCGCGGCCGAGTCCGAGGCGGCGACGATTCCGGGCCGGATGCCGGCCGGTCGTGTCGCGCCGGAATCCGGAACCCGTCCGGCCGGGTCCGGCACGGTCGAGGGCGACCGCCCCGCGCCGGTGCCCGGCGCCCAGCGGATTCCGACGAGGATGGAGACCACCGAGGTGTTCTAGCCGTCGCCGTCGCCGTACGGCTTGACCTTTACGTAGCGTCAACTTGCAGTCTGGTGGCACAGCATGAGCGGGTAAGGCCCGGAGGCGGCAGCGGAGCGTAACCACGCGGGGCCCCGGTCATGCCCGAAGACACCGACGCGGACGGAAGAGGTGAAGGTCGTGGGCGCGGGCTCCCGCAACGACGAATGGTCTATCCAGGATCTGGCGAAGGCGGCCGGAACCACCAGCCGCACCCTGCGCCACTACGGGCAGCTGGGGTTGTTGCCGCCCAGCCGGATCGGCGTGAACGGATACCGCTACTACGACGAGAGTTCGCTGGTCCGGCTGCAACGGATCCTGCTGTTGCGTGAGCTCGGCGTGGGCCTGCCGGTGATCGGCGAGATCCTCGCCGGGGAGCGCGACGCGATCACCGCGCTGCGTGCCCAGTTGGACCTGCTGCGGCAGGAACAGGACCGGATCGGCCGCCGGATCGTGTCGGTGCACACCATATTGGACAAGTTGGAAAGAGGTGAACGACTCGTGGCGGCAGAAGTTTTCGAGGAATTCGATCACACGCAGTACAAGGACGAGGTCGTCGAGCGCTGGGGCAGGGACGCCTACGAGAACGGCGACCGCTGGTGGCGTTCGCTGAGTGCCGCGGAGAAACAGGCGTTCCAGCAGGCGCAGCTCGATATCGCCGCGGCCTTCGGGCGGGCGCGTGAAGCCGGGCTCACCCCGGACAGTGCCGAGGTCCAGGAGATCACCGCGCGGCATTACGAATGGGTGACCGGCGGCCGGCAGGGCCACCGTCCCGGCGCACAAGAATTCACGGGTCTGGGTGAAATGTATGTCGCCGACGAGCGTTTCGGGGCCAACTACGACGTGCACGCGGAAGGCACGGCGGAGCTGATCCGGGACGCGATGCGTATCTACGCCGAGAACAATCTCGAATAGTGACGGCGTCGTCGGGGTACCCGCACACGAATACGTGTGCGGGTACTTGTGTTTCACATTTGCCGGGAATCGGCGCACCGACGGTCGCCGGCGACGCGCGGTACAGTGCCGGAAACCGTGACGAGGGGGAGGTCCCGTGAATTATCCGTATGGTCGACCGCAGCAGCCGGCTTCGCCATTTCCGGCGCCGCAAATTCCGGCGGCGCCGTATTCGCCGCCGCCCGCCTACCCGGCCCCGCCCGCCCACCAGATGGGCTACGCGCCGGGTCCGCAGTTCGCCGGCGCCTATGGATATCAGGCGCCGCCCAGCGGGGGCACCGGTATCACCGCCGGGATCCTGGCCCTGCTGGGTGGAGTCGCCGGCGCGTTGTCCGCCTGTGGAATGTTCGTGCTCGCCTCGGCCACGTCGGAGAGTTCGCTCACCAATGGCGCCGTCCTGGCCACCGGCGCCCGCCGCCGCACCAGTTCCAGTTCGAGTTCCGGCGGGCCCGATATCGATTTCGATTTCGACCTCGCAGGTACCGGTGTGGTGCTCGGCATCGCCTACAGCATCGTGGCTCTGCTGCTCCTGATCGGCGGCACCCTGCTGCTGCGTCGCAGCAATACCGGGCGGGTGATGGTCATCCTCGGTTGTGTGCTCTCGATCGTGCTGACCGTCGTCGTGGTCGGTGTGGTCGCTGTCGGCGGCGGTATCAGCGTGCTCGGCGCTCCACTCTTCGCGATCCTCACCCTGGTACTGGCCGCCATCGCCCCCACCAAGCGGTGGATCGAGGCCGCCCGCGCGCCCGTTGCGGTCGGTGCCTACGGGGTCGCCCCGTACGGCTACCGCTGACAGTGCCGGTAGAACGCACTTTCCCCGCGCCGGGGCCGGACCGCGCCGGCCCCGGCTCTCGTTTCCCCCGGCAAACGGTGCGGAGAGCCGCTCACCTGGCAATACCCCTGACCTCCCGACTCCGACTGGCGCCGGGAAGCGCTTCCGATACGCTGGGCTCCCGTGACCGCCGCATCGTCTCCGGGTAACTCAGATAACACCGCACAGTTCGACTTGATCGTCGTCGGCTCCGGCTTCTTCGGGCTGACCGTCGCCGAGCGCAGCGCGAACTTACTGGGCAAGAGAGTCCTCGTGCTGGATCGCCGCCCGCATATCGGCGGTAATGCCTATTCGGAACCCGAACCGGAAACCGGTATCGAGATCCACAAATATGGCGCGCATCTGTTCCACACCTCGAACAAACGGGTCTGGGACTATGTCACGCAGTTCACCGAGTTCACCGGCTATCAGCACCGCGTTTTCGCCCTGCACAAAGGTCAGGCGTACCAGTTCCCGATGGGGCTGGGCCTGGTGTCACAATTCTTCGGCCGGTATTTCACCCCGGAGGAGGCGCGCGCGCTGATCGCCGAGCAGGCCGCCGAGATCGAGACCTCCGACGCGCAGAACCTCGAGGAAAAGGCCATTTCGCTGATCGGCCGTCCGCTGTACGAGGCGTTCGTCCGCGACTACACCGCCAAACAGTGGCAGACCGACCCCAAGGAACTGCCCGCCGGCAATATCACCCGGCTCCCGGTCCGCTACACCTTCGACAACCGCTACTTCAACGACACCTACGAGGGCCTGCCCAAAGAGGGGTACACGAAGTGGCTGGAGAACATGGCCGCGAGCGAGTTGATCGAGGTCCGGGTGGACACCGATTGGTTCGACGTCCGTGACGAGCTGCGCGCGCAGAACCCGGACGCTCCGGTGGTCTACACCGGCCCGCTGGACCGCTACTTCGACTACACCGAGGGCGAGCTGGGCTGGCGCACCATCGACTTCGAGACCGAGGTGCTGCCCACCGGCGACTTCCAGGGCACGTCGGTGATGAACTACAACGACGCGGATGCGCCCTACACCCGGATCATCGAGCCGCGGCATTTCCATCCGGAGCGGGACTACCCGACGGACAAGACGGTCATCATGCGCGAGTACTCGCGTTTCGCCAAGACCGGCGACGAACCGTACTATCCGATCAACACCCCCGAGGACCGGGCCAAACTGACCGCGTATCGCGAGCTGGCCAAGAAGGAGACCGCGAACGCGTCGGTCCTGTTCGGTGGCCGCCTCGGTACCTATCAGTACCTGGACATGCACATGGCCATCGCGAGTGCGCTGAACATGTTCGACAATGTGCTGCGCCCGCACCTGGAGACGGGTGCGCCGCTGGCCGAGGAGAACAACGACGTATGACCTCTGCATCATTGGCGCCCAGCGCGTCCGCGACCCGAGCGAAATCGCTGCTGCAACGGGTGATCCTGCCCCGGCCGGGCGAACCGCTCGATGTGCGCACCCTCTACCTGGAGGAGTCGGCGACCAACGCGCGGCGCGCCCACGCCACCACCCGGACCTCGCTGTCGATCGGTGCGGAGTCCGAGGTGTCGTTCTGCACCTACTTCAACGCGCTGCCGGCCAGCTACTGGCGGCGCTGGAGCATGCTCGACTCGGTGGTGCTGCGGCTGGAGCTGGCGGGGCACGGCCGCGTCGACCTGTACCGCTCCAAGGCCGACGGTTCCCGTATCCACGTCCAGGGCCGTGAGTTCGCGGTGGCCTCCGGCGCGGAGACGGTGTCGGTCGAGATGGAGGCCGATTTTGGCCCGTTCGAGGACGGCGGCTGGCTCTGGTTCGACATCACCACCGACACCGCGGTCACCCTGGTGTCCGGAGGCTGGTACGCGCCGGTCGAGGCGCCGGGCCAGGGCCGGATCGCGGTCGGTATGCCGACCTTCAACCGCCCCACCGACGCGGTCACCACACTGAAGGCGCTCGGCGCCGATCCGCTGGTGCTGGCGCAGATCGACGCGGTGATCATCCCCGACCAGGGCACCCGCAAAGTCGTCGACGAGCCCGGATTCGACGAAGCCGCCGCCGTCCTCGGCGACCGGCTCGCCATTCACGATCAGCCGAATCTCGGCGGGTCGGGCGGATACAGCCGGGTGATGTACGAGGCGTTGAAAACCACCAGCGCCGAATTCATCGTCTACATGGACGACGATATCGAGATCGAACCGGATTCGATCCTGCGCGCGCTGGCCTTCGCCCGCTTCGCGAAATCACCGGTGCTGGTGGGCGGCCAGATGCTCAACCTGCAGGAACGTTCCCATCTGCATGTGATGGGTGAGGTCGTCGATCGCAATATATTCATGTGGTCGGCGGCGCCGAATGTCGAATACGACCACGATTTCGCCAAATACCCGCTGCGCGACCGCGACAATTCCAAACTGCTGCACCGGCGTATCGATGTGGATTTCAACGGCTGGTGGACCTGCGTCATACCCCGTCAGGTGGCCGAACAACTCGGCCAGCCGCTGCCGCTGTTCCTGAAATGGGACGACGCCGAATACGGATTGCGCGCCCGGGAGGCCGGCTATCCGACGGTCACTCTGCCCGGTGCCGCGGTCTGGCATATGGCGTGGAGCGACAAGGACGACGCGATCGACTGGCAGGCGTATTTCCATCTGCGCAATCGCCTGGTCGTCGCCGCGCTGCACCAATCGGGCAACGGCCGCGCCATGATCGCAAACACGGTCAAGGCGACCCTCAAACACCTGCTCTGCCTGGAATATTCGACGGTCGCCATCCAGAATCTGGCGATCCGCGATTTCCTGGCCGGTCCGCAACGCCTGTTCGAACTGTTGCCGAGCGCGCTGGGCGCGGTACACGAACTGCGCAAACAGTATCCCGACGCGGTGATCCTGCCCTCGTCCACCGAACTCCCGCTGGCCAGCGGAATCGGGGTCGGCGCGGTCGGTGAGCCCGCCAACCCGATCGCCAAGATCGTGCGGCTCGGTAAGGGCCTGCTGCACAACCTGCGTCCGGCGCACGAGGAGCACCACGACCGGCCCCAGTTGAACGTGCCCACGCTGGACGCGCGCTGGTTCCTGCTCTCGCAGGTCGACGGGGTCACCGTCACCACCGCGGACGGACGCGGGGTGGTGTACCGCAAGCGCGATCCCCGCCAGGCCTACGGCCTGCTCCGGGAGGCGCTGCGGCTGCGCAAGGAACTCGCCGCGCGCCTGCCGGAGATGCGGCAGCGCTACCGGGCCGCGCACGCGGAGCTCACCGGTACGGCCGCGTGGGAGAAGGTTTTCGGGATCGACAGCAGCGAGGAGAGCCAGCGGTGAACGCCATGAACCCGAGCCTGCAGGATTCGGGTACCGGCCGGTCACCGGCGGAAGTCAAGATCCTCGAAGCGGTCCAGGGCGCCATCGCGACCCCACCGGTGATCTCGGCGGCACGCGGTATGTCGCATTTCGGCGAGCACGCACTCGGCTGGGTCGGTATCGCCGCGGTGGGCGCGCTGGTCGACAAACCCAGGCGTCGGCAGTGGGCCGGGGTGGCGGTCGGCGCCGTGGGGGCGCACGCGGCCTCCATCGTGATCAAGCGGATCGTCCGCCGGCCCCGCCCGCACGCGCCATCGGTGCAGGTCAACGTATCGACGCCGAGCAAGCTGAGCTTCCCCTCCTCGCACGCGACCTCGACAACCGCGGCGGCGGTGCTGCTCGGAAAACTGACCGGGCTACCCTTGCCTGCGGTGCTCGTACCGCCGATGTTGCTGTCCAGAGTCGTGCTCGGGGTGCATTACCCCTCCGATGTGCTCGCCGGTTCCGCGCTCGGTGCCGCGTCCGCCGCCGCCCTGCTCGCCGCCGAAAAGAGACTCGACAGTGACCGCACAAGACGAAAAGGCGCTGCCCGCCATGAGTGAAGAGCCCACCGGCGCTGATCTGGCCGAAGCCGAAGTCAAAGGGCCTCCCAAAACGCTGGTCGGTGGCCTGGTCAAGGCAGCTCGTCCGCGCCAGTGGGTGAAGAACGTCCTCGTGCTGGCCGCCCCGATGGCGGCGGGTTCGGTGACCGATCTCGATGTGCTGGCCAATGTCGCCATCGCCTTCGTCGTCTTCTGCATGGCCGCGTCCGGTGTCTACCTGACCAACGACGCGATGGATGTCGAGGCCGACCGGGCCCATCCCACCAAGCGGTTCCGTCCGATCGCCGCCGGTGTGGTCCCGGTGAATCTCGCTTTCGCGTTGTCGGCCGTGCTGCTGCTCGGTTCGCTGGCGCTGTCGTTCCTGGCGTCCTGGCAGTTGGCCGTGACGATGGCCGTGTACATCGGGGTGCAGCTCGCCTACTGCTTCGGTCTCAAACACCAGGCGGTCCTGGACATCTGCATCGTGTCCTCGGGCTTCCTGTTGCGTGCGATCGCCGGCGGGGTGGCGGCGGGGATCCCGCTGTCCCAGTGGTTCCTGCTGATCATGGCGTTCGGGTCGTTGTTCATGGCGGCCGGTAAGCGCTACGCCGAGCTACAGCTGGCGGTGTCCACCGGTGCGAAGATCCGTAAATCGCTGGAGTACTACACCCCGACCTACCTACGGTTCATCTGGAGCCTGGCCGCGACCGCGGTGGTGGTCTTCTACGGTCTGTGGGCCTTCGAACAGGGCGCGGCCAAGGACACCGAATGGTTCGCCCTCTCGATGATCCCGTTCACCATCGCGATCCTGCGCTACGCCGTGGACGTCGACGGTGGTGAAGCCGGTGAACCCGAGGAGATCGCGTTCGGCGATCGCGTCCTGCAGTTGCTCGCCATCGCCTGGATCGGAGCGGTAGGTGTCGCTGTCTATCTCTTCTGACGAGATTGCGGTAGCCGAAACAGAACAGCCCGACGAGCGCGCCGCCACCGAGCGGCGGCGCTCGCCGGGTCGTCCCGTCTCGCGGGCGGTGTTCGCGGGCGGCATCCTGGTGACCGTCGCCCTGTTCGCGTTCGGCGGCTGGGAGCGGCGCTGGATCGCCGACGACGGGCTCATCGTGTTGCGTACCGTGCGCAACCTGCTGGCCGGCAACGGTCCGGTCTTCAACGCGGGCGAACGGGTCGAGACCAATACCAGCACGGCCTGGACCTATGTCGTCTGGTTCTTCAGCTGGCTCACCCAGGGTCGGCTGGAATACGTGGTGCTCGGTGTCGCGCTGACACTTTCGCTGCTGGCGGTGCTGTTCGCGATGCTCGGCACCGGCAAACTCTGGGGCCCGGCGTCGTCGACGCTGCTGCTGCCCGCCGGCGCGCTGGCCTATATCTCCGTGCCGCCCGCTCGCGACTATGTGACCTCCGGTCTGGAGAATTGCCTGGTCATCTGCTGGATCGCCCTGCTGTGGCTGCTGCTGGTGCGGTGGAGCAAGGCCGACCAGCCGACCGTGCCCGGGCTGCTGGGCCTGGCCTTCCTGGCCGGTCTGGCACCGTTGATCCGGCCCGAGATGACCGTGGTGGGCGGCCTGGCCCTGCTGCTGATCTTCTTCGCGCCCATGCCGCGGTCGCGGCTGCGTCCGTGGTTGCTGCGAGGCCTGGTGGTGGCGGTCGCCGGCGCGGTCCCGCTGCTCTACCAGGTCTGGCGGATGGGCTACTACGGCCTGCCCTACCCCAACACCGCGGTCGCCAAGGACGCGGGCGGGGCGAAATGGGGCCAGGGTTTCACCTACCTGTGGGATCTGGCCGGTCCGTACTATCTCTACGTACCGCTTGTCGTCCTGCTGGTCGCGGGCCTGGTGGCCGCGCGGGCGCATTACGTGCGCCCGGATACCGGCACCGTGGTGGACCCGGAGGCCGGTCGGCTGCGGCAGTTCCGGGAGCGGTTGCATTCACCGACGGCGGTGGTGGCGCTGGTGCTCGGCGCCGCGGTGCTGCTGACGATCTACGCGCTGCGTGTCGGCGGCGATTTCATGCACGGGCGGATGCTGCTGCCGCAGCTGTTCCTGTTCCTGCTGCCGGTCGCGGTGCTTCCGGTGCGACTGCCCGAGGGCGGTCTGCGGTCGCTGTCCCGCCGCGAGGCCCCGACTTTCGCGGTGCTGGTCGTCGCGGTGGTGGGCACGGTGGCGTGGGCGCTGCTGGCCTCGGGTACCACGGCGATCAAGACCGGCACCCATATCAACAAGTCCGGGATCGTGGACGAGCGGATCTACTACGTCCTCAACACCGGTCACGATCACCCCATCCGCGCCGAGGACTACCTCGACTACGCCCGGATGCGCCCCATGGTGGAGGCGATCGAGAACACCCCCGACGGCGGTCTACTGCTCAATTCCCCGTCGTTCATGATGTGGTACATCGCCCCGCCGCCGCTGCCCATCCCGCCGGGCGGGTACGGGCATACGGTCTACTTTCTGAACCTCGGCATGACCAGCATGAATGTCCCCCTGGATGTCCGGGTCATCGATCCGATGGGCCTGGCGTTCCCCTTGGCCGCGCACACCGATCGGCTCACCGACGGGCGGATCGGACACGACAAGAGCCTGTATGCGGACTGGGTGATCGTGGAGACCGGCATGGTGGACATCAAGCCCTGGCTGCCCTGGTACATGGACGAGGACTGGGTGAAACAGGCCCGGGTGGCGATGTCGTGCCCGGACACCTACGCGCTGGAACTCTCGTACAAGGGCCCGCTGACATTCGAACGGTTCAAGCACAATCTGCTGCACGCTCTGGATTTCGCGTCGTACCGCATAGACCGGGTGCCGAAATATGAAATTCAGCGCTGTGGTCTCGTCGATCCGATACCACCGGTACGCTGAACTGCTGTTTCCCCGACAGTAGTTCGGCTGTTCGCCGCATCTTCGCATTCCTGGTGGGCGGGTGAACCGCGGTCGGGTTAAAGTGCTGGCGTCCGGCCCCGGCTCGTCCGGGCCGGGGAGCGGTAGTCGTACTGCGCGGCCGTGGGTCGCACGACGGAGGGCGGGAAAACATGCGAGGGGTTATCGGCCGTGGTGTCCGGAGCGCACATCCGGAACGGCGGTGGGGCGGTCGGCTGAAGCGCACGGTGCTGCTGTCCCTGGCCGCCCTGCTCCCGGTCGGTGCCTCGGTGGCCGGTCCCGCGGCTCCGGCATCGGCGCAGTTCGACCCCAGCGGTATCGATTTCTGGGTCGATTCGGAGATGGGACCGATCAAGTCGCGCGTGTTCCGCGCCGCCGACGGCAACACCGGCCGGGTCGTGTACGCCCTGGACGGGATGCGTGCCCGCGACGATCTGAGCGGCTGGGAGATCGATACCGATGTCGCCCGGGAACTGACCAAGTGGAATATCAACGTGGTCATGCCGGTGGGCGGCCGCTCGAGTTTCTACGCGGACTGGAACGCCCCGAGCGATTTCTTCGGACTGGGCAGCTCCGGTAGCGCCGGCGGTGCCACCGGTTCGGCGGCCGATTCGGGTTCGGGCCTGGCCTCGGGTTCGGCGGCCGGAGTCGGGCGGACGACCACCTACAAGTGGGAGACCTTCCTGACCCGCGACCTGCGCTGGGCGCTGCGCGATCGGCTCGGCTTCAACCCGCACGGCAACGGCGTGTTCGGGCTGTCCATGGGTGGCAGTGCGGCCCTGGCGCTGGCGGCCTACCATCCCGATCAGTTCCGCTACGCGGGTTCCTATTCCGGATACCTCAATGTGTCCGCACCCGGCATGCGGGAGGCGCTGCGGGTGGCCATGCTCGATGCCGGCGGCTTCAATATCGACGCCATGGCGCCGCCGTGGAGCCCGCAGTGGCTGCGGATGGATCCGTTCGTGTTCGCGCCGCAGTTGCGCCAACACAACACCCGCCTGTGGATTTCGGCCGGCAGCGGACTCCCGGCCGCCACCGACGGGCTGAGCTTCGACACGGTCAACGCGATGGGTCTGGAGGCGCTGGCGCTGGCCAACACGCGAGCGTTCCAGGTGCGGATGATGTCGCTGGGGGCGAACAACGCCACCTACGACTTCCCCGCGGTCGGCGTGCACAACTGGCGGTACTGGGCGACCGAGGTCTACCGGATGATCCCGGATCTGTCGGCGAACATCGGCTGACCGGGGCGCGCGTCGGACAACCCGGCCGGCTTCTTTGCGCAATCGTTGCCAAGGGGAGTTGCCGGCGGGTCGGGCGATGATTGCGCGCGCCACCTCCCACAAGAGTGTGACCTACGACACCATTTGTGCAACATGAACCCGGGTATAGCCGCTTGGTGCACCAGGAACATGTATCCAGATAACGGCTTCCGTCTCCCGATGGGAGCAGTGGTCTATGTATCCGAGATGGGGCCGGTAACGTAGCTAGGTACTTGCTGTCCGGCTGTCCAGGCGAAAGGTCTAGTCGAATGCGAAGTGCGCGCAGGCCCGGATCGGTGCGTATCCGGCGGTGGGTACAGCGTTGGGCGATGGGGATGGCGGTGGCGCTGCTCGCTCCCCTCGCGGTGGCTCTTTCCGATATCGCGCCCCGGGTCGAGGCGGCCCCCAACCCGGCCGGTTTCGATTTCTGGGTCGACTCCCCGGAGATGGGTCCGATCAGGTCGCGGGTCTTCCGCGCCAAGGACGGCAACACCAACCGGGTGGTCTACGCCCTCGACGGTATGCGGGCCCCCGAAACGCACAGCGGCTGGGAGAACGACACCGATGTCGCCAACGCGCTGACCGACTGGAATATCAACGTCGTCATGCCGATCGGCGGTATGTCCAGCTTCTACGCGGACTGGAACGCGCCGAGTTCCTTCTTCGGGCTCCCGCCGACGGGTTCGTCCTCGGGTTCCGGGGCCATGAACGTCATCTCCGAGGGCCCGGGCAAGAGCTACCGCTACGCCTGGGAGACCTTCATCAACCAGCATCTGCGATGGGCTCTGCGCGACCGGCTCGGCTTCAACCCGAACCGCAACGGCGTATTCGGTCTGTCGATGGGTGGCAGCGGCGCCCTCGCCCTGGCCGCCTACCACTCGGACCAGTTCAGCTTCGCCGGGTCCTACTCCGGCTACCTCAATGTCTCCGCGCCCGGTATGCGCGAGGCCCTGCGGGCCGCCATGATCGACGCAGGCGGCTACAACGTGGATTCCATGGCGCCGCCCTGGGGCCCGCAGTGGCTGCGGATGGATCCGTTCGTCTTCGCGCCACTGCTTCGCGACCACAACACCCGGTTGTGGATCTCCGCCGGCAGCGCGCTGCCCGGGGACGCCGACGGGTTCACCGGCAACACGATCACCGGTATGGGACTCGAGGCGCTCGCATTGGCCAACACCCGGGCGTTCCAGGTGCGGATGATGACGCTCGGCGCGAACAATGTCACCTACTCGTTCCCGGCGACCGGTATTCACTCCTGGACCTACTGGGAGGCCGAGGTGTATCGGATGCTTCCCGATTTGTCGGCGAATATCGGATAACGGCAGTTCGGGGTCTCGTGCGAGAGACTCCGAACCCGCAGCGGTGTGCCCGCCCCGGAGGATTCCTCCGGGGCGGGCACACTACTGTCGATGGGAATTCGTCCTCGGTTCGTATTCCGTTACACAAGCCAGGTCGGAGCGCGATTTCGATAACAGCCGAATATCCCGGCCCGCCGAGACATCAACGCCCCGGCAAGGTATCGTCACGGGGCGATCACAGCGGTTCTCGCGGCGGATTTCGGCCATCGGATCAGCACGGCCTTGCTTAGGCCCGATGAGGTCGAATAAAGTCCTCCGAGCACATCTGTGACCAGATCGTTGTAGCGCTGTCGGCCCCGCGGTAGGTCGGGACCCGGCCGCCGGCGCCGCCGAGGAGAAACGGGGTGTTGTCCGCGCAGCGGTAGCGACAACGCCACAACAGCAGAAAGAGAGCAGAATTCATGCGTTTCGGCAGGGCAGCCGGCCCGAAGAGAAGTACCGGGTCCTCGCGGGCACCCCGCGGTTGGCGTAACCGGATTCTGGCTATCGGTGCGGCAGTGCTCGCGCTACCCGTCGCGGCAGGTATCGCGGCCCCGACCGCCCTGGCTTCGCCCGCGGCACCGGTCAAGCGCGGCGCCTTCGAAGAACTGATGGTTCCCTCGAGCATGGGCCCGATCAAGGTCCAGGTCCAGTGGGCGGCGCGCGGCGGCAACGCCGGGCTCTACCTGCTCGACGGCCTGCGCGCCCGTGACGATCGCAACGCCTGGTCGTTCGAGACCAACGCGCTCCAGCAGTTCGGCAACGACAACATCTCCCTGATCATGCCGGTCGGTGGACAGTCGAGCTTCTACGCCGACTGGTACTCGCCCAGTAACACCAACGGGCAGAAGTTCACCTACAAGTGGGAGACCTTCCTGACCCGGGAACTCCCCGCCTTCCTCGAGGGCCACGGCGTCTCGCGGACCAACAACGCGATCGCGGGCCTGTCCATGGGTGGTAGCGCCGCCCTGGCCCTGGCCGCCTACCACCGCGACCAGTTCCGCTCGGCCGCCGCCTACTCCGGCTACCTGAACATCTCGGCGCCGGGTATGCGTGAGGCCATCCGTATCGCCATGCTGGACGCGGGCCGCTACAACGTCGACTCGATGGCCGCGCCGTGGAGCCCGCAGTGGCTGCGGATGGACCCGTTCGTGTTCGCCCCGCAGCTGCGTGGCCTGCCCATGTACATCTCGGCGGCCAGCGGCCTGCCCGGCCCGTACGACAAGCCGGCCGGTGCGGTCGGTGCGTTCAACACCGGTAACGCCATGGCGCTGGAAGCGCTGTCGCTGGTGAACACCCGTGCCTTCCAGGCCCGTCTGAAGACGCTGGGCATCAACGCCCACTTCGACTTCCCGAACGTGGGCACCCACTCCTGGAAGTACTGGGAGGGCCAGCTCTTCGCCTCGCGCAAGATGTTCCTGGATTCCACCAACGGCTGGTGATCGAAGGTACGCCATCCGGTTGCCGCTGAACCGATAGATCCACCCAACGGCGCCACCCGCTTCGTATCGAAGCAGGTGGCGCCGTTGTCGTAGGTGCTCGTCGTGGTGGTGAACCGGTTTGCTGTCCGCGCGTCCTACCGGGTATCCGCACGCCACGGCGGTACAAACAGTGGGTGGCAGGGATGACACGCGCAAACGGGGGGACGACGGTCGGCCGGTCCCGTGGACGCGCCCGGCGGCAGCTGACGGCCTGGGCCGCCGCGCTGGTGCTTCCCTTCGCCGCGGCGCAGGTGCCCGCCCTCGCCCAGCCGACCGCCGCCGCGTCCCCTGCCGCGATCCGGAATGTGGTCTGGCACACCGACCGCGATGTGGCCGTCTGGGTCGATTCGCCCGCCATGGGGGCTCCGATCCAGGTGCGGTTGCTGCTGGCCCGGGATTGGAACACCCAGCCCGACGCGAAATTCCCGGTGCTGTACATGCTCGACGGCCTGCGCGCCACCGACGACGAGAGCGGCTGGATCAGGGAAGCCGGGGCGGTGGATTTCTACGCGGACAAGAACACGACCGTGGTGCTGCCGGTCGGTGGGCAATCGAGTTTCTACTCCGACTGGCTGCAACCGGACAACGGCAAGAACTACAAATGGGAGACCTTTCTCACCAAGGAGCTCCCCCCGCTGCTGGAGAGCCAGTGGCGCGCCACCTCGACCAGGGGAATCGCCGGACTGTCCATGGGCGGAACGGCCGCAATGTTCCTGGCCGCGCGCAATCCCGAGTTCGTGGAATATGCCGCCTCCTATTCGGGATTTCTCACCACCACCAGCCTCGGTATGCCGCAGGCTATTCGGCTGGCAATGGTCGACGCCGGCGGCTTCGACTCCGATGCCATGTGGGGACCGCCCGGAAGCCCGCAGTGGGAAGAACACGATCCACTGCTGCTCGCAGACCGGCTGAAAGGTAAATCGCTCTACATCTCCAGCGGGACCGGTGTCTCCGGCAAACACGACGAGGGCAGCGAAATTCCGGGGGTGAGCACGAATATGTTCGGGATGGGCCTGGAGACACTCGCCCTGCTGACCTCACAGAACTTCGTGGACAAACTCGGCGAGCTGGAAATCCCCGCGACCGTGAACTACCGGGCCGCGGGCACCCACACCTGGCCGTATTGGGATTTCGAAATGCGGCAGTCGTGGCCCCAGGCCGCCGGAGCGCTCGGAGTGCCCGCCGGGAAGCCGGAATGCGCAGTCACCGGCGCCATCGGCGCGGTCGCCGGCGGCAACGGCTGGCTCGGCGACTGTCTCACCGGCGAATACCAGGTGCCCGGCGGGCTGGCACAGGATTTCCGCCACGGCCGCGTCTTCTACTCCCCGGACGGCGGCGCGTATCCGGTGGCGGGCCGGATCGGCGGGGGCTACCAGGCGGCGGCCGGGCCCCAGGGCGGCCTCGGTCTGCCGACCGGCGCCGAACAGCCGCTACCGGACGGCCGCGGCCGTTTCCAGCCGTTCCGACACGGCTCGCTCTACTGGACTCCGGAAACCGGCGCGCAGATGGTGCGCGGAGCGATTCTCGAGGAATGGGGCAGGCAGGGTTTCGAGGGCGGCCCCGCGCGCTACCCCGTCGGCCCCGAAGTGAAGACGCCGAACCGCGATGGCGCGGTCCAGTCCTTCGAAGGCGGGCCCTTCTACTTCAGCCCTGCCACCGGTGCACATCGTGTCGAGGGGATGATCCTGGCCAAGTACGCCGAACTCGGCTTCGAGAACAGCCGGCTCGGCTTCCCGGCCGCCGCCCAGGCCCCGCTGAAAGACCTCGGCCAGTTCACCCGCTTCGAGGGTGGCTCCATCTATTGGAGCCCCCTGTCCGGCGCGTGGGCGGTCCGCGACGGGCCCATCATGGACGCCTGGCGTGACGCGGGTTACGAGAACGGGCGGCTCGGCTTCCCCATCAGCGACGAATTCCCGATCCCGGGTGGGGTTCAGCAGAACTTCCAGCGCGGTTTCATCACCGTCCGGGACAACCGCGCCGAAGTCCACGGTTGATCGCCGCGCGGAAGTGAGACGCGTCACTCGATGCGACCACGGTGGTGCCTCACCGTGGTCGAGAGCGCAGCAGCCGTCGGCCGTCAGAGCGGACTCGCATGCCGACATGGACGCCCGATGCCCACACAACCTCCATGAGTCGAGTTTGGGCGACACCTCCACGGATTGAGGCCCGCCTCGACCCTTCGCCGAAGGTGCCCAATTGCCCGCCTCCCGCGAACGGCCGACCGCACATCGCATGAGCGAAGCTCGGGTCCCGAGGCCGAAACGGCGAGACCGAGGGGGCCTCGACCCCCGCGCGCCAGCGCGCAGAAAACACAGCTACTACCCTCGGGGGTCGCGGCCCGGGGTAACCCGCCGGGCCGGACGCACACCCGACCGTCAACCCAGTGGTTCGGCGGCCCTGACTCGAGCGGCCGTGAACCCGGGCGCATCCGTGCGCCGGAACACAGGATGGAATGTATGTATCGGACCCGAGGCACACTGCTGGCAGTGGTGGCGGCGGTGGCGGCCGCCGGATTGCTCGCCGGCTGCGGCAGCGACGACTCGACCGCCACCGGCACCCCGACGCTGTCGACTTCGGCCCGCACGACGTCCGCGAGTGCGGCCCCGGTGCCTTCGAGCGAGAGCCAGGCCCCCGCGCCGGCGCCGGAAGGTGAAACGCCCGCGCCCGAGCAGCCGGCCGAACCCGAGGCTCCGGCCGAGGAGCCGGAGCGTCCCGCCCCGGTCCCGCCGCAGGAAACCGACACCGGGAATCTCGGTGCCAAGGAGCAGACTTTCGTCGACGAGCTGGCCAAACAGGGTGTCACCCCGTCTTCCCCGGATATCGCGCTGAGCATCGGCAACTACGTCTGCCAGGGTGTGGCCGCCGGGACCTCCGATGCCGATATGGCCACCTTCGTGAACGCGATGGCCGGTTCGGATCCGTCGTTCGACCCCGCCAAGATGCCGGTGGAGCAGGCGGGCCAGATCTACATCAGCACCGCCAAAGCGCATTACTGCCAGTGATAGCCGATGAGTAGAGGACGTACCGGGTCTCGTCGGTCCCGGCCCAAGGGTTGTCTGACATTGCTCGCGGTGGGAGTCGTCGGGCTCGTCATCGTGATCCTGCTCTGGTACCTGCTGGCCGGCTGCCTGCGGGAACCCGGCCCCGGCCCGGGCCCCAAGCCGGGGCCGGAGGAGCCGACCAGCCAGCCCGCGAGCTGCCCGGATGTGCAGATGATCTCGGTGCCGGGCACCTGGGAGTCCAGCAGCACCGACGACCCGTACAACCCGACGGCCAACCCGGCCTCGCTCATGCTCAATGTGAGCAATCCGGTCCGGGAACAGTTCCCCAAGGGCCGGGTCGACGTCTACACCGTCCCCTACATCGCGCAGTTCTCCAATCCGATCGCCATTCCGCCGGACGGGCAGGCCTCCTACAACGCCAGCCGCACCGAGGGCAGCCGGCGGACCTTCGATTTCCTGACCCAGCGCCACCAGGAGTGCCCGCTCACCACCTATGTGCTGGCCGGGTTCTCGCAGGGTGCGGTGATCGTCGGTGATATCGCCGAACAGATCGGCAAGGGCAACGGTCCGGTGCCCGCGCAGCGAGTGCTCGGGGTCACCTTGATCGCCGATGGGCGGCGGTCCGGCGAGACCGGTGACGGTCAGCCGATCCAGGTCGGCACCCCGCCGCCCGGCGTAGGCGCGGAAGTGGCGCTGGCCGGGTTGACCGTTCCGGGAATCACCATGACCGGTGTCCGTAAAGAGGGATTCGGCGAATTGGCCGACCGGGTGTACACGATCTGCGCGCCCGGCGACCTGATCTGCGACGCGCCCCGCAACGCGCTGAGTCCGGCCAATATTCTCGGCAGTATCGGTACCCTCGCGCAGGCCGTGGGCAACCCGGTGCACAGCCTCTACCACAACTTCGTGGTCGACCCGGACGGCACAACCGCCACCCAGTGGGCGGCCGACTGGGCGGTCGGCCTCGTCGGCAGCGCGCCGTCTCCACCGCACTCGTGATCCGCGTATCCGGCCCAGACGTCGCCGTAGCGGACGTCTTGTGACAATTCACCGCAGTCAGCGTGTTCCCCGCTGCCTGGCAGGCTGTAAAGTGCGCTGGTGATCGCGCATCCCGGGCCCTGCGCCGGCACGGGGTTCGCAGACTTCCGATATCCAGGAGCATGAGTTCATGACAGAAGCCGCCGCACCGGTGGATGAGTTGAGCGCGCTGGGCACCCCGCTGCGTAAGTTCCGCTTCGCGGCAGCGGGTGAGGGAAACAAGCAGGAGGGCGGCGCCCGCAAGTTCATCCAGACGGCGCAGCAGGCCGAGGAGTACGGCTACGACACTTTCGTGGTGCCCGATCATCTCGGTGACCAAATCGGCCCGATCGCGGCATTGGGCGCGCTCACCCAGGCCACCGACCGGATCCGCCTCGGTACCTCCGTGCTGGCCAACGGTTTTCGGCATCCCGTGGTGCTGGCCAAGGATCTGGCCACCATCGATGTGCTGTCGAAGGGCCGGCTCGAGGTGGGGATCGGCGCCGGCTGGAAGGCCGACGAGTTCGAGGCCGCCGGGCTGGACTACGACCGGCCCGGGGTGCGCCTGGCCAAGCTCGACGAAACACTGACCATTCTCGACACGCTGTTGCGCGGTCAGGAGTGCACTTTCGAAGGCAAGTACTACCAGGTGCGGGGTGTCAAGGGGACCCCACGGCCGCGGCAGGGCCCGCGGCCGCCGCTGTGCACTGGCGGCGGCGGTCCCAGGATGCTGAAACTCGCCGCGAAGCACGCCGACATCATTTCCATCGTTCCGGTCACCACGTCGAACGGTAAAGGCCTGCTGTCGGGCATCACGCTCGAGAAGACCATCGAGAAGGTGAACCTGATCAAGGAGGCCGCCGGGGACCGGTTCGAGCAGATCGAGCTGAACTGGGCGATCACGGCCATCGTCATCACCGACGACCGGGAGAAGACCGCCGAAATGGCGCTGTCGGCCATCGAGCGCGGGTTGCATCCCGATCTGGAAGTCGACGTGAAGCTGTCGGTCGAGGAGATCTTGAGCTCGCCGTATGTGGCGATCGGCACGTTCGAGGAGATCGCCGATCAGATGCGCCGTGTGCGGCAGCTCACCGGGATGTCCTACGTGGGGATATTCCCCACCCAGATGGACGCATTCGCGCCGGTGATTCCTTTGCTCCGGGAGGAGTGAGAAGCTCGTCTCTGTAACATGTCTCTGGTTTGAGAACATCTAGCCGATAGCGGTCACCGCGCAGACCGCACCCAGAACCCGCAGGGTCGGTTCTCGAATGGAGAGCACCCGCGGCGAAAGCGAGTCGGGGCCACACAGTAAATAACGGCAATCGTGCCGTTGCCGCGTGCGCCTCGGAGGAGAAGGAATGGACGAGACTTTCGACGACTACCTGGACGAGAACGGGAATATCACCATTCCCGATGATCGCACCCTGGTCGACCACGTCGAGAAGCACACCCGTAACGACGCGAACACCTTGGCGTACCGCTACATCGACTACTCGCGCGAGCGCGATGGTGAGGTACACGAGCTGACGTGGCAACAATTCGGGGTCCGGCTGCGCGCGGTGGCCGGTCGCCTGCAGCAGGTCACCAAGCCCGGTGACCGAGTGGCGGTCCTCGCGCCGCAGGGACTCGACTATGTGATCTCATTCTTTGCCGCCATCTATGCGGGCACGATCGCGGTGCCGCTGTTCGATCCGGACGAACCGGGTCATACCGACCGGCTGCACGCCGTCCTGGGTGACTGCAAGCCCTCGGCCATTCTCACCGCCAGTTCGGCGGCGGCCGGGGTGCGCCAGTTCTTCCGTGGGCTGCCCGCCGCCCAGCGGCCGCGCATCATCGCCGTGGACGCGATTCCCGACAGTGTCGGCGACAGCTGGGCGCGCCCGGATATCGCGGTGGACGATATCGCCTACCTGCAGTACACCTCGGGTTCCACCAGGACTCCCGCCGGTGTGGAGATCACCCACCGTGCCGTGGGCACCAACCTGCTGCAGATGGTCGACGCCATCAATCTCGACTGGAACTCCCGCGGCGTCACCTGGCTGCCGCTGTTCCACGATATGGGTCTGCTGACGGTGATCCTGCCGGCCGTGGGCGGCAAGTTCATCACCATCATGTCGCCGGCCTCGTTCGTGCGGCGACCCTACCGATGGATCAAGGAGCTGGCCGCCGCCTCCGACGGTGCGGGCACCTTCGCCGCCGCCCCCAACTTCGCCTTCGAGCACGCGGCCGTGCGTGGTCTGCCCAAGTCCGGTGAATCGCTGGATCTGTCCAACGTGATCGGCCTGATCAACGGCAGCGAACCGGTGACCACCTCGTCGATGAAGAAGTTCAACGACGCGTTCGCGCCCTACGGGCTGCCGAAAACGGCCATCAAACCCTGCTACGGCATGGCCGAGGCCACCCTGTTCGTCTCCGCGACCAAGGCAGAGGACGAGGCCAAGGTCACCTATGTGGACCGCACCGAGCTCAATGCCGGGCGCATGGTGCGGGTCGAGCCGGGCACCGAAAACGCGATCGCACAGGTGAGCTGCGGTTATGTGGCGAAATCCCAGTGGGCGGTGATCGTCGATCCGGAGTCGGTCGACGGTGACGCCCGCGAACAGCCCGACGGCCACGTCGGCGAGATCTGGCTGCACGGCAACAATATGGGCATCGGGTACTGGGGCCGGGAGGCCGAGACCGCGGCGACGTTCCATAACAAGATCGTCACCCCGCTGGCGGAGGGCAGCCATGCCGCGGGCACCGCGCCCGACGCGAATTGGATGCGTACCGGCGATTACGGTGTGTACTTCGACGGCGAGCTCTACATCACCGGCCGGGTCAAGGATCTGGTGATCGTGGACGGGCGTAACCATTACCCGCAGGACCTGGAGTTCTCCGCGCAGGAGGCCAGCAGTGCGCTGCGGCCGGGGTTCATCGCGGCGTTCTCGGTACCGGCCAACCAGTTGCCGGCCGAGGTGTTCGCACAGGGAAGCCACTCGGGTCTGAAGTTCGACGCCGACGACGCCTCCGAGCAGCTGGTGATCGTGGCCGAGCGCGGTCCGGGCGCCGGTAAGGCGGATCCGCTGCCGATCGCCGACGCGGTGCGTGCCTCGATCTCCCAGCGTCACGGCGTGACGGTGCGGGACCTGCTGCTGGTCCCGGCGGGCTCCATCCCGCGTACGTCCAGCGGCAAGATCGCCCGGCGTGCCTGCAAGGCCGCGTATATCGAGGGCACTCTGCGGGGCGGTTACACCCAGCAGGCATTCCCGGACGCACCCGAGGAATAGACCGACAACCGAGCCGGGTCGCGGCCTCGAGTGAGCGAAGCGAAGCGCCCATCCACCACAGCGATGCGCAGGCTGTTGCCGGGCACCGCGTACAGACAGGTAGCTTGAGGACTGATGGCTGATAACGAGGGCATGTCGCCGGAGACGACCGAGAACCTTCCCGCTGCCGAGAAGGATCGCGCCGCCGGGACCGGCGACGCGCCCTCGACCGGCGATACCACACCGGGCACCGAACTCTCGGTCGCCGAGCTGCGGGAATGGTTGCGGCGCTGGGTGGCCGAGGCCACCGGGCAGTCGATCGACAAGATCACGGTGGACCGTCCGATGGAGGAGTTCGGGCTGGCTTCCCGGGACGCGCTGGCGCTGGGTGGTGAGATCGAGGAACTCACCGGCGTGGTGCTGAACGCGACCGTGGTCTACCAGCATCCGACCATCGCCTCGCTGGCCGATGTCATCGTCAACGGTCCGCCGGAGATCAGCGCCGAGGCCACCGACGACCAGTTCTACACCGCCGGGTACGCACCGGGGGATGCGCACGATATCGCCATCGTGGGTCTGTCGACCCGGCTGCCCGGCGCGGGTGACACCCCGGAATCGACATGGGAATTCCTGATCAACGGCGGTGACGCCATTCGTGACCTGCCCGAGGGGCGGTGGGCGGAGTTCCTGAGCGAACCGCAGTTGGCGCAGGCCGTCGCCGAGGGCAATACCCGTGGCGGCTATCTGGACCAGGATGTCGTCACCGGATTCGACGCCGAGTTCTTCGCCATGTCGCCGGTCGAGGTCGAGCGGATCGACCCGCAGCAACGGCTCATCATGGAACTCACCTGGGAGGCGCTCGAGCACGCTCGAATCCCGGCCAGTGAGCTGCGCGGTGAATCGGTGGGTGTGTATATCGGTACCTCCACCACCGACTTCCAGTTGGTCGCCGCGATGAGCCTGGGTGAGACCGATCCGAATGTCCCGGCTTCGGCGGAGGGCTACAAGATCACCGGCAGTGCCAGCAGCATCATCGCCAACCGCGTGTCCTACTTCTACGATTTCCGCGGTCCTTCGGTCGCGGTGGATACCGCCTGCTCCTCGACCCTGGTCGCGGTGCACCAGGCCGTGCAGGCGCTGCGCGCCGGTGACGCCGATGTCGCGCTGGCCGGCGGGGTGAACATGCTGCTCATGCCGATGACCACGCTCGGTTTCGACAAGATCGGCGCGGTGGCCAAGGACGGCCGGATCAAGGCGTTCTCTTCCGACGCGGACGGGATGGTCCGCTCCGAGGGCGCCGGGCTGGTAGTGCTCAAACGGCTCGCCGACGCCGAACGCGACAACGACAACATCCTCGCGGTGATCAAGGGTTCGGCGGTGAACAGCGACGGCCGGTCCAACGGGCTTCTCGCGCCGAATCCCGACGCCCAGGCCGATGTACTGCGCCGCGCCTACCGTGACGCCGGTATCGTGCCCTCCACCGTCGACTACATCGAGGCCCACGGCACCGGCACCCTGGTCGGCGATCCGCTCGAAGCCCAGGCGCTGGGCCAGGTGGTCGGCGCCGGTCGCGCCGCCGACGCGCCCGTGCTGCTGGGTTCGGCGAAAACCAATTTCGGGCATCTGGAATCCGGAGCGGGCGCGGCGAGCCTGGCGAAGGTGCTCCTGGCGTTCCAGCACAATGTGCTGCCCGCCACCATCAACTACGCGGGCCCGAACCCCTACATCCCGTTCGAGCAGGCCCGGTTGAAGGTCGTCGACGAGCCGACCCCGTTCCCGCGCTACAGCGGTACCGCCACGGTCGGTATCTCCGGCTTCGGTTTCGGCGGAACCAACGCGCACGTGGTGGTACAGGAGTACGTGCCCGCCGCGCCGGTCGAGGTCTCCGAGCCCTTCGTACCGGACACGGACAGCGACGCGCTGGACGTGGCGAGCACCGACGTGGTCGCCGAAGCCGAGGCGGTCGCCGCCGACGCCGCTCCCGAGCCCGAGTGGTCGGCCGACCGCGCCGAGCCGCTGCCGGTGATCCTGGCCGTATCCGCCTACCTGCCGTCGCGTCGCCGGCGTGCCGCCGCGGACCTGGCCGACTGGCTGGAAACCGAAGCGGGACAACGGACTCCGCTCGTTGACGTGGCCCGGTCGCTGGCCCGGCGCAGTCACTGGCGTTCGCGCGGCGTGGTGCTGGCCTCCGATCACGCCGGTGCCGTGGCCGGACTGCGGGCGATCGCCGCCGGTAAACCCGGTCCCGGTGTTTTCACCGCCGACGCCCCCGCCGCGCAGGGGCCCATGTGGGTGATGGCCGGGTTCGGCGCCCAGCACCGGAAGATGGGCAAACAGCTCTACCAGGAGAACTCGATCTTCCGGCGCACCGTCGACGAGGTCGACGAACTCGTGCAGGACGAGGCCGGGTACTCGGTGCGCGAGATGATCCTCGATGACGGCCAGGACTACGACGTGGGCACCTCCCAGGTCGGCATCTTCACCATCCAGCTCGGTCTGGCCGCCCTGCTGCGGGCGCACGGCGCGGAACCCGCCGCCGTGGTCGGGCATTCCATGGGTGAGGTGGCCGGCGCCTACATCTGTGGTGGGTTGGCGCTGGAGGACGCGGTCCGCGTCATCTGCGCGCGGTCGCGGTTGATGGGCGAGGGCGAGCAGATGCTCTCCGACGCCGATGTGCGCAATATGGCACTGGTCGAGATGAGCGCCGACGAGGTCGCCGCGCTGCTGCCGGAATTCCCCGATGTCGAGGTCGCGGTCTACGCCGCGCCGACCAATACGGTGATCGGTGGCCCGGTGGATCAGGTCTCGGCGATCGTGGGCCGGGTGGAGGAGGCCGGGAAGTTCGCCCGCGTCCTGCAGACCAAGGGTGCCGGACATACCTCCCAGATGGATCCGCTGCTGGGCGAACTGGCCGCCGAACTGGCCGGGATCGAGCCCACGAAGCCGAAGGTCGGCCTGTACTCCACGGTCGACAAAGAGCAGTACTACGCGCCCGGCCACGACCCGGTGCACACCGAGGACTACTGGGTGAAGAACATGCGGCACAGCGTGTACTTCACCAACGCGGTACGACTCGCGGTCGATTCCGGGATCACCACCTTCCTGGAGCTGGCGCCGAACTCGGTGGCGCTGATGCAGGTGCTGGGCACCACCTTCGCCGCCGGGCTCCCCGACGCGCAGCTGATTCCGACGCTCAAGCGCAAGGAAGACGAATCGGCCGGTGTGATCGCCGCGCTGGCGCAGCTGTATGTCCACGGCCATGCCGTGGACCTGGGCTCACTGATGCCGGCCGGACCGTACGCCGATATCCCGCGGACCGCCTTCCTGCGGAAGCCGTACTGGCCCAAGATGAGTGGTTTCTCGGCCGGTGGGAACACCCGGGTACCGGGTGCGTCGGTCGCGCTTCCGGACGGTCGGCATGTCTGGGAGGTCCAGGCCGCATCGGTGGACGATCTGCCCACGCTGGTGCGTTCGGCCGCGACGCAGGTACTCGCGGATGTGAATCCGGGCGCGAGTATCGCGCATGCACCGCTGCCCGCGACCGGCACACTGGTCACGACGCTGACCCCGCATCCGGGCGGCGCGTCCATCCAGGTGCACGCCCGCGACGGTGCGCAGTTCCGGCTGCTGTTCGACGCGGTGGTCACCTCCGGCGCCGCGCTGCCGGTGCCCGCCGAGCCGGCCGCGAGCCCGGCCGCGCCCGCGCTCACCGAACCCGTGGTCGCGGAGACCGTCGACACCGCCGGGTTCGGCGACCGCTGGGATCCGGACAGCGGCCAGACGGTCGAGGACCGGCTGGCGCTGATCGTCGCCGAATCCATGGGTTACGCGGTCGAGGATCTGCCGATGGAGATCCCCCTCATGGAGCTCGGGCTGGACTCCCTGATGGCCATGCGGATCAAGAACCGCGTCGAATACGAATTCGATATCCCGCAGCTGCAGGTGTCCGCGGTTCGTGACGCCAGCCTGCACGAGGTCGGCAAAGTGCTGCGCTATGCGATCGAGCACCGCGACCAGGTCCAGGCGATGGCCGATCAGCAGGCCAGCGGGGAATCGGGCGCGCTCAGCGTGGACGACGATTTCGTGAACGCCGCCAAGGCCGCGATGGAGGCCGGGGCAGATCCGGTCGCCGCATTGGACCAGGGGACGGGTGCCGCCGCGGACACGTCGGCAGCCGCCGAGCCGGAGCCGGCCGCCCCGGCGACCCCCGCCGCGCCGCAGGCCGAACCGGCCGCGGGCGCCGCACTGTTCGGCGGTGGGGCCGCGGGGTCGGACGAGGACAACGTTCCGCCACGTGACGCTGCCGAACGCCTCACCTACGCGGCCTGGGCCACCATCACCGGTGAATCGGCCGGGGGTATCTTCAATACCCTGCCGATCCTGGACGAGGACACCGCCGAGAAGCTCGCCGCCCGGCTCACCGAGCGGGTCGGTGCGGAGGTCACCGTCGACGACGTGCTGGATTCGGAGACCATCGAACAGCTCGCCGATGTCGTCCGCACCCTGCAGGACAGCGGTGCCGATGTCGACGGCTTCGTCCGTCCCATCCGGGCACGGGGCGAGAACTCCGATGCGATACCGGTCTTCGTCTTCCATCCCGCCGGCGGAAACACTCTGGTCTACGAGCCCTTGCTGAAGCGGCTGCCCGAGGGGACGCCGATGTACGGGTTCGAGCGGGTCGACGGTGCGATCGAGGAACGGGCCCGGGAGTATGTGCCCGAACTGCGCAAACTGCAGGGCGAAGGCCCCTATGTCCTCTACGGCTGGTCGCTCGGCGCGGTGCTCGCGATGGCGGTCGCGCAGATTCTGCGTGCCGAGGGCGCCGATGTGCGCCTGGTGGGCCTGATCGACCTCGCCATCCCCGCCGAATCGGAGGACAACAGCCCGCAGGAGCGTTTGGAACGGATGCGGCGCTACCAGGCCTTCGCCAAGAAGACCTTCAATATCGCCGGTGAACTCGACGACGACCAGCTCCGCGAATTGGCCGACTCCTCCGAGGAGGAGCAGTTCAAGATGATCACGGATCTGATCAAGATGACCGGAGCCAAGATCCCGGGCGGAGTGCTCGAACACCAGAAGACCTCGTGGATCGAGAACCGCGCACTGCAGCGGGTCCAGCCCACGCACTACGAGGGCGATGTGGTGCTCTATCTGGCCGACCGCTATCACGACGGCGCGATCGAGCTCGAGCCTCGCTATGCCGAGCGCCGGCCCAACGGCGGCTGGGACGAGTACCTGCCCAATCTGGAGATCGTGCACATCCCCGGCGACCACCTCCAGATCATCGATGAACCGAGGATCGGCCGAATCGGTGCGGACCTGACCGCTAAACTCGACCGGATCACCTCGAGCGCGGCCGGGAAAGGGAGCTAGTGAGCACGACTGCCGAGAAACTCGCCGATCTGCGTAAACGGTTGGAATTGGCGCAGGAACCGGCGGGAGAGGCCGCTGTCGCGAAGCGGGCGCGCAAGGGGATTCCCAGCGCCCGCGACCGGATCAAGATGCTGCTCGATCCGGGTTCGTTCGTCGAGATCGGTGCTCTGGTCCGGCGCCCGGGTGATCCGGACGCGCTCTACGGCGACGGTGTGGTCACCGGCCACGGCCTGGTCGACGGCCGCCCGGTCGCGGTGTTCTCCCACGATCAAACCGTGTACGGCGGTTCGGTCGGTGAGATGTTCGGCCGCAAGGTGGCCGCGGTCATGGAGTACGCGGCCAAGGTGGGCTGCCCGCTGGTCGGTATCAACGACTCCGGTGGTGCCCGGGTGCAGGAGGCGGTGTCCTCGCTGGCCTGGTACGCCGAGCTGGCGACCCGGCAGGAGCTGCTGTCGGGGATGGTGCCCACCATTTCGCTCATTCTCGGCAAATGCGCCGGTGGCGCGGTGTACTCGCCCATCAACACCGATGTCGTGGTCGCCACCGAGGCGGCCTATATGTTCGTGACCGGTCCCAAGGTGATCCGCGAGGTCACCGGCGAAGACGTCAGCCTGGAAGAGCTGGGCGGAGCGCACAGCCAGGCCCAGTACGGCAATATCCACCATGTCGCCAAGGACGAGCAGGCGGCCTTCGCATGGGTTCGGGAATACCTGTCGTATATGCCGACCAGCTGCCAGGAGAAGCCGCCGATCGTGAATCCCGGCCTCGAACCGGAGATCACCGATTCGGACCGGGAACTGAACTCGCTCGTGCCGGATTCGGATAATGCCGGCTACGACATGCACGAGGTGCTGCTGCGGATCTTCGACGACGGCCACTTCCACGAGTACGGTGCCGAGGCCGGTCGCAACATCATCACCGGGTTCGCCCGGGTGGACGGCCGCAGCGTCGGCGTGGTGGCCAACCAGCCGATGGTGTATGCGGGCGCCCTCGACGCCCGGGCCTCGGACAAGGCCTCGCATTTCGTCCGGCTCTGCGACGCCTACGAGATCCCGCTGGTCTTCGTGGTCGACACCCCGGGCTTCCTGCCCGGCGTGGAACAGGAGAAGGTCGGCGTGATCAAACGCGGCGGCCGGTTCCTGTTCGCCTTCGTGGAGGCGACTGTGCCGAAGGTGACCGTGGTGGTCCGCAAATCCTACGGCGGCGGTTACGCGGTGATGGGATCCAAGCAGTTGGGCGCCGATATCAACCTGGCGTGGCCCACCGCCCGGATCGCGGTGATGGGTGCGGAGAGCGCGGTGAGCCTCATCGGGGCCGCGCAGATCGCCGCCGCGCCCGAGGATCAGAAAGCGGCCGTAAGGCAGCAGATGATCGACTTCTACAACGCCACCATGGCCACGCCGTGGGTGGCTGCCGAACGCGGCTTCATCGACGCGGTGATCGAACCGGCGCAGACCCGGCTGGAACTACGGCGGGCGCTACATCTGTTGCGGGACAAGACCGTGATCCGCAACCCGCGCAAACATCACCTGCTGCCGCTGTAGCCGCTCGCGGTTCGGGTTGTTCCGAGGGAACAACCCGAACCGTCACAAACCGATTCGGATCAGCCGGTGATGGCCGCGGATTCGATGACCACGTTCTCCACCGGTACGTCCTGGTGCATGCCCTGCGACGAGGTGGACACACCCGCGATCTTGTCGACCACATCGGTGCCTTCGGTGACCTCGCCGAAGACGGCGTAGCCCCAGCCCTGGCCCGCCGGCTGGGTGTGATTGAGGAACTCGTTGTCGGCGACATTGATGAAGAACTGCGCGGTCGCCGAGTGCGGATCGTTGGTACGTGCCATGGCGACCGTGTACTTGTTGTTCTTCAGGCCGTTGGCCGCCTCGTTCTGAATCGGCGCCTGCGTGGGCTTCTGCTGCATCTGGCCGTCGAAACCACCGCCCTGGATCATGAAACCCGGGATAACGCGATGGAAGATCGTGCCGTCATAGTGTCCCGACTTGACGTATTCGACGAAGTTGCGGACGGTGTCCGGCGCCTTCGCCTCGTCCAGTTGGAGGCCGATGGTTCCGTAGTTCGTCTCGAGATTCACCTTGGTCATGCCTCTACCTTTCCATTACCGCCGCTCGACCCCGCGCTTAAGGGGGTGTTTCCCGGCCGATTGTGCCAGCCGCCCGTCTTTACCCCGTCCGGGTGGTTTGTATGCCTCGAATGCCGGGTGTGTTTCCACTCGGATCGGGTACGCGCCGGGGCACCACCGGACCTTGCGCGCCGCGCCCAAGTAGCATGCCAGCGTGCCAGAAGTCGCCACCGCAGTACTGACGAAGACGCCACCGGAGCCGGAGCCGAAGGTCGCGCCGCAGGATTTCCGGATCGCGCGTCTCGTCGCGATCATCACCGGTGTGCTGGGGGCGCTGTTCGCGATCGCCACACCCTTTCTGCCGGTCACCCAGACCACGGCGACGCTGAGCTGGCCGCAGCACGACAGCCTGGCCAATGTGCAGGCGCCGCTGATGTCGCAGGTGCCGATCGACCTCACCGCGACCATCCCGTGCGCGGCGGTGAACCAGCTGCCCCCGCAGGGCGGCATGCTGCTGGCCACCGCACCCCCGCAGGGCGACCGCGCGGCGCTGGAGGCATTGTTCGTCCGGGTTTCGGAGACCTCGGTGGACGTGGTGGACCGCAATGCGGTCGTGGCGAGCGCCGACCGGGCGGCGATGGCGAACTGCTCGGCCATCACCATCCGCTCCGACATCGAAGCCACCAGCGCGGCCTTCGTCGGGCTCACCATGGAGAACGGCGAACCCAACGCGGGCCGGCTGGTCGGTGATCTGCGTCCGCAGCTGGTCGGTGTGTTCACCGATATGACCGGCGGTATCCCGGCCGGGCTGAACCTGGAATCCACGATCGACACCCGGTTCAGCTCCAGCCCCACCTGGATCAAACTCGTCGCGATGGTCGCCGCGGTGCTGTGCACGGTGCTTTCGCTGGTGGCACTGGCGCGACTGGACACCAGTGACAGGCGCGGCCACCGGCGTTTCCTGCCGGCACACTGGCTCAAGCCCACCCTCGCCGACGGCGGTGTCATCGGCACGCTGCTGATCTGGCACTTCCTCGGCGCCAACACCTCCGACGACGGGTACATCCTGAGCATGGTCCGGGTGGCGCCGGACGCGGGCTATATGGCCAACTACTTCCGCTGGTACGGCGTACCCGAGGCGCCGTTCGGCTGGTACTACTACGTGATCCAGCTGTTCGCCGAGGTCTCCACGGCCAGCCCCTGGGTCCGCCTGCCCGCGCTGGCCTGCGGGATCCTGTGCTGGATGCTGATCAGTCGCGAGGTGGTGCCGCGGCTGGGCAACGGCCTGCGCGGCGCCCGCGGGCGCGCCTGGTTCGGCAGTGTTCCGCTGTGGACCGGCGGGCTGGTCTTCCTGGCGTTCTGGCTGCCCTACGACAACGGTCTGCGGTCGGAGCCGATCGTCGCCCTCGGCGCACTGCTCACCTGGGTTTCCATCGAGCGCGCCATCGCGACCGCGCGGTTGCTGCCGGCCGCGGTGGCGGTGGTGGTCGCGGCGTTCACGCTCGCCGCCGCGCCGACCGGCCTGATGTGTGTGGCCGCGCTGCTGGCCGGTATCCGCCCCCTCACCCGCATCGTCGTACGGCGGCACCGGGAACACGGCACGGTCGCGCTGCTGGCGCCGCTGGCCGCCGCCGGATTCCTGGTGCTCACCGTGGTCTACGGCGACCAGACCTTCGCCGGTATCCAGGAGGCGAACCGGGTCCGGCAGCTGGCCGGACCCAACCTGGCCTGGTACGAGGACTACCTGCGGTATTACTACCTGTTCGTCGAGACCGTCGATGGGTCGTTGTCGCGCCGCTTCGCCTTCCTGGTCATGCTGCTGTGCCTGTTCACCACCATGCTGGTGCTGCTGCGCCGGCGCCGGGTGCCGGGTATCGCCGCGGCACCGACCTGGCGGTTGATGGGTGTGGTGTTCGGCACGATCTTCTTCATGATGTTCAACCCGACCAAGTGGACCCACCATTTCGGCGCCTATGCCGGAATCGCGGGATCGCTGGCCGCGGTGACCGCCGTCGCGGTATCGGCCTCGGCGCTGCGGGCGCACAAGAACCGGGCGATCTTCCTGGCCGGTTTGCTCTTCACGCTTGCCCTGGCGTTCTCCGGGATCAACGGCTACTGGTACGTGTCCAGTTACGGGGTGCCCTGGTTCGACAAGCGGGTGGTGCTGGCCGGTATCTCCTCCAACACCGTGCTGCTGGTGCTCTTCGCCGCGGCCCTGCTGCTCGTCGGCTGGCACACGCTGCGTGAGGGTTACGCCAAACCGCCGAACTCCACGCGCACCGCCCGGGGCCGCCGGATCCGCAAGTTCGCGGCGATCCCACTCACGCTGGTGGCCGCGGCCATGGTGCTGTTCGAGGTGCTCTCCCTGGCCAAGGGCGCCTACTCGCAGTACCCGGGGTATTCGCTGGCCCGCGGCAATATCGACGCGCTGAGCGGGCAGAGTTGCGGTCTGGCCAACGATGTCCTGGTCGAATCGAACGCGAACGCCGGGCGGCTGAACCCGATCATCGATCCGGCGAACCCGCCCACCAACCCGAACGATCCGCTGGCCGGGGTGGACCCGGTCGGTTTCGATCCCAACGGCGTCCCCGACGATCTGTCCGCCGACGCGGTCGAGGTGAAACCCGGTACCGGCAACACCTCCAGTCAATCCGTGGGCGCCGCGTTCGCCGAGGGGCAGAACGCCGGCACCGGCGGCGGTCAGGGCGCGCAGGGGGTCAACGGCAGTACTGTGGCCCTGCCCTTCGGTCTGGACCCGGCCACCACTCCCATCCTGGGCAGCTACCAGGAGGGTGTGCAGCAGCCCGCGTTCGTCTCGTCGAGCTGGTACGAACTGCCCGAACGCTCGCCCGACCATCCGCTGGTGGTGATCACCGCGGCCGGTCGCATCCTGTCCTACGACGACACCGGCGCCATGCAGTACGGCCAGTCGCTGACCGTCGACTACGGCAAACGGCAGGCCGACGGTTCGGTCACCCCGCTCGGTACCTACCTGCCCCGCGATATCGGCCCCTTCCCGTCCTGGCGCAACCTGCGGGTGCCGCTGGACGAGATCGCCCCCGAGGCCGACGCGGTTCGGGTAGTCGCCAACGATCCGATCCTCATCGGCGACCAGTGGCTGGCGTTCACCCCGCCGCGGGTACCGAAACTGGAATCGGCCAACGACTACCTCGGTTCGCAGCAGCCGATCCTGCTCGACTGGGCGGTCGGCCTGCAGTTCCCGTGTCAGCGCCCGTTCCGGCACGTGAACGGGGTCGCCGAGGTACCGAAGTTCCGCATCCTGCCGGACCGCCCGCTCGCGGTGAGCTCCACGAACACCTGGCAGGCCCAGGAGTTCGGCGGTCCGCTCGGGTTCTCCCAGATGCTGGCGAAGTCGACCACTATCCCGACCTACCTGAAGAACGACTGGGGCCGGGACTGGGGCACGCTGGAACGCTACGACCAGTACTACGACGCGGTACCGGCGGAACTGGCGACGGGTACCGAGACCCGCAACGGGTTGTGGGATCCGGGCAAGCTGCGGGTTTTCTGATCTGCTGACGACTGCGACGACCGGGCACCGGAATGTACAATTTCTGGTGTCCGGTCGTCGTATTTTGTACAGGAGGTTGCTGTGTCGCTAACCCACATCGAGATCGACGACGAGGAACTGGAGACCGCGAAGAAGCTGGGTGGCCACAAGACCAAGACGGCAGCGGTCGCGGAAGCTCTGCGTGAGTACAACCAGCGCCGGTCTCGCGCAGAAGCGTTCCAACGCTACTTCGAACTTGCGCGGGACTGGGATATCGAGGGAGCCGAGGCAGCCCACGCGGCCGAGAAGAAGGCTTTCGGCGGGTGATCGGTTATCTTGTGGACTCCTCGGCTATGTGGCGGTTTCTCAGGAACCCGGCGCTGGTGGACCGCTGGCTCCCAGCGGCCGCCGAAGGCGAATTCCGGTCCTGCTACCCGCAGCGCGCCGAATTCTTGAAGTCGGCGCGCAATCTGAAGGAATACACGACCTTCTGCCGTATGTACGAGGAGCTGTATCCCGAGGTCACCGTTCCGAAGTCGGCAGGTCAATGGATAGGCAAGTTGCAGTACTACGCCGCCGAGCGGGGGAACCACCGCTGCCTGTCCGCGGTAGATCTGCTGGTCTGCGCAACTGCCGCACACCATGGGTTGGTGATTGTGCACGACGACGCGGACTTCGTCACTGCCGCTCGACTCTCGGTAGAACTCCAGCAGCTCAATGTGCACGATGGTCCGATCGATCCCGGCCGCTGAGCCCATTGCCCTCGACGCCGTCGGTTCACCGCGTCGGGGCACGTTCTGTGTGCACGCGGGCCGGGTGGCGACCCTGCACTAGGCTGACCGACGCCCAGTAGGTGGATCGGGAGCCGGAGGTAAGTACGCCGATGACGACGAGTCGCGGCGCGCGGTTGGTGCGTCAGGTCGGGGCCGGAGTCGGCGAGGCGGTGCTCGCGACGGTGGTCGCGGTGGTGGTGGTCGCCGTCGGGCTGGTCGCGTTCTCCCTGGTGCAGTGGCCCGCGTTCAACTCCTCCAATGTCGTGCGGGCGCTGACCACTGTCGGTCAGGTGGGGGCCGCGGCGCTCATCGCGGGGTCGATCGCCCTGCTGCGACTGCGGCGTTCCCGATGGCTCGCGAAACCGCTTTCCTGGGCTGGTATCTCGGCGTTCGTCACGGTCACTCTCGGGATGCCGCTGGCGGCCACCAAGCTGTACCTGTTCGGGATCTCGGTGGACCAGGAGTTCCGGACCGAATACCTGACCCGGCTCACCGACAGCGCCGCGTTGCGCGATATGACCTACGCCGATCTGCCGCCGTTCTATCCGGCCGGCTGGTTCTGGGTCGGCGGCCGGGTGGCGAATGTGCTCGGTATGGACGGCTGGGAGGTGTTCAAGCCGTACGCGATCGGGTCGATCGCGGTGGCCGCGGTGGTGTCGCTGGTGCTGTGGACCCAGCTGATCCGCGCGGATTGGGCGGTGGGGGTCACCAGCGCGGTGACGGCCGTCGCCGTGACCTACGCGGCGCCCGAGGCGTACGGCGCGGTGATCGCGATCCTGCTACCGCCGGTCCTGGTGATGGCCTGGGGGGCGCTGTATCGGCCCGCCGAGCTCACCGGTGGCGCGGCGAAGACCGGCGGCGGCGACTCGGAATCCGGCGGCCGTACCGCGGGCGGCTGGGGTGCGGTACTGGGTACCGGGTTGTTCCTGGGATTCGCCGCCGCTTGCTACACGCTGTATTTCGCCTTCGCCGTATTCACCGTCGTACTCATGGCGGTGGTTGCCGCGGGATTCAATGTGCGGGCGCGTTACGCCGCTCGGACACCGCGCCGGATCGCGGCGCATACCGGCGCGTCGCACGCGCCGGTCGGTAGCGCCGGACGGGCGATCGGCGCCCCGCTGCTGCGGCTGATCGTGATGGGTGTGATCGCCGCACTGATCGCGCTACCGGTTTTCCTGCCCTTCCTGGCCCGGATGCTGGATCGGCCGAAACTGCAGTCCGGCGGCGCGTTCCACTATCTGCCCGAGGCCGGATCCGAACTGCCGTTGCCGATGGCGCATTTCTCGCTGCTCGGCGCGCTGTGCCTGATCGGAACCATCTGGCTGGTGATGCGCGCGAGTTCCTCGCGGCGCGCCCAGTCGCTCGGTCTCGGCGTGATCGCGGTGTACCTGTGGTCGCTGCTGTCGATGCTGGCCACCGCGGCCGGGTCCACGCTGCTGTCGTTCCGGCTGGAACCGGTGCTGCTGGTACTGCTGGCGGCGGCGGGCGGGTTCGGTTTCGTGGAGGGTGCGCGGGCGGTATACCAGGCGCTCAACGAACCGGCGCGGTTCCGCTGGGTGGTCATCGTGCTGGCGACAGTCGGCGCGCTCGCCTACTGCCAGGACATTCCCCATGTCCTGGCTCCCGAGATCACCACCGCCTACACCGATACCGATGGGGACGGCCGGCGGGCCGACCAGCGCGACCCGTCCGCGGTCCGGCACTATCACAACATCGACGACGCACTGCGCGCCCAGACCGGCCGCGAACCCTCGGAAACGGTGGTACTCACCGGCGACACCACCTTCCTCGCCTACTACCCGTACTTCGGTTTCCAGAGCATGACCTCGCACTACGCCAATCCACTGGCCGATTACGCGGATCGGTCCGCGGCGATCGAGCAGTGGAGCGAAAAGGACACACCGGACGAACTTCTCGATGCGCTGGCCGCGGCGCCGTGGCGCGCGCCGGACGCCTTCCTGTTCCGTCGCAGCGGTGACGAGTACACCCTGCGGCTGGCCGCCGATGTGTACCCCAATGATCCGAACGTCCGCCGTTACACCGTCGCGTTCCCCGTGGCGTTGTTCGACGACCCGCGATTCACGGTGACCGATATCGGCCCGTTCACCCTGGTCGTCGTGAACCGCTGAGCGAAACCGCCCGGCGTCGGCCGCCCGGTTGCCGCTGCGTCCGGCCGCGCGCGGTCTGCGGGTGAGCTCCGCTGCGCAGCGCCTATTAGAGTCGAGCCCCGTGCGACCGGACCGATCTCCTCGAGCGTTGAACCGTATCCGCCTGCTGGCTCTGGTATCCGGGCTACTCGGGTTCGTGCTGGCTGTCGCGGCGCCGCTGCTGCCGGTGCGCCAGGACCGTACCGCCCTGGACTGGCCGCAGGCCGGCGCGGCCAGTGTCGAGGCGCCGCTGGTGAGTTATCAGCCGTTGCGGCTGGACCTCACCGTGCCGTGCCCGGTGCTGAACACCGCCGAGGGCATTGTGGTGGAGACGGTTCCCGACGGTTCGGGCCAGTCGTCGGCGCGCGGGCTACGGGTCACGGTGACCGGCGACACATTGTCGGTTGTGCTGCGCGATGTGCCGCTGCTGTCCGCCGAGCGCGCCGAACTGGGCGGCTGTCAGGCCCTGACCGTCACTTCGTCGGCCGCTGTGACCACCGCGGAACTGACCGGTGCCGCCCGGGCCGACGGAACACCGTTCCGCGCGGAGGTGAACCGGGACATCCGCCCGCAAATGGTCGGAGTGTTCACCGACCTGCCCCAGGAGCGACTCGACGGTATCCGGTTGCACGCCGATATCGACTCCCGCTTCACCTCGTCCCCGACTCCGCTCAAGCTGGCCGCGATCGCCGGCGCGGTGGTGTGCACGGTGCTCGCCCTGATCGCGCTGCATCTGCTCGACACCACCGATGGCCGCCGGGCCCGTCGTTTCCTGCCCGCGCACTGGTGGCGCTTCCGGCTCGCCGACGGCGCGGTGCTCGGCGTACTCGTCGGCTGGCACATCATCGGGGCCAATACCTCCGACGACGGATACATCCTGAACATGGCCCGCGTCTCGGACAAAGCCGGCTATCTGGCGAACTACTACCGCTGGTTCGGGGTGCCGGAAGCACCGTTCGGCTGGTCCTACGAGGTGCTGGCCTGGATGACCCGGATCTCGGAGTCGAGCCCGTGGATGCGGCTGCCCACGCTGCTGGCCGGGGTCGTGTGCTGGCTGGTGATCAGCCGGGAGGTGCTGCCCCGGCTGGGCGCGCGGGTACGGGGCAACCGGATCGCCCTGTGGACCGCGGGCCTGGTGTTCCTGGCGTTTTGGCTGCCCTACGACAACGGTCTGCGCCCGGAACCGCTGATCGCGGCCGGTGCGCTGCTCACCTGGTGTTCGATCGAACGCGCCATCGCCACCGCGCGGCTGCTGCCCGCCGCGGTCGCGGTACTCATCGCGGCCTTCTCGCTGGCCGCCGGACCCACCGGGCTCATCTGCATCGCCGCGCTGATCGCCGGTTCCCGCCCGGTACTCCAGATCATCATCGCGCGCGCCCGCGGCGGCGCTTCCCGGGCGCAGGCGCTGTGGCGGTACGCGAGCCTCGTCCTACCGGGCCTGGCCGCCGGAACCCTGGTGCTGGTGGTGATCTTCGCCGATCAGACGCTGTCCACGGTGCTGGAGGCCACCCGCGTCCGGACCGCCGTCGGACCGAATGTGGCCTGGTTCGACGAGCGCACCCGCTGGGATTCGCTGCTCATGCTGTCGCCGGACGGTTCGCTGGCGCGGCGGTTCGGGGTCCTGCTCATGCTGCTCTGCCTGCTGGTGTGCGTACTGCAGGTGCTGCGCAAGGGCCGGATCCCCGGAACCTCGCGCGGCCCGTCGGTGCGCATTCTGGGCATCGTGTTCGCCTCGCTGCTGCTGATGATGTTCACACCCACCAAATGGACCCATCATTTCGGCGTCTACGCGGGTCTGGCGGGTTCGCTGGCCGCGCTGGCCGCTGTCGCGGTGGGCACCAACGGTATCCGGGCACCACGCAATCGCGCCCTGTTCGCCGCCGCCGTGCTGTTCCTGCTGGCGATCACCTTCACCGGCTCCAACGGCTGGTGGTACGTGTCCAGTTACGGAGTGCCGTGGTGGGACAAGGCGCCACTGATCGCCGGCAAGGGCCTGTCCACCCTGTTCCTCGGACTCGCCGTGCTCGCGCTGCTGGTGGCGTTGTGGCTGCACTATCGCGCGCCCTACCGGAGCGGGCCGCCGTCGCGGTCGGCCCAATACGCCTCGGCGCCGCTCACGGTGGCCGCGGCGTTGCTGGTGCTCTTCGAGATCGCCTCGCTGACCAAGGCCGCCGTCGGGCAGTACCCGGCCTATTCTGTCGCCAAATCGAATGTCCGCGCGCTGGCCGGTGATCCGTGCGGACTGGCCGACGATGTGCTGGTGGAGACGAACACCGCCGATTCGCTGCTGCTGCCCTACGCGGGCGACCCGGCCAACGGCCTGATCTCCACCGACCCCGAGGCGCGGACCGTCGGATTCACCCCGGACGGAGTAGCGCAGGACCTCACCGCCGACGCCGAGGAGACCACCTCCGGCGGTGCGAATTCCGTCGAATCCGATACCGAGAACAAGACCACCGACACCACCGGTGCCGGGACCGGCGGCGGTACGTCCGTGCAGGCCGGTATCAACGGTTCCACGGTGGCGCTGCCCTTCGGCCTGGACCCCGCGCGCACCCCGGTGCTCGGTAGCTACCGGACCGGCGACCAGCAGCAGGCGAAGCTGACCACCGGCTGGTACCGCCTGGATCTCACCGATGAGATGCGGGCCGATCCGGCCTACCGGGTGCTCGCCCTGACCGCCGCGGGCCGGATCAAATCGGTGGACGCCGATGGCGTGCTCACCTACGGCCAGGACCTCACGGTGGAGTACGGCACGCGCGATGCCGACGGCACCATGACGGTGCTCGGGTCGGTGACACCGCTGGATATCGGCCCCAATCCGTCCTGGCGCAATCTGCGCGTACCCCTGGACCAGTTGCCCCGGGAGGCGAACGCGGTCCGGCTGGTGGCCGTCGACAACGACATCACCGCGCGACAGTGGCTGGCCGTCACGCCGCCGCGGCTGCCGCGCCTGGCCACACTGGACACGGTTGTGGGACATACCGACCTGGTCCTGCTGGATTGGCATGTCGGGCTGGCGTTCGGCTGCCAGCGGCCGTTCGACCACAGCCGCGGCGTCGCGGAGGTGCCGCGCTGGCGGATCCTGCCCGATCGCGTCGGTTCCGATGCCTCCAACGCGTGGCAGGACCATATCGGCGGTGGCCCGCTCGGCTGGACCGAGCTACTGCTGGAAGCCGATTCGGTGGCGAGCTATCTGTCTGAGGACTGGGGTCGGGACTGGGGTTCGCTCGAGCGTTTCACCCCGTACCGTCCCGACGCGGTACCGGCCGAAACGACTGTCACCGAGGAGAACCGGGGCGGCGCGAGCACCGACGATCCGATCAAAGTGAGTTGAACGAGGTTGCGCTACATCGAGACTCGTCTATCAAGTGGTATGGCTCACAGATCGGTTTATTTCCATGTGAGGGAATTGCCGAACGGATGACGAACGCCAACACGGCCCGTAGGCTGGTTCGCATGACTTCGGCCTTCGACGATATGGAACTGCGCGATCTCGTCGGCTTGCTCACCGATGAGGAGCAAAAGGAACTACGACCGTCGGTGCTGCGCGTCCTCGGGCGCCTGCCGTCCCAGGAGGTGCTGCGCCGCGAGCTGGGCCAGCGAATGACCCGCGTTTGACAGCGGTAGCGGCCACCGGACACGGGTGGCCCGCCGGAAGTACCGAATACGGCGAGGGCCGTCGCACACCGGATCGGATCGGTGCGCGACGGCCCTCGAATATTCGTGCCGGGTGCGCCGGCTCACCGGTCCTGCCCGCTCATACGGGCAGGCCGGCTCGGATGGACTAGACGGGAAGCCTGCGGAAGATCGCCCGCGGGATATGGCGCAGGATCATCATCACGTACCGGAACGCGCCCGGTGCCCAGATGAGCTCCTTACCCTTCTCCGAGGCCTCCACCGCCAGCGCGGCGACCTCTTCCTTGTCGACCGTGAACGGTGCCTCTTTGGCGCCGGTGGCCTTCCAATGCTCGATCGTGGTGGTGGTGCGTACCTGACCCGGCCGGATCACCAGAACCCGCGGACCGTGCGGGCGCAGCGCCTCGCCGAGGCCCAGATAGAAACCGTCCAGCCCGGCCTTGGTGGAGCCGTAGACGAAGTTGGAGCGGCGCACCCGCTCACCGGCCGCCGAGGACATGGCGATGATCCGGCCGAAGCCCTGGGCCTTCATCTTCTCGCCGGTCAACACGCCGACCGAGACCGCGGCGGTGTAGTTGATCTGCGCGATCTGTACCGCTTTGCGCTGGTCCTGCCACAGTTCCTCGGCATGGCCGAGTAGCCCGAACGCGACGATCGCGACATCGACGTCCCCGTCGGCGAAGGCCTGGTCGACGACCTTCGGATGGCTGTCGGTGTCCAGCGCGTCGAAATCGATCACATCGACCTGGCTCGCACCCGCGGCCTTGGTCTGTGCCACCGCGGTATCGCGCAGCGGATCCCCCGGCAGGGTGGCCAGGATCACCCGGGCCGGTCCCTTCTTCAGGTACTCCGCGACGATCGCGAGGCCGATTTCCGAGGTCCCGCCGAACAGCAGAATGGACTGCGGATTGCCTACCGCGTTGATCACTGAAGCTCCAGCCTTCTCGCCATATCGGACATGAAAACGCCTGTGGGGTCGACGCTGCGGCGGACCTTGATCCACTCGTCGATCCGGGGATACATCTGATGGAAGTTCTCGGCGGTCGTGCGCGAGTCCTTACCGGTGTAGAGCCGTCCACCGAATTCCAGTACCCGCCGGTCCAGTTCGGTGACGAACTCGTTGAGACCGGGCGCGATCGGGAAGTCCAGGCAGACGTTCCAGCCCGGCATGGGGAAGCTCAGCGGCGCCTGGTTGCCCTCGCCGAAGTACTTGAACACATTGAGGAACGAATAGTGGCCGCTCGCCTGGATATCGATGAGGATCTGCTTGAACTCCTCGACCGCCTCCGGCGGCACCACGAACTGGTACTGCAGGAAGCCCCGCGACCCGTAGGCCCGGTTCCATTCGCCGAGCATATCGAGGGGGTGGTAGAAAGCGGTCAGATCCTGTGGCTTCTGCCGGTAGGTGGCGCCCTTGCGATACCAGATCTCGGTGGCGAGGGTGAACGTCTTGTTGTTGAGCAGACCGTTGGGGAACACATCGGGGAACGTGAGGAACGTCTTACCGGTGAAGCCCAGCGGATTCTTGCGCAGTTTCTTCGGCAGCTGGTCCAGCTTGGCCAGCGAACCCCGCGAGATCACCGCCCGGCCCAGCTTGGGCATCGGGCTGAGCGCGTCGAACCAGGCCGAGCTGTAGGTGTAGTTGTCCTCGGAGCCGTCGCTGTGGAACGCGATGGTCTCGTCGAGGCCGGAGGTCACATCGCCGTCGGCGATGAAGTACGCGGTCTCGGTCGGCGTCATCTCGATGGTGGCACGCAGGATGATGCCGGTGAGGCCGCAGCCGCCGATGGTGGCCCAGAACAGCTTGGCGTTCTTCTTGGGGCCGATGGTCTGTACTTCGCCGTCGGCGGTGAGCAGCTGGATGGACCGCACGTGGTTGCCGAAGCTGCCCGCGCTGTGATGGTTCTTGCCGTGGATATCGGAGCCGATGGCGCCGCCGACGGTGACCTGCCGGGTACCCGGCAGGACCGGAACCCACAGGCCGAACGGGAGCGCGGCCTTCATCAACTGGTCGAGCGTGACACCCCCGTCGACATCCACCAGCCGGGTGTCCTGATCGATGCGGTGGATCTTGTTCAGGGCGGTCATATCGATGACCAGCCCGCCGGCGTTCTGCGCGTTGTCGCCGTAGGAGCGGCCGAGCCCGCGGGCGATCACACCGCGCCGCAGATGCTCTGGTTTGCCGTCGTTGTCCTCGGCGACCATGGCGACCGCGCGGGCGATGAGTTCGGGGTCGCTCGTCGAGAGCACTTCGGCGGTGGTGGCCGCCGTACGGGCCCACCCGGTGAGCGTCCGGGTTCGCGTCGGTAGCGTGAACCCCGTACCGGCGCTAACTGGATCGCCGGCCGGCGGGGTCACGGTACCGGACGCCTGAGTCGAGGTCGGAGCTTTCGTGGACATCGGCATAGAGGCTACAGGCTGTATCGGATTGCGGCGCCTTCGGCGCCGCGGGGTCGGGGCCCTGTGACCCCGGTTCTTCACTCCTCCGTTCAGTCGCTGCGCTCCTTCACTCCGTCGCTCCAGAACCGGGGGCGGGCCCCGACCATGGAGGTGACCATTCGAAGTAGAGGAGAGGTGTCCGGGCACGTGCGCCTCGGTCGACCTGGGTAGGTTGACGCACTGTAAGTGCTCAATGGTCGCCGTCCCGTGGGCGGTCGACCGCACTCGCACACGCTCCGGAACCGGGGCGGGCCCCGACCTCGGATGCCGACTGTCCGGAGTGGATAGAGCGGCGCGGGGACCTAGGACATGGTCAACCCGGGTAGGTTCACGACTCTGTTGGTGCTCAATGGTCGCCGCTCTACGAACGGTCGACTGCACCCGCGGGGCCGCGGGTGCCTCCGGACAAGTACATTTCCGTCGGTGGGCCCTGAAAGCAACGCAGTGAGCCGGAGCCCCCGGGTGACGCCCGGCGGCACCGGGGATGTTTCCGTTTCGGCCGAGGAGCCGGTCGTCGCCGTGAGCGAACCGGACGATGCCGGATCCGGGAGCGCGCAGATCGGTCTGGTGACCCAGTTGGTGCGGTTCGCCGTCACCGGGGCGCTGTCGGCCGTGGTCGACTTCGGGCTCTATGTGCTGTTGCTCGAGGTGGTGGGTCTGCCGGTGAACCCGGCCAAGGCGATCGGTTTCATCGCCGGCACCACGACCGCCTATCTGATCAACCGCCGGTGGACCTTCAACGCGGCCCCGAGCCGGGCCCGTTTCATTGCGGTCGTGATCCTGTACGCACTGACCTTCTGCGTGCAGGTGGGTATCAACTGGGTCTTCTACCACGCCTTCGACGAGGGGCTGTGGTGGCGCGTGCCGCTGGCCTATGTGATCGCGCAGGGTACGGCCACGGTGATCAACTTCGTCGTCCAGCGCCTGGTCATCTTCCGTATCCGCTAGGTGCTCCACGCACAGCGATGAGCCCCGGTGGTCGGAGACCTCCGGGGCTCACTGCTGTCGGGTTTCTAGTGTGGTCGGGGCCGCGCGGTGCCTCAGGCGCAGGCGACGCTGGCCAGCCGCTGCGGCCGGCGGGCGCGTACGGAGCGGACGGCGGCGCCGATCGCGACGACCGGCGGGATCCAGCGGGCCTCTTCCGGGTCCACGCCCCAGCTGGCCGAACCGGCCGAGAGGTGGGTGGGCGGCAGCGGGATGCCGTCACCGTCGGTGTGCACGACCGCGCCCGCGGCCCGCAGCGCCGCGACGGCGCGGTCGGCCTTACGCATCCCGGTGACCAGATGGATCTCCCGGCGCTCGGCGCCCGGAATCTCGATCACCGGACCGGTCAGGTTGTTCGCGCGCAGATACCGGCGGACCGACGCGGCCAACTCCCCGGTGACCTCGACGGCGGAAAGGTCTGCGTCGGTGATCAGGCACAGGCCGTTGGTCGTTTCGGCGACCGTCCAGCCACGCTGGGCGTAATCCCGCGCGGCAGCGGACTTGGCGGCCGCCGAGACGGAAGTCGGAAACGTCGTACGCACTGTCATCTCCATTCCCCGGTATAGATAAGCTCCGGCTTTCATGGGTCGTATCGGTGCCGGGTGCCCGGGGCGTTACGCCGTTCCAGCGATTTTTTTCGACTGTCGGCTTCCTCTCATTTGTGGCGGCAGTCGATATTCACTGGTACAGGACGATCATCGGGGTCGTGGTTGGCTTCGCGCACGCAATCCGGGAAGTATTCCGTTATGGCCAGCGAGGCAGCGGACGAATCCCCGAGAACCGGTCCGGCGGCGGCCGGAGCACCTGAGGCGACGGTTTCTCCCACAGCCGGCGCGGGAGTGAGACCGCCGGAGGAGGACGATACTGCGGATTCGCCTGGTCGGCGAATCCGGCGAAAGCTCAGTTGGCGAGCCGAGGCCGTGCAACGCTTCGCCGACGGGGCCGCCGCCGGGGAGGCGCAATCCCGTCCCGGGTCGCAGGATCGGGCCCGGACAGTCCGGAATCTCGGCGCCGACACGGTCCGCGGACTGCTGGATGTGCAGTTCCGCCGGCCCGCCACCAGGACTCTGCTACCGCTGGTCTACCTGCTCGGGCTGGTTTTCGCGGTGGCCGTGCCGGTGGCGCTCACCGTGCTGGCCTGGCGGATCTCGGCATTGCTCGGGGTCGTGGCAGCCCTGCTGGCGCTACCTCTGGCGCTGATGATCGCCGCCGCGGTCCGGCTCTTCCTGGAATTCCTGGTGAACGCTTCCCGGTTGGCGACCCGGGTGGAGCACATCAGCGACCTCGCCGATGATCTTTTTCAGGTGCTCTCCGAGGTGGCCGAACCCGTGAACCAGCTCTCCGAAGATGTGCGGGCGGTGCAATTCTGGCGTTTCCGCCGCGGGTCGCGCAAATAACACCGCCACCCCCGTGATACCGCCGGAGTTCGGCAGTACGGAAGATCACTATTATTCGACGGCGGCATGATCCGGCCGCACGCACGCGGATCCGACCGGAGTCGCTGTGCCGCCCGGCGGCCGGTATTTCAGCGGCCCCGCAGCCGGGGCGCCGCGGCATCCTTCGGGGAGCGCACATAGGTGAGCCGCTGCCCGTCACGGCCGGTCTCGGGCCACTCGATGGCCAGATCCGGATCGAAGGCGTCCAGATCGTGGTCGTGCTCGGGGCTGTACTCGAGTGAGCACAGATAGGTGAGGACCGAGTCGTCCTGTAGTGACAGCACCGCGTGCCCGAGCCCCTCGGACAGGAACACCGACCGGCGATCGAGATCGTCGAGCACCACGCTGTCCCAGCGGCCGAAGGTGGGGGAGCCGGGCCGCAGATCGACCACGACGTCGAGGAACGCGCCGCGCCCGCAGGTCACATATTTGGCCTGACCCGGCGGATCGTCGGTGTAGTGGATGCCGCGCAGTACGCCGGCGGCCGAAACCGAGGTGTTGACCTGCAGCAGCTCGAACGACCGGCCGGTGGCCTTCTCGAACTCCGAGGCCCGGAAGGTCTCGGCGAAGGCACCCCGGTCGTCGCCGTGGATTCTCGGGGTGAAAATCCAGGCGCCGGGGACCGACATCTCACTGATCCGCATCTACCCACTCACCAACTTCGTCCGTGCTCGAGCAGATCGAGCAGGTACTTACCGTAACCGGAACGGGTGAGTGGATCGGCGAGCAGGCACAGTTGCTCGTCGTCGATATAGCCCATCCGCCAGGCGACCTCCTCGGGTACCCCGATCTTCAGGCCCTGCCGCTCCTCGATGGTGCGGACGTAGTTGGCCGCGTCCAACAGTGAGTCGAAGGTCCCGGTGTCCAGCCAGGCAGTACCGCGGGCCAGCACGTCGACACTGAGCTTGCCCGCCTCCAGATAAGCCCGGTTGATATCGCTGATCTCGTATTCGCCGCGGCCGGACGGGCGCAGTCCGCGCGCGATCTCCACCACGTCGTTGTCGTAGAAATACAGTCCCGGGACGGCATAGTTGGACCGCGGCCGCTCGGGTTTCTCCTCGATGGAAATCGCTTTGCCGTCGGCGAATTCGACCACACCGTAGGCGGTCGGATCGGATACGCGGTAGGCGAAGATGGCGCCGCCGTCGATTTCGGCGAACCGGCTCAGGCTGGTGCCGAGACGGGGTCCGTGGAAGATGTTGTCGCCCAATACCAGCGCGGCCGGCTCGCTGCCGATATGGTCGGCGCCCAGTACGAAGGCCCGGGCGAGGCCGTCGGGCACCGGCTGCACCACGTAATCGATCGTGATCCCGAATTGGGAGCCGTCGCCCAGTAGGCGCCTGAAGGATTCGGCGTCCTCGGGTGTGGTGATCACCAGTATGTCCCGGATCCCGGCCAGCATGAGAGTGGACAGCGGGTAGTAGACCATCGGCTTGTCGTAGACCGGGACCAGCTGTTTGCTCACCCCGCGCGTGATCGGATGCAAACGCGACCCGGTGCCGCCCGCCAGAATGATTCCGCGCATGTTCGGTCAGTGTGCCAGCCCGGGTGAGTGCGGCTGCGTGCGGCGGTACTTCGCCGCGCCGCCGAGTCGCGTGGGCCCCGACGGTCCGGCGGGCGAGCGCGCGGCTGCCGCGTGGTGAGCGGGCCCGGCGAGCCCCCGGCACCGTTTGGTAACGGGTTGTGGTGGGTACTCATCCGAAATGAGGGCGATACAGGGGTCCGATCCAGATCCGTCTCGATATTTTTGTTAAGGATTCGGTCGAGTATCCGCCCGAATTCCGTGCCGGTGCGGTCTTCCGTGTGCGGCCGTGATATTGCGCCCTCGAGATCTGATAGGTGCGAAATAGGATTGAGAGGGGATAGGCTTTGTCGGTTCCGGTTGTGAACACGAGAAATCGAAACCCGGACAAGGGGTATGTAGCGCTTTTGGGTTGGAGTCTCAATGCGGTCGAGGCGATAGACCGTTTCGACAGGCGTTATGTGGTGGTCGCCCCGGAATGGGCGGAGGAATATTGCGCGGTACACGATATACCCTATATTCCGTGGAATTTCGAAAGGCTCAACGAGCGATCGGTGGAGATCGCCGAGACGCTGCGCGATATGGGCGTGGACGTCGCCATCCCGATATTCGAGGAGACCGTCGAGTGGGCCGGGGCGATCAATTCGGTTCTGATGGACAACCCGCGGCTGTTCGGTCAGGCCATGTTGTTGCGGGATAAAGCTCTGATGAAAAGACGCGCGCAGCTCGGCGGTATCAGAGTGGGGATATTCGAGGAAGCGCACGAGCGAGATGACGTGATCCGTTTTCTGAAACGGGTCAACCAGACATTGATGAAACTCGACGGCGACCCGAACGACCCCATTCACATCAAGGCGTTCGACAAGGCCGGTTGCCTCGGTCACCGGGTCATCCGGACGCCCGACGAGATCGAGACCATCCCCGACGACGAATTCCCGGTTCTCATGGAGTCCCACCTCGACGGCTGGGAATTCGCGGTCGAGGCATGGATCCACGACGGCAAGATCCGGTTCCTGAATATTTCGGAATATGTGACCCTCGGCTACTCTGTCTTCGTCCCGGCGACCCCGGAACTCGAGAAATATCGGCCGGAGATAACCCGTCAGGTGGAACGGCTCATCAAAACGTTCGATATCGAGTTCGGTTTCGTCCATCCCGAGTACTTCGTGACCAGTGACGGCGAGATGTATTTCGGCGAGGTCGCCTACCGGCCGCCGGGGTTCAAAGTGTTCGAGTTGCTGGAGCGGGCGTACGGATTCAATGCCTATCACGGTCTGGTACTCGCATTCGACCCCAAGACGACAGAAGAGGAGATAACGGAATTCTTCCCGGAGGAGGTGGTCGACGCCAAAGGCCATGCGGGTACCTTCGGGGTCTACCCGCGCCGCCGGGTGGTCAGCCGGTTGTCGGTCCCGGAGGAGACCGAAGAGCACGAATATTTCGAATCACATGAGCTCACCGCTCCGCTGACCGAAAAAGTGATGAAACGTACGGCGTTCGGAAACCATTGGGGTCTTCTGTACTTCTTCGGAGAGGACCCGTACACTCTCCGGGACCTGTTGAAAAGGCAGGAAGATCTCGATTTCTATATTTGATCCGTTGTCGGCAACGGGTTCGTCGGGGAGGTTCGGCGATTGAGTCCACTCAGCAGCGGTGGCGAGTCCATGGACAGGCATCTGGCCAGATTGGACGATGCCGTTCAGGCACTCGCGGAGGCCGGTGATTTCGGCAAGCAGGTGAAGTTGTCGCGAGTATTCGGCGCGCTGCGCCGAGTACTGCTGCTGCCCGGAGGCTGCGCGGCGGTGCGATCGCGTGCGGTGCGGCTGGATACCGCCGGCCTGTTCCTCGGTACCGACTGGGCGCGCCCGCAGATTCTCGTCCCGTCGCTGAGCAGCGGCTCGCTGCGCAGCTCCAATCCGGACACCGTCGTCCTGGAGACGGTGAGCAATCTGCGGTTGCTGGAGGTCGCCAAGGGTGCGTACGCGCATCCGCTGATCTCCGCCGAGCAGGCCCACCACCATGTGTCGCAGGTGCTCGCCATCAACCTGTCGTTGCTGTTCACCCCTCCGTCCGAGGCCGAGCGCACGCAGCAGGGGCGGATGGCCCAGGTATCGCGGGAGTTGCTGCGCCATCTGGTGGAGGAGGTGGGCTACGAGAAGGTCCTCGAGAACCTGGTCGACGAGATCTGGCGGATCCTGCGGCAGCGCCCGGTCCAGGTCGACTCGGTGAAACGGATGATCACCCAGATCGCGGTGGCGCGCAGCAATCCCGATATCGATCTGGGTGCCGGTGGGCTGGGCGCGGACCGGCTGATCAGCAGCCTGTACGGCACCACCGACTCCTGCCGTGAGGATCCCGGGGTCGAGGTGTACCGCGCCCGGCTGGAGACCATGGACGACAACGCGCTGCAGTACGAGACAGCGGGTTTCGCGCGCTCGATGCACGATACGGGCCTGGTCTCGCCGTACCACGCCGTCCTGGTGCGCTTCCTGCTGGGCAAGGGCGAATATCTGCTGGGTGAGGCGCTCGGACTGTCCAGTACCGGTCGTGAATGCCTGCTCTGCTACCACGAACTGGTGCGGCGGCTGATCGACGAGGCCGTGCACGTCGAGACGGCGCAGTGTATCTACGGGCTGGCGCTGATGCTGGAACGCGGCATTCTGTACCAGCCCCCGGTCGCCCCCGCCCTGTGGCGGCAGCTGGCCCTGCAACTGTCGGCGCATTCCCGGCAGCGCCTGACGCAGGCTTTCGGACCGGACCCGGCCCCGCCGGCCCGATTGCTGTCGGGCATGTTGTCGGTACTGGGGTTACCGCTCGGGATCGGCCAGGGCGACAATCCGACCTGCCAGTCCGCGCGAGCGCTGTCCATGTGGGCCTACAACGACCCGGACTATCTGCTGCAGACGCTGGTCTGGGCCGCGCGCGACGACGAGGTCGTCATGCATTTCGAGGGGGAGAAGATCTCCTCGCGCGATAGCGCCGGTGGGGTCGCCACCGAGCTACCGGTGGACCTGGACCCGGTATCGCTACTGGTCGTGCCCCACCTGGATCGGATCTACGCGGAGATGGGACGGCGCTGTGCGGACCGGGAGGGCGATCCGCATCGCTGGATCAATCCGGAATTCCACGGGTGGTGGTCCGGACGCGGGTTCCGGATCAATGTCGACGTGGCGACCGGCAACCTGACCGATCTCGACGAGTTCCTGCGGCATTTCTATGCGAGCTACCACCCGTTCCACAACGGCAACCAGCCGCTGATCCACCCCCAGCCGGCCGGGGTCGCGGTGACCGACAGCGCCGCTCGATTCGTGGGTTGGCATGCGATCACAGTGTTGCGGGTGGCGCTGGACCCGCAGGAACGGATGCGGGTCTATTTCTACAACCCGAACAATGACAGCGGGCAGGACTGGGGAGACGGCGTGGTGGTCGGCACCGCCGGGCACGGCGAACGGTTCGGGGAGGCATCGCTGCCGTTCGAACAGTTCGCCTCGCGCCTCTACATCTTCCATTTCGATCCGCTGGAGCCCGGCGAGCTGGCCTCGGTGGACCGGGAGGAGCTGGACCGGGTGGTGGGTTATGTCCACCGCAGCTGGGGCGCCGACCGGTTGTCCGCGTGATCGTTCAGGCCCGGTACCGCTCGACCAGTTTCGCGAGTTCGTCCAGATCGCGCAGCGAATCGGCTTCCGGCTGCGTTTCCAATTTCAGCGTCACCCGCTCCACGCCGGCTTCGGCATAGGCGTCCAATACCGCCGGGTCCGCCGGGGCCGGGGTGACCGTGACCGGCAGCCCGCTGCCGGTGAACTCCGCGAGTTGCGCCGGTACCGCGGCGGCGTCGGGGACACCATTGGGGATCCAGCCCACACGGTGCCGGAGCGCGCGCCGGGCGGCGGCCTCGCCACCCCCGATGAAGATGGGCGGATGAGGCCGGCGGTGCGGTTTGGGCCAGGCGAAGATCGGGTCGAAATCGATGAAGCGGCCATGGTATTCGGCGAGGTCCTGGGTCCAGATCGCGACGATCGCCTCGAGTTGTTCGTCCAGCAGGGCGCCGCGGGTGCGCGGATCGGTGCCGTGGTCGGCCATCTCCTCGCGGTTCCAGCCGACACCCACACCGAAGACCGCTCGGCCGCCGGAGATCTGGTCGAGGGTGGCGACCTCCTTCGCGGTGTGGATGACATCGCGCTGGACCAGCAGCGTCACCCCGGTCCCGAGCAGGAGCCGGTCGGTGACCGCGGCGATCGCACCGAGCACGACGAACGGGTCCAGGGTGCGGAAATAGACCCGCGGGAGTTCGCCGCCGCCGGGGTAGGGGGACTGGCGGCTCGCCGGGATATGGGAATGCTCGGCGAGGAACAGCGATTCGAAACCGCGTTCCTCGAGTGCCGGCCCGAGCACGGTACCGCTGATTCCCTCGTCGGTCAGGAAGGTGTTGACGCCGATCTCCATGACAGGACCGAACGCCGTACCCCTGCGCGAATATTTCGCGGAGGGGCACGACGCCGGAGATCCGCGGTGGCCTACTGGGCCGGGCCCGATCCATTGGGCGGGAACGGTTCGTTGATGGTGGTGACGTACTGGATCACCGCGCCGATGATCACCGGGGCGGTGACGAACAGCTGGCCGGCCAGCGTGCCCAGGGCTCCGACCGCGACGATGCCGCCGAGGCAGCCGACCACCGCGGCCGGCACGAACGGGCCGAAGAGCCCGACGATGGTCGCCGCGGCCACGGTCGCTCCCGCGATACCACCGAGCACACAACCGAGACCGGCGCCGCCCAGACCACCGACCACGGTGCCGACCGCCGCCCCGGTGGCGATGGTGTCCTTGAGCCGAGTGAAGGCGGCGACCTCACGGTCGTAGGGCGTTTTCCACGGCGCTGTTTCCTGGTGTGGCAGCGCGACCGGTCGATACACCGCCCGGTCCGGGTCGAGTTGCGGGGTGAGCGTCGCGGTGTGGCCGGAGATCTCCGCCGCGATCGGCAACTCGAAATCGTCGAGCCGGAATTTCAGCGGCGTGCCGGCCACCACCGTGCCGTCCGCGGCCTTGATCTTGAAGGTTCCGTCCTCGACCACCATGGATCCCGAATCGGTGGTGACGACGGAACGTCCGTCCACAACCTCGGCGGTGAAGCCGACCGGCGCCGGCGGGGCGGTGGGCGCGGCGTGGGCACTGCCGGATGCGATACCGAGCGCGGCGATGAGCAGCGTCGACATCGTGGTCAAACTCCTGACGAGCATGTATGTATTCACCTCATATGGGAGTGCGGGCACAGATACGTGTCAATCGAACGGAATCGGCTGCCCGGTGGGCCCGGCCGGATCCAGACAAAAAGGCTATATGTCCGGGAGCGGTCTCCGGTCGATGGGGGTGACGAAAGCGGCTCGCGCTCTTCGAATTTCATAAAATCTCGTGTTCCTGATCGATTCCCGGCGTCTCCCGGGGCCGCTCTTCGGCGCGGTGAACGGGCCGGGAGCCCGACCTCGGGCACCGCGGTGAGACCGAGCGCTGCCCGGCCCGGTGACCAGGACGTAGAGTGAACGGGTGCGTCTACTCGTGACCGGTGGAGCCGGGTTCATCGGAGCCAACTTCGTCCAGCACACGGTCGCCGAACGGCCGGATACGACGGTGACCGTGCTGGACGCGCTCACCTACGCGGGCAACCGGGCCTCGCTCGACCCGGTGGCCGATCGGATCGACTTCGTACACGGCGATATCGCCGATCTGGACCTGGTCGACGAGCTGGTGAGCGGGGTGGACGCGGTGGTCCATTTCGCCGCCGAATCACACAACGACAACTCGCTGGCCGAACCCTGGCCGTTTGTGCAGACCAATATCGTCGGCACCTATTCGCTGCTGCAGGCGGTGCGCCGCCACGATGTGCGCTACCACCACGTCTCCACCGACGAGGTGTACGGGGACCTGGGCCCCGACGACCCCCCGTTCTCGGACCGGACCGCCTACAACCCGTCGAGCCCGTACTCGGCGACCAAGGCCGCCAGCGATATGCTGGTGCGCGCCTGGGTGCGCTCCTTCGGTCTGCGCGCCACGCTGTCGAACTGCTCCAACAACTACGGGCCGTACCAGCATGTGGAGAAGTTCATTCCGCGCCAGATCACCAATCTGATCGACGGTGTGCGCCCCCGGCTCTACGGTGGCGGGCATCAGATCCGCGACTGGATCCATGTGGAAGACCACAATCGCGCGGTCTGGGATGTCCTCGACCGGGGCCGCATCGGCCGCACCTACCTGATCGGGGCCGACGGTGAACTGGACAACCGGACGGTGGTGGAGCTGCTCCTCGCCGAATTCGGCCGGGACCCCGGAGATTTCGACCATGTCACCGACCGCGCCGGCCACGATCAGCGTTATGCGATAGACGCGCGCCCGCTTCGTGAAGAACTCGGCTGGCAACCACGCTATGCGGACTTCCGGGCGGGTCTGTCGGCCACCGTCGCCTGGTACCGCGCGAACGAATCCTGGTGGCGGCCGGTCAAAGCGGCTACCGAGCGTGCCTATGCCGAGGCGGGGGAGCGGACCATCCCCGTATCGTGACAACGCCCGGCCCGCGGTAGCGCGGACCGGGCGTATCCGGTGGGCGCCCGGCGCCGGTCAGGCCCAGACGTAGATGTGGTACTTCGCCACCGAGGCGATCAGCGCGATGAGCGCCGCGACGACGATGGTCACCGCGGCGTAGCGGCCGGGTTCGCGGTCGCCGGGTCCGCGGAGGCGGAAGGGCATCCAGCGCAGCAGTACCGCGAACGACACGATCGCCAGCGGAACGAAGTAGCGGCCCTGGACACCGTCGATGATGTAGTAGCCGACCGGGGTGAAGGACATGTAGAGGGTCACATAGATCATCGCGACACTGGCCGCCATGGTCAGCGCGACCACCAGCGTGCGCCGGAAATCCGGGCGGTCGAAGCGTTCCGCCATGCCCACGCTCACCGCGAAAGCCAGCAGGCAGGCCACGATCGCGGTGGCCGGCACGTTGATATAGGCAAAACCGAGTTCCCCGAAGAATTCGGGGAACCACTCCTGGTCACGCCGCAGAATGCTCTCCCAGAAGGTCCGCAGGAAGCCGAACGGATCGGTGAGGATGCCGATCAACTGCTCGCCGGTGTCCACGGTGTACCACTGATGTGGGGGCCGCATCAGGCCGGTGCCCTCGCCGGTGGGCGCGGCGATCTTCATCCATACCGCGAATCCGATCGCGCCGATCGCGGCGCATACCCAGGTGAGCCACCGGCGCCAACCGGTCAGGCCCATCCGCTGGGCCGGAATCAGCACCACCAGCATGGCCAGCAGTACATAGGTGGGTTTGCACAGTGGCAGCAGGATCGCGGTGCCCAGCACCGCGGTGGTTTCCATCCGGCCCAGCCGATCCCCGAGAAACAGGCCCTTCACCAGGAGCGCCGACACCAGGACGGCCAGCGCGTTGGTGAGGGTGTCGGCGGTGACCGTTCCGGCCTGGAACACCGCGATGGGCAGTACGGCCACCGTGAAGGCCAGCCACTGGATGCGGTGCGCGCGCAGCGTCCACAGCGCGAAGCCGACCACGAGCAGGTAGGCGGCCAGCCCGGACAAGCGGGTGAGGCGCACCATGGTGCCGGCATCGGCGTCGATCAGTTCGGCGAATCCGATACCGATCGCACTGGGCACGTAGGGAACCGCGGAGTAGGCGGCGGTATTGGTGAACCAGACGATCTTGCGTTCATCGGTGACCGGGGCATCGCCGAGCCGCTGGTAGGCGGCGGGATCGGCCACATCGGGATAGGGTTCGCCCGGGTTGTGGGTGTAGTCGTCCAGCGCGTAACCCATCAGCGCTTCGATCGCCGCCGGTACCTCACCGCCGTAGGCGACGCCGCGGTCGTCGTCGATGGGGGTGGGGTTCAGGCCGCCGTGGGTCACCTGATAGGCGCGCCCGAACTGGGTGATTTCGTCGTGACCCCAGAACGGCGGGCTCATCACCGCGAACACGAGACCGAAGATCCCGGCCAGCAGAGTGAACGCGACGGTCGCCGGGCCCACCCGGCGCAGCAGGGCCTCGCCGGTGCGGCGGGGACCGGACAGGACAGAACGACCCGCGGCCTGCTCGCTCCCGGCAGGGCGGGTCTCGGTCTCGGCGGTCACCGGATGTCCCCGGCCACCCGATCACTGCGGCCGGCACCGGCCGGCGCCGGGACGCTGCCCGCGCCGGGGGCCTCGTAGCGGAGATAGATCAGCCGCGCCGCCTCGTGCCGGGAACGGCGGATACCGTCCAGGATCAGACCGGCGGTCCAGGCCAGGAAGCCGACCAGCAGCAGAGTGCAGGCCAGGAACAGGGTCGGGAAGCGGGGGACGGTGTGGGTGTCGTAGTACTCGACGATGATCGGGACGGTGAGCACCACCGAGACGAGCCAGCTGACGGTTCCGAGCAGGCCGTAGAAGGCGACCGGGCGCTCGTGCCGGGCCAGTCCGACGATGAGGGCCAGGATCTTGAAACCGTCGTGGTAGGTGCGCAGTTTGCTCTCGCTGCCGGCCGGCCGGTCCCGGAAACCCACCGGCACCGCGGTCTGCGGGACCCGCAGGTGCAGTGAGTGCACGGTGAGTTCGGTTTCGATCTCGAATTCGCGCGAGACCGCGGGGAAGCTTTTCACGAAGCGCCGGGAGAAGACCCGGAAGCCGCTGAGCATATCCTCGACGTTCTCGCCGAAAACCTTGCCCACCACACCATTGAGGACTTTGTTCCCGGTTTCGTGGCCCGCCCGGTAGGCCGATCCACTCTCGTCCTGTTTCCGTACGCCGAGGACATGGTCGTACGGGCCCGACAGCAGGGTTTCGATCATCGCCGGCGCCGCGGACGCCTCGTAGGTGTCGTCGCCGTCGATCATGAGATAGATATCGGCCTCGATATCGGCGAAAGCGCGGCGCACCACATTGCCTTTGCCCTTGGCCCGCTCCGCGCGCACGATCGCGCCGGCGGCCCGGGCCTTCTCTGCGGTGGCATCGGTGCTGAGATTGTCGTACACGTAGACGACAATTCCGGGCACCGCGGCCTTGAGGTCTGTGACGACCTTGGCGACCGACGCCTCTTCGTTGTGACACGGGACAACGGCGGCAATGCGCAGTTCGTCGGTGGATTCCACCTGGTCAAATCCTCGAAATCGACGGATATGGGAACACGGGGAGAGTACCGGGTCTGTGACATTGGGCATGATCGAGGGCCCTGCGTGGTCACGCTGCGCTACCGCCTCCGGGCCTGACCCGCTCATGCTGTTTTCACCGGGCATGAG